>NZ_JAMGBG010000050.1 GCF_023516595.1 Streptomyces neyagawaensis | reverse complement strand
GTCGGTGTGGTCGAGGCCGAGTGCGGTGCGTGGGTCGCCGATGTGGGTGTTGGGGGTGAACCACACCTTGTCGCCCGGTTCCAGGGTGCCTTCGCTGACGCGTTCCAGGCGGCGCACGACCGTGTCGGGGGCGTGCGGCACGCTGTTCACGACGGAGCCGACGACCGCGTGGGCGCCGGCGCCGGTGAGGCCGTGGATGCCGGGGCGCTGGGAGGCGAAGGCCCTGGTCAGGGTGATCCGGCCGGCCGCGGTGGAGTGCACGGTCAGCCGGGGCTCCGTGGGCAGTGGTCTGCCCGGTGTGGTCTTCAGCGCGGCATCGCTGGCCAGTCGGCCGGCGGCGACACTGGCCGCCCCGGCCGCGAACGCGACCCCGACGGCCGCGGCTGCTGCTCTCACTGCACGCACGCATCCAGTGTCCTGGCCGACCCCGTCCGCGGCCAGTGGGCGGGACACCGGAGCATCCGGCGGGGTGGTGGCCGGCCGGATGCTCCGGGGCCCCGCCGCTACCTCGGCTGGCCGTATCCCCGCAGCCGCTCCCCCGCCTCCGCCACCTGGTCCGGGGTGAGCAGGCGCGGGCTCAGGCCGGGCACCGAGGAGGCCGTCAGCCAGACCCTGCACATCCATTCGAGCTGGGCGGTGCGGTCGAAGGCTTCGGAGAGGCTCCGTCCGTAGGCGATGGTGCCGTGGTTCTGGAGGAGACAGGCCGTGCGTCCCGTCAGGGCGCGGAGCATGTTGTCGGCCAGCTCGGGGGTGCCGTAGGTCGCGTAGGGGGCGACGCGGACCGGTCCGCCGAGGGCGCCGGACATGTAGTGGATCAGGGGCAGCTCGCCGACGAGGGTCGAGACGGCGGTCGCGTGGACGGCGTGGGTGTGGACCACGGCGCGGGCGTCGGTCATGGTGTGGATCGCCAGGTGCATGGGCAGTTCGCTCGTCGGCCGGAGGGTGCCCAGGGTCTGGCGGCCCGCGAGGTCGACGCCGGTCACGTCATCGGGGGTGAGGCGGTCGTAGGGGACGCCCGTCGGGGTGACCAGGACGGTGTGGCCGACGCGTACGGAGACATTGCCGGACGTGCCCACGACCAGACCGTCGGCCACGGTCCTGCGGGCCGTGGCGACCAGCTCGTCCCAGGCCCGCGCGATGTCGTCGGCAGCCGCCTCGGGCGGCCCGCCCTCCGTATGCCGTGGATCCCCACCCGCGTCCAGCGGGCCCCGCGTGTTCCACCTCTGCTCAGCCATGCCGCGATCCTGCCAGGAGGCCCGCCCGGCTCGGCTTCGCATACAACCCGTACGACAAGTGGAGGGAGCCGGGTCCCGCCCCGTGACCGGAATCCGTTCACCGGGTCCGCGGCACGTGGCCGCGGGCGTTCATCGTGCGTTGACACGGATCACGCTCGGAGGCCCCGGCTCCGTTTCAGTTCGAGGGAATCGGGGAAGGCGCGCGGTCGGCCCGCCCGAGAACGGCTCCGTCGACACAAACGGAACCTCGACAACCCGATCGCTACACCCATCGGTACTCCCGAGTTCATCTTCCGTTCACCCAGGTTGCCTACGGTCCAGATGCCACTGACATCCAAAAGAAGCTCGGGTAAATGGAAAACTTCTCGCTGATCCTCGCGATCGTGGTCATCACCGCGCTCGCGTTCGATTTTACGAACGGTTTCCACGACACCGCCAACGCGATGGCCACCACCATCTCGACCGGCGCCATGAAGCCCAAGGTCGCGGTGGCCATGTCCGCCGTGCTCAACCTTGTCGGCGCGTTCCTTTCCATCGAGGTCGCCAACACCATTTCCAAGGGGCTCGTCGACGAGTCCGGGATCCAGCCAGAGGTCATCTTCGCGGCGCTCGTGGGCGCCATCCTCTGGAACCTGCTGACCTGGCTGGTGGGGCTCCCCTCCAGCTCCTCGCACGCCCTGATGGGCGGCCTGATCGGTGCCACGATCGCCTCGGTCGGCACGGGCGCCGTGCACGGGGACGTGCTCGTCACCAAGGTGCTGATCCCCGCCGTCGCGGCCCCGCTGGTCGCCGGCATCGCGGCGATGTTCGCGACGCGGTTGACGTACAAGCTCGGGCAGCACACGAGCGAGAAGGCCGCAGGCAAGGGCTACCGCGCCGGTCAGATCGCCTCCGCCGGTCTGGTCTCGCTGGCCCACGGCACGAACGACGCCCAGAAGACGATGGGCATCATCACCCTGGCCCTGGTCGCCGGCGGCGCTCTCGCGCCGGACTCCGACCCGCCGGTCTGGGTCATCGTCTCCGCCGGTATGGCCATCGCTCTCGGCACCTACCTGGGCGGCTGGCGCATCATCCGCACCATGGGCAAGGGCCTGACCGACCTCCAGCCGCAGCAGGGCTTCGCCGCCCAGACCAGCGCGGCGACGGTCATCCTGGCCTCCTCGCACCTGGGCTTCTCCCTCTCCACCACGCACTCGGTCTCCGGTGCGGTCATGGGCGCGGGCCTGGGCCGCAAGGGCGGCGTGGTGCGCTGGTCCACCGCCACCCGGATGTTCGTGGCGTGGGGCCTGACCCTGCCGGCCGCGGCGCTCGTCGCCGCGCTCGCCGAGTGGGTGACGTCCCACGGCACGTGGGGCACGGCCGTCGTCGCGGTCTTCCTCATCGCCTCCAGCGCCGCGATCTGGGTGATCTCGCGCCGTGAGGTGGTCGACCACACCAATGTGAACGACGCCGAGGAGCCCCCCGGCGTGGTGACCACGGCCATCGCCGCGGTGACCCCGCCGCCGACCGCCGCCGTGGCCGAGGAACTCGCGGCGACGATCCCGGCCCCCGCGGCCGCGACGGCCGGCGCCGAGACCCCGACCGGCCCCTCCGCCCCCACACCGGCCGTCTGAGCCGGCGCCCCTAGGAAGACACCACCATGCACATCGACTGGGCAGCACTCGGCTCCGTCTTCGGAGTCAGCCTCGTGGTCACCGTGGCCCTCGTCGGCCTGTTCACCCTGGGGATCGTCGGCCTCTCCAAGCGGGAGACGGCGACCGCCTCCGGCGGCTCGGCCGCCCTCGCCACGACAGCGGCGTACGCCTGCTTCGCGGCGTGCGCGGCGGCGGTGGGCTACGGCATCTACCTGATCATGGCCTGAGACCACACCCACCCGACACCACCACGAGCCCCCTGTGCCGGTCACCCCGGCGCAGGGGGCTCGTCGTCTTCGTTCACGGCGTCCGGTGACCGGGGTTCAGGCCCCACCAGAGGCCCGCTCCCGTGGCGACGAGGGTCGTCACCGCCATCCAGACGACGGCCCGCGCCTCCGTCCCCGGCACCCACAGCGCGGCGAGGGCGCCGACGCCGACGGCGAGCACCCCCGCCACCGTGCTGAACAGCACCAGCGGGGCGGCGGCCGTCACCAGCGTCCGCCGGTCCCACGACGCTCCCGTGCTCGCCCGCGCGGCCCTCTCGGTCCGGTCCTCCATCGCGTGCACCTCCCGTCCCCCGGACGGGTCTTCACGAGCCGTCCGCTCCCGGGTCCCCAGCCCCGCCAGAAAACCACAGCACGCCGTGTGACGGAAGAAGTGCAGAGCGTTCTGATACCTGTTCGAGCACACACGGGGCCCGGGTGCCGGGAAAGAGCACGCAAAGCGCCGATTCGGGCGACTGACGCCGTTTCAGCGATGTGGGGCTCAGCACACCGCTGCGCCGCAGGTCAACAGCAAGTTGACGGGTCTTCCGGGGCCGTGGTGGACTGCCGGGGCCATCCACGACGGCAGGAGAGGAAGCCGGTGCGAGTCCGGCGCGGTCCCGCCACTGTCACCGGGGAAGAACCTTCCCCGGGAGCCAGGAACTCTCGTCGTCGGTCTCGTCGAACCAGGGCGTGGACACCCTGAGTGAGGACATATCGCCATGCGCGGCTGCCATGTGAGACTCAGCATCCGGTCCTTGCCCGACCCCGCGATCGGCTGAACGCGTGCGTGCCGATCGCGTCTTCGCGTACGGCGCCACCGCCGGACTCCTCGGTGACCTGCTGCTCGGCGATCCCCGCCGGGGGCATCCCGTCGCCGTGTTCGGACGGGCCGCGGGCGCCGTGGAGCGGGTGTTGTGGCGGGACCACCGGGGGTGGGGCGCGCTGCACACCGTGGTGTGCGCCGGAGGCGCTGTGGCGCTGGGGGCGGTGGCCGCGGCTGCGGCACGGCCGTCCCGTGCGGCGTCCGTCGCGCTGACCGGCGCGGCCATCTGGGCCGTCGTCGGGGGCACCTCCCTCGCGCGGGAGGCCCGCACCGTCGGGCGGGCGTTGGAGGCCGG
The DNA here is from genome assembly GCF_023516595.1 of Streptomyces neyagawaensis. Lineage (GTDB taxonomy): Bacteria > Actinomycetota > Actinomycetes > Streptomycetales > Streptomycetaceae > Streptomyces > Streptomyces neyagawaensis. The sequence goes on along the minus strand of NZ_JAMGBG010000050.1, from coordinate 94,627 downwards.
GGACATCGAGGCCGCGCGGGACCGGCTGCCTCATCTGTGCGGACGGGACCCGCAGGCGCTGGACGCGGACGGGATCGCGCGCGCCGTGGTCGAGTCCGTCGCCGAGAACACCTCGGACGCCGTGGTCGGGGCGCTGGTGTGGGGCGCGTTGGGCGGTGTGCCCGGCCTGCTCGGGTTCCGCGCCGTCAACACGCTGGACGCCATGGTCGGGCACAAGTCTCCCCGTCATCGGCGGTTCGGGTGGGCGTCCGCCCGCCTCGACGACGTGGCGGGGTGGCCGGGGGCCCGGCTCACCGCCCTGCTGGCCGCCGCGGCCGGCGGGGACGCCCGAGGGGCCGTACGGGCCTGGCGGGCGGACGCGGGGAAGCATCCGAGCCCCAACGCGGGGCCCGTGGAGGCGTCGTTCGCCGGGGCGCTCGGCGTCCGGCTGGGAGGCACCTTGTCGTACGGAGGGCGGGTCGAGCACCGGCCTGTGCTGAACACGGAAGGGCGGGCCGTCACCGTGGGGGACATCGAGCGGGCCGTGCGGCTGTCGCGGCGCGTGAACTGGCTCGCGCTCGGCGTCAGCGCGGGCGCGTCACTGCTGCGGGGCCGCGTCGCGCGGGGCCCGGCACAGGAGTTGACCAAGGGTCGCGGCCGGCGGTCGAAGGGGGCGTCATGACGGGCGGCGGACTGCTGGTCGCCGGCACCACCTCCGACGCAGGCAAGAGCGTCGTCACCGCCGGGATCTGCCGGTGGCTGGTCCGACAGGGCGTCAAGGTCGCGCCGTTCAAGGCGCAGAACATGTCCCTCAACTCGTTCGTGACGCGGGAGGGCGCCGAGATCGGGCGGGCCCAGGCCATGCAGGCACAGGCCTGCCGGGTGGAGCCGACGGCGCTGATGAACCCGGTGCTGCTCAAGCCCGGCGGGGAGCAGAGCAGCCAGGTCGTGCTGCTCGGCAAGCCGGTCGGGGAGTTGAGCGCGCGGGGCTACCACGGGGGACGGCAGCAGCGGCTGCTGGGCACCGTGCTCGACTGTCTTGCCGAGTTGCGGGGCACGTATGACGCGGTGATCTGTGAAGGGGCCGGGAGTCCCGCCGAGATCAATCTCCGGCGGACCGACATTGTCAACATGGGGATCGCCCGCAACGCCGGGCTCCCCGTGCTCGTCGTCGGCGACATCGACCGCGGTGGTGTGTTCGCCTCGTTCTTCGGGACGGTGGCGCTGCTGTCGCCCGAGGACCAGGCGCACATCGCCGGGTTCCTCGTCAACAAGTTCCGCGGGGACGTCTCCCTGCTGGAGCCGGGGCTCGACATGCTGCACGGGCTGACGGGGCGTCGGACGTACGGGGTGCTGCCGTTCCGGCACGGTCTCGGCATCGACGAGGAGGACGGCCTGCGCGTGTCCCTGCGCGGGACGGTCCGCGAGTCGAACGTGTCGCCGCCCGTCGGGGAGGACGTGCTGCGGGTCGCCGTCTGCGCGATCCCCCTCATGTCGAACTTCACCGACGTGGACGCGCTCGCCGCCGAACCCGGCGTCGTGGTGCGGTTCGTGGACCGGCCCGAGGAGCTGGCCGACGCGGATCTCGTCGTCGTCCCCGGCACCCGGGGCACCGTACGGGCGCTGGACTGGCTGCACGAGCGGGGCCTGGCCGACGCCCTGCGGAGCAGGGCCGCCGAGCACCGGCCCGTGCTCGGCATCTGCGGCGGCTTCCAGGTCCTCGGCGAGCACATCGAGGACGACATCGAGAGCCGCCGGGGACAGGTGGACGGGCTCGGAATCCTGCCCGTACGGGTGCGGTTCGCGCGGGAGAAGACCCTCACCCGGCCTGAGGACGAGGCCCTCGGGGAGCACGTCACGGGGTACGAGATCCATCACGGGGTCGCCGAGATCAACGGGGGCGAACCGTTCCTGGACGGCTGCCGGGTCGGCCAGACCTGGGGCACGCACTGGCACGGCTCGCTGGAGTCGGACGGGTTCCGGCGGGCCTTCCTGCGCGAGGTGGCGGCCGCCGCGGGCCGTCGTTTCGTGCCGGCCGCCGACACGTCGTTCGCCGCGCTGCGCGAGGAGCAGCTGGACCGGCTCGGCGATCTGATCGAGGAACACGCGGACACCGACGCGCTGTGGCGGCTCATCGAGTCGGGCGCGCCGCAAGGACTGCCTTTCATTCCACCGGGAGCGCCCGCATGAGCACTGGCACTGTGTTGTTGTTGTCGACCGCCGACACGGATCTGCTGGCGGCCCGGGCCGCCTCCGGAGCCTCGTACCGGATCGGCAACCCGACCCGCGTCGACGTGGGGGACGAGCTGCCCGCTCTCCTCGACGGCGCGGACATCGCCGTCGTACGGCTGCTGGGCGGCAAGCGGGCCTGGGAGGACGGGCTCGCCGCGCTGAAGGCCGCCGGGATCCCGACCGTGCTGCTCGGCGGTGAGGCCGTGCCGGACGCCGAGCTGATGGCCGAGTCGTCGGTGCCGGCCGGTGTGGTCGCGGAGGCGCTCAAGTACCTCGTGGAGGGCGGGCCCGACAACCTCACCGAGCTGGCCCGGTTCCTCTCCGACACCGTGCTGCTGACCGGCGAGGGGTTCGTCGAACCGCGGAAGATGCCCGAGTACGGGCTGCACGGGGAGCGTCCGCTCGTCGAGGGGCGGCCCACGGTCGGGGTGCTCTTCTACCGGGCGCACGAACTGAGCGGCAACACCGCGTTCGTCGACACGCTGTGCGACGCGATCGAGACCAAGGGCGCCAACGCGCTGCCCGTGTACTGCGGTTCGCTGCGCGGCGCCGACGCGGGGCTGTACGAGCTGCTCGCGGGGGCGGACGCGCTGGTCGCCACCGTCCTCGCCGCCGGCGGTACGCACGCCTCCGAGGCGTCGGCCGGCGGCGACGAGGAGGCGTGGGACATCGGCGCGCTCGCCGAGCTGAACGTCCCCGTCCTCCAGGGCCTGTGCCTGACGTCGTCGCACGCCGCGTGGGACGAGTCGGACGCCGCCCTCTCCCCCATGGACGCGGCGATGCAGGTCGCGATCCCCGAGTTCGACGGACGGCTCATCACGGTGCCGTTCTCGTTCAAGGAGCAGGGGCCGGACGACGTGCCGGTGTACGTCGCCGACCCCGAGCGGGCCGCGCGCGTCGCCGGGATCGCCGTGCGGCACGCGGCGTTGAAGCACAAGCCGAACGCGGAGAAGAAGCTCGCGCTGGTCTTCACCGCCTACCCGACCAAGCACTCGCGCGTCGGCAACGCGGTGGGCCTCGACACGCCCGCCTCGGCGGTGCGGGTCCTCGACGCCCTCAAGGCGGCCGGGTACGGGGTCACCGCGTACCCCGACAACGGCGACGAGCTGATCCACCGGCTCATCGAGGCCGGCGGCCACGACGTGGAGTGGCTGACGGAGGAGCAGCTGGCCTCCGCGCCCGCGCGGGTGCCGCTCGCCGACTACCGGGCCTGGTTCGACAAGCTGGACCCGGAGCTGCGGGACGGCATGCTGGAGGCGTGGGGCGAGCCGCCGGGTTCGCTGTACGTGGACGGGGACGACATCGTGCTCGCCTCCCTCCAGTTCGGGAACGTCGTCGTGATGATCCAGCCGCCGCGCGGCTTCGGGGAGAACCCCATCGCGATCTACCACGACCCGGACATGCCGCCGTCGCACCACTACATGGCCGCCTACCGGTGGCTGGAGAACAGTTTCGGTGCCGACGCGATCGTGCACATGGGCAAGCACGGCACCATGGAGTGGCTGCCGGGCAAGGGCCTCGGGCTGAGCGGGGGCTGCGCCCCGGACGCCGTGCTCGGTGATCTCCCGCTCGTCTACCCGTTCATCGTCAACGACCCCGGCGAGGGCACGCAGGCCAAGCGGCGCGGGCACGCCACCGTCGTCGACCACCTCGTACCGCCGATGGCGCGCGCCGACACCTACGGCGACCTGGCGAAGCTGGAGCAGCTGCTCGACGAGTACGCGCTGGTGTCCGACCTCGACCCGGCGAAGGCGCCGGCCGTGCGGGCGCAGATCTGGACGCTGGTGAAGGCCGCCGAGCTCCACCACGACCTGCATGTGGACGAGCAGCCGGGCGACGACGACTTCGACGAGTTCGTCATGCACATCGACGGCTACCTCTGCGAGATCAAGGACGTGCAGATCCGCGACGGTCTGCACATCCTCGGCGGCGGCCCGGTCGGTGAGCCGCGCGTCAACCTGGTGCTGGCCGTGCTGCGCGCCTCGCAGGTGTGGGGCGGGCAGGCGAACGCGCTGCCGGGCCTGCGGGCGGCGCTGGCGACCCACTTCGGCCTGGTCGAGAAGGAGTTGCTGGCGGAGCCCGGCGCGCCGGTGAAGGTGCCGGTCGAGCTGAGCGACCTGGTGGAGGGCCCTTCCCGTACCGCCGCCGACGCCATCGACCTCCTGGAGCAGCTGTGCCGGCGGGTCGCGGAGGGCATGGAGGCACGGGACTGGGACGTCACCGTGGTCCCGGCGCTCGTGCGCGGTGTGCTCGGCACCGAACTGCCGGACGCCGTCGCGGTGCTGGAGTTCGCGTGCAGGGAGGTCGTGCCGCGGCTCGCCCGCACCACCGACGAGATCGGGCACATCCTCAAGGCCCTCGACGGCGGTTACGTCCCGGCGGGTCCCTCCGGTTCGCCGACGCGCGGCCTGGTCAACGTGCTGCCGACCGGCCGCAACTTCTACTCCGTCGACCCCAAGGCCATCCCGTCCCGGCTCAGCTGGGAGGTCGGGCAGTCGCTCGCCGACTCACTGGTGCAGCGGTACCTGGCCGACACCGGGGAGTACCCGAAGTCCGTCGGCCTCACGGTGTGGGGCACGTCCGCGATGCGCACCCAGGGCGACGACATCGCCGAGATCCTGGCGCTGCTGGGCTGCCGGCCGGTGTGGGACGACGCCTCGCGCCGCGTCACCGGGTTCGAGGTCGTGCCGCTCGCGGAGCTGGGGCGGCCGCGCATCGACGTCACGGTGCGGATCTCCGGGTTCTTCCGGGACGCGTTCCCGCACGTCGTCGGACTGATCGACGACGCGGTGCGGGCCGTGGCCGAGCTGGACGAGCCGGCCGAGCAGAACTTCGTGAAGGCGCACGCCGACGAGGACACCGCCGAGCACGGCGACCGGCGGCGGGCCACGGCCCGGGTCTTCGGCTCCAAGCCGGGCGCGTACGGCGCCGGGCTGCTGCCGCTGATCGACGCCCGGAACTGGCGCTCCGACGCCGACCTCGCCGAGGTGTACGCCGTCTGGGGCGGCTACGCGTACGGGCGCGGCCTCGACGGGCGGGCGGCGCGCGGGGACATGGAGACGGCGTTCAAGCGGATCGCGGTGGCGGCGAAGAACGTCGACACGAGAGAGCATGACATCGCGGATGCCGACGACTACTTCCAGTACCACGGCGGCATGGTCGCCATGGTCCGCCATCTGACGGGCGCCTCCCCCGAGGCGTACGTGGGCGACTCGGCGACACCGGACCAGGTGAAGACGCGCACCCTCGGCGAGGAGACGCACCGGGTGTTCCGCGCCCGTGTGGTCAACCCGCGCTGGATGGCGGCCATGCGGCGCCACGGCTACAAGGGCGCCTTCGAGATGGCGGCGACCGTCGACTACCTCTTCGGCTACGACGCCACGGCGGGCGTGGTCGACGACTGGATGTACGAGAAACTCAGCGCGGAGTACGTCTTCGACGCGGAGAACAGGGACTTCATGCGCAAGTCCAACCCTTGGGCGCTCAGGGGCATCACCGAGCGACTCCTTGAGGCGGCAGACCGTGGCCTCTGGGCGGAGCCGGACCAGGAGACCCTCGAACGGCTCCGCGCGACCTACCTCGAACTCGAGGGCGATCTGGAGGGAGACGCATGAGGCCCCTCCGAACCCCCGCGTCGGCGGGGAGCACGTCATCCCGCGCAGTGCCCACGGGTTTGACTTCGGACCACCCCCGCGTCAGCGGGGAGCATGCCTTGACCGTGACAGCTGGGCAGCTGCGGCGCCCGCACCTGGGTCCTGAAGCACTCGAAGGAGTGATCGCCGCGTGAGTACTCCCTTTCCGTTCACGGCCGTCGTCGGCCAGGACGACCTGCGGCTCGCGCTGCTGCTGAACGCCGTGTCCCCGGCCGTCGGCGGGGTGCTGGTGCGCGGCGAGAAGGGCACCGCGAAGAGCACCGCCGTGCGGGCGCTGTCGGCGCTGCTGCCGGAGGTGGACGTCGTCGCCGGGTGCCGCTTCTCGTGCGACCCCGCGAAGCCGGACGCGGCGTGCCCGGACGGGCCGCACGAGCCGGGGCCGGGCACCACCCGTCCCTCCCGGATGGTCGAGCTGCCCGTCGGTGCCTCCGAGGACCGGCTCGTCGGTGCCCTCGACATCGAGCGGGCGCTCTCGGAGGGCGTGAAGGCGTTCGAGCCAGGGCTCCTCGCCGACGCGCACCGGGGGATCCTCTACGTCGACGAAGTGAACCTGCTGCACGACCACTTGGTCGACCTCCTCCTCGACGCGGCGGCCATGGGCGCCTCGTACGTGGAGCGCGAGGGCGTCTCCGTGCGGCACGCTTCGAAGTTCCTGCTCGTCGGGACCATGAACCCCGAAGAGGGCGAGCTGCGGCCGCAGCTCCTCGACCGGTTCGGGCTGACCGTCGAGGTGGCCGCCTCGCGGGAGCCCGACCAGCGGGTGGAGGTCGTCCGGCGGCGGCTCGCCTACGACGACGACCCGGCCGGATTCGCGGCCCGCTGGGCGGACGAGGAGGCGGCGATACGGCAACGGATCATCGCCGCACGGGAGTTGCTGCCGCAGGTGCGGCTGGGCGACGGGGCGCTCCGGCAGATCGCGGCGACCTGCGCCGCGTTCGAGGTCGACGGTATGCGGGCCGACATCGTCATGGCCCGGACGGCGACCGCGCTGGCCGCCTGGGCCGGGCGGACCGACGTGCTCGCGGAGGACGTGCGGCAGGCGGCGCTGCTCGCGCTGCCGCACCGGCGGCGCCGCAACCCGTTCGACGCGCCGGGCCTGGACGAGGACAAGCTCGACGAGACGCTGGAGGAGTTCGGCGGGTCGTCCGAGGACGAGGACCCGGACCCGGACCCCGGCCCGGACGGGCCCGGCGGTGGCGGGCAGCCGCCGTCGTCGGACCCGGAGGGGCCGCAGGGCGGGGAGACCGGCGCACGGCCCGAGGCCGGGGAGGGCGGGGAGCCGCAGCCGTCCGGGGCGGGTGCGGGCGAGCAGTCCGCCGTACGGGCCGCCGAGCCGTTCCGGACGAAGGTGCTGAGCGTGCCGGGGCTCGGTGAGGGCGCCGCCGGGCGGCGTTCGCGGGCCCGGACCGAGCACGGGCGCACCACCGGGGCGCGCCGACCGCGCGGAACGCTCACCAAGCTGCACCTGGCGGCCACCGTGCAGGCCGCCGCGCCGCACCAGCGGGCGCGCGGGCGGTCCGGGCCGGGGCTCGTCGTCCGGCGTGACGATCTGCGGCAGGCGACCCGTGAGGGGCGTGAGGGGAACCTCGTGCTGTTCGTGGTGGATGCCTCCGGGTCGATGGCGGCGCGGCAGCGGATGAGCGCCGTGAAGGGCGCCGTGCTGTCGCTGCTGCTGGACGCGTACCAGCGGCGGGACAAGGTGGGGCTGGTGACGTTCCGGGGATCGGCGGCGGAGGTGGCGCTGCCTCCGACGTCGTCGGTGGACGCGGCGGCGGCCCGGCTGGAGTCGCTGCCCACCGGTGGGCGGACGCCGCTCGCCGCCGGGTTGCTGCGGGCCCACGAGGTGCTGCGCGTGGAGCGGCTGCGGGACCCGGCGCGGCGCGCGCTGGTCGTGGTGGTGACCGACGGGCGGGCGACGGATGGAGGGGCGGCGCGAAGCGCCTCCGGCCGGGGTGGTGGCCGGGCGGCGGGTGGGACGGAGCAGGTGGCGCTGGCGGGGCGGGCGGCCCGGCTGTTCGCGGCCGAGGGCGTCGCCTCCGTGGTGGTGGACTGCGAGTCGGGGCCGGTGCGGCTGGGGCTGGCCGGGCAGCTCGCGGGTGAGCTGGGCGGTACGGCCGTGACGCTGGACGAGTTGCGGGCGGACTCCATCGCCGGTCTGGTCAGGGATGTGCAGGGGACTTCGAGGAGGGCCGCGTAATGCCGCAGGGACAGCCGAGTGTGGTGCCGGACGACGGGCTGACGACACGGCAGCGGCGCAACCGGCCGCTCGTCGTCGTGCACACCGGCATCGGGAAGGGCAAGTCCACCGCCGCGTTCGGGCTGGCACTGCGGGCCTGGAACCAGGGCTGGCCGATCGGGGTGTTCCAGTTCGTCAAGTCGGCGAAGTGGAAGGTCGGCGAGGAGAACGCGCTGCGGGTGCTGGGCGCCAGCGGTGAGGGCGGCTCCGTCGACTGGCACAAGATGGGCGAGGGCTGGTCCTGGGTCCAGCGGGACGCGCAGATGGACAACGAGGAGAAGGCCCGCGAGGGCTGGGAGCAGGTCAAGCGGGACCTGGCGGCCGAGACGTACAAGCTCTACGTGCTCGACGAGTTCGCGTACCCCATGCACTGGGGGTGGGTCGACACCGACGAGGTCATCGCCGTGCTGCGCGACCGGCCGGGGACGCAGCACGTGGTCATCACCGGGCGGAACGCGCCGGAGAAGCTGGTCGACTTCGCGGACCTCGTGACCGACATGTCGAAGGTGAAGCACCCCATGGACGCGGGCCAGAAGGGCCAGCGGGGCATCGAGTGGTGATGTCGTCGTGAACTCCTCGTCGTCCGTCCCCCGGCTGGTCGTCGCCGCGCCCTCCTCGGGCAGCGGCAAGACCACCGTCGCCACGGGGTTGATGGCCGCGCTCACCGCGCGGGGGCTCACCGTGTCCCCGCACAAGGTGGGGCCGGACTACATCGACCCCGGCTACCACGCGCTCGCGAGCGGGCGGGTGGGGCGCAACCTCGACGCGTACCTGTGCGGGCCGGAGCTGATCGCGCCGCTGTTCGCCCATGGGGCGCGGGGGTGCGACCTCGCCGTCGTCGAGGGCGTGATGGGGATGTACGACGGGGCCGCCGGCGAGGGGGAGCTGGCGTCCACCGCGCATGTGGCCAAGCTGCTGCGGGCGCCGGTGGTGCTGGTCGTCGACGCGTCGTCGCAGTCGCGGTCGGTGGCGGCGCTGGTGCACGGGTTCGCGTCCTGGGACCCCGAGGTGCGGGTCGGGGGCGTGATCCTCAACAAGGTCGGCTCCGACCGGCACGAGGAACTGCTGCGGGAGGCGCTCGACTCGGCCGGGGTGCCGGTGCTCGGTGTGCTGCGGCGGGTGGCCCGCGTGGACACGCCGTCCCGCCATCTGGGGCTGGTGCCGGTCGCCGAGCGGCGGGCGGAGGCCGTGGAGGCGGTCGCGGAGATGGCCGCGCAGGTGGCCGCCGGATGCGACCTGGAGGCGTTGGTGGCGCTGGCGCGGAGCGCGGGGGCGCTGCCGGGCCCGGCGTGGGACGCGGCGGAGGCCCTGGCTTCCTCGCCCCCGCCGCTCCCGCCCGTCCCGTCCTCGGCCCCGCCCGTCCCGTCCTCGGCCCCGGTCGTCGCCGTCGCCGGCGGGCCCGCGTTCACCTTCTCCTATGCCGAGCAGGCCGAGCTGCTCACTGCCGCCGGGGCCGAAGTCGTGACCTTCGATCCGCTGCGGGACGAACAACTGCCCGAGGGGACCCGGGGGCTGGTCGTCGGGGGCGGGTTCCCCGAGGTGTACGGCGCCGAGCTGTCCGCCAACGAGGCGCTGCGCAAGGAGGTCGCCGAACTGGCGCTGGGCGGGGCGCCCGTGGCGGCCGAGTGCGCGGGGCTGCTGTATCTGTGCCGGGAGCTGGACGGGCGGCCCATGTGCGGGGTGCTCGACGCCACGGCCCGGATGGACGCGCGGCTGACGCTCGGGTACCGGGACGCCGTGGCCCTCGGTGACAGCGTGCTGGCGCCCGCGGGGACGCGGATGCGGGGGCACGAGTTCCACCGGACGGTCGTCGAACCGGGCGCCGGGGCCGCTCCCGCGTGGGGGATCCGCGGCGCTCAGCGGCGGGTCGAAGGTTTTGTACAGCGCGGTGTGCACGCGAGCTATCTGCACACGCACTGGGCGTCCGAGCCCGGTGTCGCCCGTCGGTTCGTGGAGAGGTGCCGGACGTCATGAGCAGCAGGCTGATCGGAGTGGGGGTCGGCCCCGGTGACCCGGAGCTGGTGACCGTCAAGGGCGTCAACGCGCTGCGGGACGCCGATGTCGTCGTCGTGCCCGTCATGGACACCGGGGAGCGGGGGCGCGCCGAGGCGACCGTGCTGCACTACGTGGGCGCGGAGAAGATCGTCCGGGTGGTGTTCGCGCTCAACGAGCGGACCGACCGGGGGCGGCGCGAGGCCGCCTGGGACGCGGCCGGTGAGCGGGTCGCCGAGCTGCTGAAGGCGCACTCCGCCGTGGCGTTCGCCACCATCGGCGACCCCAACGTGTACTCGACGTTCACCTATCTCGCCCACACCATCGGCGAGCTGGTGCCGGGGACCGTCATCGAGACGGTGCCCGGGATCACCGCGATGCAGGACCTCGCCGCGCGCTCCGGTGCCGTGCTGACGGAGGGGACGGAGCCGCTGACGCTGGTGCCCGTGACGGCGGGGTCGGCCGTGCTGAAGGACGCCCTCGGCGGGCCGGGGACCGTGGTGGCCTACAAGTTCGGGCGGCAGGCGCAGGCCGTCGTCGAGGCGCTGCGGGAGACCGGGCGGCTCCACGACGCCGTGTGGGGGTCCGCGCTGGGCCTTCCCGAGGAGTCCATCCAGGCCGCCGACGCGCTCGACGGCGGCCCCCTACCGTATCTGTCCACGTTGATCGCGCCCGCCCCGCGCGACGGCGGGCGCGGCGGCAAGCTGTGAGCGGAGCCCTCGGGTCCGGTCGCTCACTCGGCCACGCCGACCACCACCCAGATGAACGCCGCCCCGGCGATCGTGCACAGCAGTGTGGAGCGCGCCGGGTGCGTGTGATGGGCCTCGGGGAGGATCTCGGCGGCGGCCAGGTACAGCAGGGCGCCGCCGAAGAAGCCGAGGTAGCAGCCGAGCGGGCCCTCGGGGATCGTGACCAGCAGCGTGGAGGCGGCGCCCAGGACCGGCGCCACCGCGTCCGCGACGAGCATGGTGATCGCCCGGCGGCGGGCGTTGCCGTACACGCTCGTCAGTGTGTACGTGTTGAAGCCGTCGGCGAAGTCGTGGGCGATCACCGCGAGCGCCACGGCGAGGCCCATGCCCTCGCCGACCTGGAAGGCGGCGCCGATGGCGACGCCGTCCATGGCGCTGTGGCCGACCATCGCGGCGGCCGCCGTGAGACCGACCTGCGGGGTGCGCCCGTCGTTCTCCTCCGCGCCGTGCGCCGCCTGACGGGCCGCCAGCAGGCGTTCCACCAGGTGGGCCGCGAGGAATCCGGCCACGAACAGCAGCAGCGCCGCCGGTACGCCGAACACCTCGTCCCCGGCGGCCTCCAGGGCCTCCGGGAGCAGGTCGAGGCCGACCACGCCCAGCATCAGTCCGCCGGCCAGGCCCAGCACCAGGTGACGGCGGTCGGTGACGTGCCCGGCCGTCCAGCCGCCGATGAGCGTCATGAGGAACGCGCCGAGCGCCACGAACACCGCCATGGGTCCTTGCTACCGGAAGAGCGCGGCCTCTTCGGTGCGGCGCCCCGAGACCCCAGCCGGGTTCCGGGGCCCGGCACCGCTCCGGCGGGCCCGGGCCCGAAGGGGCGTTTGTTCGGCGCGTGCGGGTGGGTGGGGGCCGTTCGCGCCCACGCGGCGGAGCCGCATGTGTCACCGCCCCGCGCCCCTGAAGGCTTCGGGCCTTCGGCCCGGCCTTCATCGGAGAAGCACGGGGCCGCAGGCCCCTGCTTTTCCAGGGGCGCGGGGAACTGCGCGACAAGCCCCCACTCACCCGCACCCGCCAACGACGCCCCCTTGGGCCCGGGCCCGAAGGGGCACCGCCCCGCATCACCCGTGCGCGGCGGACTGCCCGCGCGCCCCGTACAGCCTTCGCGCCCCGTACCGCCTTCGCGCCCCGTACCGCCTTCGCGTCCCGTACAGCCTTTGAGAGAGGAACGATGACTTCCATGGCCGAAGCCCCCACCGGCAAGGTGACCTTCGTCGGTGCCGGGCCCGGCGCCGCCGATCTGCTGACGTTCCGGGCCGCACGGGCGATCGCGGAGGCGGACGTCGTGATCTGGGCGGCCAGCCTGGTGCAGGCCGAGGTGCTGGACCACGCCCGCGCGGAGGCGGAGATCCTCGACTCGGCCGCCATGTCCCTGGAGGACGTCGTCGCCGTGTACGAGCGCGCCCTCGCGGAGGGGCTGAAGGTCGCCCGGATCCACTCCGGTGACCCGGCGCTGTGGGGCGGCACCCAGGAGCAGCTCGACCGGTGCCGCGCGCTGGGCATCGCGACCGAGGTCGTGCCGGGCGTGTCGTCGTTCTCCGCCGTCGCCGCGCTCGCCCAGCGGGAGCTGACGATCCCGGAGGTCGCGCAGTCGGTGATCCTGACCCGGCTCGGCGGGGGCAAGACGCCCATGCCGCCGGGTGAGGAGGTACGGGAGTTCGCGCGGCACGGCACCACGATGGCGATCTTCCTGTCGGCCGCGCGCAGCGGCCAGTTGGTGCGGGAGCTGCTGGAGGGCGGCTATCCGACCGGTACCCCGGTGGTCATCGCCTACCAGGCGACCTGGCCGGAGGAGCTGGTCGTGCGGTGCACCATCGAGACGCTGGAGGAGACCGTCAAGGAGCACAAGCTCTGGAAGCACACCCTGTTCCTGGTGGGCCCGGCCCTCGGCGCGCAGGGCACCCGCTCGCACCTGTACCACCCCGGTCACTTCCACGGGTACCGCAAGGCCGACCCCGAGGCGCGCAAGGCGCTGCGGGAGGCGCGCGGCAGGGGCGGCACGCCGTGATCACCGTCATCGGTACGGGTACGGGGGCGCCCCTCCCCCCGGACGCCGAGGCCGTCCTGGCCGGGGCGGCGCTCGTCGTGGGCGGCCGCCGGCATCTGGCGGCGGCCCCGCTCCCGGCGACGGCCGAGCAGGTCGTCCTCGGGCCGCTGGCGCCCGCCCTCCAGGTGATCGAGAAGTACCGGGACCGGCGGGTGGTCGTCCTGGCCTCCGGTGACCCGGGGTTCTTCGGGATCGTGCGGGCGCTCGCCGAACGCTTCGGCGCCGGTGAGCTGGACGTCCGGCCGGGGGTGTCCTCGGTGGCCACCGCGTTCGCCCGGCTGGGGCTGCCCTGGGACGACGCGGTCGTGGTGAGCGCCCACGGGCGTGCGCTGCGGACCGCGCTGAACGTGTGCCGGGCCCGCCCGAAGACGGCGGTGCTGACCGGGCCCGGCAGCGGGCCCGCCGAGCTGGGGGCGGGGCTGCTGGACAGCCGGCGGACCCTGGTGGTGGCGTCCGCGCTGGGCGACCCGGAGCGTGAGCGGGTGGAGCGGGTGACACCGGCCGAGGCCGCCGCGCGCGACTGGGGTGCCGAGGTCAGCGTCGTGCTGTGTCTGGACGAGACGCACGCCGTGTCCGCCGTGCGGACCGTCGCCGGGGCCCCGGCCGCTCCGGACGGCTGGGCGCTGGACGAGGGCGCGTTCGCGCACCGCGACTCGATGATCACCAAGTTCGAGGTGCGGGCCCTCGCGCTGGCCCGGCTCGGCCCCCGTCTCGGCGACCTCGTCTGGGACGTCGGCGCGGGCTCCGGCTCGGTGGCCGTGGAGTGCGCGCGGCTCGGCGCGGCCGTCACCGCCGTCGAGCGGACGGCGGACGGTGCCGAGCGAGTCCGCGCCAACGCCGCCGCGCACGGCGTCGACGTGCACGTGGTGCACGGGGCCGCGCCGGACGCGCTGGCCGGGCTCCCGGACGACCCCGACTCCGTGTTCATCGGCGGCGGGGGGCGCGAACTGCCCGCGATCGTGACCGCGTGCGCGCGGCGCGCCCGGCGGACCGTGGTGGTCGCCATGGCCGCGCTCGACCGGGTCCCGGCGGCCCGCGAGGCGCTCGTCGCGGCCGGGCTGACCTGTGACGGCGTCCTGTTGCAGGCGTCCCGGCTCGCGCCGCTGCCGGGGGACGTGACCCGGCTCGCGGCGACCAATCCCGTTTTCCTGCTGTGGGGCGTGAGGCCCCCGGCGCACTGTGAAGGAGTTGACAGGTGATCGGCCTGATCTCCGCGACCGCCGCGGGGGCCGTTGCCGCCCAGCGGCTCGCCTCGGCGTGGCCCGAGCGGACCCGTGTGTACGAGGGGCCCGTACGGGACGCCGTGGAGCGCGCGTTCGGCGAGTGCGAGCAGGTGGTGTGCTTCCTCGCCACGGGGGCCGTGGTGCGGCTGATCGCGCCGCTGCTGGCGGACAAGGGCACCGATCCGGGTGTCGTGTGCGTCGACGAGGGCGGGCGGTTCGCCGTGTCGCTGGTCGGCGGGCACGCGGGGGGCGCCAACGCGCTCGCCGTCGAGGTGGCCGAGGTGCTCGGCGCCGAGCCGGTCGTGACCACGGCCACCGACGCGGTCGGGGTGCCCGGCCTGGACACGCTCGGGTTGCCGGTCGAGGGGGATGTGGCCGGGGTCTCCCGGGCCCTGCTCGACGGTGAGTCCGTGGAGCTGGACCTGGAGATCGCCTGGCCCCTGCCCCCGCTCCCGTCGAACGTGCGGCGCCCGGCGCCGGACGCGCAGGCCGAGCGCGGAGGACCGGCGATCGTGGTGACCGACCGGGTGCTCGACGCCGACGGTCACCCTGCCGGTGACGCACGGGTGGTGCTCCGCCCGCCGTCCCTCGTGGTGGGCGTCGGGGCGTCCAAGGGCGCCCCCGTCGACGAGGTGCTGGGCCTGATCGAGAGCGCCCTGCGGGACGCCGGCCTCTCCCCCCGGTCCCTCGCCGAGCTCGCCACCGTCGACGCCAAGGCCGACGAACCCGGTCTCGTCGAGGCCGCCACGCGCCTCGGTGTCCCGCTGGTCACCCACTCCGCCGAGGAGTTGGCCGCCGTCGAGGTGCCGAACCCGTCGGACGCGCCGCTCGCCGCCGTGGGCACCCCCTCCGTCGCGGAGGCCGCGGCACTCGTCGGCGGGGGTGAACTCCTCGTCCCCAAGCGGAAGTCGGAGCGGGCGGACGGCAGGCCCGCGATGGCGACCTGTGCCGTCGTACGGCGGCCGGCGCGGGGGCGGCTCGCGGTGGTGGGGCTCGGACCGGGCGCCCGGGACCTGCTGACGCCGCGCGCGAAGGCCGAACTGCGGCGGGCCTCCGTGCTCGTCGGGCTGGACCAGTACGTCGACCAGATCCGGGATCTGCTCCGGCCCGGCACCCGGATCCTGGAGTCCGGGCTGGGCGCGGAGGAGGAGCGGGCGCGGACCGCCGTGGCCGAGGCCCGCCGGGGGCAGGCCGTGGCGCTGATCGGGAGCGGCGACGCCGGGGTGTACGCCATGGCCTCGCCCGCGCTCGCCGAGGCGTCCGACGACATCGACGTGATCGGCGTGCCCGGGGTGACCGCCGCGCTCGCCGCCGCCGCGATCCTCGGGGCACCGCTCGGGCACGACCATGTGTCGATCAGCCTGTCCGACCTGCACACGCCGTGGGAGGTCATCGAGCGGCGGGTGCGGGCGGCGGCCGAGGCCGACATCGTGGTGACGTTCTACAACCCGCGCAGCCGGGGCCGGGACTGGCAGTTGCCGAAGGCCCTCGCCATCCTCGCCGGGCACCGTGAGCCGACGACGCCCGTCGGGGTCGTGCGGAACGCCTCGCGGCCGGACGGGTCGCACCGGTTGACGACCCTGGCCGCGCTCGACCCGGCGACGGTCGACATGATGACCGTGGTGACCGTGGGCAACACGGCGACCCGTGAGATCGCGGGCCGCATGGTGACGCCGCGCGGCTACCGCTGGCAGGAGAACCCGGAGGGCGCCGAGTGAACCATTCGGTCCACCCGACCGAGCCGTTGCGGCGACCGGCCGCCCACCGGCCCGCCCCGTACACCGAGGCGACCGTGACGGGCGGGCCGGCGCCGGCCACCGCGCCCGTCGCCCCGCAGTACCACCCCGTTCGAGACTCCGAGGAGAAATAGTGACCACCCCGCCGCCCGCCCTGCTCATCGCCGGTCATGGCACCCGGGACGATGCCGGAGCCGAGGCGTTCCGCGACTTCGTCCGGGAACTGGGGCGCCGCCACCCCGAACTGCCCGTCGCGGGCGGCTTCATCGAGCTGTCCCCGCCGCCGCTGGGCGAGGCCGTGGCCGACCTGGTGGAGCGGGGTGTGCGGCGGTTCGCCGCCGTCCCGCTGATGCTGGTGTCCGCCGGGCACGCCAAGGGCGACATCCCGGCGGCTCTGGCCCGCGAGAAGGAGCGGCACCCGGGGATCTCGTACACCTACGGCCGTCCGCTCGGCCCGCACCCGGCGCTGCTGAGCGTGCTGGAGCGGCGGCTGGACGAGGCGCTCGGCGGTACGGGCCGAAGCCCCGAGGACCGTGCCGATGTGACCGTGCTGCTGGTGGGGCGCGGCTCGACCGACCCGGACGCCAACGCCGAGGTGTTCAAGGCGGCCCGCCTGCTGTGGGAGGGGCGCGGATACGCGGGCGTGGAGACGGCGTTCGTGTCGCTGGCGGCGCCGGACGTGCCGAGCGGTCTCGACCGGTGCGTGCGGCTCGGTGCCAGGCGGATCGTGGTGCTGCCGTACTTCCTGTTCACCGGCATCCTGCCGGACCGGGTACGGCAGCAGACCGAGGGCTGGGCTGCCGCGCACCCGGAGATCGAGGTACGGTCGGCCGATGTCATCGGTCCGGAACCGGAGTTGCTCGATCTGGTCATGGAGCGCTACCGGGAGGCCCTGGAGGGCGATCTGCGGATGAACTGCGACTCCTGCGTCTACCGGATCGCCCTGCCCGGGTTCGAGGACAAGGTGGGGATGCCGCAGCAGCCGCACTTCCACCCCGACGACGACGGGCACCACCACGGCCACCACCATCACGGGGGACACACGCACTCCCATGCACACTGAACACCGGAGCGGTTCCCGGCGTGCGGGGCACGACCTGCGGCATCACGGTGACGCCGAGGTGCGGGACGACGGGGCGGGGCTCACCGACCTCGCCGTGAACGTGCGGGCCGGCACGCCGCCCGCCTGGCTGCGGGAGCGGATCGCCGGGTCGCTGACCGGGCTGGCCGCCTACCCCGACGGGCGGTCCGCCCGGGCGGCGGTGGCCGCCCGGCACGGGCTGCCCGCCGAGCGGGTGCTGCTCACGGCGGGCGCCGCCGAGGCGTTCGTGCTGCTGGCGCGGGCTCTGAAGGTCCGTCGGCCGGTCGTGGTGCACCCTCAGTTCACGGAGCCGGAGGCGGCGCTGCGGGACGCCGGGCACAGCGTGGACCGGGTGCTGCTGCGGGCGTCGGACGGCTTCCGACTGGACCCTGAGGCCGTGCCCGAGGACGCGGACCTGGTCGTCGTCGGCAATCCCACCAACCCGACGTCGGTGCTGCACCCGGCGGGGGCAATCACCCGGCTGGCCCGGCCCGGGCGGACGCTGGTGGTGGACGAGGCGTTCATGGACGCGGTGCCGGGCGAGCGGGAGGCGCTGGCCGGACGGACGGACGTGCCCGGTCTGGTGGTGCTGCGCAGCCTCACCAAGACGTGGGGCCTGGCCGGGCTGCGGATCGGCTATGTCCTCGCCGCACCGGAGACGATCGAGGAACTGGAGCGGGCGCAGCCGCTGTGGCCGGTGTCGACGCCGGCGCTCGCGGCGGCCGAGGCGTGCGTGTCCGAGCGGGCGCTGGCGGAGGCAGCTGACGCGGCGTACCGTATCGCCGCCGACCGGGCCCATCTGGTGGCGGGGCTCAAGGAGTTCGCCCCGGACGGACTGACCGTCGCCGAGCCCGCCGAGGGGCCGTTCGTCCTCGTCAGCCTGGATCGCGCGCCGGCCGTGCGCCGCCATCTGCGGAGCCTGGGCTTCGCGGTGCGCCGGGGCGACACCTTCCCCGGCCTGGACGAGAACTGGCTGCGGCTGGCGGTCCGTGACCGTACGACGGTCAACAGCTTCCTCCAGGCGCTGGACCAGGCGATGACGCTGGCGGACCGTTGAGCGGAGGGGGCTCGACGGTCCGCCGGCGGATCCTGCGGGGCGGGGGCTACCGGGTCAGCACTGCGAGCTGTGCTTGCAGTGGAGCTTCACGCCCATCTTGTGGTTGAAGTCCTGCCACTTGCCGCGGGCGAAGGACTTGTTGAGGCCGTCGGGCACGCTCGGCTTGGCGACGTAGGCCCAGACGTGGAGCATCAGGTACCCGGTGCTCTTCTCGTTGTAGAACTGGAAGTACACCTTGGAGCCTGCGCCGTCGAAGTGGCCCTTCTGCGCGACGAAGTACCAGCCGTTCGCCACACCCTTCGAGTAGAACTTGACGGGCGCGTTCTTGCAGCCGAAGGGACCTGCCGCGCAGGCCTTCAGCTTGATCAGCTGGCCTTCCTTGGGGTACTTCTTCGGCGCGTTCTTCACCGGGAACGTGCAGTTGAAGCACTTCTTGAGTTCCTGGATGGCCTCGGCGGGCTTCCAGGGCCGCCCGATGTACTTGGCGTTGTTGGGCTTGACGTGCAGGCGCCAGTCGTAGAGCTTGCGGAGCTTGACGGCGGCCGCGGGCGTCGTGTCCTGCTGGGCGGCCGTCGTCTCGGCCTTCTTGGCGACGGGAGCGCCGCTGCTGGCGGACGCGGCGCCGGCGGGGGCGAGGACGGCGAGCATGGCGGCCCCCGCGACCGCCAGGTTCGACAGTCTGCGCAGGAGAGGGGAACGGTTGGGCACGGATGCCTCCCTGGTGCTGGACGGAACATTCGGGACGGGCGTGCGGTGCGCAACCAACCTAGGGAGCGGGCGAGTTCCCGGAAATTGTCCCTTCGGGCACTGCCCTTGAGGTCCTGTCCCGCGCACGCCCGCCCGACGGCCGTCGCCGCCGGGCGGACCGGCGTTCCCGGGGAAGCGGGGGTCAGGCGGTGATCGTGCCGTTCAGCACGACCCGCAGGGGTGCCGCCAGTGCGCGGACGTCGTCGCGGGGGTCCTCGGCGTAGACGACCAGGTCCGCCGGGGCGCCCTCCTCCAGGCCGGGGCGGCCGAGCCAGCTTCGGGCGTCCCAGGTGGTCGCGGCGAGGGCCCGGAGCGGGGGGATGCCTGCCTTGACCAGTTCGGCCACCTCGTCGGCGACCAGGCCGTGCGGGAGGCTGCCGCCGGCGTCGGTGCCGACGAAGACGGGGATCCCGGCGTCGTAGGCGTTGCGGACGGTGTCGTAGCGGCGGTCGTACAGGTTCCTCATGTGGGCGGACCACACGGGGAACCGGGCCTCGCCGCCCTCGGCGAGCTTCGGGAACGTGGCGATGTTGACCAGGGTGGGGACGATCGCGACGCCGCGGGAGGCGAACAGCGGGATCAGCTCGTCGGTGAGACCCGTGGCGTGCTCGACGCAGTCGATGCCCGCCTCGACGAGGTCGCGCAGCGAGGACTCGGCGAAGCAGTGGGCCGTGACGCGGGCGCCCAGACGGTGGGCCTCGGCGATCGCCGCCTCGACCGCGCCACGCGGCCAGCACGCCGCGAGGTCGCCCACCTCGCGGTCGATCCAGTCGCCGACCAGCTTCACCCAGCCGTCACCGCGCCGGGCCTCCCGGCCGACGTACGCGACGAGGTCGTCCGGCTCGATCTCGTGGGCGTAGCCACGGATGTAGCGGCGGGTACGGGCGATGTGCCGGCCTGCGCGGATGATCTTCGGGAGGTCGTCGCGGTCGTCGACCCAGCGGGTGTCGGACGGGGAGCCGGCGTCGCGGATCAGGAGAGTACCGGCGTCGCGGTCGGTCAGGGCCTGCTTCTCCGCGGTACCGGCGTCGACCGGCCCGTGCGCGCCGAGGCCGACATGGCAGTGTGCGTCGACGAGACCGGGCAGCGCCCAGCCCTCCACGGTCCGCACGTCCCGCGCGACGGCGGGACGGTCGTAGGAGACACGGCCGTCCACGACCCACAGCTCGTCCCGGACGTCGTCGGGCCCGACGAGGACCCGCCCCTTCACACGCAGCACAGCACGCTCGTTCATACCCGCACCCTAGTCAGGGGTCGATCGCCGTCGGGGGGTGCGGGTGGGTGGGGGCCGTTCGCGTGGTTCCCCGCGCCCCTGAAAGCGACCGGGCTGCGCCCGTGCTTTTCATGGAGGGCGGGCCGCAGGCCCGTCCCTTCAGGGGTGCGGGGCGGTGACACATGCGGCTCCGCCGCGTGGGCGCGACAAGCCCCCACCCGCCCGCACCTGCCGAACGAACCTTTTCAGTCGCTTCTGCCCACCTGGTCCGACGTCTCCTCCTCCACCTCCGCCATCGCGGGGTCGAGGAGACGGGACAGGAAGTGGCGGGTGCGCTCGTGCCGGGGGGCGCCGATGACCCGGGCGGGGGCGCCGTCCTCGACGATCACTCCGCCGTCCATGAAGACGACACGGTCGGCGACCTCGCGGGCGAAGGTCATCTCATGGGTGACGACCATCATCGTCATGCCCTCCTCCGCGAGCCTGCGCATCACCGCCAGGACGTCGCCCACCAGTTCCGGGTCCAGTGCCGACGTCGGCTCGTCGAAGAGCATGACCTCGGGGCCCATGGACAGGGAGCGGGCGATCGCCACGCGCTGCTGCTGGCCGCCGGAGAGGGAGGAGGGGTAGGCGTCCGCCTTCTCGGCGAGACCGACCCGCTCCAGGTTCTCGGCGGCCACCCGCGCCGCCTCCGCCTTGCCTCGCCTGAGGACCCGGCGCTGCGGGAGCGTGAGGTTCTCGGTGACCGTGAGGTGCGGGAAGAGGTTGAACTGCTGGAACACCATGCCGATACGGCGGCGTACGGCGTCGATGTCGACGTCCGGGTCCGTCAGTTCGGTGCCGCCGACGAAGACCTGGCCCTTCGTGGGTTCCTCCAGGAGGTTCACACAGCGCAGCAGGGTCGACTTGCCGGAGCCGGACGGGCCGATGACGCAGACGACCTCGCCGCGGCCGATCTCCAGGTCGATGCCCTTGAGGACCTCGTTGTCGCCGAACGACTTGTGCAGTCCGCGGACCTGGATCTCGGCGTGTCCGCCCAGCGTCTTCTCGGTCATTTCACGGCCTCCTGGGCCTTCGCCTCCATACGGCGCACGACGAAGCCGAGCGGGATGGTGACCAGCAGGTAGCACAGGCCAGCGACCAGGATCGGCGTCGAGTTGGCGGTGGTACTGGCCAGGTCCCGCCCGAACTTGGACAGTTCGCGCTCCTCCAGGGTGACCCCGAGGAACAGCACCAGCGAGGAGTCCTTGAAGAGGAGGACGAGTTCGTTGGTGAGCGGCGGGAGGATGATCCGGAACGCCTGCGGGATGATGATCGAGACCATCGCGCGGGCGGGCGAGAACCCCAGCGAACGGGCCGCCTCCATCTGCCCCTTGGGGACGGCCTGGATGCCCGCGCGGATCGTCTCCGCCATGTACGCCGCCGCGACGAGGCCCAGCGCCAGGGCGACCTTGCCGTAGGTGCCGCCGACGATCTCCGTGCCCGGGAAGGCCAGCGGGACGGCGACCCCGATGAAGATGAAGATCAGCAGGGCGGGCAGACCGCGGAAGATCTCGATGTACACACCGGCGAACCAGCGGTACGGGCCGACCGACGACAGCCGCATCAGGGCGATCACCATGCCGAGCACCAGGCCGACGGCGAAGCCGGACAGGGTGTAGAGCACGGTGTTCTTCAACGCCAGCGTGATGACGTCGGGGAACATCTGCTCGGCGATGTCCGCCTGCGCGAACTGGTTCTTCAGCCGGCCCCAGTCCGCCGAGACCGCGAAGGCGATCACGGCGGCGACGAAGACGACGTACTGCGCGCCGCGCGACAGGCTGCGCTTCTGCCGCCGGGTCAGCCCCTTCTTCCTGGGCCGGACCACCGCGTCCGTGTCGGCCATGGGTCAGGAGGCGGACGCGGACGGGGAGGCGGAGGCGGCGCTCTCGTCGTACGGCCCGATCCACTTCTCGTACAGCTCGCGGTACGTCCCGTCGGACTTGGCCTCGGCAAGCGCCTTGTTGATGGCGGCGAGGAGCTTGGTGTTGCCCTTCTTGACCGTGAAGCCGTACTGCTCACCGGTGTTGATGTTGTCCGCGACCTCGAAGGCGTCGGCGTTGGGCTTGTCCTTCAGCCAGCCCTGGACGACCGGGTAGTCGATGACGACGGCGTCGACCTGGCCGGAGCGCAGTCCGTTGAGGACGGCGTCGGAGGACTCGAAGGAGACCGGGTCGAGGCCCTGGCTCTTGGCGTAGTCCTCACCGGTGGTCTGCGCCTGGGCGCCGACCTTCTTGCCCTTGAGGTCCGCGAAGGAGCTGATCCCGGCGTCCTTGTCGGCGAGGACGGCCTGGGTGGCGTCGAAGTACGGGTCGGAGAAGTCGACGTTCTTCTTGCGCTCGTCGGTGATCGTCATACCGGCGGCGGCGAGGTCGCACTCCCCGGAGTTCAGGAAGGCGCCCGTCTTGAAGTTCTCGAACGGGGTGTCGAGGATGTCCTGCTTCACGCCCAGGTCCTTGGCGACGAGGTCGATCAGCGCGACGTCGAAGCCCTGCACCTTGCCGTCGATCTCCGACTGGAACGGCGGGTACGGGAGGTGGGTGCAGGTCGTCAGCTGGCCCGCCTTGACCAGCTCGACCCCGCCGGCGGCCGTCTTGGTGCCGCCGCTGCCGCCGTCGTCGGTCGAGGTGCAACCGGCCACGAGCAGCAGTCCGGCCGCGGCGGTGGTGGCGGCCAGGATGCGGGTCCGGCGTGCGAGGACCGAGTTCACGGGGAGACCTCCTGTGGGGAACGTAGGCATCCGATTATAAGGAGATGTTTGACTTGCTCAAACCAATCCGATGGTCACTGGGCCGTTCGGCCTCAGAAGTCATCGGTACGGGGCGGGAGATGCAGTCGGATTCCGGGGGCGGGGATCGTCGGGCGGTGCTGCCGGACGCGCCGATTACGCTCGACGTACGTCGACCCGTGTCGGCCCACCCTGGACACCATCTACCCCAGTGAGCGAAGAGAGCACCCTGTGACGCACCCGTTTCTGGATCTGGCCCCGTTGACCGCGGAGCGCTTCGCGTCGATCGAGGACCGGGTGGCCCGGCTGCTCTCCACGGAGCAGGACGTGGTGATCACCCAGGGCGAGGCGCTGCTGCCGCTGGAGGGGGCGATCCGCGGGGCCGCCGGGCCCGGGACGACCGCCCTGAACGTGATCACCGGCCCCTACGGGCAGACCTTCGGCGACTGGCTCCGCGGCTGCGGGGCGACCGTCGTCGACCTGGCCGTGCCCTTCCACACGGCGGTCACCGCCGAGCAGATCCGGGACGCCTTCGCCGAGCACCCGGCCATCGACTTCGTCTCCCTGGTGCACGCGGAGGCGGCGACCGGCAATACGAACCCCGTCCCCGCGATCGGCGAGGTCGTCCGTGAGCACGGCGCGCTCTTCTACCTGGACGCGGTGGCCTCCGTCGGCGCCGAACCGGTGCTCCCGGACGCGTGGGGTGTCGACCTGTGCGTCATCGGGGCGCAGAAGGCGATGGGCGGTCCGGCCGGCGTCTCCGCGATCTCGGTGAGCGAGCGGGCGTGGGCCCGGATGGCCGCGAACCCGCACGCCCCGCGCCGCTCCTATCTGTCGCTCCTCGACTGGAAGGAGCGCTGGATCGACGGCGGCCGCCGCGCCCTGCTGCACGCCCCGGCCCAGTTGGAGATGCTCGCGCTGGAGGCGTGCCTGGAGCGCATCGAGTCGGCGGGCCTCGACACGGTGATGGCCCGCCATGCCTCGGCCGCCGCGGCCACCCGGGCGGGGGCGCTCGCGCTGGGCGGCGGTCTGGAGCCGTATGTGCGCGAGGCCCGCGAGGCGGCCCCCGTCGCGACGACCCTCCGGGTGCCGGGCGGTGTCGACGCGTCCGCACTCGTCGCCAAGGCCCTCACCGCGGACCCGGCGCTGCCGCTGGCCGCGGGCGGCGGCGCCCTCGCCCACGAGATGGTCCGCGTCAACCACTACGGCCCCGACGCGACGCCGGATGCCGTCCACTCCAGCCTCGCGGGGCTGGGGGCGGCGCTGGCGGAGTTCGGGGTGGGGGTGGACCTGGAGGCGGGGCTGAGGGCTGCCGAGGGGGCTTGGGGGGAGTAGGCCGACGTGGGCGTGGCGGGGTGACGGACGCGGAGGATTCGGGGCCTGGGGTGGGGCCGGCCGAGATGGAGGATCCAGGGCCTGGAGTGGGGCTGGCCGAGATGGAGGGCCCAGGGCCCAGGGCCCATGGCGGGGGCCGACAGGGAGGACCCAGGGCCCGGGGTGGGGTAGGCCGAGACGGAGGACCCAGGGCCCACTGCGGGGGCCGATACGGAGATTCCGGGCACGGCGGCCCTCAGGAGGTCTCCTGGCGGGTGAGGTACTCCCGTACTTGAGCGAGGGGTTCGGCCGCGTCGTCGAGTCCCCTCGCCACCGCCGTGGCCAGCCAGGCTTCCGCCTCCTCCACCTGGCCCCGGTTGGCGAGCATGGCGCCGAGGTTGAGCGCCCCGCGGGGGTGCCCGGCCTCGGCGGACTTGCGGCACCAGAACTCGACGTGCACGGGTTCGCCGCCCCGTTCGGCCAGGTAGCCGGCGAAGTCGAACGCGGTGTTCGCGTCCGCCTCCTGCGCGGCCCGATGCCACCAGTGCTCGCCCTCCTGGTGATCACTCAGGCCGGTGAGGAACAGTAGGCCCAACAGGAAAGCAGCTTCGGGCCGTTCTCCTGCCAAGGGGAGGAGCCTCTCCACCCCGAGATCTGGCCGTGCGAAGTCGACGAGTTGGTCGGCGACTTTCAGGGCAGCCCGGGGATACCCTGCGTCGGCAGCGTGGCGCAGCCAAGAGGCGGCCTCTTCGGTCTCACCTTGATCGGAAAGCAGACGGCTGAGGTTGTAGGCGGAGACGGGGAATGCGGGGGCGGAGACGCGCCACCAGCGTGCCGCTTCGTCGAGGTTCCCGTCGATGAAGTACTGCGTGCCAAGGTTGTGGGCGGCGTCGGTGCGGCCAGCGTCAGCCATCCAGCGCAGGAGGGTGCGCACCACGTGCGTCATGCCTGCCTGTCGGACCACCGCGGCGTACGCGTAGATCTCCTCGGTGTTGTCGGGGTCGTCCAGTAGTTCGAGGAGGAGCGTCCGGGCTTCCGGGGAGCGGCCGTCCTCGATCAGGAGGCCGATCAGATTGAGGCGGGCTTTGATGTCTCCACCGGCCGCGGCCCGGCGAAACATCTCCTCGGCGAGGTGGAGGTCCCCATCCGCTCGGTGCAGGGCGCCGAGATTATTGAGAGAACTGAGGTACCCGGCTTCACCGGCACGTCGGTGCCATTTCTTAGCCTCATCAAGGTCACCCTGGTCAGCCAACCACGCACCGAGGTTGAACATCGCGACTGTGTGACCGGCCTCGGCCCCCTTGGCGTACCAGACGGCACCATCGGCCCGGTCACCTCGTCGGCTGAGGAGAACGCCGAGTTCGTTGGCAGCCTCCGCGTTGCCGGCTTCCGCGGCCATCCGCCACCACTTCTCGGCGTCGGCGAGGTCACCACGCTCCTCGGCGGCGTTGCCCATGATCTCTGCGGCTCGATCGTGGCCACGCTCGGCGGCGCGGCACAGCCACAGTTCGGCTTGGTCGTCATCGCGCAGGCGCAACAGGTGGCCGAAGACGTACATCGCTTCCGTGTCGCCCGCCATGGCAGCTCTCCGCCACCAAGGCTCCGCCTCCCTGCTGTCACCACGCTGATGCAGGAGCGCCGCGAGGGTACTGAAGGCATGGACGTAACCGCCTTCCGCAGCTCGTCGCAACCATGTCTCCGCCTGCTCTTCGTCTCCCAGAGCGCCGAGATGCCGGAAAAGGTTGTAGGCGGCCGCTGGCAGCCCCGCATCGGCAGACGCCAGCCACCACACCGCGGCCTCGTCGGCTTCGCCTCGAAGCAGCAGGACCACACCGAGGTTGAGCTGCGCGACGGGATCTCCAGCCTCGGCCACAGGGCGCAGCAACGCTTCGATTCGCGCCAGATCCTTCATCTGGAACAGTTGCGCCGACGCATAGTTGACGATCGCTTGCTCGGTCCCCGCCTCCGCAAGCGGACGCCACGCTTCCTCTGCGAGCGCCCACCGTCCACTGAGGGACGCCGTCTGCGCGATCAGCGGGCGCGTACGGTCGTCCGCCTGCCTGAGGGCCGTTCGCCACACCGCTTCCGGGACGTCCGGCGCGTCGGGGTCGCGGGCCACGGAGTCGACGAGGTAGTCGAAGGGCCGTTTGGTGTTCTCCTCCTCGCCCTCCATCAGCAGGCTGGCGACGCCGTAGCGGATGCGGGTGGCCCAGGCGATGGCGTCGGCGTAGGACTCGGGGCGCAGGGCGGGGCCGCCTAGCGCGGCGAGGTAGCGCTCGTGCACCTCACGCAGCAGGGTCTCCGGCAGGTCGCCGATGAGGCCGATGCGGGCGAGGTCCGCGGCTGCCGCGACGAGCGCCGCGCCCCGTGGATGGCCGCCCCTGGTGGTGGCGCGCTCGGCCCGGCGCCATTCGCCGAGGAGTTCCGGTCCGGCCGCCAGGTACTCGGCGATCCCATGAATGCCGTGCCGGGCGTGGGCCTCAACGAGGCGGCTGTCGTCGACCTCGGCCACCCGGTCGAGTTCGGTGTCGCTCCACAGCCGCCGGACGACGACCGGTTCCACCATGTTGAGGACGCGCAGTCCCCGCTCGGCGGCCATACGGCCGGCGCCGCCCTCGCCGTCGGCGCCGTCGGCCGCGTCGCGCAGGGTGTCGTAGCGCTCGTCCCGCAGGGTCGCCAGCACCACGAGCCCGGCGTCGGTCAACGCCGACAGCAGGGACGGTTCGAGGCCGCCGGGACCGAGGTAGTGCTCCAGGTCGTCGAGCCAGAGCACGTGCCGGTCGTAGGCGGGGCCGCCCGCGGGCGGCCGTAACACACGGAGGTCGGCGCCCCAGGGCGGGGCGAGGAGCAGATGTCCCGGCAGGACGGCCCGTGCCGCTTCGAGGGCGGTGCGGCTCTTGCCCGCGGTCGAGTCGCCGGTGAGCAGCACCAGCCCGCCCGAGGCGGCCGCCTTCCTCAGCCGGTCCCGCACCTGTTCGTCGATGTCGCGGCGGACGTAAGGCGGCAGCGTCGAGGCGTCCGCGCCGCCGACGCGGGCCCGGTGGACGCCCAGCCCGAGGGGGTCGGTGTCGCGGACCGGCTGCCAGGCGCCGAGGGCGGCGACGGCGGTCGGGTCGGCGGCGGCGTGGGGGGCGAGGTCTCCCCTCGCGTACTGCGTCGCGATGCCTCCGGTGGCGGCGAGGACATGGGCGGGCTCGGCGGGCAGCCGGGGCACCAACACGCCGGCGTACGGGTCCCCGGCACCGCCGCGCCCCACCGGCCGGTCGGAGCCCGCGGCGGGGCCGGGGGCCGACGGCGCGGCGGGGCCGGAGGCCGGGGGCCTGGCGGGGGCGACGGCCGAGGCCACGGCGGGGCCGAGGGTCGAGGACGCGGCGGGGCCGGGGGCCGGGGACCCGGCGGCGGCAGTGACCGACGACACGGCGGAGCCGGGGGCCGAGGACCCGGCAGCGGCAGTGACCGACGACGCGACGGAGCCGGGGGCCGAGGGCGCCGCGGGGGCAGGGACCGCGGACGTGGCGGGGGCGATCGCCGAGGCCACTGCAGAACCCCGGCCGGTGGCCGAGATCCCGGCGAGCAGCACGCGCAGTTCCTCGGCGGCCCGGACGCGCTCCGCAGGGCCCAGGTGCTCCAGCCGTTCCTCGAAGCGGGTCTGCCAGGCGGCCTCCTGGCGGATGCGAGTGCCGTCGTCGGGAGCGGACGCCGACGTCAGGGCGGCGGCGGTCCTGTCCAGGCGGTCCAGCTCGGCCCGTTCCCGTTCGGCGTCACCGCGGGCGAACCACGCGGCGACGGCCCGCCGCAGCCCGGCCCAGGAGTCCGCGTGCGCGCCCGTGCTCCCGCCCGCGGCCCGTACGACCGCTGTTCCCCCGGCCGCGGTCAGTGCCGCCCACGGCTGCTCCGGCATCCTCGTCCCCTCCCCCGCCGCCGACCTCGCCAGAACCGTATTACCCGCTCCGGGGCAGCGCAGCGGTATCGGTGGAGAACTCGGGGGAGAACTGCCCGCGCGGGGCGGTGTCCTGGGCCGGGGAAGTGGCCGGCACCGGCGAATCGACGGAAAAGAGGGTCGCTTTTCCAACAGAAAGGGTCCTACAATTCCATGGGTAAGACCCCGTATTCTTCTGCCCGCTTCAACCTTCCCTAAACGCAAAGGTTTCGCGAACAACAAGGGGCGCGATCCGGGCAGGTTCCGTGAGGGTTACGCGCATGTGACGGACTCCACAGTGCGCCCCTTTTGCAGGGGTATTTCCGGGCAAAACCGCACAGGTCAACCACCTGCTTGCGCGCCCGCTCGCGCCCGCGTGATAACACAGGGCGCGCTCATTCGTAACCCCTAGCGGCGATGCAATTCGAAATTCCGCTGGGTAAATTCAAGCCGTATGACTGCCGCACAAGCAGACCTGCACATCGCACACCTGGAATCACAACCGGAAATCGCCGAGGGGATTCGGATCGACCGCCCGGACGTGGCGGACGGCAGCGCGCTGTGGCGTATCGCCGGGGACTCCAAAACCCTCGACCTGAACTCCTCGTACAGCTATCTGCTGTGGTGCCGGGACTTCGCGGACACCTCGGCGGTGGCCCGTGACGAGACGGGGGAACCGGTCGGCTTCGTGACCGGGTACGTGCGGCCGGAGCGGCCGGACACCCTGCTCGTGTGGCAGGTAGCCGTCGACGAGGCGCACCGCGGGCGCGGGCTCGCCGGGGCGCTGCTGGACGGACTCGTCGCACGGGTCGCGCGACAGCACGCGCTGACCGCCGTCGAGACCACCATCACCCCGGGCAACACCGCCTCGGAGCGGCTGTTCGCCGCGTTCGCCGAACGCCACGGCGCGAGCGTCGAGCGCACGGTCCTGTTCGAGGCGGGGGACTTCCCCGACGGTCCGCACGAGCCCGAGGTGCTGCACCGCATCGGCCCGCTGTCCCCCTGAGCACCGCTGTGCCCCTGAGCACCACCGGCCCCCGCCGGGCCACCCCCTCTGCCCTCTCCCCCACTCCCGCACACCCGCACCCCCCACGCACCGAGGAGCGATTCGCCGTGACCATCACCCAGCCCGACCTGAGCGTCTTCGAGACCCTGGAGTCCGAGGTGCGCAGCTACTGCCGCGGCTGGCCCACCGTGTTCGACACCGCGCAGGGCAGCCGGATGCGCGACGAGGACGGCCACAGCTACCTGGACTTCTTCGCCGGAGCCGGTTCGCTCAACTACGGCCACAACAACCCGGTGCTCAAACGGGCTCTGATCGACTACCTGGAGCGGGACGGCGTCACGCACGGCCTCGACATGTCGACGGGCGCCAAGCGGGCGTTCCTGGAGTCCTTCCAGAACCTGGTGCTGCGGCCCCGCGACCTGCCGTACAAGGTCATGTTCCCGGGCCCGACCGGCACCAACGCCGTGGAGTCCGCGCTGAAACTGGCGCGGAAGGTCAAGGGCCGCGAGGCCATCGTGTCGTTCACCAACGCCTTCCACGGCATGTCCCTGGGCTCCCTCGCCGTGACCGGCAACGCCTTCAAGCGGGCCGGCGCGGGCATCCCGCTGGTGCACGGGACGCCGATGCCGTTCGACAACTACTTCGAGGGCCAGATCCCCGACTTCCTGTGGTTCGAGCGGATCCTGGAGGACCAGGGGTCCGGGCTGAACAAG
This sequence comes from Streptomyces neyagawaensis, assembly GCF_023516595.1. GTDB lineage: Bacteria > Actinomycetota > Actinomycetes > Streptomycetales > Streptomycetaceae > Streptomyces > Streptomyces neyagawaensis. Next base: position 64,966 of record NZ_JAMGBG010000050.1, on the reverse strand, counting down.
CCCGCCGCCGTGATCGTGGAGACGGTCCAGGGCGAGGGCGGCATCAACGTCGCCCGCCCGGAGTGGCTGCGCGCCCTCGCCGAGCTGTGCGAGCGGCAGGACATGCTGCTGATCGTCGACGACATCCAGATGGGCTGCGGCCGTACGGGGGCGTTCTTCTCGTTCGAGGAGGCGGGCATCACCCCCGACATCGTCACCGTCTCCAAGTCCATCAGCGGCTACGGGCTGCCGATGTCGCTGTGCCTGTTCAAGCCCGAGCTGGACATCTGGGAGCCGGGCGAGCACAACGGCACCTTCCGCGGCAACAACCCCGCCTTCGTCACCGCGACCGCCGCCCTGGAGACGTACTGGTCGGACGGCTCCGCCATGGAGAAGCAGACCCGTGCGCGCGGTGAGCAGGTCGAGCAGGCACTGATCTCCATCACCGAGGAGAACCTCGCCGATGTGAAGGAGTACCGGGGCCGAGGGCTGGTGTGGGGCCTGGAGTTCCACGAGAAGGCCCGTGCGGGCCGGGTCGCCAAGCGGGCCTTCGAACTCGGGCTGCTGATCGAGACGTCCGGTCCGGAGAGCGAGGTCGTGAAGCTGCTGCCCGCCCTCACCATCACCCCGGACGAGCTGGACGAGGGCCTGCGCGTCGTCGCCCGCGCCGTGCGGGAAACCGTCTGACCACCATCTGAGGAAAACCCGCAAGGAGGCATGGAACCACCGTGATCGTCCGTTCTTTCAAGGATCTGGAAGGCACCGACCGGCACGTCAAAGCGGCGTCCGGCACGTGGGAGAGCAAACGCATCGTCCTCGCCAAGGAGAAGGTCGGCTTCTCCCTGCACGAGACGATCCTCTACGCGGGCACGGAGACGTCGATGTGGTACGCGAACCACATCGAGGCCGTGGTGTGCGTCGAGGGCGAGGCCGAACTGACCGACAACGAGACCGGGCGGACGTACACGATCACGCCCGGGACCATGTACCTCCTCGACGGCCACGAGCGGCACACGATGCGGATCAAGGAGGACTTCCGCTGCATCTGTGTGTTCAACCCGCCCGTGACCGGACGGGAGGACCACGACGAGAACGGCGTCTATCCCCTGCTGACGGAGGAGGGCTGACATCATGACCACGAGCACCACGATGAACACCACCACCGGCGTGCCCGATCCGTACCCCAGCCGCGGCGCCACCGAGGTGTCGGTCCCGCGCCAGGACCCGGTCGTCTGGGGCGCCCCCGGCACCCCCGGCCCGATCTCCCTCACCGACCTGCAGACGTACGAGCGGGACGGCTTCCTCGCCGTCGAGGAGCTCATCACGCCGGACGAGGTCGCCGTGTACCACCGGGAGCTGGAGCGGCTCGTCACCGATCCCGCGGTCCGCGCCGACGAACGCTCGATCATCGAGCCGAAGTCGAAGGAGATCCGGTCCGTCTTCGAGGTGCACCGCATCAGCGAGGTGTTCGCACAGCTCGTGCGGGACGAGCGGGTCGTCGGCCGTGCCCGGCAGATCCTCGGCTCCGACGTGTATGTGCACCAGTCGCGGATCAATGTGAAGCCGGGCTTCGGCGCGTCCGGGTTCTACTGGCACTCCGACTTCGAGACCTGGCACGCCGAGGACGGGCTGCCGAACATGCGGACGGTGTCCGTCTCGATCGCGCTGACCGAGAACCACGACACCAACGGCGGCCTGATGATCATGCCGGGGTCGCACCGGACGTTCCTCGGCTGCGCGGGCGCCACCCCGAAGGACAACTACAAGAAGTCGCTCCAGATGCAGGACGCGGGCACCCCGTCGGACGAGGCGCTGACGGCGATGGCCTCCGAGTACGGCATCAAGCTGTTCACCGGTAAGGCCGGTTCGGCGACCTGGTTCGACTGCAACTGCATGCACGGCTCCGGCGACAACATCACGCCGTTCCCGCGCAGCAACGTCTTCATCGTCTTCAACAGCGTGGAGAACGCGGCGGTCGAGCCGTTCGCGGCTCCCGTACGGCGGCCTGAGTTCATCGGCGCGCGGGACTTCACCCCCGTGCGGTGATCCCGGCCTCGCCGTCACGATGACCGGACCGGGCGGTCCCTGCCCTGAGGGACCGCCCGGTCCGCCGTGTGTGCCGCCCCTCGGGGGCCGCTACAGCCAGGCCAGTGACGCCGCCGTGGCCAGGACGTTCCGTGCGGCGCGCTCGTCGCCCGCGAGACCTCTCGGCACCTCGTCCGGGGCGTAGCGGCCGCCCACGAGCAGACAGAAGTCGACCGGGTCCAGGGTCAGTTCGGCGGCCACGGGCTCGGCGTCCGAGCCGAGGACCCAGCCGGTGCCGGGGCCGGTCCCGGTGACCTCGACGAGGACGGGCGGCGCGTCGTGCAGGGCCAGGCCGAGGATGCGGACGGCGAGCCGGACCAGCTGTTCCAGGTGCTCGTCGGGCGGCGGCGGTACGGCGATGCCGAGCGCCCGGCCGATGTCGTCGGCGTGGATCCACGCCTCGAAGGCGCGTATGACGAAGTGATCGGCGACAGGGAGTCTGAGGCCCATGACCGTCGCCGCGCGGGCGGCGAGAGCGGGGTCAAGGGCCTCGGGGGTCGCCAGGAGGTCGGCGGCCTGCGCGGCCCAGGTGGCGACGGTCTCCTCGGGTGTACGGGCGTGCTCGTGGGCGATGGCGTCGGCGGTGCGCAGCTCCCACGCGTGCGCGGCGGGCGTCCCGGCCGGGATGCGGGAGGCCGGCAGCCGGGCGCCGACCCCGAGCGCCACGGCCAGATGTTCGTCGGCGGCGACGAGGTGGGCGACCGTGGCGTGCGCGTCCCAGTCGTGCACCACCGGGGTGCCCCAGCGGCCCGGCAGCTCCCGGACCAGCGCCCGCAGTCCGGCGACGGCGGCGGCGTACGGCGCCGCGTGCGGGGCGACACCCGGCGTACGGGGCCGGCGCGAGCGCAGCGCCGACGCGAGCACCCCGTCCGCACCATCGCGCCCCTGATCGCCCCCCGTGGCCCCGTCGCGCGCGTCACCGGGGGCGCCGCTCGCCCGCGCGTCCGGGCCGGGGGTGCCGTCCAGCAACCGTACGGTCGCCCGGAGTCGTTCGGCCTCGGCCGCGCAGGTCTCGCAGTCGGCGAGGTGGAGCGGTACGGCCCTGGCGTCGGCGGGTGGCAGCGCGCCGACCGCCCAGGCGGCCAGCAGCTCCCGTACGCCGTCGTGGTCGTTGGTCATCGCGCGCCGCCCTTTCGCCGTGCCGCTGCCACGATACGCAGAGCCCGCACGGCCCCGGCGCTGCGGTGAGGGGCCGCCATCACGCGCCCCTCGCCGCTGCCGGGTCCGGTGGATCCGCGAGGGACTCCGCCAGTTTGCGCAGGGCCGAGCGGAGCCGGGTCTTCGCGGTGCCCTCGGGGATGCCCAGCTCCACGGCGGCCTGGCGGTAGGTGCGGCCCGCGAAGTAGGCGAGGTGGACCACCTCCCGCTGGGTGCGCGGGAGTTCGGCGAGGGCGGTGTGCAGCAGCAGGGAGCGCTCGCGGTCGACGACCGCCTCGTGCGGGCCGGGTCCGGCGTCGGGGATGGCGTGCAGCTCCGAGTCGTCCGCGTGGGTGTGCTTGCGGTGCCGGGCCTCTCTGCGCACCCAGTCCACGGCCCGCCGGTGGGCGAGCATCGACAGCCAGGTGCGCAGGGAGCCGCGCCGCGCATCGAAGCCGTACGGGCTGGTCCACAGCTGGGCGAAGACCTCCTGGGCCACGTCCTCGGCCGCCGCCTGACTGTGGGTGACCCGCACGGCCACCCGGCGCACGAGTGCCCCGTACGCCGCGTAGGCCTCACGCAGCGCGGACTCGTCCCCGTACACCAGCCGCCGATGCAACTCCACATCGATGGACGGCTGTTCGAGCGTCGGCTCCACCGGCACCACCATCCCTGATGCCCTTCCTAGCGTCCCGGCCGGGCTCGCGCCAGTGGTTCAGGAAGACAGGGCGTCCAGGACCCGGTCGACGTCCGCCGCCGTGTTGTAGAGGTGGAAGGCGACGCGCAGGTTGCCCGCGCGATCGGAGACCTGGATGCCGGCCGCGCTCAACTCGGACTGACGCACGCCCAGTCCGGGCACGGAGACGATCGCCGAGCCGGGCGCGGGCACGGGCTGGTGGCCGAGGGTGGCGAGCCCCGCGCGGAACCGGTCCGCGAGGGCGAGGTCGTGGGCGTGGACGGCGGCCACGCCGAGTTCCTCGATCAGCCCGAGGGAGTGGCGCAGCCCGGCGTACGTGAACAGGGCCGGGGTCAGGTCGAAGCGGCGGGCGGAGCGGGCGAGTTCGGTGACGGGGCCGTAGCAGCTGTCCCAGGGGTTCTCCCCCGCGACCCAGCCGGCCAGCACCGGGGTCAGTCCGCCGAAGTCCTCGGGCACGACGAGGAAGGCCGCGCCGTGCGGGCCGAGCAGCCACTTGAAGGTCGTGCAGACGGTGAAGTCGTACGCGTCGGCCTCCATCGGCAGCCATCCGGCGGCCTGGGAGAAGTCGACGCAGGTCCGCGCCCCGTGCTCCCGCGCCGCCTCGCGCAGCGCGGGCAGGTCGGCGATCCGGCCGTCGGCGGACTGGGCGGCACTGACCGCGACGAGCGCGGTGCCGGGGCGGACGGACTCCGCGAGCCGCTCCAGCGGCACGGCCCGCACCTTGAGGTCGCCCCGGACGTGGAACGGGTTGAGGACGGAGGTGAAGTCGTCCTCGGCGGTCAGCACCTCGGCGCCGGGCGGCAGCGACGCGGCGACCACCCCGGTGTGCGCGGCGACCGACGTCCCGGCCGCCACCCGCCCGGCCGGCACCCCGGCCAGCCGGGCGAACGCGGCCCGCGCGGCCTCCACGTCCTCGAACAGCGGGTCCAGCGGCCGGCCCTCGGCCCGCAGCAGCGCGGCCCGCCCCAGCGCGGCCACCGTCCGGGCGGGCAGCAGCCCGCTGCTCGCGGTGTTCAGATAGGTGTTCTTCGGCGCGAACTCGGCACGGACGAGGCTCTCGAAGGTCTCCATGCCACCACTGTGGGGCCCGAGGACCTCCCCGTCCATTGAGAGGTTTTACGCGGTTCCCCATAGCACCGCTTATACATGCAGGCCGACCAGCACCTCAGCGCCCCCAAAGGGGCACGGGGAACTGCGCGAGCAACCACCCGCGCGGCCGCGGACCGCAGATCACCGCACCCCCACGGCGCTACCGCACCCCGGTCACCGAGCCTGCGGCACCGCGCACCCGTCGGGCCCGCACGCCTCCGCGGTGTCCTCCTGGATCACCTGGAGCGGCGACCGCTCGCCCCACGCCTGCGTGAGCGCCCGCTCGAACACCTCGGCGGGCTGCGCGCCGGACACCCCGTACTTGCGGTCCAGCACGAAGAACGGCACTCCGTTCGCGCCCAGCTCGGCCGCCTCCCGCTCGTCCTCGCGGACGGCGTCCGCGTACGCGGCGGGGTCGGCCAGCACCTGACGGGCAACGCCCTCGTCGAGCCCGGCCTCGACGGCCAGCTCGATCAGGAACTCGTCCGCGTCGGCGTACACGGACCGCTCCTCGGCGAAGTTCGCCCGGTACATGAGCTGGAGCAGCTCGCTCTGCCGGCCGTGCTCCTTGGCCAGGTGCAGCAGCCGGTGCATGTCGAAGGTGCTGCCGTGGTCGCGGCCCTCCGCCCGGTAGTCGAGGCCCTCGGCGCCGGCCTGCGCGCGGAGGTTGTGCTCGCCGGCCTGGGCCTGCGCCTCGCTCATCCCGTACTTCTTGCTCAGCATGGTGAGGACCGGCTGGATGTCGTCCTTGGCGCGGCCGGGGTCGAGCTCGAAGGAGCGGTGCACCACCTCGACGTCGTCGCGGTGGGGAAAGGCCGCGAGCGCCTTCTCGAAGCGGGCCTTGCCCACGTAGCACCAGGGGCAGGCGATGTCGCTCCAGATCTCGACGCGCATGTGTCAGCTCTCTTCGGTCGTACGGGTACGGGTGGACGGAGGCGCGCTCCGCTTCTGCGATGGATGAACGTTCAAGCAGCCCATCTCATTCCCACGCCTCGCCCCCGCCCGCCCCCGCTCCGGCTCACCCTCACGTCCGGCCCCGCTCCGGCTCGCCCCCGGTGACCGCATAGGTGAGGAGCAGATGGTGGTCGTCCGGGGCCGGCGGGTGCTCCGGGTCCGGTGTCCAGCCGAGGCGGGCGTAGAAGGCCCGCGCCCGGTGGTTGTCGACGTGGACGGTGAGCGTGGCCGTGCGCCTGCCGTCGGCCCGCCACTCCTCCACGCAGGCCGCGTGCAGGGCCCGGCCGGTGCCGCGGCGCCACTGGTCGGGGTCCACATGGAGCTGGGCGAGGTACACCGTGTCGGCGGGGCCGTCCTCCGCCGTGCGGAAGGAGGCGATGCCGGTGATCCGGCCGTGCTCCACCGCACAGAGCACACGGCCGTCCGGTCGCTCGACGGCCCGCCGCCAGCCGGCGAGCCAGTCCGTGCCGTCGTCGGGGACGCCGTCCGGGTAGTACGTCGCGCGGGCTCGGGCGTGCAGCGCGACGATGTCATGGAGTTCGGCGGGGAGCGCGGTCCTGATCACACGCGCTCCGGTCACTCGTTCCGCAGGGTCCTTGATCATGCGGAGGAGGACGAGCGCGAGGTCGCGGCGGTTCCGGCCCGGGGTGACGCCGGGCGCCGGGCCCGGGCCGCCCCCGCCCCGGCCCTCAGCTGCCGTTTCTCAGATCCTCGGGCCAGTTCGGGCGGAACTCCATGCCGTCGTACGTCACCACGCAGCCCTCCCCCATCGGCGACTGCGTCATGAACCCGACCAGGGCGGCCCCGCTCTCCCGCTCCCCGGCGAGCGTGAACAGCCGGACGAACGTCCAGTGCTTGCCGTCGCGGGAGGCGTGGAAGGCGAACGCCCGACCCGTGCGGCTGACCCGCAGCCACACGGAACTCCCCTCCACGGTGAAGGAGTTGGCGTCATCGGAGTGTCCACGGGTGACCACCGTGCAGACGGTGGGAACGTCCGGCGAGTACTCCAGGCACAGCTTCGCCCAGGCCCGCTCCCCGACGTGCACGTACAGCACGCCCGCGTCGAACCCGGCGGCGAAGCCGACGGTGACGCGGGCGATCAACTGGAAGTCGCCCTCCGGCGCCCCCAGCAGCCTGGGCGCGTCCGTGACGGGGTCCAGCCCCTCGTCCGTGGGCGGCACGAACCGGTCCTGCCGGGCACCGGCCCACCCGGTGAGCACCCCGTCCTCATAGGACCAGTGCCCATCGGGCCCATAGGTACGAAGAGGGAAAGGGAGTTCGGGAAGTTCGAGATCCATTGGGGGATTCTTACAGCCCACCGCACCCCTGACGGCGCTATCGCTCCAGAACGCCGTTGAACCTGCGCGGCAGTCCCAGCGGGTTGTCGTCCCTCAGCTCCGGCGGCAGCAGCGCCTCCGGTGCCCCCTGGTACGCGACCGGCCGCAGCCACCGCTCGATGGCCGTGCCGCCCACCGAGGTGGACGTCGACGTCGTCGCCGGGTAGGGCCCGCCGTGGTGCTGGGCCGCGGCGACCGCCACACCCGTCGGCCAGCCGTTGACGAGCACACGGCCGGCCAGCGGCGTCAGCTCCGCGAGGAGCTCCGGGCCGCGCCCCTCTCCTGCGGCCTCCTCACCGGACAGGTGCACCGTGGCGGTGAGGTTGCCCGGCAGCCGGGACAGCACCGTCTTGGCCTCGTCCTCGTCCTCGTAGCGCGCGACGACCGTGAGCGGCCCGAAGCACTCCTCCAGGAGCAGGTCGTGCTCGCCCTCGACCGCCAGCTTACCGGCGGGGACGGTGAGGAAGCCGGGGCTGACGGTGTGCTCGCCACCCGCGCCCGCCGTCACCGGCGACTCCACGTCCGGCAGTTCCGCGCGCTCGGCGACACCGGCGAGGAAGTTGTCGCGCATCCGGTGGTCGAGCAGGACACCCGCGTCGACGTCGCTGACGGCGTCGGTGAGCGACTTGACCAGCCGGTCGCCGGCGTCGCCCGCCGGCGCCAGCACCAGGCCCGGCTTCACACAGAACTGGCCGACGCCGAGGGTCATGGAGCCCGCGAGACCCGTGCCGATCGCCTCGGCGCGCTCGGCCGCCGCGGCCTCGGTGACGAGGACGGGGTTGAGGGAGCCCAGCTCGCCGTGGAACGGGATCGGCACCGGCCGCGCGGCCGCCGCGTCGAACAGGGCCCGGCCGCCGCGTACGGAGCCGGTGAAGCCGGCGGCGGTCACCAGCGGGTGCTTGACCAGCTCGACGCCCGCCTCGAAGCCGTGGACGAGACCGAGGACGCCCTCGGGAATGCCGTGCTCGGCGGCGGCGCGGCGCAGCACGATCGCGACCAGCTCGGACAGCGCCGGGTGGTCGGGGTGGGCCTTGACGACCACCGGGCAGCCGGCGGCCAGCGCGCTCGCGGTGTCGCCGCCGGGGACGGAGAAGGCGAAGGGGAAGTTGGAGGCCGAGTAGACGGCGACGACGCCCAGCGGGACCTTGTAGCGGCGCAGGTCGGGGATGGGCGGGGTCGCGGTGTCGTCGGGGTGGTTGATCACCACGTCGAGGAAGGCGCCCTCGTCGACGATGTCGGCGAAGGCCCGCAGCTGGTAGCAGGTGCGGGCGAGTTCACCGGTGAGGCGGACCGGGCCGAGCGCGGTCTCCGCGTCGGCGACCTCGACGAGCTGGTCCTTGGCCGCCTGGAGCTGGTCGGCCGCCGTGCGCAGGAACGCCGAGCGGACGGTGCGGTCGGCGAGAGCGCCGCGGGCCGCGTGGGCCGCGCGGACGGCGGCGTCCACCTCCTGGGCTGTGGCCTCCACCGCAACCTGCTCGCGCTGCTTCCCGGTTCGGGGGTCGACACTCCAGACTGGTGCTGCTGCCACCGCGGTCCCTCCACGTATTTCTGGGTCATTCCCAGGGGTATTGTCTGGGTCATTCACCAGGGTCGTTCGATATGCTGAACGCCGTCTTCAATGATGAATATGGTGTTGGAGACTATTTCCCGTTGAACGAAGGGGTCAAGGGCGATGTCGGCAGTCGAGACGGGCGGCGGAGCGCAGGTCAAGTCGGCGGTTCGGACCGTTGAACTGCTCGAATACTTCGCCGGGCGCCCCGGAATGCACTCCCTCGCGGCAGTGCAGGAGGCCGTCGGCTATCCCAAGTCCAGCCTTTATATGTTGCTCCGCACCCTGGTGGAGCTCGGCTGGGTCGAGACGGACGCGACGGGCACGCGGTACGGCATCGGCGTACGGGCCCTGCTCGTCGGCACCTCGTACATCGACGGGGACGAGGTGGTGGCGCTGGCCCGCCCCACGCTCGACCGCCTCTCGGACGACACCACGGAGACCATCCACCTGGCCCGCCTCGACGGCACCAATGTGGTCTACCTGGCCACCCGGCAGTCGCAGCACTATCTGCGGCCCTTCACCCGGGTCGGCCGGCGGCTGCCCGCCCACTCCACCTCGCTCGGCAAGGCGCTGCTCGCCACCCACACCGACGAGCAGGTCCGCAAGATGCTCCCGGAGACCCTCCCGGCACTGACCGAGCACACGATCACCGACCGGGAGCAGCTCATCGAGGAGCTCCACCAGGTCCGTGAGCAGGGCTTCGCCGTCGACCGCGAGGAGAACACCCTCGGTCTGCGCTGCTTCGGCGTGGCGATCCCGTACCGCACCCCGGCCCGTGACGCGATCAGCTGCTCCGTGCCGGTGGCCCGGCTCACCCCGGCGCACGAGCAGCTGGTCAAGGACGCCCTGTTCGACGCCCGCGACCGGCTGACGCTGGCGACCCGCAGGCTCTGACCGGCACGCACGGGCACCTCGGCAGACGACGGACGGACCCCCTCCGGGCACATGAAGACCTCATGAGAACCGGGGCGGAAAGGAACGACCGACCGTGTTCCGCTCGTCTGTCCGGGTGCGATGAACAAGACGATCAGGCGCAGCGCCGTCTTCACCCTGCTCCTCGTGCTCGCCCTGCTGGTGCGGGCGACCTGGGTGCAGTTCTACGAGGGCACGGCGCTCGCGGAGGACAAGAACAACCGGCGGAACGCGATCGAGACGTACGCGGCGCCGCTCGGGAACATCATCGTGGGCGGTGACGCGGTCACCGGCTCCGCGCGGACGAAGGGCGGTGACCTCGCCTACATGCGCACCTACAAGGACGGTGAGCTGTACGCGGCGGTGACGGGGTACGCCTCGCAGAGTTACGCGCCCACGCAGCTGGAGGGCATCTACCAGGACCTGCTCAACGGCACGGACCCCCGGCTGAAGACCGTGCTGGACACCCTGACCCGCGAGCGGTCCGACCCGGGCGACGTGATCACGACGATCGACCCGTCCGTGCAGAAGGCGGGGTACGAGGCGCTCGGCGACAAGAAGGGCGCGGCCGTCGCGATCGACCCGGCGACCGGGAAGATCCTGGCGGTGGTGTCGACGCCGTCGTACGACCCCTCGTCGCTCACGGACGCGAACACGGCGGGCACGGCCTGGAAGAAGCTCACCGCGGACCCGGACAAGCCGCTGACCAACCGGGCGCTGCGGCAGCCGCTGCCGCCGGGGTCGACGTTCAAGCTGGTCGTTGCGGCGGCCGCGCTGGAGGACGGGCTGTACCCGTCGGTGGACGTGAAGACGGACAGCCCCGACCCGTACACCCTGCCGGGCACGACGACCGAGTTGAGCAACGAGAACCCGAACGCGCCCTGCGAGAACGCCTCCATCCGTACGGCGCTGCAGTACTCGTGCAACAACGTGTTCGCGCGGATGGCCGTCAAGCTGGGCCAGGACAAGGTCAGGGCGATGGCGGAGAAGTTCGGCTTCGACGACACGGAGCAGGACGTGCCGGTGCGGGCGTACACCAGCGTGTACCCGTCCGACATGGACGAGTCGTCCACCGCGCTGACCGGGATCGGGCAGTACGACGTCACCGCGACGCCGCTGCAGATGGCCATGGTGTCGGCGGCCATCGCCAACGACGGCAAGCTGGTGGCGCCGCACATGGTGTCGCAGATCACCGACGGCGGCGGCGACGTGCTGAAGGACTACGACTCCGAGGCCGGCACCGAGCAGGTGGTGAGCGCCTCCACCGCGAAGCAGCTGCGCTCGGCGATGGAGACGGTCGTCGAGGACGGCACGGGCACGAACGCACGGATCGGCGGGGCGACCGTGGGCGGCAAGACGGGTACCGCCCAGCACGGCGAGAAGAACAGCAAGACGCCGTACGCCTGGTTCACGTCGTATGCGAAGGCCGGCGGCAAGGAGGTCGCCGTCGCGGTGGTCGTGGAGCAGTCGAACGCGGCCCGCTCCGAAGTCAGCGGCAACGGGCTGGCGGCGCCGGTCGCGAAGGCCGTGATGCGGGCGGCGCTGAAGGACTGAGGGCACCGGTCGAGGACCGTCCGCAGACGAAGGGCCGCCCCTTTCCCCCGGGGGGCGGCCCTTCCCTCATGGCGTCCAGGGCCTGTCGCCCTAGCGCACGCCGAACAGCTGCTGGATCGGGTTGATCGCGAAGTACACCAGGAACAGCGCCGAGGTGCCCCACAGCAGCCAGTGGATCTCCTTGGCCCTGCCGAGGACCGTCCTGATGAGGACGTAGGCGAGGAAGCCGGCGCCGATGCCGTTGGTGATGGAGTAGGTGAACGGCATCACGGCGATCGTGAGGAACGCGGGGATGGCGATGTCGTACCTGTCCCAGTCGATGTTCTTGACCTGGGTCATCATCAGGAAACCCACGGCGACCAGTGCGGGGGCGGCGGCCTGCATCGGGACGATGGTCAGTAGCGGGGTGAGGAAGAGGGCGACCGCGAAGAGGCCGCCGGTGATCAGGTTGGAGAAGCCGGTGCGGGCGCCCTCGCCGACACCCGCCGCGGACTCGATGTAGGAGGTCGCGGAGGACGAGGAGGAGGCGCCGCCGGCGACCGCCGCGGCGCCGTCGATGAGCAGGACCCGGCCGAGGTTCGGGACCTTGCCCTCCTCGTCGAGCAGACCCGCCTCGGCGCTGACGCCGACGACGGTGCCCATGGTGTCGAAGAAGTCCGAGAGCAGCAGGGTGAAGACCAGCAGGACGACCGTGATGACGGTGGTCTCGCCGAACGAGCCGAAGAAGCTGAAGTCGCCGATCAGTCCGAACTCGGGGGCGGCCACGACGTCGTCGGGGACCTTCGGGGTGGTCAGGCCCCAGCTCTTGATGTCGGCCACCGAGTTGATCACGATCGCAACGACCGTCATCGTCAGGATGCTGATCAGGATCGCGCCCTTCACCTTGCGGGCGAGCAGGCCGATGGTCAGCAGGACACCGAGGCAGAAGACCAGGATGGGCCAGCCGGACAGCGAACCGGTCGCGCCGAGCTGCACCGGAACCGTGGTGTTCGCGACATCCGGGATGCGGCTGACGAACCCGGCGTCGACGAAGCCGATGAAGGCGATGAACAGGCCTATGCCGACGCTGATCGCCTGCTTGAGCGGCTGCGGTATGGCGTGCATGACGGCCTCGCGCAGGCCCGTGACCACCAGGACGCAGATCAGCAGACCTTCGAGGACGACCAGGCCCATCGCGTCGGGCCAGCTCATCAGCGGGGCTATCTGGAAGGCGACGACCGCGTTGAGTCCGAGGCCCGCGGCGAGCGCGAGCGGCAGGTTGCCTCCGACACCCATGATGATCGTCATCACGGCCGCCACGAGGGCGGTGGCGGTGACGAGTTCGGCGCCGTCGAGGGTGTGGCCGTACTTGTCCTTGGCGCTGCCCAGGATGATGGGATTCAGGACAAGGATGTATGCCATCGTGAAGAACGTGGCGAGGCCGCCGCGGATCTCACGAGCGAAAGTGGATCCCCGGGCGGTGATGGCGAAGAAGCGATCGACGCTGTTCACCCCCTGTGGCGGGGTGCTCGGCCGGTCGGCCACCTTCTGTGCCTCGGACATGGGCGGTGCTCCTAGTGACGTGTGCGTACTACGCGCGGGTGCTGGCTGGATTGTTCCTTCGTTGAACCCGGTTCAGGTTTTCGCCGTGTTACGGAATCGACGTTCGCCCCGTAAGACCGCGTTCGAAGGCTCGTACGAAGTTCGTTCACGATCACTGCTACTCTTCCGGATCTCGTCGGGGGAATCCCCGGACGATCACGTGTCGTTCACGCGACGCGCACAGGCATCCGGTCCCGGTGCCTCCAGCCGAAGCGAGGAGAGAGGTCGCCCGTGGGCACGGTCGTCGACGACGCAGCCTCCGTGGAGTTCCACGACTTCTTCGAACGGCATTACGCCGAACTGTCCCGTCTGGCCCATCTGTTGACCGGCGAGGCGGACGCGGCGGACGATCTGGCCGCGGACGCGCTGCTCGCGATGTGGCACCGCTGGGACCGGGTCCGCGCGGCGGATCACCCGGTGGCGTACGCCCGCGGTGTGGTCGCCAACCTGGCCCGTACCCGGATCCGCAGCGCGGTGCGGGAGCGCCGCCGGATCACGCTGTTCTGGTCGCAGCGCGAGGAGAAGACCGAGAATCCCGATGTGGCCGGGGTGGTCGACGTGCAGTCGGCGCTGCGCCGGCTGCCGTTCCGCAAGCGGGCGTGCGTGGTGCTGCGGCATGCTTTCGACCTCTCGGAGAAGGACACGGCGCTCGCCCTCGGCGTCTCGGTCGGTACGGTGAAGAGCCAGACGTCCAAGGGGATGGCCGAGCTGCAGAAGCTGCTCGGCACCGGGGACGCCCCGAAGCGGATGCCCGCCGGCATCACGGGCGCGGGTGTCAGGGGTGCGAGGGTGACCGGCGCGGGTGCGCCGGGCAGCGGAAGAAGGGACCGATGAGGGACGTGCACAAGGAGCTGCGTGCCCGGCTGCGCGAGTCGGCCGAGGCACACGAGCCCGACCGCGCCCGCATCCTGGCCCGGATCGAGCGCGGGATGGCGGCCCCCGAGGAGCGGCGCCCCAGCCGGAAGGCCACTCGGCCGCCGCTGTGGGGCTGGGTGCGTGTGGTCAGCGCGACCGCCGGTGTCGCGGGGGTGCTCGCGGTGGGCGGTTACGCCGTCGCGTCGGCGGTGAAGGGCGAGGAACGGCCGAACGACCAGAGCGTCGTGGTGTCGCCGACGCCGGTGGAGTCCCCGGCCGCGACGAGCCGGGCCCCGATCCCGCCGGACCCGCAGCCGACCCGCGGCGGGTCGAAGCAGGAGAGCAGGCCCAGCTCCGAGCCGTCGAGCACGCCGTCGGCCAAGAACTCCCCCGTCCCGAAGCTGCCCTCCTCGGGGGACGGGCAGGACGGTCCGCTCTGGTCGGGCGGTTCGGTCGACCCGCACAGCAACGAGTTCTGGGCGCAGAGCAATCTGACCCTGAGGACGAGCGAGCAGCTCACCGGGCTCACCGTCCAGCTGCGGATCGCCGAGACCGGCGGGGTCTCCTCGACCGGCGCCTGGCGCTCACTGCCGGCACAGGACTTCGACCTGACGGTCGCGGAGGACGACGGCTTCCTGGTCTACACCTGGGTGCTCAAGGACGGCCGTACGGTCCCGAAGGGCGAGTCCGTCTTCGCCGGGCAGTACAACCGCGGGCGCGATGACCGGGACGCGAGCGGCGACCGCTACGCGGTGACCGCGACGGCGGGCGGCGAGGAGTTCTCGGTGGCGGGCGGCTTCGAGAGCCCCGACAAGGGCGGCTCGTCGGACGACGGCGACTCGTAGAGAATCCCGCGGAAAAATCTCGCGGGGGCGGCAACCCTTTGGCCGCCGGTGGCGACCGGAAGACGTGAGAGCGGGAAGGGAACCGGCTGCCGGTTCCCGTCATCTGCTCTCACGTACGAGCGATACGGAATCCACCATTCCCGGAGCACGCCCCTTGAGCACGCACAAGAGACGACGCCTGTCCCGCAGACGGCTGCTCGGCGCCACCGCGGTCGGTGTGGCCGCCACCGGCGCCGCCGTCGCGGGTGGCACCGGCCTCCTCTCCACGGCGTCGGCCGCCGGTTTCGGACACTCCGACGACGGCCGCAACCTCGTCGTCGACACGGGCGCCGGCCTGGTCTTCAAGGTCTCCAAGTCCACCGGCGACCTCACCTCCCTGCGCTACCGGGGCAAGGAGTACGAGGGCTACGGCGGCAGGCACTCGCATGTCGAGTCCGGGTTCGGCAGCGCCACCGTCACGCTCCGGCAGTCGGGGCAGACGATCCTGGTGAAGGCCGTGCACGGCGCGATCACCCAGTGGTACGCGGCCCGCAGCGGCCAGAGCACCATCCACCTGTGGACGCACAAGGCGGACGCCTCCTTCACCGCGACCCGCTTCCTGGTCCGCCTCAAGCCGGGCGTGTTCCCGAACGAGGGCCCGGACTCCTGGATCGAGAGCTCCGACCAGGTCATCGAGGCCGGTGACGTGTGGCGGCGCGCGGACGGCACCACCCACTCCAAGCACTACTCGGGCAAGCGGGTCATCGACTACGACCACATCGGGTTCACCACCGGCGAGGTCGGCCTGTGGCTCGTCCGCTCCAACCACGAGAAGGCGTCCGGCGGCCCGTTCTACCGCTCGCTGCTGCGCCACTCCAACGACAAGGGCGCCGGGCTCTACGAGATCCTGCACTACAACCAGGCCCAGACCGAGCCGGAACGTTTCGGCCTCCAGGGCCCGTACGTCCTCGCGTTCACCGACGGCGGCGCCCCCTCCGCCGCCCTGGCCCACGACCGGCTGGACACCTCCTGGGTGGACGGCCTCGGCATCACCGGCTGGGTCGGCAGGGCGGGACGCGGCAAGGTGGCCGGGGTCGGGCTGAAGGGCATGGACCCGAAGCACGCCTACACGGTCGGCTTCGCCAACGCCGACGCGCAGTACTGGACCAAGGCCGCGGCCGGCACCGGCGCCTTCTCCTGCAAGGGCATGCTGCCGGGCACGTACACCCTGACCGTCTACAAGGGCGAGCTGGCCGTGCACACCCGGCAGGTGACGGTGACGGCGGGCGGCTCCACCGCGCTCAACACCCTGACCATCACCGGGGATCCGTCCGCGGCGCGGACCCTGTGGCGGCTCGGCGACTGGGACGGCACGCCGCGCGGGTTCAAGAACGCCGAGCTGATGACGTACGCGCACCCCTCCGACGGCCGTGCCGCGAAGTGGACGGGCGACGTCACCCTCGGCGGCGGCGACCAGACGGCGACGTTCCCGGCGTATGTGTGGCAGGACGTGAACAACGGGGTCCGCGTCCACTTCAAGCTGACCGCCGCGCAGGCCGCCGCCGCGCGCACCCTGAGGATCGGGGTCACGGACGCGTTCTCGAACGGCCGGCCGCGGGTGACGGTCAACGAGTGGGTGTCGCCGGTCCCGGCGCCGCCCGAGCAGCCCTCGACGCGTTCCCTGACCACGGGTTCGTACCGGGGGAACAACCACATGTTCACCTTCCAGGTCCCCGCCCTTGCTTGGAAGTCGAACACCCGTGGGTACAACGTACTGAAGATCGATGTCGTCAGTGGATCGAGCGGCAGGGCCTTCCTGAGCCCGGGCACCTCGTTCGACTGTGTGGACCTGCTGGCCTGAGCCCCCCCTCGGCCGGCAGTGGTGCCGACTTGAGCCCCCCTCGGTCGGCACGACAAGCGCCCCCCGCCGGTGACGACCGGCGGGGGGCGCCCTTCTCGTGGATCAGCGCATCGTCGAGCCGATGGCCGTGGAGCCGGTCGTCAGGAACGCCGTGACCGGCAGCGCACCGCCCCTGCCACGCGGCCCGTCCATCGCGCGGGCGTCCGTGGACCGGAACGGCGGTGTGGCCACCCCGCTGTTCCAGTTGTCGTCCGCCGACACCGTGCGCGGACCCAGCCGGGCCTTCCCCGTGCCGTTGCCCACCGCGAGGTTCCGCGTCAGCCGGGCCTTGCCCGTGGCGAAGTAGAAGCCGTCCGCCCGGTTGGCGTAGGCGGTGTTGCGGTGCAGCCGGATCGCCCCGGTGTTGGAGTTCTCGGTGAAGCCGTGCAGCGTGTTGGCCCAGGCCGCGCTGTCGTGGACGGAGTGGGCGACGGAGGCACCGCCGCCACCCAGCTTGAACCCGTTGCCGTTGCCCTGGAACGCGCTGTCGTTCCAGCGGTTCCTGCCGTTGCCGAAGGCCCAGGAGTGCTCGACGGTGACGGGCGAGGAGAACTGCCAGAGGTCGAGCCCGTCGTCCGCGTTGTCGTAGAGGCGGGCGCCGGTGATCCGGTTGCCGGTGCCGGAGCCGAACTTCACGGCGATGCCGTCGGCGTTCCGGCCGTGGTTCGCGGCGTCGTAGTTGCCGTGGCTGTCCAGGTTCCGCACGAGGTTGCCGGTGGTGCCGTCGCCGCGCAGGGTGAAGCCGGAGTCGCCGTTGTTCGCGGTGACGAGGTTGTCGAAGATCCCGCCGACGGACGACGTGGCGACGAAGCCCTGCGCCGGGGAGTTCTGGAAGGTGATGCCGGAGACGGTCCAGTGGTCGCCGTGGATCGCGGCGAGCCAGGACCCGGCGGGCAGCGCGGAGCCGTCGATCCTGACCTTCCCGTCCCCGTACGCGGTGAGCGTGATCCGGGCGGAGGGGGTGCCGTCGGCCGTGGACTTCAGGGTCCGGGTGGGCTGGTAGGTGCCGGCGCGGACCTTGATGGTCGTACCGGCGGTGGCCCGGGCGAAGGCGGACTCCAGCGACGCGGTGCTGGAGACGGTGACCGTGGTCCCGGCGGCTCTGGCGCCGTCGTTCGAGAGGCCGAGAAGGACGCCGCCCGCCCCCGAGGCGACGGCCACGGCGGCCGCGATCGACAGGGTGCCGGTTCTGCGATGGCGCCCGATGCTCTGACGCACGGGGGTTCCTTTCTCGGGGGACGAGGAGCGAAGCGGGCCGGGGGGCCCGCCCCGGCCCGCTTCTGTCACTGGTCGTCGCCCCGCGGCGAAAGGTTGCCGCGCGATCCCGAAAGATCTCGGGAGTCCGGCTCAGTCCATCGTCGCCCCGATCGTCGTACTCCCCGTGGTCAGGAACGTGGTCGCGGGCAGCGCGCCGTTCGACCGGCGGGCGTTGTACGTCGTCGAGGCGTTGGTGGAGCGGAACGCGGGCGTGGACACGCCGGAGTCCCAGGTGTTGCCGGACGAGACGACCGACGAGCCCTTGGTGACCGAGCCGCCGCCGTTGCCGACGGCCAGGTTCCTGCCGAGGCGGGCCGCGCCGGTCGCGAAGTAGTAGCCCCACTTGGCGTTGGCGTAGGCGGTGGTGCGGTTGATGACGATGGCGCCCTTGTTGCTGTTCTCGGTGAAGCCGTTACCGGCGTTGTCCCAGGCCGCCGAGTTGTTGACGACATGGGCCACGGTCTCGCCGTCGCCGCCCAGCTTGTAGCCGTTGCCGTCACCCGCGAACGCGGAGTCGCCCCAGCGGTTCCTGCCGTTGCCCATCGCCCAGGTGTGCTCGACGGTGACGGGCGAGGAGAACGACCAGAGGTCCAGGCCGTCGTCCGCGTTGTTGTAGAGACGGGCCCCGGTGATGAGGTTGCCGCCACCGGAGCCGAACTTCACGGCGATGCCGTCGGCGTTCTCCCCGTGGTTGGCCCGGTCGTAGTGGCCGTAGGAGTCGATGTTGCGGACGGTGTTGTTGGTGGTGCCGTCGCCGGTGAGCGTGAAGCCGGAGTCACCGCCGTTGATGGTCTTGATGGTGTCCCAGACCGTGGAGGCACAGGACTGGCAGACGACCGCGCTGTCCGGGGAGTTCTGGAAGGTGATCCCGGAGACGGTCCAGTGGTCCGCGGTCAACTTGAAGATCCAGTCGCCGTCGGGGAGGTTCGAACCGTCGATCTTCACCGTCTCCGAGCCGTACGGCTGGAGGTGTATGCGGCTGGAGGAGGTGCCGTTCGCCGTGGACTGGAGGGTGGCCGTCGGATAGTACGTGCCGCCGCGCACCTGGATGACCGTGCCCGGGGTGGCGTTCCTGAGGGCGTTGGACAGGGCGGTCGTGGTGTTGACGACGACGGTCGCGGCGTGCGCCTGGGTGGGCAGCACGGCCGGCCCGGCGCCGAGGGCGAGGACGGTGCCCAGGGCGAGAGTGGTACGACGAGACATGGAGAGCGGTTCCTTTCTCGTGCGGGTGGGGTGGGCGAGGGTCAGGTCGCGCACGGTCAGTCGGCGCACGTCAACGCCCCTTCCAGGGAGCCCAGTCACCGAGGTACGCCTCGCGGGTGTGCTCGGCGGCCTCCTCCGTGGTGAGCTGGGGCCGGTTCTCCGGGACGGTGATCCGGGCGCCGGGGCCGGTGTTGCGGTACTCCGCGAACCGCTGGTCCTGCCAGGGGAAGCCGGCGGACATGGTGGTGTAGGGGGCCACCGCGTCGATGCCCGCCCCGAGCCGGGTCTCGCGGACGGTCAGCATGGGCTTGGCGGTGGTGTCGGAGCTGGGCACCCACGGCCGGGCCAGTTTGTAGTGGGCCTCCGGGGCCCCACTGGTGATCCGGCTCCGGGTCACCAGACAGCCGCGCGGGTTGGCGCCCGCGGTGGACGGCGCGAACACGAACCCGTACGGGGCGGAGGCGGGGTCGGTCCGGGTCAGGGTGTGGAAGCGGCAGCGTTCGAACACCGCGGTGGCCCGGCCGAAGACGAAGTCCACGTCCCCTTCGGCGTAGCAGTCCCGGAAGTACTGGCGGGCGAAGGTGCCGAGCGCCATCGTGTCGGCGTACAGCGTGTCCTGGTGTCCGAGGAACCGGCACCGCACGAACGCCGATCGGTCGCCCTGCACCTTGAGGGCGACGGCCTGGGTGCCGCTGATCTCGGGGTGGTCGGCGCGCAGCCAGTCGTTGGCGAAGGTGATGTCCCGCGCGGTGAACCCGTCGCCCTGGACGAGGGTGGTCGCCGATCCTGTCGTGCCGTAGGTGCCGCCGCCGGGCTTGGGGGTGCCGGCCGCGTTGTCGTGGACGACCGTGACGTCGCGGGCGTCGCCGGAGGCACCGATCCAGGTCATGTCCGTGCGGGCGGTGCTCACGGCGACGGTCTCGCGGTAGACGCCGGGTGCGACGACCAGCGTGTAGCCGGTGCCGGTCGCCGCGTCGACGGCGGCCTGCACGGTGGTGAAGTCCCCGGCGCCCCCGGCGTGCACGTACAGCGTCCGCTCGTCGAGCCGGGCGGCCGGTGAGCCGTACCGTCCGAAGGGCGACCGGCCGCGCGATGCGTGGGCCGGTGCCGCCGTCCCGAGCGCGAGCGTGGCCCCGGCACCCGCGACGACGAACGACCGTCTGCTCAGGGCATTTCCGCGGTCGGTCATCAGCAGACCTTTCCCGCGCCCGCCCCGGCCTTGAGGATCGCGGGCACGGCGCGAGGCGAGTCGACCTTCCCCCGCAGGGCCGGCGTCCAGCCGGCGCCGGACTGGAGGGTCTCGGCCGGGATCTCGGCGTTGTGGACGGCGATGAGGTCGGTGAGCCTGCCGTTGACGTAGTTGTTCTCGGCGGTCAGCGGGGACTCGTTCCACTTCTTCAGGACCTTGCCGGCCATGGCCCCGGCGGGCAGCGTGAGGGCGTTGTCGCTGGCGTGGAGCTGCGAGGAGACGCCGACACCGAAGACGTAGTAGTCGTCCTTCTGCTCCTCGTTCACCACGTAGTGGTTGTTGTAGACGTCGACCTGCCCGAACCGCACACGCGGGGAGCGCTGGAGGATCCCCTCGAAGCGGTTGTGGTGCAGGGTGACCTTGAGCTTTCCGGCGTCCTGGGAGGCGGAGCCGTCGCTGTTGCCGATCAGCATGTTCTTGTCGTGGTTCTCGAAGCGGTTCCAGGACACGGTCACGTGGTTGGCGCCGCGCACGATGTCGGTGAGACCGTCGTGCTGCTGGAAGACCTTGCCGAAGTGGACCGGGCGCTCGCTGTCGGGGTGGCGCCCGTCAGTGAACGTGTTGTGGTCGAGCCACACATGGTGGGTGCCGTGGACCACCACGGCGTCGTACTCGGAGTTCCAGTTGCCGGTGCGGTTGTCGTCGGTGGGGTCCCACTTGGGGAAGCAGTCCAGCGGCGCCTCGATGGTGAGGTTGCGCATGATGACGTTCTGGACGCCCTTGATCTGGAGGCTGCCGCCGAGGATGCCGGAGTTGCTGCCGACGCCGACGATGGTGGTGTTGCTGGGGATGTTGGCCTTGATCTCCGCGTCCTGCCGGGCGGCGGAGGCGACCCGGGCGTCCTCCTGCGGGCCCATGGCGACCTTGTCGTTGCCGTACACGGCCGGGTCGTAGTCCTTCAGGTACTGCTGGAGGTCGTATCCGCCGGTGACGAAGGCGTCGCAGCCCTGGAAGACGGCGTCGATCATCCCCTTGATCTTGATGATCTTCGGCGCGTCACCGCCGTCCCTGAGCGCGGCCTTGAACTCCGCCCAGGTGGTGACGGTGTGGACGTGCTCGGCGTCGGCCGCCGAGCCGCCGGTGGTCCCGCCGTCGGCCGAGCCCCAGCCGTCACCGGAGGGAAGGGTTTGCCGGCCGAGGTCACGCTCGCCCGCCTGGGCGACGCCGGTCCCGGTGACCCCGAGGACGAGGGCGGTGCAGCCGACGAAGGTAGCAATGACATGGGCATGCCAGGCATGAGCACGCATAAGTGCGGGTTCCTTTCACAAGGACAGGTGGAGAAGGGGGCGTCCCCGAGGGGCGCGGAGCGGGCGCTACCCCTGGGGCCGATCACCGGCGATGTACACCGTGGGCTCATGGCGGACCCGACCCGAGGAGACGGCGGCGGAGGCGGGCCCGGTGGTGGCGACGGCGAGCGCAACGGCGGCGAGCGCCGCGGTGGTGACCTGTCTACTGGTGAGGGACACGTGCGGGTGCCTTTCTCAACAGGCTTGCGGGATACGAGCGATGTGCGGTGCCTTTCCTGTGAGGTGGGGTGCCCCCGCGCCCCCTTCTTCCAAGGGCGCGGGGAACCGGAGGCGGCCTGTCAGCCCTGCTGCTCGTTCCATTCGGCCTGCGCCTTGTTCAGCTGGTGGGCCAGCGCGTCGAGGAACTCCTTCGCGCTGGTCTGCCCGTCCATCACCTTCTGGAAGGCCGGCTCGTTGTCGGCCTTCGAGATCGTGTTCCAGTCCGGCAGGTAGTACGGCAGCTGCACGATCGAGGTCGACCCGTCGGTCAGCGCGGCGGCGGCCAGCTTCGTCGGCTCGGCCTGCTGGATCCACTCGTCCTTCGCCGCCTCGTTGTTCGCCGGCACCTGGCCCGCCGACTCGTTGAACTTGGAGTTCTCCTCGTGCGACAGGGCGAACTCGATGAACTTCCAGGTGGCCTCCTTGTTCTTCGAGCTCCTGAACATGCCGAGCCCGTCGACCGGGTTGGAGACCTGGACCCGCTTGCCGCCGGGGCCGGTCGGCTGCGGGATGCCCCGGAACTTGTCGCCGAACGCCTTCACATGGTCCTGGTAGGAGCCCAGGTTGTGGTTGAGCATGCCGATCGTGCCTGAGTCGAACTGCGCGACCATCTTGGTGAAGTCGTTGTTGAGGCCGGCCGCGGGCGTGACCTTCTTGTAGAGGCCGACATACTTCTCCAGCGCCGCCACGTTCTTCGGGTCGTTCACGGTGGTCTTCTCACCGCTGGAGTCCCAGAACGAGGTGATGCCCGACTGCCCGTACATGGCGTCCAGCGCCTGGGCGATGGAACCGGCACCCCCGCGGATGGTGTAGCCGAACTTGTTCTTGTCCTTGTCCGTGAGCTTCTCGGCGGCCTTGTAGAACGTGTCCCAGGTGGTCGGCTCGTCGAGGCCGGCCGCCTTGAACAGGTCGGTGCGGTAGTAGAGGACGCCGTTGTTGGCGGAGGTCGGGATCGAGTACAGGGCCTCGCCGCCGCCCGCCGACTTCAGCGACTCGACCATCGCCTCGTTGAGCTTGCCGTTCAGGGAGGACTTGGAGAGCCGGCCGTCCAGCGGTTCCAGCGCGCCCTGCGCGGCGAACCCGGCGGCCATGGCCGCGCCGACACCGCCGACGTCCGGCAGACCGCCGCCCTGGATGGCGGTGTCGACCTTCGACTGGTACTCGGTGGCCGCGATACCGACGTACTCGACCTCGATGTCCGGGTTGGCCTTCTGGAAGTCGGCGATGATCTCCTTCCAGATGTCGGTGCGGACACCGCCGTTGTTGTCCCAGAAGACGATCTCGCCCTTGCCGCTGCCCTCGGAGCCCTTGTCTCCGCCGGTCCCGCTGCCGTCGTCACCGCAGGCGGTGGCGGTCAGGGCGAGGACAAATCCGAGGGCGACAGCCAGGGCGGCGCGCCTGCTTCTGTGATTGCTGATCTTCTTGTTGCGGAGGTGCGTCATTGCGGCTCCCAACAGGCGTAAGAGTTACGAGGAGGGGGTGATCCGGAAGGTGGTGAAGGTGGCCGCCCCGGCGTGTCCCCCGCCGGTGGGCGCGACCGCGAAGAGGCCGAGCAGAGCGCCGACCCAGCGCCAGGGCGTGGCGGCGAAGACCATGCCGCAGGAGTGCCACCCTTCCCCCACCTCGTAGGAGAAGCGGCAGCGTGCCCCGGCGCGCGTCTCGATGCGCAGCCGGGCCCGCCCGTCGGGCGCCGGGCTCGGAGGTGCCGCGTCCCGCTCCCTCCCCCACTGCCCTGAAGGCGTGGGAGGTGCCCCCACGGCGACGGTCTCGGCGAACCGGTGGACGAGATGCACGCTCCCGTCGGCGTCCCGCTGGAGCCCGGTCCAGCGCAAGGCGTCCCCGAGCACGGCGAGCCCGGCGCGGCGCCCTGGGCGTGCGTGGGTGACGGGGCTGCCGATCGAGACGGGTGCGCCGGTGGTGTTGGTGAGCGAGAAGGTGAAGTCCAACGCCCAGGCGCTGTCGGTCAGTTCGGTGGCCGCGACGGTACGGCGCTCGCGCAGCAGCTCGGTGCCGGACGCCACCCAGCGCAGTTCCTCGACGAAGCCGTCCGGGTCGCGCAGCTGGAAGGCGATGTGACGCTGGGAGCCGTGGTTGTCGAGGTCGGTCGGGCCCCGGTCGCGGACGTAGGTCCGCCCGCCCCAGAAGTTGTGCCCCTCGGCGTCGGGAACGGCGACACCGACGCCGAGGTGGTGGAGGTGGTCGGCGGGGCTCAGCTCGGTGACCGCCGTACCGGAGAGAGTGGTGACGGGGTGGAGGCAGGGGCGGGGCGCGAGGCGGGCCGGCACCTCGGACCGGGCGTGGTACCGGCCCACCGGGCGCCCCGCCACCCGCAGGACGAGGGACTCGTCGGTCGTCATCAGGTACTCACCTCGTTCGCCGGTGGCTCGGGGAGCGCCCAGGGGGCGCCCAGTTCGGAGTAGAGGGCGAGGTCGTCGGCGGCGGCCGTGACCAGGGCGTCGATGCCGTCGACGACCCTGCGGTCCTCCTCGGGCAGCAGGTGCCAGGCGCCGGCCGGGAGCGCACGGGGGTCGGGGGCGGTGCGGATGGCCTCGACGACCTTCATGAACGCGCCGGTGGTGTCCGGCGGGACCAACAGGTCGGCCCCGTCGACGAGATGGTCGACCAGGTTCTCCAGCAGGTCGGTGTGGCCGTACTCGATCTCCTCGGGGCCGTGTCCGGCCCGCTGGACGAGCACGCGGTCCTGCTTGTACCAGAAGGTGATCCGCCCGCTGGTGCCGTGGACCACGTTGTACGGCTCGTCGGGGTGTTCCGCGCACAGCGTGGCCGCGACGGTGATCCGGCCGCCGCGGGCGGTGGTGATCCGCACACAGGAGGTGTCGTCGGACTCGATGTCGTTGGCCCGCAGCAGCTCGGTCTCGATGGCGGCGACGTCCTCGGCGCGGCCCGCGTCACCGAGGGCGAGGCCGGTGGCGACGGCGTGTGCGAGGGGGTTGGTGAGCGCCCCGTCGATCACGTCGACACCGTTCAGGCGGCGCTTGCCCGCCCAGGGCGCCCGCCGGTAGTACGCCTCGGCGCGGGCCCAGGCGCCGGCGCCGCCGATGCCGGTGACCTCGCCGATCAGTCCGTCCGCGATCATCTGGCGGATCGCGGGCACCGCGTGCGAGCCCAGCGACTGGAAGCCGATCTGGCAGACGACTCCGGCGGCGGCCACCCCGTCCGCCATCCTGCGGAACTCGGCGTACGACGGGGCCGGGGGCTTCTCCAGCAGGATGTGCACGCCCCGCTCGGCCGCCGCCAGCGCCAGGTCGGTGTGGGTCGGGATCGGGGTGCAGATCACGGCGATCGCGGCGCCGGTGGAGTCGAGGAGCGCGCCGAAGTCGGCGGACTGCTCGGGGGTGCCGAGGCCGTCCGGGATCTCGTCCGCGGCGAGCGGGGTCAGCTCGCAGACGCCGACGAGGCGGACGATCCCCTTGTCCGCCAGGCGGCGGATGTTCTCCAGGTGCCAGCGTCCGTGGCCGCGGGCGCCCGCGAGGACGAGCGGGATCGGGGTGTCGTAAGCGGTGGTGTGGTTCATGGGATCCTCCCTGCGCCCGCGCCGCGCGCCACCTTTCGGTCGGCCCGCCCGGCGCTGTCGATCTTCTGGTGCAGGGTAGGCGCCCGGCCGACGTCGGCCGTGAGATCGCGCTCGCTGCCGGAGTTGTGCGCGTTGCGCACGGTGAGGACATGGGCGGCGTCGGCGGTGGAACCCCGCATCCCGGCGAGCGCGACGAGGCAGGGACCTCTCCTTCGGTTGCTCATCCCTTCACCGCCCCCGCGCTGAAGCCGGTGATCAGCCACTTCTGGATGAAGGCGAAGACGATGACGACCGGGACCGCGGCGATGATGCCGCCCGCGGCGAGCGCGCCCAGGTCGACGCTGTCGGCGCTGAGCAGGGTGTTCAGGCCGACCGGGATGGTCTGCTTCTCCTGGTTGCTGAGGAACATCAGCGCGAACAGGAAGTGGTTCCAGGAGTGCACGAAGGCGAAGGAGCCGACGGCGATCAGACCGGGCCGCAGCAGCGGCAGCACGACCACCCGGAACGCGGTGAACCGGTCGCAGCCGTCGACCCAGGCCGCCTCCTCCAGCGCATACGGCACGTTCTTGATGAAGGTGCTGATCAGGATGATCGACAGCGGCAGCTGGAACACCGTCTCGGCGAGGATGACACTGCCGAGCGAGTTGATCATCCGCAGCTCGGCGAAGATCTGGAACAGCGGTACGAGGAGCAGTGCGCCCGGGACGAACTGGGAGCACAGCAGCGCCAGCATGAAGCCGCGCTTGATCCTGAAGTCGAAGCGGGCGAGGGCGTAGCCGCCGGCGAGGGCGACGAGCGTGGTCATCAGCAGGGTGACGACCCCGACGAGCACGCTGTTCTGGAAGTAGGTGCCGAAGCTGCGCTCGTTCCACACCTTCTCGAAGTGCTCGAAGGTGAGGGGCCACGGCACGAGCGAGGTCGAGCCGGGCCTGCGGAGCGCGAACAGCAGGATCCAGTAGAACGGGACGAGGGTGAAGACGAGGTAGACCGACAGGGGCAGATAGATCTGCCAGCGGGGCACCTCGTCCCAGGCGCGGTGCTGCCTGCGGGGCCGCCGCGGGGGCACCTCGGCCACCGGCGCGGGTGTCACCGGAGCGACCTTCTCGGCGTCCTTGGTGATCACTTGGACTCGCCTCCGAACTTGCTCAGCCGCAGATGGACCATCGAGCAGAAGAGCAGGATCACGAACGCGACCGTGGTCAGGGCGGACGCGTAGCCGAAGTTGTGGGCGTCGACCGAGGTGTTGGCGATGTACAGCGGGAGGGTGGTGGTCTCCCCCGCAGGGCCGCCGCCGGTCAGGGTGTAGAGGAGGTCGACGTTGTTGAACTCCCACACCGCGCGCAGCAGCGTGGAGAGGATGATCGCGTCCTTCAGGTGCGGCAGCGTGATGTGGAAGAACTGCCGGACGCGGCTCGCGCCGTCGACCTCGGCGGCCTCGTAGAGGTCCTTCGGGATGGACTGGAGGTCGGCGAGGATGAGGATCGCGAAGAAGGGGACACCGCGCCACAGGTCGGCGACGACCGCCGCCGAGAAGACGGTGGAGGTGTCGGAGAGCCAGCTGGTGCCGTACTCGCCGATGCCGATGTCAGCGAGGTAACGGGTGATGCCCGTCTGGGAGTTGTAGAGGAGCACCCAGATCGCGGAGGTGAGGACGCCGGAGACGGCCCACGGCGAGAAGACGAGGGCGCGGCCGAGGGCCCGGCCGACGAACGTCTGGTTGACGATCAGAGCCAGCGCGAGGCCGAACAGCAGCTGGAGCCCGACCTCGACGACGACCCATTGGGCGCTGAAGACGAGGGTGTCCCAGAACAGCGGGTCCTCGGTGAAGGCGTGGACGAAGTTGTCGATGCCGGCGAAGCCGTTCCGCCAGGGCTTGGTGGGGTTGTAGTGCTGGAGGCTGTAGGAGAAGACGCTGACGACCGGGTAGGCGATGAAGCCCAGCATGAGCAGGGCGGCCGGGGTGATCAGCAGGTAGGGCAGCGAGGCACGGCTCCGCCGGGGTGGCGCGGGCGGTTTCGCCACGGCTGCGGCTTGGGCCATGACTGGGGCTCCGTTTCTGGGTGGCGTCGTGGTGCGTTGTCGTACAGGAAGCGCTTTCTCGCTGGCCAGAGGGGGTGGTGCGCGGAACGGGGTGTGCGGCTTGCTGTGGAGTGGCGTCTGCGGGTGCGTGGGGGCTTGTCGCGCAGTTCCCCGCGCCCCTTGCGAAGGCACCCGGCGTCGGAGCGGTCAGCCCGCGTAGGGGTCCGGGACCTTGCCCGGTCTGGCCAGGAACTCGAAGTCGCAGCCGGTGTCGGCCTGGGTGATCTGGTCGTTGTAGAGGGCGCCGTAGCCGCGTTCGTAGCGCGTGGGCGGCTCGGTCCACTCCGCTCGGCGGCGCTCCAACTCCTCGTCGTCCACGTGGAGATGGAGGGTGCGCGCCTCGACGTCGAGGGTGATCGGGTCGCCGGTGCGGACCAGGGCGAGCGGGCCCCCGATGTACGACTCCGGCGCGACGTGCAGCACGCAGGCGCCGTAACTCGTGCCGCTCATCCGGGCGTCGGATATCCGCACCATGTCCCGTACGCCCTGCTTCAGCAGGTGGTCGGGGATGGGCAGCATCCCGTACTCGGGCATGCCGGGGCCGCCCTTGGGGCCGGAGTTGCGCAGGACGAGGACGCTGTCGGCGGTGATGCCTAGCGACGGGTCGTTGATGGTGCGCTGCATGGTCCGGTAGTCGTCGAAGACGACCGCGGGACCGGTGTGCTTGAGCAGGTGCCGCTCGGCGGCGATGTGCTTGATGACCGCGCCGTCGGGGCAGAGGTTGCCGCGCAGGACGGCGACCCCGCCCTCGGCGGCGACCGGGTTGTCGCGGGTGCGGATCACGGCGTCGTTGTGGACGAGCGCGCCGTCGAGCTGCTCGCGCAGCGTGTCGTGGGAGACGGTCGGCCGGTCCAGGTGCAGCAGGTCGGTGATCCGGGAGAGGAACCCGGGCAGACCTCCCGCGAAGTGGAAGTCCTCCATCAGGTACGTCCGACCGCCGGGACGGACATCGGCCAGCACCGGGACCGTGCGGGCGATGCGGTCGAAGTCGTCCAGGGTGAGCCTGACGCCCGCGCGGCCTGCCATGGCGATGAGGTGGATGACCGCGTTGGTGGAGCCGCCGAGCCCGAGGACGGTGGTGACGGCGTCCTCGAAGGCGTCGGCGGTGAGGATGTCGCTCAGCTTGCGGTCCTGGTGGACCAGTTCGACGATCCGCAGGCCGGACTTGGCCGCCATCCGGTCGTGCCCGGAGTCGACGGCCGGGATGCTCGACGCTCCGGGCACCGTGACCCCGAGGGCCTCGGCGGCGGCGGTGAGCGTGGAGGCCGTGCCCATCGTCATGCAGTGACCGGGCGAACGGGCGAGACCGGACTCCAGTTCGATCATCTCGCAGTCGCCGATGAGCCCGGCGCGCCGGTCGTCCCAGTACTTCCACATGTCGGTGCCGGAGCCGAGGACCTCGGTGCGCCAGTGCCCCGGCAGCATGGGCCCGGCGGGCACGAACACCGTCGGCAGGTCGACGCTGGCGGCGCCCATCAGGAGGGCGGGTGTGGACTTGTCGCAGCCGCCCATCAGCACGGCCCCGTCGACCGGGTACGAGCGGAGTAATTCCTCGGTCTCCATCGCGAGCATGTTGCGGTAGAGCATCGGGGTCGGCTTCTGGAAGGTCTCCGAGAGAGTGGAGACCGGGAACTCCAGCGGGAAGCCACCCGCCTGCCACACGCCCCGCTTGACCGCCTGCGCGCGGTCCCGCAGGTGGACGTGGCAGGGGTTGATGTC
The DNA here is from genome assembly GCF_023516595.1 of Streptomyces neyagawaensis. Taxonomy (GTDB): domain Bacteria; phylum Actinomycetota; class Actinomycetes; order Streptomycetales; family Streptomycetaceae; genus Streptomyces; species Streptomyces neyagawaensis. The sequence continues at coordinate 35,963 of NZ_JAMGBG010000050.1, read as the reverse complement.
CGACCAGGTGTTCAGGATCGCGATGACCGGCTTGCCCAGGTGCTCCTCGGGCAGATAGCCGAGCTGGCGGGTGCGGGCGCGGTGGCTGAAGGCGCGCAGCCCCGACGAGACGCCGCTGCCGTACCACTGGTGGCTGCGGAGTTCAGCCGGCTTCCTCGTGTCGGCCGGCTTCGTCATGTCGGCCGGCTTCGTCATATCGGCCGGCTTCGTCATATCGATCGGCTTCGTCATATCGACCACCCGGCGGCGATGGAGGCGACCTCGGCCCGCTCGTCCTCGGGCAGGAGCTTGCTGGGCGCCCGGACGTCCCGGCGGCACAGGCCGAGCGAGGCGAGGGCCTCCTTGACCACGGCCACGTTGTCGGCGGAGCCGTTCGCGGAACGCAGTTCCTCGAAGCGGCGGATCTGCTCCCAGACCTTCATGGCGGCCGGGTAGTCGCCCGATCGAAGCGCTTCCCTCATGTTCAGCGAGACGGCCGGGGCGACGTTGACGAGCCCCGAGGTGAAGCCGGTGGCGCCCGCCGAGAAGTACGAGGGCGCGTACGGTTCGGCGAGTCCGGCCACCCAGACGAAGCGGTCCAGGCCGGCGTCGCGGGCGAAGGCGGCGAAGCGCGCCGCGTCCGGGACGGCGTACTTCACGCCGATCACGTTCGGGCAGTCGTCGGCGAGTTCGGCGAGCCGGGCGCCGGACAGCCGCGCGTTGCGGATGTAGGGCACGACACCCAGCTCCGGCACGGCCTCGGCGATGGCCCGGTGGTAGTCGACCCAGCCGCCCTGCGAGACGTACGGGTGGACCGGCTGGTGGACCATCACCATCCGGGCGCCGACCGCGCGGGCGTGCTCGGCGGAGGCGACCGCGGTCGGGATGTCGTGTCCGACGCCGACCAGGACCACGGCGCGGTCGCCGGCCTCGTCCAGGGTCAGCTCGGTGACCAGGCGCCGCTCCTCGGGGGTGAGGGCGTAGAACTCGCCGGTGTTGCCGTTGGGCGTGAGGGTGGTGATGCCTCCGTCGAGCAGCCGACGCAGCAGGGCCCGATGGGCGCCCCGGTCGACGGTGCCGTCCTCGGCGAACGGAGTCACCGGGATCGCCACCACGTCGGCCAGAGCCGTCCGTTGGGTCTCGAACGTCACGCTGCTCATGGATGACCTTCCTCTGCGAGGACCGCGGAGGCCGCCGCCCGGCGCGACCGCGGCCTCGTGGAATCCGGGGCTTACGGGGCGGTGCGGGGCCGGGTGCCCTGATCGTTCCGGGTCCGGCCGACGGGCGGGCCCTCGTCGCCGTCGTGGGCGGCCGGGAAGGCCCGCTCGACGAACGAGGCGATGTGCGCGCGCAGGGCGGCCGCCGCGCCGTCGGCGTCGCCGTCGAGGGCGAGCCGCAGAATTTCCCGGTGCTCGGCGGCCTCCCGCTCCCACGAGGGGTCGGCGGCCCAGGCGACGGCGGAGACCAGGGCGGCCTGGTCGCGCACCTCGTCGAGCATCCGGCCGAGCAGCGGATTGCCGCAGGGCACGTAGAGCGCGCGGTGGAACTCCCGGTTCGCAAGGGACCGCTCCGCGGTGTCCGTGGCCTCGTCGGCCCGGGTCAGCGCGTCGCTCGCCGCGTCCCACGAGGCGCCGCGCCGCACCGAGCGGCGCAGGGCCTCCGGCTCCAGGAGCAGCCGTACGTCGTAGACCTCGCGCGCCATGTCCGCGTCCACCATGCGCACCGTGACGCCCTTGTACTGGCTCATCACGACGAGCCCGGTGCCGGCCAGCGTCTTCAGCGCCTCACGCACGGGAGTCTTGGACACCCCGAACTGCGCGGCCAACTCGGTCTCGACCAGGGCCTGACCCGGCGTCAACTGCCCGGTGAGGATGCGGTGTTTGATCCCCTCCAGCACGAACTGCGTGCGGGACGGGATCGGCGTGGGCACAGAGGTCATGCGCGGCCTCTCGATGTCACGGAGACCCTCCGCGAGCCGCCGGACAAGAAACCGGCATCTCACGTATCCGATCTCGCGTATCGCGTCTCATATATGACGTACGAAGTACGACGCGTTGAAGGTAGGAGGGGGGTCGGGTTTCGTCAATGCTTCCGGCAAAGAATCCGTGGCGCCTGTCACACGATGCTGGTGGCGCCTTCACGCGCGCTCTCGGTGGGCCCGCCGAACGCCACAGCCGCGCGTCCGGCGGCTTCCTCCCTGGTCAGCGTGGGTCCCACATGAGTGACGAGCAGCCGGCTCGCTCCCTTGGCGTACGTTCCGGCCTCCTCCGGCGTGAGATGCACCCGGGGTTCGCCTTCACGATGCGCGGTGACGTCCGCCTCGCACAGGAAGAGGTCGGCGCTGCCCGCGAGGTGAGTGAGCGCGGCACACGGCCCGCTGTCCCCGGAGTACGCGAACACCCGCCCCTGGCACTCGGCGCGCAGCCCGTACGCCTCCGCGTCGTGGACGACGGCACGCGCGGTGAGGGTGAGGTTCCAGTGCCGGGCGGTGTGCCCGTCGTACAGCGGGCGGAACTCGAACACGCTGTTCAGGAAGGCGGTGTCCGGCCGGCCGAAGAAGCCCGCGACCCGCTGCGCGCAGCCGTCGGGCGCGTAGACGGGGATCGGGGCGGGCAGGGTGAGGCCGCCGTACGCGAAGCCGTACGCGGCGGCGAGCAGATCGGCGCAGTGGTCGGCGTGCAGATGGGACAGCCAGATCGCCGTGAGCCTCGTGGGGTCCGTGTGCCGCTGCAACTCGGCGAAGGTACCGAACCCGGCGTCCACCCATATCTCCGCGCCCCCGCCCCGCAGCAGATACCCGGAGGCGGGCCGGCCAGGTCGGGGATGCGGAGAGGCGGTGCCGAGGACGGTGAGACTCAGGGGCATGTGGGGGAGCGTACGGACGCGGGCGGGGGCCCGCGCCGGATTTCGCGTGTTCTGTCTGGGGAGCGCCTACCCCTTCCAGTTCGGGTCGCGTCCGCTCAGGCCGATGGCGCGGTCGAGGAGGGGCGCGTCGTCCGGGACGGCCACGACGGGGCCGAAAATGCTGTCCCGGCTCGGGTCGCCGACCGACGCGGCGAGGAAGTCGTGGGAGGCGGCCAGGGCGTCCGGGTCCGGCTCGTACTCCTGTCCGGTGGCGCGGGCGAGGTCCCAGCCGTGCACGACGAGTTCGTTCACGGCGACGGCACCGGCGACGGACCCCGGCAGCGGCACGCCGCCCGCCCGGGTGTCACCCGTCCAGGCGGCCGGGTCGTGCCAGGCCTCCGCGAGTTCGCCGAGCGTCCGGGGCAGGGCCTCGCGCCAGTCGGGGCCGATGTCGGGGAGGGAGGCGCCGGGGTCGGTGTCTGTCGTGGGCCCCAGGTCCTTGCGGGCCGCGTCCCGGAAGGCGACGGAGAGGCCGAGCAGATGCCCGAGGAGGTGCCGCACGGCGTAGGCGGGGCAGGGGGTCGCGCCGGAGAGCCGCTCGTCGCCCACGGCGAGGACGAGACGGGCCACGACGCGGGTCTGCGCGGTGAGATCGAGGGGCGTGAGGAGGGGGCCGCTGTCTTCGACGGTCATCCGGGGCTCCTTGGGGTCGGTCGGGGGTGAGTGCCTTTCTCGGTAGACCGACTCGGTGGGGAGAACTCATCGCCGATTCGAGGGGGAGGTGGGGGTGCGTCGGCGGGTGCGGGTGGTTCGTGGCTGATCGCGCAGTTCCCCGCGCCCCTGGAGGGACGGGCCTTCGGCCCGCCCTCCCCCTGAAAAGCACGGGGCGCAGCCCCGGTCGCTTTTCAGGGGCGCGGGGAACTGCGCGAGAAACACGAATCACCCGCACCCGCCGAACAACAGCGGCCCCCGAGCTACCAGGCGCCCGGCACCGCAGTCAGCCCCTCCCTCACCGCCGTCAGGTCCTGGTCCGACGCCAGGCCCGCGTGGTAGAGCCGGATCTCCGTCGCCCCGAGTTCGGCCGCCCGCCGGGCATCCGCGCCCAGGGTTCCGGGGCTGCCGCCCATCCCGGACACGACGCCGAAGTTCGCGGCCAGCACCGCCCCCTCCACGCCCGCCTCGGCGAACGCGGGAAGCAGCCCCGGCCCGCCCGCGCACGGCACGACGACCCCGTCGGCCACGCCCAGGATGTGCGCGGGGTCGACCCCGGCGTTCGCCCCGCAGTGGTACGTCACGGGGTCCGCGTGCAGCAACACCTGGAACCCCTCGGGCGCGGCGGCCCGTACCGCCGCCACGGCGGCCTCCTGGAGGGAGCGGGCGACGGCGTCGCGCCACACCCGGGTCCCGGCCGCCCACTCCGCGCCGAGGAGCTTCTCGACCGCCGGCCACCCCTCGTCGACCGGCTCGCCCCGCCACAGCGGTTCCAGCGCGTCCCGGACGGCCGCCGCCAGCGCGTCCGGGTCCAGCCCGGCGTCGGCGTACCCGTCCCGGCAGGTCGGGCAGAAGCAGAGCGCCATCAGGTACTGCCCGGCGTCCCCGAGCGCGACCCCGCCCGTCTTGTCGTGGGCGTTCAGGTGCTGGAAGCCGTACCAGCCGAGGGACTCCAGTTCGGTGCCGCGCGCGCCCGGCCGTACCGCGGCCTCCGCGGCCAGGTCGACGAGGTACTCACGGGTGCCCGGCTGGGCGATGCACGGCGCCCACGGGTAGCGGTCGCCGTAGGCGTTGACCACGGAGGTCGACGGGTGTTCCGCGCCGAGCCGGGAGTTGTGGGCGAGGACCACCCAGGTGTGCACCTCCAGACCGGCGGCGTCCAGGGCCCCGGCTGCCTCCCCGAACGCGTCGCCGGGCGCCCACTCCCCCGCCGGGTACGGCTTCAGGGTCCGCCCCCGCCAGCGCTCGTCCGGCGGGTACAGCACGGCCGCGTGCTCGGCGGTGACGACCCGGTGCCGGGGGTGGCGGGGGGTGAGGGCGCGGGTGGAGTGGTAGGCGGAGGCGAGCGTCACCTGCCGCACACCGAGTTCCGCGATGCGCTCCGCGGCAGCCGGATCCCCGTTGACGTCCCACGGGTAGACGAACGTAGACGCCTTCACTTGCCCTCCTGGCACTCCTCCAGCAGCGCGTATCCGCGCTCGATCAACCGGCCCAGCTGTTTGACGTGTTCCTCGGTCGGCTCGTGCAGCGGCGGCCGCACCTCTCCCACATCCAGCCCCCGTAGCCGTACCCCGGCCTTCACCAGTGACACGGCATAGCCGCGTCCTTTGGACCGCAGGTCGACGAAGGGGCGGTAGAAACCGTCGAGGAGCCGTCGCACGGTCGGGTCGTCGCCCGCGTCGAGCGCCCGGTGGAACACCAGGGCGATCTCCGGGGCGAAGCAGAAGACGGCCGACGAGTACAGGGTGACGCCGACACCGCGGTAGGCGGGCTGGGTCAGTTCGGCGGTCGGGAGGCCGTTGAAGTAGAGGAAGTCGCCCGGTGCCTCGCCGCGCACGGTGCTCACGATGCGCTGCATCAGGTCGAGGTCGCCGACGCCGTCCTTGAGGCCGACGACGCCTTCGGTGCGGGCCAGTTCGACGACCGTGGCGGGGGTGAGGACGGCGTTGTCGCGCTGGTAGACGATCAGGGGGAGCGGGGTCGCGGCGGCCAGCCGGCGGTAGTGCCGCAGGAGTCCCTCCTGGGCGGCGACGACGAGGTAGGGCGGCAGGGCGAGCAGCCCGTCGGCACCGGCGTCGGCGGCGAGCCGCGCGTAGCGCTCGGCGAGCGCGGTCCCGTAGCCGGTGCCGGCGACGACGGGCACCCGCCCGGCGGTCTCGGTCACCGCCGCCCGGACGCACTCCTGGAACTCCTCGGGGGTGAGCGCGTGGAACTCCCCGGTCCCGCAGCAGGCGAAGACGGCGGCGGCCCCTGCCTCGACGCCCCGGCGCACATGCGCGCGACAGGCGTCGAGGTCGATCCGGCCGTCCGGGCCGTACGCCGTGACGGGGAAGAACAGCGGCCCGGTGGGGACACGGAGTCGAGCGGCGAGCGAGGCTGACGTCACGGGCTCTCCCAAGTCCATGCCACTGATCAGTGTCTACATTTCTGAACCATGTCACGCTAGGGCGCCCCCGTCGGACCGGTCAAGGTCGCCAACACGCGCCGCACCAGCCGATTCACCCGTCCGGCACACGCCGACGGCACACTTGACGCACCGGACCGGCACTCCCTAGCGTGTCCACGAATGTGAATGCCGGACGCCCATATGCACGAATGGCGAGGCAAGGAGATCCGAGGATGCCCGCTCCCCGCACCGTTCTGCTCACCGGCGCCGCCGGTGGTCTCGGCACCCTGATGCGGGAGCTCCTCCCGGCGTACGGCTACGAGCTGCGCCTGCTCGATCTGCTCCCCGTCGAGGGCGAGCCGGACGCGATCGCCGCGGACCTCGCCGACAAGGAGGCCCTGCGAGAGGCCGTACGGGGCGTCGACGCGATCATCCACCTCGCGGGCATCTCCCTGGAAGCCCCCTTCGAGAAGATCCTCAGGGCCAACATCGAGGGCACCTACAACCTGTACGAGGCCGCCCGCCAGGAGGGCGTCCCGCGCATCGTCTTCGCCTCCTCCAACCACGCCGTCGGCTTCACGCCCCGCCCGCGCGGCGACGCGCCCCTCGATCCGGGCGCGCTGATCCCCATCGACACCCCGCGCCGCCCCGACACCTTCTACGGCCTCTCCAAGTCCTTCGGCGAGGACCTCGCCCAGCTCTACTGGGACAAGTACGGCCTGGAGACGGTGTCCGTGCGGATCGGCTCCTGCTTCCGCGAGCCGACCAGCGTACGCATGCTCTCGGTGTGGATGAGCCCGGCCGACGGCGCCCGCCTCTTCCACGCGTCCCTGACCGCCGAGGACGTCGGCCACACCGTGGTCTACGGCTCCTCCACCAACACCCGCCTGTGGTGGGACCTCGCCACCGCCCGCGCGCTGGGCTACGAACCACGGGACGACTCCGAGCCGTACGCCGAGAAGCTCATCGCCGAGCAGGGCGAACTCCAGGAGGGCAACAAGGCACACGCCTACCTGGGCGGCCACTTCGTGACGGACCCGCCGATCTGGCCGCACTGACACCCCCGACAGCGGCGGGCGGGCACGGAACGGGCCCGCCCGCACCCGCATCCGGGCCCGGACAGCGGCTCCGGGGGGAGGCGCGAAGCGCCACCCTCAGGGGCGCGGGGAACTGCGCGACCAGCCACGACAGACCCGCGGCCGCCATACGACCGCACATCCCGGGCCAGTGGGCGCGCCCCGCCCGAACGGGCACACACGGACAGGATCCCTCCCGCAACAGACCTGGTCACCGCCCCCCACCCGCTGTACAACTTCCTGCAGACGGCCCGAACGGGCACCGCACGACAGGAAGGCGGGTGACCGAATGACCAGTACCGCGGAAGAACGCCAGCGGGAAATCGTCCGCGCCGCCCGCACCGCAGGCGCCGTCGACGTCAACACCCTCGCCGCCCGCCTCGGCGTCGCCAAGGAAACCGTACGAAGGGACCTCCGCGCCCTGGAGGACCACGGCCTGGTCCGCCGCACCCACGGCGGTGCCTACCCCGTGGAGAGCGCCGGTTTCGAGACCACCCTCGCCTTCCGCGCCACCAGCCACGTCCCCGAGAAGCGCCGGATCGCCGCCGCGGCGGCCGAGTTGCTGGGGGACGCGGAGACGGTCTTCGTCGACGAGGGCTTCACCCCGCAGCTCATCGCCGAGGCCCTCCCCCGCGACCGGCCGCTGACCGTGGTCACCGCCTCCCTCGCCACCGCGGGCGCGCTCGCCGAGGCCGGCAACACGACCGTGCTGCTGCTCGGCGGCCGGGTGCGGCCCGGCACCCTCGCCACCGTCGACCACTGGACGACGAAGATGCTGGCCGGCTTCGTCATCGACCTGGCGTTCATCGGCGCCAACGGCATCACCCGCGACCACGGGCTCACCACCCCCGACCCGGCCGTCAGCGAGGTCAAGGCCCAGGCCGTGCGCGCCTCCCGGCGCACCGTCTTCACGGGCGTCCACACCAAGTTCGGCGCGGTCAGCTTCTGCCGGTTCGCCGAGGTGGGCGACCTGGACGCGATCGTCACGAGCACCTCCCTGCCCACGGCGGAGGCCCACCGCTACGCCCTGCTGGGCCCCCAGGTCATCCGCGTCTGACCTCCCCCCGACCGATTCCCCGGCCCTCCCCTGCCTCCATCCATCCCTTATCTACCGATATGCCCCTCCGTCTCTCCCCTACGTCCAGGAGCGATCACATGCGAACCCCGAGCCGACGGAGGCCGCGCGCAGCACTCGCCGCGGTCGCCGCAGGGACGCTGCTCGCCCCGCTTCTCTCCGGTTGCTGGACCGGAGCGGGCGGGGCGGGATCCGGCGGCGACGCGATCAACGTGCTGATGGTCAACAACCCGCAGATGCAGGAGCTGCGGAAGCTCACGGCCGCGCACTTCACGAAACGGACCGGCATCGAGGTGAACTTCACCGTCCTGCCGGAGAACGACGTCCGCGACAAGATCAGCCAGGACTTCGCCAACCAGGCCGGCCAGTACGACGTGGCGACCCTCAGCAACTACGAGATACCGATCTACGCCAGGAACGGCTGGCTGGAGGAGATGGACCGGTACGTCGCCAAGGACCGCGCGTTCGACCAGGAGGACATCCTCAAGCCGATGCGCCAGTCCCTGACGGGCGACGACGGAAAGCTCTACGGGCAGCCCTTCTACGGCGAGTCGTCGTTCCTGATGTACCGCAAGGACGTGTTCGCCGAGCGGGGGCTCACCATGCCGGAGCGCCCCACCTGGCGGCAGGTCGCCGACCTCGCCGCGAAGGCGGACGGCGCCGAACCCGGTATGAAGGGCATCTGTCTGCGCGGCCTGCCCGGCTGGGGCGAGGTCATGGCCCCCCTGACCACGGTCGTGAACACCTTCGGCGGCACCTGGTTCGACAAGGACTGGAAGGCACGCCTGGACTCCCCCGAGTTCGAGCGGGCCACCCGGTTCTACGTCGACCTCGTCCGCGAGCACGGCGAGTCCGGCGCCGCCCAGTCCGGCTTCGCGGAGTGCCTGAACAACATGACCCAGGGCAAGGTCGCCATGTGGTACGACGCCACCTCCGCCGCCGGTTCCCTGGAGGCGGACGACTCCCCCGTGAAGGGGGACATCGGCTACGTACCGGCGCCGGTCGAGCGGACCGAGTCCTCCGGCTGGCTCTACACCTGGGCCTGGGGCATCCAGAAGGCCTCCCGCAACCCCGACAAGGCGTGGAAGTTCGTCTCCTGGGCGTCCGGCAAGGAGTACGAGGAACTCGTCGGCGACGAGATCGGCTGGTCCAACGTGCCCGCCGGGAAACGGGAGTCGACGTACGCGAACCCCGACTACCGCGCGGAGGCCGCCGCCTTCCAGGAGATGACCCGCGAGGCCATCGAGGGCGCCCGGCCCACCGATCCGGGGGTGCAGCCGCGGCCCGCGCCCGGCATCCAGTTCGTCGGCATCCCCGAGTTCACCGACCTCGGTACCAAGGTCTCCCTGGAGATCAGCGCGGCCATCGCCGGACGCCAGTCCGTGGAGTCGGCCCTGAGGAAGGCACAGGCGCTCGCCGAGCAGATCTCCGAGGAGTACGAGGGACGATGACCGCGACCACGACCGCGCCGAGGGCGGCGACACCCGTACGCACCACCGAGGACAGGCCGCACGCCCGGCTGCGGGCCTGGGCGACCCGCGCCCCACTCCTGCCCGCCCTCGTCTTCATGATCACCGTGACCCAGCTGCCGTTCGTGGCGACCCTGGTGATCTCCTTCTTCGACTGGAACTCCCTCTACCCCGACGCCCGGAGCTTCGCCGGCCTCGCCAACTACGGCGAGGTCCTCACCGACCCCGACCTGCGCCGCTCCGTGTGGACGACGGTTCTGCTGACGGTCGCCGTGGTCCTGGCCAGCCTGGTCCTGGGGCTGCTGCTGGCGCTGCTGCTGGACCGGAGGTTCCGCGGCCGGGGCCTGGTCCGCACCCTGCTCATCGCCCCGTTCCTGGTGGTCCCGGTGGCGGCGGCCCTGCTGTGGAAGCACGTCCTCTACAACCCGGAGTACGGCCTGTTCAACGGCCTGTTGCACTACGTGGGCGGCCCGCAGCCCGACTGGATCTCCGAGACGCCGCTGCTCGCGGTGGAGGCGTCCCTGGTGTGGCAGTGGACGCCGTTCATGATGCTGATCCTGCTGGCGGGTCTGCAGTCCCGGGACCACCAGCAGATCGAGGCGGCCCGCGTCGACGGCGCGAGCGACTGGCAGATCTTCCGTCATCTGACGCTGCCACACCTGCGCCGCTACCTCGAACTGGGCGCCCTGCTGGGCTCCATCTACATCGTCCAGAACTTCGACGCCGTCTTCACGATCACCTCCGGCGGCCTGGGCACGGCGAACCTCCCGTACACCGTCTACCAGACCTTCTACCAGGCCCATGAGAACGGCCTCGCCTCGGCGGCCGGCGTCCTGGTCGTCATCGGCTCGATCATCATCGCGACGTTCGCCCTGCGCGTGGTCTCGTCGCTGTTCCGCGAGGAGGCGGGGCGCTCATGAATGTGCTGCGACGCAAGGCTCCCGGTCTGCTGGCCTGGTTCGCCGGGATCGTGTTCTTCCTGCCCATCGCCTGGATGGCGCTGACGTCCTTCCACTCGGAGTCGGACGCGGCGACCAACCCGCCGTCCTTCGCGGCGGCGCTGACCCTGGACGGCTACCGCGAGTTCTTCGGCGTGGACGGCGGGGCGAGCCCCTGGCCCGCGCTGATCAACTCCACGGTGGCGTCCCTCGCCTCGACCCTGCTCGTCCTGCTGCTGGCCTTCCCGGCGGCGTACGCCCTGTCGATCCGCCCGGTGCGCAAGTGGACGGACGTCCTGTTCTTCTTCCTCTCCACCAAGATGCTGCCGGTGGTGGCGGGCCTGCTCCCGATCTACCTCTTCGCGAAGAACGCGGGCCTCCTCGACAACATCTGGCTGCTGGTCGTCCTGTACACCTCCATGAACCTGCCGATCGCCGTGTGGATGATGCAGTCCTTCCTCGCGGAGGTGCCGGTCGCGGTGATCGAGGCCGCGCAACTGGACGGTGCCCGACTCCCCACGGTGCTGGCCCGGGTGGTGGCGCCGATAGCCGCCCCCGGCATCGCCGCGACCGCCCTGATCTGCTTCATCTTCAGCTGGAACGAGCTGCTGTTCGCGCGGGTGCTGACGGGCGTCGTGGCCGAGACCGCGCCCGTGTTCCTGACCGGCTTCATCACCAGCCAGGGCCTGTTCCTGGCGAAGGTGTGCGCCGCGTCGCTCGTCATCTCCCTGCCGGTGCTCGCCGCGGGGTTCGCCGCCCAGGACAAACTGGTCCAGGGCCTGTCCTTGGGAGCCGTCAAATGAAGGCCGCCGTCATCGAGTCCGTGGGCAAGGCCGTCGTCACCGAGGTCCCGGACCCGGCACCGGGCCCCCGTGACGTCGTCGTCCGGGTCGCCGCGTGCGGCCTGTGCGGCACCGATCTGCACATCCTCCAGGGCGAGTTCGCCCCGAAGCTGCCGATCGTGCCGGGCCACGAGTTCGCGGGCGAGGTCGTGGCCGTGGGCAGCCGTGTCACCGAACTGGCCGCCGGCGACCGGGTGGCGGTGGATCCGTCCCTGTACTGCCACGAGTGCCGCTACTGCCGTACCGGCCACAACAACCTCTGCGAACGGTGGGCCGCGATCGGCGTCACCACGGCGGGCGGCGCCGCGGAGTACGCGGTGGCGCCCGTGGCGAACTGCGTGAAGCTGCCGGACCATGTGCGCACCCAGGACGCCGCGCTGGTGGAGCCGCTGTCGTGCGCTGTACGCGGCTACGACGTGCTCAGGTCGCGCCTCGGCGCCCATGTGCTGATCTACGGCTCGGGGACCATGGGCCTGATGATGCTGGAGCTGGCCAAGCGGACCGGGGCTGCGAGCGTGGACGTCGTGGACGTGAACCCCGCGCGGCTGGAGACGGCGCGCCGCCTGGGGGTCTCGGGGGCGGCCGCGAACCCCGACGAGCTGGAGCGGCCGCGCGGCTGGGACCTGGTGGTGGACGCCACCGGCAACGCCGCCGCGATCCAGGACGGCCTGGACCGGGTCGCGAAGGCGGGCACCTTCCTCCAGTTCGGCGTGGCCGACTACGCGACCCGGGTCACGATCGACCCGTACCGGATCTACAACCAGGAGATCACCATCACCGGCTCGATGGCGGTCCTCCACAGCTTCGAACGCGCGGCGGAACTCTTCGCGAACGGGGTGCTCGACCCGGACGTCTTCATCAGCGACCGGATGCCCCTGGACCGGTACCCCGAGGCCCTGGACCAGTTCGCGTCGGGCGTGGGCCGGAAGATCGTCGTGGTGCCGTAGCACGACGCGGGCCCCACCTCACCCGTTCGGCTGATCGACCACCCGATGCCCCGCCTGCACAGGGACGCCCGTCAAGACTGGCGGCCATGGAACTCTGGCTGCTCAACAGCTTCGGCGCGCTCGCCCTGACGGTGCTCATGGCCGGGAGCGTCATCGCCTTCGCGGCCCTGGGCAGCCTGGTGGTCCGCCGCCGGATCCCCCGGCTCCTCGACGGCACGCAGAACGACATGGTGGGCGTGCTGCTCGGGATGTACGGCGCGATCTACGGCATCTTCCTGGCGTTCGTGGTGGTCGCGGAGTGGGAGGGCATCGGGGTCGCGGAGACCGTGGTCGCCTCCGAGGCCACCCACTGCGCCGAGATCGTGCGCGACGCGGACGCCTTCCCGGAACCGGTCCGCGAGGAGGTGACCGCGGCCGTCGGCCTGTACGTCCGGGCCGTGGTGGACGACCAGTGGCCCCGGATGCGGGCCGGCGAACCCTCCTCCGAGGCCACCGAGCCGGCCATCCGCGCCGTGTACCGGGCCCTGCAGTCCTACGAGCCGGTCACCGAGTCCGAGAAGACGTACTACGCCCAGGCCGTGGCCCACCTCGACGGGGTGGTCGCGGAGCGCCGCGCACGGCTGACCCTCGCCCAGTCGTCGCTGCCGACCCTGCTGAAGCTCCTGGTCTACGGCGGGGCGCTGGTGATGGTCCCGATGTCCCTGCTGTACGGCATCAAGAGCTTCAAGGCCCATCTGACGTTCGTGACGCTCATCGCCCTGCTGATCGGGTTGAGCCTGCTGCTCACGATGAGCCTGGACCGTCCGTTCTCCGGCGAGCTGAGCGTCTCGCCGGCGCCGTACAAGGAGGGGGCGCTGGCGCGCTTCTGGCAGTGAGCGATATTCGCTGGGGGCGCGATCCCCTTCGCCCCTACCATCCTGGACATGCCACGCCCCCAGGGATTCACCTACACCGAGCACGCCGACCGCACGGTGACCATCGAGCATCACGGCCGGGCGGCCACCACGCTGCGCGGCCCGCGCGCCGACCGCTTCCTCGCCGAGGTCGCGGCGGGCGACCCGCAGCTGGTCATGGCCCGCTGGACCGGGAACTACCGGCGGGGCAACGAGCGCACCGCCCGGGAACACCCCCGCAACCGCCGGTGACCCGAACGGCCGCCCGGCCCGCTGGGTAAGGGAACGGTAAAGCGGCTTGATTCGTTCACCACGCATGACAGCTATGACCCCCGGCTCGAACATCCCGCTGCCCGTTCCCCGAGTCGCGGTGGACGTCTCCGCCCCCGTGCGGCTCGACGTATCGGGCCTGCTGCTCACCGCCGACGGCAAGGTGCGCTCGGACGACGACTTCATCTTCTACAACCAGCCGAGCGGCCCGGGAGTGACGTACCGCTCGGGCGGCGGCGCGACCCCCGACTCGATCACGGTCGACACGGCGGCCCTCCCGCCGGGCATCGAGAAGATCGTCGTCACGGCCAGCCCGGACGCGGCCGGCCAGACCTTCCAGGGCATCGAACCGACGGCGACGATCCGCGACGCGGCGACCGGCTCGGTGATCGCCACCTTCACCCCGCCGCAGCTCGGCACGGAGACCGCCCTGGTGATCGTGGAGATCTACCTGCGCAACGGCGCCTGGAAGGCCCGCGCCGTCGGCCAGGGGTACGCCAACGGCCTGGCCGGCATCGCGACGGACTTCGGCGTCACGGTGGAGGAGCCCGCCCCGGCCCAGCCCACGGCCCCCGCCCAGCCCGTCGCTCCCCCCACCCCCATGCCGCACACCCCCGTGACCCCGCCGCCGGCACCGCCCGCCATGGCTCCGGCCGCGCCCCCGGCACCGCCCGCCCCGCCGGCTCCCCCCGCGCCCGGCGCCGGGAAGATCAACCTGGACAAGGGCCGGGTCAGCCTCCAGAAGAACCAGACGGTGTCCCTGGTCAAGGGCGGCCGCCCCCTGCTGTCCCAGGTCAAGATGGGCCTCGGCTGGGAGCCCGCGTACCGGGGCAAGGACATCGACCTGGACGCCTCGGTGATCGCGTACGGCCCGCAGCGCAACCACATCGACAGCTGCTACTTCGGCAAGCTCTCGATCGTGAACGGAGCGATCAAGCACTCCGGCGACAACCTCACGGGTGAGGGCGGTGGCGACGACGAGGTGATCGTGGTCGACCTCGGCCGGCTCCCCCAGGAGGTCACCGGCCTGGTCTTCACGGTGAACTCCTTCTCCGGCCAGAAGTTCACCGAGGTCGCCAAGGCCTACTGCCGTCTCCTGGACGCCGCCACCGGCGAGGAGCTCGTCCGCTTCGACCTCACCAACGCCGAGGCCCAGACCGGCGTGATGATGGCCAAGCTGATCCGCCAGTTCACCGGCGAGTGGGAGATGACGGCCATGGGCGACTTCGTGAAGTCCCGCACGGTCCGGGGCATGGTGAAGCCGGCGGCCCAGGCGCTCTGACCCACCGGCGACGAGGCCGCGAACGAGAACGGGAAGGGGCGGATCCGGGCCGACCGGACCCGCCCCTCGTCTCGTCACGTCGCCGTCTCGTCACACCGTCATCTCATCACCACGGCATCTCATCACCACAGCATCTCGTCACCATGTCATCTCGTCAGATCGTCACTGGATGACGCCGCTGTACGCGTTCAGCGCGGGCTGGCCGCCGAGGTGGGCGTAGAGGACGGTCGAGTCCTTCGCGATCTCGCCGCGTTCGACGAGGTCGATCATCCCGGCCATCGACTTCCCCTCGTAGACGGGGTCGGTGATCATGCCCTCGGTGCGCGCCGCGAGCTGCATGGCGACGAGGGTGGCGTCGTCGGGGACGCCGTAGATCCCCCCGTGGTACCGCTCGTCCAGCTCCACGTCCGCCTCGGTCAACTCGCGCTTGACGCCGATGAGTTGTCCGGTGTTGTGGGCGATGCGCGCGATCTGGGCCCGGGTGCTGTCGGGCTTGGCGGAGGCGTCGATGCCGAGGACCCGGCGGGGCCGTCCGCCGGCCTCCTCCAGGGCTGCGAACCCGGCGACCATGCCGGCCTGGGTGGAGCCGGTGACCGAGCAGACGATGACGGTGTCGAAGAAGACTCCCAGCTCCCGCTCCTGCTCGGCGACCTCGTACGCCCAGGAGGCGAAGCCGAGGCCGCCGAGGCGGTGGTCGGAGGCGCCGGCCGGGATGGCGTACGGCTTGCCGCCCGACTCCTCGACCTCCCTGAGGGCCCGCTCCCAGCTCTCCTTGAACCCGATGCCGAACCCGGCCTGGACGAGCCGTACGTCGGCGCCGGCGAGCCGGCTGATCAGGATGTTGCCGACCTTGTCGTACACGGCGTCGGGCCACTCCACCCAGCTCTCCTGCACGAGGACGCACTTGAGTCCGGCGCGGGCGGCGACGGCGGCGACCTGGCGGGTGTGGTTGGACTGCACCCCGCCGATGGAGACCAGGGTGTCGCAGCCCTGGGCGAGCGCGTCGGCGACGAGGTACTCCAGCTTGCGGGTCTTGTTGCCGCCGTAGGCGATACCGGAGTTGCAGTCCTCCCGCTTGGCCCACAGGGAGGCGCCGTCGAGATGGGCGGTCAGGCGTTCCAGCCGGTGCACCGGCGAGGGCCCGAAGAGGAGCGGGTAGCGCTCGAAGGAAGCAAGGGACACGGGTCCTCCCGGGGTCAGTGGTCCACGCCGGCGGCGGGCTCTGCGTCGTCGACGGCGGCATCGGCGGGAAGCCCGCCTTCGGATTCGGTGGCGGGCGGGGCCTCGGAGCTGTCCGGTTCGTCGGCGAGGGCCGCCAGGCCGCGCCAGATCTCCGCGGTGACGGTGACCGCCTCGTCCGTGTCACCGGCGGCGCAGGCGTCGATCAGCCGGTCGTGCAGTCCGGCCGAGCGGCAGTTGCCGCCCTCGCCGAAACGGTGTCGCTCCAGTCGGCGGATGAGCGGGGTGTAGCGGGCGATGGTGGCGGCGGCCGCGCGGTTGCCGCTCACCCGGACGAGGACGTCGTGGAGTTCGTCGTCGGCGTCCAGGGCGGCGTCGACGTCGCCCGCGTGGACGGCCGCCGCGAACCGTTCGTTGGCGGAGCGCATCGTCTCCACGTCCGCCGCGAACAGCCGGGGTACGGCGACCCGCGTGGCCAGCTCGTGCATCGCGCCGACCACGGCGGCGGCGTCCCGCACATCGGCGGCCACGACCGGCGTCACCCGTGTGTAGCTCTGCGGTTTGCTCTCCAGCAGGCCCTCGTCCACGAGCCGCGAGAACGCCTCCCGCACCGGCGCGCGGGACAGGCCCAGCAGCTCCGCGAACTCGGCGTCCCGCACCACCGCACCGGGTTCGATCTCCCCGGCCACGATGGCGTCCCGGATGGCGAGGTAGGCGCGGTCCCTCAGCAGGGTGCGGCTCACCGGTCGTATGGCCTCCATGAACTGAAATGTTAGATGTCAGTCCCGGACGCGGACAAGAGTGTGGCCCGTGTCCTTGCTGGAACACGGGCCACACTCAGGGCGTCCTCACGCCCTCTCCCCCGTTGTCTCCCCCGTCGTCATCGGCTCCACGGCCAGTCGGCGTCCCGTGCCGCCTCCAGCAGCGGAACCATCCGGAACGCCGCGTCGGAGAGGCCGCCGAAGGTGTGGCGGTTCGCCGTGCCGGAGGGGCCGTGGCCCGCCCGGTGACCGGCGAGGTTCCAGGTGTACACCGGCACATGGGCCGGGACCTGGGCGGTCGGGTCGCCGTAGTGGCTGTAGGTGGCCTGCTCGTCGGTGACGATCAGCACCCGGTCGTGCTTGCGGTAGTGCGTGCGCACCGCCTCGGTGGTGTTGGTGCCGCCGAGGTCGCCGAAGCGCTCCAGGATCTTCAGCACCGACTCGCCCTTGCGGTACGACACCGGCCGGCTCGTGGTGCCGAACTCGACGAGGTCCGCGTCCGACGCCCGCAGCGCGAGCGCCGCACCGAAGATCGCCGCCGCGTCCGCGTAGGTGAGGGACGAGCGGTCGGTCAGCCGCGAGTGGAACATCGAGCCCGAGCGGTCGACCAGCACCAGGGTGCGGCCGGGCAGCGCGGGCACGTTGGCCAGCGAGTGACCGAGCGCCTGCTCCAGCGGGTACGCCCAGCGCAGCGACGGGGCGTGCCGGTACGCGGCGAGGTAGCGGAACGGGAACTGCCGGGACCGCGCGACCTCGGCCGGGTCACTGATCCTCGCGGCGACCCGGGCCGCGACCTCGTCGGAGACGCCCGCCTCGTCGAAGTTACGCAGGTTCCGCACGAGCGCCATGGCGCCCATGGACGGGATGACGGCCTCCCAGGCCGCCTTGTCCATCGGACCCTGGAGCCAGCCCGCCAGTGCCTCCCAGGTGATGCCCGCGTCCGCGAGCCGCTGGGCGCCGCCCGCGCCGGTCACGACCTTGCGGCGCTTGGCGGGCCGCAGGGCCATGAGGTCACGGTGGGCCCCGAGCACGGGCAGCGACTTGGGCACGACCGCCGTGTCCGGGTGGTGCCGCCGGTCGAGGGCGTACTGGAACAGGTCGCCCTGCCACGGCTTGGCCGGGTCGGGCGCCGCGTGCACCAGGTTGAGGATGTCGCCGAAGCGGTAGCCCTTGGACGCGGTGTCGTACTTCAGCAGCGACTTGGGGTGGTAGAGCCGTCGTACGGCGTCGGCGACGCCCCGCTTCACGGGCTTGGGGAGGGCGCGGCCGTAACGGGAGGTCCAGTACGCGAGCAGCTCGCCGGGCTCGTCCGGGCGCCGGAGCACCGAGTCGATGACCTGGCGGTTGGTCGGGCCGTGGGTGACGCCCGCGTCGAGCCGTGCCTTCACGTACTCGGCGGCGCCCACGAGGGAGGCCGTACGGAGGTTGCCCTCGCCGCGCAGCCAGCCGAGCAGGCCGGCCGTCCACTCCGGGTCGGTGACGGCGAGACGGCGGACGAGCGCGGCGAACCGGTCGTCCCGGTCCTCGGCGGACTCGTAGGACGTCTTCTGCGCGACGAAGTTGGCGATCGAGAGCAGGAACAGCTCCGACCGCTCGTCGCGCTCCTGGCCGCGACCGCCCTGGTGGGTGCGGAGCACGCGTCCCGTCGAGGTGACGCGCGACGTGGGCCGCGCCCGGGTGCTCTTGCTGTTGAACCGCGCCATGGTGAATTCCCCCGAATTCCTCCGCACGTTGTGCGTGACTTTTTTCGGAGGGAGGCGCGACAGAAGGAAGGTGCCCGAGGTCGAGGTCGGCGGCGGCCCTATAAACAGGCGCGTCTGCCATTCCGCCACATCGGCCGGGGCCGATGGCGGGATTCGAACCCGCACGAGGAAATTCCCCACCAGTTCCCGAAGTATCCGCTGCCTGCGCACCGGGCACCCACCTTGTGCCGCGCCTCCCGAGATCAAGGTGGCGGCGGCGTGGATTCTTTTTACAGAAGAAGGAGCCGCAGCCGGCGCACCGGGAGGTGCATGAAGTTTTGGGTGTCCAGAGATCGAATTCGGCGGAACCGACGTAGGTGCTCTGCCATCTGAGCTACACCGGCGTGTTGGTGCCGGCGACGGGACTCGAACCCGCGACCGCCCCATTATCAGTGGAAGTAGGTCCTGCCTTCGCACCTGGACGTGCATCACTCTAGGAGGACGGTCGCGGGAGGGGCGAGCGAATTAATTACCGCTTCTGCCGCTTCCAGGGGCCGGTGATGGCGAGCAGGATGCCCGGCGTCTGGATGTTGGCGTACAGGGTCTTTCCGTCGGGCGAGAAGGTGACGCCGGCGAACTCGCTGTACTCCGGCTCCTCCTCGGTGCCGATGTTCAGGTCGTTGCGGGCGATCGGATAGGTGCGGCCACTGTCGGTGGCGCCGAACAGGTGCTGGACGCCTTCGCCGTCCTCGGCGAGGACGATGCCGCCGTAGGGGGAGACGGTGATGTTGTCGGGGCCGTCGAGGGCGCCGTCGGCGGACGGGTCCGGATTGACGCCGAGCAGGACCTTCAGGGTGAGGGTGCGGCGCTTGGGGTCGTAGAACCAGACCTGGCCGTCGTGCGCGGCGCCGGGGCTCTCCGCGCGGGCGTAGGAGGAGACGATGTAGGCGCCGCCGTCGCCCCACCACATGCCTTCGAGCTTGCGGGCGCGGGTGATCTCGTCGAACTGCTTGCGCACGGCGACGGTCCGCGCGTCCCGGTCGGGGACGTCGACCCAGTCGACGCCGTAGACGGTGCCGATCCTGGTGGCGCGGGAGAGGTCGTCGACGAAACGGCCGCCGGAGTCATAGCACTTGGGTGCTTGGAGGACACCGGCGTCGTCGGCGAGGGTCCGGAATCTGCGGGGGCCGTAGGTGAAGCCCTTCGGCGGGGTCCAGCGGTAGAAGAGGCCGTTGGGGCCGGAGGCGTCCTCGGTGAGGTAGGCGTGGCCGCGCTTGGGGTCGATGACGACGGCCTCGTGGTCGTACCGGCCGAAGAACTTCAGGGGCTTCGGGTCGCGGTTGGCGCGCCGGTCGCAGGGGTCGACCTCGAAGACGTAGCCGTGGTCCTTGGTCATGCCGTTGACACCGGCCCGGTCGGAGTTCTCCTCGCAGGTGAGCCAGGTGCCCCACGGGGTGCTGCCGCCCGCGCAGTTGGTGGAGGTGCCCGCGATGCCGACCCACTCGGCGACCCGGCCGTCGGGGCGGACCTCCACGACCGTGCAGCCGCCGGACGCGGCCGGGTCGTAGACGAGCCCCTCGGTGAGGGGCACCGGATGCGGCCAGTTGGCGCGGGGGCCCTTCAGTTCGTGGTTGTTGACGAGGAGGGTGGTGCCCCGGGGGCCGGGGAACGCGGCGGTGCCGTCGTGCTTGCCCGGGGTGAACTCACCGGACTCCAGTCTGGTGCGCCCGCTGTAGGTGAGGATCGTGTAGGTGAACCCGGCCGGCAGCGCGAGGATCCCCTCGGGGTCGGGGACGAGCGGCCCGTAACCGACCCCGCCGTGCCGGTGCGCCCCCGCGCCGTCCGAGCCGTCGAGGTCGGCGCCGTCCGTGTCGTCCGCGGCGGCGTCCGACGCCGCGAGCGCGTTCGGCGCGGTGGCGAGGGCGCCCACGGTGCCGGCCAGCGCGACACCGGCGCCGGTGACCGCGGATCGACTGGCGAAGTCCCTGCGGGTGAGCGACATGCTG
The DNA here is from genome assembly GCF_023516595.1 of Streptomyces neyagawaensis. Taxonomy (GTDB): domain Bacteria; phylum Actinomycetota; class Actinomycetes; order Streptomycetales; family Streptomycetaceae; genus Streptomyces; species Streptomyces neyagawaensis. The sequence goes on along the minus strand of NZ_JAMGBG010000050.1, from coordinate 15,623 downwards.
TCTCCTGCGTGCGGTGGGAGGACCGTGAAGGGTGGCGGACCCAAGCTTCGCGCCGCACTGTCCCGCCCCCGCCTGAACGCGGGTTGAACACCACGGGAGAACTCGGGGGACCGGGGTTGTCGGGCGAGTGCGGGTGGGTGTGGGCGGCCGTTCGCGGAGGGCGGGCCGCAGACCAGACCCTCCAGGGGCGCGGGGAACTGCGCGATCAGCCCCCACTCACCCGCACCCGCACCCGCACCCGCACCCGCCAACGAACCCCGCGCCCCCCGACCCCCAAGGCGCCCGGCAGCCGTCATTCCCCCTTCTGCGACCGCGCCTTGAACGCCGCCTTCCTGGCCTCCTTCGCCACCCGCTTGTCCGGATGGATCCGCCCCATCGCCTCCAGCACATCCGCCGTGGCCGGATGCCCCACCCGCCACGCCGCGTCGAAGAACCCCCGGTGCTGCTGCGCGAGCCCCTCCACCAGCCCCCGCAGCTCCGCCGAGTTCCCCTCGGCCGCCAGCTGCGCGGCCACCGTGTCGATGGTCAGCCAGAACACCATCTCCTCGGACGGCGCCGGCACCTCCTCGGCCCCCCGCTCGGTGAGCCACACCCGGGCGAGCCCGCCCAGTTCCGCGTCGTCGAGCACCTCCCGCAGCGCGGGCTCCGCGGCGGCGCCCACCAGGGACAGCGCCTGCTGGCAGCGCAGCCGCCGGAGCGGCGCCCCCTGGTCGGCCCCCCGTGCGGCGGCGAGCAACTCGCGTGCGGCGGCCAGCGGTTCATGCCGGGCCAGCCACTGCTCGGTCTCGGCGAGGGCCGCCCCCGGCGGATACTCGGCGGTGCCGTCGAGCAGCACGTCGGCGCCCTTGTCGGCGAGGTCCCCGACCGCGGGGGCCACGAGGCCCGCCTCCTGGAGGCGCGCCCGCATCCCGTACAGCCCGAGCGGGGTGAGCCGCACCATGCCGTACCGGGTGACATCGGTGTCGTCGACGACCGGACCGCTCCCGGCGCCCTCGGCGGTCCCGGTGTCCCCGGCGGCGGCGTTCTCCTCCGCGTCCGTCATGAGGCCCTCGTCCACGGGCTGGTACTCCACCAGCCCGACCGGCTCCAGCACCCGGAACTGGTCGTCGAGCCGCATCATCGCGTCCGACACCTGCTCCAGGACGTCGTTGGTGGGCTCCCCCATGTCGTCCGGCACGATCATCGACGCGGCGAGGGCGGGCAGCGGCACCGGCCCGTCGCCGGGTCCGTCCTCGCTGACGGTGAGGAGGTAGAGGTTGCCGAGCACCCCGTCGAGGAACTCCGCCTCGGCGTCGGGGTCCCAGTCCAGCTCGGAGAAGTCGATCTCGCCGCCGGACTCCATGGCGTCGACGAGGCCGTCGAGTTCGGGCACGCTCGCGTCGGCCAGCGCGGCCTCCAGCGCGGCGAGCCACACGCCGAGGACATCGCGGGGCCCGCCGGAGGTGAGGAGCGCGAGCGCCTCGCCGGTGGTGACCGCGCTCCCCTCCTCCTCGTCGGGGTCCACGATCTCGACGAGCCCGGTGTCCACGGCCACCCGCCACGCCTCGCTCGCCAGGGCCGCCGCGTCCTCGGGGGTGGTGCCACCGTCCGCGGTCCTGGTGGTGCCCGCGGTGGTGGCGCCCTCGCCGGTGAGCCCGAGCGCCTCGGCCGCGGCGGGCAGTTGCTCCTCGACGAGTTCGCCCCCGGCGCCCACCCGCGTCTCCGGCCCGGCCCAGCGGGCGAGTCGCGCGGCGCGCGAGAGGAGCGGGGTGGCGAGCGCGTCCCGCGCCAGTTCCGCCTCGGAGCGGAGCCGCACCGGCGGCAGTGGCGAGCTGTCTGACATCGGCGGGGTTCTCCTCGGGGACGAACGACGGCGAGCGGTGTGCGGAACAAGCATCATCGATCGCGAGGCGGGGCCGGTCCGCGCACCACCTCGGCAACCGCTCAGCCTAGACGGATTTCCACCCATGCCACCCGGTTCATGTACCTGCCAGGAGTCGGACATGGCCGAAACCTTGACAAGTGGCCTGACCAGGCTGGAGATTGACGCGCGTAGAAACTCACGGGTAGCTACGGGGGTCGACCCCCGGCCTCCCTGGACGCCCCTCTCGGGCGTTCCGGCGTTCTACGCGCGTCACACCGCCCCACCGGTATCTGGCCACCCCCCGTCCACTCTCGTCCCGGCGCCCACGTACGTCCCCGGAGGGATCCCCTTGCCGAGCAAGAGAACCGCGCGCATCGGCGCGCTGACCGTCGCCGCCATCTGCTCCACCGTCTCCGCCGTGGCCCTGACCTCGCCCGCCGCGGCTGACTCCATACGCATCCACGACATCCAGGGCACCACGCGCACCTCGCCGCTCGTCGGCCAGCAGGTCACCGGTGTCGAGGGCATCGTCACCGGCGTACGGACCTACGGTTCGTCACGCGGCTTCTGGATGCAGGACACCCGGGCGGACGACAGCCCGGCCACGAGTGAGGGCATCTTCGTCTTCACGAGCTCCACGCCGAAGGTTTCCGTGGGCGACGCGGTCACCGTGTCGGGCACGGTCGGCGAGTTCGTGCCGGGCGGCACTTCGTCCGGAAACCAGTCGGTCACCCAGCTCTCCCGTCCCACCGTCACCGTGGTCTCCAGTGGCAACGCCGTCCCGGCCGCGACCGTCGTCGACGCCGCGTCCGTGCCGAAGGCGTACGCCCCGGCCGGCGACGCCGCCGCGAACGGCTCGGTCAACGGGCTCACCCTCGACCCCGCCACCTACGCCCTGGACTACTACGAGTCCCTGGAGGGCATGAACGTCCAGGTCGCCGACGCCCGTGTGGTCACCGCGACCGACGCGTTCACCGAGCTGTGGGTCACGGTGAAGCCGCGGGAGAACGCCAGCCGCCGGGGCGGCACGGTCTACGGCTCCTACACCTCGCAGAACACCGGCCGGCTCCAGATCCAGTCGCTCGGCGCGGCCGCCGACTTCCCGAAGGCGAACGTCGGTGACGTCCTGACGGGCACCACCGAGGGCCCCCTGGACTACAGCCAGTTCGGCGGTTACACGCTGGTCGCGAGCAAGCTCGGCACCCTGAAGCAGGGCGGCCTGGAGCGCGAGACGACCCGTAAGCAGGCGCGCGGCGAGCTCGCGGTGGCGACGTACAACGTCGAGAACCTCGACCCCTCCGACACGACGTTCGACGCCCACGCGGCCGCGATCGTGAACAACCTGAAGTCGCCCGACATCGTGGCCCTGGAGGAGATCCAGGACAACAACGGCGCGACGAAGGACGGTACGGTCGCCGCCGACCAGACGGTGAAGAAGCTGATCGACGCCATCGTGGCGGCCGGCGGCCCGGCATACGACTGGCGCTCCATCGACCCGGTCGACCTCGCGGACGGCGGCGAGCCCGGCGGCAACATCCGTCAGGTGTTCCTGTTCAACCCGGAGCGGGTGTCCTTCACCGACCGCGCGGGCGGCGACGCCACCACCGCGGTCGGTGTGACGAAGGCGTACGGCAAGGCCCGGCTGACCCTCTCGCCCGGTCGTATCGACCCGGCGAACGCCGCCTGGTCCAACAGCCGCAAGCCGCTCGTCGGCGAGTTCTCCTTCCGTGGCGAGTCCGTGTTCGTCATCGCGAACCACTTCTCGTCCAAGGGCGGGGACCAGTCGTTGCACTCGCAGTTCCAGCCGCCGAAGCGCAGCTCGGAGACGCAGCGCCACCTCCAGGCGACCGCCGTGAACACGTTCGTCAAGGACATCCTGGCGAAGCAGAAGAACGCGAACGTGATCGCCCTCGGCGACATCAACGACTTCGAGTTCTCCGACACCGCGAAGCTGCTGGAGGACGGCGGCGCGCTGTGGTCGTCGGTCAAGTCGCTGCCGAAGAACGAGCGTTATTCGTACGTCTACCAGGGCAACGCGCAGGTCCTCGACCAGATCCTGGTCAGCCCGTCGATCCGCCGCTCGTGCGAGTTCACGTACGACAGCGTGCACATCAACGCGGAGTTCCACGACCAGATCAGCGACCACGACCCGTCGGTGCTGCGGTTCCGCCCGTGACCTGCTGAGGGTTCACCCGTGACCCGCTGAGGGTTCCGGGTCTTTCAGGGCTGGCTGAACACGCCGTTCAGCCAGCCCTTCCATGCCGCCTCGTCGGCCGCGGCGTCGGCACCCGACGCGAAGTCGTGGACGCTGACGCCGACGGGGTGGCCCCAGTGGCCGCGGCCGAAGAAGCGGATGAGGGCATCGTCGGTGCGCAGCCCGATGAAGTAGGGGTTGCGGTAGTCGACCACCGCGTCCAGGGGCTTCCCCTCGGGCCCCTCCGCCCGGACGCGCGCGCCCTCGGCGGTGTCGTCGGCGAGGCCGAGCGCCCGCGCGACGGCGGTGAACGCGTCGGGGGCCGAGGACGCCTCGGGCCCCTCGAAGGTGGCGAAGGCGGTGACCGGGCGGCCCGCGAAGCGCGTCAGGTACTGGCGCAGGGTGTGCAGATAGAAGTCGGTGTGCCGGCCGGCGGCGTCGTACTGGTTGTCCCAGTCGTCGACGAAGATCCCGCTGTGCACGTACCGCACCCAGGCGCGGCGGCCCTCGTCACGGGGCTCGATCGTGTAGTCGAGCTGGTTGAGGGTCTGCTCGGAGATGCCCTCGACGTCCTCCACCCGGTTGGTGTAACGGTGCGGCGGCTCCCAGGCGGTGACCTCGGAACCGAAGGGCCCCTTGCCGCCGACCCGCGGCTCGGGCGCCTCCATCGGCCACAGCCAGCCACCGGTACCGCTGGTGACGGCGTCCCACACCTGCTCGGGCGTGGCATCGACCTCGAACTCGCGGGCGATCTCGAATTCCTTGGACATGGTGGCTCCTGAGTACTACGGGTGCGATGGGGATTCGGGGGCGGGGTTACCGGCCGGCAATTCGGTCGTGGATCCGGCGGGGTTACCGGCCGGCAATTCGGTCGTGGATCCGGCCAACGATCCGGTCGGGGATCCGGTCGGGGATCCGGTCGGGGATCCGGTCGGGGGGTGCGCGGCGGGTTCGGTCGGGATTTCGGCCGAGGGGCGAGCTGGGCCTTCCGCCGAACGGTCGGCTTTCGCTATGCGTGCGGCCGTGGCCGTGGCCGTGGCCTCGGCGCCGGGCTCGACGGTGGCCGCGCCCTCGTCCGCCGTCCCTGCCGGACGCGTGATCGTGGGATGGACAGCGACGATGATGCGGTGGGCCCGGCCGCCCTCGGCGTCGGGGGCGTCGTACTTGCGGATGAGGGCGCTCACCCCGGCCGTCAGCTCCCGAACGAACGCGGCGCGGTCGGCGGCCGAGGCGAAGGTGACCTCGCCGTCGAGCGCGTAGGTCGCGAGCCGTTGGCGTGCCCTGGTCGCGCCGGTGATCAGCGACCCGACGTCACGGACGAGCCGGGCGCCGAGCGCGAGCAGCCAGCGCGCCGAGAGCTGGTCCCGGAAGCGGTCCGGGTCCGGTTGCACGGCGGCGAGCGCGAGCGGCGAGATCACATACGACGCGGCGGTCGCCCGCATCAGCCGCTCGGTGACGTTGCCCTTGCGGCGCTCCTCCGCCAGTTCGACCAGGCCGTGCTGCTCCAGCGCCTTGAGGTGGTAGTTCACCTTCTGGCGGGGCAGCCCGACCTTTCCGGCCAGCATCGCGGCGCTCGCCGGGCCGGCCGCCAGCTCCGCCAGCAGCCGGGCCCGTACGGGGTCCAGCGACACGGCGGCGGCCTCCGGGTCCTCGATCACGGTGACGTCCCACATGACTCCACCGTCCCACCGAAAACTTTTTTTGTCCAGACGGTTTCGATGTTCGGCGAGCCGCGTCCCGCCTCCGTGCTCCGCGCCCCTCGTCCCTCGCCCGTCCCCCGCCCCCGGTCCGGGAGTTGAGGAACATCCGTGTCAGATCGTGCGCTAAGCCGTCCCTGGGCTAATTGTGCCTTTGACCTGGGGTGATTGAGCGTCGGAGCCTTCGTGGGTCGTTGTTGTCGATCTTCGGAGAGCTGTTGTGGCGGTCGGTGGTGCAGGCCAAGCGCCGGCCCCACAACCGGCTCGGGTTCGCGGTCCAGCTGACGAGCGTGCGGTTCCTGGGCCGGTTCATGCCGGACCCGCGGCAGGTGCCGGCGGAGGTGGCCGAGTACCTGGCCGAGCAGTTGGAGATCGCGGACGCCTCGTGTCTGAAGCTGTATGGCGAGCGGGACGGTACTGCCCGGACGCATGCCGGGGAGATCCAGGAGTCCGGGGGCTGCCGGGACTTCGCCGAGGTCCGCGAGGAGCTGGTGGTCTGGCTGGACGCGCGGGCGCGGACGACTGGGGACGGGCCGAAGGCGTTGTTCGACTCGGCGGCGGGCTGGCTGCGCGAGGAGCGGGTGTTGCTGCCGGGGGTGAGCCGTTTGGCTCGGTTGGTGGGCACGGTGCGGGAGGCGGCGAACCAGCGGCTGTGGGACACGCTGTTCGGGCTGCTGAACACCGGGCAGCGGGCGGTGCTGGACTCGCTGCTGACGGTGCCGCCCGGCGAGCGGGTCTCGGAGCTGGACCGGCTGCGGCGCGGTCCGGTGCGAGTGTCCGGGCCGCAGATGAAGTGGGCGCTTCAGCGCGCCGAGGAGATCGCCGGCCGCGGGATGGGGAACCTGGACGTGGCGCCGTCCGCGCCTACGACGTGATCCGGATGCTGTCGCGCGACGGCCGGCCCACCCCGCTGGGCGACGCCATCGCCCACTAGGGGCGGATCGCGAAGACCCTGCACATCCTGCGCCTGGCCGACGAGCCCGGCTACCGAAGGCAGATCAAGGTGCGGGCCAACCTCCAGGAAGGCCGCCACGCACTCGCCCAGAAGATCTTCCACGGCCGCGCCGGACAGCTCTACCAGCGCTACCAGGACGGCATGGAGGACCAGATCGGCGCGCTCGGCCTGGTCCTCAACGCGCTCGTGCTGTTCAACACCCGCTACATGGACGCAGCCGTCACCCAGATGCGTGCCGACGGCTTCGACGTCCGCGACGAGGACGTCGCCCGCCTTTCCCCGTTCGTCCGCCACCACGTCAACATGCTCGGCCGGTACTCCTTTCAGCTTCCCGAACTGCCCGGCGGCCTGCGCCCCCTGCGCGATCTGGGCTCCACCGAGGTGGAGTGACGGCGCAGAGCGCCGTACTGGGCTCTGCCCCAAGGTGCGAGCCCAGTACGACGGGATTGCTCAGCCGCTGCAGCCGGGGACGGCGTTCGGCGGGGCGCAGTTGTTCGGGGTGTTCGCCCTGACCGCGGTGTTGTTCAGGGTGACCGTGCCTGCGGCTTCGAAGATGCCTCCGCCGTCGCCGGCGCGGTTGGTGGTGACGGCACTCTGGTTCAGATTCGTCGTGCCGGCGTTGTAGAGGCCGCCGCCCTGGGCGGTGCCGCCGGGAGCAGTAGCAGTGTTGTTGCCGATGTTCACCTGGTTGGCTGTCAGGGTGCCGCCGGCGTTGCCGATCCCGCCGCCCTGGGCGGTGCCGCCGCCGGTGGCGCTGGCGGTGTTGCCGCGCACGGTGGTGCTGCCGAGGGTGAGTGTGCCGGAGGCGGCGATGTGGATGCCGCCAGACAGCGCGGTACCGCCGTCCGGGGCAGAGGCGGTGTTGCCGGTGATGACGCTGCTGGTCATGGTCATCGGGAAGTTGGTCGCGGCTCCGGCGCCAGCCGCGAGGCCGCCGGGAGCGCTGACGGTGTTGTTGCGGACGATGGTCGCGCTCACGGTCATGGTGGAGGCGTCCGCGAGAGTGCCCCGCGCGATACCGCCCTTCGCGGTGGTTTGGTTGTCGCTGATGGTGCTGTTCCTGACCGTGGTCTGGGCGAAGCCGACGAGGGCGGCGCCGAACGCGACGCTGTCGGTGTCATCGGTGACGGTGACGGTGTTGTGGTGCAGTCGGCTGTTGTTCACGGTCAGCGGCCCGTCGTTGGCTACGCCACCGCCTGCGGCGGCGCTCGGGTCGGCACCGGTGTAGCTGGCGGTGTTGCCGCTGAGTTCGACGTTGTTCAGGGTGCCGGTGCCGGCGCTGTCGATGCCGCCGCCCTGGGCGAAGACATCGGACGTGGCGGTGTTGTCGCGCACCCGGCTGTTGTTCACCGTCAGGGTGCCGAGGCTGGCGATACCGCCGCCGCACGAGATCCCCTGGAAGTTTTGGCAGTCGCTCTCCGCCCGGCCGCCGCTGATGGTGGCGTTGTTGAGCGTCAAGGTGCCCGTACCGGCGACGAACAGGATGCGGAAGGCCGGGGCGGACGCGGCGCGTGTGATCGTCGCACCGTTGCCGCTGATCGTGATGTTGCTGCTGATGACCGGCAGGCCGTTGGCGGCGTTGTCGGCGGCCGTCAGGGTGTAGGTGCACCCGCCCGCCAGGCTGAGCGTGTCGGCGCCCGGCTGGCTGTTGGCCGTGTTGATCGCCGCCACGAGCGCCGGGACCGAGCAGGTCACCGGCAAGGTGGCCGCGTGGGCGAGCGGGACAGGCAACGCCACCACAGCGCCCGCCGCCAGGCCGGCCACGGCCAGCCACCGCTCCGGACGCGCTCGTTGGACACGGGTGATCGGCCCCGTCGCCCGGGAGTTCTGCCAAGCCATCAGGGGCTCTCCTTCTCGATGCGGGAGGCCCCCATTGGGCGCGCTCCGACCAGGGGCCCGGACCGCGAGGGAGCACGGACCTTCGACGTGGTTGCTGTAGCCAGCCGACCACGCTTTGCTGCCGCTAGCTCTCCGACCTGGCCCGTTCGGGACGCCGCCGTAGTGTTCCCGGGCGCGTGTGGAGGCACGCAGGGTGATCCGCGCCCTTCACGTCAGCGCCGCGATCCGTGCTCGCCACGGACACAATGCGTCGGTCACCGCCTCGTGCTGCCCCGGGCGAGCAGGCTGGTGAGCTCGGCGATTGCCTCCGGGGAGGGCTTGAAGCAGCGGCGGACGTTCTCCGGCTTCTTGTGCCGGGACTTCGCCATCAGCATCAGCAGCGACGCGCCCTGCTCGCCGAGGTGGGTCAGGGAGGAGTGGCGGTACTCGTGCAGGTCCCAGCCGGTGCCTGGCCCGCGTACGGCGGTGTGCTCGTCCAGCAGGGCCCTGGCCTGCCCGTACGACAGCCGGGCGAACCCGGTGTCCGGGCAGACGTCGCGCGGGCTGACGACCTTCCCCGGCCCCGGGCGGCGGTGTGTGACGAACACAGGCCCGCGGATGCGGCCCTTCAGGAGCCGGGGCAGGAGCCGGGCGGTGCCCGCGTCCCAGTACACGGTCTCCAGCACGTAGTCCTCGCGGACCTGACCCCGTCGGCGGGCCTTGGTACGGGCGCCCTTGGCTTTCACCGGGCATCGGCGCCCGGCCAGGTCCAGGTCCTCCATGTTCACACCGAGGATCTCCTCCGCCCGCCCGGACGTCTCGTACAGCATCCACCACAGCGTCTTCTCTCTCAGGTGCACCTCGCGCCGGGCGATCAGCCGGTCGATGGCCACCTTCGAGCGTGCCGGGGTCTCGGAGTCCGGCACCGCCAGCCGCTTCGCCCAGGCTGGCACCGCAGGACCCTCGTAGCCGCGCTCGCGGCACCAACTGAGCCAGGACAGCACTCCGGCCCGGCGGGAGTTCCAGGTGTTGACCGCCGCGGTGCCCCAGAGCAGTTCGAGTGCTTCGCCGATCTCGTCGTCCGCGACCGACGCCAGCGGCCGGCCCTCGCCGATCCGCTCGGCGGTCTTGCCGACCCCGATCCCGTAGTTCCGGACCGTGTTCGGGTTGCCAAGCGAGTCGAGGAACACATCCGCCGCCGTCCGGACGGTCAACGCCTTCCCGGCTGGCAGCTGTACGACGGTGGACACCACTTCCCCCTTGGCGCAGACAACAGGGCCGCTTCACGTAGCCGCCGGAGAACGTCGGGTGTTATCCGGGGGACGACTTCAGCCCCGTCCCGCCGCCGGCGGCCCGTCAGCTGCCCACCAGCGGCGAAGGAGGCTTAGAGCTCCGAACAAAAGGGGAGCCCGGCTCGCGACGCCCCTTCTGTTCGGAGCTCTTAGCGCACGATCTGACACCGATGTTCCTCAGACCCCGGTCCCCCGTCGCCTCAGTCGGGAACGAGACCGAGGGCATACTGGTACCGGCTGACCGTGCTGCCCTTCAGCCCCGGCCAGGTCTGGACGCGGTGCCACAGTTCGGTGAGTGAGCCGACGCCGTCACCGGCCGCGGTGAGCGCGTCGATGTGGGCCTGGGCGCTCTCCCATTCGGCGTAGTTCAGGACGCGGGTCCCGTCGGTGCCGAGATGGAAGTGGGCGGCGATACCGCCGGGGTGCTGGTTCGGCTCGGTGGCCAGCGCCTCCTCCACGGCGTCCACCCAGGCCCGCTGCCGGTCCGGGTCCGGGCCGTCGAACTCGACGTCGACGATGGCCACGCACCCCGGCACCCGCCTGTCGTGATCGCTGCCGGTGAGGCTGCGGTAGTGGCGGTAGCGCCCGAGCCGGACCCGCTCGATGTCCGGGACGGCGGTGTCGATCGCGTCGTTGCGCTCCTGCCGACGGGTCCGCACGAAGGCCTCGTAGGCCTGCTCGTCGGCCCACTGCGAGTAGTGCAGCAGGGTGGAGCCGTCCTCGCCGAGGTAGAGGAAGTAGCCCAGCAGCCCTTCGGCGGGCCAGGGCCGCCCCAGCCAGGTGTCGGCCACGGCTTCGACGACCTGGCGTTGCCGCTGAGGCGTGCCGACCCGCCAGGTGCTGAAGAAGGGCGCCCCGACGCCGGGGCGGTCGAGGACGGGATGGACATCGGTACGACGGGTCATGACGCTCTCCGGGGTCGGTGCTAAATGGACGGGCACCCCCACCCTTCAACCTCAACCAGGATTCAGGTCAACTCCGCGATTCGAGGCCCGAATTCGGGAGACCCGCCTGGTCATGGACGAGAAGCGGTCCGACGCCGCGCAGGCGAACACGGGGGCGGGAACGGGGGAAGGTGCCGGAACCGGCACTGGCCCCGGCCCCACTGGCACGGGCACCGGCGCCCAAGCCGGGGCCGGAGACAGGCCCGAAGTGGCGGGCAGCCCCATCCGGCTGCCGAGGAGTTCCTGGTGGGCGGTGGTGCGGCGCACCGCCAAGGAGGTCCTGGACGACGATCTCGCGGACCGGGCGGCGGCGTTGACGTACTACGGCGTGCTGTCGCTGTTCCCCGCGCTGCTGCTCACCGTGTCGCTGCTCGGTGTCGCGGGGCGGCGCACCATCGACGGACTCCTGGACAACATCGGCGACTTGGCGCCGGGCCCCGCGCGGGACGTGCTGCGGGACGCCGTCGTACAGCTGAGCGACAGCGGCGGGGGCACCGGCGGGCTGCTGGCCGTCGTCGGCCTGCTGACGGCGGTGTGGTCGTCGTCCGGTTACGTGGCCGCGTTCATCCGCGCCTCCAACGCGGTGTACGACCTGCCGGAGGGGCGCCCGGTGTGGAAGCTGACGCCGCTGCGGATCGCGCTGACCCTGGTGCTGATGCTGATGATCGCCGTGAGCGCGGTGATCGTGGTGTTCACGGGGCCGCTGGCCGAGCGGGCGGGCACGATGGTCGGGCTCGGCGACGCCGCCATCGCGGTGTGGGGCGTCGCCAAGTGGCCTGTGCTGCTGGTGCTGGTGACCCTGATGATCGCGCTGCTGTACTGGGCGGCGCCCAACGTCCGCGGCCGGGGCCTGCGCTGGGTCAGCCCCGGCGGGGTCGTCGCCACCCTGATCTGGCTCGTCGTGTCGGCCGGGTTCGCCGTCTACGCGGCCAACTTCGGCTCGTACAACAAGACGTACGGCACCCTGGCCGGCGCCGTCGTCTTCCTGGTCTGGCTCTGGCTCACCAACATGGCGATCCTCCTCGGCCTGGAGTTCGACGCCGAGCTGTCCCGCGAACGCGGCATCGTCCAGGGCCGTCCGCCCTCGGAGGAGCCGTACGTCGAGCCCCGCGACACCCGCGCCTGGCCACCGCGGCTACGGGCCCTGCGGGAGGCGAGGGCCCGGACGACGACATCGCAGGACGTCGAGCCGATCAACTGAGGGCGACGCGGCGGGCCGGGGCGTGGCCGGCCGCCTTCGGCCGGGGGCAGCCGGGGGTGCCGCGGCCAGACGGGTGGGGCCGCGGTCGGCCGGGGGAGCAACCGGGGGCCACCAGCCGAAGGCGCCCCGCGCACGCGAGCTCGAAGGCGCGCACGCGAAGCAGCGCACCCTCACCCTCCCGCGATCACAGGCAACCCGAGAGCGCGAACCGGGCGCATCCCTGCTCGCGCGTCCGCGCCTCCCGGTCCACCGGAGACCGGGCCGGCCTCTCGGCAGACCAGGCTGGCCCCCTGGCCGAGACGCAGTCCGAGCTAGTGGGAGTAGTGCCGCCACACGAAGACGCCCGTGGCCACGACGGCCACGCCCGCCCCGCCCACAATGACCGCTTCCCGGGGCACCCGCTCCCGTACGGAGTCCATGCGCGCGCGGGCGCGCGCCTTCACATCGGCCTTGGCGGCGAGTTCCTCAACCGTGTCGCCGAGTCGGGACCGGGTCAGCTCGATCTGTCGGCGGAGTTCGTCGGGGCCCTTCGCCCCGATGCTCTCCTTGGCTTCCACCCGCCCCTTCGCACCACCGGACGCACCCATGGCCATCATCATCGCCGTGCCCTTCCCTTGATCTCGTCGACGTCCGCCTTGACGCTGTCGAGCGCCTGTTCCGGCTTGGCCGGGGTCGCCCGCCTGAGCTGGGCGCGTCCGACGGCGGCCAGTACGGCCGCGATCACGAACAGCACGCCCATCACGATGAGCGCGGCGGCCCACACGTCCACGACCAGGGAGAACGCCGCGACGGCGGCACCGGCCATCGTCATGAACCCGACGTAGGCGACGGCTCCGGCCGCTCCCAGCAGCCCTCCGCCGCGCCCCGCGCGCCGCCCCTTCTCGGCCAGCTCCTCCTTCGCGAGGGCCATCTCCTGGCGCACGAGCAGGGAGAGCTGTTCGGTGGCCTGTCCCACCAGCTCCCCCACGGAGTGGTGATCCTGCGCGCGCGCCCCGGAACGCGCGGCTCGGTCCGGCCTGGTTTCGAGGGTCCCGGTCACAGTTCCGCCTCCTCACATCTCGGGAGACCCCGAGTACCCGGACCGACGGACGCTAGGCAGCCGACCTCCACGACATTGTGAGGCCGCCGAAACGGCCAAGCCGAGGCCGCGCGGGCCCTGCCCCGCCGCTCGCCCGACCTCCGGACCCGCGCAGTCGGCCCCTGGCCGAGCCCCCGGTCCCGCGCGGCCAGTCACTCGCCCCTCCCCGGTCCCGCGCGGCCAGCCACTCGCCCGCCCCCGGTCCCGCGCAGCCCGACGCCCTCCGGCCCGCGAGCTCCCGCCCGCCCGCGCCTATACCCGGCCCGTCTCCGTCCCTCCCGGCCCCCGCTCCCCCAGACGGGCGAGCTGGGTCTGGAACCAGTCGAGGCGGGCCTGGAGGAGCGCCGCCTCGGCAACCAGTTCGGGAACCCCGGGTTCACCGAGGCCGCCGGACTCCTCACCCCCGACCTGCCCCTCACCGCCACCGGCACCGTCAACACCACCGGCACCGGCCCCCACCCCGGTCCTGATCCCGGCCCCGGCGGTCACCGTCACCTTCAGCCCCTCCCCCGCGAGCCGGGCGAAGGTCTCGGACGGCACCGGCGTACGCCCGCGCAGGCACCCCGCGCAGGACGGGGCCAGCGCGCGCCAGCCCGGCCGCCCCCAGCCCGCGTCGGCCAGCGCCACGGACACGGCGCCGCACACGCAGGGGCCGACGGTGGCGGTTCGGACGCGCTGCCGCGCGTAACGGAATCCGCGCTCGAAGCGGATGTAGGCGCCGAGGACGGAGACCTCCAGCAGCAGGGCGGCCCGGTGCTCGGCGGTGCACAGCAGCGCCTCGGCCGCCGTACGGTCGTGGACGCAGTGGAAGCCGCAGTCGCAGCGGCGGGCCGGCGCCCGATGTCTGCGCCCGTAGACGCAGCGGGCCTCGTCGAGGACCCCGTAGGGCAGCGCGCCGCCCAGCGACACACCGGTGAACCCTGCCCGGGTGCCGTCCTGGGACAGCACCGGGTGGGCGATCTTGTATCCGGTCGGCGGCTCCGTCGGGTGTTCCTCGGGGAGCCGCAGCCTCATCGGACGGCCGACACCTCGGCGACCGGGGCCTCCGCGACCGGCACATCGGCGACCGACGTCTCCGGGGCCGGGGCCGCGGCCGGGCTCGTCCGGCGGGCCTCGTCGGCGGGGCGCCGTCGCCCTGCTGCGCGGTCCGTCGCCTCGACAGTTTTGTACGACTGGGGCCGTTCCTCGGCCACCCCCGTGGCCAGTGCCTTGCCGAGCCTCATGACGCCTCCCGACTGCCGTGGATCCGCCGTGCGTGCTGACCGTTCTCGCCATGGTGGCCCATGAGGGGGCGGGTAGGCACCAGTGCCTCGGCACCCGCAGGGCGACCGCCCACCCTTCCTCGTAGCAAAGCTCACCAATACATCGTAGAAGAATTAAGTGGAGCTTCACATTGCCGCGCGCCGAGACTACGCCCATGACCACCACCACGCACCGCCCCGCCCCCTTCGGCCGCGCCCTCTGCGCGATGATCACCCCGTTCACCGCGAACGGGGCGCTCGACCTCGACGGGGCGCAGCGGCTCGCCGACCGGCTGGTGGCGGAGGGCTGCGAGGGGCTGGTCCTGTCCGGCACGACGGGCGAGGCGCCGACGACGACGGACGCGGAGAAGGCGGAGCTGATCCGTGCGGTCCGGGCGGCGGTCGGGGGCCGGGCCACGATCGTGGCGGGCGTCGGCACGTACGACACCCGGCACACGGTGGAACTGGCCCTGGCCGCCGAGAAGGCGGGTGCGGACGGCCTGTTGGCGGTCACCCCGTACTACAGCAGGCCCCCGCAGGACGCCGTCGAGGCGCACTTCCGTGAACTGGCCGACCGCTGCGGCCTCCCACTCGCCCTGTACGACATCCCCGGCCGCACCGGCACCCGCATCGAACCGGCGACCATGATCCGGCTCGCGGCCCACCCCCGGATCGTGGCGGTGAAGGACTGCGCGTACGACCTCCTCGGCACCCAGAAGGTGCTGGGGGAGACAGACCTGGCGTACTACACGGGCTGCGACGAGTACGTCCTGGCGCTGTACGCGCTCGGCGGCGCGGGCTACATCGGCACCGTCGCCAACGCGGTGCCCCGTCATTTCCGGTCGGTCGTCGACGCGTTCGACGCGGGCGACACCGCGGAGGCGGCACGGTTGCAGCGGGCGGCGATCCCGCTCACGGAGGCGATGATGGCCTCGGGTCTGCCCGGCACCGTCACGGCGAAGGCCCTCCTCGGGCGGCTCGGCCTGCCGGCGGGCCCGGTCCGGGCACCGCTGCGGCCCGCCGACCGAGAGGTGGCCGACGGGCTGCTGGAGGCGTACGAAGCTCTGGTCGCCGTCTGAGGACGCACGCCCCCGCGGTCGGTGGGGGCCGACGCACGTCCCGGCAGTCGGCGAAGGCGGCGCGGCCCCCGGTCGTCAGCGGGTGGCGAAGACGGGGTTCCAGCGTCCGGCGGCGCCGTCACTGCCCTTGCGGGCGCCGCTGAGCGGGAGCGTCTTGTCGCTGCCGATGGTGACGAGCACCAGGGCGTTGTGGAACTCGTTGGCCCCGGGCGTGATGTCCCAGGCGATGAGCCGCTTGTTGTCGACCCAGGCGAGGAGTTGCTGTCCGCGCACCTTGTGGA
>NZ_JAMGBG010000005.1 GCF_023516595.1 Streptomyces neyagawaensis | reverse complement strand
GGAGCCTCACTCACCGGCCGTGTTCGGGTTTACGTTCGACGACTTCCGGTCATCGTCCGGTGGCGGGCGTCGCGGGCACACCTTCGCCTGGCGCGTTTCGGTGAGGAGGTGCTCGGTGAGCACGGACGGAACCGTCACCGTGCCCCTGCGGGACAGGGTGGCGACAGCACAGCGGGATCAGGACGCGCGCACGGTCATGCGGCTGCGCCTGGGTGTCGGGATCATCGGTGTCCTGCTGCCCCTGGCGCTGCCGCTCGGCAACGCGATCGCCGCGCTCCTCGACGGCCGTACCGGGGACGACGTATGGCCCGGTTCGATGAGCGGCGCGTACCACACGAGTACCCGGGACGTCTTCGTCGGCAGCCTCTGCGCCCTCGGGACCTTCCTGATCATCTACCGCTTCAACCGGATGAACGATGTGATGGGGACGGTCGCCGGGTGCTGCGCGCTCGGTGTCGCCCTCTTCCCGACGGCACCCGGTTCCGGGGCGGACTCCGGGCAGCTGACGGTCTCGGTGTTCCATCTGGTGTTCGCCGTCGGGCTGTTGACCTCGATGGCCGGGTTCTGCCTGCTGATGTACTGGGCGCCCGGCATCAAGGACCGGTCGTACGTCCGGCGGCCCTATCTGGTGGCCGGGGTGCTGATCCTCGTCTTCATGGCGCTCGCCGGCGCGGCGGCCGCCACCGGGGTCGGCGAGGACTGGCCGGTCACGCCCCTCTACCTGTGCGAGTGGCTGTCGGTGTGGTCCTTCGGCTTCGCGTGGACGGGGGCGGCGCTGTCCCTCGCCGAGGACATCGGACGGCTGTCGAGGACGAGGGCCGTGATCGGTGCCGTACTGCGGTGGCCGCGGTCGCTCGGCGGTCTGCTGGGCCGGGGGACGTCGCGGTTGAAAGTCGGGCGGTCTGAGCCCGGCCGGCCGTACGTATGGCGGGCCTCGCCGCCCGGGGTGCGGGCGGCGCGACGCCGCGGAGATCCATCAGAAGGGCCCTGGGCGCGGGGTCAGACGCGGGCGCCGGTGAGGAAGCGGTCCAGCGTGGCGGTCAGTTCGGCCGGCTTCTCGACGGGGAGCTCGTGGCCGGCGTCCAGGATGCGCACCTCGGCGTCCGGGTAGGCCTTCGCCATGCGCAGCATCTGGGAGACGGGCAGCTGGATGTCATGGTAGCCGTGGACGAGGAGGGTCGGGACGCGGATCTCGCCGAGCCGGTCCAGGACGTCGAAGGCGCGCATGGCGCCGTACAGGGTCATGACGACCTCGCGCGGGGTCGCCGAGGAGGCGCGGATGTACTCGCGGATCTCCTCGCGCGGGTAGCCGGGGGCGAAGGCGCGCTGGATGTTGGCGGCGACGAACAGCTTGAACGGCACCCTGGTCGAGGCGGCCATGAGCAGGCCCCGGCCGCGGCTGTAGGTCATCCGGCTGATGGAGTTGACCAGCACCAGGCGCTCCACGCGGTCGGGGTGGGCGAGGGTGATGGTCTGGGAGATCATGCCGCCCATGGAGTGGCCGACGAGGACGAACCGCTCCACCTCCAGGTGGTCGAGGAGCGCGAGGACGTCGTCGGCGAGTTCCGCGATGGTGCGCACCCCGGCGCCGGTGCTCTCGCCGTGCCCCCGCAGATCGAGCCGGATCACCCGGCGCTTGTCGGAGAAGTGGGCGAGCTGGTGGTCCCAGCGGTGACGGTTCGCCGTCCAGCCGTGGATGAACACCAGGGGCACCCCGTCGCCGTCGCGGGGACCCTCGTCGTCGTAGGTCAGGCTCGCTCCGGCGACTTCGAGCTGCGGCATGGTGCCTCCTGGATACGCTCCGGTTACTGCCCGGTACGGTAACCGCAGGTGCGGCCCTTCGTCACCGTCGTTCACGGGGGAAATCCGAGGTCCGCGGTTCTCCGCCGCCATCCGGCCGCCGGCCCCCGTGACCGGCCGCCGGTAAATCCCGGGCCCCGGGGGCGGTGGCCCTGCTAGCTTCCCCCGGTGTTCTCCCTCCACGAGCCCGCGTTCTTCACCCGTCTGAACGAGGCCCGGCGTGTTCTCGTCGCCGGTGCCGGCGGCGGTTTCGACGTCTACGCCGGTCTGCCGCTGGCCCTCGCCCTGCGCTCGGCGGGCAAGGAGGTCCACCTCGCCAACCTCTCGTTCGCCGATCTCTTCGGCCTCGACCTGGACGTCTGGGTGGAGCAGGACGTCGCCGCCATCGGCCCCGACACCGCCTCCCGCGGCGACTACTTCCCCGAGCGCACCCTCGCCCGGTGGCTCGACCTGTACGGGCTGCCCGCCACGGTGTACGCCTTCTCCCGTACGGGTGTGGCGCCGCTCAGGGACGCCTACCGCGCGCTCCTGGACCGTCTCGGCGGTGTGGACGCGATCGTGCTGGTGGACGGCGGCACCGACATCCTGATGCGCGGGGACGAGCACGGGCTCGGGACTCCGGAGGAGGACATGGCGAGCCTCGGTGCCGTCGCCGGCCTGGACGAGGTCCCGGACCGGCTGGTGGCGTGCCTCGGCTTCGGTGTGGACGCCTACCACGGGGTCAACCACGCGCTGGTCCTGGAGAACCTGGCGGCGCTCGACCGGGACGGCGCCTATCTGGGCGCGTTCTCGCTGCCACGCGACAGCCACGAGGGCGCCCTGTACCTGGACGCGGTGGCCCACGCCCAGCGGTGCACGCCGGAGTATCCGAGCATCGTCAACGGTTCCGTGGCGGCGGCCGTGCGCGGCGACTTCGGGGACGTCCGGTTCACCGAGCGGACCCGTGACAGCGAGCTGTTCGTCAATCCGCTGATGGCCCTGTACTTCTGTGTGGACGCGGTCGGCCTCGCCCGCCGCAACCTGTATCTCGACCGGCTGGAGAAGACCGTCCTCACCCGGCAGATCAGCTCGGTCATCGAGCGGTTCCGGGACGAACTGCCCCGGCAGCGCCGACCGCGTGCCTTCCCGCACTGAGCAGGGGGAACGGATGACACACTGACCGCATGGAAGAACGCGCATTCGGTAGGTCGGGTCAGCACGCGTCCGTGGTCGGGCTCGGTACATGGCAGCTGGGCGCCGACTGGGGAGACGTCGACGACAAGGAAGCCCTGACGGTCCTGGAGGCCGCGGCCGAGGCGGGGGTGACCTTCTTCGACACCGCCGACGTCTACGGCGACGGGCGCAGCGAGCAGACCATCGCCACGTTCCTGCGCAGCCGGCAGGACCTGCATGTGCTCGTCGCGACGAAGATGGGCCGCCGTGTGGCCCAGATCCCCGAGAACTACGTCCTCGACAACTTCCGGGCCTGGAACGACCGCTCCCGCCGCAACCTCGGCGTGGACCGTCTGGACCTGGTGCAGCTGCACTGCCCGCCCACGCCGGTGTACTCCTCCGACGAGGTGTTCGACGCGCTCGACACCCTCGTCGAGGAGGAGCGCATCGCCGCGTACGGCGTCAGCGTGGAGACGTGCGCGGAGGCGTTGACGGCGATCGCCCGGCCGAACGTGGCGAGCGTGCAGATCATCCTCAACCCGTTCCGGATGAAGCCGCTCCTGGAGGTCCTCCCGGCCGCCGAGAAGGCGGGCGTCGCCGTCATCGCCCGGGTGCCGCTGGCCTCGGGGCTGCTGTCGGGCAAGTACACCAAGGACACGGTCTTCGCGGAGAACGACCACCGCACCTACAACCGGCACGGCGAGTCCTTCGACCAGGGCGAGACCTTCTCCGGCGTCGACTACGAGACGGGCGTCGAGGCCGCGGTGGAGTTCGCCGGGCTGGCGCCCGAGGGCTTCACCCCGGCCCAGCTGGCGCTGCGCTGGATCATCCAGCTGCCGGGTGTCACCACCGTGATCCCGGGCGCCCGCACGTCCGAGCAGGCGCGGGCCAACGCGGCCGCCGCCGCTCTGCCGGCGCTCTCGGACGAGACGCTCACCGCGATCCGTGACCTGTACGACCGGCGGATCAAGGACCAGGTCGAGGGCCGCTGGTAGGTCCGACCGCCGGGCGCCGCGGGACAGTCACGCCGCGGACGGTCACGCAGGCAGACGCTCGGGAGGCGGCGCTCTCGCCGCCTCCCGAGCGTCAGTGCCTCACCGCGCCGCGTCGTGCTTCGTGGTGCGGCGTGGTGCCGCCCTGTGCGGGCGTCGTGCGGGCGTCGTGCGGGTGGACGTCAGATACGTCCGCCGGTGAGCCGGGTCAGCGGGCCGTGCACATGGCGTTCCGACCGGCGTCCGGCCAGGTAGGAGGCGGCGGTCAGCGCGGTCAGCCCCGCGCCCACACCCGCGGCGACGAGCTTGCGCTGGGCGAGGACGGTCACCGCCGTCTTGGCGGTGGCGGCGACCTGACCGGAGGCCTGGACGACCGCCTGGCGGCCCACCTCGACACCCTTGACCGCGCTGTGCACGGCGCTGTTCGCGGTGTCGGCCGCACGTCCGGCCCCGTTCTTGGCGGCTGACGCGGTGTCACCCGCCTTGTCTGCGGCCTTCTTGGCGGTCCCGGTGGCCGGGGCGGTCGCCTTGTCGGCGGTCCGGCGCGCCTTGGCGGCGGCCGTCTCTGCGGACGAGGTGCTCTCGTTGGTGTCGTTGTTGGTTCGGCTCATGGACTCCGCGTTGCCGTTCACCGCGCGGGCAAACACCTCGCGTCCACATCCATGGCCAACGCCTTGGTCGGGTGCGGGCCCCGCCGCCCGCCCCGCCGCCCGCCGGGGGCGCCCGTCAGGGGTGCCTGCCAGGGGTGCCTGCATGCCATAAGATCAGCTTATGAGGTCATAGACCCGACCCGCGTACCAGGTAAGGGTTGCCTTAGTTTAGGGTTGCCGTCGAGTCGCTTGTCTCCGCTCGAAGGGAACCTCACCATGCCCCGCCCTCTGCGGGTAGCCATTGTCGGAGCCGGCCCGGCCGGTATCTACGCCGCCGACGCGCTGCTGAAGTCCGACGTTGCCGCCGAGCCCGGTGTCTCCATCGACCTCTTCGAGCGGATGCCCGCCCCGTTCGGACTGATCCGCTACGGCGTGGCCCCCGACCACCCCCGCATCAAGGGCATCATCACCGCCCTGCACCAGGTGCTCGACAAGCCCCAGATCCGCCTCTTCGGCAACGTCGACTACCCGTCGGACATCAACCTCGACGACCTGCGTGCGTTCTACGACGCGGTGATCTTCTCCACGGGCGCCACGGCCGACCGGGCGCTCGACATCCCCGGCATCGACCTCGACGGCTCGTACGGCGCGGCCGACTTCGTCTCCTGGTACGACGGCCACCCGGACGTTCCGCGCACCTGGCCGCTGGAGGCCGAGAAGGTCGCCGTCCTCGGCGTCGGCAACGTCGCGCTCGACGTGGCCCGCGTCCTCGCCAAGACGGCCGACGAGCTGCTGCCGACGGAGATCCCGCCGAACGTCTACGACGGCCTGAAGGCCAACAAGGCGCTGGAGGTCCACGTCTTCGGCCGCCGCGGCCCCGCGCAGGCCAAGTTCTCCCCGATGGAGCTGCGGGAACTGGACCACTCCCCCAACATCGAGGTCATCGTCGACCCCGAGGACATCGACTACGACGAGGGCTCGATCGCGACCCGGCGCGGCAACAAGCAGGCCGACATGGTCGCCAAGACCCTGGAGAACTGGGCGATCCGCGACATCGGCGAGCGCCCGCACAAGCTGTTCCTGCACTTCTTCGAGTCCCCCACCGAGATACTCGGCGAGGACGGCAAGGTCGTCGGCCTGCGCACCGAGCGCACCGCCCTCGACGGCACCGGCAACGTCAAGGGGACCGGCGAGTTCAAGGACTGGGACGTCACCGCGGTCTACCGCGCGGTCGGTTACCTCTCCGACAAGCTGCCCAAGCTGCCCTGGGACCTCGAGTCGGGCACCGTCCCGGACGCGGGCGGCAGGGTCGTCCAGGAGACCGGCGAGCACCTGACGTCGACGTATGTCACCGGCTGGATCCGGCGCGGCCCCGTCGGCCTCATCGGGCACACCAAGGGCGACGCCAACGAGACGGTCGCGAACCTGCTGGACGACTTCGCGAACGGCCGTCTGCAGGAGCCCTCCGCCCCGGCGCCGGAGGCCGTGGACGCGTTCCTCGCGGAGCGCGAGGTGCGCTTCACGACGTGGGAGGGCTGGTACAAGCTGGACGCCGCCGAGAAGGCACTGGGCGAGCCGCAGGGCCGGGAGCGCGTGAAGCTCGTCGAGCGTGAGGACATGTTGCGGGAGAGCGGCGCGTAAGGCTCCGCCGAGTGGCCGTGGGGGACTGCGGACCGTGGGTCGGCTGCAGATCGTCTGTGGCTGGTCGCGCAGTTCCCCGCACCCCTGGGAGTGGGCGCCGGCCCCTAAGGCGCTGAGCGAGCCGCAGGGCCGCGAGCGCGTGAAGCTCGTCGAGCGTGAGGACATGCTGCGGGAGAGCGACGCGTAAGGCTCCGCCGAGGGACCGTGGGGGCTGCGCGTCGTGGGTCGGCTGTGGGTGTTCCGTGGCCGGTCGCGCAGTTCCCCGCGCCCCTGCAACGCGGTCATCAGCCCTTGGTGAAAATCGGTGCGCGGTGGTGAAGCGGGAGTGTCTAGGCTTCTGCGGCGTGGACGACTTGACTGACGACCTGCGGATACGGCCGGGCGCCCTCACCGACGCGCCAGCCGTGCTGGACATGCTCGACGGGGCCGTGGCCTGGATGAACGCCCGGGGCAACACCGAGCAGTGGGGCACGATCCCGTACTCGCGGCGGCCCGACGGGGTGGAGCGCGTCGAGCGGTACATGACGGAGAACGCCCCACACATCGCGGAGCGGGACGGTATCCCCGTCGGCGCGCTGGTCCTGGACTCCGGGCCCAGCCCGCAGATGCCGATCGCCCCGGCCGACGAGCCCGAGGTGTACGTCCGGCTGCTGATCTCCGACCGGGGCCGGGCCGGACAGGGCATCGGGGCGGCCCTGCTCGCCCACGCCGTCGAAGAGACCCGGCGGGCCGGTGTGGAACTGCTGCGGGTCGACTGCTGGGCGGGCGGCGGGGGCGAACTCGTCGCGTTCTACGAGCGCAACGGCTTCACGCCCACCGACCGCTTCCTGTCCGGCACCTGGCCGGGACAGGTACTGGCCCGGCGGGTCCGCTGACGGGTCCCGCGGAGGCATAAGCTCGGAAGATGGCCAAGTACATCGACGTGCACCCCGACAACCCCCAGCCGCGCGCCATCGGTCAGGTGGCCGAGATCATCCGTCAGGGTGGGCTCATCGTCTATCCGACGGACTCATGTTTCGCGCTGGGCTGCCAGCTGGGCAGTCGTGACGGTATCGAGCGGATCCGTACGATCCGACGGCTCGACGACCGCCACCACTTCACCCTCGTGTGCCAGAACTTCGCGCAGCTGGGCCAGTTCGTGCACGTCGACAACGACGTGTTCCGCGCCGTCAAGGCGTCGACGCCCGGCAGCTACACGTTCATCCTGCCCGCCACCCGGGAGGTGCCGCGCAAGCTGCTCCACCCGAAGAAACGAACCGTCGGAGTGCGTATCCCCGACCACCGGGTGGCCCAGGCCCTGCTCGCGGAGCTGGGTGAGCCGCTGGTCTCCAGCACCCTGCTCCTCCCCGACGAGGAGGAACCGCTGACGCAGGGCTGGGAGATCAAGGAGCGGCTCGATCACCAGGTCGACGCCGTGGTGGACTCCGGGGACTGCGGTACGGAGCCCACGACCGTGATCGACTTCTCCAGCGGCGAGGCCGAGATCATCCGCAAGGGAGCCGGCGACATCTCGCGGTTCGAGTGACGGGAGCGACGGTCCGCGGGACGGGGTGGCGGTTCGCGGGACGGTGTGACTGTTCGCGTGACCGGCGTGAAGGTTCGCGTGACCGGGGAGAAGAGCGGGCGCGCCGCGCGGCGGTGGCTCAGGTCTGGCGCAGCGGCTCGTACTCCTCGGCGCTGAGCCCGAACGTCCAGGCCACTCCCTCGCGGGCCGTCCGCGTCGTCGGGGGCACCCGGAGCCAGTAGGTGCGGCTCGTGCCGTCGGGCTCGGGGGTGGAGTTGACGACCTCCACCATCACCACGTCCTCGTCGCCGGGCAGTTCCACGCGCCAGAGCACGCCCGTCTCGTCCCGGCCCACCGGCTTGGCGCCCGACTCCTCCAGGTAGCGGTCGTAGCCGTAGTGCTCCAGCATGACGCGGCGCAGTTCGGCGTTCTCCTCCTCGCGGATGCGCACGGGGGTCAGCGTGGCCAGGGAGTCGAGGAACTCGCCGGGCACGGGCAGCCCGCGCCAGGCGTGCAGGGCGAAACCGTCGGAGTAGGCGAGGGCGGGGCCGTCACCCCGGTCCAGTCGGCCGGCCTCGTCCCGGTGCAACTCGGTGGGGCGCTCGGCGACGACCGCCACGTTCTCGTAGGGCCACCACCAGCCCGCCGTACGGGCGACCTCGGCGAGTCCGTCGAGGCCCGGGGACGAGTCGGCCGCCGCAGGCCCGGCGCTCGTGTCGGGGGCGGGCCCGGCGCCGGTGGCGTCCAGGTCGTCGAAGGCGGCGAGCCAGGCCGCGTCGTGCTGGCCGAGGACCGCGTCCAGGAGGAGGAGCCGGACACGGGTCTCCTCCTTGCGGTCGTCCGGGGCCAGGGCCTCGACGACGCCGGTGCGGACGCGGTCGACGAGCGGCCGGGTGGTCTCCCACAGGTCCGCGCCGGTCGACCGCCAGTGCTCGCTCCAGCCCGCCGGGCCCAGCCGGGTGTGCAGCCGGCCGCGCGCGGCGGCGACCGGGCGGTTGCGGACCGCGTCACGGACGCTCGCCCCGGTGCCGGTCACCGTCTCGCCGCCCTCGGTCGGTGTCCCCGACAGCAGGCGCACCGCCTCCAGCGGCGAGCGGACCCACACGATCCGCTCGGGCTCCGGCAGCCCGGCCCGCCGGTAGGCGAGCCGTACGCCCGCCTCGGTCCGTGCCCGGTCACCGGCTCCCGTGGCCGCCGCCACCGCACGCCAACTCGTCCGCTCCGTCACGCCGTTCCTCCTGGATGTCATGTCCGATCCCGATGTCCTGTGCCCTGCCCCGTCGGCCGCGGCGATTCAGTCCGCCACGATCCGCACCGAACCCGGCACGTACTCGCGCTGGCGCACGACCCGGTACCAGCCCTTCGGCAGGGAGATGGGCGCGTGCTCCTCGTGGACGACCCGGGCGCCCTCCGGGACGTGCAGCAGCATCGGGCCGAAGGCGTCCGTCTCGCGGACGAGGCGGCCGGGGCCGACGACGGCGTGGGCGTGTCCGGTGACCTCGCCGAGGGCGAGGACGAGCCGGCCCCGTCCGTCGCGCGGTTCCGACGCGGCGTCACGCGCCGTGTCGGGCACGGCGGTCTCCGCGATCGGCGCGATGAGGACGTCTCCTTGCCGGTACATGGGTCTCCCTCCCGTCGGGGCACTCGCTGTGCTCCGCATGGAAGGGACCGTAGAGGCAGGCACTGACAATGGCCCCGGACGCGGTGTCTTCAGGCCCTGTTCACGGGGCCTGTCCACAAGGAACGGGGTCCGCTGTACCCGATGTCAGAGGGGCTTGGTAGAACTCCCCTACCCGACGGCGCCGTGCGCGCCCCGGGGAGCAACGGGGGGATCCGCGCACGGGCTCGGGTCCCGCCCACCGACATGGAACGAAGGGGCGGGCACACATGACCATCGGAAGCCACTTGCGGGAGTTCCACGACCTGCCCGTCGTCCAGTTCCCCGACTCGGTGAAGGGCCCCGAGGGCACGGGTAAGTTGCCCGCTCCGGGGGAGGTGGCCTGGTCCGTCGCCGTGGACTCGTACGACAGCGACGAGGCGTGGCAGGACGCGTTCGCGCGGTTCCTCGCCTCGATCGACACCACGAAGGTGCGGGCGCTGGTCGTGGGCGCGTGGAACGAAGCCTACGACAGCGGGCCCGAGCCGGTGATCGAGGCCCTGGTGGCGGCGAAGGACCGGCTGCCCGCACTGCGCGCGCTGTTCCTCGGTGACATCGTGATGGAGGAGTGCGAGATCTCCTGGATCAACCAGGGCGATGTCGGTCCGCTGCTCTCGGCCTTCACGGAGCTGGAGGAGTTCGGTGTGCGCGGCGGTCAGGGTCTCGTGTTCCCGGCGCTGCGGCACGAGCGGCTGCGGAAGCTGACCGTCGAGACGGGCGGCATGCCCGTCGAGGCGGTGCGCGGTGTGGCGGGGAGTGATCTGCCGGCCCTCGTCCACCTCGACCTGTGGCTGGGCACGTCCGAGTACGGCGGTGACTCCGAGGTCGCCGACCTGGCGCCGATCCTGGCGGGCACCCGGCTGCCCTCCCTCAGGCATCTGGCGCTGCGCAACAGCGAGATGCAGGACGACATCTGCACGGCGCTGGCCTCCGCCCCCGTGGTGGCCCGCCTGGAGGTCCTCGACGTGTCGATGGGCGTCCTCACCGACGACGGCGCGACCGCGCTGCTCACCGGGCAGCCGCTCACCCACCTCACGACGCTGGACCTGCACCACAACTACCTCAGCTCCGCGATACGCGACCGCCTGCGGGACTCCCTGGAGGCCGAGGGCGTCCAGGTCGACGTCGACCCGGACGACGCGGACTCCGACGAGGACGACGACGGCACGGTCTGGCGCTACGTCGCGGTCGGCGAGTAACGGGGCGCGGCACGCGGTTTCGGCGGGTACGAGGTGAGGGGGGTCGGTGTGTCCGGTCGGACCGGCGCGGGTGCGGACCCGTTCAGGTGGGCGGTCGTCGGCAACGGCGAGAACCGCCGGGTCGGGCTGTTCGTCGCGGCGGCCGAGGCCGCGGGCGTGGGGAC
This sequence comes from Streptomyces neyagawaensis, assembly GCF_023516595.1. Taxonomy (GTDB): domain Bacteria; phylum Actinomycetota; class Actinomycetes; order Streptomycetales; family Streptomycetaceae; genus Streptomyces; species Streptomyces neyagawaensis. The sequence goes on along the minus strand of NZ_JAMGBG010000005.1, from coordinate 430,635 downwards.
ACCGCGGGTCGTCGAGTGGCGGGACGTCCTGCGCGACGGCGGCCACGAGTTCGCCGACGACGAGGTCGTACGGCTGGACTCGCCGGGCGAGAACGCCGAGGTGGACCAGCTGCTGCGCGGCGTCGACGATCCGACGCGTGTGGAGGGCTCGGCCACCTGGTACGGGCGTTTCCTGGACGCGGTCGGGTCGTTGCGGGGCGGGATGAGGCTGGACGAACCGGCGGATCTGGCGGTGCTGTTCGACAAGCGGCTCTGCCACGCCCGGCTGGACGCGGCGGGCGTCCCGGTGCCGCCCTCCCCCACCTCGGGGGGCCGCACGGCGGTGCGCGGCTGGGACGACGTACGGGCACTGATGCGGGAGCACGGCATGCCGCGTGTCTTCGTGAAGCCCGCGCACGGTTCCTCCGCGTCGGGTGTGCTGGCCGTCGAGTCGTCGGCGAGCGGCCGGATCCGGGCCACCACCGCGGTGGAGGTGGCGGCGGACGGCCGGCTGCGCGCCCCGCTCCGGCTGCACAACTCGCTGCGGGTGCGCCGGTACACCGACGAACGCGAGATCGCCGGCATCGTCGACGCCCTCGCACCGGACGGGCTGCACATCGAGCGGTGGCTGCCGAAGGCGTCCGCCCAGGGCAGGTCCGCGGATCTGCGGGTGCTGGTCGTGGCGGGCCGGGCCACCCACGCCGTGGTCCGCACCAGCCGCTTCCCCATGACCAATCTCCATCTCGGCGGCGCGCGGGGCGATCTGACGTCGGTCGTCGACGCGGCGGGCGACCGCTGGCGCCAGGCCCTCGACATCTGTGAGCGGGCGGCCGCGTGCTTCCCGGACACCCTGAGCGTCGGGGTGGATCTCCTCCCCGCCATCGGCTGGCGCCGGTTCGCCGTCGGCGAGGTCAACGCCTTCGGCGATCTACTGCCCCGGCTGACCGGTCTTCCCGGCGGCCCCGCGGAGGGCCTGGACACCTACACGGCGCAGATCGCGGCCGTACGGGACCGGTTGCCGTCGGCGCTCTCGCACCACCCCCAGGCAAGGAAAGACCATGCACCCTTCTGACACGGCCCTCGGGCCGCCCGCGGCCGACGCCGAGCCCGTGCCCGACAGCGACGCCGCGCCCGCGCCCGCGCCCGCGCCCGCGCCCGCGCCCGACATGAACGAAGTGGTGGGCCGGGACGACCTGTTGCTGCTCACCCTCGACACCCTGCGGTACGACGTGGCGGTGGAGCTGGCCGCGGCCGGGCGGCTGCCGAACCTGGCGGCGCGTCTGCCCGGCGGTGTCTGGGAGAAGCGGCACGCGCCCGGCAGCTTCACCTACGCCTCGCACCAGGCGATGTTCGCGGGCTTCCTGCCGACCCCGGCGGCACCGGGGCCGCATCCCCGGTTGTTCGCGAGCCGGTTCGCGGGCAGTGAGACGACCGCGGGCCGCACCTTCGTGTTCGACACTCCCGACCTGGTGTCGGCGCTCGCCGAGCGCGGCTACCGCACGGTGTGCGTCGGCGGTGTCGGGTTCTTCAACAAGCAGGGCGCGCTCGGCAGCGTCCTGCCCGGCCTGTTCCAGGAGAGCCACTGGGAGCCGGAGTTCTCCGTCGCGTCCCCGACGTCCTTCGAGGCGCAGGTGGCCCGCGCCGAGGAGGTGGTGGCCGGACTGCCCGCCGAGCAGCGGCTGTTCCTGTTCCTCAACGCCTCGGCGCTGCACCAGCCGAACTGGTTCCATCTGCCGGGCGCCACCCGTGAGGCGGGCGACAGCCTCGCCACGCACGCGGCGGCCCTGGAGTACATCGACCGGCACATCGGGCGGCTGTTCGCCGCGATGAGCGCGCGGCGCCGCTGCTTCGCCGTCGTCTGCTCCGACCACGGGACGACCTACGGCGACGACGGCTACACCGGGCACCGGTTGGGCCACGAGGCCGTGTGGACCGTCCCCTACAGCCACTTCTTCCTGGAGCCGTCCGCATGACCGTGACCGCGCCCCCCGTTCGCCCGTACCAGCACTACGTGTACGCCTATCCGCACAAGACGGCGTACCGCAGGCTGCCGGAGCGGCCGCGCCTCGCCGACCTGTGGGCGGGCGAGTCGAAGGCGGCCCTGTCGCTGTACGCGCACATACCGTTCTGCGAGGTGCGCTGCGGGTTCTGCAACCTGTTCACGCGGATCGGCGCCCCGGACGGGCTGACCGGGCGCTACCTGGACGCCCTGGAGCGGCAGGCGATCGCCGTCCGGGAGGCGCTCGGCGACACGGAGCCGGTGCGGTTCGCGAACGCCGCGTTCGGCGGTGGCACCCCGACGTTCCTGGAGGCCGCCGAGCTGGAGCGGCTCTGCGACATCGCGGAGCGGCACATGGGCGCGGACCTGCGGGCGATCCCGCTGTCGGTGGAGGCGTCCCCCGCCACGGCGACGGCCGACCGGCTGTCCGTGCTGGCCGCGCGGGGCACGACACGGCTGAGCCTAGGTGTGCAGAGCTTCGTCGAGGAGGAGGCGCGCGCGGCCGTACGGCCGCAGCGGCGTGCCGATGTGGAGGCGGCCCTGTCCCGCATCCGCGACACCGGCATCCCCGTCCTCAACATCGACCTGATCTACGGCATCGACGGGCAGACGGCGGCCAGTTGGCGGCTCTCCCTGGACGCGGCCCTCGCCTGGCGGCCCGAGGAGATCTACCTGTACCCGCTGTACGTGCGGCCGTTGACCGGTCTGGGCCGGCACGCCGATCCCGCGACGGCGGACCGCGACTGGGACGAGGCCCGGCTGCGCCGCTACCGGGAGGGCCGCGACCATCTGCTCGCCCGGGGCTACGAGCAGGTGTCCATGCGGATGTTCCGCCACGCGGACGCGCCGCCGCAGGGCCCGGACGACTACGCATGCCAGACCGACGGCATGATCGGCCTGGGCTGCGGCGCCCGTTCGTACACGTCGAGGCTGCACTACTCCTTCGACTACGCGGTGGCCATGCGGGAGATCCGGGGCATCATCGACGACTACACCGCCACCGAGGACTTCGGGCGGGCCGTGCACGGCCGCGAGGTCGACGGGGACGAGGCGCGCCGCCGTCATCTGCTCCAGTCGCTTCTCCAGGCGCAGGGGCTGCCGGTGGCCGACTACCGGCGGCGGTTCGGCGCCGACCCGTACGACGACTTCCCGGCGGAGCTGGAGCGGCTGGACGCACGCGGCTGGCTCGCCGGAGCGGGCGGGGAGGTGCTGAAGCTGTCCGACGAGGGGCTGGCGCACTCGGACGCCATCGGGCCCGACTTCTTCTCCCCCGCCGTTCGGGCCGCGATGGCCGACTACGAGCTGAAGTGACGGCCGCCATGGATCTGACGCTCCTGTACCGCGGACCGCTGGCGTCGTGCGACTACGACTGCCCCTACTGCCCGTTCGCCAAGCGCCGTGACTCGACGGAGCAGTTGCGGGCCGACCGGGCAGCGCTGGACCGGTTCACCGGCTGGGCGCGGTCGTCGACCGGCGACCGGCTGTCGGTGCTGTTCACACCGTGGGGCGAGGGGCTGACGCGGTCCTGGTACCGGCGGGCGCTGGTCGAGCTGTCGCACGAGCCGCGCATCGACCGGGTGGCGATCCAGACGAACCTCAGCTGCCGCACGGAGTGGTTGGCCGAGGCCGACCGGGACACGGTGGCGCTGTGGTGCACGTACCACCCGGGCCAGACCCCGTACGAACGGTTCCTCGGCAAGACCCGGCGGCTCACCGCGATGGGAGTCCGCTTCAGCGTGGGCGTCGTCGGCCTGCCGGAACACCTGGAGGAGGCCCGCCGGCTGCGCGCGGAGCTGCCCGAGGAGGTGTACCTGTGGGTGAACGCCGCCGAGGGGCACACCTACACCGACGAGGAGGCGGCGGCGTGGACCGCGCTGGATCCGCTGTTCCCGTTCAGCCGCCACCCGCACCGGTCGGCGGGCCGCGCTTGCCGCACCGGCTCGACGGTGGTGTCCGTCGACGGTGACGGCACCGTCAGACGGTGCCACTTCGTCCGGGACGAACTCGGCAACCTCTACGACGGCTCCTTCCGTACGGCGCTCGCGCCCCGCGTCTGCCCGCTGGCCGTCTGCGACTGCCACATCGGGTACGTCCATCTGGAGTCCCTGCCGCTGTACGACGTGTTCGTGGGCGGCGTCCTCGAACGGATACCGACGGCGCAGGCCCGCCTCGGGATGCCGCTCAGTCCTCGCGCTCGTAGGTGAGCGTGCAGCCGTCCGGCGTGGTGACCGTGAAACGGTCGGCGGTGGCGTCCAGCCGGTAGCTGACCAGCTCGTCGCTGGACGTGCTCATGGTCAGCGTCGTCCTGTCGGGCATCCGGGCCGTTCCCACGTCCCACACCGGCAGGCCCCGGTCGGCGCCGCCCACCGCCCGGTAGCGGGATCCCGGGCCGATGACGAGTCCGGCGGGATAGGCGCGAGCGCAGTCGGAGTCGGACACACGGCGCCAACGGCCCGTCAGGGGCCCCGGCTCGGACGCACTCGGATCGGCCATAACCGTTCGATTCTATGCACGTACGTCAACCGGCGCATTACGGCCAAGCATTACCCGACCGGACTATTGCGGCATCCCAGCTTCCGGACGAAGTTCAGCAGGTACTCGAAACTGTCACGTGCGGCCCACGCCCGGGGCTCGGCGACGGAATCGGTCGATCAGGGGGCTCCTGTCACCCATGTCTCGGCCCCAGGAGGGCGATCATGCACAACGAAGCACCACAGGCACCACAGATGTACGCCGCCGACCCACGGCTCGCGCCGAACGCCGTGAACGTGACCCCGTCCGCGGTTCCGGTCGCGGCCCCGATCGCCGTCGAGGACTCCTCGCCGGCCGAGGGCGCCACCGAGCGGGGCGACCGGCCCGTCCCGCTGCCGCCACCGCCGCTGCGGCCGTGCCGCCCGGACTTCCGTGACGGCTGCTACCGGGTGACGTTCCGGCCCGCCCAGGCGTCCCTGCCGCACCTCGTCGGCACGCTGCGCGTCGACCGCAAGGCGCAGGCCGCCGGCCCGGACGGGGTGATCGTCAGCGGGGACCTGTACCGGCAGCCGCCGTCCCTGGTCCCCGACCCGGGGTCGGGCGACGGCGCCGCCGGGCCGGGCGGGGCCGCTCTCACCGGCGGCGGGGAGTCCGTAGCGGCCGCGGCGAGCCGCCCCGGCGCGCCCTCGCCCCTGCTGCCGCGCGTCCCGGTCTTCCCGCGGGACCGGTACCACTCGTACCTGAAGGCGACACGCCTGGTCGTGCCCCTCTTCGGGCTGCCGGGCCGGCCGTGCCAGGTGACCCTCGACGTGGACGAGTTCGACTACACCCAGCCGCCGGCCGGCTCGTTCAAGGGGTCGTTCCCCTCGTCCCCCAGCAGGTCCCTGCGGTTCGTCCTGACCCGCGTGCCGGGCTCCCCCCTGCCCCTGCCCGGTCTGGGCGGGCCCCGCTTCGAGGGCCGGGTGTTCGAGGGCGACGTGCTGCGCGGGACCATCACCCTGACATGGGTGTCGAGCTTCCTGCGCCGCGCCGTCCTGGAGATCGACACCCTGCGCGGCGCGGTCGGCCCCCAGCCGGTGCCCGCCGCGTCCGGCAGCGGGACGGAGTTCTTCGACACGGTGTACGCCACCGCCGGCTGGGACCTGTCGATCGACCGGGTCGAGGCGCAGATCGACATCCCGGTGCCGGTCGGGGTGAACCCGACCGCCTGCTGGTCGGCGGCGAACCTGCACGCGCTGATGTCGGGCGTGCGCAAGTCGAGCACCGACCTCGACGCCGAGTGGCGCACCCACCTCGTGGTGGTGCCCGCCGCCCTGGGCTGCTCGCGTGGCGTGATGTACGACCAGATCGGCGTGCCGCGCGAGGGGTCGGCGAGCTTCAGCGACGACGGCTACCCGAGCTCGGACTCCTCGAACTTCGGACTCGCGGAGAACCAGCGGCAGCGCGACTTCCCGCGTGCCTATCTGCGGTCGGCGACCCATGAGGTGACGCACGCGTTCAACCAGATCCACCAGGAGACGGAGACCGCCGCCGACAACTCGATCATGACGACCACGCCGAGCGTGGCCGATGTCCTCGGCGGGCCCGCCACCGGCGCGCCCGGTGTGTTCCCCGACCAGATCAACCTCGGCTTCAACCCCACCGTGCGCAACCATCTGGCCCATATGCCGGACCCGGTGGTGCGCCCCGGCGGCTGGCCGTTCGCGAGCTGGTTCCCCTCGGGGGCCCCGCAGGCGTCCGACCGCAACCTGTTCCGTTCGGACGAGCTGGACTTCGAGGTGTGGGCGGAGGCCGGGCGCGTCCCGCTCGGGGCGCCGGTCACCGTGTCCTGGCGGCTGACGAACACCTCGCAGGGCGAGCTGGTGGTGCCCAACGATCTGCGGATGGAGGCGCTGTTCGCCACCATGTCGTGCCTCGACGAGAGCGGGGAGGAGCGGCCGGTGCGGCCGTTCGTCATCACCTGCGAGTCGGCGAAGCTGGCCCCGCTGGCGCCCGGCGAGTCCCTGGGCGCGGAGTACCGCGTGTTCTGGAGCTCCGACGGGTTCCCGCTGGAGCGGCCGGGTCGGCACACGCTGACGGTGACCGTCGGCTGGTCGGCCGGCGGGGTGCCGGTCGGGGTGACCGGGAGCTGCGAGGTGTGGGTGGACCGGCCGACGACCGACGCGGAGAACCGTGACGCCGCCCTCGTCATGCACCCCGAGGTCGGCAAGTGGGTCGTCCTGGGCGGCGGCGCCTACCACCTCCCCGAGGCGGTCGACCGGCTGCGCACCCTGGACGCCGCCGGCGCCCCCTCCGTCGCCGGCGCCACCGACACCGACCGCTCCCGCGTCGCGGACGCCTTCGCCGAGCTGAGCCTGATGCCCAGCCCGACGGACGTGAAGAACGGCGGGAACGGGAACGGGGAGGCCGACGGGAGGTAGCTCGCGACAGCGCTCCGCGTCCCTCACACCCCCGCCTGTTGTACCGGCGCTTCACACTCGCCAGCTGTACCGGCGTTTCACAACACCCGCCAGGTGTACCGGCGCTTCACACCCGCCAGGTGTACCGGCGCTCCGGGCGTCCCGCCACGCCGTAGCGGAGGGAGACGTCCGCTGCGCCGGTGGCGTGGAAGTACTCCAGGTAGCGGCGGGCGCTGACGCGGGAGATGCCGGCGAGGGTCGCGCACTCGGTGGCGGACAGGGTGCCGTCGGCGGCGCGGAGGGTGCGTTCGACGAGGTCGGCGGTCTCGACGCTCATGCCCTTGGGCAGGGCGCCGACCGCCGACGTCGGCGGCGTCGACGCCCCGGCGAGGACCCGGTCGACGTCGGCCTGGCTCTGCACGACCGCGGTGAGCAGCCGGCCCCGCTGGGCGGCGTACCGCTGGAGCCGGGAACGCAGTTCCTCGAACTCGAACGGCTTGAGGAGGTAGTCGACGACACCGTGGCGGACCGCGCCGCGCACGGTGTCGGCCTCCCGCGCGGCGCTGATGACCATGACGTCGCAGTCGTGGCCGGCCGTACGCAGCCGGGGTATGACGTCGAGGCCGAAGACGTCGGGCAGATACAGGTCGAGCAGGACGAGATCGGGGCGCAGTTCGTCGACGGCGGCGGCCGCCTGCTCCCCGGTGCTGGCGACGCCGACGACCCGGAACGGCTCGACCCGTTCGACGAAGGTGCGGTGGACCCTGGCCACCATGAAGTCGTCGTCGACGACGAGGACGTCGATCGTGGCCGGACCAGGACTCATGGTGTCGCTCCTTCCGCCACCGCGTCGGCGAGGTGGCTGACGGTCATGCGGGCGGTGAACATGGCCCCGTCGGGGGTGTTGGTCACCGAGATCTCGCCGCCATGGCGTTCGCAGACCAGGCGGGTCAGGGCGAGACCGATGCCGCGTTCGCCCTCCTGGGCGGCCTTGGTGGTGAAGCCGTGGGAGAACACCTCGCGAGCGAGTTCGGGGGCGACGCCGGGGCCCGAGTCCCGGACGACGATCTCCACGCTGGAGGCGTCCTGGCGCAGTTCCACCTCGACCCATGCCTCGCGGTCGCCGGGTTCGCTGGCGGCGGCCGCGGCGTCCACCGCGTTGTCGACGAGGTTGCCGACGACGGTGGCGACGTCGGCGGCGTCCTCCGGGGCGAGCCGGTCGAGCGCGGTGCTCTCGGAGATCCGCAAACTGACCTTGCGTTCGGCGGCCAGTGACGCCTTGGCCATGAGGAGCGCGGCGACCGCGGTGTCCCGGACGCGGCGGCTGAGGGTCATGTCGAGGGACTGGCGGTGGCGGCTGAGCGCGCGGATGTAGCGGACCACTTCGTCCTGCTCGCCGATCTGGATGAGTCCCGAGATGGTGTGCAGCTGGTTGGCGAACTCGTGGGCCTGGGCGCGCAGCAGCTCGGATGAGCTGCGGAAGGAGCCCATCTCCCGTTCCAGGCGGGCGAGTTCGGTGCGGTCGCGCAGGGTGGTGACCGAGCCGAGGTGGCGGCCGTCCTTGGTGACGGTCATCCGGTTCATGACGAGGACCCGGCCCCGGCGTATGACGACCTCGTCGCCCTTGTGGCCGGGGATCTCCTGCGCCCCGGTGAGGACGTCGCGCAGTCGCCCCTCGACGCCCAGCTCGCTGAGGCTCTTGCCGACGCAGTCCGCGGGCAGGTCGAGCAGGCGCAGGCCCACCTCGTTGACGAGGGTGACGCGGGCCTGCGGGTCCAGGGCGACGACGCCCTCGGCGATGCCGTACAGCATGGCCTCGCGGTGTTCGGCGAGGCCGGCGATCTCGCGGGGTTCCAGGCCGAGGGTCTGGCGTTTGACGCGGCGGGCCAGCAGCCAGGAGCCGGCGATGCCGAGGCCGCTGGCGACGCCCAGATAGACGAGGAGGTAGGAGGAGGCGCCGCTGAGGCGCTGCCACACGGTCGGGGAGGCCTCGCCGACCATGACGGTGCCGAGGAGCACGCCGAGGTGGTCGTCGGTGGCGCCGAGGACGGGCACCTGGGCGACCAGCTCGCGGCTGTCGTCGAGGGTGAGCGGGCCGGACCAGCCGCGGCCCCGGGCGGCGCCCTCGCCGAGCGGGAGCCGGTCGCCGAGGACGGTGGGGTCGGTGGAGCTGACGATCCTGCCGTCGGCGTCGGCGACGGTGACCGAGGTGACGCCCGACTGGGTCTGGGTGGAGTTCACCAGGGGGGCCAGGGCCTCCTGGGGCAGGGCGCGGGCGAGTCCGTCGCGGACCAGGGGGTTGGCGGCCAGTTGCTCGGCGAGGGCGGTGACGCGGCGGCCCTCGACGCGGTTGAAGGTGGCCGCGGACTGGGTGAGGGAGACCCCGGCGACCGCCAGCAGCACCACCACGACGATGCCGAGCTGGAGGACCAGCATCTCGCCCGCGAGGGTATGGCGGCGGAACTCGGCGACCACGACGGGGACTCATCTCTCGTGCGGAGGCGACGCCGGGCGGCTCGGGCGTCGAGGGGGGTGCGTTGGGTCGCACAATGATGGCGCTCGTGCGGGGTCAGGAGAAGAGAGGCGGGGGGAGAGTGCCCATAAGGTGACAGAGGCCGCGACCACAAAGACCACAACGTCCATTGCCTCCGCAACTGCTGCACACCCCTCCGGGTGGGCACGATGTGTCGCGGGTCACTCTCCTCCATCGACGTCCACGACAGGTGGTGACACTCGTGCGTCTGCGCACCCCTCGGGGGCGACACGCCCTCGCCCTGTTCGGTGCCGCCGTGCTCGTGCTCGTGGGGCCGCCGCTGCTGACGACCGGCGACGGCGGTGACACGGGCACACAGATACCGGGTCTGCGCTTCATGGTGCCGAACACGCCGGGCGGCGGGTACGACATCACGGCCCGCACGGCCGCGAAGAACGCCGAGGACGCGGGGCTCACCCACAACATCGAGGTGTTCAACCTGCCCGGCGCCGGCGGCACGGTCGGGCTGAGCCGACTGGTCGGCGAGCACGGCAACGGCAGGCTCGCGATGTCGATGGGGCTCGGCGTCGTCGGTGCCGTCCGCTCCAACGACGCGCCGAAGACCCTCGCCGACACCACGCCGATCGCCCGGCTCACGGAGGAGCAGGACGTCGTGGTCGTCGCCAAGGACTCGCCGTACCGAACGATCGACGATCTCATCGGCGCCTGGAAGGAGAGGCCCGGCAAGCTCCCCGTCGGCGGTGGCTCGGCGCCGGGCGGGCCGGACCATCTGGCGCCGATGCTGATGGCCCGGGCGGCCGGGATCGCGCCGCGGGACGTCAACTACATCCCCTTCGACGGCGGCGGTGAGCTGCTCGCCTCCATCCTCGGCGACAAGGTCGCCTTCGGGGTGTCCGGCGTCGGCGAGTACCTGGACCAGATCAGGGCGGGCGAACTGCGGCTGCTCGCGGTGACCGGCCCCGAGCGGGTGACCGGGCTGGACGCGCCGACGCTCCAGGAGGCGGGCTACGACGTGAACTTCACCAACTGGCGCGGCATCGTCGCGCCACCGGGTCTCACCGACGCCGAGCGGGCCAAGCTGACCCGGCTGATCGAGAAGCTGCACGACTCCCCGGAGTGGCGGCAGTCCCTGAAGCAGAACGGCTGGGACGACGCCTTCCTCACCGGCGAGAAGTTCGGTGAGTTCTTGGAGGCCCAGGACGAACGCGTGGTGTCGGTGCTGAAGGAGCTGGGACTGTGACGACGCCCCCCACCGGCACGCCGCACTCCACCGGCACGCCCCATCCCACCGGCACGCCGCACCCCACCGACACTCCCCCGGCGCCCGCGGCGGACCGCGGGTCCTGGCTGCGGAACCACTCCGAGCTCGGCGTCTGCGTGCTGCTGCTGGCTCTCGGTGTGCTGGTCCTGACGGACGCGCTCACCATGGACGTCGACATCGCGCAGCGCGGGCCCGTCGGCCCGCGGACGGTGCCGGTGGTGGTCGGCGCCGGGCTGCTGCTGATCGCGGCGCTGCTCGCCGTGGACGTGCTGCGCGGCGGGCGGGGGCAGGCGGAGGCCGGTGAGGACGTCGACCTGTCGGAGCCCGCCGACTGGCGCACGGTCCTGCTGCTCACCGGGGTGTTCCTCGGCTCGGCCGTCCTCATCGAACCGCTCGGCTTCCCCGCGGCGGGCGCCCTGCTGTTCTGGGGCGCGGCGTTCGCCCTCGGCAGCCGCCGCCACGACCGCGACCCGCTCGTGGCGGCCGTCCTCTCGCTCGTCACGTACGCCGTCTTCAACAACCTCCTCGGGGTGCCCCTGCCCGGCGGCCCGCTGATGGGAGTGCTGTGACATGGACGCCCTCACCTCCCTCCTGGACGGCTTCGGTACGGCCCTGACGCCGGTCAACATCCTGTGGGCCGCGGTCGGGGTGCTCCTCGGCACGGCGATCGGGGTGCTGCCCGGCATCGGCCCGGCCATGGCGGTCGCGCTGCTGCTCCCGGTGACGTACGGGCTGGACCCGATCGGCGCGTTCATCATGTTCGCCGGCATCTACTACGGCGCGATGTTCGGCGGCTCGACCACCTCGATCCTGCTCAACACCCCCGGTGAGAGCGCGGCGGTGGTCGCGGCCATGGAGGGCAACCCGATGGCCAGGTCGGGGCGGGGCGCGCAGGCACTGGCCGCCGCCGCGATCGGGCACTTCGCGGGCGGCATGGTGGGCACGGTCCTGCTGGTGGCGCTGGCGCCGACGGTCGCCGAGCTGGCCGTGGGCATCGGTGCCCCCGACTACTTCGCGATCATGGTGCTGGCGTTCATCGCCGTGACGTCGGTGCTGGGCTCGTCCCGGGTCCGGGGGCTCGCCTCGCTGCTGATCGGGCTCACGATCGGCCTGGTGGGGCTGGACCAGATGACCGGGCAGCAGCGGTTGACATTCGGTTCGCTCCAGCTCGCCGACGGCGTCGACGTCGTGATCGTCGCGGTCGGTCTCTTCGCGATCGGCGAGGCCCTGTGGGTCGCCGCCCATCTACGGCGCGGGCCGGGCGAACCGATACCGGTGGGCCGCCCGTGGCTCGGCCGCTCGGATCTGCGGCGGACATGGAAGTCGTGGCTGCGCGGCCCGTTCATCGGGTTCCCGTTCGGGGCGATCCCGGCGGGCGGCGCGGAGATCCCCACGTTCCTGTCGTACGTCACCGAGAAGCGGTTGTCGAAGCACCGGGACGAGTGGGGCAAGGGCGCCATCGAGGGGGTGGCCGGGCCGGAGTCGGCGGCGTCGGCCTCGGCGGCGGGCACCCTGGTGTCGATGCTGACGCTCGGTCTGCCCACGACGGCGGTGGCGGCGGTGATGCTGGCCGCGTTCCAGCAGTACGGCATCCAGCCGGGCCCTCTGCTGTTCGAACACGAGCCGGACCTCGTGTGGGGTCTGATCGCGTCCCTCTTCGTGGGGATGGTGCTGCTGCTGGCGCTCAATCTGCCGCTGGCCCCGCTGTGGGCGAAGCTGCTGCGCATCCCCCGGCCGTATCTGTACGCGGGGATCATGTTCTTCGCGGCGGTCGGCGCGTACGCGGTCGGCGGCGAGGTGATCGACCTGGTGATCCTGCTGGTCATCGGTCTGATCGGGCTCGGCATGCGTCGTTACGGACTGCCCGTGCTGCCCGCCGTCATCGGGGTCATCCTCGGACCGGGCGCCGAACAACAGCTGCGGCGCGCCCTGCAGATCAGCGACGGAAGTGTCACCGGCCTGGTGAACACCCCGTTCGCGGTGACGGTGTACGCGGTGATCGTGGTGCTGCTGGCCTGGCCGCTGCTGAAGCGGCTCGCGGCCCGCGCGCGCACCGCCCGTAGCGTGTGAGTCGGGTGCGATCCGGCTCGGTCACGGGGCGGCCGGGTTCAACTTGCGCCCCGCTCCGCCTCCTCGTGGAGGAACGCACTGATCTGCCCTGCGAGGCTCTCGCGGACGGTGCCGGAGGCCGGGTCGAGGAGCTCCTCGTCGACGCCGATGCCGCCCGACCACAGATGGCGGTCGGTCCACTCCTCGTCGGCCCGCAGCTGGACCTGGATGTCGAGCCGGAGGAGCTGGGCCTCGGGCGCGGCGGCGTACAGGACGGCCGTGGCCCGGCGCAGCGGGTAGAGGTCGAAGCCCTCGATGAACTTGGAGTTGCGCCAGTCCAGGAAGGCGCTCTCGCCGTCGGGGCCGGTGCGGATGTCGAGCTGCCCGTCCTCCAGGTGGAGGCCGACGTGGCCGGTGCCGCGGTTCTCCACGGTCACCCGGAACCGGAAGTAGGTCAGGCCCTCGGCGGCGTCGTCACCGCCGCGCGGCGGTTCGGCGCGTTCCAGGCCGTGGACGCGCACACGCAGGCCGGCCAGGTCGCCGTCGTACTCCTGCCAGTCCCCGATCACGTTGGGCTCGCGCACCGTCCACCTCTCCACGTCGGCGGGACGACTCCCGCGCTCGCGCGCACCACAGTGCCACACGCGTCGGGGGTGCCGAATTCCCGCATCGCCGCCGGTCAGACGTGATCAAGCCGTGTGCAGCGACGATTCCCGCCAAGGCGGCCGGGAGGGGGTCCCCCACGTGCCGTACATCACGTCGGCCGCCCGCTGTGCGGATATGTGTGGGGGCGTTGCCGGTTCCGTCATATGGCGACGACTTCCCCATTCCGTGCGCGCGTGTCGGCGCCGTACGCTACGTTCGATCACCGCCGGTGGCCGCGCCGTCGGCGAGATCGCGCGCAGGGGAAGGTCTGGGGAGCAGCGCATGAGCACGTTCGGCATTGCTCCGTCGGCGGCCCGGGTCATGACCGGGGGACTCGCCGACTCACTGTTCGAGACGGCGCAGCGCGATCCCGCGCTGCCGCAGATCGCGCGCCGCGAGACCGGCACCCCGGACACCTGGACGTCGCTCGGCGCGGCCGAGGTGCGGGACGAGGTGGTGAGCCTGGCCAAGGGGCTGGTCGCCTCCGGGATCCGGCCGGGCAACCGGGTGGCCGTGATGGCGCGGACCCGTTACGAGTGGACGGTGCTCGGCGTCGCGCTGTGGTCGGTGGGCGCGGAGATCGTGCCGATCTATCCGACGTCGTCGCGTGACCAGGTGGAGTGGATCCTGCGGGACGCGGCCTGTGTGGGTGTCGTCGTCGAGGACGAGCAGGGCGTGATGACGGTCGGCTCGGTCTGCGCCAAGCTGCCGCTGCTGAGCCATGTGTGGCAGTTGGACGCCGACGCGCTGCCGCAGCTGGTCGAGGTCGGCCGGGACGTGCCGGACGCGACGGTGGACTCGTTGCGCCGCATCGTGATGCCCGACTCCACGGCGGTGATCGCGTACACCTCCGGCACGACCGGTCACCCCAAGGGCTGCGCGCTGTCCCACCGCAGTCTCGCCAGCCCCTGCGACGTGCTGCTCGCCGGGTGGCGGCACACCGCGGCGGCGCCCGGGGAGCAGCCGGCGATCCTCGCGTTCCTGCCCTTCTCCCACGTCTACGGCCTGATGATCCAGGGGATGTGCCTGCGGGGCGGGCTGCTGCTCGGCCATGAGCCGGAGCTGACCGAGGAGGCACTGTCGGCGGCCCTGCTGTCGTTCCGGCCCACGTTCCTGTACGGCGTGCCCTACGTCTTCGAGAAGATCTACAAGAACTTCCTGCGCAAGGCCCAGCAGGCGGGCCGGGGCGCCGTGTTCGAGCGTGCCGTGCGCACCGCGCAGGACTACGCGCTCGCCGCCGAGCGGCACCGCCTCGACTCGGGTCCGGGCCCCGGCATGGATCTGAGGCTCCAGCACGCCTTCTACGACAAGACGGTGTACCGCAAGCTGCGTGCCGCGCTCGGCGGCCGGGTGCGCGGCGGCTGTTCCGGCGGCTCCCCCCTCAACCGCGACCTGGCGCTGTTCTACGCCGGGATCGGGATCCTCGTCCACGACGGGTACGGCCTGACCGAGACGGCGGGCGGCATCACGGCGCAGCCGGTGGGCCGGGAGAAGTTCGGCACCGTGGGCCGGCCGCTGCCGGGCACCGAGATCCGGGTGGCGCGGGACGGGGAGCTGCTGGTCAGCGGGCCTTCGGTGTTCCAGGGGTACATCAACGACGAGGCGGGCACCCGGGCAGCGCTTCAGGACGGCTGGCTGGCCACGGGGGACATCGGGCGGCTGGACTCCGAGGGCTATCTGTCGATCACCGGGCGCAAGAAGGACATCATCATCACCAGCGGCGGCAAGGGCGTGGCCCCGGCGCCGCTGGAGGAGCAGCTGCGGATGCATCCACTGATCCACCAGGCGGTGGTCGTGGGCGACAACCGGCCCTGTGTGGGCGCGCTGATCACGCTGGACCCGGAGTTCCTCGCGCACTGGCGGGGCGCGCTCGGCCCCGCGAACGAGCTGATGGGCCCGGAGGCCCGGGAGGAGAACGCGCTGCGGCAGGAGGTGCTGCGGGCGATCGCCGCTGCCAACAGCACGGTGTCGCGTTCGGAGTCCATCCGGGTCTTCCGTATCCTCCCCGAGCCGTTCGACCTCGCCAACGGCATGCTGACCCCGTCGATGAAGCTGCGCCGCGACACGATCGTGCAGCGGTACGCGGCGGAGATCGAGGCGATGTACGCGACGTCCGCGCGGGCCGCCCGCCGCTCCGTGACGGAGGACTTCCCCGGCTTAGAGGACCCCGACGACGTCTTCCGCCGTCCCCGTCCGTGACGACGGGGCCGTCTGCCGCGTCCGCCCGTGCCACCTGTGTCCGTCTCTGTTTCACTCTCTGTTGACGAAACGGTCCTTCAAATGCGGAGATGCTCCAGCGGGGGCGATGCGCCGCCCGTCCCCCGAGCACCCGTTCGACCGTGAGACGAAGGCAGAGGACCCATGGCACTGCAGATCAGCGCCACCAACCCGGAACACCCCGCGCTGCTCCTCGAACTGCCGTGGCACCTGCCCCTGGAGGAGTGGCCCGAGCACCACCTGGTCCCGCTCCCCCGCGGTATCTCCCGGCACGTCGTGCGCTACGCCCGCGCGGGCGACGAGGTGATCGCCGTCAAGGAGCTCGCCGAGCGGCCCGCGCTGCGCGAGTACGGGCTGCTGCGCGACCTGGACCGGCTGGGCATCCCGGCGGTGGACGCCCTCGGCGTGGTCACCGGCCGCACCGACGAGGCGGGCGATCCGCTGGAGCCGGTGCTGATCACCCGGCACCTCGGCGGTTCGATGCCGTACCGCTCGATGTTCGAGACCACCATGCGTCCGGCGACGATGCACCGGCTGATGGACGCGCTGGCCGTGCTGCTGGTGCGGCTGCATCTGACGGGGTTCGCGTGGGGCGACTGCTCGCTGTCCAACACCCTCTTCCGGCGGGACGCGGGCGCGTACGCCGCGTATCTCGTGGACGCCGAGACCGGTGATCTGCACGCGCAGCTGAGCACCGGGCAGCGGGAGTACGACCTCGACCTGGCCCGGGTGAACATCAGCGGGGAGCTGCTGGACCTGGAGGCGTCGGGGGCGCTGCACCCGTCGGTGGACCCGATCGACTTCGGCAACGAGATCTGCTCCCGTTACCGCCGGCTGTGGGAGGAGCTGACGCGTACGTCGGTGTACCCGGCCGGGAAGTACCACTACATCGAGCGCCGTATCCGCCGGCTGAACGAGCTGGGCTTCGACGTGGCCGAGATGCAGATCGAGCACTCGTCCAACGGCGACACGGTCACCTTCGTGCCGAAGGTGGTGGACGCGGGCCACCACCAACGGCAGCTGCTGCGGCTGACGGGCCTGGACACCGAGGAGAACCAGGCCCGTCGGCTGCTGAACGACCTGGAGAGCTGGATGGCCACCCAGGACGACTACGCCCCGGGTGACCCCCTCGGCGCCCGCCCAGAGGTGCTGGCGCACCGCTGGGTCCGCGAGGTGTTCCGCCCGACCGTGCGGGCCGTGCCGCTGGAGCTGCGCGGCTCGATGGACCCGGCGGAGATCTACCACCAGTTGCTGGAGCACCGCTGGTACCTGTCGGAGCGGGCGCAGCAGGACATCGGGCTGGACATCGCCGTGAAGGACTACATCGACCACGTCCTGCCGAAGGCGCGCGCGGTGCTGCCGCCGCCGATCGACGACGTCACCGGGATGTGAGGCGCGCGCCCGCCGTTCAGGCGTGCGGGACCACCGCCACCGGGCACGGCGCGTGGTGGAGGACGCCGTGGGCCACAGAGCCGATGCGCGCGCCGACCGCCGTGCGCCGGGCGCGGCGGCCCACGACCATCAGCTGGGCGTGCCCGGCGACGGACAGCAGGACCTGACCGGCACTGCCGATCTCCACGTGTTCGGTGACCCGTACCTCGGGGAAGCGTTCCCGCCACGGCCGGAGCGCGGCGGCGAGCGCCTTCTTCTCGTACGGTTCGAGGCCGCCCGCCTCGTCGAGCAGCTTCAGCGAACCGGGGCTGTACGCGTACAGCGGCGGCAGCGTCCACGCGCGGACGGCCCGCAGGGCGGCGCCCCGGGCGGCCGCGGTCTCGAAGGCGAACCGCAGGGTGGCGGCGCTGTCCTCGGGTGTGCCGCCCTGGCCCACGACGACCTCGCGTCCGGCGGCCTCGGCGGCGGCCTCGTCACCGGCGCGGACGAACACGACGGGACGCGGGGAGTCGACGAGGACCTGCTGTCCCACGGAGCCGAGGAGGAAGCCCACGACGGCTCCGTGGCCGCGCGAGCCGAGTACCAGGGTCTCGGCGTGCTCCGCCGCGGCGGTCAGGGACTCCACCGGCGGCCCCTCGACCAGGTCCGTCGAGACCTCCAGGCCCGGGTGCCGCTCGGTGACGCCGCGGACGGCCTCGGCGAGCGCGTCCCGTGCCCATCCGGCCTGTCCGTCCCGGTCCACGGTGATCGCCTCGTGCGGCTGCCACTGCCAGGCGTGCACCACCCGCAGCGGTACGTCCCGGCGTACGGCCTCCCGGCCGGCCCACGCCAGTGCGGCGAGGCTCTCGGGCGTACCGTCCACTGCGGCGGTGATCGGGCGCGTCGACATCGGCCACCTTTCTTCGTCTCATCAGGCTGACGGGCCCAGTCTTCACTACCCTCGCGGCATGGACCTGAACTGGGAGCAGGTAGTGGTGGACGCCGCCGATCCGGTGGCTCTCGGGCGCTGGTGGGCCGAGGCACTCGGGTGGGTGGTGGTGAACGACACGCCGGAGGAGTACGAGATCCGCCCGGAGCCCGACCGCGTGCCCGGCCTGCTGTTCACTCCGGTCCCCGAGGCCAAGACCGTGAAGAACCGGCTGCACCTCGACTTCCGCCCGGTCGACCAGGCGGCGGAGGTGTCCCGGCTCCTCGCTCTCGGCGCCCGCCACGCGGACGTCGGACAGGGGGACGAGTCATGGGTCGTGCTCATGGACCCGGAGGGCAATGAGTTCTGCGTCCTCTCCGGACGCCGCAGCTGACCGGCCGCTCGAGGCGAGTGGGGGTGGAGACTCCGAAGCCGAGCGAACCCGAACGTCCGAACATACGATGAGCACATTGGTTCGGGGTGGGAGGCATATGACTCAGGCGGTCGGTCCGGCGCGGAACGTGATCCTCACCGTGGATGACGATCCGGGAGTGTCTCGTGCGGTGGCCCGGGATCTGCGACGGCGCTACGGCGAGTCGTACCGGATCGTACGGGCCGAGTCCGGTGAGGCGGCCCTGGAGGCGCTGCGGGAGCTGAAGTTGCGCGGCGACCAGGTGGCGGTCGTCCTGGCCGACTACCGGATGCCGCAGATGAACGGCATCGAGTTCCTCGAACAGGCGTTGGACGTCTATCCGGGGGCGCGCCGGGTGCTGCTCACTGCGTACGCCGACACCAACGCGGCCATCGACGCGATCAATGTGATCGACCTCGACCACTATCTGCTGAAGCCGTGGGACCCGCCGGAGGAGAAGCTCTACCCGGTCCTGGACGATCTGCTGCAGGCGTGGCGGGCGGCCGACCGGACCTGCGCCGGCACGACGAAGGTGGTCGGGCACCGCTGGTCGGCCCGGTCCTCGGGCGTCCGGGAGTTCCTGGCCCGCAACCAGGTGCCGTACCGCTGGTTCTCGTCCGACGAGCCGGAGGGGCGGCGGCTGCTCGCCGCGGCCGGCGCGGACGGGCAGCGGCTGCCGCTCGTGGTCACCCCGGACGGTACGCCCCTGGTCGCGCCGGAGGACCCGGAGCTGGCGGAGACGGTGGGGCTGGCGACGACCCCGGCCGAGGACTTCTACGACCTGGTCGTCATCGGCGGCGGCCCGGCCGGGCTGGGCGCGGCCGTGTACGGGGCGTCGGAGGGGCTGCGGACGCTGCTCGTCGAGCGGTCGGCGACCGGCGGCCAGGCGGGGCAGAGCTCACGCATCGAGAACTACCTCGGGTTCCCCGACGGGGTGTCCGGCGCGCAGCTCACGGACCGGGCCCGGCGGCAGGCCACCAAGTTCGGCGCGGAGATCCTCACCGCACGCGAGGTCAGCGGCCTGGAGGTGAACGGGGCGGCGCGAACCATCCGGTTCTCGGACGGTTCGGCGGTCGCCGCGCACAGCGTGATCCTCGCGACGGGCGTGTCGTACCGGCAGCTCACCGCGCCGGGCTGTGCCGACCTCAACGGCTGCGGGGTGTTCTACGGCTCGGCGCTCACCGAGGCCGCCGCCTGCCAGGGGCACGACGTGTACATCGTGGGCGGCGCCAACTCGGCGGGGCAGGCGGCGATGTATCTGTCCCGCGGCGCCAAGTCGGTGACGCTGCTGGTGCGCGGGGAGTCGCTGGCGGCGTCCATGTCGCACTACCTGATCCAGCAGCTCGCGGAGACGCCCAACATCTACGTGCGCACCGGCACGGTCGTCGAGGCCGCGCACGGCACCAACCAGCTGGAGCGGCTCACCCTCAAGGACGTCGCGAGCGGGCACGAGGAACTGGTCGACGCGCAGTGGATGTTCGTGTTCATCGGCGCCGAGCCGCTGACGGACTGGCTGGACGGCACCGTGCTGCGCGACGAGCGCGGCTTCATCCTGGCCGGGCCCGACATGACCGTCGACGGGAGTCCACCGCCGGGCTGGGAGCTGGACCGGCCGCCGTACCACCTGGAGACCAATGTGCCCGGCGTGTTCGTCGCCGGGGACGCCCGGTACGAGTCCGCGAAGCGGGTCGCGTCCGCCGTGGGAGAGGGAGCGATGGCCGTCATGCTCGTGCACCGTTATCTGGAGCAGTCATGAGAAGCGCGCGGGTCTCCGGAGCGGTGTCGTGAGCGGGCAGCCGCTCGCCTGCGACCGGGCGGAACTCGCCACGCTGTTCCTGTTCGAGAAGCTGTCGCCCGAGCAGTTGGACCGGCTGTGCCGTGAGGGCCGCGTCGAGCGGTTCGAACCGGGCTGGGTCTACCGCGAGGGCGAGCCCGCGACCTGCTTCTTCGTGCTCCTCCAGGGCACGCTGGTGATGTCGCGGCAGGTCGGCGACGACGATGTGGAGCTCAACCGCACCTCGCAGCGCGGGGTGTACGCGGGCGCGTTCCAGGCGTATCTGGGCGACCAGGCCGACCAGGCCCGCTACAAGGGGTCCATGCGGGTCATCGAGCCGTCGCGGTTCTTCATCCTGCCCTCGGCGTCGTTCGCGGAGATCATGCGCGAGTGGTTCCCGATGGCCGTGCATCTGCTGGAGGGCCTCTTCTTCGGCAGCCAGAACACCCAGCGGACCATCGGGCAGCGGGAGCGGCTGCTGGCACTCGGGTCGCTGTCGGCGGGCCTCACCCACGAGCTGAACAACCCGGCCGCGGCGGCCGTACGGGCCACCTCCGCGCTGCGGGAGCGGGTGGCCGGTATGCGGCACAAACTGGGTGCCATCGCCTCCGGGCCGTTCCGACGCGAGACACTGGAGTCGCTGGTCGAGCTCCAGGAGCGGACCGCCGAGCAGGTCGCCAAGGCGACACCGCTCAGCCCGCTGGAGGCGGCCGACCGGGAGGACGAGCTGACGGACTGGCTCGACGACCACGGCATCGCGGGCGGCTGGCAGCTCGCCCCGAACTTCGTGCAGGCCGGGCTCGACACCGCGTGGCTGGACCGGGTCGCGGCATCCGTGGACGAGCAGACCCTCGAAGGGGCGGTGCGCTGGCTCAACTACACGGTCGAGACCGAGCTGCTGATGAACGAGATCGAGGACTCCACGACCCGGATCAGCCAGCTCGTCGACGCGGCGAAGCAGTACTCGCAGCTGGACCGGGCCCCCTACCAGAACGCCGATGTGCACGAACTCCTCGACAGCACCCTGCTGATGCTGTCCGGGAAGATCGGGGACCGCATCCGGGTGGTGAAGGAGTACGACCGCACGCTGCCGAGGATCCCCGCCTACCCGGGCGAGCTGAACCAGGTGTGGACGAACCTCATCGACAACGCGGTGGCGGCGATCAACGACACCGGCGGCGAGGGCACCTTGACGGTGCGCACGGCCCGCGACGACCGGGATCAGCTGCTCGTCGAGTTCCGCGACACGGGACCGGGCATCCCGCCCGGCATCCGGGGCCGTATCTTCGACCCGTTCTTCACCACCAAGCCCGTCGGGCAGGGCACCGGGTTGGGCCTCGACATCTCCTGGCGGATCGTCGTCAACAAGCACCACGGGCACATCGAGGTCCACTCGGCACCCGGCGACACCCGTTTCCAGGTCCTGCTGCCGCTGACGGCGCCCGCGCCGGACCTGGACCTCACCCTCGCCCCCGAATCCGACGCGCCCGATTCCGACGCGCCCGAGGAGACGTCATGAGCCTGCCCGCCGGAATCGATCCCGCCGTGCCGCCGAGCGGGGCCGGCTGCGTGGAGTGCGACGCCGTCGGCGGCTGGTGGTTCCATCTGCGGCGCTGCGCCCAGTGCGGGCACATCGGCTGCTGCGACTCCTCCCCCGCGAAGCACGCCACCGCGCACGCCGCGGCCGCCGGGCACCCCTTCGTCCAGAGCTACGAGCCCGGCGAGACATGGTTCTGGAACTACGAGACGTCCGAGATGTACGAGTCGGGCCCCGACCTGGCGCCACCCCACAGCCACCCCGCGGACCAGCCGGCCCCGGGGCCCGCGGGCCGCGTGCCGCCGGACTGGGCGCAGCACCTGGGGTGAGCCGGGTGCCCGCGCCTACGCCGTCTCAGTCGGCGGTGAGGGGGACTTGCAGGTGTACGCGGTAGCCGCCTTCGGTGGTGGGGCCTGCGTGGAGGGTGCCGTGGAGGATGTCGGCTCGTTCTCGTAGTCCGAGGAGGCCTTGTTGGGATCCGGGCAGGGGGAGGGAGGGCCGGGTGGGTGGGGTGTTGGTGATGGTGACGCCGATGTGGTCGCTGTCCTGCCAGAGTTCGATGTGTGCGGTGGCGCCGGGGGCGTGTTTGCGGACGTTGGTGAGGGCTTCTTGGACGGTGCGGTAGAGGGCGCGTTGGGTGGGGGTGGCGACGGTGGGCGGTAGTTCACCCGTCAGCCGGGCGTGGGTGCCGCTGGATTCGACGAGTGTGTGGAGGTCGGCGAGGGTGGGTTGGGGGGTGAGTTCGGTGGTGTTGCTGCCGGAGGCGCGGAGCAGGGTGACCATGGTGCGCAGTTCGTCGAGGGTGGTGACGCTCAGGGAGCGGATGGTGCGGGCGGCGTTCTTGGTGTCGGTGTCGGGTGCGGCGACTTGGAGGGCGCCGGCCTGGACGGCGATGAGGCTGACCTGGTGGGAGACGACGTCGTGCATTTCGCGGGCGAGTTGGGCGCGTTCGCGGGCGAGGAGGGCTTGGGCGTGCAGGGCGCGTTCGTGTTCGCGGGCTTCCTCGATCTCGACCAGTCGCCGGGCCAGGTCCCGGTGGGCTTGGAGGAGTTGGCCGAAGAGGACGGGGGCGGCGGCGGTCGCCAGGCCGTAGACGAAGACGACCAGGGTCATGGTCTGGCCTATGGCCATCAGGCTCACCTCGGGCCACGGGATGCTGTTGGCGATGCCGGTCAGGGCGACGCAGATGGCGAGCAGGAGGCGGTTGCGGGTCCGTTCGGCCAGGGTGAACAGCGCCACGATCGGAGCGACGGCGACATCCTGCGTCAGGGCGAGCGGCAGGGTGAGCAGGAACACGACGAGCGGGAGCCGGCGGCGGAAGGCCAGCGCCGTGCAGCCGAGGGCGGCTAGTCCGACGCCGAGCGGTGAGTCGTCCCACAGGGTCACCCACACGTCGACGGCTGCCGCCGCCACCAGGACGAGGTCGACGACCGGTGGGGGGATCCGCTGCCACAGGGTGCGTGCGCGGGTCATCGGGCGGCGTCCTGGGTGCGTTCGTCGAGGAGTCCGGCCCGCTGCGCGAGCAGCGCCGCCTGCACCCGGCTCGTCACCCGCAGCTTGGTCAGGATGGCGCTGACGTGGTCCTTGACGGTGCCGGCGCCCAGATGGATACGCGCCCCGATGTCGGCGTTCGACAGCCCTTCCGCCACCAGGACGAGGACATCACGTTCGCGTGCGGTGAGCAGCCGGACCCGGGCGGCGTCGGCGTCCACGGCCGTCCCGGTGCCGGGGTGGCTGTGCAGCAGGGTCCGTGAGGCCTTGGGGGAGAGGACCACACCGCCGGCGGCGAGGGTGCGTACGAGATGGGCGAGTTGCTCGGGCTCGGTGTCCTTCAGCAGGAACCCGGCCGCGCCGCAGTGCAGCGCGGTCAGGATGTACTCGTCGGCGTCGAACGTCGTCAGCATCGCCACGACCGGCGCGTCCGGCGCCGCCCGCAGCTCCCGGAGCACGGTGAGCCCGTCGACGTCCGGCATCCGGATGTCCAGCAGCACCACGTCCGGCCGCACCCGGCGGACCGTCTCGACCGCCTCACCGCCACTCGCGGTCGCGACGACCTCGATGTCCTCCGACGCGCCCAGGATCAACCCGAACCCCGACCGCACCAGAGCCTCGTCGTCCACCACCACAACCCGGATCACGCACGCCACCCTCTCCCCCACCACCCGACACCTGCCGACCCGACCTTAAAGCCCCGATGACTCCCCACGGCCCCTCCCGTCGCAGGTCCAGCCACCCGGCGGGGGAGCACCCACCGGTCGGCAGGGACACCACCCTCCCCCGCCGGACGCTCTCCGGCCTTGATGAGCAGCCCTGATGATCGGCGCCTCACTGAATACGCCCGGCGATCCCGGTCGCCCTGCCCATCAGCCACTCCAGCGGCCCTCGTGGGAAGAAGCGGGACCAGAGGGTGGCGAGGACCGTCACGGACGCGATGAAGCCGAGCAGGACGTAGAGGGGCTGGACGGTCACTCCCCCGGTGTCCAGGAGCCAGATGGCGACGATGTGGTAGACGTACGCGGTCAACGACATCGAGCCGACCGCGATGACGGGCCGAGCAAGGCCGCGCAGCCGGGGGAAGGCGTCCACGGCGGCCAGACACGCGGTGATCACCAGGATCGCCACGCCAGTGTTGCCGACGATGGACAGGGTCGCCTCGCTGTGCGGGGAGGCGACCAGCAGCCCGGCCGGGCTGTCACCGAAGATGCCGGCGCTGCCGGGCGATGGCGACGCCATCGAGGACGCGGACGGCATGGAGGCCATGGCCGACCCCTTCTCGGCCTCCTGGACGGCCGCGGCGGCCCCCGGTACGAGACGCAGCGCCAGCCAGGAGCCGCCGTAGCCGGCGACGGCGAGCGCGACACCGGAGAGGGCCAGGCGTATGCGGACCGCCGTGGCGGCCAGGTCGAGGCGGGCGATGGCCATCCCGGCGATGACGAACGGCACCCAGGTCAGGGCCGGGTAGCCGCCGGTGAAGAACAGCGAGACGAGGCCGTCGGCCTCGCCGACGGTGGGGAACGAGCGGCCGCCGACCACCGGCTTCAACAGGTACAGCAGCGGCGGGCCGGTCAGGGCCCACCCCGCGGCGATCAGCGCCAGCGGCTTGGCGCCCAGCCGACGCAGCGGCAGCACGAGCAGGAAGAACAGTCCGTAGAAGGCGAGGATCGGCACGACGGGGGTGCCGGTCATCGTCAGGGCGGTGCCCAGGGCCACCAGGATCACGGCCCGGATGATCACCTTGGCGACGGCCTGACGGCCGGCCCGGCCCGTCTTCGGTGTGCGGCGCCCGGTGATGAGGGCGACCGCGAAGCCGGCCAGTACGGCGAACAGGGCGGAGGAACGACCCTGCGCCAGCTCCATCAGGGAGTCGATGACAACGCCCTGGCCCGGAGGAGGCCCTACATGGACCGCGTACATACCGAAGACGGCGAGGCCACGGGCAAGGTCCAACCCGACCAGACGGCCGACGCCGGGCGCGTCCGTCGGGGCCCCGGTGTTCTCGGATGCCGGTGACGACGCGTCCGCCGTGGGCAGGGGGGTGTCGGGATGATGCGTCATGCGGCTCAGCCTGGAGACCGTGCCGATCATGGAATATCCGGCAGAAGGCTGTGACCGCCCTGCCGACCGGCGGACAACACCCCGCCGTGTGGCTGGAGTTGGCGCTCACCGGGCTGCGTGGGGCTCGCACGGCCCTCCCGTCCGGTCGCCCGTCCCGCACCGCCAGGAGTCTCCGCCGGTCGGCAGGGTGATACCCGCCGACCGGCAGGGCCGGTCCCGAAACCTGCCGGATGGTCCGCCCGCCGACCGCCACGCGAAGGTCTGCGTATGACGCAAACACAGCCACCACAGGAGACGCCGGTTCAGCGGGAGGACGCACCTCCCCAGCACCGGCCCTCCCCCGAGTCCACCGAACCGGCCTCGAACGGCCCTTCGATGGGCCGCCTCGTCGGGGTGGACCTGGCCCGTGCACTGGCGGTGTTCGGCATGTACGTCGTGCACATCGGCCCCCCGCTGTCAGCCACACACGGCCCCGCCAGCTGGATCCGGTACATGGCGGACGGCCACTCCTCGGTCCTCTTCGCCACCCTCGCCGGGTTCTCGCTCATGCTGCTCGCCGGCCGCCGCCGGCCCAAGACCGGCCTGGCCGGCCGGCAGGCGAAGGCCCGCATCGCGATCCGCGCCGTGGTCCTGCTGGCCCTGGGCACCGCCATGGCCATGGAGTACGGGGGCGTGATCATCCTCGGCTTCTACGGTGTCTACTTCCTCCTCGCCCTGCCCCTGATGCGACTGAGCGCCAGGACCCTCGCCATCATCGCGGCCGCGTTCGCCCTGGTCACGCCGCAACTGGCCTTCTCCCTGACCTCGCTGCTGACTCCCTCCGTCCAGGAGGGCATCAACTCCTACGACCCGCTCCGCCGGCTCAGTGAGGTCGGCGTCCTCGACCTGCTGCTCACTGGCTTCTACCCGGCGCTCACGTGGATGTCGTTCGTGATCGCGGGCATGGCACTGGGCCGCCTCGACCTGTCCTCCGGCACTGTCCAGCGGCGCCTGGCCGCGCTCGGTGCCGCCCTCACCGCGGCCGCCTACGGCATGTCCCTGCTGCTGGCCGGCCCGGGAGCGTTGCGGAGCCTCGCGGAGGACGGGTCGTCCAGCGGCTCCGGTTCGATACCACTCGACAGCGCCTCGATGCCTTCTGGCGGCGGCTCGTTCCCCGATATGCCGGCGTCGATGCTGCTGACCGCCGGGCCGCACAGCGGCACCACGTTCGACATCATCGGCAGCGTGGGCGTCGCGATCCTCGTGATCGTGGGCGCGACGGTGGCGATGGACCGGCTGCCGCGGCTGCGCCGCCTGGCGAAACCGGTCATAGCTGTCGGCACCATGTCCCTGACCGCCTACGTCGGCCACTTCCTCGCCCAGTCCGCGCTGTCCGTGCCCGCCGGGACCGGCACCCGGACGTCCTGGCTGCCCCTGCTCATGTTCGTCCTCGGAGCCACCGTGTTCGCCGCCGTCTGGTCCCGCTTCTTCCGCCGAGGCCCCCTGGAGTACCTGCTCAACGCCGCCACCAAACCGGCGAAGCACATCCGATGAGCCCCCGGTCGGGGTGGGACGCCTCCACGTCCCACCCCGGCCTTGCACGCGGCCGCCCTTCGCTGAGGTCGCCGGTCCGAGACCGCCGGTCGTGTCATGCGCCCCGCGTCAGGAGGTTCGCCGGCCCCTGGGGGAGCGGGTAGGCCCGCTCTGCGGGAATCAGTCGCTGGGCCTGGGCGGTGTGGCCGGTTCGGGTCAGTGCCGCCGCCTTGCGGACCCGCGGGGTGAGGTCGGTGAGGCTCACGATCCAGTCGTCGGTGAAGGTCCGGATCAGATCGCGGCCGATGCCGACCTGGATGCTGTAGTGGTTCAGTGCGGCTCCGCGCAGCGAGCGTTCCGGGTCCCACTGGACATGCACGGCCGCCCTGGCCACGGCTGCCGGATCCGCGGTCGTGAGCACGGCTCGGGACAGGGCCTCCTCCCAGCCCTCGCGGGTCATCCGCACAGCGAGCACGCGCTCCTGACCTGGTTTGCGGGCCCAGTTGCTGCGATGCATGAGCCACAGGAACGAGGGCTTGATCCACGTCATCCTGTGGAAGGAGAACGGCGCGACGAAGCGGCCCGCTCGCAGCGCCGCGTCGGCTATGGCAGGCGCGTATGCCTGGTAGACCACGATCGTGTCGGCGTCGTGGTCCGCGCGGACCTGGTACTGGGGGGCCATGCGCCGCACCCTGTCATTCGGTGTGTGCGCGTCGCGAAGGAATTTCCCCGCGACCGGCCTCCGACGGCTTCAACGCCGTCCCGGTCAATGATCAGAGTCGCCGCGGGCCTTCATGGCGGCGAGCCGGACGGCCCACTCGTGTTCGGCTACGGCGAGGCCGCGTTCCAGCGTGTCGACGAGCGCCGCCCGGCTCATCGACACCACCGTCGGGGCCCGCCGGGCCTCGGTGTCACGGGCCTGGCCGCCTCCGTCCCGTACTCGACAGGCCAGGTGCACCTGGTCTCCGTCAGGGAACGCGAACGCCGTCACCTGGTCCGTGCACTCGCCCCACTCCAGGAACTCCCACCGCGCGAGCTCCTCGCCCGCCTCCGCCCCCGCATCCGCCCCGGAGCGGGTCCCGGTACCGGTGTCGCCGTACATCCAGTGCTCCGCGATACGGAAGGACTCCTCCGGCGAGGTGAATCCCGTCGGCCGCGCGGTCGGCGCGTTGAAGCGGCTCAGCTCGTCCTTCAGCTTCTTGACCAGCAGCGGCGGGTAGAACGCGTTGTCCCACGCGTTCACATGGAGCCCGCCCACGAAGACATCGACGCACAGCAGCCCCGGGTCCCGCTCGACGTGGAACTCCAGACCGAATCCGGTCCTCGCCCCGACCAACACGGCGCCTCCCCCATGCTTTGGCGCGACGCCCGCCCCAACCCCACCCTACTGATCCACGGTCGGCGCACGGCCCGGCCGCCCGATGTCGCTTGACCTCGGCGCCATCGTGGATCAAGGTCAAGGCAGTACGTCGGCCCGGCCGACGTCGGCAACGGCTTCATGGGGCGGGGTGGGTGAGTTGATCGGGATCTCCGAGATCCGGGCGGCGGCCGAGCGGATCGCGGATCACGTCGTGCGGACACCGACGGTACGGAGCCCGGGGCTCAGCGCGTTCCTCGGTGTGCCGGTGACCGCCAAGCTGGAGCTGTTGCAGCGCACCGGCTCCTTCAAGGCCCGCGGCGCCACCGCGAAGCTGCTGTCGCTGACCGAGGCGGAGCGGGCCGCCGGCGTGGTCGCGGTGAGCGGCGGCAACCACGGCATCGCCCTGGCCCACATGGCGGCGGCCCTGCACATCAAGGCGACCGTGGTGATGTCCCGGACCGCGCCCAAGCGGTCCACCGACCTCGTCGAGGCGTCCGGCGCGTCGCTGCGGCTCACCGACGGCATGGCGGAGGCGTTCGCGCTCACCGAGCGGTTGCGGGCCGAGGGCCTCACCCTCGTCCACCCGTTCGACGACGAGGTGGTGATCGCAGGTCAGGGCACCGTCGGCCTGGAGTTCGCCGAGGACGCGCAGGACGCGGCCGAGGGGGATGCCGGGGAGGTGACGGACGTGCTCGTCAGCATCGGCGGCGGCGGTCTGATCGCCGGTGTCGCCGCCGCCTTCAAGGCGCTGCGGCCGGAGGTGCGTGTCTGGGGCGTGGAGACCGAGGGCGCCACCTGCATGAGCGAGGCCCTTGCGGCGGGCGGCCCCGTCACCGTCGACCTGTCCTCGATCGTCACCACGCTCAGCGCGCCCTCCGCCTCCCGCCTCACCTACGACCATGTGTCCGCGCTCGTCGAGGACGTCCTGGTGGTGCCGGACGCGGAGGCGGTCCGCGGTGTCCTCGACCTGGCCGAGCACGCCAAGGTGTGGGCGGAACCCGCCGCCGGCTGTCTGCTGCCCGCCGCCCGACAGGTCGTGGAACGGGTCGGCGAGGGGGCCCGGCTCGGCCTGGTGGTGTGCGGCGGCAACACGACCCCGGCGGACATCGCGGAGTGGACGCGGCGCTTCGGGTTGTGACGCCGGCTGTCACTGCCGGGCGTCAACGGGCTTTCCTTCGATGGCAGTTGACGGTGTCCGAGCGGGCGCCCGGCATAATGCCCGGGTGACCACCCCCACCCCTTCACCGGGCTCCCCCACGGTCGAGCGCACCGCCGTCGTCATCGTCGGCGCGGGGCCCGCCGGGCTCACCGTCGGCACCGTGCTGCGGGCCGCCGGCGTGGACTGCGTGGTGCTGGAGACCGAGAGCCGGGAGTTCATCGAGCGGCGGCCGCGTGCCGGGTTCCTGGAGGAGTGGGCGGTGCGCGCGCTGGAGCGGCGGGGGCTCGCCGACCGGCTCGTGGAACGGGCGCCCGTGCACACCGAGTTCGAGTTCCGCTTCGACGGTGAGCGGCAGCGGTTCCCGTACACGGAGATCACCGGGCACCACCACTACGTGTATCCGCAGCCGCTGCTGGTGACGGATCTGGTGCGGGAGTACGCGGACGTCCGGGGCGGCGACATCCGCTTCGGCGTACGCGAGGTGGAGCTGCACGACCTCGACGGCGAACACCCCTCGGTGTCGTACACGGACGGCGCGACGGGTGAACGGCGGCTGCTGCGCTGCGACTTCGTCGCGGGCTGCGACGGAGCGCGCGGGGTGACCCGGACCGCGCTGCCGGCCGGACACGCGACCGTGGCCCGCCATGACCACGGCGTCGGCTGGCTGGCGCTGCTCGCCGAGGCGCCGCCGTCGTCGGACTGTGTGATCCTCGGTGTCCATCCGCGGGGCTTCGCCGGGCACATGGCGCGCAGCCCGGAGGTCACCCGCTACTACCTGGAGGTCCCGGCGGGCGACGACCCGGCGAACTGGCCGGACGAGCGGGTCTGGTCGGAGCTGCACACCCGGTTGGCGGTGACCGGCGCGGAGCCGCTCACGGAGGGGCCCCTGGTCGAGAAGCGGGTCCTCGACATGCACAACTACGTCACCGAGCCGATGGCGTACGGGCGGCTGTACCTGGCGGGCGACGCCGCCCACCTGGTCGCGC
Source organism: Streptomyces neyagawaensis (assembly GCF_023516595.1). Classification (GTDB taxonomy): domain Bacteria; phylum Actinomycetota; class Actinomycetes; order Streptomycetales; family Streptomycetaceae; genus Streptomyces; species Streptomyces neyagawaensis. The sequence continues at coordinate 400,526 of NZ_JAMGBG010000005.1, read as the reverse complement.
CGATCGCCGCGAAGGGCATGAACCTGGCACTGCACGACGCCCTGCTGCTCGCCGACGCCTTCGTGGCGTGTCTGGGCCGGGGCGACAACAGCGGGCTGCGCGGATACTCCGCGGCCTGTCTGCGGCGGGTCTGGCACTACCAGGAGTTCTCACAGTGGCTGGCGGAGCTGCTGCACGGCCCGTCGTCCGGTGACCCCTTCCGGGCGGGCGCGGCGAAGGCCAGGCTGCGGCGCCTGCTGCACTCCCCCGCCGCCGCGTCGACGTTCGCGGAACTGTTCATCGGCAAGGACACCGACCACTAGGGCGGTTGACGATCCCCCGGCCGACGGTCGGCCGAGGGAGTCCCTCGTCGTGTTCGCTCAGTGGGCGTCGCAGCACCCGTCCCTGCGCATCAGCCGGCCCACCTCCAGCCAGTGCTCCTCGCTCTCGGCGGCCCTCGCCCGGCGTGCGGTCGGCCGGTACGCGGCCACCAGGTCCTCGGTGGTGTAGTGAGTGCCGCCGCGGAGGACCGCCACCGTCCGCACGAGGCTGTCGAAGTCGGTGAAGGGGTCGCCGTCGACGACGGTCAGATCGGCGAGCCTGCCCGGTTGGACGGTTCCGAGGTGGTCGTCGAGACCGAACAGCCGGGCCGGCATGACGGTCGCCGTGCGCAGGGTCTCGGCGGGGCTGAGGCCCCCCGCGTGCAGGGCGCGCAGAGCGAGGTGGAGGAAGAGACCGACGGGGCCGAGCGGCTGGTCGGTGCCGAGGGCCACCAGGCCGCCCGCGGCGAGTATCCGCCGGTACACGTCGGTCTCGGTGCGCAGCGCGGCCAGTTGGGCGGGCGTCGGCGGGGTGCCCGCGGACTGCCGTACGGAGAGGGCGTCCCACGGGGGCATCACGACGGTGACCCGCGGGTCGTCGGCGAGGGCGGGATCCGCGCCGAGGAGCGGGGCGGCGGTGAAGGGCGTGGCGATGAGGGAGAAGCCGACGCCGTGGGCGCTGTAGACCTCCTCCACGTCCTGGTGGGCGCGCCCGGTGCTGGTGATGGCGTGCCCGAACTCGGCGCGCTGGGTGGCCTGGAGATGGGTGGTGAGGTCCTGGCCGAGCTGGACGCCTGGGGACAGCAGATGGCTTCCGGTGCGCACGCCGAGCCGTTCGTGGGCGAAGCGCGCCGCCTCGCTCATCACCCAGCCGGGCGCCCGGACGTAGGTCTTGACGAAGTCCCAGTCGAGCGCGGCGGCCCGCTCCAGCGAGCGCCTCAGGCCCGCCTCGGTCCGGTGGGCGCGTCCCATGCTGTACGCGACGCGCGCCCCGTCGAGGAGTTCACCGGTCGTGAGCAGCCGGGGCCCGGCGAGGCGGCCGGCGGCGACCTCCTCGCGGATGCGGACCTGTTCGTAGGCGAACCCGCCGAGGGAGACGGCGGTGGTGACGCCGTAGGTGAGCTGCCCGGCGGCCTGGCGGCTGCCGTAGGTGCTGTGCCAGGGGTGGGTGTGGGTGTCCCACAGGCCGGGGAGCACGGTGTGCGTGGAGGCGTCGATCCGGCGCAGGGCGGCACGGCGGCCGGCCCGGTGGGGTTCCACGGCGGTGACGCGGCCGCCGCGGACGACGATGTCGACGTCCTCGCGGACGGTGTCGCCGGTGCCGTCCCAGAGCCGACCGGCGTGGACGACGGTGTCGGCGGGGGTGGTCCGGGAGCGGTCGAGGGGCACATGGACGGTGCGGGTGCGGCCGTCGGCGATGTCGAGGAGGCGGAGCCTGGTGCCGGACAGGTGCAGGAGGGTCCTGGAGTCGCCGGACCAGGTGGGATGGTCGGCGGGTTCGGTGGTGAGGGTGCGGAGTTCGCCGCGCGGGGTGCCGTCGGCGGCGACGGGCAGGAGGCACAGCGCGGACTCGACGATCACGGCCATCCAGCGGCCGTCGGGCGACCAGACGGGCCCGGAGTCGTGGCGGTCGGCGATGGAGGTGTGCGGGGCGACGGCGTGCAGCCGGTCGGCGCCGGTCCTGGTGTCGACGACGCGGATGAGGTTGTAGCCCTCCCGGAAGCGGGCGCCGAGACGGTTGCGGTCGCACAGGGCGAGGTACCTGCCGTCGGGCGACCAGGACGGCCGGCCGGGCAGCCCGCCACCGCCGAGGGGGGTGGCCAGGACGCGTTCCTCGCCGCTCGCGAGGTCGCGGACGACGAGGCGCCCGGTCAGGTCGAGGCAGGCCAGCCGGCGCCCGTCGGGTGAGAGGGCGGGCATGACACGGCCCCCGGTGGCGAGGGCGGTCTCCTCGCCGGTGGCGAGATCGTGCCGGTACACGCCGAGCAGGCCGTCGCGGTCGTCGGCGTAGACGAGGGAGCGCCCGTCACGGGACCAGGAGGGAGCGAGGAGGTAGCGGGTCGGCGGCGACGTCCGCAGCCGCTTCGGGGGGCGTCCGCCCGAGGTGCCGGCCAGCCAGAGCGCGTTGAGGGCGGCGAAGGCGACGCTCCGCCCGTCGGGCGACAGCGCGGGCAGGTGGATGCCGCGCACGGGCCGGACCCGGGCCTCGCCGAGGTCGTACTCCTTGACGCGGTAGCGCGGCCGGTCGACGGGGAGCACGGCCTCGAAGGGGATGGTGTCGGGCTTGTCGGGGTGGTCGGGGCGCAGCAGCGTGAACTGTCCGTCGAGGGTGATCAGCAGGGCCCCGTCGGCTGTCCAGCGTGGCGGCACGGGAGCGATGTCGCCGCCGACGCGGACCGGCTCGCCGTCGACGACGAGGGTGCACGAGCCGCCCGGTGAGGCGGTGGTGCGCAGATAGGCGAGGCGGCGGCCGTCGGGGGCGAGGGCGGGCGTCATGACCTGCGCGGCCTCGGTCTCGGTGTGCTCGACGGTGACCGGGCCGGTGCCGTCGGCGGCCACGGCGACGACGGTCCTGGACTCGACGCCGGTGCCCGCGGCGGAGGTGACGACCTTGGCCCGGACGAACAGCAGGCGGCGGCCGTCGGGTGACCAGGTGGGGTCGAAGTCCTCCCACGCGCCGTCCTGGAGGGGGCCGTCCTGGCCGGGGAGGCCGGTGACGCGGGCGATGTCCCCGGTGGCCAGGTCCAGGACGTGGATCCGGTACGGGCTGCCCGTGACGGGGTCGCCGCCGCGTTCGGAGCCGAAGGCGATCCGGGTGCCGTCGGGCGACCAGGCCGGGCCCCGGTCGTCCCAGGGGCCGTCGGTGCGCTGCCGCAGGCCGGAGCCGTCGGGGCGCATGGTCCACAGGTGGAAGCCGCCGTCCCGGTAGGCGCAGAACGCGACGAGGGAGCCGTCCGGGGAGTAGGTGGGCCGGTTGGGTTCCAGTCCCGCCGGGGTGAGGGGGACCGCCTTGCCGCCGCGTCGGGGCAGGGACCACAGCCCGCTCTGGACCTCGGCGATCAGGGTGTCGCCGCCGGGGGCGAGGGTGGCCGAGCCGTTGGTGGCCCGGGTGAAGGTGAGGGCGGTGCCGGTGGCGGTGGCAGTGGCAGCAGCGCGGTCGCGGGCGTCGGCCGGGGTCGTCGTGGCGGCGGCGCCGAGGACCGCTGCGGCGCCGCCCGCGGCGAGGAGTTGACGGCGGGTCAGGGACGGGATGGAGCTGCTGTGGTCAGGGTCCATGAAACGTCACGCTGGCGCACCACGCGCCCCAGCGGCAACACCACCATTCGCGCCAGTCACGGAGGTCACCCGCCGGAATGACGGCGGCGGATCCAGGCCGGCAGCGCGAACCAGCACAGCAGGTACCAGACGAGCACACACGCCACCAGCCAGGGCACATAGCCGTCGTGGGTGGCCACGCGCAGGACCAGCAGCAGCGCGGCGGTCATCGTGGCGAGCAGCAGGATCAGGCCGACCACGGTCAGCCGGGCCGCCCACAGCACGGCGGCCGGCTTGATGCGGCGACCGGCGACGATCCGGTGGAAGGAGACGGGGCCGATGAGGGCGCCGGTGGCGGCGGCGCCCAGGACGACGGTCACGATGTAGATGGTCTGCTCGGTCTGTTCCAGCTGTGCGTAGCGCGGGGTGAACACGACGGTGAGCAGGAAGCCGAAGAGGATCTGCACGCCGGTCTGGGCGACCCGGACCTCCTGGATGAGTTCGCCCCAGCGGCGGTCGGCGCGTTCGTCCGCCGTCTCGTCGCGGCCGCGCTCGGGAGTGGCGTATCCGTTGTCGGTGCCGGGCACGGCGTCCTCCAGGCTCGGTCGGTGTCCCCCCTTTTCTGGATGGCGCCCCGCCCGGCACCGACAAGCGGGAAGATCCACCGCTTCACTCGCACGAGTGAATCCGCTGAACCGATCGGTCGTATGTGCGCCCCTCCCGCCTAGCGTGATCACGTGACCACCGACAAGCCGGCCGACGCCCTCCCGCCCGAGCCCGGGCGGCCCGCGCAGTGGCCCGCGCCATCGTCCGCGTCGTGGTCCGCGCCGTGGTCCCGCCGCGGGTTCCTCCTCGGCACCGCCGCGTTCGCGCTGACGCCGCAGTTCGTCCGCCAGGACCCGGCCTCGGCGGCGGCCGAGCTGCCCGGCTTCCCCGAGGAGGTGGAGCTGTACCGCTCCGCGTACCGCAACTGGGTCGGCGAGATCACCGCGTCCGGCCTGTGGGCGTGCGCGCCCGCCGACGGGGAGCAGGCGGTGGCGGTGGTCGACTGGGCCCGGCGGCACGGCTGGAGGATCCGCCCGCGGGGCCTCTCCCACGGCTGGTCGCCGCTGACCGTCACCGAGGGGACCGGGTCCGGCGCGCCCGTGCTGCTCGTCGACCCGACGGGGCACCTCACCGCCCTGTCACTGGAGTCCACCGACCCGGCGGCGGTCCGGGTGGGTTCCGGCGCCACCCTGGAGGGCCTGCTCACCTTCCTGGAGGGCCACGGGCTCGGGGTGACGGCCTGTCCGGCGCCCGGGGACCTCTCCAACGGCGGCGCCCTCGCCGTCGACGCCCACGGCACGGCCGTACCCGCCGACGGGGAGACCCGGCTGCCCGGGCACACCTACGGCTCGCTCAGCAATCTCGTGCTGGAGCTGACGGCGGTCGTGTGGGACGCCGACAGCGACGCGTATGTGCTGCGGACGTTCACCCGTGACGAGGCCGACGGTGCCGCGCTGCTCACCCATGTGGGACGGGCGCTGATCACGGAGTTCGTGCTGCGGGTGGGGGCCGACACGAACCTGCGGTGCCGGAGCCGGACCGACATCCCCGCCGTGGAGCTGTTCGCCGCTCCCGGCAGCGGCGGGCGCACCTTAGAGAGCTTCCTGGACGAGGCGGGGCGGCTGGAGGCGATCTGGTTCCCGTTCACCGAGTTCCCCTGGCTGAAGGTGTGGAGCGTGGCGCCCACCCGCCCGCTCACCTCCCGACGCGTGACCTCGCCGTACAACTACCCGTTCTCGGACACCGTGCCGACGGTCGTCGCGGACCTGGTCGGGCGGATGGTGTCGGACGGCGCCTGGTATCTGGCCCCGGTGCTGGGCAAGGCCCAACTGACCGCGGCGGAGGTGGGGTTGGTGGCCACGGCGTCGGCGGATCTGTGGGGGCCGTCGAAGAACACGCTGCTCTACGTCAGGCCGACGACCCTGCGGGTGACGGCGAACGGGTACGCGGTACTGACCTCGCGGAGCCGGGTGCAGCGTGTGATCGCGGAGTTCACGTCCTTCTACCGGGAACGGCTCGCCGCGTACGCGGCGCGCGGCAGCTTCCCCGTCAACGGCTCGGTCGAGATCCGGGTGACCGGCCTCGACGACCCGGCGGACGTCGGGGCGGCCGGCGCCCGGGCCCCGCTGCTGTCGGCACTGCGGCCGCGCGCCGACCGGCCCGAGTGGGACACCGCGGTGTGGCTGGACGTGCTGACGCTGCCGGGGACACCGGGCGCCGAGGCGTTCTTCCGTGAACTGGAGCGGTTCCTGGTCAGGACGTACGACGGCGGTCACGCCCTCACCCGCGTCGAGTGGTCGAAGGGCTGGGGGTACACCGACGAGGCGGCCTGGAACGACGAGGAGGTGCTGCGCACCGTCGTACCCGCCTCGTACGAGGACGGCGAGGGGCCTGGCTGGGCCGGGGCCCGGCAGGTCCTCGACCGGCTCGACCCGCACCGGGTGTACGGGAACTCCTTCCTCGACCGGTTGTTCGCGTGAGCGAATCTCAGACCCGGCGCCAGCGCGCCATCGCGAACGAGAACAGCCCGAAGAGGACGAGGCCCGCCGCGACACAGGCGAGGAGCGCGGGGCCGGCGGGTGTGTCGGCGAAGGAGCGCAGGGTGTCGTCGAGGCCCTTGGCCTTGTCCGGCTCGTAGTCGATGGCGGCACGGACCGCGAAGACGCCCGCCGCGGCGAAGACCAGGCCCCGCGCGAGCCCGCCACCCACCCCGGTGACATCGACGGCACGGCGGGTGCGGCGCGACATCTCACCGAGACGCAGGTGCTTGTGGTACGAGCGCATCAGGGCCCGTACAGCGATCCAGACCCCCGCGACGATCACGCCGACCCCGGCCGCGCCCACCAGCCACTGGCCGGCGGGGAGTTCCAGGGCGCGCGCCGTCACGTCCTTCGACTGCTCGTCGCTGGAGCCCCCTCCCCCGCCGCTCCCGCCGCCCGAGCCGGCCGCGAAGGTCAGCACCGAGTAGGCGACGAAGGTGTAGAAGACGAACCGGGCGGCCGACGCGAGCCGCTTGGTCCACTTGCGGCCGTCCGGACCCGCCGCGCCGAACACCGCCTCCGACAGCCGCCACAGGGCCATGCCGACCACGCCGATACCGAGGGCCCACAGCAGGACCGACCCCAGCGGCTTCTCCGATATCTCCTCCAGCGCGCCCTGCCGGTCCGCCTGCTGCCCGCCGCCCTCACCGAAGGCGATCTGCAGGGCCAGCGCCCCGACCAGCAGATAGATCACACCGCGTGCGGTGAGCCCGGCCCGGGCCGCGCCCTCCGTCACAGAACCACGGGCCGCACGCCCGCTGCCCACCCCCACTGCCGTCATCAGCTCTCCTGTCGTCCTTCGAGCCGCAGTTGCAGGCTCACTTCCTGGTCGCCGGCGTCCACACCCACCTGACGCACCGAGTAGCTCTCCTCCAGGGCCGCCCGCAGCATCCGGACGGCGGGCGGACTGCCCTGCACATCGACGGTGACGGGGCCGGACAGCCGTGCGGAGGGTTCCTCGGCGCCGGAGGGGACGGCCGCCGTGTCGTAGGTGCCGGTCCACATGGTGGGTCGGCCGCCCGCGGCCTCGTGCGGCGGGTCCTCGGGACTCCGGTCCGACTCGAAATGGGCGCACAGGCACGCGAAGACGCGCTCGGCGTCCTGTGCGGAGCAGTCGCAGAGCACGACCTCGACCTGTGACACGGGCAGATGGGGCAGAGTCACGAGCCTTCTCCCTGGTGTGGACGACAGGGTTGCGTGTACCCCCATGGTGGGCCCGAAACGGGGGTCCCGCAGGTCGCGCCCCGGCTACCGGGCCCGGAGCGGTTCACTCGCGCGTCGGACGCGCCCGTCACCCCGCTGACCGTGGGCTATGTTGAGTGGTCGTGGGAGACGAAGGAGGCGCGCGGGTGCCATCGCCGCAGCAGGCACGTGCGCAGGCATCAGCGATCACGTCCGGGCGGACCGCCGAGGAGACCGAGCCGTCGCCCACGGCCCGGCTCAGAGAGCTGTTCGACGGGCCCCGTCTCTCCCCCGGGCAGCGGCGCATCGCCCAGTACCTGATCGAGCACATCACCGAGGCCGCGTTCCTGTCGATCACGGACCTCGCCGACCGCGTCGGCGTCAGCCAGCCCTCGGTGACCCGGTTCGCCGCCGCCGTCGGCTTCAGCGGCTACCCCGCGCTGCGGGAGCGGCTCCAGGCCATCGCGCTCGCCGCCCTCGGCAGCGCGCCGGGCGCCCCCGCACCGGACCGCAGCAACGAGCTCCAGGCCGCCGTGGACGCCGAGATCGAGAACCTGGAGAACCTCCGGCGCGACTTCGCGGACCCGGACCAGGTGATCGAGGTGGGCCGCGCCCTGTCCCGCTCGACCCCGCTGACCGTCCTCGGCCTGCGGATCTCCGGCGCCCTCGCCGAGTACTTCGCCTACGCCGCCCGCCGTATCCACCCCGACGTCCGGCTCGTGACCAAGGGCGGCACGGTCGCCTACGACGCGCTGCTGCAGTCCCGTGAGGCGGGCGGCACCTGGCTGCTGGCGTTCTCCATGCCCCGGCACGCGCAGGAGACGCTCACCGCGCTGCGGGTCGCGCGCACGGCCGGGCTGAAGGTAGCCCTCGTGACCGATCTGGGGCTCGGGCCGCTGGCCGACGAGGCCGACGCCGTCTTCGCCACCGCCACCGGCTCACGCCTGGTGTTCGACTCCTACGCCGCCCCGGTGATGATGTCCTCGGCGCTCCTGCAGGCCATGACGGACGCCGACCCGGAACGGACCCAGGCCCGGCTGGAGGCGTACGAGCAGGTCTCCGAGCAGCACCAGTTCTTCCTCAGGGACTGAGTCCCCCTACATCCCCAGAGCACGGGATTATTCAGAACTTTCCCGGCATGAATTTTTTCATGCCCTTGCAAACTCATCGGTATATATAAATACTGCTCCCGGATCGCGGCCCGGTGAGACTCCGGGACGCGTCCTCCGCCCGGGACCGTCCGCTCCTACCCGCCACGGCGCCCCGGGTGCGGCGGCCCCGGCCATCCCCTAGACCGGGGCCGCCCAAGACTCCACCGCAGGAATTCATTTCGCCTCGATGCAAGACCGGAGTGTTGAACATGGCCCTCACCTCCTCGCCGATCCGCACGGACTGGCCGTGCCAGGTCAAGACACCCGGTAGCTACGACTGGGAGCGGTCTGCGGCCAAGTGGTTGCGCGAGCTGGTGCCGGCGCGTTACGGCAGCTACCCGGCGATGCTGCGGCACCCCGTCCTGCTCGCCCGGCACGCCCAGATCCAGGTCCAGCACGAGATCCGGGTCGCCCGCACGGCCCTGCAGACGGCCCGCTCCGAGCTGCCCGGCCTCGGGATGTCCGAGTCGGTCATCGAGCACACGATCAAGATGTACGCCGCCGAGGTCATGCAGCTCAGCCACATCGCCCGCTCCATCCGGGCGGTCAGCCAGGCCCTCGTGGACCACAACCACGCCCGCGCCTCGCACTGACACGTGCGACGTTCGCGATAGGCGGCGCCCGTGCCGGGAACACGATGAGAAGGTACGGGTAGAGGTACGGACGAGCGAGGGGCGGGACCGATGGACTCCTGGACCTGGGGTGTGATCGTCGCGATCGTGGTGGCCGCGGCCGCCGTCCTCGGCGTGGCCGTATGGCTGCTCCTGCGCCTGGTGCGCACCCGGCGCGACCTCCAGCGGGCCGGGCTCCCCACCGGCCCCAAGTGGATCTTCTGGGGTGCCGTCCTCTATCTCGTCCTCCCGACGGACGTGCTGCCCGACCCGGTGTACCTCGACGACATCGGCGTCCTGCTGCTGGCGCTGAAGTCGATGCGCTCCGGACGGCAGGACGCCCTGGCCGCCGAGCGCGGTGACGGCACGGGAACCGCCCTGCGGGGGTGAGACGTTGTCGGGCTGACGGTCACTGCGACGGACGGCCCCGATGAGCGAGCTGGTACCCGGGGGCAATGTGCCCCTGCCGCACGGCACCCTGACGATCAGGGTGCCCGGCCCCTTCGACGTATCCGCCCTCGTCACCGACGACACGGGCCGGGTCGGCGGCGACGCCGACTTCGTCTTCTACAACCAGCCGGCGGCGCCGGGCGCCCGCCTCGCCGGGGGGACCCTGACGGTGGATCCGCCCCGGCTGCGCCCCGGAGCGACCCGCCTCACCGTCGTCATCAGCCCGGCCGCACCGGGCACACCCCTCGGCGACCTCCCCGCCCCGACCCTGTTCGTCACCGGCGCCGACGGCCGCGCCCTCGCCCGCTTCACCCCGCCGCGCCCCCGGCGGGAGACGGTCCTGCTGCTGGCGGAGCTGTACCGCCGGGGGCCGGGCTGGAAGCTCCGGGCCCTGGGGCAGGGTTACGCGGACGGACTCGCGGGCGTGGCGAGGGACTTCGGCGTGGATGTCCTGGAGGACACGGCCACCGCGCCCACGACCCCGCAGGCGCTCTCCCCCGCCGCGCCCACATCCGCGCAGGCACCCTCCCCCGCCGCACCCACGCCCCCGCAGGCGCCCTCCCCCGACGGCTTCCTCGGACTGGTGAACTCCGCCCGGGCCGCCGCCGGTTCCCCCGCCGTCTCGCTCAGTCCGTCCCTCACGACCGCTGCCGGGGCGCACGCCGCCGCGATGGCCGCGCAGGGGCGGCTCGACTCGGAGGGGGCGGACGGGCTCTCCGTCCATCAGCGGGTCACCGCCGGGGGTTACCGCTATCTGACCGTCGGCGAGCACCTGGTGTCCGGTCCCCGCACCCCGGCCGAGTTCGTCGACTACTGCCTGTCCGACCCGCAGGCCCGGCGCACCCTCTGCGAGCCCGCGTGCAGCGAGGCCGGGCTCGGGCAGGCGACCGACCCGCGCACGGGCACCGTCTACTGGACCGCGCTGTGGGCCCGGCCCTTCTCCGCCGAGGGGCTGCGGAGGACGGCGGACGAGGTCATCGCCCTCACCAACGCCCGGCGGACCGCGGCCGGGCTGCCCCCGCTCGCCTTCGACCCTCTGCTCACCGTCGCGGCCCAGGCGCACTGCGACGACATGGTGGCGCGGGCGTTCTACGCGCACACCTCCCCCGACGGCGGCGAACCCTGGCACCGCGCGGCGGCGGCCGGATCCACCCGGCGCACGATCGGGGAGAACATCGCGTGCGGGCAGCGTTCCGCCGCCGAGGTGGTGGAGGGCTGGATGAACAGCCCGGGCCACCGCGCGAACATCCTGAAGCCCGACTTCACCCATATGGGCGTGGGATTCACCGGGGGCGGCGGCGCGGGCACCTACTGGACCCAGCTGTTCGGCGGTTGAAACCGAACCCCCGTGCCTTTCCTTCTTTCGAGTCGCTCAACTCGGCACCCCAGCAAGCTACTTGACTCTCCGTGATCACTGGTCTCCAATGCACCCTGTCGATGGACAGAAGGCAACGGGAGACGAATCAGATGAAGTCGAGAACGGTGGGCACCAGCGCGGCTGCCCTGAGCGCGGTCGTGTTGTCCCTGCTGACGGTCCCCGCGCAGGCGGCCACCCCGCCCCCCGCGCCCGGCGCCGCCGCGGGCCACGACGCCACCGCGGCCACGGCCCCCCTGGCCGCCCCGGACACGGCGGAGCTGCGCAAGACGCTGCGTACGGCCCTGTCGCAAGGAGCGCCGGGGGCGTTCGCGCGGGTCGACGACAACGGCAAGGCCATCCATCTGGCGGAGGGTGTCGCCGACCGGGGCACCGGGCGGGCCATCGGCACCGGGGACCTGATCCGCGTCGGCAGCGTCACCAAGACCTTCACGGCGGTGGTGCTGCTGCAACTGGTCGACGAGGGCAAGCTGAAGCTGGACACCTCGGTGAACACCTATCTGCCGGGGCTGCTGCCCGACAGGCGGATCACCGTGCGTCACGTGCTCAGTCACCGCAGCGGTCTGTACGACCACGCCAACACCCTCTTCGCCCAGTCGGTGCAGGGGTTCGAGAACGTCCGCAACCGCGTCTACACCTACCGTCAGCTGATGGACCTGTCGCTCGCGAAGCCCCTCACCAACACGCCGGGCGCGGTGTACTCCTACTCCAACGCCAACTTCGTCGTGGCGGGCATGCTCATCGAGAAGCTCACCAAGAAGTCGGTGGCGACGGCGTACCAGGAGCGCCTCATCAAGCCGCTGAAGCTGACCGACACGTACTACGTCCATCCGAAGAACACGATCCCCGGCCGGTACTCCCGCGGCTACATGACCGCCGACTCCTCCGGCCGGAAGATCGACTCGACCCGGCAGACCGTGTCCTGGGCGCAGAGCGCGGGGGCCCTGGTGTCCAGCGGCAAGGACCTGAACAAGTTCCTCTCCGCGCTGGTGCGGGGCGAACTGACCTCCGCCGCCCAGCTGAAGCAGATGCTGAAGTGGACGCCGGTGAACAGCACCCAGGCGTACGGGCTGGGGCTGCGCCGTCGTGATCTGTCGTGCGGCTCGGTGTACGGGCACACGGGCACCGTGCAGGGCTACTACACCTGGGCGTTCACCTCGAAGAACGGCAAGCGCAGCCTGACGTCGTTCGCCAACACCTCCAACAACGGGACGGTGTACACCACCATGAACCGCACCCTGGAGGCCGCGTTCTGCGGCTGACCCCTCAGGCTCCGCGCCTGCCGCGCCGACCGGGGCGCCGGTGCGGCGGCTGTTCCGGCGGCGGACCGGCTTCTCGGGCGGCGGGGATGTCGAGCCGCCGGGGTTTCTCCCCGTCGAGGGCGACCGGCTCGCCGTAGTGCCGGATGGTCAGGGAGACACCGCCGACCAGCTCGTACGTGACGTGGCGGGGCCTGATCTCGACGCGCAGGCAGGTGTCCCGCAGTCCGAGGCTGAAGGCGAGCCTGCTCAGCCGCTCGGGGAGCCGGGGAGCGAAGTCCACGACCGGCCCCTGGTGGCGCATGCCGCCGAAGCCCGCGACCAGCGCCGTCCAGGTACCGGCGAGGGAGGCGATGTGCAGTCCGTCGCGGGTGTTGCTCTCCAGGTCCCGCAGATCCATCATCGCCGCCTCGGTCAGATAGTCGTAGGCCAGGTCGAGATGGCCGACCTGGGCGGCGATGACCGCCTGGCAGCAGGCGGACAGCGAGGAGTCGCGGACCGTCAGCGGCTCGTAGTAGGCGAAGTCGCGGGCCACCTGCTCCTCGTCGAAGCGGTCGCCGCACTTGTACAGGGCGAGGACGAGGTCGGCCTGTTTGACGACCTGTTTGCGGTAGAGGTCGAAGTACGGGAAGTGCAGCATCAGCGGGTACTGGTCGGCGCGGGTGCCGCTGAAGTCCCAGCGCTGGTGGCGGGTGAACCCGGCGTGCTGCTCGTGGACGCCCAGTTCCGGGTCGTAGGGGATGTGCATGGCGTGGGCGGCGTCCCGCCAGGCGGCGCTCTCCTCGTCGTCGACGCCGAGCCGGTCGGCCCGCTCGGGGTGGCGTTCCGCGGCGTCCGCGGCGGCCAGGAGGTTCGCGCGGGCCATGAGGTTGGTGTACGTGTTGTCGTCCACGACGGCGCTGTACTCGTCCGGGCCGGTCACCCCGTCGATGTGGAACGCGCCGTGGGGGTCGTGATGGCCGAGGGAGCGCCAGAGCCGGGCCGTCTCCACGAGGAGTTCGAGGCCGGTGTCGCGTTCGAAGTCGGTGTCACCGGTGACGAGGATGTGGCGGACCACGGCGTCGGCGATGTCGGCGTTGACGTGGAACGCGGCCGTACCGGCGGGCCAGTACGCGGAGCCCTCCGAGCCGTCGATGGTCCGCCACGGGAACGCGGCCCCCTTGAGGCCCAGTTGGGCTGCCCGCTCGCGAGCGGCGGGCAGGGTGTTCTGCCGCCAGCGCAGGGCCTCCGTGACCGCGCCGGGCGCGGTGTAGGTGAGCAGGGGCAGCACGAAGGTCTCGGTGTCCCAGAAGGCGTGCCCGTCGTAGCCGGAGCCGGTGAGGCCCTTGGCGGGCAGGGCTCGCTGCTCGGCGCGGGCGCCCGCCTGGAGGACATGGAACAGGGCGAACCGCACGGCCTGCTGGATCTCCTCGTCGCCGTCGACCTCGACGTCCGCGCGGGCCCAGAAGTCGTCCAGGTAGGCGCGCTGTTCGTCGACGAGGCCCTGCCAGCCGCCGTACGCGGCGGCGGACAGCGCGGCGTCGACCTGGTCGGCGACGGCGGGCAGCGAGCGGGTGCCGGACCAGCCGTGGGCGACGAGCTTCTCCACCCGCAGGGTCTGGCCGGGCTCCAGCACGGTCGTCGCGGTGAGGCGGGCCACGTCGTGCCGGCTCTCGCCGCTGGTGGTGACGGGGCCGGGCGCGGTGACGAGGTGGTCGGCGGCGGCACCGACGCGCAGACCGGTGCGCCGGGTGCGGTGGACGAGCCTCAGCCGGGGCCCGTCCGCGAAGTGCTCCTCGGGTTCCAGCGGTGACTCCAGGGCGACGGCCGCCCGGGGATCGCCGTCGCGTTCCGGGAGTTGCTCGTTGGCCACCAGTTCCGACTGGACGACGACGCGGGCCTCGCTGTCCACGGCCTCGACCTCGTAGGCGACAGCGGCGATCGCCCGCTGGGTGAGGGAGACGAGGCGGGTGGAGCGGACGCGGACGGTCGTCCCGGCCGGGGAGGTCCACTCGCAGGTGCGCCGCAGCACGCCCTCGCGCAGGTCGAGGACGCGTTCGTGGGAGCGGAGGCGGCCGTAGCGCAGGTCGAATGGCTCGTCGTCGACGAGCAGGCGGACGATCTTGCCGTTGGTGACGTCGATGACGGTCTGCCCGGACTCCGGGTAGCCGTACCCGGCTTCCGCGTACGGCAGCGGGTGCGTCTCGTGGACGCCGTTGAGGTAGCTGCCGGGCAGGCCGTGGGGTTCGCCCTCGTCGAGGTTGCCGCGCCAGCCGATGTGGCCGTTGGACAGGGCGAACACCGATTCGCTCTGCGGCAGGACGTCGAGGTTCAGGTGCCGTTCGCGCAGGGCCCAGGGGGCGACGCCGTACGAGCGGTGGGTGATCACGCCCAGTCCCCCAGTTCCGTCAGATCCGGTACGACGACGTCGGCGCCATGGGCGCGCAGGGCGTCCGCCTGGCCGACGCGGTCGATGCCGACGACGTACCCGAAGCGGCCCGCGCGTCCGGCGTCCATGCCGGCGAGGGCGTCCTCGAAGACGGCGGCCTCCGCGGGCTCGACACCGAGGTCGCGGGCGGCGGCGAGGAAGGTGTCCGGGGCCGGTTTGCCGGGCAGGCCGCGCTCGGCGGCGACCACGCCGTCGATCCGCACGTCGAAGAGGTGCTCGGCGCCGATGGAGCGCAGGACGTCACGGCAGTTGGCGCTGGAGGAGACGACCGCGGTCAGCAGCCCCCGGGCGCGGACCCGCTCGACGTAGCGCAGGGTGCCGTCGTAGGCCTCGACGCCGTCGGTGCGGATGAGCTGGAGGAGCAGGTCGTTCTTGCGGTTGCCGAGGCCGTGCACGGTGGCCGCGTCCGGCGGGTCGTCGGGGCTGCCCTCGGGCAGTTGGATGCCGCGGGAGGCGAGGAAGGTGCGGACGCCGTCGGCGCGGGGGCGTCCGTCCACGTACTCGTCGTAGTCCTTGCCGCGGTCGAAGGGGCGGAAGGAGTCGCCGTCGTGGCGGCGCAGGAACTCGTCGAACGCCTGCTTCCAGGCCGCGGCGTGCACGACGGCGGTCCGGGTGATGACGCCGTCGAGGTCGAAGAGGCAGGCCCGGACGTGCCGGGGAAGGCCCAGGTCCGTCGGTTCGGTGGTCTCTGTCATGGAAGGGGGGTTCCCCGTGCGGCGGCAGTCAGTGGGCGAAGATCGCGGAATTCGTCAGCGGCGCCGGACGCGGCTGCCGCTGTGGGCGCGGCCGAGGGCGTGGAGGTGTTCCAGGGCGTCCAGGACGACGGTGCTGTCGTACCAGGAGAGCCATGCGCCGACCTCGGCACCGACCACGGTCAGGGCCTTGAGCTGAGCGCGGGTCAGTTCCTGGAGCGGGCGTTCGAGATGGGCCGAGACCATGCCCACGCAGAGTCCGGACGCGGCGGTCAGGGGCACGCTGTGGCAGGCGCGGCTGCCCGCCAGGAGGATCGCCTGCCGGGCGTCGTCGGTGAACACCGGGTGCGTCGCCACGTCCCGGACGGTCACCTGGGTGATGTCACGGGCGGCCAACGCGCAGGAGGTGCCCTCCTCGCCGACGAACGCGAAGAAGTCGACGAAGTCGTCGGTGAGGCCCGTGTGCCGCTCAATGCGCAGTCCGCGCTCGGCGCGGTCGGCGATCTGGACGTTGCCCATGTCGGTGCCGACGACCGCGAGGGTCTGGCTGAGCACGGCGGTCAGCACCTCGCTCCGGTTGCCGCGTCCGGTGCGGCGGCCGCGTGCCTCCTCGAAGGTGAGGGAGGGCTCCGCGTGCCGGGCCCGGCCGGGGAACCACAGGGTGCCGCGCCCGTCGGGTCTCGGCGCGTTCACGGCGGCCTCGGCGAGGGTGCGCAGCTTGACGTTGTGCTGCTGCGAGGCGCGCTGGAGCAGGGCGAACGCGGTCTCGACGTCGGGCAGCGCGTAGCGTTCCCGCAGCATGCCCTGGGCCTGGGCGATCAGGGGGCGGCTGCCCATCCTGGTGCGCAGCTGCCGGACCTCCGCCCGCAGCCGCGCAACTTCCTCCCGCATCGCCTCGACGTCGCCCACCGACCCCGGCTCGCGCTCCTCCTCCATGGTCACCTTCCACTTCCCTGTCCTCGGCAACAGCACCACTCGCCTGCCCCGTCCGGGCCCGGACAATCCGCATGGGGCTACCGTCGTCCGCATGTCCCTGACCTTCGACGACCTGCTGGAGCGGGCCGCCTCACTCGTCCGCCCCGGCCGCCGGGCGCTGCTGGGCATCACCGGCAGTCCGGGAGCCGGCAAGACCACCCTCGCCGAGCGGCTGACCGCGGCGCTCAACGGCGACGGGGAGCCCTGGGTCGCCCATGTGCCGATGGACGGCTTCCACCTGGCCGACGTGGAGCTGGACCGCCTGGGCCGCCGGGACCGCAAGGGCGCGCCTGACACGTTCGACGCGGCCGGGTACGCGGCCCTGCTGCTGCGGCTGCGCGACGACGAGCACGACGTGGTGTACGCGCCGGGCTTCGAGCGGACACTGGAGCAGCCTCTGGCCGGGGCGATCCCCGTGCCGCCCGCCGCCCGTCTGGTCGTGACGGAGGGGAACTACCTGCTGCTGGAGGAGGGGGCCTGGGCCCGCGTCCGTGCCCGGCTGGACGAGGTCTGGTTCTGCGCGCTCGACGAGACCGAACGCGTACGGCGCCTCGTCGCCCGGCACGAGGAGTTCGGCAAGGGGCACGACGAGGCGGTCGCGTGGGTGCTGGGCACGGACCAGCGCAACGCCGACCTGGTGGCGGCGACACGGGAGCGGGCGGACCTGGTGGTTCCGCCCGCGGCGATGCCGGCGGCCGGCGCGACGGTGCGGTGAGGGGAGGCCGTGCGGTGAGGGGAGGCGGGACGAGGGCGGCCCGCCGGGGTCAGGTACCGGCGGGTCCGCCCTCGCGTTCGGGGGGGCTCAGCCGCGCAGGGTGAGCAGCGGCTCGCCGTGTTCGTCGCCCGCCGGGTCGCCGATGACGGCGGTGAACGCCTCCGTGCGGACCGTGAGGCCGTCCGGGGTGCGGTCGAAGGACGCCCGGAAGGTATCGCCGGGTCCGTAGCGGACCGCGAAGACGTGCAGGTCGTCCGGGCCGCCTGGTACGGGGGTCGCCTCGACGGCCGTGGACGCCACCAGGTGGGACCAGCCCTCGTCGGGGTTGCCGTAGCCGCGCGGGTCGGCGGCGAGGGTGAAGGCGGCCTGCTCCTGGGTGGTGTCGGCGCGGGCGTCGAAGTACTCCGGGCCCTCGGCGGTCGGGTGGGTCAGGCGCAGGTGGCCCGCGGAGGCCACCTCGGCCTCGGCGATACGGCGCAGCCGGTCGCCGTCGTCCGCCACGTACGGCAGGCCCGCGAGGAGGTACGGCTCGCCGGGGAGGCGTTCGACGGCCACCGCGGTCCACAGCCGGGTGCCGTCGGTGACGTACAGGGACCGCACGTGCCGCAGGACGTGGTCGCGGGTGACGACGGGCTTGGTGACGAGCTTGGCGGCCAGTCCGTCCGTGCGGACGTCGCGGACACGGACCTCGCCCATCGGGCGGCACAGCAGGAAGCCGTCGACGACCGGGCCGAAGCCGTGCTGACGGTTGACGGCGGCCGGCAGGAGGTACGTCCCGTCGGCCTCGATCAGTGACGGGGTCATCCGCGAGTCGAAGGCGACCGAGACGCCGCCCGCCCGCAGCTGGTGCCGCACGGGTTGCGTGGACGGCGTGCGGTGCCAGGGCGTGGTGTCCTGGATCTGCCAGACCAGCATCCACGCGAAGTGGCCGTCGACCCCGCCGTCCGGCTTGACCGCGTACCGGCCCCAGCTGGTGTCGCCCCGGTAGCGGCCGAGGTCGGCGCCGACGCGGTGGCCGAAGTAGCGCAGGCCGAGCACGGACTCGAAGCCGGAGTGCTGCTCGCTGTAGCGGGGGCCGCCGAAGTCGAAGCCGCCGGTGGTCAGGCGGGCGTCGAGGTAGCGGGCGACGGCGTCGCCGTCCTCGGCGAAGATCTCCGCGCCGCTCACCCGGTGGGCCTGGGCGAGGAAGGACAGGGAGATGGGGCCGTAGTTGTTGTCGTAGGCGCCGCCGTGCTCCGGTGGCAGGAGCGCGCCCCGGTCGCGAACCCGGTGGGCGCGGATCTCGTCGGTGTACAGGGCGATCGCCCGCTCCCGGACCCGCTCGCCCTCCTCCGGGGGCAGGTGCCGGGCGAGCATCAGGCCGCCGACGACGCAGCCGATGGCCTGGTTGCCGGCCTCCTGCGGGTTGAAGAAGGTCGCCTCGGTCAGCCAGCGCCAGTAGCCGTGGGCCATGGCGCGCAGGGCGGCGGTCCGCTCGTCGTCGAGGAGTCCTTCGGCGAGGTCGAGCAGGTTGACGGCCTGGAGCAGCGACCACACCGTGCTCGGCCAGTCGCCGATGGGGTGGGCGCCCGCCGCCAGGACGTATCGGGCGTAGGGGAGGCCGGAGCCCCGGACCCTCAGGTTGGGGTAGCCGGGGTTGTCGTCGGTGTAGACGCGCTCGCGCAGGTGGAAGTCCGTGCTGCGGCGGACGGCCTCGGGGAGCCGGGGGTCCTTGGTGCGCTGCCAGGCGAGCGCCAGCAATGAGGTGATGCCGAGGGAGGTGTCGCCGATGTCGTCGTCGCAGTCGGGGTGTTCGAGGTTGCCCTCGGGCGTGAGCCGGGCGAGGGCCTGCTCGGTGACGTCGGCGAGGACCTCGTCGTAGGCCTCGGGGGAGTCCGGGAGGTCGTGCAGCGAGCCGAGCTGGCGCGGGAGGTGCACGGGTGGACGCACGGGTGGATCAGCCCTTCGTACCGGAGGTGGCCATGGCGTGGGTGGTCGGAGTCATGCGGCGGGGGCGGGCCGGTGGGCGCGCAGCGCGACGGTCAGGGTGTGCGGGCCGAGGCCGCCGATGTACACGCGGTTCCCGGTCGTGGCGTCGGTGCCGCCGACCACGGTGTGGTCCTGACCCGGGTCGTACCGCAGGACGTCGCTCCGGTCGGGCCCGGCGAGCGGTTCGCCCGCCTCGACGGTGGCCTCGACCCGGATCTCGTCGTCGCCGGCCCGGTAGGTCATCGACCCGGTGGTCAGGCACCAGCGTCCCTCGCCCAGCGGTACGGCGCCCTCGGGGGCGCCGCCCGGCCGGAAGGTCAGTTCGAGGGACCAGGGCACCCGGGGGCCGCTGATGTCGATCCGCAGGTCGGCGCCGTCCTCCCGCAGGTCGACCTCGACGCGGGTCGTGTGGCTGACCTCGTCGCGGGGCCGGTCGGGGAACGCCATCGCGGCGGAGAAGCGGCCCTCGTCCACCAGCCGGTAGCCGCCGTCGTCGCGCCTGTCCTCCTTCGGGAGCGGCTGGTAGTAGGCGGCGGTGAGGGTCTCGGTGAGCCGGTACCGGTGGTCGGCGACCTGTTCCATGGCGGCGGCGCGGAAGGGCCCCAGGTCGAAGAACCCGCGCGACAGGCGGACCGCGTCGAGGACGGCGTCGCCGGCGAAGAGGCGCAGGAAGGTGGGGTTGCAGGCGAGGCCCGAGCGGACGTGCCGGTGCGCGGGCACGTCGGAGCCGCCGTACAGCACCGTGTGCGCGGTGGTCGTCGCGCGTGCGGCGAGACCGGCGGTGGTGAGGTACCGGTGGCGCGGAAGGGTTTCCGCCGCCGGGGCCGGCAGGGCGCGGGTCAGGTCCGGGGTGAGGAGGGTCTGCGCGAGCAGGTCGGGGTCGTCGATGCCGCCGGATGCCGCCAGGAGTGCGGCCCGGGCGAGGTCGCCGCGGCCGGTGCGGACCGCGAGCAGCCGGTAGTGCGGCAGATAGGGCGCCAGCGGGAACGGGTGGTGCTGGTCCTGCCGTCGCGAGTGGACGGTCTCCACCGTGCCGTCGGGCCTGATCAGGTCCAGGGTCGTGGTGAGGTTGCGTTCGACGGCGTCCGACAGGTCGGCGCGGCCGAGGACATCGGCGAGGAGCAGCAGCGACGGGTTGGACACATGGGCCGCGTAGATGGCGCTCCGTTCCGAGTACTGGCCGTCCCCGTCGATGTCGACGCCCTCCGCGAGCCACTCCTCGACGCGGTCGAGGAGCCGCTGGTCGGGGAACGACCGGTGCAGCCGGGCGAGCGCCGCGCACAGTTCCCAGCGGTGGTTCGGGGTGTGCACCCCGCCGGTCAGGAGGCTCTCCGTGGCGGCGCCGGCGATCTCGGCGAGTGCCGCCGTGACGTCGTGCAGGTCCGGTCCCGCGCCGGCGGCGAGGACATGCGCGTCGCACACGTCGTTGACGGTGAACGCGGAGTCCGGTGGTGACTGGACGTTGTCGCCGCCGGCGAAGAGGCCGGTGGTGGTCTGCGCGGCCCGCAGGGCGGCGAGGTGGGTCGTCGCGGCGGCGACGGCGCGCTCGCTGCCGTGCAGTGCCGAGTCCGGGGACCGGTGGGCCGCGACCAGGGTCTTCACCCGGCGGGCGAGTGCGCGGTGGGGCTCACCGGCGGGCTCCTCGTCGGGGCGGGCCGCGAGCGGGGCGGCCCACCGGTCGGCGGCACGGGCCGCCGACCGGAGGAACTCGTGGTCGAGCGGGGTGGGCAAGGTCAGTCCTTCAGTCCGGCGTTGATGTCGGCGTTCATGACGTAACGCTGGAACACCAGGAAGACGACGATCAGCGGGATCATGGAGATGACCGAGGCGCCGAGCAGGACCGACCAGTTGATGTTCTGCGCGCCGACGATGCTCTGGATACCGATCTGCACGGTGAACTTGTTGGGGTCGTTGAGCATCAGCAGCGGCCAGATGTAGTCGTTCCACCGCCACTGGAAGGACAGGATGGCGAGGGTGAGCATGATGGGCCGGGACAGCGGCACCATGATCCGCACGAAGATCGACAGCTCCCGCGCTCCGTCGATGCGCGCGGCTTCCACGAGTTCGTCGGGGACCGTCAGGAAGAACTGGCGGAACATGAAGCATCCGGTCGCGGTCAGCACGGCCGGGAGGATGATGCCGGCGAACGAGTTGTAGAGGCCCAGGTCGCGGACGACCAGGAACGACGGGGCGAGCATGACCTCACCCGGCAGCATGGTGGTCGCCAGGATGCAGAGGAAGAAGGCCTTGAGCCATCGGTTGTCGTACTTGGCGAGCGCGTACCCCGTGCAGCAGCTGACACCCACCGTGAGAATCGTCGTGATCACGCACACGAGGGTCGTGTTGATGAAGTACTGGGAGAAGTTGGCACTGCGCCACGCCGTCATGTAGCCGGACAGGGTGGGGTCGTCCGGGACCAGCGACAGCGGATAGGAGAACAGGTCGCTGGCCGGCTTGAGGGAGCTGAGGATGAACCACAGCACCGGCAGCCCGTACAGACACGCCATGATCCACAGCAGTGTCGTCGCGGGCACCGCCCGCCGCAGCCCACCGGTGGCCGGCTTGCGCGGCGCCTTCTTGGAGACGGCCCGTCCGGGCCCGGCGTCGACGGGGCGCGGGATGTCTGTGGTGGTCATCGGTTCTCCATCCGCCGGTTGACGATCAGCTGGATGATCGCGACGGCCATCAGGATGAGCATGAGCACGAAGGACGCGGCGCTCGCGTAGCCGATCTGGCCCCGCTTGAAGCCGGTCTCGTAGATGTACTGGACGAGCAGGTTGTTCGAGGTGCCGGGTCCGCCGTTGTTGAGGGCGACGAACACCGGGTACTCCTTCATCGCGTTGATCGTGTTGAGCAGGATCACGATGAACGAGGTGGGCGCGATGCTCGGCAGGGTGATGCTGAAGAACTGGCGCCACGGGCCGGCGCCGTCGAGCGAGGCCGCCTCGTAGTACGAGACCGGCACGTTCTTGATCGCCGCGATGAACAGCAGCATCGTGAAGCCCGTCCAGGTCCAGGATGCCGCCATCACCACCACGAGCAGCGACAGGTCCGCGTTCGACTGCCACGGGACGGCACTGCCGCCCAGCTCGCCGATGACGTAGTTGACCAGTCCGAAGTTCTCTCCGAACAGCCACCGCCACAGGACGCCCACGACGATGGGCGACAGCAGCCACGGGATGAAGAAGATGACGCGGGCGACCGACGTGCCCTTGGCGTGCTTGCTCACCACCAGGTTGGCGGCGAGCAGCGAGAGCGCGAAGTTCAGCGGGACGAAGAGCACGGTGTACAGCAGCGTCCGGGTCAGCGCGTGGTAGAAGGTGGAGTCCCCGACCAGGTTGCTGTAGTTCTCCAGTCCCGTGAACTGGGGAACGCCCACACCCGTGTAGTTGGTGAACGAGTAGACGAGCCCGATGACCGCCGGCCAGACGAAGAACAGTGCGAAGAGCACGA
Organism: Streptomyces neyagawaensis; assembly: GCF_023516595.1. Classification (GTDB taxonomy): domain Bacteria; phylum Actinomycetota; class Actinomycetes; order Streptomycetales; family Streptomycetaceae; genus Streptomyces; species Streptomyces neyagawaensis. The sequence goes on along the minus strand of NZ_JAMGBG010000005.1, from coordinate 378,128 downwards.
CATTGGCCGCGATGAGGACGAGCGGCGCGAGGGTGTACTTGCTGCGTCTCCTGGGCGGGCTCACGGACACGGTTGCGGCGTCCGAGGCGCTTTTTGTCATGTTCCTGACTCCGTGCTGGTGGATGAGGTTGCGGTGGGCCCGGGCTATGAGCCCGGCATCGCGCGGGACCCGACGGTCCCCGGGCGGCGGTGTCTCGCTCCTGCCGCCCGGGGACCGTCGGCCTGCGTCAGCCGCCGACCTGCTGGTTGTAGCCGGCCACGATGTTCTCCAGGGCCTTGTCGGGCGACTGCTGGCCGTTGATCGCCTTGCCGAGCTCCGTCTTGGTCGGGTCCTCGGTGAGGCTCTTGCCGTTCAGCACCCACTGCGTCTGCGCGCCGTTGAAGTAGCCGGAGATGGGGTCGTAGAGCGGGATGGACTCGTTGTACAGCTTGAACGCCGCCTGCGCCGCCTCGGACTTGAAGGGGTACTTCGGGTTCAGACCGCTCTCGACCGGCAGGAAGCCGGAAGCCTCGCACAGCGCCCGGTAGTGGTCCGGCTCGTACAGGTAGGTCAGGAACTTCTTCGCGGCGGCGGCCGCGTCGGCGTTGTTGTTGAAGCCGACGATGTTGCCACCGGCGTTCACGTCACTGGCCTGCACCGGCTGGGCCGGGGTCGGGACGCTCGCCCACTCGAACTTCTTGACGCTCTCCGCGAAGGCGGGGACCTGCCACACACCGGACCAGTAGGCGACGACGTCACCGCTCTGGAACATCGCGGACGGGTCGGCGCCGCTGGTCCACACCGACTTCGGCATGGTCTTGTTGTCGTTCCATCCGACGAAGGTGTTCACGGCCTTCTTGGTCGCCGCGTCCACCGAGAACTTGCCGGAGTCGTCCGCGTGGACGTACTTGCCGCCCATCTCGTACACCATGGCGCGCAGCCGGGACGGCGACTGGTCGAAGGTCAGCGAGTACTTGGCCTTGGTCTTCTCACGGACCTTGTTCGCCGCCTTGATGAACTCGGTCCAGGTCCAGGTCTTCTCGGGCGAGGTCGGGAAGGAGACGCCGGCCTTCTCGAAGAGGGACTTGTTGATGAACATGCCGGACGCGGTGACGTCCGAGGGGATCGACAGCACCTTCCCGGACTTGTCCTTCGCCAGGAAGTTGGCGTTGATGTTGTTGCTCTTCTTGTCGGCGATGGAGCTGAGGTCGATCAGCTTGTTCGACCAGATCGGGTCCAGCGCCGGGACGGCCGCCACGTCGGGCAGGGAGTTCGCCTGCGCGGCGTTGTGCAGCTTGGTCGTGTAGCCGTCGTAGGGGATGTTGACGAGCTTGACCTTGACGCCCGTCTCCTTCTCGTACTGCGCCACCATCTTCTTCCAGCCCGCGTCCTGCCCCGGAACCGTGGAGATCCAGAACGTCAGCGACTTGGAGGTCCCGCCCGATTCGGATCCCCCGCCGCAGGCCGAGAGCAGCAGGCCGCCCGCCGTGGCGACCGCAGCGAGGGGAACCAGGCGGCGTATACCGCCGCGGCCGAGTCGGCGGGAGCGCCGCACACCCACAGTGATCATCTTCGTTCCCTTTTTCGTCGTAGGGGACAGAGCACGGCGCCGACCGAGGCGGCACAGGTGCAGTTTGCAGGTGAGTCGCTTTCCGGGGGCGCGGCCTCGCCCGGCCGCGTCGTCCACGCGGAGCGGTATCCCCGGCCGCTGTGGCCGTCACCGCACGGGCACGCCCTCGTGCGGTTGCCGTACGTCCCGTACGGACTGGGAGACTCGCCCCAAGCCGGCGTTCCCGGCCGACTTAGAAAGCGCTTGTCCGGACATTGGCAGATGTCCATGGAGTCCGTCAATCCTCCACTCGCACCCCTCCGGTCACGGTTTGGATTCCTCGGGCCACGGCCAGCCGACTGGCCCCCACGACGGTGCCACTTTCGCCCAGCGCGCTGCTCACCACCTCGGTGGGCCAGCTGAGCCGGGCCAGCTCCGCCCGCACACCGGGCAGGAGCTGCGGGTTCGACCCGACGGCGCCACCCAGGACGATCAGGCCGGGGTCGAGCACGGCCGTGGCGGCGGCGGCGAGTCGGCCCACGTCGGCGGCGTGCCTCCCCACCACCTCGCACGCCCTCGGGTGGCCCTCGTCGGCCAGGGCGAACAGCCGCTCGGCGGTGCTCGGACAGGGCCCGTCGGCGTCCTGCCAGGCGCCCGCCGCCCGACGGAGCAGGGAACCCGCGCCGAGGTGCGCCTCCAGGCCCTCGTGGCGCGGTTCCCGGTCCGCGTCCCAGGGGTAGGGCAGGCGGGCCACCTCACCGGCGGCGTGGTTCGCGCCGCGCAGCACCTGGCCGCCGATGACCACACCGAGGCCGATGCCCACGCCGATCCGCAGGTAGCCGAAGGTGTCCCGGCCGCGGGCGGCACCCTCGTGGAGCTCGGCGAGCGCCGCGCAGTTCACGTTGTTCTCGAGGTGGACCGGGACGCCGGGCGGCAGGGCGACGGACATGGCGTCGAAGACGGGGCCCGCCTTGGCGGTCGCCGGGCGCTCCCCGCCACCCTCCCGGCCCCGGGTGGTCACGTCGCCGACCGCCACCACGACGGCCCGCAGCGGGGCACCGGTCGGCAGCCCGGCGAGGGCCTCGCTCACCACTGACGCGGCGTCGGGCCGGGAGCCGGCACCCTCGGCGAGCAGGGTGCCGTCGAGGGCACAGCCACGCACCCGGGTGCGGCTCGGGCCCAGGTCGACGGCGAGCACGGCGCCCGCGGCGGGCCCAAGGGCATAGACGGCGGCGGAGCGGCCGGTGGCGCCGGAGGCGGTGCCCGAGCAGGCGGCGAGCCCGGCCGCCTCCAGCTCGGCCACGGCGGACGACACGGTCGGCTTGGACAGGCCCGCCCCGGCGGCCAGTTGGGGGCGGGTGGCGGTGCACGTGGCCGCCAGCACGGCGAACACGGTGCGGGCGCTCTCGCTCAGGTACATGGTCTCCCCAGTCGTGCCGCGGCGGTCCGCACGGGTCGTGCGGCATCCGGGTCCGAACCTCTTGACGCTCCCTAATTCGTTAGTTAATTTCCTAACGAAGTCAAGCGGTACTCGCCTGCCGCACCAGCAGAGGCCCGTCCCGGGGCTTCCCGAGCACCCCCCACAGACTTTTCTGTGTCCAGGCACGGTTCGCCCGCCGTCGCAGCGCCCATCGCAACGCAACGACGAGAGAGGCCTGCCGTGCAGGAGTTCAGACCCGCGGTCGGTATCGACGTGGGCGGCACCAAGACCCATCTCCGTGCTGTCACGGGGACGGAGACCGTCGCCGACCACGTCCGTACGAGCCGCGGCTGGCGACCGCACGACCCGGCGGCGGCCACCGAGTGGCTCGCCGCGCTGGTCGAGGAGGTGCTGCCCGCGCACATCGCGCCGGCCGCTGTGGCGGTCGGCGCGCACGCCTGCGAGACCCCCCGGCAGTGCGAGGAGATCCGCCTCGCACTGGAGGCTCGGCTTCAGGTGCCGTGCCTGGTCGCGGGCGACGCCGAACTCCTCGTGCCGGCCGCCGGTCTCGACAAGGGCGCGGCGCTGGTCGCCGGCACCGGTTCGGTGGCGGTCGGGCGCCGGGCCGACGGCACGCCGGTGCAGGTCGGTGGCTGGGGTGCGGTCCTCGGCGACGAGGGCGGCGCGGCCGGCCTGGTCCGTGAGGCGGCCCGTGCCGTCTGGGCGGCGCACGACCGCGGTGAGGCACCCGACCCGCTGGCCCGGCTGCTGATCGCGTCGTTCGAGGTGCCCGAGGTCCCGGCGCTGGGCGCGGCCCTGGAGAGCGCCACGGACGTGTCCGCCGAGTGGGGCCGGCACGCTCCGGTGGTGTTCGAGGCCGCCGAGCAGGGGTCCGTCCTCGCGCACCGGGTGATCGACGACGGGGGCCGTGCCCTCGCCTCGCTCGTGGAGCGGCTCGCCGCGCGCGGTGTCGGCGTCGACGACGTGGTGGTCGCGGGCGGCACGATCCTGTCACGGCCCGCCCTGTACTCGGCGTTCGCCGTCGCCCTGACCCACACACTCCCCCTCGCCCGGCCGCAGCCCCTCCAGGTGCCGCCGGTCGAGGGGGCGGTCGCGTTCGCGCGATCCCTCCTCCGGCCGGCCGGATCCTGATCACCGGCCCGTCGCGGACCGGACATGCGCCGGTCGTACGTCAGCTCCACGCTCAGCCCGCACGATCACCCCACCGCGAAAGGAGCGGCACCTCCATGCCGTCATCTGCCGGGCACCACACGTTCAACCGGCGTCACTTCCTCAGGAACTCCTTCGGCGTCTCGGCCGGCCTCCTCGCCGCTCCGACCCTCGCGAACCTGTGGCAGGCTCCCGAGGCCAAGGCCGCCACCGCGTTCGCCGCGTTCGTCGACGACTACAGCACGAACATCACGTCGAACCGGACCCCCGAGACCAACGCCGTGGTCCGGGCGCTCGGCGGTTTCGCCGAGATCTGGAAGACCGGCGACGCCTGGAACACCGGCACTCCGCTGCTGCCGGAGATCCTGCGCGCCAACATGCGCTACTGCGCCCGTTTGACCAACCGCCGCACCGAGGCTCAGGCCCGCGAGGCCTTCGTCTACGACCGGCAGCACCAGAGCTACGCGATGATCGGCGCGCTCGGCCCGCTGGCGGAGCTGTACCGCTCGGGCGCCAAGGCGGTCACCTCGATCACCGCCGCCCCGGACGACATACCGGCGACGAAGATCAACGATGCCGTGCCCGCCGACGCGCCCGCCGGCTCCGCGCTGGGCGCCGGCTCCCACGACTCCGACCTCGGCCTGGTGGCCAAGCTCGTCGACACCGTGCGCGGGGACTTCACCTCCAGCAACCCGGCCAAGCTCACCTTCCAGTACCCGCGGCCGTGGCGGATGAACGAGGACAGCGAGGTCGTCGACACCGGCCAGAAGGACGCGCTCGGGTTCCCGGTCTACGACTCCGACGTCGTCGTCGTGAAGCAGCTGCTGCGGCAGCGCAGCGAGGTCCCGGCCGAGGACGGCGGTTTCCCCAGCGGCCACACCAACGCCTTCCACCTGGCGGCCCTGGCCTACGCGTACGCGGTCCCGGAGCGCTTCCAGGAGATCATCACCCGGGCCTTCGAGCTGAGCCACACCCGGATCATGTCCGGCATGCACTCCACGGTCGACGTCATGGGCGGCCGGATCATGGCCACCGCGCTCGCCGCCGCCGTGCTGTACAAGCCGGAGAACACCGCGCTCAAGGCAGCCGCGCGCCGGCAGGCCGCCGAGTACTTCCAGGCGAGGACGGGCACGACGGCGGACACGCTGTTCGCCTACGCGCACTCGGACCCCGACGACCGGTACGCCGACCGCGGGGCCAACGCCCGGCTGGTCGAGCCCAAGCTGACGTACGTGCTGACCCGGCGGGGCCGCTCGCAGGAGCTGACCGTGCCCAAGGGCGCCGAGGTGCTGCTGGAGACGCGGCTGCCGTACCTCGACGCGGCGCAGCGGCGCGAGGTACTGCGCACCACCGCGCTGCCGTCCGGGTACGTGCTGCTGGACGGCTGGGAGCAGTGGGGGCGGCTCAACCTGTTCGCGGCGGCGGACGGCTACGGCGCCTTCGACTCGGACGTCACGGTCACGCTGGACGCCGCGCTCGGCGGTTTCCACGGGGCCGACACCTGGCGCAACGACATCGCGGGCCCGGGCGGCCTGGTCAAGCGGGGCGGCGGCACGCTCACGCTGACCGGCGCGAACCGGTACACGGGCGGCACCACGGTGGAGGCCGGTGTGCTCGCGGCGGGCTCGAAGGAGGCCCTCGGCCGGGGTGACGTGCGGGTGACGGACGGCACGCTCAGCACGGGCGACCGCACGGTCCGGGTCCGCGGCGGGTACACGCAGGCCGGGGTCCTCGACGTGACGCTGGACCGGGGCGGCGACCCGGCTCTCGTGGTGGACGGGCGCGCGGTTCTGGAGCGGGGCAGCGAGCTGGTGGTCCGCTTCGACCCCGGGCAGCCGCCGCGTTCGGGGAGCACGGTGGCGGTGCTCGGGGCGCATTCCCTGCGGGGCCGGTTCTCGGAGGTGACCGTCGCCGTCGAGGGCTGGACGGCCGAGCAGGTCTGCACCGGCCACGGTGTGGCGGTGCGGCTGCGGAGGAATTGACGCCCTCCCCTGCCCGCGGGCAGGAGATTCCGGTCCGTACCTCCCCCAAGCTCTCGGCTTCGCTCGAGCAGGGGGACCCCCATCGCGGTTCCACCTCGGGTTCCTGTTTCACGGGCCACTGCCGACCGGTGAGGATCGGTCCTGCACGGCCTCCGCAGGCCTGACATCCCGCCCGTCCGGCGGTGGATCCGACAACTACGTCGTCGGACAAGGCGATCCAGCCATGAATCTGCGGCCCTCCGGGCCGCCAGGGGCAGGACGCCCTACACCTCCACCCTGAAGGGTGGAGCACCGGGCAAGAGTTCGGTAGCAACGCACGAGGAGGAGCACCGCACGGCGGTGAGGAGGTCGGGGGCGGCGGATGCCGCCCCCGACCGTCGTCTCACGGGGCCGGCGGCAGCACCTGTTCGGCCCAGATGGTCTTGCCCGCGCCGCTCGGGCGGCTGCCCCAGCGGTCGGTGAGCTGGGCGACGAGGAGCAGGCCGCGGCCGCCCTCGTCGAAGGTGCGGGCCCGGCGCAGATGGGGCGAGGTGCTGCTGGCGTCGGACACCTCGCAGATGAGGGTGCGGTCGCGGATGAGGCGCAGCTCGATGGGGGCGCCGCCGTAGCGCATGGCGTTGGTGACGAGTTCGCTGACGACGAGTTCGGTGACGAAGACGGCGTCCTCAAGGCCCCAGCGCACCAGCTGGTCGGTGGCGAGCTTGCGCGCGTCGGCGACGAGGGAGGGGTCGGCGGCGAAGTTCCAGACGGCCACCTGGTCGGCGTCGAGAGCGCGGGTGCGGGCCAGCAGCAGGGCGACGTCGTCGGCCGGGGTGTCCGGCAGGAGGTCCCTGAGCACGGTGTCGCAGGCGCGTTCCAGGCTGCCGAGCGGCCCGCTCAGGGAGGCGCGGAGGGCTGCGGTGCCGGTGTCGACGTCCCGGTCCCGTGCCTCCACGAGGCCGTCGGTGTAGAGGGCGAGGACCGAGCCCTCGGGCAGTTCCAGCTCCGTCGACTCGAAGGGCAGGCCGCCGACGCCCAGCATCGGTCCCGCCACCACGTCGATGACGTCCACCTGGCCGTCGGGCCGTACCACCACGGGCGGCACATGGCCCGCCGAGGCGATCGAGCAGGCGCGGGCCACCGGGTCGTACACCGCGTACAGGCAGGTGGCGCCGATCTCCCCGCCGCCGCTGTCGTCGCCCGCCGCGAGGTGTTCGACGAGGTCGTCGAGGTGGGTGAGGAGTTCGTCGGGCGGCAGGTCGACGTCGGCGAGCGCCCACACCGCCGTGCGCAGCCGGCCCATGGTGACCGAGGCGTGGATGCCGTGTCCGACGACGTCCCCGACGACCAGGGCGACCCGGGTGCCGGACAGCGGGATCACGTCGAACCAGTCGCCGCCCACCCCGGCCTGCGACAGCGCGGGCAGATAGCGGGAGGCGAAGTCGACGGCCGCCTGGCCCGCGACCGCCCTCGGCAGCAGGCTGCGCTGGAGGGCGAGCGCGGTGGTGCGTTCCCGGGTGTACCGGCGGGCGTTGTCCACGCAGATGGCGGCCCGGCTGCACAGTTCCTCGGCGAGGATCATGTCGTCCTGGTCGAAGGCGTCGGGGTGCTCGGGGGTGAGGCTGCGGACGAACACGGCGACGCCGAGGGTGGTACCGCGGGCGACGAGCGGTACGGCCATGAGGGACAGTTCGTGCGCCGTGGTCTCCCGGAGCTTGGCGGAGCGGGCGTCGTGCCGGGCGAACCAGGTGTCGAGGTCGTGGTCGCCGGTCCTGGCGAGGACGGGCTCACCGCTGAGGAGGGCGCGGGCGGGCGGCGAGAAGGACGGATAGAGGTCGGCGGAGCCCAGGCCGATGGCCGCCTCGGGGACGCCGGGCGTGGCGGAGTGGTGGGCGGCCCGGCGCAGTTCGACGCCGCCGTCGATCGGGCCCATCTCGGGTTCCTCGCCCTGGAGCACGGACTCCAGGAGGTCGACGCTGGCGAAGTCGGCGAGCCGGGGCACGACCAGCTCGGCGAGTTCGCGGGCCGTGCGGACCACGTCGAGCTTGGTGCCGATGGATCCGGCGGCCTCGTTGAGCAGGGCCAGGCGCTGGCGTGCCCGGTGCTGCTCACTGCTGTCGAACGCGGCGAGGGCGGTGCCGATGAGGGCCCCGGTGCGGTCCCGTACCGGCCACATCTCGAGGTTCCAGGCGTGCGTGCGGCGGCCGGACGGCGAACGGGTCCAGCTCTCGTAGTGGACGGGCCGCCCGGTCTCCACGACCATCTCCAGGTGGCGCAGGAAGCCGCGGCTGTGGTCGGCGTCCTCCACGGTCTCCGGGTAGTACCGGTGCCGGAACTCGGCCTCCGGCCGGCCCATGTCCCGGCATGCCACGTCGTTCATCCGGAGGTAGCGCTGCCCCGTGTCGAAGACCGACATGGACATGGACGCCTGCTGGAAGGCCAGCTCACCGAGGGCGGCCTCGGGCGGGTTCGGGCTCGCGACCACGACGAACCCCCGCCGGCCGTCGGTCCCGCCCAGCAGGGGCACCATCCGCACGGCCGTCCGCTGGGGCCGGCCGTCCCGGTACCGCAGGGTGAGCAGCGTCTCGCCGTGCGCGAGCAGCGCCCGCCGGGCCACCGTCGCGTCCCCTTCGACCAGGTCGGCCGCCGGCCGTCCGACGACGTCGGCGGCGGTGTACCCGGTGAGCCGGCGCGCGCCCTCGCTCCAGTCCGAGACGAGGCCGTCGGCGTCGACCACCGCCATCGCCTCGCCGGCCGCGGCCGCCCCCCGGGCACCGGACGCCTTCGTCACCATATGGCCAGGATGGTCCGATCGTGGCTGGGCAACAACCCGGATGGTCCGGGGCCACCGGGCCCGGAACCGCCGCCCGGCGGGCACCGCGGTTCCGGGCGGCGCCCGGCGGTTCCGGTTGCGGCGGGCGTTCCTAGGCGGTGGTGCGGGACTCCAGATCCTTGCGGGTGTCGTCGCCGTACACGCCGGTCTCGTCGCCGCGGATGCCGTACCAGAGCTGGAACCGGGCGACGGCCTCCCTGAGGACGACGTCGTACTCGCCCGAGGTGGGGCCGTTGTCGTACACGTTGGGGATGCGCCGCAGGCGCTGCTGGAGTTCGGAGACCTCGGGGCCGCTGTCGCCCTCGCGGAGGGTGCCGGGCCCGTCGGGGTCGGCGGCGGCGTCACGGGCCGGGGCGGAGGGCGCGGGCGCGTCTTCGGCCGGTGCCGACGGGGTCGGGGTGGTCGGGCGGGCCTCCGGCCGGGTCTCACCGCCGGGGAGGAGGAGCGCGGCGGCGAAGCCCAGAAGGGCCGCCGCGCCGACGCCGACGACGACCGCCGCGCGTTTGAGGCCCGCTTCCCCGCCGGGTGCCGGGCGTCTCCTCGGCCGTCGCTCGGCGCGCGGGGCGGCGCCGTTGGCGAAGTCCTCGCCGATCCGCAGCGGCGGGAGTTCCTCGGTCTCGTACTCGTCCGTCCGGGGCAGGATCCGCTCGGGGGCGGGCTCGGGGTCCGGTGCCGCCGGCGGCTCCGGGGCGGGTGCGGGCGGGACGGCGACGGTCTCGTACTCCTCCTTGGGGGCCGTCGTCCCCTTGTACTGCTCGAACTCACGCAGCAGTTCCGCCAGGGCCTCGGTCCGGCGGCGTCGCATCACGTACGTGGGTTCGATCGTGGGACGCTTCGTCGTCTGCCCTGGTTCGGGCGGCATCGACACGCTGTTCTCCTTCCGTGCGAGCGGTCTCCCGCCATCCCCGTGAGGAGATACGGGAGGACCGGGCGGAGGGTTCAGCTCATCCGCCGCCCGGTGTCGCGGCGGGGAGCACGGCGACGACCTCTCAGCCGGGTCCGTCGGTGCGGTCGCGGTCCTGGATCCGGCCGCCTGGCGCGGTGACGCGTTCGCTGAGCCCGGCGAGTCCGAAGCCGCCGCCGCGCGCCGCTTCCGGCAGCCCGGCCCCGCCGCGGCCGTCGCGGCGGAGACGGAGCGTGCCGCCGGGGCCGAGGCGCCGCACGCCCGGGAGCCGTTGACCGACCGCGGGCTGGACGTCGTCCGGCTGGTGGCATCCAAGCTGAAGCTCGCCGCCCGGAACCGCGTCGAGATCGCCGCGTGGGCCTGGCGGATGGGCCTCGTCGGCGACCATGCCTGACACGGGACAGGGGCACCGGGGGCCAGGAGTGAGAGGTCATGCCGGGAGCCAGGGGTCAGGCGGAGCCCGCAGGCGTCAGGGTCACGCGGATGCCGACGGTGCCGTCCGTGCCCCGGCGGAGCCGGCTGCCCAGGAGGGTGAGGCGGCCGAGGATGCCGTACTTGCGGGCGATGAGCCGGCGGTAGGCGGCGGAGCCGGCCGCGTCGAGGATCTCGGCGCGGGCGGGGACGGGTTCCCCGGTGGGATTGCCGCGGACGTCGCAGGGGCCGACGACGACGTCGGCGCGGTTGCGGATCCGTTTGACCTTCCAGGAGTCGGCGACCGTCCAGACGCCGAGCGCGTCACCGTCCCGCACCACCCACACCGGGGTGGGGACGGCGGTGCCGTTCTTGCGGTAGGTGGTGATCAGCAGGTACTTGCCCGCGCCGAGCGCGTCGAGTGTGGTGTCGGCCATGGGCGGAGTGTAGGTGCACGGCCGCCGGTCGGACCGGCGGCCGTACCGCGATGAGCGGCTCTCGAGGACGGGCGGCGTCAGTCGAGCAGGCCGTTGTAGTCCGGGAGCTTGAAGGTGCGCTCGGCGTGGCCGCCGACGAGGTCGGTGGTGTTGTTGCCGACGTTGGCGATGATCGTGTAGCCGTCCGACTCGATGTCCGCGCGCGAGGCGGTCTTGTAGGCGGAGACCTCGGCGAACAGATCGGGCAGGTCACGGACGTAGAGGCCGTCGACGGGGTAGCCGACGGACTTCAGGTTCCACTCGGTGATGCTCTCGATGATCCCCGGGCGGGCGGTGACGAAGAAGACGGCGACGCCGCGGGACTTGGCGTACTGGGCCAGCTGGAGAGAGGGCTTCAGCGCCGGGGTGGGCAGCTTGTACCAGGGCGTGTAATGCGTCTCCAGCGTGGTGTTGTCGATGTCGAAGACGATGGCGAGCTTGCGCCCGGACGTGTTGGTGGTGCGCTGCTGCACGTAGGGCGTCGCCGTGTCGACGACGGCCTTCACGTCCTTCTGCCAGGTGGCGTAGTCGACCTCGGCGGCCGCGGCCGCGCTCACAGCGGCCCGGCTCGGGGCGGCGGCCGCCGGCACCGCGGCGGTCAGCGAACCGCCCAGACCCAGGACGGCCACCGCGGCGACCGTCGTGACGCGGCGTCCCACACCGCTAGTTGTCATGTTCGTCCCCTTCGCATGTGAAAGCGGCGAGGTCGTTCGAACCGTCGCCGCACTCGTCATGGTCATGCCCATCAGTGGCCGGGAGACTACCCGAGAGTTACTGATTGGTAGAGGGGTCGCGACGATCAAAAATCGGCGGGCTCGGAGCGTGCACGGGATCCGGTCGCGGGGAAGATCGCAGAAGACTCGGCAAAGGCCAACCAACGGGTCTACATTGCCCGTTGACTCTGCTTGCGCCACAGAAGATCCAGGAGCTGATGCCGTGACGGACAACCCGGCAGCCTCGGACGACTTCCCCTCCTCGTCGCTGAACAGCCGTATCGTCACCACCCGGCCGGTCGCGGCGCGGATCTGGAACTACTGGCTCGGCGGCAGGGACTACTACGAGGTCGACCGGAAAGCCGGTGACGAGATCAGCCGGATGCACCCGAGCATCCACGACTACGCCCGCGCGGACCGGCATTTCCTCGGGCGGGCCGTGCGGCATCTGGCCGCCGACATGGGCATCCGGCAGTTCCTGGACATCGGCGCGGGGCTGCCGACCGCGGACAACACCCATGAGGTCGCCCAGCGGATCGCGCCGGACGCGCGGGTCGTCTACGTCGACAACGACCCGCTGGTGCTGGTGCACGCCCGCGCCCTGCTGACCAGTTCGCCCGAGGGCCGCACGGACCATGTCGACGAGGACGTGCGCAATGTCGACTCGGTCCTCGAACACACCGCGCGGACCCTGGACCTGAGCCGGCCGGTCGCGCTGCTGCTGCTCGACGTGATGGCGTTCGTCGGCGACGACGAGGACCCGTACGGCATCGTGCGCCGGCTGATGGACGCCCTGCCCGCGGGCAGCCATCTGGTGCTGTCGCACACCATCACGGGGCCGGGGTGGGCGGATGTCGACATGGCGGCGGCCTGGTGGAACGTGCACGGCACGCCTCGGCTGACCCAGCGCACTCCGGCGGCGATCGCCCGTTTCTTCGACGGGCTGGACCTCCTCGAACCGGGCGTGGTGTCGTGCACGCGCTGGCGCCCGGAGAGCACCGGCGACGACGCCGGGGAACCGGAGGAAGTGGCCATGTACTGCGGAGTGGCGGCCAAGCGGCGTTGACGATCGACCGGGTTCGGCTCCAACTGGACGTCACCGGCGTCGACATGGGCCGTTTCCAGTCGTACGGCGGACCACACCCGGGCGATCGCCATGAACCGGACGTCGGGGTATGTCGAGGCCGACCGGTGAACGCGCGCCCGTCACCGCACGTATAGAGGAAGGGCGCTCAAGGACCGGACGCCCTCGCGGTGTCGACACCGTGTCGTACGGGGTTCGGGAGCCAGGTAATGAGGCACGCACGACGACGAGTCGTGAAGCGAGTGGCACGGCTTGCGGCCGTGGGAGGACTGCTCTGCGGGGGCCTGATGGTCACCCAGGCGGCGATGGCGACCGAACCCACCACCTCGCCGCCCGCCACCCGCAGTTCGGTACTGGCGGCCTCCGGCACGGGCACGGGCCTGGTGAGCAGACTCGGCTCCTCCCGTACGGCGGGCACCTGGATCGCCGACGACGGGCGTCCCGTCGTCGCGGTCACCGACGAGGAGGCGGCTGCCGAGGTGAAGGAGGCCGGCGCCCGCCCCAAGATGGTCCGCTACAGCGGCAAGGAGTTGAAGTCCGCCACGGCGGCCCTGCGGTCGGCGCCCCGTGTCCCGGGCACCTCCTGGGCCATCGACCCGGCGTCCAACGAGGTCGTGGTGCGCGCCGACAGCACGGTCTCCAAGGGTGACTGGGCCAGGCTGACGGACCTCGCCGAGGACATCGGCGGCTCGGTGCGGATGGAGCGCACCAAGGGCGCGTACACGATGCGCCTCAACGGCGCTCAGCCGATCTTCGGTACGGGTGGACGCTGTTCGATCGGCTTCAACGTCACCGACGGGGAGAACGCCTTCATGCTGACCGCCGGGCACTGCGGTCCGACGGGCTCGGTGTGGTTCTCCGACAACCAGGGCCGGGAGGAGATCGGCCGGACCGTCGAGACGAACTTCCCCGGCGCCGACTTCTCGCTCGTGCAGTACCTCAAGGACGCGCCGAGCAACGCGAGCAATGTAATCGCCGTCGGCGACGGGCGCGGGGTGCGCATCACGGGGATCGGCGAGGCGGCGGTCGGTCAGCGGGTGTTCCGCAGCGGCAGTACGACCGGTTTCCGCAACGGTGAGGTGACCGGCCTCGACGCGACGGTCAACTATCCGGAGGGCACGGTCTCCGGGCTCATCGAGACCACGGTGTGCGCGGAGCCCGGCGACAGCGGCGGCCCGCTGTTCTCGGAGGGGGTGGCCCTCGGCGTCACCTCGGGCGGCAACGGCGACTGCACCCAGGGCGGGACGACCTTCTTCCAGCCGCTGAGTGACGCCCTGGACGAGCTGAACGTCCAGCTGGCGGGTGTTCCGCAGGCCCAGGCGACCGCCGGTGCCGACGCGCCCTCCGACGACGCGGAGCAGGGGGCCGCCGCGCCGGGTGCCGTGGAGCCCGGGGCGGTGGGGCCGGTGGACGCGTCCGGTGCCGCGTCCAATCTGATCGACCGACTCGCCGACCCGCGCAATGTGGGTCCGGGGCTTCTGGTCGTCGCCGGGAGCATGGTCGCTCTGGCGGCGACCCGCTTCATCCGTACGGAACAGGACCGGCAGGCCTACCGCCGCCAGTATTCGCAGACGTGGGGCTGAGCGCCCCATCACGATCAGCCACGAGGGAGCCGCGGCCGGGGAGCTACTGGGCCGCGGCCCACTCGAGGACGAGGCGCTCGTACTGGCTCCGCTGCTCCGTGTTCAATGTCCCGCCGCTCCGGAACCAGAGCGCCCGGATCTCCTCGTTGACCTCGGCGGCCGTGCGTACCGGTCTTTCCGCTCTTTCCAGGACGACATCAGGGGTAGTGGACATGATGTAAACCCTATGTCGTCACACGTGAAGCCGATGTGAGTAAAGATCCCAGTTCGGACATTACGGACCGTGAAGCTGATCACTCTGCGTGGAGGAATCGGCGGCCCCGAGTACCAGGACCTGAATGGCGAGCACGGCGGCGCCGCGCGCCCAGTCGTGGAAGTCGGACACCTTCGTCTCCAGGGGGACCGGTGCGGCGAGGGGGTGCCGGTTGGCGCGGACGGCGTCGTCGACCGCCCGGCCCGCCACCTCCATCAGCCCGACCCCTTCCCCGGCGAGCAGGATCTTCTGGGGCATGACGAAGTTGGCGATCTGGGCCACGAGCGTGCCGAGCGCGCGGCCCGCCTCGCCGATGACGCGGGCGCACATCGGATCACCGGCCGCCGCCCCCGCGAGGATCTCCTCGTACGTCACCTCGCGGCCGGTCGCCGCCTGGACCTGGTAGCGGATCGCCGGGATGGTGAGCATGGCCACGGCGCTGCCGCGTTCGCCGGTGGGGGTGAGCGGGCCGCCCGGGTCGATGATCCAGTGGCGTCCGAAGCCCCGGTCCTCCTCGCCGCCACGGACGCGTGTGCCGCCGAGGACGAGTCCGTAGCCGAGGCCCGCGCCGATGGTGAGGACGACGAAGCGGTCGAGGCCGCGGCCGGCGCCGAACCAGGCCTCGGCCTCGACGAGCGCGGCCACGTCGTTCTCCACGACCACGGGCAGGCCGGTGCGCTCCTCGACGAGTCCGGCCAGCGGGACGTCGCGCCACAGCAGGAAGGGTGACTCGCCGACCACGGCCTGGTGCTCGACGAGTCCGCCGACGCCGATGCCGACGCCCGCGAGGGAGGGGTGGCGGCCGGCGAGTTCCGCGGCCATCTCGGCGAGCAGATCGGCGACCCGCTCGGGCTCGTGCGAGGTGAGCGGGCGGTCGTACCGGGCGACGATGTCGCTCCTGAGGGTGGTGACCACGCCGTAGACCATGTCGTCGGTGATCTTGAAGCCGAGGAAGGTGCGGGACTCGGCGACGATGTCCAACGGCTGGGAGGGGCGCCCCTGCCGGGTCTCGGGGAGCGCGGCGCCCTCGGCGGTCTCGACCAGCAGCCCCGACTCGATCAGCGGTTTGGTCAGCCGGGTGAGGCTCCCCGCGGACAGGCCGAGCCGCCGGGCGAGATCGGTGCGTGAGAGCGGGCCGTGCACGAGCACCTCGATCGCCACGGCGCGTTCTCCGGCGCTGAGGGGCAGCCAACTGGCGGCGAGAGCGGTCATGGGGTCACACTCCCACACCCTGTTTTTTTCACGACGGAAGCAACAACGTCATCCTAGCGGGCCTCACGCCTCTTTCAGAAGGTCTCTTCCCACCCCTTGACGGGTGAATATTTTCGCGACGAAAGTAAGTGGTGGGCTTTGAGGCCGCCCGCGATGGAGGACATCTCACGGGGGCGGCAAGCCGGTCGCAGTGACCCACCCATCCATGAAGGGCATCTCTTCCATGACGTTCTCCCTCGGCATCGTGGGCGCCGGTCAGTTCTCCGGCCAGTTCGCCACACTGTTCCAGGCCCACCCCGGCGTCGGCGACGTGTATGTCACCGACCTGCTGCCCGAGCGGGCCGAGCGCCTGGTCGCCGCCCAGGGCCTGGCCGGCACCTTCCCCTCGTACGAGGCGATGCTGGAGTCGAAGGCCGTGGACGCGGTGGCGATCTTCACCCAGCGGTGGACGCACGGGCCGCTGGTCCTCAAGGGCCTGAACGCCGGCAAGCATGTGTACTCCGCGGTGCCCATGGCGATCACCACGGAGGAGATCGCGGCGATCATCGACGCGGTGAAGGCGACCGGGCTGACGTACATGATGGGTGAGACCAGCCAGTACAACCCGGCGACCGTGCACGCCCGCAACCAGATCGCCGAGGGCGCCTTCGGGCGGCTGTTCTACGCCGAGGGCGACTACGTCCACGACATGGACCTCGGGTTCTACGAGGCGTACCAGTACAGCGGCGGCGAGAACTGGAAGCGGACCGCGAGCTATCCCCCGCTGCTGTACCCGACGCACTCGGTGGGCGGGGTGCTCGGTGCCTGGCAGACGCACGCGGTGAGCGTCTCCGCGATCGGCGTGGTCGACGGGCGCGGGGACGGGGTGTTCGACAAGGACGTCAGCCAGTTCGGCAACGACTTCTCCAACGCGACCGCGCTGTTCGAGGTGGCGGGCGGCGGCTCGTTCCGTACGAACGAGTTCCGGCGGGTGGGCTACCCCTCGCACATACGGGAGTCCCGTTTCCGGTTCTTCGGAACGGAGGCGAGCATGGAGCAGCTCGCCACGGTTGCGCTGTGGCAGGACAAGAAGGGGGTGAAGGACATCAGCGAACTGCTCGAACCCAAGCAGACGCTGTCCCCCGACGATCCGTCCCTCCAGCACATCGCGCCGGATCTGCGGGCCGCGTTCACCTCCGGTTCGGCGCCGGTGCACGACCGGTCGCGGCTGCCGCGGGCCTTCGACCATCTGCACAACGGCCACGAGGGCAGCCACCACTTCCTGGTGGACGACTTCGTGACCGCCGTGAACTCCCGCACCCTGCCGTCGGTCAACGCGTGGGTGGCGGCCCGTTACACCCTGCCGGGGATCGTCGCGCACGAGTCCGCGCGGCAGGGTGGGGTGCGGTTGGAGATCCCGGACTTCGGGGACGCGCCCGAGGCGTGACGTGCACGGCGGTCCGAGGCCGGGCTCCTGGCGGTGTGTCAGGTGCCCGGCTTGCGGCCGTACACGTAGACGTCGTCGCCGTTCTTCAGCAGGGCCCAGTACTTCTTGGCGTCGGCCGTGGTCATGTTGGCGCACCCGTGGGAGCCCGGCGGGTTCCACACGCTGACGCCGACGGCGTGGAAGGCCTGACCGCCGTCGAAGAACTGGCTGTACGGCATCGGCACGTGGTAGATCGACGACACGTGGTCGATGTGCCGCCAGTAGATCTTCTTCAGACCGGTGCGGGTCTCGTAGCCGTCGCGGCCGGTGCGGACGGGCACGGGCCCGTACACGAGCTTGCTGCCGTCCTGGATCCAGCTCAGCTGGAGGGTCAGGTCGACGCACGCGATGCGGCCCTTGTTGACCGGGCACTTCCCGGCCTTGTTCGGGTTCTTGCCGACGGCTTTCTGCTTGTTCATCAGATCCATCACGCCCCAGGTGACGGAGCCCGCGTAGCCGATGTTCGGGCTGATGCCGTGCTTGGTCTGGAACGCCTTGATGGCCCGGCAGTCGGCGGCCGACTGCCTGCCGTCGACCGGTCGGCCGAGGAACTTCTCGACCTGCTTCTGGTACGGCCCGGCCGATGTCGTGCAACTCGCCGCCTGCGCGGGCGTCGTGCCCAGCGCGAGCGTGAGCGGCGCCAGCAGTCCGGTGACGGTCAGTGCGATGGCGCCTCGTCTTCCTATGTCCCCCATGGCGGGCCTTTCCCTTTCACGCGTTTTGTAGGTTCTGCGGAGGTAGACAGCCGGCGTCGGCCGGCGGTTGTGGTCCGGGTCGCTTCGAGACGAAACAGTTACACGGCGAGTAATTCGCATATAGAGTTCTCCCCATGAGCAACAGCGATTACATATCTCGCGTGGCCCTCAAGAAAATCACCCCGGATGTGTCCGCGGCAATGGGCTCCCTGCACTCCGCCGCCGTTTCTGCGGCGCGGGACGCGAAGGTCGAGCCGGAGATCCTCGAACTGATCCGCATTCGCGCCTCGCAGATCAACGGCTGTGCCTTCTGTCTGGACATGCACACCAAGGACGCCCGTGCCCAGGGCGAGACCGAGCAGCGGATCTACGCGCTGAACGCCTGGCGCGAGACACCCTTCTTCACCGCCCGGGAGCGGGCCGCGCTGGCCCTCACCGAGGCTGTGACCTCGGTGGACGAGGGACATGTGCCGGACGATGTGTACGCGGCCGCGGCCGAGGTGTTCGACGACGATCAGCTCGCGGCACTCATCTGGGCGGCCACCGTGATCAACGCCTACAACCGGATAGCGATCGCGACCCGGATGGTCCCCGGCGCCTATCAGCCGGTACAGAAGCAGCCGGTACAGAAGTGAAATTTCACAGGTAGTGCGGCATGGAATGCGCCGGGCCGTTTTCATTCGGTCCGGCGCTTGTCCTCGCTGCCCTGTTTCCTATGTTTCGGGAAGCGGCTCCATAATGCCGTCCAACCATTTCCGCCATTGTGGTGCGCGAACCGCCCGGCCGGCGGTCATGGGTCTGCCGGTCCAGGCGGCGACGGGGCGGATCCCGTGCAGTGCGTTGACGAGCCACACCTCGCGGCCGTCGAGGTCGGCCAGGGAGCGCTCGCGGTGGGCGACCCGGACCCCGGTGCGGGCCGCCCGCTCCAGGACGAGCGCCGTGGTCACCCCGGGCAGGACGGGCAGCCGGGGCGGCGGCAGACAGAGCGTGTCGTCCTCCCACCACAACAGGCTGGAGTTGGCGGCCTCCAGGACCAGTCCGGACGGGGCGATCAGTACGGCCTCGTCGGCCTGCGCGCCGGAGGCCCGGCCGCGCACCCGGGCCAGGGCGTCCAGGTCGGGTCCCTTGCGGCGGGGCACGGTGCGCGGGTCGGGCTGCCCGGCCGCCCACACCCGCACCTCGGCACCGAGGGGCGGGGCAGGCCGCAGCAGCAGACGCAACTCCAGTGATCCGGAGGCGAGTTCCACCCGGGGGAACCACTCCCCCGTACGGGGCAGCGCGGCCGTCATGTCCGTCCAGAAGTCGACCACCCGGCCGAGCGGTGGTGCCCCGCACTCGCCGCAGGACCGCAGGAACCGCTCCCGGTGCCGGTCGAAACCGCGCACCCGCCCGTCGCGCACCAACCATGAGTCCGCGACGAGCAGGCGTCCGCCCTGGGCCTGACCGGGGGTCAGGCCGTGTTCGGGGGACCAGGTCGACAGACCTTCCGCGATGGCCGGTTGTGTCACTCAGTGCTCCTGTGTTCGTTCGATCCCGGTTCCGTACGTGAGGGCCCGTCAGTACTTGCGGCCCGCGACGGCCGGGGCGAGGTGCCGGGGGCCGTACGGCGCGTGTTCCAGCCAGGCGCCGCATCGGGGGACGACGGGGGCGAGGGCCGCCGCCGCGCGCTGCTTGACGCGGACGATACGGCGCCGCGGCCGTAGATGGTCCAGGGCGGTGCCCGCGGCGGCGCTGTTGAAGAGGCCCGCGGCGCGCCGGACCTCGGCGAAGCCGGCGACGGCCTCGGGCGTGCCGTCGGCGATCGCCCGGGCGGCGGCCGCCGCGTCGGCGATCCCGCTGTTCATGCCGCGCGCCCCGAACGGCGGGAAGAGGTGGGCGGCCTCACCGGCGAGCAGCACCCGGCGGTGCGGGTCGGTGAAGACGGCGGCGACCTTGCGCAGGAAGCGGTAGGTGGAGACACACAGGACGCGGTCGCGGTAGCCGTCGCCGACGACCTCGGGCAGCCAGCGGCGCACGGCGTCCTCGGTGCCGTACTCCTCGGTCGTGTCGTCGTCCCGGCACTGCAGGTCGAGTTGGAAGCCGCCGGTGAACGGCACGCGCATGACGCTGCGGTGGCCGAGCGCCGGGTGCTCGTAGTGGAAGACCCGTTCCAGGGGCAGTTCGGCTCCGGGGATGTCGGCGACGTCGACGACGACGTGGAAGCCCTCGCCGTGGGTGCCCTCCAGGGGGATGCCCAGTTCGCGGCGTACGGCGGAGCGGGCGCCGTCGGCGGCGACCGCGTGGGTGCCCTCCCAGGTGCGGCCGTCGGCGTCGGTGAGCCGCGTCCCGGCGGGGTCGGTGTGCACTCCGGTGATCCGCGCGTCCCACACGAACTCCACTCCGGCGTCCTCGCAGGCGGCGAGCAGGAAGCGCTCGGTGTCGACCTGGCGGAGGCTGGTGAAGGGCGGGGTGCCGGTGGGCGGCGGGAAGGTGCGCGCGTAGACCTCGCGGCCCCGGTAGAGGGTGCGCTTGGTGTGCCAGGTCTGCCCGTACCCGGCGATCGTCGTCGCGAGTCCGGGGCGCATGCCCTCCAGGAGGTCCAGGGTCTCGCGGTGGACGAACAGGGCGCGGCTGCCCGGCCGTTCGCGGCCCTCGGGGTCGGCTTCGAGCAGGACGACGGGGAGGCCGTGGGCGCGCAGGGCGAGGGCGGCGGCGAGGCCGACCGGGCCGGCGCCCACGACGAGTGCCGGGGTCGTCATGTGCGGGCGCCCTCGGTGAGCATGCGGGTGATCTCGACCCGCTTGACCTTCCAGGTGGAGGTCATGGGCAGGTCCTCGAACCGCCACTGCCTCGGTTCTGCCATGGCCGGCAGGTCCGCGGTGGCCTCCTGCCAGCGTCGCGGGTCCAGGGGGCGTTCACCGCGTACGCAGACCACGGGGACGGGTTCGCGGTCGGCGCCGGGGACGATGACGACCTCGCGCAGCTCCTCCAGGCGGGACATCAGGGTGTCCTCGACCTCCAGGTTGCTGTGGACGGAGTCGATCTGGTCGATCTCGCGGTCGATGAGGTGGAGGGCGCCCCAGCGGCTCTGGTAGCCCATGTCGCCCATCTGCCACCAGTCGCCGTCGAGTTGGCGCAGATAGCGTTCACGGGCGCCGAGGTAGGTGAGGATGCGGCCGCGGGTGCGGGCCTCGATGCGGCCGGGGGTGCCGGGGGCGACCCGGCGGCCCCTCTCGTCGGCGACGCGGACGCGGGTGAAGCCGGGGATGCCGATGCCGACCCGGCGGCCGTCCGCGCGGGCGGCGCTGCGACGGGTGAACCACTGGAAGGCGACCGGGCCGGTCTCGCTCTGCCCGTACAGCTGGATCAGCCAGGGCGAGCGCCGGTGGGAGGCGTCCAGCAGCCTGCGCACGGTCCGTGGGTGGATGGCGTCGAAGGTGGAGCCGTAGGAGCGGACGCGGGACAGCGGGGCGCCGGGTGCGTCGGCCAGTTCCTCCCACAGGACGAAGGTGTTGGGGTGGGTCTCGACGATGCCGGGACGGTGCCGGGCGAGAAGCGGGCCCACGTTCGCCGGTTCCGGGTCGAGGATGAGGACCAGCGGGCTGCCGAAGTGCAACAGGACGCCGAGCAGATGGTAGAAGCGCGAGTGCACGAACGACATGTGCAGGGCGGCGGTCTCGCCCCGGGTGGGCCAGCCCATGGCCTTCTGCGGGACGAGTCGGTTCCACATGGTGTTCGGGCAGTGCACGGCGAGCTTGGGGACGCCGGTCGTGCCGGAGCTGTGGGTGATCAGGGAGGGTTCGCGGGGGTGGAGGCGTACGGCGGTGGGCGTCGCCGCGCCCGCGTACTTCTCCAGCGGTTCCGCCCCTGGGGCGTCGTCGACGGAGAGGGTGCGCCGGACGGCGCCGGTGAGGTCGATGTCCCCTAGCGGGCCGTCGAGCTTTGCGCGGTCGGTGATCAGCCAGGGCTGGTGGAGGCGTTCGAGGAGCTGTCCGACGACGGGGCCCGCGAGACCGGGCGACAGCAGGACGGGTACGGCGCCGATACGGGAGATCGCGCAGGTCAGCAGGACGATGTCGACGTTGTCCGTCTTGTGGACGGCGACCTCCTCGGAGGGGCGCACGCCCGCTTCCCAGAGGCGGCCGGAGAGTGCGTCGACCAGGTCGGCGAGGGTGGCGTACGTGAGGTCGGTCCCAGCGGCGGGGGCGACGTCGAGGGGCCGGTCGAGGGTGACGAAGACCTGCCCGTGGCGGTCGGCGGCCTCCCGGAGCATCGAGCCCAGGTAGAAGCCGCGTCCGGCCAACACGGGCGGCGCGCTCGGCCCGGCCTGCTGCTGATGTCGCATGGTGCCCAACCTTTCTGCGGGGGCGGTGGCGGACGTGACGGCCATGGATCACCACGCCCCTTGGCGGACGAGGTGCCTGCGGAGCTTTCCGGTCGCCGTGCGGGGCAGGGTGGGCACGAAGCTCACGCTGCGGGGGACCTTGAAGGCGGCGAGGTTGTCGCGGGCCTTGCAGATGAGTTCGGCCTCCAGGCCCACCCCGATGGGCGGGACGGGAACGACGAAGGCCCGCAGTCGGCTGACGCCGCGTTCGTCGGTGACGGCCACGACGGCGACGTCCCGCACGCCGGGGTGGGTGCGCAGCAGGGCCTCCACCTCCAGCGGGGAGACGGTGATGCCGCCGACCATCTCCATGTCGTCGGCGCGGCCCAGGTGCCGATAGGTGCCGTCGGGTTCGCGGCGGGCCCGGTCCCGGGTGCCCAGCCAGCCGCCGACCAGGGCCCGTTCGGTCTCCTCGGGCCGGTTGAGGTAGCCGGGCGTCACCGTCGGCCCGCGCACCCAGAGTTCGCCGGTCTCGCCGTCGGGCACGGGGTTGCCCGCGCGGTCGCGCAGTTCGATCTCGAAGCCGGGGACGGGGCGGCCGACCGTGCCGGGGTGGTTGTGGTCGAAGCCGTTGGCGCAGAAGGCATGGCCGGCCTCCGTGGAGCCGATCTGCTCCAGGACGGGGGCGCCCAGCAGGTGGGTGACCCGCTTCCCGATGCCGGCGGGCATGCCCTCGCCGGCGGAGATCGCCGCGCGTACCGAGGCGAAGCAGCCCTCGTGCCCGTCGGCCAGGTCGGTGACGAGGGCGGCGTACGCGGACGGCACCGAGTACAGCAGGGTCACGCGGTGGCGGGCGACCAGGTCGTCCACGGTCGCGGGGGTGGGGCGGCGGTCGGTGAGGACCGCGCTGGAGCCGGAGAAGAGGGGGAAGACGAAGGCGTTGCCGAAGCCGTAGGCGAAGTAGAGCCGGGAGACGGAGAGGGCGACGTCGTCGGGGGTGATGCGCAGAACCCGGCGGCCGATGAGGTCGTGGTAGGTCCTCGGGTCGCCGTGGACGTGGACGACGCCCTTGGGGCGGCCCGTGGTGCCGGAGGTGTACTGGATGTACAGCGGGGTGTGGGCGTCCACCGGGTGCGCCGTCCGCAGGGGCCGTGCCGTCGCGGTCAGCGCGGTCAGCTGGTCGAAGCCGAGGCGCGGCGCTCGGGGGGCCGCGCCGGGCGTGGTCGCGCCGGCCGGGAGGCTCCGGTCCAGGCCGGGTCCCGTCACCCACAGCACGGCCTCGGTGTCGTCCGCCATGAACTGTAGGTCGGGCGGCGGGAGTTCGGGGTTGACCAGCACCGCGACCGCGCCCAGTCGGGCGAGTGCGAGGAAGGTGGTGACCCAGGTGACGGAGTCGGGCAGGGCCAGCAGGACCCGGTCTCCGGGGCGTACTCCGTGGTCGTGCAGCACGGTGGCCGTGCGGGCCGCGAGGTCGTGGACGGCGCCGTGGGTGTGGGCGCGGTGGCCCTGGTGGAAGGCGGGGCGGTCGGTCCAGCCGCGGCGCTCGGCGAGGGCCGCCAGGTGCGCGGCGAGGTTGCCGGGGGCGTCCGCGTCGGCCGGCCGGGGCCCGGAGGCGCTCCGCTGGGCGGGGATGGCCGCGACGGCCTCGATCAGCGTGGGGTGCGGTGTCGTCGTCATCGGGTGCTCTCCTCGCTGACGGCCGGTGCGGAGGCGTGTTCGCGGTGGGCCCGCATGAGTGCCGCGGTCTTCAGGAGCATCTCGTCGTACTCGGCGGCCGGGTCGGAGTCGAGGACGATGGCGCCGCCGGCGCCCAGGTGCATGCGTCCGCCCCGGAACACGGCGGTGCGGATGACGATGTTGAGGTCGGCGCCGCCACCACAGCCGAGGTAGCCGAGGGCGCCCGAGTAGACGCCCCTCGCCTCGGTCTCCAGGGAGTCGATGATCTCCATGGTGCGCAGCTTGGGCGCCCCCGTCATGGAGCCGCCCGGGAAGCAGGCCCGGACGCAGTCCACGGCGTCGGTGCCCTCGCGCAGCCGTCCCTCGACGGTGGAGACGAGCTGGTGCACGGTGGCGTACGTCTCGGTGGCCATGAGGCGGGAGACGCGTACGGTGCCGGTCCGCGAGACCCGGCCGAGGTCGTTGCGGAGCAGGTCGACGATCATCAGGTTCTCGGCGCGGGTCTTGGCGTCCGCGGCGAGTTCGTCCCGCAGCCGGTCGTCCTCCTCCGGTGTGGTGCCTCTCGGGGCGGTGCCCTTGATGGGTTTGGCCTCGGCGAGGCCGTCGCGGGTGATCCGCAGGAAGCGTTCGGGTGAGGAGCCCGCGATGTCGAGGTCACCGAACCTGAGGAAGGCCGCGTACGGGGCGGGGTTGACGCGGCGCAGCGCCCGGTAGAAGTCGTAGGGGTCGTACGGGGCGGGTAAACGGGCCGCGTTGGTGAGGCAGACCTCGTAGCTGGTGCCGGCGTGGAGTTCGGCCTTGCAGGCGTCGATGTCGGCGAGGTAGGTGGCGCGGTCGCGCACCAGCCAGGGTTCGGCGGCGCGCGGGTAGGGCGCGGACGACCGCAGCGGCAGGGTGGGGTTCGTGGCGATGAAGGTCAGCTGGGCGAGCGCCGTGTCGAGCCATTCGCCGGCCTCGCGGGCGGCGGCCGGGGTGTCCTCGGCGAGGCAGACGGCGTAGGTGTGGCCCTCCTGGTGGTCGACGGCGATCAGCCGGTCCGCGAACAGCCAGCAGGCGTCGGGGGTGTCGGCGGTGTGGCTGTTCGGGGAGCCGCTGTCGGCCTTCAGTTCGTAGCCGAAGTAGCCGACGTAGCCGCCGGTGAGGTCGAAGGGGAGGCCGCTCGCGTCGACCTTGCGGCTGGCCAGCTGCCGCTTCAGATAGTCGTAGACGCTCGCGCGGACCCGGCGGGTGGGCCGTCCCTCCCGCTCGATCTCGCAGACGCCGCTGTCGACGTCGTAGCGGACGAACTCGGCGAGGGGGCCGGTGCCGTCGCCGAAGAACGAGAACCGGGACAGGCCCTCCTCGACGCGGGAACTGTCCAGCCAGAAGGCGCGCGGCGCGTCGGCGTGCATCCGGGTGAAGGCGGCCTCGGCGTCGACGGCGACGGCGATACGGCGGGTGTGCAACCGGTACGCGGGCCCGGGGGCGCGCCGGGGGCGGGGGATCGCGCCGGAGAGGGGGGTGACGGCGGTGGTCCCCGCGCGGGCCGGTGCGGGGACCGGGGCGCCCCCATGCGGGTCGGGCGGAGCGCTGCGGGAGCTTCTCGTACGGGGGCCACCGGCTCGTTCCTCCGTGAGGTCCCGGAAGTTGACCAGCAGGCGGTGGCCGTGGTCGGTGAGGACGGACTCGGGGTGGAACTGGACTCCCCACAGGGGCCGTTCACGGTGGCGCAGCCCCATGAGGACACCGTCCTCGGACCAGGCGGTGGCCTCCAGGCTCGGCGGCAGCGGCTCGCGCACGGACAGCGAGTGGTAGCGGACGACGGTGAAGTTCTGCGGCAGCCCGCGGAACAGGTCACGGCCGTCGTGCCGGACCGTGGAGAGATGTCCGTGGCGGGGCCACGGGGCGGGCTCGACGTCGGCCCGCTCCCCCACCGCGATGCCCTGGTGGCCCAGGCAGACACCCAGCACGGGGATCGCGGCCTCGGCGATGACCTGCGCGGCGATACCGAAGTCGCGCGGTTCCGAGGGGTGGCCCGGCCCGGGCGACACCACGACGTTGTCGAATTCCCGCAGTTCCGGAATGCCGTCCGGCGAGGCGTCGTTCAGCACGACCACCGGATCCTCGCCGTTGACCTCGGCGATCAGCTGGAACAGGTTGTACGTGTACGAGTCGTAATTGTCGATGAGCAAGGTTTTCAACCTGCCCACCCCCCTCTGATCGTTCCCGGACCTAGGCGGTCCGACGTTTGTGCCGGCCGCGCAGCGCCTGCAGCGGCGGGTACAGCCATTTTTTGAGGAATCGCTGAAGTCTCGGCATGAGAATCCAGGTGACGATGGCCGTCACGGACAGACACAGCAGAAGTGTGCGGAAAAGTGGATTGAGATCGGCGAGATAAGGAAGTACCAGCAGGTTGAACAGGAGAACGGGCGGGAAGACCGCGCTCATATTCACCAGCCAGAGTTTCCATTTCGGGGGCGGACGCGGAGCGGCCGGCGCCGGTTCCCGGGTGGCCTGGGAGTCGAACCAGGCCTTGGAGCCCGTCACGCTACGGCGCCCGGTCTCCCGGGCCAGCCCCTCGGCACGTGCCGCCCACTCGGCCCTGACCAGGGAGTTCTCCCAGGACCGGGCCGAATCCTCACTGTCGAAGCGGTAGACCACATGCCACTCCGCCTCTCCGTCGACCAGTACGCCGCCCCCCAGAAAGCCCGGCTGCCGCGCACTCGTACGCAGCGCGGCCCACCCCCACGAGTGGAAGTCGGCCTCACGCCCCGACACCACGTGATACGCGATGGTGACGGTAACGGGATTCCTGCTCACACCGTCGAGTACGGGAAGAACTGACGTCCCGTTCAAATCTTCAAAGAACTTTTTCAAGCTGTCCGGATCGTTCGCGTATGACGCTCTTTCAGCCGCCTTGAAGCCTTCTGTCGGGGAGTACGACGGAGTAACTTCCGGTAATTTCGGGAAGCGCTTGCCCGGCAAACGGAAAAAGGCGCACCATCGCCCTCGGACTCCGCGAAGAAGCAGCACGGAGGAATGCGAAGAAGCAGCACGGAGAAAAGGAGGGCCATGTCCAGGTACGACTGGGACGTCCAGCACGAGGGAATTGACAGGGCACGTGCCGCGATCGAACCCGTACGGAAAGAGGTCACCGCGCACCCGATCTATCGGCGGGTGGAAAGCCGTGCGGACCTGACTGTTTTCATGGAGCACCATGTGTACGCGGTGTGGGACTTCATGTCCCTGCTGAAGTCCCTCCAGCGGGACCTCACGTGCGTCGACGTCCCATGGGTGCCACGGGGCTCGGAGGTGAGCCGGCGGCTCATCAACGACATCGTCCTGGTCGAGGAGAGCGACGAGCTGAACGACGGGTTCACCAGTCACTTCGAGCTGTACCGGGCGGGCATGGCCGAGGCCGGCGCGGACACCGCCCGCCTCGACACGTTCCTGGGGCTGGTCGGGGAGGGCCACGATGTGTCGGCCGCCCTGAGGGTGGCCCAAGTGCCGGGACCTGCGGCGGAGTTCGTGCGGACCACGTTCGAGATCATCGCGGAGCGGCCGCTGCACTGCCGGGCCGCGGCGTTCGCGTTCTCACGGGAGGACCTGATCCCCGACATGTTCGACCAGGTGATCGGCACGGAGGGCACCGACCGGTTCCCCCTGTTCCGGGACTATCTGGCACGGCACATCGAGGTCGACGGCGAGGAGCACACCCCGATGGCGATGGCCATGGTGGCCGACCTGTGCGGGGACGAGGAGGGGCGGTGGGAGGAGGCGGTGGAGACGGCGACCGCCGCACTCGAAGCGAGGGCCCGCTTGTGGGACGGGGTCGTGGAGGCGATGGGGTAGCGGGTGGGGCAGAGGGGGCGGGGGGTGCAGGGGCCGCCGCCGGAAGCGTGTACGGAGCCGTCGTGGCACCACCGTCGGAAGCGCGGTGGGGGCTGTCGTCGCGCCGCCGACCGAAGCCCGGTGAGGCGCCGTCGTCGCGTCGCCGCCCGAAGCCCGGTGAGGCGCCGTCGTCGCGCCGCCGACCAGTCCAGTTTCCTCGAAGTGGCCCACGACCGGGTCTCCGTCCCGCCCTACGCTGCGGATTCATGGACCCCGTGCTCGCCGACGACCTCTCCCGGCTCCCCGATCTCCTGCAGTCCGCCCGTGACTTCGCCCGCCAAGGAGGTGGCGGGCATCGCGGAGCGCCCCGTCGCCCGACCCGGCGGCCGGCCCGGTCCCGTACCGCTTCCGTCGGCGGGCATCGGGGCGGAGGGCGCCCTCGCCCGCTTCGCGGAGCGCTGGGCGCCGGGATTCTCCGGCTCCGCCGGGCCCCGTTACCTCGGCTTCGTCACCGGGGGCGCCACCCCGGCCGCCGTCACCGGGGACTGGCTGACCAGCGCCTACGACCAGAACGTTTCCGGGGGCGGCGACTCCTTCGCGACGGCCCTGGAGCGCGAGACCCTGGGTTGGCTGCGGGAGTTGTTCGGGTTGGGCGGGGACTACGGGGGCGCGTTCGTGACCGGCGCGTCCGTCTCCAACACGGTGGGGCTGGCCGTCGCCCGCGAGTGGCTCGGCGAGCGCCTGGGCGTGGATGTGTCCCGCGAGGGCGCGGCGGCCCTCGGCCCGGTCGACGTCCTGTCCGGCAGCCCGCACTCCAGCGTCACCAAGGCGCTCTCCGTCCTCTGCATCGGCCGGGACCGCCTGCGCACGGTCCCGCTGCTGCCCGGCGGCCGGGAGGCGGTGGACGTGGACGCGCTCGCCGCCGCCCTGGAATCGCTCGGCGGGCGCCCGGCGATCGTCGTGGCCAACGCCGGGACGGTGAACACGGTCGACTTCGACGATCTGCGGGCCGTCGCCGCGCTGAAGGAGCGGTACGACTTCTGGCTGCACGTCGACGCCGCCTTCGGCGGTTTCGCCGCGCTGTCCCCGGCGTACGCGCATCTCGTCGACGGCCTCGACGCCGCCGACTCGGTCTGCGTCGACCTGCACAAGTGGCTGAACGTGCCCTACGACGCGGCCGTCCAGTTCACCCGTCGCCAGGACCTCCAGGTCCGCGTCTTCCACAACGCCTCCCCGTACCTGGGTCTGCCCTCCGGCGAGCCCGACTTCCTGCACCTCACCCCCGAGAACTCCCGGCGGCTGCGCGCCCTGCCGACCTGGTTCTCGCTGACGGCGTACGGCCGTGACGGGCACCGTGAGATCGTCGAGCGCAATGTCGCGCTGGCCCGCACCCTGGGCGAACGGCTGTCACAGGCACCGGAGTTGGTCCTGGCGGCGCCGGTCCGGCTGAACGTCGTGTGCTTCACACTCGCCGAACGGCCGACGCGGGAGCGGGTGCACGCGCTGGCCGACGCGATCGCCGCCGGGGGCGAGACCTTCGTGACGCCGACGGTCCTCCACGGGACGCACGCGCTGCGGGCGGCGTTCAGCAACTGGCGGACGACGGAGGGGGACGTGGAGCGCGTCGTGGAAGCGGTGTTGGCGGGGGTGGCGAAGACAGGATCCTGAGTCTTTCGGGGCCGGAGGTGGCCGCAGCCCCGCGTGCCGCCCCGTCGTCCGCGGCGCCTACCCGTCCTCCCCCACGTCTTCACCCGCATGCTCCTCCTCGCGCCAGGCGCGTGCCACCCGCTCGAAGGAGGTGTTCACGGCCAGCAGGCCCCCGTCGACGCGCAGGGTCGTGCCGGTGATCCAGGCGGCGTCCCGTGACGCCAGGAACGCGACGGCGGCCGCGATGTCCTCCGGTTCGCCGACCCGGCCCAGCGGATAGATCTCGCCGAGGGCGTCGAGGTGGGCCTCGCGGCCCGCCCAGCCCGAGGTGCGGACGGTTCCGGGGGCCACGAGGTTGACGCGGACACCGCGCGGGGCGGCGTCCCCGGCGAGGGTCCGGGTCAGTGAGGCGAGGCCCGCCTTGGCGGCGCTGTAGGCGTGGTTGCCGAAGTCCTGGAGGCCGTTGACGGAACCGATGTTGACGATCGCCCCGCGCCCGGAGGCCACCAGGTGCGGCAGCGCCGCGCGGGAGCAGCGGAACGCGCTGGTGAGCGTCAGGTCGAGGTCACGCTCCCAGGTCTCGTCCGGGGTGTCCTCGAACAGGGGTGTGTCCGGGGTGCAGCCGAAGGCGTTGTTCACGAGCACGTCGAGGGAGCCGAAGAGGTCCACGGCGTGCGCGACGGCCGCCTCGACGGAGACCCGGTCGCCGACGTCGCAGGGGAAGGCGTGCGCCGCGGCCCCCCGGCGGCGCAGCTCCGCGGCGGTCCGTTCGGCCGCCGGCAGGTCCACATCGGTGACGAGGACCCGAGCGCCCTCCCCGCACAGCCGCCGAGCGGTGGCCGCCCCGATCCCCCGCGCCGCCCCCGTGATCAGCACGCCGTACCCCTCAAAGCGTCCGCCGTACCCCTCGAAGCGTCCCGTCGCATCCATACGCCAAAACGTACTGCGCACCCGATCACCACGAAAGGATCACCACGACAGGTGCGACGCGATCACGAGCCCGGTTACGGTGCGAGCATGTCAACCTTCATCCAGCAACTCCCGGCGCTGCTGGGCGTGGTGATAGGCGCGCTCGGCTCGTACCTCGTGGTCATGCGGGGCGAGCAGGTCCGCTTCCGCCGCGAGCGGGCCGCGCGGTGGGAGGAGCGGCGCCTCACGGTGTACGCGGACTGGGCCCGGTCTTTGAAGCAGTCCGTCACCTTGGCCTACCGGATCGCCTCCCACTTCGGGAACGACCCCCATCCCCATCCGCTGTCCCCGGACGAGGCCGCGCCTCTCCAGGCGGAGGCGACCGTCGCCCGCGACCCCTCGGGTGAGGCGCTCTTGCTCCTCGGCAGCCCGGAGGTCGTGGAGAAGGCACGAGGCTGGGTCGTCGTGGTGCTGGAGATGGAGGAGTTCCTCCGTGCCGGGAGGCGTGACCCCGGCGCCTGGCAGGTCTTGTTGGACCGTCAGCGCGCCGGGCGTGAGGGCTACTACTCCGCCGTACGGGAGGATCTCGCGCTCCCGCCAGGGCATTCGGCGCGCTGGCAGATGCCTGCGGCGCCCGGAGGTCAGCGGTAGCCGGTGGTGTCTGCCGGCTTGCCTGCGTCCTGGACCTCCACGAGGTAGCGCCAGGCGTCCGGGCGGCTGCCGTCCAGGTCGGTGAAGCCGTACACCTGGGCCAGGCCGCCGCTGGAGAGGGAGGTGCCGTTGTGGCGGGCGACGTCGGGGTCCGCGGCGAGGGCGGCGACCGCCCGGCCGACGTAGCGCGGGGTCTCGGAGATGGCGAAGTGGGGGACGCGGTCCAGGGCGTCGCGCCAGTTGTCCTCGGTCACGCCGAAGACATCCAGCATGATCTCCGAGCGGAGCCAGCCCGGGGTGAGGGCCACGGCCGTGGCACCGCGCGGGCCCAGTTCGTGACCCAGGGCGAACGCCATGCGCAGGACTGCGGCCTTGGCGAGGTCGTAGAAGAAGGACACCCGGTAGGTGTCTCGGTTGTAGTCGGCGGTGCCATCGGTCATCTCGACGACCAGCCCGCCGGGGTGGCGCAGCAGCAAGGGCAGCGCGTGGTGGCTGGTGATCGCGTGCGTGTCCACGGCGAGCCGCAGCAGCCGCAGCCCGTTGTCGAGGTCGTGCTCCCAGACCGGGGCATCCCACGCGAACAGCTTCTCGCCGCCCCAGATGTCGTTGACCAGGACGTCGAGCCTGCCCTGCTCCTTGTCGATCCGATCCACCAACGCCTTCACCTGCGCCGGTTCGAGGTGATCCGTGGGGACGGCGATGCCCTGTCCGCCGGCCTCCGTGACCATGTCGGCCGTGTCCTCCAGCGTCTCCGGACGGTCGTACTCCGACCGCTGCTGCCGCGTGCTGCGCCCCGTCACGTACACCGTCGCCCCGGCCGCGCCCAGCTCGACCGCGATCCCGCGCCCCGCTCCGCGTGAGGCTCCCGCCACCAGCGCGACCTTGCCGTCCAACGGCTTCACCATGCCCGACCTCCTGTGCGTACGACTGCCACCATGACCGACGTCGGGTGTCGCCCGGCGTCCTCGACACGAGCCTTCCCGAGAAGCCGGACATCTCCTGTCGCCTTTTCTCGCTTTCCCACGCCGGGTGCGCCTGGCAGGATGCGCGGATCATGGACGAGACGGCACCTTGCGGACGATGTGGAGGAACGGTCGCCCCCTACGGGCACTGCTGGGAGTGCGGTGCGGCCCAGGTCGCGTTCCGGGCGCGCCTGGAGATCGAGGCGGCCGGCGGCGCGGCCGGGGTGAGCGACCGTGGCACGCGGCGCGAGATCAACGCGGACGCGATGGCGCTGGTGGAGCGCGGGGCGTGGACGATCGGTGTCGTCTGCGACGGCGTGTCGATGGCGCCGCGCGCCGAACGGGCCGCCCGGGTCGCGGCCGAGGTGGGTGTCACCGCACTGGCGGGGCTGTTGGAGTCCGGTGTCCTGCCGGAGGTCGCGCTCGTCGAGGCCGCCGGTCGCGCGGGGCAGGTGGTCGCCGGACTGGCGGACACGGGGTCGGCGAACACCGGGGAGCGGGACGGGGTCGCCCCTGCGTGCACCTGGGTGGCGGGCGTCGTGGGGCCGGAGGGCATATGGAGCGGCTCGGTGGGTGACAGCCGTGCGTACTGGCTGCCGGACGAGGGGCCCGGCATGGCGCTCACCGAGGACGACACGGGCGGCCTGGAGGCCCTCACCGCATGGCTGGGCGCCGACGCGGACGAGCCCGTGCCGCACGTACGGAGCTACCGGCCGAGGTGCACGGGCCGGTTACTGCTGTGCACCGACGGACTGTGGCGCCATCTGCCGGACGCGGCCGGACTCAGGGCGGTGCTGCGGGAGGCCAACCCACTCGACGGTGCCCGGGCCCTGGTGTCGTACGCCCTGAAGGCCGGCGGCCAGGACAACGTCACCGCGCTCATCATCCCGGTGACGGCGACGACGGGCCGAGAGTAACGACGGCGGCGACGGGCTGGAGGTGACGACGGCGGCGACGGGCTGGAGGTGACGACGACGGCGACGGGCTGGAGGTGACGACGACGGCGACGGGCTGGAGGTGACGACGACGGCGACGGGCTGGAGGTGACGACGACGGCGACGGGCTGGAGGTGACGACGACGGCGACGGGCTGGAGGTGACGACGACGGCGACGGGCTGGAGGTGACGACGACGGCGACGGGCTGGAGGTGACGACGACGGCGACGGGCTGGAGGTGACGACGACGGCGACGGGCTGGAGGTGACGACGACGGCGACGGGCTGGAGGTGACGACGACGGCGACGGGCTGGAGGTGACGACGACGGCGACGGGCTGGAGGTGACGACGACGGCGACGGGCTGGAGGTGACGACGACGGCGACGGGCTGGAGGTGACGACGACGGCGACGGGCTGGAGGTGACGACGACGGCGACGGGCTGGAGGTGACGACGACGGCGACGGGCTGGAGGTGACGACGACGGCGACGGGCTGGAGGTGACGACGACGGCGACGGGCTGGAGGTGACGACGACGGCGACGGGCTGGAGGTGACGACGACGGCGACGGGCTGAGAGGAGCGGCAGCGGACGCGGAAGCCGGGGCCGACGCCCGCGCAGAGCCGAGTCAAGGCGCCGCCGGGCCCGGCCGGTACGCCGCCGAGCCCCTGTTGGTTCACGGCGAGCCGGGCCGGCACCATGCCACGCCGACGGGGCGAGCCGGGCCGGCGTCGATGCGCCGCGAACCGGGCGGGCCGACGCCGGGCGGATGAGGGCGGTTGACTCGACGCGAGCCCGGCGCCGACATCCCGCGGAGCCGACCCGCGCCGCAGAGCCGGACTGACGCCCATCCGCCCAACCTCCGAACCGCCGAACCGCCCAACCGCCCAACCGCCCAAGGGAACGGTGCCGATGTCGCCCGCGCCACCCCTCCCCCTCCCCGTGCCTCTGCCCGTGCCCGCCGCCATGCCTTCGTGGTGGCCGGCACCTCCGCGGGGAGGGGCGGGGGCGGGGGCGGTGGTGGTCAGTGGCCCCGGTCGATCCACTCCTGGAGGTTCGGGGCCTCGGCCCCGATGGTCGTGCTGTCGCCGTGGCCCGTGCGGACGACCGTCTCGGGCGGCAGGGCCAGCAGGCGGTCGCGGATGGAGTCGATGATGGTCGGGAAGTCGCTGTACGACCGGCCCGTCGCGCCCGGTCCGCCCGCGAAGAGGGTGTCGCCGGTGAAGACCGT
Source organism: Streptomyces neyagawaensis (assembly GCF_023516595.1). Lineage (GTDB taxonomy): Bacteria > Actinomycetota > Actinomycetes > Streptomycetales > Streptomycetaceae > Streptomyces > Streptomyces neyagawaensis. Next base: position 344,296 of record NZ_JAMGBG010000005.1, on the reverse strand, counting down.
GCCGAGGCCCGGATCGTAGAGGCACACCGCGCCCGGCGCGTGGCCCGGGGTGTGCAGGACCGTGAGGTCGGCGCCGGCCGTCTCGATGACCTGGCCGTCGGCGAGCCAGTGGTCGGGCTGCCGGTCGGGGTGGGTCTGCTTCCACAGGGGCAGGTCGTCCGGGTGGAGCCAGATCGGGGCGCCGGTGCGCTCGGCGAGGGCGGGCGCGGCGTCGATGTGGTCGTTGTGGGCGTGGGTGCAGATGATGGCCGTCAGCCTGCGGTCGCCGATGGCCTCGGCGATGGCGTCGGCGTCGTGGGCGGCGTCGATGACGACGACCTCGTGGTCGTCGCCGACGATCCACACGTTGTTGTCGACGTCCCAGGTGCCGCCGTCCAGACTGAACGTGCCGGACGTGACGAGGTGTTCGATCCGCGCGGTCATCAGAGCGTCACCACCGAACGCAGGACATCCCCGGCGTGCATCCGCTCGAACGCCTTCTCCACGTCGTCGAGTGCGATGGTCTCCGTGACGAACGCCTCCAGGTCCAGGCGGCCCTGGAGGTAGAGGTTGATCAGCATGGGGAAGTCACGGGACGGCAGGCAGTCGCCGTACCAGGAGGATTTCAGCGAACCGCCGCGGCCGAAGACGTCGAGCAGGGGCAGCTCCAGCTTCATGTCGGGGGTGGGGACGCCGACGAGGACGACCGTGCCGGCGAGGTCGCGGGCGTAGAAGGCCTGCTGGTAGGTCTCGGGGCGGCCCACCGCCTCGATGACGACGTCGGCGCCGAAGCCGCCGGTCAGCTCACGGATCGCCTCGACCGGGTCCGTCTCACGGGAGTTGACGGTGTGGGTGGCGCCGATCTTCTTGGCGGTGGTCAGCTTCCGGTCGTCGATGTCGACGGCGATGATCTTCTCCGCGCCGGCCAGCAGGGACCCGGCGATGGCCGCGTCCCCGACGCCGCCGCAGCCGATGACGGCGACGCTGTCACCGCGGCCCACGTTGCCGGTGTTGATGGCCGCGCCGATGCCGGCCATGACCCCGCAGCCCAGCAGACCGGCGACCGCCGGGGACGCGGCCGGGTCGACCTTGGTGCACTGCCCGGCGGCGACGAGCGTCTTCTCGGCGAAGGCGCCGATGCCGAGCGCGGGCGACAGCTCCTGGCCCGTGGAGGCGAGGGTCATCTTCTGCTCGGCGTTGTGCGTGGCGAAGCAGTACCAGGGCCGGCCGCGTCGACAGGCGCGGCAATTGCCGCAGACGGCACGCCAGTTGAGGATCACGAAGTCACCGGGGGCGACGTCCGTGACGCCCTCGCCGACCGACTCCACCACGCCCGACGCCTCATGGCCGAGCAGGAAGGGGAAGTCGTCGTTGATGCCGCCCTGCTTGTAGTGGAGATCGGTGTGGCACACCCCGCACGCCTGTACCTTCACCACGGCCTCCCCGGGCCCCGGATCGGGCACGACGATCGTCTCGATCCGCACCGGTTCGTTCTTGCCCGGTGCGATCACGCCGCGTACTTCCTGCGCCATGGTGAACCCTTCCGTCGTTCCGTACGGACGGTCTCCCGTCCACGGTCACCCTACGGACCGACCAGCGGGTAGGCCCGCCCGTCCGGGCGGATCCCTGGCCGAAAAGCTCGCCCGCGACGTACGCGCCGCCCTGCTCCCGAGCCCCTCAGATACCCCCCTGGGTATTTCTGCTACCGTAGTGAATATACCCCCGGGGGTAATTCACCCCCGGGTTCTCAGGCATCTGCCGTCGAACGAGGAGAGGAGCACTGCCGTGTACTTCGTCGACACGATCGAGGTGCCGGGGCTGGGCAACCGCAGCTACCTGGCGGGCGGTCCGCAGGGCGCCGTGGTGGTCGATCCGCCGCGCGACATCGACCGGATGATCACGGCCGCGGCCCGGCGGGGCGCGCGGATCGCGTACGTCGTCGAGACGCACGTGCACAACGACTACGTCACCGGCGGCCTGGAGCTGGCCCGGCTGACCGGCGCCGCGTACCTGGTGCCCGCCGGAGCGCGCGTCGCCTACGAACGAGTGCCGGTCCACGACGGGGACACGGTGAAGATCGACGCGGAACTGACCCTGCGCGCCGTGGCCACCCCGGGCCACACCCCGCACCACACCGCGTACGTGCTGGAGGAGGACGGTCGGGCGGTGGCCGCGTTCACCGGCGGGTCCCTGCTCATCGGGACGGTCGGCCGCCCGGATCTGGTCGAGCCCCGGCTGACCGGCGAGCTGGCCCGTGCGCAGCACGCCTCGGCGCACCGGCTCGCCGACACGCTGCCGGAGGAGACGGCCGTGCTGCCCACACATGGCTTCGGCAGCTTCTGTTCCGCCGGGCGGGCGACGGTCGGGGCGACGACCGTCGGGCACGAGCGGGCCACCAACGAGGCGCTGGTCAAGGACGTCGAGACGTTCGTCGCCGATCTCCTGGCCGACCTCGACGACGTACCGGCGTACTACGCCCAGATGGGCCCCGTGAACGCGCGGGGCCCCGCCCCGGTGGATCTGACGCCGCCCGCCCCGGCGGACGCGGAGGAGATCGCCGCCCGACTGGCGGCGGGCGAATGGGTCGTGGATCTGCGCAACCGTGTCGCGTTCGCGCAGGGGCATGTGGCCGGGGCGGTGAACTTCGAGGCGGAGGGACAGCTCGCCACGTATCTCGCGTGGTTGCTGCCGTGGGGCAGGCCGGTGACGCTGCTCGCCGCATCGCCGGAGCAACTCGCCTCTGCTCAGCGGGAGTTGGTTCGGGTCGGGATCGACCGGCCGGTGGCGGCGGCGACCGGCTCCCCGGGCGACTGGCTGCGCGAGGGCGAGAGTCCGCGCTCGTTCCCGCGCGGCACGTTCGCCGACCTGGCGCGGGTCCACGGCGTCGAGGGGACCGTCGTCCTGGACGTGCGGCGCGACTCCGAGCGCGCCGGCGGCCATGTGGCGGGGGCACTGCACATCCCCGTGCATCAGCTGCGCGAGCGGCTCCCCGAGATACCGGGCGGCACGATCTGGGTCCACTGCGCCGGCGGCATGCGGGCCGCCATCGCCGCCTCCGTGCTCGACGCGGCCGGCCATCGGGTCGTCGCCGTGGACGACGCCTTCGCCAACGCGGCCGGGGCGGGACTGCCGATGGCCGGGGCCTCCGGGGCGCTGATGCCCGCGGAGCGCACGGCCACGCCCCACGCTGAGCGTGCGGCTACGGCCCCCCGCCCGGGGCTCCCTGTGTCCGCGTCGACGGGTGTCCCGTCCGAATGAGCGGCCTCGTTCTCGCCCTGCTCGCCGGGGGTGTGATCGGGGTGGCGCTCGGGGCGTTGGGCGGCGGGGGGAGTGTGCTCGCCGTGCCCGCGCTGGTCTATCTGCTGGGGTTCGCGCCGGCCGCGGCCACCACCGCGAGTCTGGTGATCGTCGCGGTCACCTCGGCGACCGCGCTGGCCGCCCACGCCCGGTCGGGTGCGGTCCGCTGGCGCGGCGGGATGCTCTTCGCGGCCGCCGGACTGGTGCCCTCGGCGCTCGGCGGGGCGCTCACCGCGCATCTGCCCGCCGGATTACTGACGGTAGCGTTCGCCCTGGTCGCGGGGCTCGCCGGCCATCGGATGCTGCGTCCCTCGGCCACGCGCCGGGCGGAGTCGACCGTACGGGCGAGCCGGGTCGCCGCGTCCGGCGCGGGGCTCGGCGCGGTCACCGGTGTCCTGGGCGTGGGCGGCGGTTTCCTCGCCGTACCGGCCCTGGTGAACGTGGTGGGGCTGCGGATGCGCGACGCGGTCGGCACCAGTCTGCTGGTGATCACCGTGAACTCGCTGGCCGCGCTGGCCGCCCGCGCCGGGTCGAGCACGCACCTCGACTGGGCGGTCGTCGCCCCGTTCACGGGGGCCGCGATCCTCGGCGCGTGGGACGGCAGACGCCTGGCGGGCAAGGTCTCCGGCGACACCCTGCGGCGGGTCTTCGCCTGGGCGCTACTGGCGATGGCCGGGCTCATGCTGGTCGACGCGCTCGCCTGAACCGGGGACTCGCCTGACCCGGGGATCTTTCATCGGGAGGGCGGGCCGCAGGCCCGTTCCTCCAGGGGCGTGGGGAACTGCGCGAGAAACCACGGCGAACCCGCACCCGCCGACGAACCGCGCACCCCCGAGCCACCAGGCGCCCCGGCCCGAACCCGACGGGCGAAGGCGCCGCCCCCCCGGGGCCGCCCCGCCCCTCACGCCAGCGACAGGAACAGCTTCTCCAGTCGCGCCCGCATCTGCTCCGTCGTCTCCCCGTTCCGCTCGTTCTTCTCGGAGTCGGTGAGGCACTGCTGCAGACCGGTGGCGATGATCGCGAATCCGGCCCGGTCGAGCGCCCGGGAGGCCGCGGCGAGCTGGGTGACGACGTCCTCGCAGTCGCGACCCTCCTCGATCATCTTGATCACCCCGGAGATCTGCCCCTGCGCCCGGCGCAGCCGGTTCAGTACCGACTTGAGCTCATCGCCCTCGAACTGCAACTCCACGACCGACCCACTTCCTCTACATACCCTTGGGGGTATTTTACCGCCCCCCTCAGGAAAGGATCGCAGGACCATGACCACTCCCCTCACTCCCTCCGCTCCCCGCCGCCTCACCGTCCGTGAGGTCCGGGCGCGCCTGGCGGAGCTGACCGTCGTCGACGTGCGTACGCCCGGCGAGTACGCCTCCGGGCATCTGCCCGGTGCCCTGAACGTGCCGCTGGACCGGTTGGAGCGGGCGCTGCCCGCGCTGAGGGCCGCCGGCGGCGAGCTGCTGATCGTCTGTCGGTCGGGCGTGCGGTCCGCGAAGGCGTGCGCGCTGCTGGCCGGGCACGGCATCGTGGCGGCCGACCTGACCGGCGGTACGACCGCCTGGGCGGCCGACGGACAGGAACTGCACCGCCCGGCCGGGGCCGCTCGGGCCGGCTGGGCGATGGAGCGTCAGGTCCGGTTCACCGCCGGCGCGCTGGTCCTGGCCGGCCTTGGGCTCGGGCTGCTCCACCCGGCGTCGCAGCTGCTCTCGGCGGGTATTGCGGGCGGCCTCGTCCTCTCGGCGCTCACCGACACCTGCGGGATGGCCGCGCTGCTGGCGAGGCTGCCGCACAACCGACCACGCGCCACCGACCTCGACACGACGCTCGCCGCACTGACAGCGTCCGGCACGCGCTAGCCAAGCCTCGGGGGGAGGAGTGCCGGACGCGCGCGGCCGACGAGGACGACGTCGGCGTGGCGGGCGGCGAGGACGGCCGTCCGGAGGCCGATCTCGTCGAACGGGCGGATGGTGGCGGCGTAGAGGACGGCGAGGTCGCAGCACCGGGTCGAGGGCGGCGCCCACAGCGAGGACGACACCTTCGAGCCCCGGCCGGACGAGCTGGAACCCGCCGGTCGCGTCGCGCGGCGCGGCGTTGGAGGGGGTGGAGGCATCGGGACGGAAGGGGCACGTGCCGGCCCCGAACCGGGGCCGGAGGCTGCTGCTGGGCGGGGAAAAGTCGTTCACGGTGCCGCTCAGCACCGACGTAGGCTGAAGCTCCGCGCCCGGTCCCCACTCCCCGACCGACCTGCCGAGGAGCGTCGTGAGCACGACTGACCCCCAGGCCGAGCAGCAGCCCAACTGGCGGCTGCTGCTCGGTTATGTACGGCCCCATCGCTGGGCACTTCTGCTGGGCGCACTGCTGTCCCTGGTCACCGGGGCGACCGGGCTCGCCCTGCCCCTGGTCGCCCGTGAACTGATCGACGACCTGTCCCACGACCGCGCCATCACCTGGGCGCTGCTGCTGATGTCCGCGCTGGTCGTGGGCAACGCGGCGGTGGGCGCCACGGGTTCGTACGTGCTGCGGCGCACCGCCGAGTCGGTGGTGCTGGGCGCGCGGCGCACCCTGTCGTCGTATCTGCTGCGGCTGCGGATCACCGCGGTGGACCGCAGCGAGCCGGGCGACCTGATGGCGCGGATCACCTCCGACACCACCCTGCTGCGCGAGGTCACCACCGACACCCTCGTGGGCCTCGGCACCGGCGGGCTCACACTCGTCGCGACGGTGGTGCTGATGGGGTTCGTCGACCCGGTGCTGCTGGCCGTGACATTGGGCGTGATCCTCGGCGCGGGTGTGGTGTTCGGTGTGATCGTGCCGCGCATCAACCGGGCCAGCCGGGCGGCGCAGGACGCGGTCGGGGCGATGGGCGCCTCGCTGGAGCGGATCCTCGGCGCGCTGCGCACGGTGAAGGCGTCCGGCGCCGAGCACCGCGAGGAGGAGAGAGTGCACGCGGCGGCCGAGGAGTCGTGGCGGCAGAGCGTACGGGCCGCCAAGTGGTCGGCGGCCGCGGGCAACACTGCGGGGCTCGCCATGCAGATCGCCTTCATCACGGTGCTAGCGGTGGGCGGCGCCCGCGTCGCCACCGGGGCGATCGACGTGGGCACACTGGTGGCGTTCCTGCTGTACGTGTTCTATCTGATGTCGCCGATCCAGCAGGTCGTGGGTGCCATCACCCAGTACCAGACCGGTGCCGCCGCGCTCGCCCGCATCCAGGAGGCGCTGCGGCTGCCCGCCGAGCCGGCCGCCCGGCCCGCACCGCTGCCGGGCCCGGACACCGAGCCGGCCGCGGTCGCCTTCGCCGACGTCCGCTTCCGGTACGCCGACGACCTGCCGTATGTGCACCACGGGGTGACGTTCGAGGTCCCGGCGCGGGGGATGACCGCGTTCGTCGGGCCCTCGGGCGCGGGCAAGACCACCGTGTTCTCGCTCATCGAGCGGTTCTACGACCCGGAGGCGGGCGTCATCACGGTCGACGGCCGGGAGGTCACCGCGTGGGAGCTGCCCCGGCTGCGGGCGGCGATCGGCTATGTGGAGCAGGACGCTCCGGTGCTGTCCGGGACTCTGCGGGACAACCTGCTGCTGGGCAACCCCGAGGCCGACGAGGGCGAACTCGGCCGGGTGCTGAAGACGACCCGGCTGGACGGCCTGGTCGCCAAGCTGCCGCAGGGTCTGGAGACACTGGTCGGCCACCGGGGCACCAAGCTGTCCGGGGGTGAGCGCCAGCGCGTCGCCATCGCCCGCGCGCTGCTGCGGCGGCCGCGTCTGCTGCTGCTCGACGAGGCGACCAGTCAGCTGGACGCGGTCAACGAGGCGGCGCTGCGCGACACGGTGGCCGACGTGGCCCGGACGACGACGGTGCTGGTGGTGGCGCACCGGCTGTCGACGGTGACGATGGCCGACCGCATCGTGGTCATGGACGCCGGGCGGGTCCGTGCGGTCGGCACCCACCGGGAACTGGTGGCCGCCGACCCGCTGTACGCGGAGCTGGCGGCCACACAGTTCCTGGCGTCCGACCCGGTGGCTCAGAACGGGTAGTGCGCCTGCTGGGTGGACATGGTCACCCAGCGGGTGTTCGAGAAGGCCTCGATGCCCCAGCGGCCGCCGAACCGCCCGTAGCCGGAGGCCTTCACCCCGCCGAAGGGCACCTGGGGCTCGTCGGCCACGGACTGGTCGTTGATGTGCACGATGCCGGTGCGGATCCGGCGGGCGACGGCCAGGCCGTGCGTGGCGTTCTCGGTGATGATGCCGCAGCTCAGGCCGTTGTCGGTGTCGTTGGCGAGCTTCACGGCGATGTCGTCCTCGGCGAACGTCTCCAGGACGCAGAGCGGGCCGAAGGACTCCGTGTAGTACAGGTCGGCGTCCTGAGGGACGTCCGTCAGGACGGTCGCCGGGTGCACCGCGCCCTCGGGCCTGCCGCCGCCGGTGAGGACGGTGGCGCCCTTGGCGACCGCGTCCTGCACCAGCGCCGCGATCCGCTCGGCGGCGGAGGCGGTCACCAGGGGCCCGACCACGGTGTGCGGGTGGCCGGGGTCGCCGGCGCGCAGGGTGGCGACCTTGGCGGTGAACTTCTGCGCGAACTCCTCGGCCAGCGACTCGTGGACGAGGATCCGGTCGCCGGACATGCAGATCTGCCCGGCGTTCATGAAGACGCTGAAGGTGACGGCGTCGACCGCGTAGTCCACGTCGGCGTCGTCGAGGACGATGACCGCGTTCTTGCCGCCCAACTCCAGGACGGCGGGCTTGAGATGGCGGGCCGCGTGCTCGCCGATGATCCGACCGACGTTGGTGGAGCCGGTGAAGTTGACCGCGCGCACCCGCTCGTCGGAGATCAGCGCCTCGGCGATCTCGGCCGCGTCCTCGGGCGCGTTGGTGATCACGTTGAGGACACCGTCGGGCAGGCCGGCCTCACGGAACACGTCGGCGATGAGCAGACCGCAGGCGATGGGCGCGTCCTCGCTGGGCTTGACGACGACGGTGTTGCCCGCCGCCAGCGGCGCCGCGACGGCCCGTACCCCGAGGATGACGGGCGCGTTCCACGGTGCGAACGCCGCGACCACGCCGAGCGGTTCACGGACGGCGAGGCTCAGCGCGCCCTCCTTCTGGGAGCTGAGCACCTCGCCGCGCGGAGCGGTGATCGCGGCGGCCGCCTCGCGCAGGATGTTGGCGGCGAGCATCACGTTGAACAGCGCCCAGGGGCGGGTGCCGCCCGCCTCCCGCGCCATGATCTCGGCGACCTGCTCGCCCCGGGCCTCCAGCAGTTCGGCGGCCTTGAAGAAGACGGCCCGCCGGGCGAAGGGCGCGAGGGCCGCCCAGTCCTCGAACGCCGCGTCGGCGGCGTCCACGGCCCGCCGGACGTCCTCCGGACCGGCCGCCGCGACCGTCGCGTACACCTCCCCGGTGTACGGCTCGAAGTCCTCGGTGGTGCGGCCGGACGCGGCGGGCACGTCCTTGCCGCCGATCAGAAGGTCACGGGTTATGGCCATGGCGCGGCTTCCTCGGGGGTACGGTCGACGACGGTACGGGAAGGGGCGAAATCCCACCCGTTGTTCGCAAAGTGAAGATCACTTCACGTTACTCACTCGTGATGCTCTGCCGGGGTCCCGGGAAAGTCAAGGGCCCCACCGCGGACACGCGGCGGGGCTCCCGATTCCTGGTGCGTTCCGCTACTCGATGGCGCCCAGGAGACCGAGGGCGGGCGCGGCCAGGTCGGTGACCTGGTGCAGTTCGTTCAGCTTGTTCGGTTCGTCGACCCGGCTGAGGTGGGCGAGCTGCTCCGAGGGGCGGGGACGGAGTCCACGGTCCCCGGCCCCGTACGGTCACGCCCGCTCATCCGTGAGGCGCAGGCGCGCGCCGGGGCGCGTCAGCGCTTGCCGGGTTCCGCTCGGCGGAGGAGCCTCGATAGCAGGAGCCCCTCGCGGCCCGCTCACCCGCCGGGCCGCGGCCTTCCGAGGAGGTCACCCATGGCTACCACGGCAAGCCCCGCCTTCGACACCGAGGTGCTGCGCCGAGGCACCGAGCAGGCGGACGCGTCGACCCTGCTGTCGCTCTACGCCGACGACGCCGAGCTGCGCGTCGTCGACCACAACACCCAGCCCAGCCACCCCAAGGTCCTGCACGGCCGCGGGGAGATCGGCGCGATGCTGGAGGACGTCTGCAGCCGGGACATGACGCACAAGGTGGAGCAGTGCGTCGTCCAGGGCGACCAGGTCGCCTACACCGAGTCCTGCGAGTACCCGGACGGTGTGAGGGTCCTGGCCAGCTCGATGATCACCCTGCGCGACGGCAAGATCGTCGAGCACACGCTGCTCCAGGCCTGGGACGAGTAGCCGGGCGGCACGCACCCCGGGCCGACCGTCGGCCTCCGTGACCAGCGGCGCGCGGTCATGCGGGTACAGCGTCATGCGGTCACGCCGTCATTCCGGTACGCCCACCGCGTCCAGCAGCCGGTGCATGTCCGCCTCGGCGAGTCGGGGGTTGGAGGCCGCGGGCCAGGCCGTGTCCGGCTCCTTGAGCAGTTCCTCGATCCTGTCGCGGGTGAGCCGGGGATCGGACGCGGCGGCCCTGCGCACCCACACGGCCTCGTCGCGGGTCAGGCGCTCGATCACCTCCGGTGAGGCGTCCGGGTCCTGAACGGCCAGCCGCCGCAAGCGGGGTTCCTCGTGGTCGGCGTACCGGGCGAGGCCCTTCCCCGGGAACTGCGGCAGGCGCACCATGTCGTGGACGGAGCGGCCGTCCCACTCCAGCGCCGTCCGCAGCAACACCCCGGCCGGCGCGTCCGGTTGGTGCTCGCAGATCATCAGACGGACCACGAAGTCCTCGTCCTCGGCGAGCCGTTCGACGAGATCGGCCGGGAGAGCCGGGTGGACGGCCGCGCTCCTGCGCAGCCAGCGGTGGGCGGAGGACGCGCAGGCGCGCAGGGCGTCCGAGTCCCCGTCGAGCGCCAGGACCCAGCCGAGGGGGCGCAGGGCGTCCGAGCGCCGCACGCTGTGGTCGACGGTCGCGCGCTGCTCCTCGGTGAGTTCGGGGCGCGCCGACACCGCGCGGCGCACCTCGTGCTCGGGGTCCGCGGCCAGCCGCGCCACCAGGTCGGGCGGCAGCGACGGATTGCCCGCCAGCGTCTGCCGGTCGTAGGGGTCGTCGAGGTCCATGAGCCGCTCGGCGGTGGCGCGGGGAAGGCACGCCCCGGCCAGGATCTCCCGGCGGTGGACCGGTGCCATGGCGGCGAGCACGCCGTCGGTGTGGGCGGGGTCCGTCCGGCACGCCTGCCGGGCCGCCGCAGCGCGTACGGCGGTGTCGGGGTCGGCGAGCAGTGCCGCCCGGTCGGCCGGGGTCAGCGCGTCCCAGGCCCGGCACACGCCCGTGCGGACCCCGGGGTCGCCGTGGCCGGTGTGACCGGCGAGGATCCTGGCCGGGATGCTCGGCGACATGGCCGCCGTGCCGCGCACCTCCGGGTCGGCGGCGGTGAGCAGCCGGGTGTACACGGCGTCGGGGAGGGGTTCGGCGGCGCCGCGGTACGGCGTCGGTCCGTGCGCCAGCTCCAGCAGTACCCGGCGGTCGGTGTCGTCCACCAGCCGTGCCCGGTCGGCCGCGGAGGCGCCCTCGCTCTGGGCGAAGGAGGCGCGCATCCGCCAGTCCGGGTGGGTGACGAACGCGTCGACCACCGCGGCCGGCAGCCCCGCCCGCCGACAGAGCAGGAACCAGGCGGCCCTCGCCTCGGGCCGCATCAGCCGCAGCAGCACCCCGGCGCTCGCGGCCCTGTTCAGGGCCAGGCCCTGGACGACCTCGCTCCGTTCGTACGTCATTGATCGGCTCCCCCGTCGTCGTACCGGCCGGTCATCGTACGGCGGGGGCGGCAGCCGGAGAGGAGAGGCGGTTTCGCGTCATCGCGGGCCGTCCGCCTGATCCGGGGCGGTAGCGCCGCCATACTGGCCTGCGTGCGCGTAGCGATCATGACGGCGGGTTCCCGGGGCGACGTGGCCCCGTACACCGGGTTGGGGCACGGGCTGGTGCGGGCCGGGCACGAGGTCACCCTAGTGACGCACGACCGCTTCCGGCCGCTGGTGGCGGGATCGGGGATCGCCTTCCACGCGCTGCCCGTGGATCCGCGGGCCGAGCTGGAGTCGGCGAGCGGGCGGAAACTGCATCGCAGCAGCACCGGTGCCGGGAAGCTGCTGCGGGCGGTGAACATGGCCCGTGACGCCGTCGGGCGGATGGCCGACGACCTGGTGGTCGCCGCCCGCACCAGCGAGGCCCTGCTGCTGGCCGGCACGCTCGCCCCGTTCGGACACACCGTCGCCGAGGCACTGTCGGTTCCGAGCTTCGGAGTGAACCTCCAGCCACTGGCGCCGACCGGCGAGTTCGCGCCCCCGATGACGGGGGTGCGGTCCTGGGGGCCCGTCCTCAACCGGGCGGCGGGGCACGCGGTGAACCTCGCCGTGGAGTGGATCTTCACGGAGGAGGTGCGCAGGCTGCGCGCCGCGTACGGGCTGCCGCGCAGCGGGCGGGTCGCGGCGCACCGGGCCCGGGAGCGGCTCGGGTGGACGGTGTTCCACGGCTTCAGCGCACGGGTGGTGCCCCGGCCCGGCGACTGGCGGCACGGACTGGACGTCACCGGGTACTGGTGGCCGTACGACCGCGAGGACCGGCTGCCCGCGGAGGTGCTGGACTTCCTCGACGCCGGGCCGGCCCCGGTGTTCGTGGGACTCGGCAGCGCCACGGTGCCGGATGCCGAGCGGATGAGCGACCAGGTCGTACGGGCCCTGCGGGCGGCCGGACTGCGCGGGGTGATCCAGCGCGGCTGGGGCGAACTGCGCGGCGAGGGCGACGACATGCTGACCGTCGGCGAGGTGCCGCACTCCCTGCTCTTCCCCCGGATGGCCGCGGTCGTGCACCACGCGGGCGCCGGCACCACGGCGGCCGGCCTGCGCGCCGGTGTCCCCGCCGTACCGGTCCCCGTCCAGTTCGACGAGGCGTTCTGGGCGGCCCGGCTCGTCGCCCTCGGGGTGTCGCCGGGAGCGGTACCGCTGCGGGGCTTCACCGCCGACGCCCTGGCCGCGGCGCTGCGACGGGCGACCAGCGACCCGTCGTACGCCCACCACGCCCGCACTCTGGCGGAGGAGCTGAAAGCGGAGGACGGGGTGGCCCCGGTCCTGGAGGCGGTGAACCGGCTGGCGGGCTGAGGCGACGGGTCGGTCCGGCGAAGGGAACATGCCGACCGTCGGTGTCTCAGGGCAGGGGGCGCCACCCCACCGGGCGGAGGATCCCCAGGAGCAGTCGGACCAGTTCGTCGACCACCTCGTCGAGGTCGGCGTCGACGTAGCCGGCCTGCCAGTCGTGGAGGAGGCCGTTGACGCTGCCGATGAAGGCCGTGGCGGCGAGGCGGTAGTCGCGGTGGGCGGCCTCCCCGCGGTCGGCGGCCGCGGCGGCTTCCGCGCAGAGGAAGTCGACCCAGCGGGAGCGGCGTTCGAGACGCTGCCGCTCCAACCGGGGGCTCACGCCGATGATCTCGGTGAAGGTGATGCGCAACCGGCGCGGATCCCCGGTCACGTTGGCGGCGTACGCGCGGAACGCGGCGGTGACCCGCTCGGCCACCGGCCGTCCCTCCGCCGTGGCGAGGCCGGTGAGCGCGGCCTCCTCGGCCCAGTCGTTGACCTGGAGGTGGAGCGCGGCCAGCACGTCCTCCAGGGTGCGGAACTCCTCGTAGAACTGACGGGTCGACAGACCCGCCGCCTCGCTGAGGGCCGCGATGGTGGTGCCCCGGAAACCGGGGCTGTCGCCGAAGAGTTGGAGGCCCGCGTCGAGGAAACGGCGTCGGCGCTCGGCCTGGCGCTCCTCGGCGGACCGTCCTCCGTAACGGCCGGTGGGCTGTTTGAGCCTGCCCGCCACGCTTCTCCTCCCGACACAGCGTCACCCGTTCGACGGTCGAACCGACGCTCCCCCGATTTTGTCGTGTCCGTGGGCTTGTGGAGAAGCACACCCGTTCCTTACTTTCCAGTAAGTCAACTCTGAACGCCGCTGTATTCAGATTTCTCCACCCCGTTCTCTCCCCAGAGCCGCCTTGTCATGCCCCCAGCAAGCAGGAGGAACCAGCCATGATCCCCACCCCCGGCCCCCGTCGGCGCCGGACCCGTCACCTCGGTGCCGTGGCCGCCGCGCTCACCCTGACCGCCTCCGCCGCCGCGACCGCGTCCGCCGCCCCCGCGGCCGGCACCGCGGACCTGCGCGAGGTGATGTTCGTGGGCAACAACTGGGAGGGCACCGCCGATGTCATCAAGGGCTCCGGCGACTTCGCGAAGATCGGCCGGGTGAACGTCATCCCGGACAAGGCCCAGCGGATGGCGGAGATCAACGCCAACCCGATCAAGTGGATCGCCTTCATGACGATCCGCAACAGCGTGGGCGAGGGCCACGACCAGTTCGTGGACGACATGTACTCCACGCCCGACGGCTCGGCGATGGTCGTCTCCCGCCCCAGCTTCGCCGACGTCGTGTCGATCAACCTCACCACCGGCGCCATCAACTGGCGGTTCCCGGTGTCGGGTTTCCGCGCCGACCACATGGCGGTCTCCCCCGACGGCAAGCGGGTCGCGGTCTCGGCGTCGACCGGGAACACCGTGCACGTCCTGGACATCGTCACCGGCAATCAGGTCGGTTCCTTCAAGACCGGCGACAAGCCGCACGAGAACATCTTCACCCGTGACGGCAAGTACATCTGGAACATGGCGATCGGCGATGTGAACACCCAGAGCGACGCGCCCTGGCTGGACTGGACGAAGGGCGACCGGAAGATCACCATCGCCGATGCGAACACCTTCCAGCAGGTCAAGGTGATCGACATGCGCGACCGGCTGAACGCGATCGGGCTGAACGACTACTCGGACGCCGTCCGCCCCGCCGCGTTCTCGCCCGACGAGACGAAGCTGTACTTCCAGGTGTCGTTCTTCAACGGCTTCTTCGAGTACGACATCGCCACGGACAAGATCACTCGGACCAAGACCCTGCCGAAGTCGCCGGGGGTCAGCGACGACCGCACCACCTTCGTCAACGACTCCCGTCACCACGGCCTCACGATGAAGCCGGACGGCACCAAGCTGTGCATCGCGGGGACGATGGACGACTACGCGACCGTCGTGGACCGCGCGACCCTCCAGGAAGGGCCGCTCGTCCCCGTCTCCAAGCCGTACTGGTCGACCGTCAGCGGTGACGGAAAGTCCTGTGTGGTCTCCGAGAGCGGCGCCGACCAGGTCACGGTGATCGACTTCGCCACAGGGAAGAAGACCTTGTCCGTGCCGGTCGGCGACCACCCGCAGCGGGTGCGCGTCGCGCAGGTGCCCGCCGGCTGGACCGGGACCTCCGCCCGCTGACCTTGGACTGACCTTCCGCTAGTTGAACTCCGAGGCCAGCCACCCCGACAGCTCCGTGCGCGCCGCGTCCAACCGCGTCGCGGACGGGGCTGTCGCCCCGTTGGTGACCAGGGCGTAGTGCAGCTTGCCCGAGTCGGGGGCGGTGAGCAGCAGCCGTCGGCTGCCGGTGCCGCCGGGTTCCTTGGCCGCCGCGATGGGAGTGGACGTGGTGTACGCGGGCGGCGCGGACGTCACCCCGAGGTCGGACACCACGGTCGTGGACGCGGTGGGGAAGGACGCCGGCAGGTGCAGTTCCGTCGGCTCGGTGCTGCCGTCGGAACGCCACACCAGCAGGGCGTACTGCCCGGACCCGACGAGCGAGGAGACGTTCGGCAGGGTGCTGGGCACCGGGTTCCAGGTCAGCGTCGTGGAGCCGTCGCGGGAGCGGTCCTCGTAGGTGAAGGCGAGGGCGCTGCCCGCCGTGGCGCTCGGGTAGACCCGGTCGAGGAGCCGGGCGTCCTGGCGGAGCACGGCCGTACCGGAGTCGTCGAGGCGTACGGCGGAGAGGTCCTCCCCGTTCCAGGCGTCGCCCTCCCTCTGCACCTTGTCGGGGTTGTCGTTCATCAGCTCGCGGTGGCGGCCGTGGTAGAGGTCCCACTGCCACTGCGAACCGGACAGGACCGGGCCGGAGGCGGCCGGGTCCGACCACCAACTCCCGCCCTTCACGCGGGAGTCGAGCGCCTGGTACATGGCCTTGTAGACCGTGGGCGCCTTGTCGGAGACCGACCCGGCGAGCGGGTGCCCGAACTCGCTGACGATCGCGGCCGTGCCACCGGCGGTGGCCCGGTCACGGATGGTCCCGAAGTTGGTCGTGTACTGGCCGTTCTCCGCCTTGCCCCACATGAAGATGCCGGAGATCGCCTTCTGGTCGTAGAAGTGGGTGTTGAAGACATAGCGCGGCCCGATGGTGCCCGCGTCGAGCAGTCCGCCCTCCTGCTTCTGGAAGTCGATGTTGGCGTTCCAGAAGAGGTTCGGCTCGACGAAGGCGGGCTTGGACTGCCAGCCCGCCGCGTCCATCCGCGCGCGGAACTTGACGTAGAAGGGCCACATGACGTCCTTCTCCCACGCCCTGCTCGTCTGCCCCGAGTCGAGGACGCCGGGATGCGGCTCGTTCCACGGGTCGAAGCCGACGACGCCCTGGAACTGCGCGGCCGAGAGGTTCTGCTTGATGTGCGCCATGGTCTTCTGGGCGGTGGCCAGGAAGGAGTCCTGGACGCCGTACGTGTTGTGCCAGAAGTCGTACGTCGACTTCGTGACGGCGGCGTTGGAGGTGATGTTCTGCCCCCAGAACGGGCAGATGCCGCAGTACTCGTCGGGGTAGTTCCCGAGGTCGACGGCCCACTTGGGGGCGCCGTCGCCGGTGTACCAGCTGTCGGAGTCGAACAGCCACCGGGAGTAGAGGTCCTGGTGGAAGTCCGGGTAGACCCGGATCCCGGCGTCGAGGAAGGCGCCCATCTGGGCGGTGGCCGCCGAGAGATAGGCGGTGTCCACCTGGCCGCGCACGGGCTCGGCGTACGCCCAGGACAGCAGGAAACGGACGGAGTTGCCGCCGCCGAGCGCCCGGAGCGCGGTCGCCGATTTCCTGGCGTCGGCGACCGAGGCGAAGGGCAGACCGTTGTTCTCCTTGAGCTTCGTCTCACCGGAGACGTTGTAGCCGCGCAGGACGACCTCGCGGCCGAGGCCGTCCTTGAACCTGCCGCCGTCGACCGTGAGGGTCGCCGCGGCCTGGGAGTCGAACCAGAGTTCGTCAGTGAGAGCGGAGGCTGGCTGGGTGGGGCCCGCCGTGGTCAGGAAGCCGGTGACGAGTACCAGGACACCGAGCAGACGTGTGCGCAATCTTGACATGTCCGCCACATTCGACATGTCCCTACCGTCCCAATGGACAGCCGAGCCGTCAATACCATCTGACTCACAAGTAAGTACCCGTTTTCTCAAGACAGTTCACCTGCAACGGCGATCCTTCGCCGCCACCGCCCGTCAGGCGGCAGTGGGACGGAGCGATGACCACGGCCTTTCGGCACTGACCGAAAGGCGTGGCCTGCTTTCCGGCAGGCCGACCACACTGAGGCCGAACCACAGGGACCCACCAAGCCCGAGGGTCAGGGCACCTTCGCGGGAGGGGGCGGTCCGGCTGGACCGGTTGCGACCACAGAGGAGATCGAAAGAGCGTGACAAGTTCCAGAAAGCGGGCGGCCGCAATGGTCGTGACGATGATCGCCGCATTGGCCCTTCCGCTGGCGGCGCAGGCACCAGCACAGGCAGCGCCGAACGTCGCGGCCGGAAGGGCCGCATGGACACCGGAGATCTACCCGCTGTACTCGGGCGAGCGGGTATGGGCACGGGATGTGCCGAGTGCCGACCGGAACGCGCAGCTGGGTGCGTGCTCCTGGGCATCTGGAATCGCCTGCGTGTCGGTTGGCCAGGGCGACGGCAAACACAGCATCTTCCACCTGTTCAGGTGCGAAACGCGTTCGCTCTCGAACTTCATCGACGCGCTGGCTGTTCGCAACAACCAGACCGGCGGAGCCGTAGTCCGTTTCTGGGGGCCCAACTATCGCGCCAACATCGAGGCGAACGGCCGGATCACCGAGGTCGTCCCGAACGAGGCGGTGTACGACTTCACTCACGTCGACATCTGCTGAGGGCACATCGCCCCGGGCACGCTGGTCGTGGTGTCCTGGTCGGAAGCCTTTGCGGTGACGGCCCCGCGGAGTGACGACCGTCTGACGTACAGGTGGTCGAGGCCCTGATCGACCACGCTGCGCCGATGTCGTCGGCCAACGCGTCGGCGCCCCGCGACCGGCGAGGCAGCCCCCGGGATGTCGCGAAGGGCCCTGGCCCGCGCGGCCGTCACCGCCCTCCGGCGAGGGTCAGTCCGTGGCCGCTCGCTCGGCTGTCGGGCGCCTGCGCAGGGCCGGCTCGGTGAGGGGGCGGGGCTGCCAGACGCCGTCGGCGCGGTAGAGGTCCGTGCCCGGGGCGACGATCTCGTCGATCCGGTCGAGCACCGGGTCGTCGAGCACCACGTCGGCCCCCTTGAGCAGCGAGGTGAGCTGGTCCATCGTGCGCGGGCCGATGATGACCGAGGTGACGGCCGGGTGCACCAGCGGGAAGGCGACGGCCAGTTCCGGCAGGGTTCGGCCCATCTCCTCGGCGAGGACGACGAGGCGCTCGACGGCCGCGTACTTCTCCGCGTTGCCCGGGAGCGCCGGGTCGAAGCGGTGCGGGGTGAGCTTGGGCCGGCCGGCGGTGAGGTCGACCGGTCGTCCCTCGCGGTAGGCCCCGGACAGGAAGCCCGAGGCGAGCGGCGACCAGGTCAGCACCCCCATGCCCAGACGCTCCGCGGTGGGCAGCACGGCCCGTTCGATGCCGCGCGCGAGGATCGAGTACGGCGGCTGCTCCGTGCGCAACCGCATCAGCCCGCGCCGCTCCGCCACGTGGTGCGCCTCGACGAGGTCCTCCGCGGGGAACGTGGAGCAGCCGAACGCCCGGATCTTGCCCGCCCGTACCAGGTCGGTGAGGACGGACAGCGTCTCCTCGATGTCGGTGGTGTGGTCCGGGCGGTGCACCTGGTAGAGGTCGATCCAGTCGGTGTCCAGCCGCCGCAGGCTGTCCTCGACGGCACGGACGATCCACCGGCGCGAGTTGCCGCTGCGGTTGCGTCCCTCGCCGAGCGGGAAGTGCACCTTGGTGGCGAGCACGACGTCGTCGCGCACTCCCTTGAGTGCCTTGCCGACGATCTCCTCGCTCTCCCCGGCCGAGTACATGTCGGCGGTGTCCACGAAGTTGATGCCGGCGTCGAGCGCGGCGCGGATGATGCGCGCGCCGTCCTCGTGGTCGGGGTTGCCGACGGCGCCGAACATCATCGTGCCGAGGCAGTGGGTGCTGACCTCGATGCCGGTCTTGCCGAGGACTCGATAGCGCATGCCGTTGCTCCGTCGCAGGTGGGGTGGGGCGGAGCGTCAGCCTAGGAGTTGGAGTGCGCTCGACCGCAAGGGCGGGCGGCGGGCACCGTCGGCTCCCGCCCGTCCCACCCCTGGGTCGGCCCGCCCGTACCGCCGGTGTCAGTCGAAGGCGGCGCGCAGTGCGGGCAGCAGTGTCTTCTCCGACCAGTCCAGATAGGCGGGTTGGGAGTCACCGCCGATCTGCACCAGCGCGATCTCGGTGAACCCGGCGTCGGCGTAGGGGCGTACGGCCTCGACGAAGGCGTCCGGGTCGTCGCCGCAGGGGATGGACTCGGCGACGTCCTCGGGCCGGACGAACTGGGTGGCCGAGTCGAACGAATCGGGGTGCGGCAGCTCGGAGTTGACCTTCCAGCCGCTGCCGAACCAGCGGAACTGGTCGTGGGCGCGCCGGACGGCCGTGTCGCGGTCGGGGTCGTAGCAGATCGGCAGCTGACCCACGCGGGGCTTGCCCTCGCCGCCGTGCCGGTCGAAGGCCGACAGCAGTTCGGCGTCCGGCTCCGTCGCGATGACGAGGTCGGCGAGCCGGCCCGCGAGGGCGCAGGACTGCTCGCCGGAGACGGCGATGCCGAGGGGCGGCGGCTCGTCCGGCAGGTCCCACAGCCGGGCGGACTCCACGTCGAAGTGGGGGCCGTGGTGGGTCACATGGCCGCCCTCGAAGAGCGCCCGGATGATCTCCACGGCCTCCTCCAGCATCTCGTGCCGTACGTCGACGGAGGGCCAGCCGCCGCCCACGACATGCTCGTTGAGGTTCTCGCCCGAGCCGAGCCCGAGACGGAACCGTCCCTCGGACAGCAGCTGCATCGTCGCCGCCTTCTGCGCCACCACCGCCGGGTGGTAGCGGAACGACGGGCAGGTCACATAGGTCATCAGCGGGATGCGGGAGGTCGCCTGGGCGGCGGCGCCGAGGACGCTCCACGCGTACGGCGAGTGGCCCTGCGAGCGCAGCCACGGGAAGTAGTGGTCGGAGGTGACCGAGAAGTCGAAGCCCGCGTCCTCGGCCCTGACGACATGGTCGACGAGCTCACGGGGACCGGCCTGCTCGGTCATCATCGTGTATCCGATGTGCACCATGGCTGCCGGGTCCCCGGCCGGGGCGGGTCCGAAACAGCCCGTCCGCGCCTCCTGGGGCAGGTGGGGCACTCCCCCGGGGCACGGCTGCTCGCGGCCCGCGGGCCGGAGGGGCGGCGGAGGCGGAACTGTCGGACGCTGGAACCGCGGGGGTGGTGAGAGGAGCGCGGCCATGCGTGAGGTCCTCCCGGCGGTCGGCGCGTGGTACGCGGCGGGCGCCCCGTTCGGGCTCGCGACCGTCGTCACGGTCACCCGGAGCGCGCCCCGCGAACCGGGAGCCGCCCTGGCGGTCGGCCCCGGCGGCGAGGTCGTGGGCAGTGTGTCCGGCGGCTGTGTGGAGGGCGCGGTGTTCGAACTGGCCCAGGAGGTGGTGGCGTCCGGGCAGGCGCGGCTGGAGACGTTCGGGTACAGCGACGAGGACGCGTTCGCGGTGGGGCTGACCTGCGGCGGGGAGATCGGTGTGCTGGTGCGGCGGGTGACACCCGAGGAGGACCCGGCGCTGGGGGAGGTCGTCCGGGCCGTGGCCGCCGGCCGACCCGTGACCCTGGCGACCGTCGTCGACGGCCCCGCACCGCGCGGCGCCACCCTCGCCGTCCGGCCGGAGGCGGTGTCCGGCTCCCTCGGCGCGGCCGGGCTGGACGCGGCGGTCGCCGCCGACGCGCGCGGGGAGCTGGCCCTGGGCGCCACGGTGGAGCGGCACTACGGGCCGCACGGGGAACGCCGTGAGGACGCCGTGACCGTGTTCCTGCACTCGTTCGCGCCGCCGCCGCGCATGCTGGTGTTCGGCGCGATCGACTACGCGGCCGCGGTCGCCCGGATCGGTGTCTTCCTGGGCTACCGGGTGACGGTGTGCGACGCCCGGCCCGTCTTCGCGACGCCGCGGCGGTTCCCGGACCCCGTCGAGGTGGTCGTCGAGTGGCCGCACCGCTTTCTGCGCGGGACACCCACCGACGACCGCACGGTCGTCTGCGTCCTGACCCACGACCCGAAGTTCGACGTGCCGCTGCTGGAGGAGGCGCTGCGCCGGCCGGCCGCGTACATCGGGGCGATGGGCAGCCGACGTACGCACGACGACCGGATGCGGCGGCTGCGGGAGGCCGGCCTGGACGACGCCGAGCTGGCCCGGCTGCGCTCCCCCGTCGGCCTCGACCTGGGCGCCCGTACGCCCGAGGAGGTGGCGGTGTCCGTCGCGGCGGAGATCGTCGCGCTCAGGTGGGGCGGCAGCGGGGCGCCGCTGACGGTGACGGCCGGGGCGATCCATGCGCCGACGCCGTGAGTGACTGGCCACCTAGGCGGCCCCGGGAGGGGTCCGGGTGAGGGTCAGGTGCGGGGCGGCAGCCGGTGCAGGCGTACGTCCCTCAGCTCGCCGTCCGTCGCGGTCGCCGTCATGTACGTGCAGTGCGGCTGGCGGCGCCGGTCCGTCGGGGAGCCGGGGTTGAGCAGCCGCAGGCCGGTGTCGGTGGTGGTGTCCCAGGGGATGTGGCTGTGGCCGAAGACGAGGACGTCGGTGTCGGGGAAGCGGTCGGCGCAGCGGCGTTCGCGGCCCTGGGCCGGCCCCGTCTCGTGGACCACGGCGAGACGCAGCCCGTCGAGGTCGGCGTGGGCCACTTCGGGGAGGCGGGCGCGCAGGGCGGGGCCGTCGTTGTTGCCGTAGACGCCGATGAGACGGCGGGAGCGCTGTTCGAGGAGGTCGAGGGTGGCCTCGTCGACCCAGTCGCCGGCATGGACGACCACGTCGGCGTGCGGGAGGTCGGCGAGGAGCCGCTCGGGCAGTGCCCTGGCGCGTCGGGGCAGGTGGGTGTCGGACATCAGGAGCAGGCGCACACCACCAGGGTGTCAGCCGATGGGGATCTCCGCCCACACATACTTGCCGCCGCTCACCGGCACGGTGCCCCACGCCGACGCCATGGCCTCGACGAGGAGGACACCGCGGCCGCCGGTGGCCTGCCAGCCGATGCTGGCCGGTTTGATCGGGGTACGCGGCGAGTTGTCGGCGACGGCGACCCGCAGCCGGTCGTGCAGGAGGGTGAGGTCGAGGCGGACCCGGCCGTCGGTGTGCACGAGGGCGTTGGTGACGAGTTCGGAGACGACGAGCAGGACGGCGTCCGCCTCGTCCCGGATGCCCCAGGCCCGCAGGACGCGCCGGGTGTAGCGGCGGGCCTGGCCGACCGCCTGGGGCACCCGCCACACGGTCCAGTTCTCGCGGCGCGGGCGCACGGCCATGCCGTCGTAGCGGACGAGGAGCAGGGCCACGTCGTCGTCGCGGTTGGCGCCGCCGAGCAGGGTGTCGGCGACGACGCCGAGGTGGGCGGGGTCGGCGGCGGACAGGTCCGCGGCGAGCTGGTCGAGTCCGTCCTCCACGTCGAGGTCCGCCGACTCGACGAGGCCGTCCGTGGTGAGCGCGAGGAGGGCGCCGGGGGCCAGGCGCAGCGAGGCCATCGGGAAGTCGGCCTGCCGGAGGACGCCGAGCGGGGGCCCGCCCTCGGACTCGGTGATCTCGACGGTGCCGTCCGGGTGGCGCAGCACGGGCGGGATGTGGCCGGCGCGGACGTACCAGGCGAGGCCCTCCTCCATGTCGACGTCGACGTAGCAACAGGTGGCGAAGAGGTCGGTCTCCATGTCGACGAGAAGGCGGTTGGCGTGCGCGACGACGACGTCCGGGGGGTGCCCCTCGACGGCGTACGCGCGCAGGGCGGTGCGCATCTGGCCCATGAGGGTGGCGGCGCCCGCGTTGTGGCCCTGGACGTCGCCGATGACGAACGCGACGTGGTTGTCGGACAGGGGGATCACGTCGTACCAGTCGCCGCCGACCTCCAGCCCGGCGGTGGTGGGCAGGTAGCGGGCGACGGCGACCGCGCCGGGCAGCTGCGGCAGGCGGCGCGGGAGGAGGGTGCGCTGGAGCATGCCGACGAGTTCGTGTTCGGCGTCGAAGGCGTGGGCGCGCATCAGGGCCTGACCTGCCAGGCCCGCGGCGGCGGTGAGCAGGGCGCGTTCCTCGGGCCCGAAGTCGTGGGGGCTGTCCCAGCCGATGAGGCAGGCCCCGGCCATCCGGCCGCCGGCCGGCAGCGGGAGGACGGCGAGGCCGCCCGGTCCGACCTCGGCGAGTGCGGGCTCCAGATCGGCGTCGGCGGGCCAGATCGCGGCGCGGCCCTCGCGGAGCGCCGTGGCGAGGGTCGGCATGGTGCGCACCGGCGCGTCGGGCCATTCGGAGCGCCACTCGGTGCGCCAGACCTCGGGCCACGCCTCGGGCTGGGGCGGGTCGAGCACGGTGACGACGAGGCGGTCGCCCTCCAGTTCGGCGAGGGCGATCCGGTCCGCCTGGAGGGGCTTGCGGAGGGCGGCGACGACGGCCTGGCTGACGTCCCGGACGGTGCCGGCGGTGGCGAGGGCGGCGGCGAGGCGCTGGACGCGGGCCACGTCGCCGCGGCCGGTGCGCACGGTGGAGGCGTCGGTGACGGTGCCGACGAGGCGGGCCGGGCGGTCCTCGCCGCCCGGCAGCAGCCGGCCGCGCAGCCTGAGCCACTTCTGCTCGCCGGAGGGTTGCAGGATCCGGAACTCCAGTTCCCGGTCGCCGATGGACATGTGGTCGGCCTCGACGACGGACATCACGGCGGGCAGGTCCTCGGGCACGGTCATCGCGAGCAGGGTCTCGACCCGGCCCTCGAAGTCGTCGGGGCCGATCCCGAACAGCTCCAGGAGCTGGTCGTCGACCTCGACCTGTCCGGTGTCCATGGCCAGGTCGAACGAGGCGCCCGGCCCGAGCGGCGGGGGCGGGGCGGCCCGGGTGACCGCCCGCGCGAACAGGTCGAGGCACCGCCGGTCCTCGGGGGGGAAGCCGTCGAGGTCGTCGCTCACGGCGAGCAGGCAGCCCCGTTCGTCCAGCGGCAGCACCCCCACGGAGAACTCCCCGACGACCGAGCGGCGGGCGTCCGCGTCCTGGACGAGGTCGGCGGAGCCCCGCCACACCGGCCGGCCCGTGCGGACCGCCTCGGCGAAGGAGGTGGCGCCGGAGGTGGGATAGCTGTCGAGCAGCCCGTACAGGCTCGTCGGGACGCCGGCCGACCCGCTCAGCGAGAGCCGTTCGCCTTCGTCGTCCGGGGTGTAGACGGCTGCGAGCGTCGCGTCCGTGAAGACGAGCACCTGTTCGAGGATGGCGTGGAGGCGGTCGCGTGGGTCGAGGTCGTCGGCGAGGGCCGCCAGGGCAAGTTCGGCACGCGGCTTCCTCGTTCCGCGTTCCGCCGCACCCTCACTGACCACGTCCGCAATTACAGCGCTTCCGGCACGCTCGCGCAGCCCCTGCGGCCGTTCCGGGGAGACCGGAACACCCACCGCGCACAGCGGGGATCGAAACGCCCCGAACAAGTCTTTACGCATGCGTTCCGCACGGTGATCGCGTGACACGCGTGACGGCTTTCTGGTGACAGCCGTGACTGTCGGGCCGCCCCGCCCGGCTGGAAGGCTCGACGCCACACGGCCCAGGGACACGGCTCACACGACCCGGGGGAACTCGCATGGACAAGCGGTACGAGGCGTACGCACTCGCCGACAGACACTTCTACGAGACACCCGACCGGCTCTCGGCCGGTGAGCGCGCCGGCACGACCGCGCCCGAGTTTGACACGGCCCGCCGGGCGGTGCCGGAGGGCTGGCGGGCCGCCCGGATCGGCGACTGGCTGACCCTGACCCCCGTCGGCGGCGCCGGCCGTACGCGCCCCGCGCCCACCCAGGGCTGGAAGGTGCACGCCTCCGCCACCCGGGCGAACGCGGAGCGGATCGCGGCGACCGTGTGGGACTACTGCGTGCCCCGGCTGATCCCGTTCAAGTTCGTGCCCGGCCCGCATCTGCTGCATCTGCGCAACGCCAAGTACGCGGGCCGCGACACCAGCGGCAAGTTCGTGACGCTCTACCCGGCCGACGAGGAGCAGCTGCACCTCGTCCTGCGGGAACTGGGCGCGCTCCTGGAGGGCCTCGACGGCCCGTACATCCTCACCGACCTGCGCTGGAACGACGGTCCCTTGTACGTCCGCTACGGCGCCTTCGCCCGGTCCTTCGTCGTCGACGAGCGCGGCTCACTCGTCCCGGCGGTCCGCGACGGCTCGGGCACCCTGGTGCCGGACCAGCGGAAGCCGACCTTCCATGTACCCGAGTGGGTGACGCTGCCCGCGTTCCTCGCACCGCAGCTGGCGGCGCGGAACACCACCACGGTCGGCGATCTGCCGTACCGCATCGAGAAGGCCCTGCACTTCTCCAACGGCGGCGGGGTGTACGTCGGCACCGACACCCGCGACGGGCGCAAGGTGGTCCTCAAGGAAGGGCGCCCGCACGCCGGACTGGCCGCCGACGGGGCCGACGCGGTGACCCGGCTGGAGCGGGAGAGGGCCGCGCTGGAGCGGCTGTCGGGGCTGGGCGTCGTGCCCGGGGTCCGCGACTGGTTCACCCTCGGCGAGCACCGCTTCCTCGTCATGGACTTCGTCGAGGGCCGCCCGCTCAACGCGTACGTCGCCGAACGGCACCCGCTGCTGGCCTCCGATCCCGACCCGGACGCGGTGGCCGCGTACACCGACTGGGCGTTACGCGTCCACCGGGCCGTCGAGGAGGCGGTCGAGGCGGTGCACGGGCGCGGGATCGTCTTCAACGACCTGCATGTCTTCAACATCATGGTCGCGCCGGACGGGCGGTCGGTGTCCCTGCTGGACTTCGAGGCGGCGGCCCCCGCCGAGGAGAACGGCCGGCAGATCGTCGCCCACCCCGGCTTCCTGGCACCCCCGGACCGCACGGGCCCCGACGTCGACCGCTACGCCCTCGCCTGTCTGCGCCTCGCGCTGTTCCTGCCCGTCACCTCGCTCCTCGTGATCGACCGGGCGAAGGCCGGGCATCTGGCCGAGGTGATCGCGGGACAGTTCCCGGCCGTGCCGCGACGGTTCCTGGACGAGGCGGTCGCCGAGATCGTACGGGCGGGCGCGGGCACCGGGAGCGGGGCGGACCGCCACGGCCGTGCCCCAGCGGGCGGCGACGGCGGGCGGGAGCTTGACGCAACGGGCGGCGACGGCGCACGGGGGCGCGGCGCGGCGGGCGGCCCCGCACGGGGGCTTGGCACAGGAGGCGGCGGCCCCTCCGTCGTCCCTGCCGCGGCCTCGCCGTTCGCGTCGCTCGCCGAGCCCGTGGACTGGCCGTACAGCCGGGACTCGATGGTCAAGGCGATCCTGGCGTCGGCCACACCCGAGCGGGACGACCGGCTCTTCCCCGGTGACGTCGCCCAGTTCTCGGACGGCGGCGGTCTCGGCCTCGCCCACGGCGCCGCCGGCGTGCTGTACGCGCTGGCCGTGACGGGGGCCGAGCGGTACGAGGAGGGCGAGCGCTGGCTGCTCGACCACACCGACCCGGTGCCCCTCGGCACTCCGCTCGGCCTGTACGACGGGCTCGCCGGGGTGGCGCACGTCCTGGACCTGCTCGGTCACCGGGAGCGGGCCCTCGACCTCGTCGAGCGCGTCCTGTCCGAGAAGTGGCACAAGCTCTCCTCCGACCTGCGCGGCGGCCTGGCCGGACTCGGGCTGGTCCTCGGGCACCTGGCGCGGGCCACCGGCGAGACGGAGCTGGACGAACACGCCGACGACATCGCGGCGCTCCTCGTGCGGCGCCTCGCCGAACCCCGCCCCGCACCGCCCCGCCGACGCGCCGGGCTGCTGCGCGGCGCGAGCGGTCCCGCGCTTCTCCTGCTGCGCCGGTACGAGGCGACGGGCGACCGGGCGCTCCTCGACTCGGCGGGCGACGCCCTGCGGCTCGACCTGGAGTGCCTCGTCGAGCAGAAGAACGGCGGCCTGGCCGTCGACGAGGGCTGGCGGACGATGCCGTACCTCGGCGACGGCGGGGCGGGCGTCGGCATGGTCCTCGACGACTACCTGGCGGCCACGGGGCTCCTGTCCGGGCCCGCTGCCTCCGGCGAGTTCGAGCGGGCCCGCGCGGGTGTCCTCGCCGCCGCCACCTACCGCTTCTACGCGCAGCCCGGCCTCTTCGAGGGCCGGGCCGGGATGATCCTCCATCTCGCGCGGACGGGCGCGTCCCGTGACCTGCTCAGGGAGCAGATCGACGCGCTCGGCTGGCACGCCATGCCGTACCAGGGGCAACTCGCCTTCCCCGGCAGTCACCTGATGCGGCTCTCCATGGACCTCGGTACCGGAACGGCGGGGTGCCTGCTGGCGCTCGGCGCGGCGCTCGCCGACGACGCCCGGCCCCACCTGCCGTTCCTTCCGCCGCCACGGCGGCCCTGAGACGCGGCTCCCCGCTCTGACGGAGTCGTGACGCACCACCCCCGTCCCCAAGTCCCCTTCGGGGGACCCAACCGAAAGGAATCGACATGGCACTCCTCGACCTGCAGACGATGGAAGCAGACGAGACCACGGGCACCGGCGGGCCCAGCTCCCTGAGCGTGCTGTCGTGTGTGAGCGCGGCGAGCATCACGCTCTGTCTCTGACCCGCCGGGGCGGCAGCCCCCGGACGGTTCTTCCGTCGCATCGGCGCGGCACCGCGGTCGCATCCGCGGCGGCGGGGTCGCGCCACGGCTCCGGACGGTCCCTCCTCCCCAGTCCGGGGAGGGGCCGTCCGGGCCGTGCGCATGTCCGGGCCCCGTACGGTGCCTCCCCGCCCGGGTGGAGCGACCGCGGCAGTTCCCTGGCAGTTCCCCTCGGCCCCACGTCAGGACGGGTATGACGACCCTCACCGACCCCGGTGGTCATGGTCCGGCCGCCACGTCCACCGACCCCACCGACCCCGCCACGGCCCGCGCCCGCGCGTCGGGCACATCGACCGCACCGATCGCGCCGCCCGCGTCCGACGCCCTGCTGTCCGCGACGGTGCGGTACTCCGCGCGTCGCTGCACCGCCCTCGTCCTGGTGGCCTTGGCCGGCGCGGGGGCGAACCTGGTGCTGCCGGTCGCCCTCGGCCGCGCCCTGGACCTCCTGCTGACGGCCGACCCGGCGGCGACCCGCTGGGTGCTGTGGTGCGCCACGCTGATGCTGCTCCTCGCCGTGCTGGACGCGGTGGAGACCGTCGTCGGCGGGACGACGAACGCGCGGGCCACGGCCTGGCTGCGCCGGCGCCTGACGGGGCACGTGCTGGCGGTGGGCCCGCGCGCCGTCGCCCGGTCCGGGCCCGGGGACCTGGTGGCACGGCTGGTGGGGAACGCCGCGCAGGCGGGGACGGCCCCCGCCACCGTGGCTGCGCTGCTCGCCGCCCTCGCCGGGCCGGTGGGCGCGGTGGTGGCGCTCGCCCTGATCGATCCGTGGCCGGCGGGGGTGTTCCTGGTCGGGGCCCCCGTCCTCGCCCTGCTGCTGCGCGGCCTCGCCCGTGACTCCTCGGCCTGTGTGACCCGCTACCAGGAGCTCCAGGGCCGTATCGCCGGCGGACTGGCCGAGGCCGTCGCAGGTGCGCGCACGATCGCGGCGGCAGGAACCGCCGGCCGGACCGTGGCCCGCGTCCTGCGCCCGCTGCCGGAACTCTCCCGCGAGGGCCACCGCATGTGGCGCGTCCAGGGGCGTGCCGCCGCGCAGGCGGCCGCCGTGGCCCCTCTCCTCCAGATAGGGGTGCTGGCCACGGCCGGTGCACTGCTCGCCCGCCGACAGGTGTCGGTGGGCGAGCTGCTGGCCGCGTCCCGCTACGCCGTGCTGGCGGCGGGCGTCGGTGTTCTCGTCGGACAGCTCTCCGGGCTGGTCCGCGCCCGGGCGGCGGCCCGCCGCCTCTCCGAGGTGCTGGCCGAGCCTCCTCTCGCGTACGGGGAACACCGGCTGCCGCCGTCCGGGCGCGGTCGGCTGGAGCTGCGCGGGGTGACCGTCCGCCGGGGCGCGCGCCCCGTCCTCGACGGGGTGGACCTCGTCGTACCGGCCGGGACCACGCTCGCGGTGGTCGGCCGCTCCGGCGCGGGCAAGTCGCTGCTCGCCGCCGTCGCCGGACGTCTGGTCGACCCGGACGAGGGAGAGGTACGGCTGGACGGCGTACCCCTGCGCGCGCTGGACCGCCGGGAACTGCGGGAAGCGATCACCCATGCGTTCGAACGGCCCGCCCTGCTCGGTGACTCGATCGAGGACACCATCGCCCTCGGCGTCTCCCGCCCCGCCCCCGGCCGGGTGCGCCGGGCCGCCGAGGCCGCCCGCGCCGATGTCTTCATCGACCGCCTCCCCCACGGCTACGCCACGCGCTGCGCGGAAGCCCCCCTGTCGGGCGGCGAGGCCCAACGCCTCGGCCTCGCCCGCGCCTTCACCCGCGCGCCCCGTCTCCTCGTCCTCGACGACGCCCTCTCCAGCCTCGACACGGTCACCGAACGCCACATCACCGCCGCCCTCCTCCATGGCACCCCCGCCCGTACCCGCCTCCTCATCACCCACCGCCCCACCACGGCAGCCAGCGCGGACACCGTCGTCTGGCTCGACGGGGGGCGCGTGCGGGCGACGGGCACGCACAGGGAGCTCTGGCGGCTGCCGGGCTACCGGGAGCTGTTCGGGGCGGGGGGCGATGGTTCGGTGGGGGCGGGAGGGGCATCCGGAGGCGTACGGAACGTCGGTCGCAGCGGTCCCGCCGGTCCCGCCGGTCGCGCCGGTCGCGCCGGTCGCGCCGGTCGCGTCGGTCGCGCCGGGAAGAGGAGCGCGTCGGACGGCGTCTGCGGGCCGCCTTTCCCAGCGCGGGGAGAGACCTGATGCGGGGGCGACGGCCCGACAGGCAGCCCAACTCCCCGACGCCGGCCACCGAACCAGACTCGGGCGAGCAGCGCGTGGAGTCCCGCGCGGCGAGCAGCGAGGAGCACCCGGAGCCCCGCACGGCGAACAGCGAGGGGCGTCCGGAGCCCCGCACCGCGGACGGCGAGAAGCGCCCAGGGCCCCGCACGGCGGACGGCGAAGGGACCGGGCCGGTGGGAAGCGACCGCGCCGACGCCACGCCGGGCGACACCGTCGGAGCCCCACCAGGCGGCACCGCCGGATCAGCAACCGCCCGCGTGGTCGCCGAGCCACCGGCCCCACCCCGCACCCCTCACCCCACCCCCGCCAAACCAACGGCCCCACCCCACACCCCACACCCCGGTCTCCCGGGGCGCGGCGTCCGCTTTCTGTGGCGGCGGGCCTCCGTCGTCGTGCGGCTCGTGGCATGGTCGGTGTTGGAGACGGCGCAGACGTTCCTCATGGGGTACGCGCTCGCCCAGGCCCTCGACGAGGGGTTCCTGGCCGGGCGGGCGGGCGTCGGGCTGGCGTGGCTCGGTGTCGGGGCCGCGGCCGTGGTGGTCGGGGCGTTCGGGACCGGGCGGGTGTACGGGTGCGTCGCGGCACTGGTCGAACCGTTGCGGGACCGTCTGGTGCGCGGCGTCGTCGAGCGGGGTGTGCGGGAGGCCGACGACGGCGCGCTGTCCGGGCTGACCCAGCAGGTGGAGATCGCCCGGGACACCTTCGCCGGCCTGGTGATGGTGTCCCGCTCGTTCGTGTTCACGGCCGCCGGCGCGCTCGTCGGGCTGTTCTCGCTCGCTCCCCCGCTGCTGCTGGTCGTCGTCCCCCCGCTGGTGGTGGGCGTGGCCCTCTTCCTCGCGTCGCTCCGCCCCCTGGCGCGCAGGCAGGAGGCGTTCCTCGTGGCCGACGAGGCCCTCGCCACCGGTCTGGGCGCCGTGTGCCCGGGGTTGCGGGACATCACGGCGGCCGGTGCGGAGGAGTCGGTCGCCGACGACACGGGGCGGGGCGTCGACGCCGAGTACCGCGCGGCGCGCTCCCTCGCCCGCTGGGGGGTCCTGCGGGTCGCGTCCCTCGCGGTCGGCGGCCAGCTCCCCGTCGTGCTCCTGCTGGCGGCCGCCCCCTGGCTGCTCGCGCGCGGTGTGACCGCGGGCGCCCTCATCGGCGCGCTCGCCTACGTCACCCAGTCGCTCCTCCCGGCCCTGCAGAACCTGGTCCACGGCCTGGGCACGAGCGGCTCCCGCCTCGCGGTGGTCCTGCGCCGACTGGCCCCGGCGGACGAGCCGTCGCACGCGCCCCGGCGGGGGCCAGGGCCGGCCCCGGCCCCGATGACCCGCCCCACGGGGCCGCGACAGGAACCGGCGTCGCCCCCCGCCGCAGCCCACCCCACAGCCCCCCGAACGCCTGCGGCCGCCCCACCAACCCCGACCGACCCCCCACTCCCCCCCACCCCGCCCGACGCCCTGACCCTCTCCTCCGTCACCTTCGCCTACGGTCCCGCCGCCGCGCCCGTGATCGAGGACCTCGACCTCCGGGTGCCCCGGGGCACCCATCTCGCCGTCGTGGGTCCCAGCGGCATCGGGAAGTCCACGCTTGCCGGGATCGTCGCGGGGCTCCTGCTCCCCCGGCACGGCTCCGTCCATTTGTGCGGACATCGGGTGCCCGGCGCCACATCCCGCGCACACCGGGTGCTCATTCCGCAGGAGGCGTACGTCTTCAGGGGATCCCTAGCCGAAAATCTCGGCGAGCTACGGCCGAAACCCGTGCCCCAGGAGGAACTGTGGGCCGCCGCGGAGGCCGTGGGGCTGACGGAGCTGATGGAACGGCTGGGCGGGCCGGGGGCCGAGATCGACCCCGGCGCCCTGTCCGCCGGCGAGCGGCAGCTGATCGCCCTGGCCCGGGCCCATCTGTCGGACGCGCCGGTCGTGATCCTCGACGAGGCGACCTGTCATCTGGACCCGGAGGCGGAGGAGCGCGCGGAGCGGGCCTTCGTACGGCGGCCGGGCACGACCCTCGTGGTGGTCGCCCACCGTGCCGGCTCGGCCCACCGCGCGGACCGTGTACTGGTCATGGACGGCCGCCGCGTCGCGTTCGGCACGCACGACGACCTGATGACCCGCTCCCCGCTCTACCGGGACCTGATGGGCACATGGTCCCCCACGGCCCCGGTCCCGTCGTCCCCCACGGCCCCGGTCCTGTCGTCCCCCACCGACCTGGTCCCGTCGTCAGAGCCAGCCCTCGCCCTGGGAGATCCGGATGGCGTCGATCCTGTTGCGCGCGCCCGTCTTGCGGGTGATGGCGGCCATGTAGTTGCGCACGGTCCCGTGGGACAGATGAAGGCTGCCGGCGATCTCCGCGACGGAGGCACCCTCGGCAGCCAGGGATAACACGCTCAGCTCGCGTCTGGTCAGCGGCATCTCGGCGGCCTTGAGGAAGCCGAAGCCGAGCGAGTCATCGACGAAACGTTTCCCCACGGCGACCTGGCGGATCGCGGCCACCAGCCGCTCCGGGGCGCCCTCCTTGTCCACGTAGCCAAGGGCCCCGGCCTCCGCCGCGCGCTTGAGCAGACCGGGGCGGCTGGCCTGGGCGAGCACCACGAGCCCCGCGGCGGCGCCGCCCGCGCCGCCGCGCAGATCGCCGAGGGGTGGGATGCCCACGGCGTCGGCGCAGTCCAGGTCCGCCGCGCAGACGTCCGGCCGCAGGGACCGCGCACGCCCCGGCGCGGTGCGCCAGGGCGCGTCGTACACCAGCAGGTCGGTCTCCCGGCGGAGCCACTCCGCCAGTACCGACCGGACCAGACATTCGTCGTGCACGAGAAGCACCCGGATCACTATCGCCCTCCGCCTCCCCCGGCCGCCGCCGCTTCCTCGTCTCAGCGCGTGCCCATTGTTGGCGTCTGTGACCGCGCACGGTTCACGAAGAACCAGCCAACGGGGTGCGCGGGGGCGCACGCACGGCGCCCGTGGGCAAGGTCGCGCATCCATCCAGGGGGAATGTCCGCGGCGAGTCGGGGTACGAGGGCTCAGCCTCCGCGGAGTGCTCGCCGTGCGTGTCGGGCCGTCAAGAGGGAGCCTTGACGCGGGGGCGTGGCGCGACCGTGCGAGGAGGTGGTCGGCATGTCCGACGTCCCGGCGTCCGGTGAGCGGACGACGGTCGAGACGGCACGCGTGGGCCACCCCCTGCTGTCCCTCGCGCTGGCCGCGATGATGGACGACGTCCAGGCGCACTCCGGTGCGGTGTACCTGCTGGCCCATGACGCGCCCGTCCTGGAGATGGCGGTGATGGCGGGGCTGCCTCGGTCCTTCGCCGCGCCGTGGGAGCGGGTGAGCCTGAGCGCCCCGGCCCCGGTCTCCGAGGCCGTCCGGAACCGGCGGCTGGTGTGGGTCAACGGCGAGGAGCAGATGGCCCGCCGCTACCCCCGGATCGCCGTCGTCCTGCCCTATCCGTTCGCGATGGCCGCACTGCCGGTGGCGACCCGTGACACCACCTACGGCGCCGTCTTCCTGACCTGGCCGGGCTCGCACCCCCCGGAGCTCAGCGAACGCGAGCGGGACAAGCTCACCTCGGCCTGCGACCGGCTCGCGATACGGCTGCGGCGCGCGGAGGAGGAGGGCAGGCCGGTACTGCCTGAGCCGGACCTCTCCGCGCCGTCGACGACCACGGTGGCCGGGACGCTCGGCACGGTGGAGGCGGCCCGGATGGTGGCGCGGCTGCCGTACGGGATGTGCTCGCTCGATCTGCACGGGCGGATCACCTTCGCCAACGCGGCCACCGCCGAGCTGCTCGGCATCCCGGTGAGCGCGCTGCTGGGCATGCAGCTGTGGGCGTCCGTGCCGTGGCTGAACGACCCCGCGCACGAGGACCGCTACCGGGCCGCGCTGATGAGTCAGCACATCACGTCGTTCATGGCGTTGAAGCCGCCGGGCGAGTGGCTGTCGTTCCGGCTGTACCCGGGGACGAACGGGCTGAGCGTGCGGATCTCCCGGGCCCGCTCGGTCGCCTCGCCGAAGAGTGCCGCACGCCAGGAGGACGACGACGGGCCCGGCCGGCTGGTGACCATCGACCATGTGCTGGCCATGGCGAGCGCCCTCACCGAGGCGGTGGGGGTGCAGGACGTGGTGGAGCTGGTCGCGAACGAGATCGTCCCGGCCGTCGGCTCCCAGGCGCTGGTGATGCTCGGCTCCCGGGCGGGACGGCTCCATGTGCTGGGCCACCACGGGTACACGGACCCGCACCTCGTCGAACGATTCGACGGCATGCCGCTGAGCGCGCAGACCCCCGGCGCCCGCGCCCTGACCGCCGGGGTGCCGGCCTTCTTCGAGAGCCGGCAGCAGCTGGAGCATCTGTATCCGGTGCGCCAGACGACCCCGGACGGGATGGGCGCCTGGGCGTATCTGCCGCTGATCGCCCAGGGGCAGCCGGTGGGCACCTGTGTGCTCGGGTACGCCGATCCGCATCCCTTCCCGGCGGAGGAGCGCGCGGTGCTGACCAGCCTCAGCGGGCTGATCGCCCAGGCGTTGCAGCGGGCGCTGCTGTACGACGCCAAGCATCAGCTCGCGCACGGTCTGCAGGCGGCGCTGCTGCCGCACTCGCTGCCGTCGATCCCCGGTATCGACGCGGCCTCCCGCTATCTGCCGGCGACCCGGGGCATGGACATCGGCGGCGACTTCTTCGACCTGGTGCTCTCGCACGGCCGGGCGTCGGCGGTGATCGGCGACGTGCAGGGGCACAACGTGACGGCGGCGGGGCTGATGGGGCAGATCCGTACGGCCGTCCGCGCGTACACGACCGTGGGGCAGGCGCCGGAGGACGTGATGAGCAGCACCAACCGCCTGCTGATCGACCTCGGCAGCGATCTGTTCGCCAGTTGTCTGTACTTGCGTCTCGACCCGGCGCACGGCACGGCCGTCATGGCGCGTGCCGGTCATCCGCCGCCGCTGCTGCGCAGACCGGACGGGCGCGTGAAGGTGCTGGACCTCGCGGGCGGGCCGCTCCTCGGCATCGACGCGTCCGCCACGTATCCGACGACGGAGGTCGCGCTCTCGGAGGGTTCCGTGCTCGCGCTCTACACCGACGGGCTCATCGAGTCGCCGGGCGTCGACATCGAGGACGCGCTGGCCGATCTCGGGGAGCGGCTCGCCACGACCGGGAACCGGCCGCTGGAAGCGCTCGCCGACGGGCTCGTCCGGGAGACGGGGACGGCGGAGGAACGGTCGGACGACGTGGCGTTGCTGCTGCTGCGAGCGGTCGCCACCGGGTGACACGACGATCGCGGGCGCGGTCCGCGGGCCGGAACACGACACATGGGGCACGGGACACGGGACACGGGACACGGGACACGGGACACGGGACACGGGAAGGATGGCGCCATGGAACATGTGCGGGGAATCGGCGGGTACTTCGTCCGGGCCGCCGACCCGGAGGCCCTGAGCGCCTGGTACCGCGACTGCCTGGGCCTGGACATCGACGCGACGGGGCTGTGGCGTCAGGAGGCCGGGCCGACGGTGTTCGCGGCGTTCGAGTCCGGGACCGACTACTTCGGACCGGGTGACCAGCGGACCATGCTCAACTTCCGGGTGCGGGACCTGGACGCGATGCTCGCCCAACTGCGGGCCGCGGGCGCCGATGTGGCCGAGGAGACGCAGGAGATGGACGGTGTCGGCCGGTTCGGCTGGGTCACCGATCCCGAGGGCAATCGCATCGAGCTGTGGCAGCCGGTCTGACCGTCACCGACCGCGGACACGGCAGCGGTCCGGCCCTCCCCTCGGAGGGCCGGACCGTTCCACCTGCGGGCCGGTGTGGTGGGGTGCGGCCCGCGGGTGGATCGTGGGACCGACGGTCCGCTGTCAGTGGCCGCTGATCACGGAACCGTCGTCCACGCCTTCACCGGTGTGCGGTCACTGACTGGCGTCGCCCTGGTGGTCGACGCCCTGGTCGTCGGCGCCCTGCTGCTGCTCCTGGCCCGCACCGGCGTCGCCGGCACCGGCCACGGCGCCCGCGTCGCCCTTGTCGCCCGCACCGGCGTCGCCCGCGTCACCGGCACCGCCGATCGCCTGCTCGCCCGCGCCCTCTTCCTGACCGGCGCCCGCGCCGCCGTCGGCCTGCTCGCCCGCACCCGCGCCGCCGGCCGCTTCCTCTCCGGCACCCGCGGCGTCACCGGCACCGCCATCGGCCTCCTGGCCGGCGTCCGCGCCGCCCTCGCCTATGGTGGCGCCGACCGCCGCGAGGGCGGTGGTGACGGGCTGGAAGAAGGTCTCGCCGCCCACGGTGCAGTCACCGCTGCCACCGGAGGTCAGACCGATGGCCTGGCCGTCCTGGGTGAAGAGCGAGCCGCCACTGTCGCCGGGCTCGGCGCAGACGTTGGTCTGGATGAGGCCGGTGACGGTGCCCTCGGGGTAGTTGACCGTCGCGTCGAGGCCGGTGACCTGGCCGTCGGCGAGACCGGTGGTGCTGCCCATGCGGAAGACCTGGAGGCCGACGGTGGCCTCGCCCGCGGCGTCGATGTTCACCGTCTGGCCGTTGCCGAGGTCGACGGTGCTGGCCGCCTGGGTGGCGGGGTCGTTGTACTTGACCAGGGCGAAGTCACCGACGCCGGGGAAGGTGGCGGTCTCCGCGTCGACGGTGCCGATCGGCGCGCCGCCCTCCTCCTCCGCCCACTCGGGCTCGACGACACCGCAGTGACCGGCCGTCAGGAAGCCCGGCGTGCCGTCGGCGTTGGTGACGTTGAAGCCGGCCGAGCAGCGCGCGCCGCCGCCGAAGATGGCGTCGCCGCCCTCCAGGAAGGGCTTGAAGGTGCCGGCGGACTTCTTGACGGTCGCCATGCCGGCGCCGAGGGACTTCACCGTGGACTCGACGGTGTCCCAGTTCTCGCCGGTGACCGTGGAGTCGGCGGTGACCTGGATCTTGTTGGTGCGGGGGTCGATCGCCCAGGCGGTGCCCGGGACGGTCGCCTGCTTCTTCAACGTGGCGGCGCCGGCCTTGAGCTCGGACCAGCTGTTGTCGACCTCACGGATCTCGGCGCCGGCCTGCTCGGCCTGGGCGAGCACGTTGTCGCCGCCCTGGATCCGCTGGCGGTCGACGTTGACGACGAGTTGCTTGTCGCCCGAGTCGTAGTACGCGCCTGCGAACGCCTCGCCGAGCGTCTTCTGGAGCTGGGCGGCGACAAGGGAGGCGTCACTCGCGGCGAGCGTCTTCGGGGCGGCCTGGTTCGACTCCGTCTGGGACGCCATCGCGTTCGGCAGGATGAGGGCCGCGGCCCCGAGCGCCGCCACACCGCCTGCGGCAATGAACGCCTTACGCTTGGTGGCTCGTTTGTGACTCAACTCTTGACCTCCTGGGGACGGGGTCCGTGCCGCCGTCCTGCGGGTGAACTGGGGGCGCCTGGTTGCCAGTTGGTACGGATGGTTCCGGTGGGGTGTTCAACGCCTCGCGAAAAGATTTCGACGTTGCGTTTCGCAAAGCGTGGTTCGGGTGGGCATTTCACGACTTCCCTCCCGCGTGAGCGGGAACGATGCCCGCATGACGCTCACACCCGCCGAAGCCGACAAGATCCTCGCCGCCAACTTCGCCCCCTGGGTGCTCGACCTGGGCCTGACGGCCGTCGACCTGGACGAGGGGCGCGCGATGCTGCGCCTGCCGTGGTCCGACCGGTTGGCCCGTGAGGGCGGTGCCCTGTCGGGTCAGGCACTGATGGCGGCGGCCGACACGGCGACGGTGATCGCGGTGTCGGCGGCGCGCGGCTCCTTCGTACCGATGACGACGGTCCAGCAGTCGACCAGCTTCCAGCGGGCGGTGGTGGGTGAGGACGTGCTCGTCGAGGCGGTGCTCACCAAGCTGGGCCGCCGGATGGCCTTCGCCGAGATCGCGATGACGACGGCCGACTCGGGCGAACTGGCGGCCCGGGCGAGCACGGTGTACGCCCTGTTGGGGTGAGAAGCCGCCCTTTCCAGGGCCAACCACCACACATGGGCGCCGCGGTGAGCACGTTCGGCGACGGCTCGACAGCGGTCCGTTCCGGTCACCGATGAAAACGACGGCTTCCAGGAATCTCCACACCGAATGCCCAGCGGGGTCACGGCGCCCGGCGGATCTGCACAGCGGTCCGCCGGGCGCCGCGCCTTTGAGGCGGGAGTGTCCAGTTCGTTTTCCGCATGGCAATCAAGCCGCGATGGCGATGACGGGCGCGGTGTGAAGAACTTGGCCCCAACGCGTGCGCGGCCCTGCACGGATGACCGGCCTTGGTCACCAAGTGCGCTGGTGAGAGCGCTTCTTGATTGGATGTGCGCCACGGCGATCTGCTTTGATCCATCGCACCGCGAGGGGCCGCCGAGCTCTCGGAGACGAGAGTCGAGCGCCCCCGTGTGCGGCCGTCGTTCTGTCCCCAGAAGGGGGCCGCTCCCCCCTTATGAATATCCATACGAAGGGAAGTTCCATCATGAACTCCACCCCCCAGGTTGAGACCGCCGAGCTGTCGGACGCCGCGCTGGACGCCGTTGCCGGTGGTCTGCAGATCAACGCCGTCGGCACCGTCACCGGCCTGGTGGACGGCGTCGCCCCGGTTTCCGGCCTGGTCAACACGGCCGTCGGCACCGTCGAGGGTGTCACCGGCCTGAACACCGCGCCGGTCACCAGCCTGGTCGCCGGTCTCTGATCGACCCCTGGTACCGCTGAGTCCCGGAACCGTCCGACGGTTCCGGGACTCTCGGGTGCCGTCGCCCCGTCCTTCGTTCCTCGCAGGTGAGGGAAGTCCCGTGCAGTTCCGCCAACAGGCCCTCGCCAAGCTCCAGTCGCCGGAGGAACTCGACCTCCCCGTGCGCTTCGCCCGCCCCCAGGGCTGGCTCGTACTGTCCGTGACGGTGGTGGCCATGGCCGCCGCGTCCGTGTGGGCCGTCACGGGCTCCGTCGCCTCCACGGTCGGCGCGCCCGCCGTCCTCACGCACAACCAGGGCAGTTACGTCCTGCAGAGCCCGGTTTCGGGGCAGGTCACCGCCGTCCTCGTGAAGCAGGGCGAGCGGCTCCCCGCCAGGGCCCCGGTCCTGAAGGTCGCCACCGCCGACGGCGAGACCGTCGTACGGTCCGTCGCCGCGGGCCGGATCTCCGCGCTCGCCGCCACCATGGGCCAGATCATCCGCACCGGCGCCGATGTCGCGGCCGTCGAGAAGGTCGCCGAACCCGACGACCCGCTGTACGCCACGGTGTACGTGCCCGCAGAGAACGCGGCCTCCATCCCGCGGAACGCGCGCGTGGACCTGACTGTCCAGTCGGCGCCCACCCAGCGCTACGGGGTGCTGCGCGGCCATGTGCGGTCCGTGGACCGCACCGCGCAGACCCCGCAGTCCATCGCCGCGTTCCTCGGGGACCGCCAGCTCGGTGAGCAGTTCACCAAGAAGGGCCGGCCGGTGGCCGTCACCGTACGGCTGGACCGGGACGCGTCGACCGCGTCGGGCTACCGGTGGTCGTCGCAGGACGGGCCGCCGTTCGAGCTGACCTCCATGACCATGGCCACGGCTTCCGTCCGCATGGCCGACGAGCGTCCGATCGATTGGCTGCTCCCGTGACCTCATCCCCGGACACCGCGCCACCGTCGACGCACGGCAGGCGCAAGGCGGCCCCGAAGAAGCGCCCCGTGCCCAAGGGCGTCCGCAGGGGCGTCCGCACCCCGACCGTGCTCCAGATGGAGGCCGTGGAGTGCGGCGCCGCCTCCCTCGCCATGGTCCTCGGGCACTACGGGCGGCACATCCCGCTGGAGGAGCTGCGCATCGCCTGCGGTGTCTCCCGCGACGGCTCCCGCGCGAGCAACCTGCTGAAGGCGGCCCGCAGTTACGGTCTGACCGCCAAGGGCATGCAGATGGACGTGGCCGCCCTCGCGGAGGTGCGGGCCCCGGCCATCCTGTTCTGGGAGTTCAACCACTACGTCGTCTACGACGGAATGGGGCGCCGCTTCGGCCGGCGCGGCGTCCACATCAACGACCCCGGCAAGGGCCGCCGTTTCGTGGCGATGGAGGACTTCGACGCCGCCTTCACGGGAGTCGTCCTCGTCATGGAACCGGGCGACGACTTCGAGCGGGGCGGCCGCAGACCGGGGGTCCTGGGCGCGATGCCCGCCCGGATGCGCGGCACGTCCGGCACCCTGCCGGCCGCCGTCCTCGCGAGTCTGCTGCTGGTGGCGGTCGGCGCGGCGGTGCCCGCGCTCAGCCGCACCTACATCGACATGTTCCTGATTGGCGGCCAGACCTCGCTGCTGGGCGTGCTGTTCACGTCCATGGGCGCGTGCGTGCTGCTGACGGTGCTGCTGACCTGGCTTCAGCAGGCGAACCTGCTGCGCGGCCGGCTGATCTCGTCGACGCTCAGCAGCGCCCGCTTCCTGCGCCATCTCCTGCGCCTGCCCGTCACGTTCTTCGCGCAGCGCAGCCCCGCCGACCTCGTCCAGCGGCTCCAGTCCAACGACGCGGTCGCCGAGACCCTCGCCCGCGACCTCGCGGCGGCCGGCGTGGACGCGATCGTGGTGGTCCTCTACGCCGTGCTCCTCTACACCTACGACCCGCAGCTCACCTTCGTCGGCATCGCGGTCGCCCTGCTGAACGTGGTGGCGATGCGGGTCGTGATCCGGCTGCGCGCGACCCGCACCGCCAAGCTGCGCGCCGACAACGCCCGGCTCACGAACACCGCGTACACCGGTCTGCAGCTGATCGAGACGATGAAGGCGACCGGCGGCGAGGACGGCTACTTCCGCAAGTGGGCCGGACAGCACGCGACCACGCTGGAGGAGCAGCAGCGGCTGGGCGTGCCGAGCGCCTGGCTGGGGGTGGTCGCCCCGACCCTCGCCACCCTCAACAGCGCGCTGATCCTGTGGATCGGCGGGATGCGCGCCGTCGAGGGCCACATCTCCGTGGGGCTGCTGGTGGCCTTCCAGGCGCTGGTCACGCGTTTCACCGCGCCGATCACCCGCCTCAACGGTGTCGCGGGCCGGATCCAGGACTTCGCGGCCGACGTGGCCCGGCTGAAGGACGTGGAGAACTTCCAGGCCGACCCGCTGTACGCCCGCCCCGACAGCACAGAGTCGACCCGCCGGTTGCACGGCCACGTCGAGCTGGAGAACATCACCTTCGGCTACAGCCCCCTCGACAAGCCGCTGCTCACCGGCTTCGACCTCACGGTCGGACCCGGCCGGCAGGTGGCGCTGGTCGGCGGCTCCGGAAGCGGCAAGTCGACGGTGTCCCGGCTGATCTCGGGCCTGTACGCGCCCTGGGAGGGCGTGATCCGGATCGACGGACGGCGTCTGGAGGACATCCCGCGCGGCGCGCTCGCCGCGTCCGTCTCCTTCGTCGACCAGGAGGTGTTCCTGTTCGAGGGCACCGTCCGCGACAACGTGGCCCTGTGGGATCCGTCGATCCCGGACGAGGCCGTGGTGGAGGCGCTGCGGGACGCGGCCCTGTACGACGTGGTGGCCCGCCGCCCCGGCGGCATCCACAGCCGGGTCGAGCAGGACGGGCGGAACTTCTCCGGCGGTCAGCGGCAACGACTGGAGATCGCCCGGGCGTTGGTCCGCCGGCCCAGCATCCTCGTCCTCGACGAGGTGACCAGCGCGCTCGACGCGGAGACGGAGCTGATCGTGATGGACAACCTGCGCAAGCGCGGCTGCGCCTGCGTGGTGATC
Source organism: Streptomyces neyagawaensis (assembly GCF_023516595.1). Lineage (GTDB taxonomy): Bacteria > Actinomycetota > Actinomycetes > Streptomycetales > Streptomycetaceae > Streptomyces > Streptomyces neyagawaensis. The sequence continues at coordinate 303,237 of NZ_JAMGBG010000005.1, read as the reverse complement.
GCCCACCGGCTCAGCACGGTCCGCGACAGCGACGAGATCGTCGTCCTGGAGCACGGCACGATCGTGGAGCGCGGTCGGCACGAGGAACTGGTGGCGCGGGGCGGCGCGTACGCCCGGCTGGTCAGGGAGCGGTGAGATGACTGCCGTCCACGAGGGAGACCTCGTTCTCGGTGCGCTGGGCGCCATGGGCACGCCCTTCGACTGCGCGGGCCTCACCCGTCTCGACCTCGAAGGCCCGCAGGTGCTGTGGCTGGTGGCCTCCGGCGCCCTGGACCTGTTCGCGGTCGACGCCGTGGAGCAGGGCCACTGGCACCATCTCGGCCGGCTGGAGGCGGGCGCCCTGCTGCTCGGTCCGGTCGCGGGGCCCCAGCACACCCTGGTGGCACGCCCGCTGAGGGACTGTGTGCTGCGCCGTATCGGGCTGCGGGAGCTGTATCAGCCGGTGAACACCGAGACCTGGTCGTACGACGAGTGGGGCAACCCCCAACTGGTGCCCCCGCAGAGCAGCCCGCTGGAGTACGCGCTCGCCCTGGGCGTCGGCCGCGGTCTGTCCATTCTCTTCCAGGCTCCGATGGCCACCGAGCAGGCCGCGGCCCCCACCGACGACGACGTGTTCTGGATGCAGGTCCCGCCGGGCAGTGTCCAGTACGGCTCGCTGTACGGGGCGGAGGCGGCGGCCGATCTGCTGATGGACCCGGGGGTCTGGCAGAGCATGGTCGACCAGCAGTACCGGCTGCTGGCCACCCTGGACCGCTGGATCGAGCAGCTGGAGCGCACCCACGAGGACCGTACGGCCGCCGGCATCAAGGCCGGTGAGGCGGTCCGCGCCCAGGCCGACCGCACCCTGCTCGCCTCCATCGGCCGGTCCTCGGCGGCCCGGCGGACGACGGCCGCGGACGCCGATGCCACGTACGCGGCGTGCCGGCTCGTCGCCCGCGCGGCCGGGATCGTGCTCGCGGAACCCGCGCAGAGCGGCACGGAGAGCGACCGGCTCGATCCGGTCGAGCGGATCGCGCTGGCCTCCCGGGTCCGGGTCCGTGCCGTACGGCTGGACGGGCACTGGTGGCGGGACGATGTGGGTCCGCTGGTCGGTCACCGGGCGCTGTCCGGTGCGCCGGTGGCCCTGTTGTGGAGGCGCGGCGGCTATGTGGCCGTGCACCCGTCCTCGGGCCGGGAGACACCGGTCGAGAAGGCGAACGCGGCGGAGTTCGAGCCGCGGGCGGTGATGTTCTGTCGGCCGCTGCCCGAACGGGTGCTGACGCCGCTGCGGTTGATGCGGTTCAGCCTCCACGGCACCGGCGGCGACATGACGGGGCTGCTGCTGAGCGGTCTGGTGACGGTGGTGCTGGGCTCGCTGGTGCCGATCGCGACGGGCCGGATCCTCGGCGAGTACGTGCCGAAGGCGCAGGAGAACCTGATCGCGCAGGCGTGTCTCGCGGTGATGCTCGCGAGTGTGGTGTCGGCGGCGTTCCTGCTGTTGCAGAACCTGACGATCCTCAGGCTGGAGGGCCGGATCGAGGCGACGCTCCAACCGGCGGTGTGGGACCGGCTGCTGAGGCTGCCGACGAAGTTCTTCGCGTCGCGCTCGACGGGTGAGCTGGCGAGCGCCGCCATGGGTATCAGCGCGATCCGCCGCACGCTCGCCGGGGTGGGCCCGGTGGTCGCGCAGTCGGTGACGGTCGGTGCCGTGAACCTGGCGCTGCTGCTCTGGTACAGCGTACCGATGGCGCTGGCCGCGATCGGCATGCTGGTGGTGGTGACCGCGGTGTTCCTCGGCCTCGGGCTGTGGCAGGTGCGCTGGCAGCGGCGGCTGGTGGTCCTGGGCAACAAGCTGAACAACCAGGCGTTCCAGACGCTGCGGGGTCTGCCGAAGCTGCGGGTGGCGGCCGCGGAGAACTACGCGTACGCCGCCTGGGCGGGCGAGTTCGCCCGCAGCCGGGAGCTCCAGCAGAAGGTCGGCGGCATCAAGAACCTCAACACGGTGCTGGGGGCGGTGTATCTGCCGCTGTGCACGCTGCTGATGTTCATGCTGCTGGCGGGCCCGGCGCGCGGCTCGATGTCGGCGGCGGAGTTCCTCACCTTCAACACCTCGGTGACCATGCTGCTCACCTCGGTCACCCAGCTGACCGGCGCGTTCGTGTCGGCGGTGGCCGTGCTGCCGCTGTTCGAGGAGATCAAGCCGGTGCTGGAGGCCGCCCCCGAGGTGCGGACGGCCAGCACGCGCCCCGGCGTGCTCTCCGGCGCGATCGAGGCCCGCCGACTGTCCTTCCGGTACACGGACGACGGGCCGCTGGTACTGGACGACGTGTCCTTCGCGATCGAGCCCGGCGAGTTCGTCGCGGTCGTCGGCCCGAGCGGCTGCGGCAAGTCGACCCTGCTGCGTCTGCTCATCGGCTTCGACCGGCCGGTGTCGGGCGGGGTCCTGTACGACGGGCAGGACCTGACCGCCCTCGACCAGTCCGCGGTGCGCCGGCAGTGCGGTGTGGTGCTCCAGCACGCCCAGCCGTTCACGGGGTCGATCCTGGACGTCATCTGCGGCACGGAGCCGTACACGCCGGAGGAGGCGATGGCGGCGGCGGAGATGGCGGGGCTCGCGGAGGACATCCGGCGCATGCCGATGGGCCTGCACACCATCGTCCAGGGCAACGGGGCGGTCTCCGGCGGCCAGCGCCAGCGGCTGATGATCGCCCAGGCCCTCATCCGGCGCCCGCGCATCCTCTTCTTCGACGAGGCGACGAGCGCCCTCGACAACGAGACCCAGCGCACGGTCATGGAGAGCACCCGCGCCCTGAACGCCACGCGAATCGTGATCGCGCACCGGCTGTCCACGGTGATGGACGCGGACCGGGTGGTCGTGATGGAGGACGGCAAGGTCGTCGAGGTGGGCCCGCCGGCGACCCTGCTGGCGGACACCGGGGGACGCCTGCACGAGCTGGTACGGCGTCAGATGGCCTGACGCCCACGCCGGTGGCGGGGTTGCCGTTGCGGTGCGACCGCGGCTGCCGGACGGCCCGCAGCGTGGCGCCTCACTCGTAAGGGCGCCAGGCCCTCTCCCGCAGAGCGGGGTCGCGCAGCACGTCGACGGCGGTGCATGCCAGCGCCTCGGTGGCCGCCCGGAGCACCCGGCGGGCCCGTTCGCAGACGCCGGCCTCGGCGAACTCGGGTGTGTGGTCGGACCCGTCCTCGTCCATGATCGCGACGAACGGGTGGATGGCGGGGACGCGGGCGCTGACGTTGCCGATGTCGGAGGAGCCGAGGTACACGCCGTCCGCGGGCGGGCCCAGGCGGATGCCGGCGCGGTCGAGATGGGCGGCGAAGCGGTCGGAGAGCGGCCCGCTGTCGCGGAAGTGCTCGTACCGGACGCCGGCCCGCTCGACGGTGACGGTCGTGCCGGTGGCGAGGGCCACGCCCTCGGCGCTGGTCGCGAGCTGTCGGGCCAGGTCGTCGAGGGCGCCGGTGGTGGCGGCGCGCAGCCCGAAGCGGCCCTCCGCGAGGGCGGGGACGATGTTCGTGGCCTCGCCGCCGTGGGTGACGATGCCCTGAATGTGGGAGGCCAGCGGCAGTCGGCGGCCGAGCGCGGCCAGGACGTTGAAGAGTTCGACGAGGGCGGCGAGCGCGTCGACGCCCTCGGTGGGGTTGCCCGTGGGATGGGCGGCCCGCCCGTGGAAGGCGACCCGGTACTGCTCCTGCGCCGTCAGCGGGGCCCGGGTCCAGTCGTACGCCCCCGGATGGAACATCAGCGCGGCGTCGATGTCGTCGAAGATGCCCGCCTCCACCTCCAGGGCCTTGCCTCCGCCGCCCTCCTCGGCCGGGGTGCCCACAGCCAGCACGGAGCCGGTGCCGTCGTCCAGGGCGGTGCGGGCGGCGAGCGCGGCGCCGAGGCCGGCGGCGGCGATCAGGTGGTGGCCGCAGGCGTGGCCGAGCCCGGGCAGGGCGTCGTACTCCAGCAGCAGCGCCACCGCGGGCCGCCCCGTGCCCGAGCGCGCCACGAAGGCCGTCGGCATGCCCGCCACCCCGTCCTGGACCTCGAAGCCGGCCCACCGCAGCTCGCCGGTGAGCAGCGCCGCCGCCCGCCGCTCGTCGAAGGCGTACTCCGGGTCGGCGTGCAGGGTCGTCGCCAGCTTCCAGCAGGCGTCGGCCCCTTCGGCGACCGCCGCGCGCACCCGCTGGTAGAGGGCGTCGGAGTCGTGGATCACGGGACCTCCCGGTGCTCGGCGGACGTGTCGTCGTCGGCCTCCGGGTTTCACCGGACACCGGGCCGACACCTCCGCGGCCCTCCGATCACTTCTACAGGGCGCTCCCCCGACCCGGCCCGTCCCGCGCGCGTCAGCCGGCGGCGCCCGCCTCGACCGCGCCCGCCTCGACCGCGTCCGGCCGGGCCTCCCCCGACTGGACCGCCTCCGCCTCGGTGTCGCCGTCCTCCGGTGGGCCGGGCTCCCAGCGGAGGAGGTCCCCCGGCTGGCACTCCAGCACCTCGCACAGGGCCTCCAGCGTGGTGAAGCGCACCGCCCTGGCCCGGCCGTTCTTGAGGACGGCCAGGTTGGCGGGGGTGATCCCGACGCGTTCGGCGAGTTCGCCCACGGACATCTTCCGCCTGGCCAGCATCACGTCGATGTCGACGGCGATCGGCATCAGATCACCTCGGCCAGCTCGGCCCGCATCCGCGCCGCCTCGATGTCGCGGGCGACGGCCTTGGCAAGGAGCAGCCGCAGGACGAGCACGATGAGCGCGACGCCCAGGACCGCCAGGGAGACACCGCCCAGCAGCAGCACGACGCCCGGTGCGACCGCCTCGCCCGGCGCCAGCACCACGCCGAGTGCGAACACCAGGGCGGAGGCCGCGACCATCGCGCCGATGACTCCGTGCACGTAACGGAAGGCCTCGTGGGAGAAGACCGTGTCGCGCCGGACCATCGTCACCAGCCGCCACACACAGACCAGGACCGCCTGGACCGTCACCACGCCCAGGACCACGATCACCAGCACCGGCGTGCGCACATGCGCCATCTCCGGGTCGAGATCGTCCAGATCGGCGGCCAGCAGGGGCACCATCACCCCCTGCACCAGCACCGAACCCGCCAACAGCACCGCGATCACCACGCGGAGCGCGAGCGTCGTCAGCTTTCCCATCACCCCTCCTTCTCTCGATGAGCGATGGAAATCTATCGATATTCGATACGCGAGGCAACAGCAGGGCCCGCCACGGGCCACCGGGGAGGGACCGTCAGCGTTGCCCGGCCGCCCGCGAGCGGCGCGGCAGCAGCAGGATCGAGGCGATCGGGATGGCGGCCAGCACCGCCCAGGGGACGGCCGGGGGCAGCCCCGTGTCCATGAGGGACCCGGTGCCCGCGCTGCCGAGCAGGACGATCAACCCGGAGACGGAGGACATGGCCCCCGTGTAGAGCCCGAGGCGGCCCTCGACGGCGAGGTCCGGCACCCAGGCCCGGGCGGCCGGGGCGACAAGCATCTGCCCGAGCGTCAGCAGCATCACGAACCCGGCGGCGGGCAGCAGCCCCGCGGTGCCCGTCCATCCGGCGGGCCGGAAGAGGGCCACCACCCCGAAACCGGCCGCGATCAGCAGCAGCCCCGCCGCCATCGACCGCCGCAGATCCAGCCTGTCCCCCGCCCAGCGCGTCACCGGCAGCTGCGCGGTCACCACCAGCAGCGACGAGAGCCCGAACAGCCAGGCGAGTGCGGCCTGCGACCCGGTGGCCCGCTCCACCTCGTCGGGCAGCAGGAGGTACAGCTGGTTGTAGGCCAGCAGATAGGCGCCGTAGGCGCCGCACAGTGCCAGGAACCGGCGGTTGCGCAGCAGCCCGCCGAGGCCGCCCCGCACCTCGACCCGCTCCCGGCCGGGTATGTGCTGCGGCAGCAGCCGGGCGTGGCCGGCGAGGACGAGGACGAAGACACCGGCGCCCGCGAGGCACACCACGCGGTAGTCGACGGCGAGCAGCAGGGCACCGATGAGCGGGCCGACGAACGCCCCGGCCTGCCCCGCGACCGTGAACAGCGCGAGCACCCGCGTACGGGACCCGCCGCCCGACTCCTCCCAGACGACGGCCTGCCGGGCGACCTCGGACTCGACGGCGGGTGAGAACAGCGCCGCGGCGAAGCCGATCAGCAGCACCGCGCCGATGACCGACCAGGCGGCTTCGGCGTAGCCGAGCCATACGAACCCCGCGATCCGGAGCGCACAGCCCACGAGGACGACGGGGCGTACGCCGTACCGGTCGGCGAGCGCCCCGCCCACCACGAACAGGCCCTGCTGGCTGAATGTCCGCAGCCCGAGCACGAACCCGACCATCCAGCCGGCCATGCCGATCGCCGTGCCGAGGTGCTCGGCGAGGAACGGCAGTACGGCGAAGAAGCCGACGTTGAAGGCCAGCTGGGTGAGGATCAGCAGCCGCAGCAGGGGGTTGAGCCGCGCCCAGGTGCGCAGCCGCGAGGGCTTTTCGGGCCCGCCTCGCGAGGGCTTGCCTGGCCGGAGTCGCCGCCAGGGCTCGGCGGGTCGACGCTGCGAGGTATCGGCGGGTCGGCGTCGCGAGGAATCGGCGAACTCCGGTACGGGCGTCTCGTCCGCGGCGGCCACCCGGTCCGGGACGGTTCCGCTCGGCTGTCGCTGGGGCTCGGTCATGCGGTCTCTCCTGCGGGGGTGGCGACGGCGGGCTCCGGCCTCCGTGCGGCCTTGGTGCGTGGGCGGGGCAGCCGTACTCCGCCCGCGGCAGTGACGGCGAGCGCGCCCAGCAGTGCGAGGGCGGCGGCGGGCGCGAGGACGGCCCAGGGGGCGCGTTCGGCGTACGGCTGGTTCTCGGCGAGGAGGAGGCCCCACTCGGGGTCGGGCGGCTGGGCGCCGAGGCCGAGGAAGCCCAGGGAGGTCAGGGCGAGGGCCACGCCGGGCAGCCGCAGCAGGGCGTGGCGGGTGACGGGCGGCACAAGCGCGGGGAGGATCTCGCGGCGGAGGAGTTGTCCGCCGGTCGCGCCGAGGCCCTTGGTGGCGGCGATGTGGGTGGTGGCCCATTCCTGTTCGAGCAGGGCGGTGGTGTGGGCGGCGAGCGGCACCCAGGCGACGGCGGCCACGGCGAGCGCCGGGGTGGCCGCCCCGTTCCCGGCGACACCTGCGACGAGCAGGCCGGCGAGGACCGCCGGTATCGCGTTGACGGTGTCGACGAGCGGCCCGGACAGACGGGGCAGCATCCCGAGCAGGACACCGGTCAGTAGTGCGGCGGCGCTGATCGCGACCGCCAGGGAGAGGGTGCTGAACGCCCCGTGCCCGATCCGGGCGAGGAGGTCCCGGCCGAGCGCGTCGGTGCCCAACGGGTGCGCCCAGGACGGGGGTTCGAGGCGGGCACCGGTGTCGAGAACGAGCGGGTCGCGGGTCAGCCCGAGGGCGACGGTGCCGAGGAGGACGGCGCCGAGCACGAGAGGGGCGACGCGTGGCTCGGCGAGCTGCGGGCGGTGCGGGGAGGTCAGGGCGCCGTCGCGCAGGGCGGGGCCGATGAGGAGGCGGGCGGCGAGCCGGGCGCAGGCTCCGGCGAGGGCGGCCAACAGGACGAGGGCGAGGGTGCCGGCCTGGAGGACGGGGAGGTCCTGGGCGACGGCGGCCTGGAGGGTGGTGCGGCCGAGGCCGGGTATGTCGAAGATCTGCTCGACGGCGACGGCGCCGCCGGTGAGGCCGACCACGAACAGACCCACGTTCGGCAGGAGTCCGGGCACACAGCGGCGTACGGCGCGGCGGGCCACGGTCCGCCCGGGTGTCCCGCGCGCGGCGGCGGCGAGCGCCCAGGGTTCGGCGAAGGCGCCCGGCAGCAGGTCGTCGAGCATCCGGCCGAGCAGTGCCCCGGCGGGCAGACCGAGGGCGAGGGCGGGCAGCACCGTCCACCGCGGCCCGTACCAGCCGAGCGCGGGGAGCCAGCCGAGGTGGACCCCGACCACGACCGCGAGCACCGATCCGGTGAGGAACTCGGGCAGCGCGGCCAGCATCGCCGCCCCGCCGCCTCCGCCCCCGCGGTCGTCGAGGCGGTGGCCCGCGCCCCGCAGCAGGGTGCGGGCGCACACCGCGCCGGCCGTGAGCAGCGCGACCACGAGCGCGGCGGCCATCAGCAGCAGGGAGACGCCGAGTGCCTGGACGACGGCGGGGGTGACCTCGCCGCCGGAGATCCACGACCGTCCCGCGTCACCGCGCGCCAGCCCGCCGAGCCACTCCCCCAGCAGCCTCGCCGGGCCCGCGTCGAGGCCCAGTTGATCGCGTACGGCGGCCAGGGCGTCCGGTGTCGGGTCGCGTTCCGCGGAGCGCGCCTTGAGGACGGTGAGCGCCGGGTCGGTGCGCGACAGCCACGGCAGCAGGCCGATACCGCACAGCAGGGCGGCGGCGAGCAGGACGCGCCACAGGGTCCGTATCAGCGCCGGGTCCCCGTTCCTATGAGGGCCCGCTCGTACGGGTCGAGGAGCACGCCGCGTACGGAGGTGCCGACGCCGGTGATGATCCGCTGGTGGACGAGCGGCACCGTGGCGTCGGTGGCGAGGACGGCCGCCTCGGCCTTCAGCGCCGCCCGCTGCCGCTCGGCGGTGTCGGACTCCTTCTGGGCGTCCGCGACGGCACGGTCGACCTTCTTGTCGCACAGCAGCGCGAGGTTGTAGCCGCCGTCGCAGGTGAAGTCGCTCGCCAGGATGGAGACGGGGTCGCCGGTGTCGAGCAGGGAGTTGCGGGCCCCGACGAACGCGTCGAACTTCCCGGCGAGGGCGTCGCTCTCCAGCCGCGAGTACTCGCGCACCTCCAGTTTCACCTCGAACCCCGCCTTCTTGAGCTGCTGTTGGAGCACCTGGGCGACCTCGGGCAGTTCGGGCCGGTTGTCGTAGGTGGCGACGGTGATCGAGGTGCCCGCGGGGTCGGCCGCCTCCGCCCGTCCGGCGGGTGCGGGGCGTTTGCCTGCGGCCCAGGTCACGGCCGGGCCGAAGACGCCGACGCCGGGGTCGGCGTGTTCTTCGTACACGTCCTTGGCGAGGACGGAGCCGTCGACGGCCTCACGGGCGGCCGCGCGCAGCTCCGGGTCCTTGAAAGCGCCGTTCCTGGTGTTGAGCAGGAGGCTGGTGGTGCGGGTGGTGGCCGTCTCGTGGCGGGTGCCCCGGGTGAGGGTGGACGCCTGCGACACCGGGACGGCCTCGGCCACGTCGACCTGGCCGGTGCGCAGGGCGTTGGTGCGGGCGGTGCCGTCGGCGATGAACCGGACGTCGATGCCGGGCGCCTGGGCCCGGCCGCCCCAGTAGTCGTCGTAGCGGTCCAGGGTGGCGGCGGTGGTGCCGGTGACCTCGGTCAGCTCGAACGGGCCGGTGGCCGCGCCGACGGGGTTCACGCGTTTCCCGGCGTACGCCTTGGCGGAGAGGATCGCGAGGCCGGGGCCGGCCAGGCGCAGCGGCAGGGCGGGGTCGGGTTTCTCGGTGGTGACCCGGACCTGGCGGTCGCCGCTGTTCTGCGCGGTGAGCGTGACGCCCGAGAGCGCCGGGGTGACGGGCCGGGCCTCGGTGGCGTGGGTGAGGGCGGCGGCGACCGCGGCGGGAGTGACGTCGGTACCGTCCTGGAAGGTGGCCTCGCGCAGGGTGAACAGCCAGTTCCGGTCGTTCTCGCGCGTCCAGGACTGGGCGAGCGCGGGGGCCGCCGCCCCGTTGGCGTCCAGCGCGGTCAGCCCCTCGGTGACACCGAGCCGGCTGAGGAGCGTGGCGTCGGCGCCGTACGGGGAGAAGTTCTCGGCGGGCGGGAACGCCAGGGCGACCCGCAACCGGGAGCCGTCGGCGGAGCCGCCCCCGGAGGAGTCGCCTCCGGGGGCGAAGCAGCCGGTCAGAGCGGGGGCGAGGAGCAGTCCGGCGACGCGACGGCGGCGGGGGGAACGCATGGTCCTTGGTTCTCCGGGGGGGGCGGGGACGGCCGATGGGGAGGCGGGGAGGGCCGTGGGGAGGGCAGGGAGGGCCGGTTGGGTGCCGGGGTGCACGGCACCCCGTGTCATCCGACAGGTGAGGTGGCCGTGCCGACCGCCGTGCCGGGGGCGGGACGTGCCCGCAGCGGGATCTCGAAGTGCACGACCCGCTCGCCGGTCTCCACGCGTTCGTCGCACACCACGTCGCCCTGGGAGCGCCAGAAGTCCTCGGCGCCGGGTACGGCGGGGTCGGTGTGCAGATAGACGGAGCGGTAGCCGCCGTCGGCGGCCGCGAAGTCCAGCAGCGCTTCGACCAGTCGGCGGGCGAGGCCGCGCCGTCGGTGCTCGGGGCGTACATAGACGCGGCGCAGCTGGGCGGTCCGGCCGGACGGGTACCGCTCGGCGAGGGCGCGCGGGTTGGGCGGATGCGCGGGGCCGCGGGAGTCCAGCGCGCCGGTGGCGACGACTGCTCCGTCCCGCCGGTCGACCGCCACCAGGAGGGTGTGCCGGGCGGGCAGCACGTACGCCTCGCGCGGATCGATGATGTCGCCGTGCCAGCGCGGGACGTAGCCCGTGCCGAAATCCCGGTAGACGGTGTCGAGCATCACCGCCCGCGCACGGTCGAGGTCGTCGGGGCCCGCGGGCCTGATGTCGTAGTCCAGCACCTGCACATCATATGCAATAAGGCTGATCATCTTGATCGGGGGCGGGTCGGGGCCGGGTCGGGGGCGGGTCGGCGGGCCATGGCCGGGGGTGGTGAGCGGGAGCGCCCGGTCGGCCGGTACACGACTGTTCGCCCCTGGCCGCCGCTCACGGCACGCGTGTCGCGGCGGCTCGCGGGTACTCCGGGAGTCATGCGGATGAGCGTGGTGGATGTGGGATCGAACACCGTACGGCTCGTGGTGGCGGACACCGAGGGCGGCGTGCCGCTGCCGGTGCACACCGCCAAATGGCGGCTGCGGCTGTCGGAGCAGGTGCCTCCCGGAGGGGACGTCCCCGACGAAGCCGTACGACAGCTGTCGGAGGCGGTCGCGGCCGCGGCGCGGACGGCGGAACGCTGGGGCGCCTCGGCCCCGTTGGCGTTCGCGACGGCCGTGGTGCGTTCCGCGCCGAACTGCCGGGACGTGCTGCGCGCCGTGCGCGAGGACACCGGCGTACGCCTGTGCACCCTCCCCGGCGAGGTGGAGGCGGAGCTGACCTTCCTCGGGGCGCGGCGGTGGATGGGCTGGCGGTCGGGGCCGCTGGCGCTGCTCGACATCGGGGGCGGCTCCCTGGAGGTGGCGTTCGGGCGGGGGCGGCTGCCGGACTTCGTGGCGTCGCTGCCGCTGGGCGCGGGCCGGCTGACCCATGAGTTCTTCGACGGGCAGGACATCCCGTCGCCCGACAGCGTCAAGGCGCTGCGCCGCAAGGTCCGCCACCAACTGCGGGACGTCGCCGCGCGGATCCGATGGGAGGGGCCGCGCACCGCGGTGGCCACGTCCCGTACGTTCCAGCAGCTGGCGAGACTCTGCGGCGCCTCGCCCGGTCGGCACGGCCCGTTCGTGGAGCGGGAGTTGCACCGGGCGGACCTGGCGCGCGCGATCGACCGCCTCGTCGCGCTCCCCGCGGCCGAGCGGTCCACGCTCCCGGGGATCTCCGCGCCGCGCGCGGCGCAGAGCCTGGCCGGAGCGGTGGTCGGGCACACGACCATGAAGCTGACCGACCTCAGGTCGGTGACCGTCTGCCCGTGGGCGATCCGCGAGGGCGTGTTCCTCCGGCACATCGAGGACGGCCCGGCCTGGTGGGCGGAGGTCACCCACGACGAGGCGGGGCCCGCCGCCCCGCTGCCGAGTCAGGCCGGCCCGGTCGCCCTGCGGATCGCGACACCGGCCGGCTGACGCCACAGAAAGGAGAAGGAACCCCCATGACCCGTCACCAGAAGCGTGCGTCCGGCGACCGGCCCGAGACGGCCTTGGAGCAGGTCCTGCACGAGGCCGAGGAGGCGGAGACCCGCGTCACGGACTCCGCCCGGCGGCGCCGCCACCGGGGCGAGGCCGGTGAGGCGATCACGCCCAACGATCGGGCCCAGGAGGAGTCGCGGCACGACGGTGACCAGGACCGCAGCCGCGAATGAACCCGTGACTCACACCGGCGAGGCCGGTGAACGGCGCGTGTGGGGCCGGGCGGCGGACCGCCCGGTCCCACGTGTGCGCGGACCGCGGGAGAAGGGCCCTCGCGCCAACGGAGAGGCCACGCTCGGCGGTTGGCCGGGACATCGGGTGGAACGATGGAGTGACCTGGGGGCAGGTGTACACCCGTGCCGGTCGCGCCGGTACGCAATCCGAGCCACACAGAAGTGGAGACGCGCGAAGTGAAGTTCCTTCTCGAGGTCGACCTGGACAGTACGGGCTGGGACGAGGGCACCGCCGTCCAGGAACTGGAGCGCATCCTGCGGTACTGGGGCGGCAACCTCCGCCACTGCGAGATGGCACCCGGCGACGGGCAGGCCCTGTACGACTCCGGGCACCGGGAGGTGGGCCGCTGGACCGTCACCTCCGAGTGACCGGTCGGGCCCTCGACCCTGGAAACAAGATGCCGGGGGTCGGCCGGCAGCCCCACTCCGCCTGGCCGACCCCCGGATGGGATCGCGTGGCACACCACGACAGGGCACGCACTCCCCAGTTACGGGCCCTCGCTCATCACTCGCGGAACCACACGACCCCGGTCTCGGGATCCCCTTCGGAAGGGGAACGGGACCGTCGCCCTAGAAGGCGAACAGGGCCGACGTCGCGGAGTTCTTCACGCAATCGTTGGAGAAGACACGCTCGTACGCGACGCGCTTGCCCTCCCAGACGCCCTGGACGGTGACGATCACGGGGTCGTACTGCTTGGTACAGAACGCCCCGCTCGTACCGTTCAGGGCGCTGAAGTCCCCGTCGCTCGCCCGGAGTTCGGCGCACGCCTTGACGGCGGCCGGGTGGGTTCCGGAGGGGCGCGGCGCGCAGGTCAGGGTGACCGCGCGCTCAGGGGTGGCGACCGCGGCGTCCTCACCGTGGCCCGTGATCAGGACCATCGCTGAGGGTGCGTACAGCCCGGACGTGCCGGGCTGCGGGGCGGCCAGCGCAGAGCCCGCGAAGGGGCCGCAGACGGCGGTGGCCGTCAGGGTGAGAGCCGCTGCCCATCGCGCGGTTTTCGGCATTGTGTGCATCCTTCCGCTCTTGGATTGCCGGCGGTTTCGTCTCACCTGTCACGTGGACGAAGCCGCCCTGTCGGTGCCGGTTCGGCGAGCGCCACTCTGCCGGGTCCGGGGCCGGAACACACATCGACCCCACGGGTTTCAGTAACTTTGAGTGTTGAAGTAGTGGCGTGAAGTCACGGAATTCGAACATGCAAACCCCGATTCTGAGCGGTTCTTGATCGTCGGTTGATCACAGATGGCTGGATCTCCACGGCTCGGCAATCGGCCTGAAACATTCCGCTTGCCGCCGTGACACATCCCGGATCGACCCCGGTGAGACCACCGTGAGACCACTGGTGTTCATGTGGGGACGCGGGGGACGAGGGTGGCGGGAGCGCCGGTGAAGTGGCGCATCGCGTCCCGGTGGTGGACGGCGGCTGACCGACTCGTCAGGATCGTCGGCGGAACGGGCGTGCTCGACGACGAGAGGCGGGACGGCGCGGATGGCGAAGCACTGGGCGGATTTCCAGTACGAGATCTATCTGAACGGGATGGCGGGGGCCGTGCCGCGGTTGCCCACCGACCTCACCCGGCTGGAGGAACTCGCCGAGCACCGTCTCGGTGCCGGCCCCGTCGGCTATGTGGCGGGCAGCGCGGGCCACGGCAGCACCGCCCGCGCCAACCGCGCCGCCCTGGACCGCCACCGGATCGTGCCCCGACTGCTGCGGGACGTACGGGAACGGGACCTCTCCGTCGAGGTCCTGGGCCGCACCCTGCCCGCGCCCCTGGCCCTCGCCCCGGTCGGCGTGCTGTCGATCGTGCACCCCGACGCGGAGTCCGCCGCCGCCCGGGCCGCCGCCGCGCAGGGCGTGCCGTACATCCTGTCCTCGGCGTCCAGCACACCCATGGAGGAGATCGCGGAGGTGATGGGCGACGCGGAGCGCTGGTTCCAGCTGTACTGGGCGAAGGACCGCGAGGTCACCCGGAGCTTCCTCGCGCGGGCCAGGGCCACCGGGTTCTCGGTGTTGGTCGTCACCCTGGACACACCGATGCTCGGCTGGCGGCCACGGGACCTGGAGCGGGCGTATCTGCCGTTCCTGCACGGCGTCGGCACCGCCAACTACTTCTCCGACCCGGCGTTCCGGGCGGGGCTCGCCAAGCCGGTGCACGAGGATCCCGACGCGGCCGTGCTGCACTTCGTGGGCATGTTCGGGGATCCGGGGAAGACCTGGCCCGACCTCGCGTTCCTGCGGGAGCACTGGGACGGTCCCATCGTCCTCAAGGGCGTTCTGCATCCCGACGACGCCCGGCTCGCCGCCGACGCCGGGATGGACGGTGTGGTCGTGTCCAACCACGGCGGCCGTCAGGTGGCCGGCTCCATCGGCGCCGCGGACGCGCTGCCGGGGGTGGCCGAGGCGGTCGGGGACCGGCTGACCGTCCTCTTCGACAGCGGTGTGCGCACCGGCGACGACGTCTTCAAGGCGCTGGCGCTGGGCGCCCGGGCCGTCCTCGTCGGCCGTCCGTACGTATACGGTCTCGCCCTCGACGGCCGGGCCGGCGTCGAACACGTCGTCCGTTCCCTGCTGGCCGAGTTCGACCTCACCCTGGCTCTCTCAGGACACCGGACACCGGCGACGGTCGATCGGGGCTGCCTGGCCGCCGCCCCGGCATGACGACGGGGCGGCGGCGGGGCGAAGGGGGCGGAACTGGCGGCAGGGGTGGATCAGGCCGCCTGCAGTTCCTGCGCGGGGAGCCGGCCCGCGCGTACGGCCCGGGTCAGGGCCTCGTGGTCGCGCTCGTTCTGATCGGCGTAGGCCTCCGCGAAGGTGGCGAGGGCCCGGTCGAACGACTCGCCGCCGCCCAGGTACGCGGCGATCGCGATCCGGTCGCCGGACCGGGCGTGCGCACGCGCCAGGGTGAACCCGCACAGCGCGCCGAACGCCCGCATGTCCTTCGGCCGCATCCGCTCCGGCATGGCGATGCCCTTCCAGTCGCGCAGTTGACGGACGTAGAAGTCGCGCTGCTTGCCGTCGAACCCGTCCACCCGTTCCCAGCCGAGGAAGATGTCGCTGGTGGCCTGCATCAGCCGCTGGCCCGAGACGACCCGCTCGCCCTGGTTGGCGTACTTGCTCGCGCCGACGTGCGGGGCGAGGACGGACGTGTCGGCCTCCTTGGCCTGGAGGAAGAGGGGGTCCCGGCCGTCCCGGCCGAGCAGGAGGAAGATCCAGCACCGGGTGCCCACGCTGCCGACGCCGACGACCTTGCGGGCGACGTCGGCCAGCCGGTAGTCCTCGAGGAGCGTGCGCCGGTCGGACGGCAGGGTCCTGCCGTACCGTTCCAGCAGACCTCTGAACTGGCGTTCCAGACCGACGCGCTCGATGTCCGGCAGCAGATCGGAGACCGGGACGAGCAGCGGGGGGTCCGCCGCGATCCTGGGCAGGCCGTCGACCGTCTCGGTGAGCTTGTCGAACACCTGGAGACTGTCGCGGGTACGGGCCTTGGCCAGGGCCTGGCTCAGATTCCGCTGGCTGCGCTTGGCCAGCCGGCCCGCGGCGAGGGTTTCGAGGACGTCCGCGCCGACCTTCGCGTACCAGACGTCGAGGTTCCCCATTCCCGCGAAGCGGATCATCGACTCGCGGTACTGGCGGACGGTGGCCCGCACGATACGGGCCCGCTGGGCGTCGTCGAACCCGTTGGCCCGGCCCGCGATGACGAGACTGGCCGAGAGCCGCTTGACGTCCCACTCCCACGGGCCCGGCAGGGTCTCGTCGAAGTCGTTGATGTCGAACATCAGCTGTCGCTCCGGCGAGGCCAGCAGCCGGAAGTTCAGCATGTGCGCGTCCCCGCACAGTTGCGCCGTAAGACCCGAACTCGGGCTGCCGGCCAGGTCGGAGGCCATGATCGCGGCGGCGCCCCGGTAGAAACGGAACGGGGACTCCATCATCCGGCCGTAGCGGATCGGGACCAGTTCGGGCACCCGTGCCGCGGACTGCGTCTCCAGGATCGACAGCGGATCCGGCCGGTGGCGGGACGGCTGGTACACGGCGTGGCCCGACCGCGGCGAGCGGCGGCGCGCCGCCTTGCCGAGGGCCGCGCGTTCCTCGGGCGTGGCGTGCGGTGCCGCGCGCATCGCCGTGGTCGCGTTCTGGGACATCGAGCCCCTCCTGCCTGTGGTGCCGGCCCCGACGGTCAGGCCTGGGGCTCGATCCCGGCGTCGGCGACGGCGATGGCGATGCCGAGGGCGGTGGAGATGTTCCCCGCCGCCGTCATGACACGGGCGGTGCCCACGATGGGCGCGATGGCGACCAGCACGTCCTGGAGCTGCTCGGCGGTCAGGCCGGCCCGGAGGGCGGGGTCGATGTGGGCCACATAGGAGATGGGCGGGGCATCCGACGCGGCGAGTGCCGCGATCCGCGTGAGGATCAGCATGTCCGGGGGCAGCCCGCACCGCTCCAACGAGTCGACCGTCATGGCGGCGAGGGTGTCCAGGACAGGGGTTTCAGATGCAGTGGACATGTCGCATGCCCTCCTGGGTGAGGTGTGAGCCGGGGGAGACATGGGCGCCGGGGCTCCGGGTTCCGCGAGCTCGGGGCTTCCCTCAACGGTAGAGCGGGTCCGGGCCGCGCGCACGGGAAGGGCTGGTGGGCCCCGTGGGGCGGCCGTTTCGACGTGACCCCTACGGATGTCTCGGATGTCCGTTTTGGCCTGCGGCAGCAGAATGGTCACTGTCCACCCGTTGGGTGAGGGATGGGAGACCTCCATGAAGGACCTCAAGTTCGAGCAGAAGCGCTCGCTGTCACGTCGTGAGGCGGCCGACCAGCTCACGGCACTGGCCGAGGCCCTACGGGAGGGCGGGGAGGCCGACATCGAACTCACCCCCGGAACGCTGAGCCTGCGGATCCCCGACGACCTCCGCAGCGAGATCGAGGTCGAGATCGGCGACGGCGAGGTCGAGCTGGAGATCGAGTTCAAGTGGCGGACGGCCGGCAGCCGCACGGCGTCGAGCGAAGCGGCGAAGCCGACCCCGGACAGGCCGACCCCGGACAAGCCGACGCCCCGAAAGACCACGCCTGCCACGTCCGCCCGAAGCGGACCGAGCAGACCGAGGACCACGAAGCGGGCCCCCGCGAAGACCCCCTGAACCGGGGCCCGCGTGAACCCCCTGTGATCAGGGATCTCTCCGGGGCGGACCCCGATGCGTGGGCGGGTGGCCGTCCGGCAGTGTGAGGGCATGACCTCGATTCGTATGTCACGCAGGGCCTTTGGGGGCGTCAGCCTGTGGGGGACGGTCGCTCTGGCCGCCGCCTCGGTGCTGCCCGCGGGCCGCGCCCATGCCTCGTCCTCGCCGCTCCCGCCGTTGGATCCCGTGGCGCTGCAGGCTGCTGTCGACGACCTGGAACACCCTCCGTCGACCGCGGCCCAGTTACGGGTCGGCGGCACGGCCGGCCGTTGGTACGGCACCTCGGGGGTGGCCGACCGCCGCACGCGACGGCGTGTGACGGCGTACGACAGGGTCCGGATCGGCAGCATCACCAAAGCGTTCGTCGCCACCGTGGTACTGCAGTTGGTGGCGGAGGGCCGGGTCGCCCTGGACGTGCCGGTGCGGCGCGTCCTGCCGGGGCTGCTGCCGCGCCGCTTCGCGCCTGTCACGGTGGCGCACCTGTTGAACCACACCAGTGGACTGCCCGACCATGTCGGCACCCCGGAGCCGAGGACAGCGGAGGAGGTGTTCCGGCACCGCTTCGACCACTGGACGCCGCACGAGTGGGTGGCGACGGCGACGCACGGGCCGCTGAAGTTCGCCCCGGGCACCCGGCAGGAGTACCGCGGCATCAACTACGTACTGGCCGCACTCATCATCGACGAGGTGACCGGCCGCCCCTACGGGAAGGCCGTCGAGTCCCGGCTCCTGCGTCCGCTGGATCTGACGCACACCGTCGTGCCGGGCGACGACCCGCGTATCCACGGCCGGCACGTGCACGGCTATCTCCGCATGACCGACGGCACCCTGCGGGACATCACCACCTACGATCAGTCGTCCAGCCGCGGCGAGGGCGACATGGTCTCCACCACGAGGGACCTCGACCGGATGCTCGCGGCACTGTTCTCCGGCGACCTGCTCCCCCCTGAGCTGCTTCGGCTGATGTTCACCCTCCCCCCGGACGACGTGCGCATGCTGGACGGCTCCCCGGCCCGCTACAGCACCGGTCTGCAGCAGGCCACCGTCAACGGCGTCACGTTCTGGGGCAAGACCGGTGAGACCTACGGCTACAAGAACGCCGCGTTCTCCACCCGCGACCAGCGGCGCGGCTTCGTGCTCGTGTACCACCCGACGACCGCCCGCGACGGCGAGGAGAGCCGGATGATCGCCCGCGTCGCCGACCTGCTCACCCGCGGCGCGGGCGCCGCGGATGCGGCGCCCCGGTCATGACCGAACGCGCGGGTCACAGCCACGCGTCGCGCCGCCTCTTCCTAGGCGTCGGCACCCGGCAGTACCCCCGGCAGCAGGTTCGGCAGATTCGGCAGACGCAGCGTGGTGAGGGACGGCGGGGTGTCGGAGTCCGCTTCCGGTTCGGTCGGGGTGTCGTCGCCGATGGACATGATCGAGCCGTTCTGCTCGGCGTCCGGGGAGACGTCGGGCTCGGGCTCGTCCGACTTCCGCACATCCGGCGCCGGTGCCTTCACCTCCGGCTCCTTGGTGACCGGCTCGGTCTCGGCGGTGGGCGCCTCGGAGCCGGAGACGGAGAGCGACTCGGGGCTGGCGGTGACGCCGTCCGTGAGCCAGCGCTGGATGGTGGAGTTGTCCCGGCCCTTCACCACGACATCGGCCTTGGCCTCGGACTCGGTCGGGGCGACGGCCAGCCCCTCGCCCCACCGGGGCAGCAACTCCCCCTGCGCGCTGAAGTCGTAGCGCACGTCCTCGCCGCGCCGGGAGTCCTCGTCGGCGCAGGTGCCGAGCACGACGACACCGGCGTCCACCTGGGAGTCCAGGCACAGCTCCGGGTTGGCGACACTGCGCAGCAGCCCGTCCTCCTCGTAGGACCACTTCTGGGTCCAGTCGGAGGAGCACACGGCGAGTTCCGTGGAGGCGCCCTTCACGGCCTTGCCGCCCTGGATGTCGAGGCACAGGTCGGCGGCCTGGTTGCGCAGCCGGGTCTGCTGGGGTGCCGTGGGACGGCCGGCCTTCGCGGGCGGCGTCGGCGAGGCGCTGGTGCCGCTCTCGTCGCCGGTGTCGGGCGCCGTGGCGGCACCGCCGCCGGCGCTGGTGGACGCGGCGGGGTCCGCACCGCTGCCGTCGTCGGACAGCAGGGCGGCCCCGAGGATCGCGGCGAGCAGCGCGCCGGAGGAGACACCGACGGTGAGCAGGGCGCGGGGGGAGCGTGCCCCGGCGGTGATCCGGCGGCGCTGGGTGGGGATCTGGGAGAGCAGACGGTGCTTGCCACCGCCGCCGGAACGTCTCGAATTGCCCTTGAACGGCATCCGGCCGGGCCGGGAGTCGAGATAGCGCCGCGCGCCCCAGCCGAGCACGGCCTCGGCGATGACCCCGCCGAGTCCGCCCTCGAAATGACTGAGCTGCTCCGCCGCGTAACGGCAGTAGCGGCACTCCAGCAGATGCTGCTGCACATCGGGGAGCAGGGCACCGCCGCGGCGAATCGGCACGTCCAGCAGGCGGTTGTAGAAGCGGCAGTCCTTGGAGGGCGCGAGTTCCCGGTGGGCGCGCACACAGCCCTCGCGGAATTTCTCGCGCGCCTGCTCCAGCGTGGCGGTCGCGCTGTCGGCGTCCAGCCCGAGCAGACCAGTGGGTATGGTTATCGTTTCGGCTTCTACCTCGGTGTGCCACAACAGGCACTGGGCGACGGCCGGGAGAGCCTGGAAAGACCGCTCGACGAGCTTGCGATTTTCGGGCGTCATGGACTTCGCCGCCCGCATACCGCGGCCTCCGGCGGGTTTCCGGAGGTCCGGCAGAACACCGGAGACGCCTTCCTCGGCGGACCACTCCTTGACGGTGTCCCGCGCGGCCACGAGCAGCCTGGGCCGCAGCGCGACGCCCGACTCGCCCCGCATCAGCCCGTCGAACACCCGATGGAAGGCGGTCGCGGTGACCATCGAGGCGACACTGGACCCCGAGGCGAGGCAGATGACGGCGTAGTCGTACGTCGGCTGCCAGTGCCGTGCCATCAACAGGGCGGCGGGATCGCCGGTGCCGCCTTCCGGCCAGCCTCGCAGCCGGGCGGCGAGAGTCTCGTCGGACTCCCCGGGGACCGGTCCCGGTGCGGGCGCGAAGGCAGGGCGGGGAGGGTGGGGGGTGTGCACAGAGCGGGTTCCTTCCAAGGCACAAGATGGCACACGGAGTTGTGACCGCCGAAAAGGGCCCTGGATTGGTGCGTACCTTTTGGCGGGCGCCTGGAAAGCGGCCGGGGACTGAGCCGCACGATGGCCGTCGACCTTGAGCCTTTTGGACTCTTCGGTGACCCGAAAACCCAATTGGCCTTTCAGGCCGGGCCCTTGCCCATGCGCAGGAAGGTCACCCTTGCACAAGTTACTCGTGGCTAACAAGGCACTTGGGCAACATCTGCATCACTAAAAGCAGGTCAGGTGACCGGAACACAGCACTCCGATTCGCAGAACGAACCCTTCCGGTTCCATGGTGGATTCGTGGTTCAAGCGCCCCGTGTGAACCGCGCGCACGCCTCGGTGGCCTACGCACTCTCCCGGTGCGAGGAGGGTTGGTTGTTGACTGAAAACGGCCGACTCGCTTGGGCCACGCGCGGAACGGCGGCTCTCCCGCGCGAAACGGGCCGCCGACCTTGTTCCTCCCGCCCTCGGTCGGCGGCCCCGGCGTTCCGCGTCAGATCTGCCAGGAGCGGAGGCAGTCCGCCGCCCCGTACACATCCGTCTTCCCGGAGATCAGATCCCGGGCGAGGTCCACGAGGGCACCGTAGGGCGGGTTGATGCCGACACCGCTGACGAACATGTACGCGACGGCCGTGGCGCAGGCGAACCGCGCGTTGGCGGCCGGCAAGGGCTTGAGCACCGCCAGGGTGTGCAGCAGCGCGGCGGCCCGCCAGGCCGGGTCCGAGTCGACCCCGAGGCGTGGCGGGTCGACCCGGTGCCGGGCCACGGCGGCGACGAGGGCGGAGAAGTCGTTGATCGTGGGCTGCTCGGGGAGGACCTCTTCGTGCCGCTGGAGCAGCCAGGGCACGTCGATGTGGATGACGGGAGCCATCGGTCAGACGGCCCGTCCCTCGACGGTGCGCGCGACGGGTTCGTCCTCGGGGAAGGCGGCGGCGAACTCGTCGGCGTGCGCGGTGAAGAATTGCCGGAAGGCCTCGGCCCCCTCCTTCAGCGCCCGGTGTCGCACGATGTCGGCCGCGGCCGCCTCCCGCACGAGCGCCTTCATCGACGTACCGCGTTCCTTGGCTATCTGCCGCAGGTCCTCTAGCTCGCGGTCGCTGAACTCCACATTCAGAGCTGGCATGCGCCAACGGTACCGCGCGGGTACTTACCCGTAAATATTCCCAGGTCACCGGAGGTGCGATGCGGTACCGAAAAGAAGCGGGCGGCACCCCTGGCCGGGGTGCCGCCCGCCCGGGATCAGGTCAGGGACTCAGGTCTGGTCCGCCACGAACGAGGCCATGCGGGCCAGCGCCGCGTTCCAGTTGATCGTGTGCTCGTTGGTCGACCAGGACTGGATGTCGTCGATGTAGCAGAACTGACCGACGCAGCCCTGGAGTTTGCCCTGCGCGAAGGGGTCCTGGATCCCCGAGTTGGCGCCGCCCGCGAGGGTGCCCGCGGGCGGGTTCGGCTGGGTCGGGTCCAGCTGGTGGGCGTACCACCGGGCGTGCTGGTTGTGGGCGTTGACCTCGCCGTATCCGGTGACGTACGAGATGTTCAGGGCGTTGCGGCCGAAGAGGTAGTCCATGCTCTGGAGCGCGCCCTCGCGGTACTTCGACGCGCCGGTGAGGTCGTACGCGGAGGCGATGACGACCGCGTTGTTGAGGATCTGGTGGTTGGATCCCCAGTCGTAGAGGTTCTTGTCGGGGGCGTAGGGCATGCCGTACGGATGGTCCTGGAGCGTCGCCAGGTAGCGGTCGGCGCCCTTGATCACGGACTGGCGGACCTTGTCCCTGCCGGGCAGCTTGTTCGGAACGAGCGCGAGGTCGAGGCGCCCGGCGGCGGCCGTCCTCGCCCAGTCGAAGCCGATGGGCCCGAAGATGTCGGCCGTGTGCACCGGCGAGCCGAGGACGAAGTCGGCGTACTTCTTCTCGCCGGTGGTGAGGTACAGCTGGGCGGCAGCCCAGTAGAACTCGTCGGCGACGTTGTTGTCGGCGTAGGTGCCGCCGCCGGTGCCGTCACTCTCGGAGGCGTACATCTCGGGGTGCGCCCGGGCGGCCTCCCATGCGGTGCGGGCGGCGGCGAGGTTCTTCGCCGCGTAGGCGCGGTCGAAGGGGCGGTAGAGGCGGGCCGCCTGGGCGGCGGTGGCCGCGAGGTTCAGGGTGGCCGCCGTGCTCGGCGGGTGCAGTTCACGCTTCTGCGGGTCGTCGGCCGGCATCAGCGGCAGACCGGTCCACTGCTCGTCGTGGATCTTGTGGTGGGCCATGCCGGCGAGCGGCTTGCCCTGCGGCACCTGCATCTTCAGCAGGAAGTCCAGCTCCCAGCGGACCTCGTCGAGCAGGTCGGGGACCTTGTTGCCGCTCTCGGGAATGTCCAGCGAGCCGTCGCCCAGCTTGTGGGTCCGCCCGGTGCGGGCGTACAGGGAACGCTCGTACGTGCTCAGCACCTCCCAGGTGGAGATGCCGCCGTTGACGACGTACTTGCCGTGGTCGCCGGCGTCGTACCAGCCGCCGGTGACGTCGAGGGTGTAGTCGCAGACGCCGGGCTGGCAGGGCACGTCGTCGTCGCCCTTGTTGGGGGCGGCGTTGAGGTGTCCGGCGGCGCGGCCGTAGCCGGGGCGCAGGTCGTCGCGGATCGCGATGCCGCTGCGCTGGGTGTAGTAGTACTTCAGCGAGTCGAGCCGGAGCCTGCGGTAGGCGCTCGGGTCGATGTCGAAGGGGCGGCTGGTCTCGCCGTCGACGACCAGGGTGAAGCCGGTACCGCGCTTGTGGTAGGAGCCGAAGTCGATGGAGTGGACGTTCTGCCCCGAGGAGGCGTCCACACCGCGCGGGCGGGTGGAGCCGCGGGCGACCACGGAACCCGAGGCGTTCTTGAGTTGCCACGGCAGTTTCGCGGTGGCCTCGGTGACGAGGGTGGCGTTCTTCGGCCCGGCGGGCAGATAGGCGACCTGGTTGACGCGTACCCGTGGTCCGGTGTCGGGCTCGTAGACCTCCGGCGGCACCCCGCCGAGCAGGGACACGTCGTCCATGCAGAAGGTGAACGGGTCGGCGTTGCCGCCCACCTGGAAGCCGACCTGCGCCTGCGCGGTGTCGACGGGTGAGTTGAAGGTGTACGAGTACCGGTCGCCCGAGACGTTCAGCTGCGGGCTCACCTCGAAGTAGGTGTCGTACGGCGCGACCTGGAGGCCGACGATCGCCCGCAGGACCTTGCCCTGGGGGACACCGGAGGCGGAGAAGCTGAACCGGTAGGACTCGCCCTTGACCAGGGTGACGTCGTTCTGGCCGACGGCGGCGTCCCAGCGGTTGGGGGTGCCGCCGGGTATCTCGGCGCACAGGCGGCCGTCGGTGAGGGCCGCGGTGACGTTGCCGGTGGTCCACCACGGGGCGGTGGTGGTGTCGAACGTGCCGTTCTTGACCTGTTCGACCTCCTCGGCCTGGGCGGACCCGGCGGGCAGCGCGGTCAGTGTCGCCGCGAGCAGGGTCGTCAGGGCGAGCAGGGTGGTTCTACGTCGTTTCACGTCTGGGCTCCTCGGAGGAGGTGGGGGCGCACAGCGGTGACACGTGGCGTGGGAGCGCTCCCAGATGCGGACGATGGCCATGCTGTTCGAGACATGACAGCCCGTCAACGGTCCGGACAGGACGGGTTTTCCCACCGCAAACGGAACGGACGGATCCGCCGTTCAAACGGAACGGACGGATCCGCCGGGCCGGAGCCAACCGTGCCGCCCTCGGCGGCGGAGCCTCCCCTCAGCCCCGTAGCACCAAGGGCGACGGGGCCCCGCAGGGCATCACAACCGATCGCGGCCGATCGCGACCGAACAGAATCCGGCGGATTCCACCAGGGGCGCCAGGGGTCCCGCAGGCCCCTCGCGCCCGTGACAGCGCTACAGCCCCCGCAGAATGCGGTTTCGAGTCCCCTTTCGTATCGGAGCACATAGGCTTGAATTCACCCGTAAGCCCGTTCGGTCCGGCGGAATGGAACTCGCGACGATGAGGACCCGCAAGGTAACGCACGGTGACGAACCTGCGTATGCCCTGGACGGTGCCGCCACGGCGCGGGCGGTCCTGGACCGCGAAGGCCGCGTCGTCGAGTGGAACGAAGGAGCTGGACGCCTGCTGGGCCGGCCCGCGGCGGAGGTCGTCGGACGGCCCGCCGCCGAGCTGCTGGCCCCGGAGGCGTCCTATGTGCCACCCCCGCCGGGCAGCCTCAGCTGGAGCGGCACGCTCGCGCTGCGTCACCGCGACGGACACACGGTGACGGTGTGGCTCCTCGCCCACCAGCGCGGACCGAAGGACGGCGACGGCAGCGGCGGCTGGCTGGTTCTGTGCCCGCTGGACGACCCCGGCCCGCTGGTCCGCGACGATCCGCTCGCCGCGGCGGTCATGGTCCAGTCGCCGTGCGCGATGGCGGTGTTCGACGACCGCCTGCGTCTGCGCGGCATCAACGACGTGATGGCCGACGCGGTCGGCATCCCCGAGAGGAAGCTCCGGGGACTGCACATGTCGGAGATCGTGGGCGGCCGGCAGGGCGAGAAGCTGGAGGAGGACCTGCGCGAGGTGCTCGCGCGGGGCCGGCGCAAGGACGTGCAGACGTTCCTCAGGGCCGCCGACGAGAACCGCGCCCATGCCTGGTCGGCGGCGATCGCCCCGCTGTGCGACGACACCGGCCGGCCGATCGGCGTCTGTGTCACCGGGCACGACATCACCGAGCAGTACCTGGCCCGTCAGCGGCTGCAGCTGGTCAACGAGGCGAGCATCCGCATCGGCACCACCCTCGACGTCCGGCGCACCGCCCAGGAGCTGGCCGACGTGTGTGTCCCGGCCCTCGCCGACTTCGTCAGCGTCGACCTCATGCAGTCCCTGGACCACGGCGACGAACCGCACGAGGGCCCCCTGTCCGCGCCCTTCACCCTGCGCCGCGCCGCCCACCAGTCGATCACCCCCGGCAGCCCCGAGGCCGTCGTCGAGATAGGCCGGACCGACGTCTACCCGGCCACCTCGCCGCAGGCGGCCTCACTGTCGGTGGGGCACACGATCGTGGCGACCGACCCCGCCAACACGCTCGTGGACTGGCTCGCCTGGGACCCCCTGCGCAGTGCGCGGGTCAAGGAACTGGGCGTCCACACCACCATGTCGGTGCCGATCCGGGCCCGCGGCACGACGCTCGGCGTGGCCGTCCTGACCCGCTTCAGACGCCTCGACCCCTTCACCCCGGACGACGAGCTGCTGGCCGAGGAGGTCACGGCGCGGGCGGCCGTCTGCATCGACAACGCCCGCCGCTACTCCCGCGAGCGGGAGACCGCCCTCGCCCTCCAGCGCAGCCTCCTCCCCCGGTCCCTGCCGCGCATGCCGGCCCTGGAGGCCGCCTCGCGGTACCTTCCGGCCGCGCAGGCCGGAGTGGGCGGCGACTGGTTCGACGTGATCCCGATGTCGGGGATGCGGGTCGCGATGGTCGTCGGCGACGTCGTCGGGCACGGCGTCCAGGCCTCCGCCACCATGGGTCGGCTGCGCACCGCCGTCCGCACGCTCGCCGACGTCGACCTCGCCCCGGACGAACTGCTGACCCACCTCGACGACCTCGTCGTCCGGCTCTCCGCGGAGGCCGGCAGCGAGGGCGTGACCGGTGAGGTGGGAGCCACCTGTCTGTACGTCGTCTACGACCCGGTGACCCGGCGTTGCACGTTCGCCCGCGCCGGCCATCCGCCGCCGGTGGTGCTGGACCCGGACGGGCGGCCGATGGAGGTGCACGTGCCGTCGGGGCAGCCCCTCGGCCTCGGCGGACTGCCCTTCGAGTCCGCCGAACTCGAACTGCCCGAAGGCACCGTCATCGCCCTCTACACCGACGGGCTGATCGAGACCCGGGACCGCGACATCGACGCCGGCCAGGAACTGCTCGCCGACGCGCTCTCCGGCCGCAAGGGGCCGCTGGACGACATCTGCCGTGAGGTCGTCCAGTCGCTGCTCCCCGCGGGCGGCGCCCCCGACGACGTGGCGCTGCTCCTGGGCCGCACGAGGGGGCTGAGGCCCACCCAGGTCGCGACCTGGTCGGTCCCGGCCGACCCGGCGTTCGTCGCCCGCACCCGGCAGTACGTACTCACGCAGATGGCGCTGTGGGGCATCAGCGAGGCCGCGTTCACGGCGGAGCTGGTGGTGAGCGAGCTGGTCACCAACGCCATCCGGCACGGCGCCCCACCGATCCAGCTGCGCCTGATCCACGACGAGACCACCCTCATCTGCGAGGTCTCCGACGGCAGCGGCACCGCCCCCCATCTGCGCCGGGCGAAGACCTTCGACGAGGGCGGCCGCGGACTGCTGCTGGTAGCCCAGCTCACCCAGCGGTGGGGCAGCCGGCACACCGAGGACGGCAAGACGATCTGGGCGGAGCTGACCCTGTCGGAGGAGTGACGTCGGTCCCACGAGGGTCCGGCACAGCCGGAGGAACCGGGCGCGTCCGACCTGCGCTTTTCCGTCGGGGCAGCCGCCCGGCCCGTCTTCCGGAGCGCCCGTGGGAGCCGTACGCCCGTTCGTCGTGCGCTCGTCCACGGCGGTAATGTTCGTCAGTCGCCGTGCCACCGAAGTCCCGAAAGTCCTTTTGTGAACACCGCCCTCGCCGAGGTCCTCTCCGTCTTCCTTCTCATCGTGGTACTCGGCGCCGCGGTCGCCCGTCCGTTCGGGCTGCCGGAGGCCGTCGTCGCCGTACCGGCGGCCGGGATCGCGGTCGCCACCGGCGCCGTCTCTCTCGACCACGCGCGTGACGAGGCCGAACTGCTCGGCCCGGTGCTCGGGTTCCTCGCCGCCGTGCTCGTGCTGGCCAAGCTGTGCGACGACGAGGGGCTGTTCAAGGCGTGCGGAGCCTGGATGGCGCGGGCCTCGGCGGGGCGCCCCCAGCGGCTGCTGGGCTCGACGTTCGTGCTGGCCTCCGGGATCACGGCGGTCCTGAGTTTGGACGCGACGATCGTGCTGCTCACACCGGTGGTGTTCGCGACCGTCGCCCGGCTGGGCGCCCGCCCCAAGCCGCATGTGTACGCGACCGCGCACCTGTCGAACACGGCGTCGCTGCTGCTGCCTGTCTCCAACCTGACCAACCTGCTGGCGTTCACCGCGGGCGGGCTCACCTTCACCCGGTTCGCGCTGCTGATGGCGGCGCCCTGGGCGGTCGCGGTGGCCGCCGAGTACGTGGTGTTCCGGCGGTTCTTCGCGGACGACCTCCGCATGGCGACGCCGGTGGAGGAGACCGTCGAGCGGCCGCAGATGCCGATGTTCGCGCTGGTCACCGTCCTGTGCACGCTCGCCGGGTTCGTGGTGACGTCGGCGCTCGGCATCGAGCCGGCGTGGGCGGCGCTGGCCGGTGCGCTGGTGCTGTCGGTGCGGGCGCTGGTGCGGCGCAGCACCACCCCGGTGGCGCTGTTCCACTCCATCTCCCTCCCCTTCCTCGCGTTCGTGCTGGCCCTGGGCATCGTGGTGCGGGCAGTGGTGGACAACGGCCTCGCCGACGCGCTGGGCCGGGTGATGCCGTCCGGTTCGGGCCTTCTGGCCCTGCTGGGGGTCGCCGCGCTGGCCGCGCTGATCGCCAACGTCATCAACAACCTGCCGGCCGTCCTCGTCCTGGTGCCGCTGGCGGCGCCGCTCGGCACGGGCGCCGTCCTCGCCGTCCTCCTCGGCGTCAACATCGGCCCCAACCTCACCTACGCCGGGTCGCTGGCGACCCTGCTGTGGCGGCGCATCGTGCACCACCACGACCACGATGTGGACCTCGGCGAGTTCACCCGGCTGGGGCTGCTCACCGTCCCGGCGGCACTGGGTTCGGCCGTGGTGGCGCTGTGGCTGTCGCTGCGCGTCTTCGGCGGCTGACCGGGCCCGTACGGCGCCGGCCGGCCGGACCGAAGGGGCCGACGCGGCCGGTCGCCGCTCAGCCGCCGTCCCTGAGCGTCTGCCGGTACGCGCCCGGCGGCACCCCGTAGCGCTGCCGGAACACCCGGCTGAAGTGGAACGGACTGCCGAACCCGGAGGCCGTGGCCACCCGCTCCACGGGCAGTTCGGTGGCCTCCAGGAGCCGCGCGGCGTGCAGCAGACGGGCGTGCAGCAGTGCGCGCATCGGGGAGTGGCCGACCTGCTCGGTGAAGAGATGGGCGAACCGCGACGGGGAGAGCGCGACCCGCTCGGCGAGGGAGCGGACGGTGTGCGGGGCGCCGGGATCCGCGGTGATCAGGTCCTGCGCGCGCCGGACCCTCGGGTCGGTGTCCGACCGGTGGGGTTCCGCGCGGGCCGCGGTGAGCAGCACGACCTCCTCCAGCGAGCACAGGGCGAGCTCACGGGCCGCGGTGCCGTGCGCCACCGCGACCTCGCCGTCCACCGGGGCGCCGTCGGACGGCGGGGGCGTGCCCTCCCCCGTCCAGCGGGCGTCGGCGAGCATCCGACGGAAGGCGGAGTCGACGCGGTCGCGGCTGCCGTCGGGCGCCGGGGTCACGGCGTACACCCGGTCGCCGATCTCGTACGGCCGCAGCCACGCCGCCCAGGACGCCCTCGGCTGGCAGTGCACCCACCAGAACGCCCAGTGCGCGGCGCCGGGTCCGACCGCGTAGTGCTGGGGCACGCCGGGCCCGAGGACGACCAGGTCGCACGGGTGCGCGAGGGTCCCGGCGGCGCCCTGCCGGACGACTCCCCCGCCGCCCGTGGTCCAGGTGAACAGCCAGCTGTCGGCGCCGTCCGGCCGGTTGACGGCGTAGGGCGGGCGCTGGTCGAAACGGCCGATGATCACCTGGCCCGGCGGCGGCGACGGATCCGCGGGCGCAGCGGTCCCGGACAAGTCGTCAGCACGCACAGGCATCCTCCCGAAAGGCGCTTCGACCTAGCGTGAAGCACAGCGGACACCGAAGGGAAGGGACGCTCGGATGGCAGTCACAGGCAAGACCGACTTCGAGGAGAACGGCTATCTGGTGGTGCGGGGCCTGTTCTCCCCCACCGAGATCGATCGGCTGTGCGAGCGGTTCACGGCGCTCCAGGCGGGCGGCCCGATCCCGGGGCACTTCCAGCCCCGCCCGCCTACGCCTGACGCCCCGGCCGACCCGCTGCACACCCACCCCCGGGTGATGCATCCCCACCGCATCGACGACCTGTCCCTGCGGGTGCTCCTCGACGCGCGGCTGCGGGAGGTCCTGGAGGAGTTGCTCGGGGAGGAGGTCCTGGCCGCGCAGAGCATGTTCTACTTCAAGCCGCCGGGCGCCCGGGGGCAGGCGCTGCACCAGGACAACTTCTATCTGCGGGTGGAGCCCGGCACCTGTGTGGCCGCGTGGATCGCCTGCGATGTGATCGACCGCGAGAACGGCGGCCTGGAGGTCGTGCCGGGGACGCACCGCATGGACCTGTTCTGCCCGGAGGAGGCCGACGAGGAGCTGTCCTTCGTCCGCGAGTACGTTCCGCCGCCGCCCGGACTCACCCCCGTGCCCGTCGACATGGCGCCGGGTGACGTGCTGTTCTTCAACGGCAGCCTGGTGCACGGCTCACAGCCCAACCGCACCACCGACCGTTTCCGGCGCTCCTTCATCGGCCACTACGTCGGCCGGTCCACCGAACGCATCGGGCGGTACTACGAGACGCTGACGATGAGCGGGGAGCCCGTCGCGCTGCCGGAGAGCGAGGGCGCGGGCCCGTGCGGCACGGAATTCGAACCGGCGGGCGCCCCCTGACGACGGCCGGCACCGCGGGTCCGCGTCGGGCGCCGTACAGCGGGCGGCGTGCCGTCCCGCCGCGGCTGCGGGGTGTGCTGTCCCGCCGGGGCCGGATGGCGGGCCAGCCGAGTTCCAGCAGGTCAGCCGAGTTCCAGCAGCCCCCGCCGGACGGCCTCCGACACCGTGCTCGCCCGGTTCTCCGTGCCCAGCTTGCGGTAGATGCGGACCAGGTGGGTCTTGACCGTGGCCTCGGTGAGGTGCAGGGAGGCGGCGATGGAGCGGTTACTGCCGCCTCGCGCCAGCAGCCGCACGACCTGGATCTCCCGTTCGCTGAGGACGGTCCCCGGATCGGCCAGGGGACCGGCGAGGTGTCCCGCCACCTCAGGGGCGAGGCCCATCCCGCCCGCCGCGGCGGCGCGCACCGCACGGAACAGTTCCTCGGGCGGGCCCGCCTTGAGGATGTAGCCGCGGGCGCCCGCCTCCAACGCGCGGACGACATCGCCCTGGCCGCTGTAGCTCGTGAGGACGACCACGTGGGTCTGCGGGGTGCCGGCGACGATGCGACGGGTCGCGTCGAGTCCGTTCAGCCGGTCGCCCGGGTCGGTGTCGAGCGTCAGGCGGAGGTCCATCAGGACGACGTCGGGGCTGAGCCGGGCCGCGAGGCGGACGGCTTCGGCGCCGTCACCCGTCTCACCGACCACGTCGAAGCCGGGCTCGCCGGAGAGGAGGGCGCGCAGCCCGGCCCGTACGACGGTGTGGTCGTCGACGATCAGGACGCGGAGCGGGGCACGGCTGTCGTTCACCGGCCGCCCGCCCTGCCCGCCCGGCCGGCCAGAGCGGGGGTGCCGACGGGGAGGGTGGCGCGGGCGAGGGTGCCGCGTCCCGGAGCGCTGTCGAGGGTGAGCGATCCACCGAGGGCGCCGAGGCGTTCCCGGCCCGCGCTCAGCCCGTGGCCCCGGTCCCCGCGGCGGGCGGGCGCCGTCTCGGTGTCGAAGCCGACGCCGTCGTCCCGTACCTCGACGGTGACCGTGGTCTGTTCGCGGTGGTCGAGGGTGACCCACACATGGCGGGCGCGGGCGTGTTCGCAGGCGTTGGCCACCAGGCCCTGGGCGACACGGAGCAGGGCGGCGGCCCGCTCGGCGGTCAGGGCGGCCGGGCGGCCCTCGGCGCGGAACACCACGTGGGCCGGTGTGCTGGTGCGGCGGGCGCACAGGGAGCGCAGCGCGGTCCCGAGGTCGTCGTGCTCCAGGGCGGGCGGGGTGAGGTCGCGGATGATGGTGCGGGTCTCGGCGAGGTGGGCGCCGAGCGCGTCGGCGACCGCCCTGACCTGGGTCCTGGCGAGGTCGGGGCGGCGGTCCCAGTCGCGGTCGGCGGCCTGGAGGAGCATGCGGCTGCCGGCGAGTTCCTGGGCGAGCGTGTCGTGCAGATCGCGGGCGATCCGGGCGCGTTCGGCGAGCCGACCGGCCTCGCGCTGGCCACGCGCCAACTCCTCACGGGTGCCGCGCAGTTCGCCGAGGATCCGCTGCTGGCGCCCGTAGAGGGCGACGGTCGCCCAGACCGCGGCGGCCGGCGGCGCGACCCGTTCGATGTCGAGGGTGCCGGTGGCGCGGGCCACGAACAGGACGACCAGGGCCGTGATCACGCCGACCGCCGCCAGGGCCGCCCGCTCGCCGAACATCCTGAGCGCGAGGATCGCGAGCGGGACCGCGAGCCAGGTGTAGCCGCTGCCCAGCTCGGCGGGGACGGCCCAGGAGATCCAGCACCACAGGCCCAGCAGTGTGCCCAGCCAGACGGGTCTGCCCCGCCGCCCCAGCCGCCCCCAGAGGGCCAGTCCGCCCACGTACCCGACCGCGAGCAGCACGGTCGGGGGCACGACGATCCAGCACAGCGCGGAGTTGAGGTCGACGAGCCGGATCAGACCGCCGATGACGACGGTCAGGAACGCCAGGTCGGGCAGTCGTCCTGGCGACAGCGGACGCAGGCGCGCGGCGGCGGGGGCGGCGATGGCGGGCACGGCGGTGGTCTCCTCCGCGACGGTCCGGACTGGCGGGCGACCAGCCGAGTGTAGGGAGTTACCCGTGTGACCGTAGTGAAGGATGACGCCGTGCCCGCTGTTGTGAGTCAGTCGGTCACCGACCGGGGTGCAGACCCAGGGACCCCGGCGTGGGGTCGCCCTTGACCTCGCCGAAGTAGAGGGCGAACGTCTGCTTCAGCCGTTCGACGTTCGCGCGGTCCTCCATGAAGCGGGGGAACCCGTCGACATGCGCGTTGTCGTACTCCCAGACGGGCTTGAGCCCGCCGGCCGGGGTGACGTCCGTGCGGACGGACCAGCCGTTGTAGGAGCCCTGCTGGCGCTCGGTGGACAGCGACCAGTTGAGGTACAGCTTGGCGGCGGTCGGGTGGGCGGCCCTGCGCAGGATCGCGGCACGCTGGCCCCAGGCCATGAAGGGATGCCCGTCGGCCACGGCCCAGCGGGTGGGGGCGCTCGCGGGGGCGGTCAGTGAGCCGGAGCCGCCGACGCCGATGGCCTTCTGCCCGGCGTTGACGGCGACGCCCGGGGAATGCGAGCCCCGGTTGAACTGCGGCTGCTGCGCGGCGAACTTCGCGATCCAGTCCCAGCCGTACGCCTGCTGGTAGAGGGAGAAGAGGTAGAGCACCGCGTCGTCGTCGTGCGGGTAGGACGACGCGATGCGGCCCTTCCAGCGTGGATCGACCAGCTCATAGGGCGACTTGGGTGCCTCGGCGCCGACCGCGGCCACGTCGTACAGGTAGCTGAAGCCGATGACCGACACGGCCGTCCACGCGCCGTCCGGGTCACGGAAGGGCCGGTACACCTTCGAGAGCCCGGCGGGCCGGTACGGCAGCAGTGCGCCGAGGTGCTTCCAGCGGGTGAAGTCCTGGAGGGTCTGGAGCTGGACGACGTCGGGGACCAGGGTGCCGGTGGCGAGCTGGTTGTCGACGCGGACGTCGTGGTACTTGCTGTAGTCCACGACGACCGTGAGGTCGATGTCGGGGAAACGGGCGCGGAACGCCGTGGCCATGCCGTTCTGCTGGGTGGCGGTGTCGCCGCCCGCGTAGATGACGAGCCGGCCCCCCTCGGCGACGGCGGCGCGGTACAGCTCGTCGAGCGACCGGGTCTCCTCGCCGCGGGCCGCCGCGGAGCGGCTCGACACCGTCCCCGGGGCCGCGGCCCGTGCGGTGCCGCCGACGGCGAGTCCGCCGAGCGCGGCACCCGCCGAGGTGGTGAGGATGCGTCGTCGGCTGAGATTGCTGGCCATGGGGGGTACGGTCCTTTCCGCGGCTCTGAGACGTTCGGCGTGCCGCCGGGGCGGCGCC
Organism: Streptomyces neyagawaensis; assembly: GCF_023516595.1. GTDB lineage: Bacteria > Actinomycetota > Actinomycetes > Streptomycetales > Streptomycetaceae > Streptomyces > Streptomyces neyagawaensis. The sequence goes on along the minus strand of NZ_JAMGBG010000005.1, from coordinate 269,835 downwards.
GTCAGTCTGCGGCCGGGTGAGGATGCCGCGCGTCGTCCGAAGGCCGATGATCGGTTCAACCGTTCGGTTGAACGCGGGGGTCCTCCGTCGCCAGCAGGTCCAGCGCCCGCTCCCACCGGAACTCGGGGCGTACGCCGTCGGATCGGACCTCGCCGTCGTACGGGTCGCCGAACCGTACGCCCATGCCGCGCAGTCGCTCCAGGCCGGCGCGGTACGCCGGGTGGGCCGCCAGGGCCTCGGAGACGCAGGGCAGGACGGCGATGGGGACGCCGAGGCCGTACGCCTCGCAGAGGGTGCCGAGGGCGAGGGTGTCGGCCGTGCCCGCCGCCCACTTGTTGAGGGTGTTGAAGGTGGCGGGCGCGACCACGACGGCGTCCGGCGGCGGGAAGGGCCGCGGGTCGCCCGGGGAGCGCCACGCGGAGCGGATGGGGCGGCCGGTCCGTGCCTCGACTGCCGCCGTGTCGAAGAACCCGCCCATGGCGACGGGGGTCGCGAAGACCCCGACCTCCCAGCCCCGTCGCTGTGCCGCCGCGATGAGTCTGTCGACCTCGACGGCGATCCCCGCGGCGCAGACGACGACGTAGAGGAAGGGCCGGTCGGGGGCGGGTGCCGGGCTCTGCCGGGTTCCTGGCGCGGTGTCGGTCATCCGTGGAACCCTACTGAACCGCCGTCAGCCGCCGGGCGCCCGCTCGACGAGACGTTCGACGTCCGCGGGGGCCGGTACGGCGGCGGCGCGCCCGTCCCCGGCCCGGGCGCCGTAATTGGATTGCGTGGGCGGGGCGCCCGCCCCCAAGCTCTGCCCATGTACATCACCGATGCCCTCCTGCCGCCGACCTCCGCCGCCGCTCGTCCGGTGCGGGGCCGGCAGCAGTCCGGCCGACCGTGGGGACCGACGCCGCCCCGGTCATGACGGCCGCGCTCGTCGCGGGGCTCCTCGCGGGCTATGGCATCGCCATCCCCGTCGGAGCGGTCGCGACCTATCTGGTCTCCCTCACCGCCCGTACGTCCCTGCGCACCGGCGCTTGCGCCGCTCTCGGCGTCGCGACCGCCGACGGGCTCTACGCCCTGCTCGCCGCCCTCGGCGGTACGGCGCTCGCGGTCGCCCTCCAGCCCGTGCTGGAGCCGTTGCGCTGGGCGTCCGCCCTGGTGCTCCTCGCGCTCGCGGTGCGCGGCGCGATCACGGCCCTGGGCCAGTACCGCGCCCGGCGGCTGCCCGACCGGCAGCAGCGGGACCCGGTGGGCCCGGCACGCGCGTACACCGCGCTCCTCGGGATCACCCTCCTGAACCCCACCACCGTCGTCTACTTCGCCGCGCTCGTCCTGGGCAGCCGCGCCGCCGAGGCCGTACGCCCCCTGGAGCAGACGGTGTTCGTCCTCGCCGCGTTCCTCGCCTCCACGAGCTGGCAGCTGCTGCTGGCCGGTGGCGGAGCCCTCCTCGGCCGCGCGCTGACCGGGCACCGGGGGCGGCTGGCGACGGGGCTCGTCTCGAGTGCCGTCATCGCGGTGCTGGCGGCACGCATGCTGCTGCCGTCCTGAACACCGGGTGGTCCGGGCACGGGAACCGTTTCCGCGCCCGGACCACCCGGTGAGGATGAAAACGGCGGGGGCGTGTGTTGAAGAAGGGGCGGTATCCGGACCCGACAGGAAGGGACTGTTGCCCCATGCCTCTTGAAGGCGAGTATGTGCCGAGCCCCACGCAGTGGGTGCGCGACCAGGTGGAGTTGTACGAGAGCTCGGGCGGCACCGAGGGGACGACGCTGCTGGACACAGGGATGCCCGTCGTCATCCTCACCACCCGCGGCGCGAAGAGCGGCAAGATCCGCAAGACCCCGCTGATGCGCGTGGAGCACGACGGGCGGTACGCGGTCGTGGCGTCGCAGGGCGGAGCGCCCACGCACCCCGTCTGGTACCACAACGTCACGTCCGACCCGCACGTGGAACTCCAGGACGGCGCGACCCGACAGGACATGACGGCCCGTGAGGTCACCGGGGACGAGAAGGCCCAGTGGTGGGAGCGCGCGGTCGCCGCGTACCCGCCGTACGACGACTACCAGAAGAAGACCGACCGGGACATACCGGTCTTCGTGCTGGAGCCGGCGACGGGCGCGTAGGGGAGGCCGGGGCGCCCGGTCGAGCGGGAGAAAAATCCTCGGATCGACGCGCATGATCCCCCGGAGGCCGGGCATCCGAGTCTCAGGCCCCGCCGCGTTCCCCCGTCGCGGCGGGGCTCTTCGCTGTCTTCTCGCCCCCCGCGGCCCGCTCCCCAGGCTCTTCCCGCTCGCCCCGCTCGCCCCGCTCGCCCCGCTCGCCCCGCTCGCCCCGCTCGGCCTGCTGTGCCCGCCGCGCCGCGCGGGCGTCCGTCACGTCAAGGAAGATCTGTTCGGCCTCGGGGACGATGTGCGCGATGGAGCGCTTGATGCGTACGGCGATCTCCTCGACCCGTTCGCTGTCGAGGCCGGGGACGAGGTCCACGCGGGCGGCCACCAGGGTGGAGTCCAGACCGAGCTCCATGGTGAGCAGGGCCTCGACGCTGTCGATCTCGGGCTGCGCCTCCAGCAGGGCACGGATCTTGTCGCTCGACTCGGCGCCCGCCGCGCGCCCGATGAGCTGCTCGCGGGCGTCCCGGCCGAGCCAGAACGCCACGTACATGAGGAGCGCTCCGATCCCGAACGAGGCGAGCGCCTCCCAGAGCACCTGCCCCGTCACCATGTGCAGGGCCATCCCGGCGATCGCGAGGGTCACGCCCAGTACGGCGGTGCCGTCCTCGGCGACGACCGTCCGCAGCGCCGGGTCCCGCAGGCCGCCCGCGCCGCCCTGCGCGCGCACCTGGTGCAGGGCGCGCAGCAGGGAGGCACCCTCGGAGAGCAGGGCGACACCGAGGACGACGAGGCCGGCGACATAGCCGTCGTAGGAGTCCTCCGAGCCGCCTGCCAAGGCGTGGAAGCCCTGGAAGACGGAGAAGCAGCCGCCCATGACGAAGATGCCGACGGCAGCGAGCAGGGACCAGAAGAAGCGTTCCTTGCCGTAGCCGAAGGGGTGCCGGCTGTCCGCCGGGCGGCGGCTGCGGCGCAGCGCGGCGAGGAGGAAGACCTCGTTGAGGCTGTCGGCCACCGAGTGCGCGGCCTCGGAGAGGAGGGCCGGGGATCCGGCGAGCAGTCCGCCGATGGTCTTGGCGACGGCGATCACGAGGTTCGCGCCGAGCGCGACCAGGACGGTGACGCGGGTCCTGCGGTCGGCGCCGTCCGCGCCGCCCCGCCGCGGGGTCGGCTCACACAGCTCGGCCGCACCGTCCCCGAGCCCCTCCCGCTCGTCGGGCCCTGCGCCGTCCGTGCGATCCGGCGCGTGTTCCGGCATCCGGCGCCCCGCCCCGTCCGGGTCGCCCGGTGCGTGGTCCGGCGCTTCGAGCCCCGCCCCGTCCGCTTCGCGCGGTGCACGTTCCCGCCTGTCGGATCCCGCCCTGTCCGCGTCGCGCGGTGCGCGTTCCCGCCTGTCGGATCCCGCCCCGTCCGCTTCGCGCGCGGCGCGCTCCGGCCCGCCGATCCCCTTCCCGTCCGCTTCGCGCGCGGCGCGCTCCGGCCCGCCGATCCCCTTCCCGTCCGCTTCGCCCGCGGCGCGCTCCGGCCCGCGGGTCGAGTGGCGTGGTGTACCGCCCTTGCCGCCCCCAGCCGTGGCCGCCCGGGGCGTTCCGTCGCCGCCCGTCGTCCTTCCCGGCGTTCCGTCCCCGTCCATCCCGTGCCCGGGTATCCCGATGCCGGGCCGTTCCCGCCCCATGAAGCTCCTCCTGGCCCCCGCCGCCCGATGTGTTCGTCGGCGGCCTCGTCGTCCTCGTGGCCGTCACTGTCCGGTCACCTGTGCCCGACTGCCCCGGCCGGTCCCGCTCACACCGTGGGGGTCGCGGAAATCGGGGAACCCGCACCAGGACACACGTATCGAGGCGAGCGGATCGGGAGGGGCGAGCACGGTGAGTGACGGCGAAGGCAACGCGGAGTACGGCCGGAAGCGGTTCGAGCGGTCGGCGAGCCATTTCACGGACCGCATCACCGCCGACGGCCGGGACGGCTGGCTCGTGGAGGCGGGCCGGTACCGGCTGGTCGTCAGCAGGGCCTGCCCCTGGGCGAGCCGGGCGGTGATCTCACGGCGGCTGCTCGGGCTGGAGGACGCCCTGTCGATGGCGATCGCCGACCCCGTCCAGGACGACCGCAGCTGGCGGTTCACCCTGGACCCGGACGGACGCGACCCCGTGCTCGGCATCCGGTTCCTGAAGGAGGCGTACGACGCGCGGGAGAGCGACTACCCGGGCGGGGTGAGCGTCCCGGCGGTCGTGGACGTGCCGAGCGGGAAGCTCGTCACCAACGACTATCAGCAACTCACCCTCGACCTCGCCACCGAGTGGACCGCCCTGCACCGGCCGGGGGCGCCCGAACTGTATCCGGAGGGGCGGCGCGACGAGATCGACGCGGTGATGGCGGAGGTCTACGAGGACGTCAACAACGGTGTGTACCGGGCGGGCTTCGCCACGGAGCAGAAGGAGTACGAGGAGGCGTGCACCCGGGTGTTCCGGCGGCTGGAGGCGCTGTCGGAGCGGCTCGCGCGGCAGCGGTACCTGGTCGGGGAGACGATCACGGAGGCGGACATCCGGCTGTTCACGACGCTGGTGCGTTTCGACCCCGTCTATCACGGTCACTTCAAGTGCAATCGCTGGAAGCTGGCGGAGGAGCCGGTGCTGTGGGCGTACGCGCGTGATCTGTTCCAGACCCCCGGGTTCGGTGACACCGTCGACTTCGACCACATCAAGCAGCACTACTACCGGGTGCACACGGGCATCAACCCGACCGGCATCGTGCCGCTCGGGCCGGATCTGTCGGGCTGGCTCACGCCGCACGGCCGCGCGGATCTGGGCGGCCGCCCGTTCGGCGACGGCACGCCGCCCGGACCGGTGCCCGCCGCCGAGGTCGTGCCCCCGCGGGGGCGGGCCTGACGCCGACCGTACGGCGACGCTTCAGACCGCAACGCGAAGGAGGAAGGCCAAGTGTCCAAGAAGAAGAAACTGCCCCTCGCCTACAAGCCCGTCGGATTCGCCCTCGGCTGGGTGAGCGGTGCGCTGGCCTCGATGGCGTTCCAGAAGACGTGGAAGGTGATCCGGCACGAGGACGACGCGCCGGACGCGCTGGACCGGGATCGCGGGTGGGGCGAGATCCTGCTGGCGGCGGCCGTGCAGGGTGCGATCTTCGCGGTCGTGCGCAGCGCGGTGGACCGCACGGGCGCGAAGGCCATCGAGCGGTCCACCGGTGTGTGGCCGGCCCCGGAGAAAGGGGGCCGGGACTGAGGGGTCCTTTCACTATGCCCGTCCGGGTCGCGTGGTCTGGCACCGCACCTCGCTGCGTTACCGAAAGGCCCTAGTAGCGCCGCTACGACGACCTTCCGGCGCCTTGCGATGCACGGCACCAGACCACGCGACCTGATCGGACGCTCATAGTGAAAGGGCCCCCTGAGACCGACGGAAGTCAGCCCTGCTTGGGGGCCGTGGGGTGTTCGCGGCGCAGGGTGAAGGAGTGGCCGGCCGGGTCGGAGTAGCCACGCTCCTCGAACGGCCCGGCCGGCTCCTTCGTGTCGACGGGGCGGCCGCCCAGCGAGACGATGCGCCGCTCGGCCTCGTCGAGGTCGTCGACGTAGAAGTCCAGGTGGGCCTGGAGGGAGTTCTCGGGGCGCGGCCAGCTCGGCGGGGTCGCGTTCACGTCGCGGCGGAAGGCCATCCTGGTGCCGCAGGCCCCCTGGATCTCGACGCGGTTGGCGGTCGCGTCCGTCTCCTCCGCGTCGAGCAAGTCCTTGTAGAACGCCGCGAGCTTCTCGGGCTCGGCGCAGTCCAGCACGACGAGTCCTGCCCGTACCAGTGCCATGTCTCTCCTCCGCGCGGTCTCCGGACGCGGGCGGACCCCCGGCGCCCATACGCTCCCCGGGTACCCCGAACTTCCGGACCCACCGGCGTACGGACCCCCTCTGTCACCCCCTTTGTTTCCTGGACAGTCGTCCAGCTATAGTGGACACCTGTCCAAGAAGTCGGCGAGGGTGCCGAGTGGGTTGTGGAGGTTGTTCAGCATGGAGATCCTGGCTAGTGCGCTGGTTGCGTTGGTGGCGGTGGAGCACCTGTACATCCTGGTGATGGAGATGTTCCTGTGGCAGAAGGCGCCGGGGATGAGATTCCACGGGTTCGACGCGGACATGGCGCAGCGGACGGCGGCGATGGCGGCCAACCAGGGCCTCTACAACGGCTTCCTCGCGGCGGGCCTGGTGTGGGGCCTGATCGCGGACGACCCGACCGGGTTCCGCGCCCAGATCTTCTTCCTGAGCTGCGTCGTGGTCGCCGGTGTGTACGGCGCCGCCACCGCCAACCGCCGGATCCTCGTCATGCAGGCGCTGCCCGCCGCGCTCGCCCTGGCCGCCGTCCTCGTCGCCGGATGACCGCGGAGGACCCCCGGGCCGCCCGCACCCGGGCCAAGCTGCGGGAAGCCCTCCTCGACGAGTGCGCCCGGCGCCCCCTGGACGAGGTCAGCGTGGCCGCGCTGGTCCGCCGGGCGGGGGTGGGCCGGGCCACGTTCTATGTGCACTACGCCGATCTGGAGGCGCTGGCGGTGGACGCCTGCGCCGATGTCGTCCGGGAGGCCGTGGAGGCGCTGCACGCCTGGCGCGGCCGCCCCGACCCGGTACGGGCCCCCGCGGCCCTGGTGGAGTTCTTCGCGTCGCTCACCCCGCACACCGCCCTGTACCGCGCCCTGCTGGCCCCCGGCGGCAGCGGCCCGCTCGGGCGGGTGCTGTACCAGGACCTGCGGGCGTACAGCCTCCGCGAGCGCGAGCTGGCGGGGGCCGCGGACGCGCCGCTGGTGGCGTCAGCCGTGGCCGCCACCTTCGCGGGGGTCCTCGCCGACTGGCTGCACGGCCGGATCGAGGCCACCTCGGAGGAGATCGCCCACCAGTCGTGGCAACTGCTCGTCGCCCTGCACCGCAGCCGGTGAGCCCCCGCCCGGTCCGCCGCCCCGCGCCGACGCCCCCCCCACGCCGACGCGGTGAGCCCCGGTCAGGCGCAGCCGTGGCCCTCGGCCACCCGGGGCCACAGCTCGACGCCGTCCGGGGTGCGGACGTACGCCTTCGACGGGTCGTCCTCGACCAGCCACAGCTCCCAGTCCTCGTCCTCGTAGCGGTACCCGGTGTCGCGGGCCGCCTCGGGCAGGGGGACGTCGCCGTCGTAGGCGGAGGTGAGCATCCCGTCGGGGAGGACGCCCGCGGGGTCACGGCCGTACAGTGCGCTGCCGTCGGCCCGATCCCGGCCGGTCGACAGGAAGTGGGCCTTCTGCCAGTCACAGTGTTCGGCGCCCTCGGAGCTGTGCACGGTGGTGATCGGCACCCGCCGGCCCCTCGCGTCGGTCCAGACCTCGTACCACTGGGAGTCCGTGTAGCTCGCGGGCAGTTCGGCGGGGTCGCAGGACGCGGTGGTCTCGGGGCCCCAGCCGGGGCTGCCCTCGCGGTCCTTGGCGACGATCACGGCGACCTTGGTGCGGCCGTCGACGTCGTACGAGAAGAGGGCCCGGTCCTTCTCCTCGCGCTCCAGGCGGTAGCCCTCCCGCGGTACGTCGGGCTGCTCGATGTCGAAGTACGCCTCCAGCCCCTCCTCGGGCGTCTCTCCCCCGTCGTCCTTGCCCCAGCCGCCCGGGCCGCCGCCGCCCGAGTAGAGGTCACCGTCGCATTCCAGCGCCCGGCCTGCCGCGCCCGACTCCGTCCGCATCGCGTCGGTGCCGTCCTCGTCGACCTCCTTGTGCGGCACGTACAGCGGTCCGTCGTACGGAGTGGCGGGCGGTGTCCCGGTGATCACCGCACTGTCGTCCCCGTCGGCGCCGCAGCCCACCGCCAGCGCGGCCAGGGCGGCCGCCGCCACCATGAGCCCTCTGCGCATTCCCCACCCCTTGCTCGTTTCCGGACCTGCTCTCCCTCCTCCGACGCCGCGGGGGCCCCGGACGTTCGACGGCCCGGCGGATGACCGGGTACGCGGTCAGCCACCGGGCCGGAGCCACGCGGGGACGACGCGGCTCGGAGGGAGGGCTCGGGTCAGAACGTCAGCACGGGCTTGATGCTGGTGCCGTCGCTCATGTCGGCCACCGCCCGGTCGATGTCCTCGAACTTGTAGCGGCTGATCAGGCGCTCCAGCGGGAGCTTGCCGTCCTTCACCAGCTGGACGAGGACGGGGATGGCCGTCTGGATCTCGTTGTCGCCGAGGGTGAGTCCGACGACGCGCTTGCCGCCGAGCATGCCGTTGACGTCGAGGGAGACCTCGGTGCCGAACGGCGGGGCGCCGACGATGACAAGGGTGCCGCGCGCGGCCAGGGAGTCCACGCCCTTGCGCAGGACGAAGACACTGCCGGTGGTCTCCACGGCGCCGTCGACGCCCTGGCCGCCGGTGATCTCCATGACGGCCTCGGCGATGTCGGCGACCTCGCTCGCGTTCACCGTGTGCGTGGCGCCCAGTTCCTTGGCCAGCTCCAGGCGCGCGGCGACCTTGTCGACGGCGATGACCGTGGTCGCCGGGGTGAGGGCGGCGGCCATGACGGCGGACAGGCCGACGGCTCCGGCGCCGAGCACGAGGAGCGTGCTGCCCGCGCCGGGTTCCAGCACGTTCCAGACGGCGCCCACACCGGTCTGGACGCCGCAGCCCAGCGGGGCGATGGAGTCCAGCGGGACGTCGGGGTCGACCTTGACGAGGCCGCGCTCGTCGACCAGGGCGCGCTCGGCGAAGGACGACTGGCCGAAGAAGTGGCCGCCGAGGTCCTGCCCGTCGCGGCTGATGGTGCTGGTGCCGTCGGCGCGGCGGCCACCGATCAGGTTCAGCGGCAGCCAGGTGGCGCAGTACGCCGGGTGCCCGTCACGGCAGTTGCGGCAGTCGCCGCAGGAGGTGAAGGACAGCACGACGTGGTCGCCCGGCTCGACGGAGGTGACGCCCGGGCCGACGGCCTCGACGACACCGGCGCCCTCGTGGCCCAGGACGCCCGGCAGGGGGAAGGGCAGCGCGCCGCTGGCGACACCGAGGTCGGTGTGGCAGAGCCCGGCGGCGACCATGCGGACCAGCGCCTCGCCCGGCCCCGGCTGGTCGAGGACGACCTCGGAGAGGGTGAAGGGCGCACCGCCGGACTCGACCACGGCGGCACGTGTGGTGGTGGACATGCTCGTGTACTCCTTCTTCGGTGGCGGGCCGCCGCAGCACCGCAGCCCGCCGGTGATCCCGGGAGGGCGCTCAGTCGAGCGAGACGACGACGGACTTGACCTTGGTGTAGGACTCCAGGGCCTCGGGGCCGTACTCCCGCCCGAAACCGGAGGACTTCACGCCGCCGAAGGGCACGGCCGGGTCGAGCATGGCCCAGTCGTTGATCCAGACGATGCCCGCCTCCAGCCGGTCGGCGACACGGTGGGCGCGGCCCAGGTCCGTGGTCTGCAGGCCCGAGGCGAGGCCGTACGGGGTGGAGTTGGCGAGGGCGACGGCCTCGTCCTCGGTGTCGAAGGGCTGCACGGTGAGGACCGGGCCGAAGATCTCCTCCTGGACGACGCGGGAGTCGTTCGCGAGGTCGGCGATGACGGTGGGCTTGTAGTAGAAGCCGCCGTTCAGGTCGAGGCGCTCACCGCCGCAGACGATGCGGGCGCCCTCCTTGCGAGCCAGCTCGACGTACTCCTCGACCTTCCTCAGGTGCCGCTCCCCCGCCATCGGGCCGACCACGGTCTCGGGCTGCCGGGGGTCGCCGACGGGCACACCGGGCACCGCGTCGGCGAGGATGCCGACGACGGTCTCGTACAGCGGGCGGGCGACGAGCAGACGGGGACCGCCCATGCAGAACTGGCCGGTGTTGAAGACGAAGCCCTTGATGACCGCGCCGACGGCCTTCTCGAGGTCGGCGTCCTCGAAGACAATGTGGGCCGCGTTGCCGCCGAGTTCCATCGTGACCGGCTTCAGGCCCTCACCGGCGACACTCGCCGCGTGCCGGCCGACGGCGGTGGAGCCGGTGAACGCGATCTTGTCGACACCGGGGTGGCGGAGCAGGGCCTCGCCGGCGACCGGGCCCGTGCCGGTGACGACGTTGTAGACACCGTCGGGGACGCCGGCCTTCTTGAGGAGCTCCGCCATGTAGAGGGCGCTGAGCGGGGTCTCCTCGGCGGGCTTGTGGACGACCGTGTTGCCGGCCGCCAGCGCCGGGGCGATCTTGCTGCCGGCGAGGATGAGCGGGAAGTTGAAGGGGGTGATCGCGCCGACGACGCCGATCGGACCGCGCTTGGTGTAGGCGAGGCGGTTCATGGGGACGTCGCGGTTGCCGCCGTCCAGGGTCCAGGCGAGGGAGGCGTAGTACTCGTAGTCGTTGGCGGCGTTCGTCACGTCGACGGCGTGGCAGAGCGTGATGGGCTTGCCGACGTCCTGGCTCTCCAGTGCGGCGATGTCGTCGGCGTTCTCACGGATCAGCTGGGCGACACGGTGGAGCACCCGGCCGCGTTCCCGGCCGCTCAGCCGGGACCAGGCTCCGCTGTCGAAGGCCTCACGCGCGGCCCGTACGGCGTCGTCGACGTCGGCGGCGCCCGCTTCCGCGACGGTCGTGACCACCTGCCCCGTGGACGGGTCGATCACGTCCGTCCGTGCCCCGTCGGCCGCATCGCGCCACTGTCCACCGATGAACAGCCGCCCGGGTCCGCTCTCGAAGGTGGTCGTCATTGCCCACTCCCCAGCCTTGATCGCCAAGATTTCAACAAACAGGTTTCCTGTTGGTCGCAGTCTCGGTACACACAGGTTTCCTGTCAATGCCTTACGCTGACCCCATGGTCGGCACCAAGGCACCCCCGTCGCTGCTCTACATGGTCAAACAGGTCGAGCTGGTTGTCCGCTCGCACCTGGACGAGCTGGTGCGACCGGCCGGGATCACGGCCCTGCAGTACACCTCCCTGACCGTGCTGGAGCGGCACGACGGGCTCTCGGCGGCGCAGCTCGCCCGGGACTCGTTCGTCACCGCCCAGTCCATCGCGGATCTGGTGCGCAGCCTCGAGACCCGTGGTCTGGTGCGCCGGGAGCGCAATCCGCGCAACCGGCGCGAGCTGCGGATCCTGCTCACCGACGAGGGGCGCGAGCTGCTCGCCCGCTTCGCCGAACCGGTGCGTGACCTGGAGGAACGCATGATCCGGGAGCTCACCGCGCACCAGGCCGAACAGTTCCGGCAGGCCCTGTCCAAGGCATGGCAGGCACTGTCGTAGACCGTGGTGCGCAAAATTCCGGACAACCGGCCGCAGAAATCAAAGACATATGTCAATCGAACATGCTGAAATTCACCCTGACGGGGGTAACTTGCAGAGCGGGGACGGGTTTTGCCCTCACACAGTCCGGTTGGAGGCGATGCCGTCGTGTCGAGCGACCCCACACCTCCGGCCACCGACCATCTGCGCGTGCGCGAGGACCGCGGCCGCACCGTGCTCGAACTCCACGGCGAGATCGACATCGCGGCGGCCGTGGAGATCATCCCGCATCTGGACGCGCTGACCGGCCGCCCCAGCGCCCGGATCGTGATCGACCTCAGGCACGTCGAGTTCTTCGACTGCTCCGGACTGCGCCTCCTCCACCGGGCCCGGCACCGGGTCCTCGACCGGGGCGGTGAGCTGCGCCTGGTCTGCACCCATCCGCTCACCCTGCGCGTCCTCAAGGTGACGGGCCTGTCCCGGCTGCTGCCCCCGGCACCCTCGCTGGACGCGGCCCTGGAACAGCCCGAGGCCACCTCGGGCACGTTATGACGCGCTTCAGAGGCCCTTTCCTCGCGCAACCGCCTCTGAAGCGCGAACCCGCCCGCCGCGAACCCGCCCGCCGCGCCCGCGCGCTCAGTGACCCGGCAGCGCGTCGAACAGCGCGCTGACGGACTCGCCGTTGTGGATCCGGCGCACGGCCTCGGCGAAGGCGGGGGCGATGGAGAGGACCCGCAGCTTCTCGGTGCGCTCCTCGACCGGCACGGGCACCGTATTGGTGCACACGATCTCCAGGACGTCCGGCTGCTCGCCCAGCCGTTTGAGGGCCCCGGCCGCGAACAGCCCGTGGGTGCAGGCCACCCGGATCGAGCGCGGCCCCAGCTCCCGCAGCCGCTGGAGGAGCTCCAGGACGGTACTGCCCTTGGCGATCTCGTCGTCGAGCACGATGACGTCCCGCCCGGCGACCTCGCCGATCACCGAGCTGATGCTCACCCGGTCGTCCGCGAAGCGCTGTTTGGCCCCCGCGGCGACCTGCGCGCCGATCATCCGTGCGAACGCCGCCGCCTCCTTGGCGTTGCCCAGGTCCGGGGAGACGACCGTCGTACGACTCAGGTCGTACTGGCGGAAGTGCGCGGCCAGCTCCCGCAGCGCGTGCAGATGATCGACCGGCACCGAGAAGAAGCCGTGCACCTGAGGCGAGTGCAGGGTCATCGTGAGCACCCGCCCGGCCCCCGCCGAGACCAGCAGATCCGCGACGAGACGACCGCCGATGGAGATGCGCGGGGCGTCCTTCTTGTCGGAGCGGGCGTACGAGTAGTGCGGCATGACCACGGCGATCCGGCCCGCCGAGGCGCCACGCGCCGCGTCGCACATCAGGAGCAGTTCGACGAGGTGCTCCTGCACCGGCGCGACCAGCGGCTGCACCAGGAACACGTCCCGCTCCCGGCAGTTGCCCTGGAGCTGCACCTCCAGACAGTCGTTCGCGAACCGGCTCACCCGGGACGGGCTCAGCGGCACCCCCAGGTGCGCGCAGATCTCTTCCGCCAGTTCGGGGTGGGCGCTGCCGGTGAAGACGGCGATGTCACGCACGGTCGGCTCCTCGCATGAACATGATCAATACGGGTTGCGCGGCTCATGCTACTGGCCGTCCCTTCTACGCCGTTTCGGGCGTCCACGCCGGGACGAAGAGCGCCGCCGGTCTACGGCGAAGTACGGACAATCCCCAACTCCGCGTTCCGCCAAGGTCTTCGCGGGCATTCGTTGAATCAGGAAGGAGGGCCGTCGACATGACGACGTCCATCAAGCGCACACGTCTGCCCGGCTGGGCCAAGGTGCTCATAGCCGTGGTGGTCCTCATCGTGGTGCTGCTGGCCGCACTGAGGCTGCTGGTCTTCAAGGGGTTCGACGACATGTTCGGCACCGAGGAGCACGACCGCTCGGGGCCCACCCTGCTCCGGTCCATCCAGGACATGAGCCGCTACGAGGCAGCCTCGGGCAACTTCCAGGTGGTCGTCGACCTGGAGAAGGACGCCAAGTATCTGCCGGACGCGATCCGCGGCACCCGCACGCTGTACGTCGGCGCGGGCACCGTCGACGCCTATGTCGACCTCGGCAAGGTCGGCGACGACGACGTGAAGGTGAACAAGGAGCGCACGTCGGCCACCATCAACCTCCCGCACGCCCGGCTCGGCACCCCCGCCCTCGACACGGAGCACTCCTACGCCGTCTCCAAGCAGCGCGGCCTCCTCGACCGCCTCGGCGACCTGTTCTCCGACAACCCCAACAGCGAGCAGGCCGTCCAGCGGCTCGCCGTCAAGCACATCGGCGACGCCGCGAAGGACAGCCGGCTGACGGACCGCGCCGAGGCCAACACCACCGACATGCTCGAAGGGCTGCTGAAGTCCCTGGGCTTCAAGGAGGTGAAGGTGACGTACGGCGACTGACCCGCCCACCGGGACCTCCCGGAGCGGGCATCGCGGGCCGCTTCGGGGGTAACCGCCTTGACACACAAGGAAGTTGAAACTGGGAGGGTTGGATGGCCCGTACGACATCACGTTCCCGGCCCACCGTCTCGGGCCGCCGTTCGCCGACCGTGCAAGGCGATCGACGGCCCCTTCCGCTGCCCGTGCGGGTGCTGGTGATGGCGCTGGCCTTCGCGGCCATGGTGGCGTTCGGCGCGGTGCTGGCGGGGCTCACGCTCCAGCCGTCGCCGGCGTCGGAGGCCCTCACACACAGCAACCTGCGCCCCGGCAGCTCCCTGGAGCTCTACTGGCACCACCCGTCGCCGCGTGACGCCGTCAAGCAGCTCGGCGGGAACATCCTGCTGGGGGTGCCCTTCGGCATCCTGCTGCCGGTGCTGGCGCCGGGGACCCGCGGACTGCTGCGAGTGCCCGCGCTGACGGCCCTGATGATGCTGCTGGTCGAACTGGTGCAGGGCGCACTGGTGACCGGCCGCGCGTTCGACATCGACGACGTCATCCTCAACACCACGGGCGCCCTGCTGGGCTATCTGCTGCTCGGCCGACGGCTCGGCCGGGCCGTGCACGCCCCCGCGGTAGGGAAGCAGCCGAAGACCCCGCGCGGTGGCACCACCGGGCGGCCGCGGACGGCCCGCAAGGCGGCGTCCCGCAAGATCGCCTGGCGCCTGCCGCGCCGGGCCAAGGGACGCGCCTGGCGCCTGCCACGCCGGGCCAAGGGAGGGGCCGGCGCCGCCGAACGGGCTAGCGCGGCGTCCAAGTGAACTTGTCGCCGCCCACCCAGCGCACCTGCTCCGGGTCGTCGAGGTCATGGACGGTGATCCCGTACGCCGCGGCGGCCTGGAGCACGTCCGTCATCGCCTTGGCCTCACCGACCACCTGACCGTCGATCTCCACGATCCGGAACGGCGGCGTACCCGGCTGCACCCCGAGCACCATGACCCGAGGGTGGGAGATGTAGGGACTCGCGATTTCCGTCATGTCTAGAGCGTAGGCCCGTTCCGCCGTCCGTGACCGGGCGGCGGACGGCCGCCGTGCGGGTACCCGGCGCCTGGGCGAGTCTGTAAGCGGAACGCTGGAGGTGCCATGGATCCCGTCGAGGCCCTGGAGCGGATCGCCTTCCTGCTGGAGCGGGACCGGGCCCCCACGTATCGCGTACGCGCGTTCCGTACGGCCGCCGCGGTGCTCGCCGCGATGCCTGCGGACGAGGTGGCCGAGCGGGCGGCCTCGGGGTCGCTGGAGTCGCTGAAGGGGATCGGGCCGAAGACCGCGCAGGTGGTGCGGGAGGCGCTGGCCGGGCGGGTGCCGGACTATCTGGGGAAGCTGGAGCGGGAGGCCGAGGCCCCGCTCACGGACGGCGGCCTCCGGCTGAGGGAGCTGATCCGGGGCGACTGCCATGTGCATTCGGACTGGTCGGACGGGGGCAGCCCGATCGAGGAGATGGGCCGGACCGCCGCACGTCTCGGCCACGAGTGGGCGGTCCTCACCGACCACTCGCCCCGGCTGACCGTCGCCCGCGGTCTGTCCCCCGAGCGGCTGCGCGAGCAGCTGGACGTGGTAGCCGCGCTGAACGAGACGTGGGCGCCGTTCCGGCTGCTCACGGGCATCGAGTGCGACATCCTCGACGACGGCTCGCTGGACCAGGAGCCCGAGTTGCTGGACCGCCTCGACGTCGTGGTGGTGTCGGTCCACTCCAAGCTGCGGATGGACGCCCGGTCGATGACCCGGCGGATGGTCGCCGCGGTCCGTGATCCGCGCTCCGACGTGCTGGGGCACTGCACGGGGCGGCTGATCACCGGGCGGGGCCGGCCGGAGTCGGAGTTCGACGCGGACGCGGTGTTCGCGGCCTGCGCGGAGACCGGCACGGCCCTGGAGATCAACTCCAGGCCGGAGCGGCTGGACCCGCCCCGGCGGCTGCTGCGGCGGGCGGTGGAGGCCGGGGTGCTGTTCTCCGTGGACACGGACGCGCACGCGCCGGGCCAGCTCACCTGGCAGATCCACGGATGTGCGCGAGCCGAGGAGTGCGGGGTACCCGAGGACCGGGTGGTGACGACGTGGGGCGTGGAGGACCTGCTGCGGTGGGCCCACGACCGGGAGGTGCCCGCGCCGGGCGCCCCACGGGGAGCACCGCCCCTTGCGGAACGCGAGAAGTGACACCCGATGCGAGGAAAGGTGCGTCATGGCCAAGGCCGCTGTGTTCGATGTCGACGGGACCCTCGTCGACACCAACCATCTGCATGTGGTCGCCTGGTGGGAGGCGTTCCGGCAGGCCGGGCACCAGGTGGCGATGCACGACATCCACCGGGCGGTGGGGCTGCCGTCGCGGGACCTGATCACCCATGTGCTGGCCGAGGAGCCGAAGCAGGAGGAGAGCGACGCGCTGAGCGCGGCGCACAAGGCGTTGTACGGGACGTACTTCGAGCGGTTGCCCCCGCTGCCGGAGGCCGGACGGCTGCTGCGGCGGCTCGACGGGCAGGGCTGGCGGGTGGTGCTCGCGACGTCCGCCAGCGGGCCGGAGCTGGCCGCGCTGCGGCGCGCGATCGGCGCGGACGACGCCATCATGGCGACGGCGAGCGCGGAGGACGTGGCCAAGGGCAAACCGGCCCCCGACCCCGTGGAGCACGCGCTGGAGCTGGCGAAAGCCCCGGCCGAGCGATCGGTGTTCGTCGGGGACACGGTGTGGGACATGCGGGCCGGCGTCCGGGCGGGGGTCCGCTGTGTGGCCGTGCTCAGCGGGGGCATCCCGCGTCCCGAGCTGGAGGCGGCCGGGGCGGAGATGGTGTTCCGGAATGCGGCGCATCTGCTGGCCGCGCTGGACGAGAGCCCGCTGGGGCGCGAGGAATGATCTGCCGGGGGTCGCCGCGGCCCGCTGGCGGCGTGACGCGGATCACTGGCGAGACCCGGCGTCGGAGGGAACAGCCACGGGTGGTTGCCCGTTAAACAAACCGTGGGTGCGGATGGGACAGTGTCCCCGGGCCTCACCTTTTGCCCACAGGGACGATCGTTCGGCTGAAGCCCTGTGGAGCGTTTCGCCGAGAGGCGACCGCCATCCGCACCCACACACAGACCGCCCCGACCGTGATTCCCCCGTCCGGTCGGGGCTTCCCCTTTTCGTGAGCGGGAACGGCCGGCTTTGTGAGCGGGAACAGCCGGCCGTTTTCCGCGTGCGGGGGCGCCAGTCGGCTTCTCGTGAGCGGGAGCGTCAGTCGGCTTTCCTGAGCGGGAGCGTCAGTTCGTGAAGTCTCTCGGCCCGTACAGGGCGGCGGGCGCGCCCGTCATCAGGGCCCAGTAGCGGTCGCCGTACGACCAGTGCCACCACTCGGTGGGGTAGTTGACCAGCCCGGCCTCCGTGAGGGCGGCCCCCAGGATCTCCCGGTGGGCGCGGGCCTCGGCGGGGATGTTCTCGGCGCCCGTATAGCAGGCGCCCGCGCTGTCCTCCGGGCTTGCGTTGACCGGCGTACCGCAGTCGAGTTCGCGGCCGTCGGCGTCGACGAGGGTCAGGTCGACGGCGGCGCCCGCCGAGTGCGGGGCCAGCTCGGGCGGCGAGACATAGCGGCTGGCCGCCGTGCGGAGGCGGGCGGCGTCCCAGTCGGGGTGGAGGGCGCGCATCTCGGCCGTGTACTCGTCGAAGTACCGGCGTTGCAGGGCCGGGGGCCGGTACCCCTCGACGAACAGCAGGCGCAGACCGTCCGGCAGCAGCGACTGGGCCCGGACCAGCCTCTCCACCACACCCGCGCGCAGATGGGCGTAGGCACCCGTGGCATCGGCCTTGCGGGGATCGACGGGCAGGGGGCTGTCCCGGCGTAAGTCGACGAGCGGCTCGTCGCAGTCGCGCACGGGTACGGCCGCGACTTCGGGATCGGACATCAAGATGATCTCGGTCATGGGGGTGATCCTCTCGTGGGCGCGTCGGGGCACCACGGGAATCGGCCAGACCGGCGCCCGCCGGGGAGGGCCGCCGCGTGCATCGGCGTGGTCCGGGTACTCGTGGGCGGCCCTGGAAGTCGCGGCGCGAGAGGAGTCAGCGGTGAACAAGGAGTCCGGCGACAGGATCGTGATCACGGGTGCCACCGGCAATGTCGGAACGAGCCTGGTACGGCTGCTCGCGGAGGACGAGCGGGTCGGGCAGGTGCGGGGCCTCGCCCGTCGGATCCCCGACTGGTCGCCCGAGAAGACGGAGTGGTCGGCAGTGGACCTGGGGTCCGGGGACGCCGATCTGACGAAGGAGTTCGAGGGGGCGACGGCGGTCGTCCATCTCGCGTGGGCCTTCCAGCCCACCCACGACCCGGCCGCCACCTGGCGGACCAATGTGCTCGGCAGCATGCGGGTCTTCGAGGCGGTGGCGGCGGCGAAGGTCCCGGCCCTGGTGCACGCCTCCTCGGTCGGCGCGTACTCGCCGGGCCCGAAGGACCGGTCCGTCGACGAGTCGTGGCCCACGCACGGCTGGCCGGACGCCGCGTACTGCCGGGAGAAGGCGTATCTGGAGCGTGCCCTGGACTCCTTCGAGTACGAGCATCCCGAGGTGCGGGTGGTGCGGATGCGGCCCGCGTTCCTGTTCAAGCGGGAATCGGCGAGCGAGCAGCGCCGGATCTTCGGCGGGCGTCTTCTGCCGGGGCCGCTCGCCCGGCCCGAGCTGCTGCCGTTCATGCCCGACATTCCGGGGCTGCGGGTGCAGGCGCTGCACACCGACGACGCCGCCCACGCGTACCGGCTGGCGCTCCACTCCGATGTGCGCGGCGCCTTCAACCTGGCGGCCGAGCCGCCCGTGGACGCGGGGCTGCTGGGCGAGATGACGGGGTCGCGGCCGATGCGGCTGCCCCGGGCCGCCGTCCGGTCGGCGGTCGCCGCCGCGTGGAACCTGAGGCTGCTGCCCGCCTCGCCGCATCTCTTCGACGCGGTGCTGCGGCTGCCGCTGATGGACTGCAGCCGGGCCCGCGACGAGCTGCACTGGCGGCCCGAGCGGACGGCCGTGGAGGTGCTGGAGGAGTTCCTGGAGGGGCTACGGCAGGGTGCCGGCGCCGACACGGAACCGCTGCGGGGCCGGAAGGTGGGTTGAGCAGCCGCCCGGAAGGGTGGGCTGAGCAGCCGCCCCGGACAGGTGCGCTGATCAACCAGCCCGGACCTGACGGCTGAGCTGAGGAGCGTGCCACCCGGACATGACGGCGCCTCCCCGGGTCCCACCGGGGAGGCGCCGAGTCTTCGCGGCCTCAGCGGCCGTGCGGCGATCGCCTCGTGGCAGCGGCCGTGAGCCCTCCGAATCAGCCGGACGGATCAGTCGGCCGGCTCGTCGGGGACGGGCTGCTCCGGGTGGACACCACCCGAGCGGGGCGCGCCCTGGCGTCCGGTGCCCGCCTCGTCCGTGTCCGGCACATCCGTGCCGGTCTCCTCGGACGCGTCCTCGTCCTCGGGCCCGCCGGTCCCCCGCCCGGGGACCACCTCCCAGGGGTCCTCGCCCTTGGTCGCCTGCTGATCGGGCATGTCCCTCGGTATCGGGTCACCGTGTTCGCCGGGACCCTCCATCCGGTGATCGGTCACGGCGTGCTCCCTTCCTGTCGTGCACCGCGCGCGAGTACCTCGTGACGATCGGCTGAAACCCGTGTGCCAGGACCGGCGCCGCCCAGTTCGTCGAGGGCGGCCGTCAGATGGGGTGCGACCCGTTCCCGCCGCCAGGCGATGTCGTCCGCGTCGGCCTCGCGCGGCACCGTCTCCACCAGCATGATCAGGGAGAGGTAGCTGCGGTAGAGGGCGTAGCGCCGGGCGGCGCCGGGAGACAGGTGGGGGTCCCCTCCCGCTTCCTGATAGCCCGCCAGGAAGTCCGTGTCCTGCCGGATGTCCCCGAGCAGCGCGAGGGAGACGAAGTCGGCGACCGGGTCGCCCCAGAACATGCGCTCGCCGTCGATCAGACCGCCCACTCGGGCGGACGCCCCGTGCTCCACGAGGATGTTGCCGTCCCACAGGTCGAAATGGACGAGTCGCGGCACGGTCACCTCGTCGAGCGCGTCGTAGGCGTGCCGTGCGGTACGGGCCACCTCGTCGACGGGGCGGGGCAGCCAGGCCGCGTAGCGGCGGGCGTCGTCGAGCACGGCCTCGTACATGGTGGTGAAGGCGGTGCGCCAGTCGGAGGCGAGGGAGCCGAGGGCCCCGGTCGGGTAGCCGAATCCCGGCCCGGTGACCTCGTGCAGCCGGGCCACCAGGCCGCCCAGCTCGCGTCGCACTCCCGCCCTCCGCTCCGCCGTCAGTCCCTCCCATCCGGCGCCGGGGCAGTGGCTGAGCAGCACGTGGCGGCCGGTCGGCGCGCTCTCGTCGAGGGCGGCGCCGACCACCCCCGGCGCGGGGACGCCGACGGTCCCGGCCGCACGGCAGTACGCGGCCTCGCCGACGAGGAGGTCACGCTCGTGGGTCAGGCCGGGGACGGTGGACGGCGGAGGGATCTTGAGCACGAGCCGGGTGCCGTCGGTGAGGCGGAGTTCCTCGACCGTGTTGTAGGTGCCGCCACCGAGCGGCAGCCGCTCGGCGAGGCTCTCCGGCGGCAGTCCCGCCGCCGCCAGGACGAGCCGAGCACGCTCCTCCGCGTCCACCGCGGTCCCCCTTCGTTCGCATCCGGGCACGAGGGGCCCACTGTGCCAGGCGGACCCCCGGACCGCACCGGGTCGTCCCCAGAGGTCACCCCGCCGCGTAGACGTCCTCCACGTAGCGGCCCGAGGCGATCAGGTCGTCCAGCCCGCGGCCGGGACCCCCGTCGGGGTGCCGCTCGGCGAGGAGCGCGCGGAACGCCTCCCGGACGCCGGGTGCCATCCGGGAGGCGTCGCCGCACACGAGGACCCGGGCGCCGGCGTCCAGCAGGGCCCCGACCTCGTCGGCCTCGGCGGCGATCCGGTGCTGCACGAAGGTGACCCCGGCGACCGGGGCCGCGCTGAAGGCGGGGCGCAGCGAGACGGCGCCGGCGGCCTCGGCGGCGCGCAGCTCGTCGGCGTGCAGGAAGTCCGCGTGGGGGGCGTCGCAGCCGAAGTAGCAGAGGGCGGGTGCGAGTTCGGCGCCCGCGGCCTTGAGAGCGACCCGGTCGGCGATGGCGCCGCGGAACGGGGCGAGGCCGGTGCCGGCCGCGATCATGATGACCGGGGCCGGGTCGTCGTGGTCGACCCGGAAGGCCTCACGGCACGGCTGGATCCGGGCCAGGACGGTGTCGCCCGGCTTGACGGTGTTCAGGTAGCCGGAGCCGACGCCGGTGTAGGTGCCGTCGCCCGAGCGTGCCGGGGCCTCCAGCAGGGACACCATCAGGTCGACGTGGCCGGGGTCGGCCGCCGGTGAGGACGAGACCGAGTAGTGGCGTGGGCGCAGCGGGGTGAGGAGGTCGAGCAGGGCCGGCAGGTCCAGGGCGCCGCACAGCGCCGGGTACGCCTCGGCGACCTCGACCAGGGTGCGCCGCTCACCGTCGCCGGACGCGCTCGCCGCGAGGGCCGCGCGCTCGGGTGGGCAGGGGTTGGCCGCGGCGAGCGCCGCCAGCTGGTCGGCGGTCGGGCGGGTCCGCAGTTCGACGTGGTGGGTGAGGAGGTTCCGTACGGTCAGCGGCCTGTCGACCGCGAGGCCGTCTCGGCGCCGGGAGCGAATGTCGAGGATCTCCTCCGGGTCGAGGCCGAGGGCGGTGACGGCCCGCTGGACGAGCGCCGGGTCGTTGACGGGCAGGACGGTCAGATGGTCGCCGGTGCGGTAGGTGGTGCCCTCGGGCAGGGCGAGCCGGACGAACCGCTTGGTGCGGGGGTGGCCCGGCGCGGTGAGGTCGTACGCCTCGGTGACGGTCATCGGGGCGAGGCCGTGGCGCTCGGCGACGGCGTGCAGGGGGCCGCCGGTCAGGACACGGACCTCGTACGCGGGGGCGGGCCCCTCAGGGGTGCCCGTGGCCTCGGGGTCGCCGTACTCGGTCAGGAGGGCGGTGCGCAGGGCGGCCGCGAAGGCGCGGACGGTGCCGCCGAGATCGCCGGAGGCGTCGGCGGCGGCGCGGTCCAGCAGGCGGGTGCCGCCGAGAGCGGCGAGGCGTTCGTCGAGGCGGGTCGGTACCTGCTGGTAGGTGGCGGCCCAGTTGCGGTCACCGACACCGAGGACGGCGTACCTGCCGTCGTAGGCGGCCGTCTCCGTGTCGAGCCGGGCGGCGAAGGCGGTGGCGTCGTCGGTGGGCCGGCCGTTGTAGGAGGCGGCCGTGATGATCACCGGGCGGTCGGCGGGCAGCCCGTCTGCGTAGGCGTCCAGGGGCGCGACCTCCGTCTGTGCGCCCAGCTCGGCCGCCTCGTCGGCGAGCCTGGCGGCGAACTCCCGGCAGGTGCCGTAGTTGCTGCCGTGCAGGAAGAGGACGCGGGTGCCCGGGCGGAGCCGTGCGGGCAGCGCGGTCCCGTCGGTCGCGGTGACGGCCCGGTCGGGTGCGCCGGCGGGTACGGCGCCCGGCAGCGGGCTGTGCGCGCGGTCGGCGGTGGTACGCGGCGTGAGGGTGAGGGTGAAGCCCTCGGGCTTGAGGGTGAGGGTCTCCTTGACCGTGAGGGCGTAGTCGGCGTAGTCGTGCGGCCGGTAGCGGTGCACCAGCATCGCCAGCAGCATCGTCGCCTCGTGCAGGGCGAACTGCCGTCCGATGCAGGCGCGCTCCCCGGTGCCGAAGGGTTTGAAGGCGTGCGGGGAGCGGGCCGCCTCCGCCTCGGCGGTGAAGCGGGTGGGGTCGAACAGCTCGGGGTTGTCGCCCCACACGGGCTGCCGGTGCAGCATCGGGCCGAGCACCGTGACCTCCTGTCCGGCGCGCAGCGGCACCCGGCCGCCGAGCAGGGTGTCCTCGCGGGCGTACCGGCTGAACGCGGCGGCCGTCGGCCACAGCCGCAGCGCCTCGTTGAGCACCTGCCGGGTGTACGTCAGCCGCCCCACCTCGTCGAACGTGGGTTCGGGGTCGGTGTCGTCGCCCCACAGGGCGTCGACCTCGCGCTGGACGAGGTGCAGGACCTCCGGGTGCTTGGCCAGGTGGTACAGGGCGAAGGACATCGCCCCGGAGGTCGTCTCGTGGCCGGCGATGAGGAAGGTGATGACCTGGTTGCGGACGTTGGCGGTGTCGAGTGTGGCGCCGTCGGCGGGGTGCCGGGCGGTGAGCATCAGGCCGAGCAGGTCGTCGGTGTCGTCGTTCCCGGCTTCGACGCGGGCGGCGATGACGTCGTCGACGACCCGCGCGAGGTGGTCGGCGTCCGCGCGGAACGCCGCGTCGGCCGCCGTGTGGTCGTCGCCGGGGGTCCGGCCCAGCCGGTTCATGCTCCACTCCAGGCAGCGGACCATGGCCTCGACGAAGGGGTGGGGTTCGTCGCGTTCGAAGGAGCCGAAGTCGTAGCCGAAGCCGGCGAGGCCGATGGTGTCGAGCGTCATCCGGGTCATGTCGTCGGGCACGTTCACCGGCCGGCCCGCGCGGCTCGCCCCGTCCCAGGCGTCGATCAGCCGGCGGGCCACGCGGAGCATGACCGGGTGGTAGGTGCGCATCGAGCCGAGGGCGAACGCGGGCATCAGGATGTCGTGCGCCTTGGCCCAGTTGGGCTCGTCGCCGTACGCCGTGAAGAGTCCGTCGGCGGCGAACTCGCGGACGTTCCGCAGCGCGGGTCCGACGGCCTTGGCGAAGCGGGTCTCGTCGGACAGGTCGGCGACCAGGTCGAGATCGGCGACGAACAGGGTGTCCCTGCCGTGCAGTCGCCGCACGAGCACGGGCCCGTGCTCCCGCATCAGATCCATGACCTGCTGGATGGGGGTGCTGCCGGGCCCGGTGGCGGAGATGTCGACGACCGGGACGGTGCCGGGAGCGGGAGCGGGAGCGGTGCCGGAGGCGGGAGCGGTGCCGGGCGGAGCCGGAACGGCGTCGGTGGGGGCGGGGTGCGGCACGGTGGGGGACATGGCGCGGCAACTGCCTTTCGCTGTACGGGAGTACCGCGTTCCAGGGTTGTCCCCGAGGGCTGCTTACTCGTGCCATCCGACTACATGATTGTGTAGGGAGAGGCGGCCGCCCGGGGTTGCGGGGCCGCTCGGGGCGAACGCGGAGGCGGGTCGGAGGAGGCGGCGCGGGTGGACCGGGGGCCGGGCGGAGCAGGCGGGGCGGGCGGGGCGGGCGGACTGTCCGGTGACGGCGTCGTGTGGCGGAACCGCGCCATGGCCCTCTTCGACCGCATCCCGCTGCCGACGGCCGTGTGCGACGTGTACGGCCGGGTGATCCTGGCGAACCCGGCGATGGCAACGGAGTGGGGTGCGACTCCGGGCCGGCTGTGCGGGCGGGACGTGCTGGAGCTGTTCCGTCCGCAGGAGGCGACGCAGGTGGAACGGATCGCCCAGGCGCTGCGCCTGCGGCACCGGTCGCGCTATCCGGTGTCCGTGCGGTGGGACGCGGCGGACGGGGTGCGCCGGCACGGGGAGCTCACGGCCGACCCGATCAGCGACGGCCCGGACACCACACCCTCGCTGCTGGTCCTGGTCCGGGTGCGGGGCGAAGTGGCCGAGGCCGCGGAGCGCCCCGCCGCTCCCCCGGCGAGTCCGACCGAGGCCCGCGTCCTGGCGCTGCTGGCGGGCGGCGCCACCACCGCGCGGGCCGCGCGGGAGACCGGCCTCACCGTCGACGGCGTCAACTACCACCTGCGCCGCCTGTCCGCCCGCTGGTCCGCCACGGGCCGCACGGAACTCGTGGCCCGCGCCTACGCTCTCGGCGTCCTGGCCCCCGGAGTGTGGCCACCCGCCCCCGCCTCCGCCCCCGCCTCCGCCTCCGGCTCCGCCCCGGCCCCGGCCCCGGCCCCGGCGTCGGCCCCGGCCCCGACGAAAACCATTGGCCCCTCCTCGGAAGTCTGAGTAGCTTAGGCAAGAACCTAGTGACCCTAGGTTTCAGACCCTACGTTTCAGCATCGAAGCCTCGTCCCACAGCCCCCTCCGGAGGACCGCCATGAAGCCGCTCACCGAGCAGGAGATCCGCAGCTCGTTCATCAACTGCTCCAAGGGCGAGGCGAAGCGCATCTCCCTCCCCCGCGACCTGGGCGAACGCCCCTGGGACGACCTGGACTTCCTCGGCTGGCGGGATCCCGGTGCGCCCGACCGCAGCTATCTCGTCACCGAACGCGACGGTCGGCCCGTGGGGGTCACCCTGCGGTTCCCCTCCGCCCAGCGCGGCTTCCTGCACCGCAGCATGTGCTCCCTGTGCCTGACGACGCACCGGGGCAGCGGGGTCTCGCTGATGACGGCCCGCAAGGCGGGCACGGCCGGTCGGGAGGGCAACTCCGTGGGGGTGTACATGTGCGCCGACCTGGCGTGTTCCCTCTACGTACGCGGCAAGAAGGCCCTCGACACGGGCAGCCGATTCGAGGAGAGCCTCACCACGGAGGAGCAGATCGCCCGGACGGTCGGCCACCTGAGCGCCTTCCTGGACAAGCTGTACGCCTGAACCGCTCGCCGTCCGAACCGCTCGCCGCCGGAGGCGCCGCGACACGCCCGCGGGGTGAACCCGCAGTACACGCGGGGCCGCCCCCTCCTCCTGCCGAATCGTTTCGGTGATTAGGGTCCTCGGTCAGGAGTTCGGCGTACCGGCAAGGGGAACAGCGCAAGGATGCGAGACGTACGTGGTGTATGGGACCTGATGCACACAAAGGTGTCCCGGTGGCGACAGGATCCGGTGGTCGTGCAGTCCGTGCGGTCGGCCGCTGCCGCATCCGTCGCCTACGTGGTGGCGCTCTGGTTCAGCACGTCACCGGCGCCGCTGACGGCACCGCTGACCGCGCTCCTCGTCGTCCAGGTCACCCTCTACGCCACGCTCACCAACGGCATCCGCCGGGTGAACTCGGTGGTCGCCGGCGTGGTCGTCGCCATCGGCTTCAGCGCGGTCGTCGGTCTGACCTGGTGGAGCCTCGCCCTGCTCATCCTCGCCTCACTCGCCGTCGGCCATCTGGTCCGGGTCAGCGAGTACGTGCCCGAGGTGGCGATCAGCGCGATGCTGGTGCTCGGGGTGACCCGCGTCGGGGACACGGCGTGGACCCGGGTCCTGGAGACACTGATCGGCGCCGTCGTCGGACTCGCCTTCAATCTGCTGTTCGCTCCCCCGGTGTGGGTGGAGGCGGCCGGCGAGTCCATCGAGGACCTGGCCCGTCGTATGCGGCGGCTGATGAACCGCGTCGGCGAGGAGGCCGCCGGCCGCCCCGCCTTCGAGGTGGCGGCGGCCCGGCTGCACGAGGCCCGTGAGCTCGACTTCGACATCGTCGAGGTCGACGCGGCCCTCAGGCAGGCCGAGGACAGCCTGAAGCTCAATCCGCGCGTCCGGGAAGGGCTGCTGCACCGGGTCGTGCTGCGCACCGGCCTCGACACGCTGGAGATCTGCACGGTGGTGCTGCGCGTGCTGGCCCGCACCCTCACCGACCTGGCCCGCGAACGGGAGCCCAGCCCGCTGTTCTCCCCCGAGGTGGGGGCGACCCTCGAACGGCTGCTCGGCGAGATCGGTGACGCGGTGGTCAGCTTCGCGGTCCTCGTCACCACCGACGTCAGCCGCAGCGCCGAGTCCGCGGAGGACCGCCTCGCCGCCGAGCTGTCGACGGCCGTCGCGACCCGCGACAAGCTCGCGCAACTGCTACTGGAGGACGTCCGGCGCGACCCGCGCGAGTGGCAGCTGTACGGCGCCGTGCTGACCGAGGTCAACCGCATACTGGACGAGCTGGACACCCAGCACCGCACCAAGCGGCTCCTGGAGGAACTCGACCGCTGCACCCGCGAGCAGCGCGAGCGCGCCCCGCGCCTCACCGGCCTGCGCGACCGCCTGCGCACCACCCTGCCCTCCCGGCGGAACCGCTCCGGCCCCGTCGGACGTACTAAGTCACAAGGCACGACGCGATGACGAGGGGAGCGTACGGAATGGCCGACGGCACCGTGCGGATCGACGGGACGACACTTCATCTGCCGGGTGGGGTGCGGGTGCGCTTCATCCGCACGCTGCGCCTGCCCGAGACGGGCACGCACCAGCTTCCGCCCGGTCTGGGCGACTTCCCGATCCGCCGGGTCGAGGACTATCCGCACACGGCCCCCGAGGAGATGCGGGCGCGTGGCGGGGTGATGCTCCCCGTGTATCTGCGCGAGGCGATGTGGCTGCACTTCGGCGGTTCCCTGGAGCCTGCCGCGCTCCAGGTCGGCGTCGGCAAGGTGTGCGCGGTGTCGGGTGAGCCGTGGAGCAACCGGCTCAGCCGGAAGCCGCAGAACTACGTGGTGCTGCCGCGTCAGCCGTGGCTCGACGGCATCAACTCCGGAAAGGGCACGGTCCGCCAGTTCGTGGCCGTCCCGCTGGGGCTCGGCGCGACGGTCGAGGGGCAGGTCACCGGCGAGGAGGTGTTCGGCGGGGTGCAGTTGCAGTCGTTCCCGCTGAACGACGCCCAGCTCGCCGGCTGGCGGGAGGCGGAGCGGCAGCGGGCCGCGCGGGAGCGGAACTTCGGCCCGGTCGGCGGCTACGGCGGCCCGGTCCCGATGCCGCCGCCGGGCGCCGCCCCGATGCCCGCCCCCATGGCCGCGCCGCCCGGTGGCGCGCCCCTGCCTCCGCCGGCACCCGGTGGCGCGTCCTTGCCACCGTCGGCGCCGGGCGGCAGCCCGATGGCGTTCGGGGCGCCGGGTGCCGTGCCGGCGGCCCGTGCGGCGGTGCCACAGCGGGCCCCGGCCGCGATGGGGCTCGGTGTCGGCGGTTCGATGCGCCAGGAGGTCTACCAGGACACCTGGCCGCGCGGCAGCTGGGCGGAGCAGCCGGCCGGCCGGGTCTTCGTCCACCTCGTCACCCCGCCCGAGTGGCGCCGGATCACCGGTGAGGCCCCGCCGCCGTCGCCGGTGGACCGCGCGGCCTACACGAACGCGGGGCTCCCCTGGTTCGACTACTACGACCAGGACGGCGTCGACGTCGAGCCCGCGGACGCGCTCGGCGCGGTCAAGCCGGTCGGCGACTGGCTCGGCACCGACCTCGATCCCTGGCAGCCGCCCGCCCCCGGCCAGATCAAGCCCCTCGGTGACGCCCCGGGCAGGCCGATCCAGGACGGCGACTGGTAGCCGTCAGGCGGGCCCGCCCGCCGTCCGGGTTTTGCGTCGGGCCGCTCGGAGCCGTCAAGGTGGGGTTCGGACGGACGAGCGAGACCTGGGGTGCGACGGATGACGAGTGAGGCGGGGCGGGAGCCCGGGGCCTGGAGCAGGCGCCGGGTGCTGGGCATGCTGGCGGCGACGGCCGTACCGGCGTCCCTGGCGGGGTGCTCCGGGTCCGAGGGGACCACCGGGTCCTCGTCGTCGTCCGGGCCGTCGTCGTCCGGGCCGTCGTCGTCCGTGCCGTCGGCGAGCACCCCGGCGGCGGAGGCCGGTTCCCCCTCGACGTCCCCCACGCCCACCGGCCCGAGGCCGCTGTTCCTCGGTACGTACACCTCGGCGGAGGGGGGCGGCACCGGTGTCGGCGTGGCGGTGTACGACGCCCGGAGTGGCCGGATCACGGGCCGGGGGACGATCGACGGTGTGGGTGACCCGTCGTATCTCGCGGTCCACCCGGACGGCCGGACGCTGTACGCGGTGAACGAGCGCCCCGAGGGCGGGGTGACCGCGGTACGGCTGTCCGACCGGAAGGTCCTCTCCACCCGGAGCAGCGGCGGCGAGGCCCCCTGCCATCTCTCGGTGCACCCCGGCGGACGGTGGCTGCTCAGCGCGAACTACGGCACGGGCAGTGTCGCCGTGCACCCCGTCGAGCCCTCGGGCGCCCTCGGGGAGCGCACGGACCTGGTCGTGCACAGCAGCCCGGCGCCGGGTCCGGGGCAGCAGGGGCCGCACGCGCACCAGGTCGTCACGAGCCCCGACGGCGGTCATGTCCTCGCCGTCGACCTGGGCACCGACACGGTGTACACGTACCGGCTCGACGAGAGGCGCGGAACGCTGAGCGAGGTCTCGCGGGCGCGGACCCGGCCGGGCGCGGGGCCCCGGCACCTCACGTTCCATCCGGGCGGCCGGTACGCGTACCTCGCGAACGAGGTCGACGACACGGTGGTGGTCTGCGCCTACGACCCGGACAGTGGCCGGCTCACACCGGGCGGGCCCCAGTCCACGGGTACGGGGTCGGGCACGAACTATCCGGCACAGCTGGTGGTGACGCCGAACGGCGCGTACGCGTATCTCGCCAACCGGGGGCACGACAGTCTGACGCGGTACGCGGTCGAGGCGGGGGGTGCCCGGCTGCGGCTGCTGGACACGGTGCCGGTGGGCGGGGAGTTCCCCCGTCAGATCGCCCTCTCCCCAGACGGCGGTCTGCTGTTCGCCGCGCTCCAGCGGTCGAGCGCGGTCAGTGTCTTCCGGGTCGATCCGGACTCCGGTGAACTGCGGCGGGCGGGTGAGCCGTTCGCGTCACCCGTCGCCGTCTGCGCGCTGCCGCTGTAGGGCGCGGGGGCAGGACGCGGCGCTGGCCTGGGACAGCAGGACGTGCATGCGTTCGGTGAGCTGCGCCATGTCGTCGGCGGGCTTGTGGAACGTCAGGCGCACGTCGCCGTCGGTACGTGCTCGTTCGACGCGCAGGGTCAGGCCGTGGCGGTCGACGGCGAGCGGCTGGACGCGTACGGCGCCGTGCAGGCTGTCGTGCGGGACGAGCCGGGTGAGCCGCTCGACGGCGTCGGGGTGGGCGTCGGCGAGGTGGGTCAGCAGCCTCGGCTCGGCCGTGGCCAGCGGGTCGGGTGCCGCGGCGGCGAAGTCGTCGAGGTCGACGACGACGGCGCCGGACGGCTCACGCAGCACGATCCGGGTGGGCCGGAACTCCAGGTCGCCGTCCTTGGGCGCGAACCAGCCGGCGAGCCACAGCCGGGCCCGGATGCGGCCCCGCACGGGGACGGGCGCGACGTCGGCGAACTCCAGTACGGCGGACGGCTCGCCGCGCGGAGCGCAGATCGCGGCGGCGACGAGCGTGCTGTCCTCCGGGACACGCAGGATCACCCGGCCGTCCTCGGTGACGGTGTGCGCGCCGACGAACTCCTCGCGGCCGCCCTCGGCGGTCACCGCGCAGGACCACGCCGCCGCGAGCACCGAGCGGGCACGCTCGGCCGCGGCGGGCGCGGCCGTCCAGGTGTGACGGTCACCCATCCCCAACCTCCATTAGGTAAGCCTTGCCTAACCTATCGAAGATCCGGGCGTACGCCAACCAGCACCCGCCGATCCACGGGAACTTCAGGACAGGCGGCGACGACCGAGAGACTCCGTGAACTGTGCGGGCCTGGGCAGGACGTGGTCCTCCGGTCAGGGCGCGAGCACCCCGAACAGCGCCCGCACACACAGGTCCCGCACCTGCTCCCGTGACAGCTCCGAGCCCCGGAGCCACTCCAGGCACACGGCCGTGGTGAACGACAGCCACCCGCGTACGGCGAGCCGGGTACCGGGCCGCCCGTCCAGCGCCGCCCCGAACTCCGCGTCCGCTGCGAGCGCCTGGAGGATCTGCGCCTCCTGGGTGGCGAGCGCCCGCTGGTAGACCCTGCGCACGACCTGGTCGCCGGTGGCGTCGGCACGGTGGAAGGCCCGGAAGCCGTGGGGATGTTCGTCGACGTACGCGAGGAAGACCTCGACCCCGTTGGTGAGCCGCTCGCGGGCCGAGCGGCCCGGCGCCGGGGTCATCGTGCGCAGCATCCGCTCGCTCTCGCACTCCACGACGGCCGCGAAGAACTCCCGCTTGTTCGGGAAGTAGTGGTAGAGCAGCCCCCGCGAGACACCCGCGATCTCGGCCACCTGCTCGATCCACACATCGTCGTACGGACTCTCCGAGAACAGCCGGGCCCCGACGTCGAGGAGTTGCTCCCGCCGCTCGGCGGTGCTGAGCCGGCGACGGGGACGCTCCCCCTGCTTGGCTGCCATGGCGTCACCTTACTTGACGTGAGTTCAACAACAGGTCGAGACTGAGCGCGTTATTGAACCCGAGTACAACAGCTTCGACAGGGCCTGCGCACGAGGGAGACGGTGCCATGACGGCGACGACGGGGACCACGGCCGCCAGGGGTTTCCGCAGCGCGGAGCTGGGCTGGCCCGAGCTCCACCGGATACCGCATCCGCCGCGCCGACTGCCCCTGATCGGCGACGCCCTCGGCTCCAATCCCCGTACGCCGGTCCAGGACTCCATGCGGCTCGGCCGGCGGCTCGGGCCGATCTTCCGGCGGAAGGCGTTCGGCAAGGAGATCGTCTTCGTGGGGGGCGCGGCTCTCGCGGCCGACATGGCGGACGAGTCGCGGTTCGCCAAGCACGTCGGGCTGGGGGTCGCCAATCTGCGGCCGGTCGCCGGGGACGGGCTGTTCACGGCGTACAACGACGAGCCCAACTGGCAGCTCGCCCACGACGTCCTGGCGCCGGGCTTCAGCCGGGAGGCCATGGCCGGGTACCACCCGATGATGCTCGACGTCACCGAACGGCTGATGGACCACTGGGACCGGGCGGGTGCGGCCGGGCGGCCCGTGGACGTGCCCGGCGACATGACCAAGCTGACCCTGGAGACGATCGCCAGGACCGGCTTCGGCCATGACTTCGGCTCCTTCGAGCGGGACCGCCCGCACCCCTTCGTCTCCGCGATGGTCGGCGTCCTCGCCTACGCCCAGCGCCGCAATGTCGTCCCCGACCCGCTGGCGCTGCTGCTGCGGGCCGCCTCCCGGCAGAACGCCGTGGACATGGCGTTCCTGAACGACACGGTGGACGCGGTGGTGCGCGCACGCCGGTCGTCCGGCGGCGGTGGCAGAGGCGGTGGCGGTGGCGGTGGCGCCGGGGACCTGCTCGACCGGATGCTGGAGACCGCGCACCCCGAGACCGGGGAACGGCTGTCCGCCACGAATGTGCGGCGCCAGGTCCTCACCTTCCTGATCGCCGGGCACGAGACCACTTCGGGCGCCCTGTCGTTCGCCCTGCACTACCTCGCTCTGCGCCCCGAACTCGCCGCGCGCGCCCGCGCCGAGGTGGACCGGGTGTGGGGCACCACGCCCAGGCCCGGCTACGACCAGGTCGCCAAGCTGCGCTCCGTACGCCGGGTGCTCGACGAGACGCTGCGGCTGTGGCCGACGGCGCCCGCCTACTCGCGGGAGGCCCTGGAGGACACCGTGCTCGGCGGTGCCCATCCGGTGCGGCGCGGCGGCTGGGCGCTGGTGCTGACGACGATGCTGCACCGGGATCCGGAGGTGTGGGGCGCCGACGCCGAGACGTTCGACCCGGACCGCTTCGACGCGGCGGCCGTCCGCGCGCGGCCCCCGCACACCTACAAGCCGTTCGGCACGGGGGCACGGGCCTGCATCGGACGCCAGTTCGCGCTGCACGAGGCCACGCTGGTGCTGGGGCTGCTGCTGCGCCGTTACAAGCTGCGGCCTGACCCGGCGTACCGGCTGAGGGTCACCGAGCGGCTGACGCTGATGCCGGACGGACTTCGGGTACGCCTGGAGCGGCGCCCGGGGTACCGGCCCGAGGCCGTGGACACCGCGCCGGGCGCGGGCGCCGAAGGCGGGGTCGAGGGGGCGCAAACGGGCGCGTCGCCGTCACGCTGCCCAGTGACCGGGGCGGGTGACTGACGCCGGGAGCCGGGTGCCGGCACTGCCGCGGGCCGCGTTGATCTGCGGCTGGGTGAGGAAGAAGGCGCCGGTCAGGTCGGCGTCGGTGAGGTCCGTGTCGCGCAGGTCCGCACCGATGAGGTCGGCGCCCCGCAGATCGGCGCCGGTCAGGTCGGCGGCTATCAGATAGGCGCCGCGCAGATTGGCCTTCCGGAGGTCGGCGCCCTTGAGGCGCGCGCCCATCAGGTCGGCTCCCCTGCGGTTCTTCGCGCGTCCCGCGCCCGCCCGCATGAGGTCGCTGACCTTCAGCAGCACCTCGTTGACGCGCTGCCGGTGCGCGGCGACATCCAGCTCCGCCAGTTCCTCGGCGGTGCGCCGGGTCAGCCGCTCGGTCTCGTCGAGCGCCCGGCGGACCTCCGCGTGGGCCGGGCGGGCGGCGGGCAGTGTCAGGGCCTCGGTCAGGTACCAGAGGAGTTCGTGCAGGTGCCGTACGACCGGGAACACGTCGAACATCCGCCGGGCGTGCTCGCGGCCGCCCGAGCGCCAGTCCCGGCCGCCGAAGGTGACCTGGGAGACCTTCTGTCCGGCGCCGAAGCAGTCGTAGACGGTACAGCCGGTGAAGCCCTCGTCCCGCAGCCGGGTGTGGATGCCGCACCGGAAGTCGTCCCGGAGGTTCCCGCAGGGCTTGCCCGCGGCCTTGTCGACGGCGAAGTCTGCCGAGGCGGCGAAGGGCAGCGCCACACAGCACAGCCCGAAGCAGTTGCCGCAGTCGGCGCGCAGGGATGGTCGTTCCATGGGGCTCACCCTAACGACGCCGGACCGGGGCCGGGCGCGCCGCTTCAGCGGGGGAACACCTCGAAGGCCACGGCCGGGGTCCCGCCGAAGCGTTCGCCCGCCGCCCGGGCGTGGCCCGTGAGGAAGTCCCGGGCGTAGGTCTCGGGGTCCTGGTCGGTCAACGTCTCCAGGTAGGTGCGGTGTTCGAGGAGGGAGGCGACGGCGCGGTCGAGGCCGGGTGTCGCGTCGACGGCGTGGGTGGGGTGCGGGGAGCCGGCGACGGCCACCCAGCGGACGCCGTCCCAGGGCTCCAGGCCCTGCTCGACGAGGTCGGGGAAGATCCAGCGGTTCCCGGCGTCGCCGGTGGCGTCCAGGGTGGCGCGGCCCACCGCGACGTGGTCGGGGGTGTTCCAGGCGGTGCCGCCCCAGGTGTCGCGGTGGTTCAGGGTGATCACCAGTTCGGGGCGGTGTCGGCGGATCGCGGCGACGATGTCCCGGCGCAGGGCGGTGCCGTACTCGATGACACCGTCCCGGTGGTCGAGGAACTCCACCACCGAGACGCCCACGACGGCCGCGCCGGCCCGCTGCTCCCGCTCGCGCAGCGGGCCGCAGTGCGCGGGCTCCAGGCTGTCGATGCCGGCCTCGCCCCGGGTGGCGAGGACGTACGCCACTTCGCGTCCGGCGTCGGTCCAGGCGGCGATCGCCGCCGCGCAGCCGTACTCGAGGTCGTCCGGGTGGGCCACCACGGCGAGGGCGCGCCGCCAGTCGTCCGGCAGCGGCAGGAGCCGGTCGGTCGGTGCGTCGGTCATCGTCACTCCTCGTCGCGCGCCAGCGCCAGCAGCCGGTCCAGGACCCGCGGCCCGCCGGCCCGTACGCCGTCGTGTTCGAACTCGTCGGTCACCCAGGTGCGCAGGCCC
Organism: Streptomyces neyagawaensis; assembly: GCF_023516595.1. GTDB lineage: Bacteria > Actinomycetota > Actinomycetes > Streptomycetales > Streptomycetaceae > Streptomyces > Streptomyces neyagawaensis. The sequence continues at coordinate 235,890 of NZ_JAMGBG010000005.1, read as the reverse complement.
CGCACGGCCCGTGCCGTCTGAAGCGAGTGGGCCGTGTCCACGTACATGTCGTCGTGGTAGATCGCGGCGGCGACCGGCACCTCGTTGACGGCGAGCCGGTCCGGGTCGTACAGAGGTGCCCAGCCCCGCTCCCGCGCCAGGTCCTCGGCCGTCTCGCGCAGCGGGCGCAGGGCGGGGTCGCACTCGAACATCCAGGGGTGCACGGACTCTCCCGTGAACAGCAGCGGGCCGTCACCCGTGAGGGTCTTGGCGGCGTCGAACTGCGGGAACCGCGCCCGCACCCGCTCGGCGGCCCAGTCGGTGGGGCCCGGGTCCTGGCCGTAGATCGCCTCGTGGAGGAGCGCGTACAGCGGGTGGCCGGCGTACGACAGCAGTCCCTGGACCTCCTCCTGGAAGGCGTCGGAGAGGGCGGGTCCCTGCGGGGTGCGCACGAAGGCGTCCTCCAGCAGGAAGTGCAGCCGGTGGCTGCCGTCGGAGCGGCCGAGCATGATGCCGAGCGACTGGAACGCCTCGACGGTGAACCGGTAGCCGTTCGGCAGCACCACGTCGTGCTGGAGCAGGTGCTCGGCGATCCGGCGGGCCCGCTCGACGTCCTGCGGGTAGCGGGCGTAGTGGGCGGCGACCTTGCGTTCGATGCGCGGGTAGGCGGCGTGGTAGACGTCGTCGGCGGTCGCGTGGAGGGAGGGCAGTCCGCCGGTGATGAGGGCGGTGCTCAGCCCCTCGGGGGCGAAGGACAGATAGGTGACCGCGCAGAAGCCGCCGAAGCTCTGGCCGAGGACGGTCCAGGGGGCGCCGCCGGTGACCTCGCGGCGGATGGCCTCGCAGTCGCGGACGATGGAGTCGGCGCGGAAGCGGGCCAGGTAGTCGGCCTGCTCGGCGGGGCCGCCGCGCAGCGGGAGTGTCTGGCGGTTGGCCGGGGTGGAGGCGCCGGTGCCGCGCTGGTCGAGGAGCAGGACCCGGTACTCCTTCAGGGCCCTGTCGAGCCATGCCTGGCGGCCGACGAAGCGGTTGGCGCCGAAGCCGGGGCCGCCCTGGAGATAGAGCAGCCAGGGCAGGTCCTGGCCGGCCTTGTCGCTCGCGACGACCTCACGCCCGTCCAGCTCGATCCGCTCCCCCGCCGGGTCGTGGTGGTCGAGGGGGACGCTGAAGCGGCGGTCGGTGAGGACGACACCGGGCTGCCGGTAGCTGACGGACAACGAGGCTCCTTGAGCGGACGGATTCCGGACCGTGATCCAGTCCAGCACAGATTCTCCGCCCCGCCGAGCCCGTGGATCAAGAAAAGCCCGCTCTGTCCGGGTCAGGTTACTGACTTTCCGGTCAGTACGGGCGGGGGTGACGGCACCGCGTCGGTTGAACGGCCGGTCAGCGCGCCGAGAGGCTGGAGCGGCGCACCACCAGCTCCGGCTGGAGGACGACCCGCCGGTGCTCGTGCGGGGTCGGCGCGGTGTCGGCCTCGGTCTCCTCCAGGAGCAGCTCGGCGGCGAGGGCGCCCATGGTGACGGCGGGCTGGCGCACGGAGGTGAGGGGGACGGCGGCCGCGGCGGCGAACTCGATGTCGTCGTAGCCGACGATGGCGAGGTCGTCGGGGACACTGACCCCGGCCGCGTACATGGCCTGGAGCACGCCGAGGGCGAGCAGGTCGTTGGCGCAGAACACGGCGGTCGGGCGGTCGGCCAGGCCGAGGAGACGGGCGCCCGCGTCCCGGCCCGCGGCCACGTCGAGGCGCTCGGTCGGCAGTTCCCGCAGGGCCTCCGGGCCGAGGCCGGCCTCCTCCAGCGCCTTCAGGGCGCCGGTGCGGCGGTCGCGGACCTGGTTGAGGCCCGAGGGGCCGCTGACGTAGGCGAGGGAGCGATGGCCCGCGTCCACCAGGTGCCGTACGGCGAGCGCGCCTCCGGCGACGTCGTCGACGGAGACCGAGCACTCGGTGGTGCCCTCGGCGACACGGTCGACGAGGACGAAGGGGATGCCGTGGCGGCGGAACGCCTCGATGTTGCGTCCGGTCGCGTCGGCGGGCGTCAGCAGGACGCCCCGGACGCGCTGCTCGGCGAAGAGCGACAGGTACTCGGACTCCTCGCTCGCGCTCTGGGCGCTGTTGCAGACCATCACGCCGAGCCCGGCGTCGCGCGCGGCCCGCTCGGCACCGCGCGCGACGTCGACGAAGAAGGGGTTGCCCATGTCGAGCACGAGCAGTCCCATGATGCGGCTCCGCCCGGCCCGCAGCTGGCGCGCCGACTCGCTGCGGACGTAGCCGAGGCGGTCGATCGCGGCGAGCACCCGGGCCCGGGTCCCGGAGGCCACCGAGTCCGGCCGGTTGATGACGTTCGACACCGTGCCGACGGAGACTCCGGCGGCGGCGGCGACGTCCTTGATACCCACCGACTGGGCCATGGGGTGGGGACCTCCAGGAAGGTGCGGAGCGGCGGGCATACGTTCACATTACCGTCGGGCCACCACGGGAATGGCCCGGTCAGGCGCAGGAACGCTCCCCTCGTACGGGATTCAGGCGGGGAGGGCGAAGTCGATGACGCGGAGCGCCGAGGGCGTGGTTCCGCTGGACTTCACCTGGTACATCACGGACAGGACATTGTCCTGTGCCATACGGGTCTCGTCGATGACGACCTCGCCGAAGGCGTTGAGCCCTCCGGCGTCGAACAGCGGCTTCCAGTCGGTGTGCCCGGAGGCGGCGGACGCTCCCCATATCCGGCCGAAGGGCAGGATCGCGTACGCGTTGTCGTACGTGTCCAGCGCGAGCTTGGTGCGCTGGCTGGAGCCGAGGGCGACGGGGATCTCGGTCTTCTGCCAGGTGCCGGACGCGTTCCTGCGGAGGTGGAAGGCGCGGCCGTTGCTTGTGCGGTCGGTGACGTAGTTCGTCGTGCACTGGCCGAAGCGGCCGGGGACGTAGCTGATGATCGCGTGCGGGCGGCCGGCGGAGTCGGTGAACTGGCTCTCCTGGTTCATCAGCGAGTGGTCCGGGTTGAGCGGGTCGACGACGAGGCCGGGATCGGTGACGGCGACCTTGTCGGAGCCGCCGGTGGTGCCGACGACGGCACCGGCGTTGTTGCGCCAGGTGCGGCCGCGGTCGTCGGAGTAGACGTAGCCGGTGTCGTGGTTGGTGATGCCGCCGCCGTTGCACATCACGGCGCCGTTCTGCTCGCGCCAGGTGAAGAAGGAGTGCAGCCGGCCGTTCCGGTCGTAGTCGATGCCGTGCAGGTACATGTTGCGGGCGGTGGAGGAGCCGTGCTCGCTGGTGTAGGTGCCGGTGGAGCCGCTCCACTCGCCGAGGCTCGTCCAGGACGTGCCGTCGTACTCGGCGAGGGCGTTGCGGCCGTTGCCGGAGACGCCGGCGCGGTAGCTGAGTTGGAGCCTGCCGTCGGGCGTCGAGACGAACTGCGGGTAGGTGAACTGCGAGGTGAGGGCGAGCCCGTCGAGGGTGGGCCGGGGGGCGCCGAAGCGGCTGCTGGTCCAGCTCAGACCGACCGGGTCGTCCATGAGGCCGGCGACCGACTTGACGTAGGTGAAGCCGTCGCTGTGGGAGTCCATGTTGAGGTGGAGGCGGCCGTCGACCTTGGAGACGCCCATGGAGATGACGTTGTGGGAGTCGTTGTAGCGCAGGGTGTGGCCGACCTTGACGGTGGACCAGGTGCCGGAGCCGACGGCGCGGCGGCCGACGACGGCGTTGCGGTCGGCCGTGTACCAGACGGCGTACTGGTGGCCCTTGTAGGTCAAGAGGCCGTTCTTCTGGAAGGCGTTGTTGTTGACCAGTCCGTCGTAGGAGACGAAGTAGATGGCCTGGCTGTCCAGCAGGGTGGTGCCGGTCTGGCTGACCGAGGGGCCCGGGGCAGCGGCGCGGGCGGCGGCGGCGCCGAGGGCGGGGGGCACCACGGCGCCTGTGAGGGCGGCGCCGAGCACGGTACGTCTCTTCATCTCGGGGACTCCGTTGTCGTGCGACATGGGGAGAGGTGACGGGTGAGCGGCGGGGAGAGCGGGGGCTCAGGCCAGGTGGAACACCTCGGTGAGGGGCTTCATGGCCTCGTCGGGGCGGGCACCGTCGAGGGACTCGAAGAAGGGTCCCATCTCCTTCTGCCAGCGGGCGTTGACCTCGGTGGCCTCCATGCCGGCGAGGGCGGCCCGGAAGTCGCGGGTCTCCAGGTAGCCGACGAGGAGGCCGTCGTCGCGCAGGAAGAGGGAGTAGTTGTGCCAGCCGGTGGCCGAGAGAGCGTCGAGCATCTCCGGCCACACGGCGGCGTGCCGCTCGCGGTACTCGTCGATCCGGTCCTCGCGGACCTTGAGCAGAAAACAGACGCGCTGCATGAGTTACCGCTCCTGGGGGGTGAGGGGGGTGGCGTTGACTCGGTTGCGGGGATCAGAAGTCGAACTTGTCGATGTTCTCCTTGGTGAAGACGGTGGGCTTGCCGAGGTTGATCACACCGTCCTTGCCGATGGTGTACTCGCCCATGTCGCCGGCGGTGAAGGTCTCGCCCTCCTTGCCGGTGATCCGGCCGGAGACCATCGCGACCGCGGTGCGGGCGGCCAGCTCGCCGAGCTTCGCCGGGTCCCACAGCTCGAAGCCCTCGACGGTGCCGTCCTTGACGTACTTGCGCATGTCGTTGGGTGTGCCGAGGCCGGTGAGCTTGACCTTGCCCTTGTACTTGGAGCCCGACAGGTACTGGGCGGCGGCCTTGATGCCGACCGTGGTCGGGGAGATGATCCCCTTCAGGTTCGGGTACTCCTGGAGCAGGCCCTGGGTCTGCTGGAAGGACTTCTGGGCGTCGTCGTCGCCGTAGGCGACCTTGACGAGCTTGATGTCCTTGTACTTCGGGTCCTCGAGCTCGTCCTTCATGAACTCGATCCAGGTGTTCTGGTTGGTCGCGGTCTGCGCGGCCGAAAGGATCGCGATCTCGCCCTTGTGGCCGATCTGTTCGGCGAGCAGCTGGACCTCGGTGCGGCCCAGGTCCTCGGCGCCGGCCTGCGAGACGAAGGCGTTGCGGCACTCGGGCTTGGTGTCGGAGTCGTAGGTGACGACCTTGATGTCGTTGCTCATGGCCTGCTTGAGCGCGGTGCACAGGGCGCCCGGGTCCTGCGCGGAGACAGCCATCGCGTCGACCTGCTGCTGGGTGAGGGTGTTGACGTAGTTGACCTGGCCGGAGGTGTCGGTGGCGCTGGAGGGGCCGACCTCCTTGTAGCGGGAGCCCAGCTCCTTGAGGGCCGCCTCGCCGCCCTGGTCGGCGGAGGTGAAGTACGGGTTGTTGACCTGCTTGGGCAGGAAGCCGACCGTCAGGCCCTTCTTCAGCTCGGCGTTCGGGTCGGCCTTGCCGGTCGCGCTCGCCGAGGCGGTGTCGTTCTTGACGTCCTCCTTGGTGGTGCCGCCGCAGGCGGTGGCCGCCAGAGCGAAGGAGGTGACGGCCGCGAGCGCCGCACAGGAGCGACGGAGGGGTGCCTTGCGCATGAGGATTCCTTGGATACGGAGGGACGGGCGGGTGTGCGGGTGCGGAATCGGCGGTGGGGGCCCAGGGGGTAGCCGTCAGGGGGCTGGAGTGGGCGCCTTGGGAACCGGCGCTGAGGCCGCGCCGCGGCCGGCCCTCGCGACGGAGATCTGGCGTGCGACCCGGGGGCCGAGCACGGAGAGGACGAGCAGGACACCGGTGACGACGATCTGCGACTGGGCGGAGACGTCCTGGAGGCTCATCACGTTCTGGAGGGTGCCGAGGAGGAACACTCCGGCGATCGCGCCGCCGAGGGTGCCCTTGCCGCCGTCGAAGTCGATGCCGCCGAGCAGCACGGCCGCGATGACGGACAGTTCGAGTCCGGTGGCGTTGTCGTAGCGGGCGCTGGCGTAGTGCAGGGCCCAGAAGATCCCGGTGAGGGAGGCCATCAGACCGGTGACGGTGAAGAGGATCAGCTTCTGGCGCTTGACGCGGATGCCGGTGAAGCGCGCGGCCTCCTCGCTGGCGCCGATCGCGAACAGGGACCGCCCGAACGGGGTGGCGTGCAGGGCGATCACGGCGATGACGAGCAGCACCAGGAAGGGGATGAACGCCTGCGGGACGAAGCTGTCGCCGATGCGGCCGGCCGCGAAGTCCAGGTACTGCGCGGGGAAGTCGGTCACCGAGTTGGAGCCGAGCACGATCTGCGCGACGCCCCGGTAGGCGGCGAGGGTGCCGATGGTGACGGCGAGGGAGGACAGGCCGAGCCGGGTGACCAGCAGGCCGTTGACCAGGCCGCAGACCACGCCGAGGGCAAGACAGATCGGGATGATCGTCTCGATGGTCATGCCCTGGTTCCACAGGGCGCCCATGACCGCGCCGGACAGGCCGGCCGTGGAGGCGACCGACAGGTCGATCTCGCCGGACACCACGAGCAGGGTCATCGGCAGGGCGATCAGCGCGATCGGCAGGGTGTTGCCGATGAGGAACGACAGGTTGAGCGCGTTACCGAAGCCGTCGACGGTGGAGAAGGACAGCAGGAGCACGACGACCAGGAGGGCGCCTACGGCGGAGTCCCACCGTTTCAGGGCGGACCAGCGGCTCGCGCGCGAGGACGTGGGGTCAGCCATGGCGGGCGTTCCTCTTCTTCAGGGCGGTCGCCACCCGCAGTGCGACCACACGGTCCACGGCGATGGCGAGGATGAGCAGGACGCCGTTGATGGCGAGCACCCACACCGAGCTGACGCCGAGGGCGGGCAGGACGCTGTTGATGGACGTCAGCAGCAGGGCACCGAGCGCGGCCCCGTAGACGCTGCCGGAGCCGCCGGTGAAGACGACACCGCCGACCACGACCGCGCTGACGACGGTCAGTTCGTACCCGGTGCCCGTGCCGGAGTCGACGTTGCCGAAGCGGGCCAGGTAGAGGGCGCCCGCAAGGCCGGCGAGGGCGCCGCAGAAGGTGTAGGCGACCAGGATCCGCTTGCGGACGGGGATGCCGGCGAGGCGGGCGGCCTCGGGGTTGGAGCCGAGCGCGTACAGCTCCCGTCCGCTGCCGAAGTGCTTCAGGTAGTAGGCCGTCGCCACCAGGACGACGAGCGCGATCAGGGCGAGGTAGGGCACCGCGAGGATGCCGCCGGAGCCGAAGTCGATGAACCCGTCCGGCAGTCCGGAGGCGACGATCTGCCGGGAGCCGACCCAGATCGAGTCGATGCCGCGGATGATGTAGAGCGTGCCGAGGGTGACGACGAGGGCGGGCACTTGGCCGAGGCTGACGAGCAGCCCGTTGAGCAGGCCGAAGCCGATGCCTGTCAGGACCGCCAGGAGTACGGCCACGACCGCGTTCCCTCCGCCCTGAAGATGGCTGCCGGCGGCGAAGGCGCTGATGCCGAGCGTGGAGCCGACCGACAGGTCGACGTTGCGGGTGATGACGACCATGGACTGGCCGACGGCGACCAGCACCAGGATGGTCGCGTTCAGCAGCAGGTCCTTGATGCCCTGCTCGGTGAGGAACTCGCTGTTGCCGAGCCGGGTGACGACGATCATCGCCAAGAAGACGACCAGGATGGCGAGTTCACGCATCTTGAAGACGCGGTCCACGAGCCGGGTGCCGCTGGACCTGGGCACCTCGGCGACGGGGGTGTTCTCGGGGGCGGTCACCGTCATGCGGCTGCCCTCCCCGTGGCTGCGGCCATCACGGTTTCCTCGGTGGCTTCGGAGCGAGGGATCTCGGCGGTGAGCCGGCCCTCGTGCATCACGAGCACGCGGTCGGCCATGCCGAGGATCTCGGGCAGGTCGGACGAGATCATCAGGACCGCCACGCCGTCGGCGGCGAGCCGGCTGAGGAGGCGGTGCACCTCGGCCTTGGTGCAGACGTCGATGCCGCGGGTCGGCTCGTCGACGATCAGCACCTTCGGGCCGGTGGCCAGCCATTTGGCGAGGACGACCTTCTGCTGGTTGCCGCCGGACAGCGTGTTGACGGTGTCCGCGAGGCGGGCGTACTTCACCTGGAGCTTGACCGCCCAGTCGAGGGAGCGGCTGCGCTCGGCGCCGCGGTCCACGAGGCCGCCCTTCACGGTCGTCCGAAGGCCGGTGAGACCGATATTGCGCTCGATGGACATGTCCATCACCAGGCCCTGGGCACGGCGGTCCTCGGGGACCAGGGCGAGCCCGGCGGACATGGCGGTGGAGGGCGCCCCGTTGGTGAGGGGCCTGCCGTCGACGGCGACCTCGCCCGCGTCCCAGCGGTCGACGCCGAAGACGGCCCGGGCCACCTCGGTGCGGCCGGCGCCGACGAGGCCGGCCAGGCCGACGATCTCGCCGCGGCGGACGTCGAAGGAGACATCGGTGAAGACGCCCTCACGGGTCAGCCGGCGCACGCTCAGGGCGACCTCGCCGGGCTCGACCTCCTGCTTGGGGTACAGCTCCTCCAGGTCGCGGCCCACCATGCGGCGCACCAGGTCGTCCTCGGTCATGCCGTCGACGGGTTCGCTGGAGATCCGGGCGCCGTCGCGGAGGGTGGTGACCCGTCGGCAGATCTGGAAGATCTCCTCCAGGCGGTGGGAGATGAACAGGACGGCGGAGCCCTGCTCGCGCAGGGCGCGGACGACGCCGAAGAGGCGGGCGACCTCGCTGCCGGTGAGCGCCGCGGTCGGCTCGTCCATGATCAGGACGCGGGCGTCGAAGGAGAGCGCCTTGGCGATCTCGACGATCTGCTGGTCGGCGATGGACAGGCCGCGCGCCGGGCGGTCGGGGTCGAGTTCGACGCCGAGCCGCCGCATCAGGGCGAGGGTCGCCGTGTGGGTGGCCTTGTGGTCGATCCGGCCGAGGGCGCGCCGGGGCCGGCGGCCCATGAAGATGTTCTCGGCGATCGACAGGTCGGGAAAGAGCGTGGGCTCCTGGTAGATCACGGCGATGCCCGCGTCGCGTGCGTCGGCCGGACCGTGGAACACCGTGGGCACTCCGTCGAGGAGCACCTCACCGGAGTCCGGTCGGTGCACCCCGGCGAGCGTCTTGATCAGGGTCGACTTGCCCGCTCCGTTCTCACCGGCGAGCGCGTGCACCTCGCCCGGGAACAGTTCGAGGGACACGTCCCGCAGGGCGCGTACGGCGCCGAAGGACTTGGAGATGCCCTTCAGCGCGAGCACGGGGGCCGGACCCGTGTCGGACCGGTCTGTCATGGGGGCTCCTCGACGACGCCGGTGGCGGAGGGCCGAGCCCTCACCGCGTCGTGAAAGGTTTCAACTAGGTTGCCGGGACGTTAGGCACCCCACGCAGGTCACGTCAATGGGTTGCGGTCGAAAATCTTTCGATAGAAGTGCCCACCACGGGGTCACGGACGCCTGCCTTGACCTGGGGGGTTGACAGTCGAGCGAGCCGCTCATAGTTTCCCGTGCTGAATCGTTTCAGACATCAAAGCCGGTAGGAGCCCTGACGTGACCGAGCTCGCCGCGGTGAAGGCCGCCCTCAAGACCCAGGCCGTCGAGACGCCGTCGTGGGCGTACGGAAACTCCGGAACCCGTTTCAAGGTCTTCGCCCAGGCCGGTGTGCCCCGCAACCCCTGGGAGAAGCTCGACGACGCCGGCAAGGTGCACGAGTTCACGGGCGTGGCCCCGACGGTGGCCCTGCACATCCCCTGGGACAGGGTCGACGACTACGCGGCTCTGGCGAAGCACGCGGAGCAGCGGGGCGTGCGGCTCGGCGCGATCAACTCCAACACCTTCCAGGACGACGACTACAAGCTGGGCAGCGTCTGCCACCCGGACGCGGTGGTCCGCCGCAAGGCCGTCGACCATCTGCTGGAGTGCGTCGACATCATGGACGCCACCGGGTCCCGCGATCTGAAGCTGTGGTTCGCGGACGGCACGAACTACCCCGGTCAGGACGATGTGCGCGAGCGCCAGGACCGGCTGGCCGAGGGGCTGGCCGAGGTGTACGAGCGGCTCGGCGACGGGCAGCGGATGCTGCTGGAGTACAAGTTCTTCGAGCCGGCGTTCTACACGACCGACGTCCCGGACTGGGGCACCGCCTATGCCCACTGCCTGAAGCTCGGGCCGAAGGCGCGGGTCGTCGTCGACACCGGGCATCACGCGCCCGGCACGAACATCGAGTTCATCGTGGCGACGCTGCTGCGGGAGGGGAAGCTCGGCGCGTTCGACTTCAACTCGCGGTTCTACGCCGACGACGACCTGATGGTGGGCGCGGCCGACCCGTTCCAGCTGTTCCGGATCATGTACGAGGTGGTGCGCGGGGGTGGGTTCACTCCCGACGTCGCGTTCATGCTCGACCAGTGCCACAACATCGAGGCGAAGATCCCGGCGATCATCCGGTCGGTGATGAACGTCCAGGAGGCCACGGCGAAGGCTCTGCTGGTGGACCGGGAGGCGCTGTGCTCCGCTCAGCGGGCCGGGGATGTGCTGGAGGCCAACGCGGTGCTGATGGACGCGTACAACACGGATGTGCGGCCGCTGCTGCGGGAGGTGCGGGAGGAGATGGGGCTGGATCCCGAACCGCTTGCCGCGTACCGGCGGTCCGGGTGGGGTTCGAAGATCGTTGAGGAGCGGGTGGGGGGAGAGCAGGCGGGTTGGGGGGCGTGACCGCGGCGCTGGGCTGAAGCCGATGCCGCGTCTCGTCTGCCTGTTCTTGTTCGTTGCGGGCTGCGGGCCGTTCGTGGCTGGTCGCGCAGTTCCCCGCGCCCCTGAAGAGCAGGGGCTGCGCCCCCTGCTCTTCAGGGGCGCGGGCCTGGGCTTTCAAGGGGCGCGGGGAACTGCGCGAGAAGCCCCACTCACCCGCACCCTGCCACGCACCCCCGACCCCCGAGCTGAACCCCGTACACCCTCCTGCCCCGTACTCGTCTCACCGTAAGGATTGATCGCACATGGCCACCCATCCCGAAGCCGCCGCCCTGCTCGCCCGGTCCCGCCGTCTCGGTTCCGATCCCCGGAACACCAACTACGCCGGTGGCAACGCGTCCGCCAAGGGGGTCGACACCGATCCCGTCACCGGGGGTGAGGTGGAGCTGATGTGGGTGAAGGGGTCCGGGGGCGACCTCGGGACGCTCACCGAGGCCGGGCTGGCCGTGCTGCGGCTGGACCGCATGCGGGCGCTCGTCGACGTCTACCCGGGGGTGGAGCGCGAGGACGAGATGGTCGCCGCGTTCGACTACTGCCTGCACGGCAAGGGCGGGGCCGCCCCGTCGATCGACACGGCCATGCACGGGCTCGTGGACGCCGCCCACGTGGACCATCTGCACCCGGACTCCGGGATCGCGCTGGCCTGCGCGGCCGACGGGGAGAAGCTGACCGCCGAGTGTTTCGGGGACAGCGTGGTGTGGGTGCCGTGGCGGCGGCCCGGCTTCCAGCTGGGGCTGGACATCGCCGCCGTGAAGCGGGACAACCCGGGGGCCGTCGGCTGTGTGCTCGGCGGGCACGGCATCACCGCCTGGGGCGACACCGCCGAGGAGTGCGAGCGGAACTCGCTCCACATCATCCGCACCGCCGAGGCGTTCCTCGAGGAGAAGGGGAAGGCCGAGCCGTTCGGGCCGGTCGTCGAGGGGTACGAGGCGCTGGAGCCCGGTGCGCGCCGGGAGCGGGCCGCCGCGCTGGCCCCGTACGTCCGGGCCATCGCCTCGCAGGACAGGCCGCAGGTGGGGCACTTCACCGACTCCGACGTCGTGCTCGACTTCCTGGCGCGCGCGGAGCACCCGCGGCTCGCCGCGCTGGGCACCTCGTGCCCGGACCACTTCCTCCGTACGAAGGTCCGCCCGCTCGTGCTGGACCTGCCCCCGACCGCGGACCTGGACACGGCGATCGCCCGGCTGAAGGAGCTGCACGCCGGGTACCGCGAGGAGTACGCCGCCTACTACCGGCGGCACGCCGAGCCCGACTCCCCCGCGATGCGGGGCGCCGACCCGGCGATCGTGCTGATCCCGGGCGTGGGCATGTTCAGCTTCGGCAAGGACAAGCAGACGGCGCGCGTGGCCGGAGAGTTCTACGTCAACGCGATCCATGTGATGCGGGGCGCCGAGGCGGTCTCCACGTACGCGCCGATCGAGGAGTCGGAGAAGTTCCGCATCGAGTACTGGGCCTTGGAGGAGGCCAAGCTCCAGCGGATGCCGAAACCGAAGCCGCTGGCCACGCGGGTGGCACTGGTGACGGGCGCGGGCAGCGGGATCGGCAGGGCGATCGCGCACCGGCTGGTCGCGGAGGGGGCGTGTGTCGTCGTCGCCGACCTCAACGGCGAGAACGCCGCCGCCGTGGCCGAGGAGCTGGGCGGGCCGGACAGGGCTGTCGCCGTGACCGTCGACGTGACCGACGAGGAGCAGATCGCCGGGGCCGTCAAGGCGGCCGTGCTCGCCTTCGGCGGGGTCGATCTCGTCGTCAACAACGCCGGTGTCTCGATCTCCAAGCCGCTGCTGGAGACCTCCGCCAAGGACTGGGACCTCCAGCACGACATCATGGCCCGCGGTTCGTTCCTCGTGTCGCGTGAGGCGGCGCGGGTGATGATCGCGCAGAAGCTGGGCGGCGACATCGTCTACATCGCCTCCAAGAACGCCGTCTTCGCCGGCCCCAACAACGTCGCGTACTCCGCCACCAAGGCCGACCAGGCCCACCAGGTGCGGCTGCTCGCCGCCGAGCTGGGCGGGCACGGCATCCGTGTCAACGGCGTCAACCCGGACGGTGTGGTGCGCGGGTCCGGCATCTTCGCGGGCGGCTGGGGCGCCCAGCGGGCGGCGACGTACGGCATCGAGGAGGAGAAGCTCGGCGAGTTCTACGCGCAGCGGACCATCCTAAAGCGGGAGGTGCTGCCGGAGCACGTCGCCAACGCCGTGTTCGCGCTGACCGGCGGGGAGTTGACGCACACCACGGGGCTGCACGTCCCGGTCGACGCCGGCGTCGCCGCCGCCTTCCTGCGATGAGCACGGCGGTGAGCACGGCGGTGAAGTCGTACGCCGCGGTCGACCTCGGCGCGTCCAGCGGGCGGGTCATGGTCGGCCGGGCGAACCGGGATTCGCTGGAGCTGGTCGAGGCGCACCGGTTCCCCAACCGGCCGGTGCGGACGCCCGAGGGGCTGCGCTGGGACGTGCTCGCCCTGTACGCGGGCGTCCTCGACGGGCTGAGGGCGGCCGGGCGGGTCGACTCCGTCGGTATCGACAGCTGGGCCGTCGACTACGGCCTGCTGGACGCCGACGGGGCCCTCCTCGGCAACCCGGCGCACTACCGGGACACCCGCACCGACGGCGTCGCCGAGAAGGTGTGGGCCAGCGTGCCCGCCGCCGAGCTGTACGCGGCCACCGGGTTGCAGTACGCGCCGTTCAACACGCTGTACCAGCTGGTCGCCGCCAGGTCGTCGGCGCAGCTGGCGTACGCGAGGCGGCTGCTGCTGATCCCGGACCTGCTGTCGTACTGGCTCACGGGCGAGTCGGGCACGGAGCTGACGAACGCCTCCACGACCCAGCTGATCGATCCGCGCACCCGTGACTGGGCGTACGGCGTGGCGGAGCGGCTCGGGGTCGACCTGGAGCTGTTCGCACCGCTGCGGCGGCCGGGCGACCCGGCGGGGCTGCTGCTGCCGCGGGTGCTGGAGGAGACGGGGCTGACCGGCCCGGTGCCGGTGACGACCGTGGGCTCCCACGACACCGCCTCGGCGGTCGCGGCCGTACCCGCCACCGGTGAGCGGTTCGCGTACATCTGCACCGGCACCTGGTCGCTGGCCGGGCTGGAGCTGGACGCGCCCGTACTGACCGAGGAGAGCCGGGCCGCCAACTTCACCAATGAGCTGGGGCTCGACGGCACGGTCCGCTACCTGCGGAACATCATGGGCCTGTGGCTGCTTCAGGAGTGCGTACGGGACTGGGGGGACCCGGATCTCGGGGAGCTGCTGCGGGCCGCCGCCGGGGTGCCGGCGCTGCGGTCGGTCGTGGACGCCGGGGACTCGGCGTTCCTCGCGCCGGGCCGGATGCCGGAGCGGATCGCCGCGGCGTGCCGGGAGTCGGGGCAGCCGGTGCCCTCCTCCCCCGCCGAGATCACCCGCTGCATCCTCGACTCCCTCGCCCTCGCCCACCGGCGGGCCGTCGCCGAGGCCCAGGCTCTCGCCGACCACCCGGTGGACGTCGTCCACATCGTCGGCGGCGGCACCCGAAACGCCCTGCTGTGCCAACTCACCGCCGACGCCTGCGGGCTGCCGGTGGTGGCGGGTCCGGCGGAGGCGGCCGCCCTGGGCAACGTCCTGGTCCAGGCCCGTACGCACGGTGTCGTCGGCGACCGGGCCTCGATGCGCCGACTCGTCGCCCGCACGCAGCCGCTGGTGCGGTACGAGCCGCAGGGCGACCCGGCGGCGTGGCGCGCGGCGGAGGATCGGCTCGCGCGGGCGTGAGGGGCGCTGGCCCAAAGACGGGCTTCCAATGACGGGCACCCAAGGAGGGGCGGGCCCCGTGTGGCGATTCCAGCCAGTGGGGCCCCTCGCCCTGCGGGCATTGACGTCGTACCCTGCTTTCATCCGATGACCGACCCTCGAGGAGCCGCGATGCGTGTCGCTCTGTTCCTGACCTGTGTCAACGACACGCTCTATCCGGACACCGGCCGCGCCGTGGTGAAACTGCTGACCAGGCTGGGCATCGACGTGGACTTCCCGATGGATCAGACCTGCTGCGGGCAGGCCCACTACAACACCGGGTACCGACATCAAGCGGAACCCCTGGCTCGGAAGTTCTCCGATGTATTCGATGGGTACGAGGCGATCGTGACGCCGTCCGGCTCATGCGGGGCGATGGTGCGGGAGCTGTATCCGCGGATGGGTGAGCGGGCGCGGGCCGAGGGGCGCGGCGACACGCTGGCGCGCACGCTCGCGCCGGTCGTACCGAAGACGTACGAGCTGACCGAGTTCCTGGTGGACGTGCTGGGCGTGACGGACGTCGGGGCGTACTACCCGCACAAGGTCACCTACCACCCGACCTGCCACGGGCTGCGCGGTCTCGGGCTCGGCGAGCGGCCGCGCCGGCTGCTCCAGGCGGTGAAGGGGCTGGAGCTGGTGGAGCTGCCGGGGGCGGAGGAGTGCTGCGGTTTCGGCGGCACCTTCGCCGTGAAGAACTCCGACGTCTCGGCGGCGATGGGCCGCGACAAGGTGCGCAACGCGGAGTCGACGGGCGCGGACGTGCTGTGCGCGGCCGACAACTCGTGTCTGATGCACATCGGCGGCACCATGGCCCGGCTGCGCACGGGCATGCGACCGGTGCACATCGCGGAGATCCTGGCGAGCACGGAAGAGGAGCCGCTGGTATGACCGGCCGTACGGAGAACACGGTGAACGAGACCGCGGGGGGCGAGACCGCGGGGGGCGAGACCGCGGGGGCTGGCACTTCGGCGAACAGGACTGCGGTGGACGGGACTTCGGCGGGCAGGACCTCGGCGAGCAGGATCGGGGGCGGCGCGTGAGTGGGACGTTCGTCGGGATGCCGGCGTTTCCGAAGGCGGCGCACGAGGCCGTGCACAACGCGACGCTGCGCGGCAATCTGCGGCACGCCACGCACACGATCCGCGCGAAGCGGGCGAAGGCCGTCACGGAGGTGTCGGACTGGGCGGAGCTGCGCGAGGCCGGCAAGCGGATCAAGGACCACACACTCCGCCATCTCGACCGCTACCTGGTGCAGTTGGAGGAGTCGGTGACGGCGGCGGGCGGTACCGTCCACTGGGCCGCCGACGCGGACGAGGCCAACCGCATCGTGACCTATCTGGTCAAGGCGACCGGTGAGACGGAGGTCGTCAAGGTCAAGTCGATGGCGACGCAGGAGATCGGGCTGAACGAGGCGCTGGAGGCCGAGGGCATCCGCGCCTACGAGACGGATCTCGCCGAGCTGATCGTGCAGTTGGGCAAGGACCGCCCGTCGCACATCCTCGTCCCCGCGATCCACCGCAACCGGGGCGAGATCCGGGACATCTTCGCGAAGGAGATGAGCGAGTGGGGCCGCCCGGCGCCCGAGGGACTGACCGACACGCCCGCCGAGTTGGCGGAGGCGGCACGCCTGCATCTGCGGGAGAAGTTCCTGCGGGCCAAGGTCGGTGTCTCCGGGGCCAACTTCATGGTCGCCGACACGGGCACGCTGGTCGTGGTGGAGTCGGAGGGCAACGGCCGGATGTGCCTCACCCTGCCGGAGACGCTGATCTCGGTCGTCGGGATCGAGAAGATCGTGC
Organism: Streptomyces neyagawaensis; assembly: GCF_023516595.1. GTDB lineage: Bacteria > Actinomycetota > Actinomycetes > Streptomycetales > Streptomycetaceae > Streptomyces > Streptomyces neyagawaensis. Next base: position 219,782 of record NZ_JAMGBG010000005.1, on the reverse strand, counting down.
CGACCTGGCAGGATCTGGAGGTCTTCCTCCAGACCCTGCCCCGCTCCTCCACGGCCGAGCGGATGAACCCGTACACCTCGATGTGGACCGGCACGACGGACTCCGGGACGGCCGACGGCCCGAGCACCTTCCACCTCGTCCTCATCGACAACGGCCGCACCGACACGCTCGCCGACGAGGTCGGCCGCCAGGCACTGCGCTGCATCCGCTGCTCGGCGTGCCTGAACGTGTGCCCCGTGTACGAGCGGGCGGGCGGCCACGCGTACGGCTCGGTCTACCCGGGCCCCATCGGAGCCATCCTCAGCCCGCAACTCCGGGGCACGGGAAGCGAGATCGACGCGTCGCTGCCCTACGCGTCGTCGCTGTGCGGCGCCTGCTACGAGGTGTGCCCGGTGGCCATCGACATCCCGGAGGTGCTGGTGCATCTGCGGGAGCGCGTCGCGCAGGGCGGGCAGGTGACCGAGAAGGGCGCCAAGGTCGTCCTCAAGCCAGCGAAGGGCCATGCCGCCGAGCGGGCGGCGATGCGGGCGGCGCGCTGGGCCTTCACGCACCCCGCCGCGCTGCGCACCGGCCAGCGGCTGGCGTCCCGCACCCGCCGCTTCCACCCCCGCACGCTGCCGGGCCCCGGCATGGCGTGGAGCGCGAGCCGCGCCCTGCCGACGCTGCCGGCGGAACCGTTCCGCGACTGGTGGCAGCGGACGAACGGGGGGCGGACGGAACAGGGGGCCGCGGACGGCGCCCGCGCAGACGGGAACGGCGAGTGGACCGGCGGCGGAGAGGACAGCGGCAAGTGAGCAGCAGGGATCTGATCCTGGGTCGGGTGCGGCGCGCGCTCGCCGACGTGCGACGCGACGACGAGCAGGCCGTTCCGCGAACGTACCTCCGGGAGCACGGCGAACGGAACGCGGCGGAGACGGTGGACCTGCTGGCCGAGAACCTGGCCGACTACCGGGCGATCGTGCACCGCACGGATACGGCCGGACTCCCCGGCGTCATCGCGGAGTTGCTGGCCGCGCACGGCTCGTCCTCGGTCCTCGCGCCGCCCGCACTGCCCGAGGAGTGGCTGTCGGCGACGGAGGTGACCCGGGTCGCCGACCGGGCTGGGAGCACGCCGCACGAACTGGACGAGGTGGACAGCGTGGTCACGGCCTGCGCGCTCGCGATCGCGGAGACCGGCACGATCGTCCTGGACGGCTCCCCGGACCAGGGCCGCCGCCGCATCACGCTGGTCCCCGACCACCACATCTGCGTCGTACGCGCCCCCGACCAGGTCGTCCCCTCGGTCCCCCTGGCCCTGGAACGCCTCGACCCCACCCGCCCGCTGACCTGGATCTCCGGCCCCTCCGCGACGAGCGACATCGAACTGGACCGAGTGGAGGGAGTCCACGGCCCACGCACACTGGAGGTGGTGCTGGTCAGCGGGGACGGTGGCGAGTGAGCCGCGACGGGTGAAGCGAGGTGCGCGCATGCGCCTCCTCACCGACGGTTCCGCCGCGACTCACCTGGACGGCGTGGCCGGGGACCGTATGCCGAGCCACTGTTCGGCATCCCAGGCCTCGAAGCGTTCCGCCTCGGTGAAGCCCAGTTTCGTGGCGAGGCGCATCGAGGGGGTGTTGGCGGTCTGGGTGGTGAGGACCACCGGCTCGCCGGGGAGCGCGGCGGTCAGCCAGCCGAGGGCCGCCGCGCACGCCTCGGCCGCGTATCCGTGTCCCCAGGCCCGGGGGAGAAAGAGGTAGCCGAGGTCGAGCTTGCCCGCGGCGGCCGGGCGACGGTGCCCCGTCGCTCGCCTGAGCAGGACGTGACCGATCATCTCCCCGCCGAGATCGACGACGAAGCTCCCGGGCCACCGCTCGGGCACCTCGGGCATCTCCCGTTCGAGTTCGTCACGTGGCCGGGGACCACCGAGGTAGGTGTGCACCTCCGGCGAGGAGTGCAACTCGATGAACGCCGCCCGGTCCTGGGGCTCGGGGTCACGGAGCACGAGCCTCTCGGTACGGATCGGCTCAGGCTGCCAGGCCACGGGTCCCAGAGCTTCCATCCGCGCACGCTAACAGGTGGTCAGGGGGCTGGTGTCCGTGGGCCGGTGGCGGGCCGAGCGAGCGGACGGCGCGGGCGACAGCCCGAGCGGGGTCAAGACCGGCACCGGCACCGGCATCAGCTCCCGCTCCCGCTCCCGCTCCGGCTCCGGCTCCCCCTCCTGCTCCGGCTCCGGACGTGATGACGAGCCGAGGGACGTCGACTGCTTCGGTGGGGTCGGGCTCAAGCCGTAGGCGACCCCGTACGCACTCGGAGTTCAGCTCCCCGCCCCGCCGCCCCCGGCGAGCGCCTCCGCCGCCACCCTGAGGTCCGCCACCAGCCCCGCGTACGCGCCCTCGCGGTCGTCGGCGCGCAGGACGGCCGACGGGTGGAGCGTGGCGACGACATGAGGGCGGCCGTCCTGGTCCTCGTCGTCGCCCGGCAGTGGCAGCAGGGCGCCCCGGTCCTTGGTGACCCGGAAGGAACTGCCCAGCAGTGCCTTCCCGGCGGTCGCGCCGAGGGCCACCACGATCTCGGGGTGCACCAGGCGCAGTTCGGCACGCAGCCAGGGGTGGCACGCGGCCACCTCCCGGAGTTCGGGCGCCTTGTGGATGCGGCGCTTGCCGCCGCCCGGCGCTCGTACGAACTTGAAGTGCTTGACGGCGTTGGTCACATACGCCTCGTCCATGTCGATCCCGGCCTCCTCGGCGGCCCGCCGCAGCAGCCGCCCGGCGGGGCCGACGAAGGGCTCGCCCTGCCGGTCCTCCTGGTCGCCGGGCTGCTCCCCCACGAGGAGGATCCTCGCGGACTCCGGGCCGGCGCCGAAGACCGTCTGGGTGGCGTCCTCGTGCAGCGGGCAGCCGCGGCAGTCAGCCGCTGCGCGCCGGTACGCCGCGAGGCCGCCACGACTCGGCAGGAACGGCCCGGCGTCGTACGCCCGGCCGCCGTCCCGCGAGGCATTCGCGGCTTCCCTGTCGCTTCCGGGCCGGCTCCCGCCGCCGCTGCCGGCCCGCGTCCCGGTCGCAGACCGCGCCCCTCCGCCAGCGGACCGCGTGCCTCCACTCGCAGGCCTCGTGCCCCCGGTCGTGGGCCTCGTGTCTCCGCCCGAAGACCGTGTCCACGCGTCGCTCGTAGGTCGCGTAGGGCTCATACGGGTCCACCTCCCTCACCGGAGCGGGTGGTCGGGGCCCGATCCGGGTACCCCGACCGACGTGGATCCACCCCGCCCGGCACCCGTCCGCAGCAGCACGCCCGCGCCCGCCCGGCGCTCCGCCCCGTCCCGCCCCGCCCTGCCGCAAGTCAGGCGTCCGCCAGCACCGCCAGGACGTCCGCGTCCGTGAGCTGGTCGAAGTTGTCGTACCAGTGGCCGACCGCGCGGAAGCCGTACGGGCTGCGCAGGCAGATCACCACGTCCGCCTCGCCGCGCAGCAGCTCGACGGACTCGGGGGCACCGACGGGCACGGCGAGGATCAGGCGCGCGGGGTGTGCCCGGCGGGCGGCGCGCAGCGCGGCGCGGGCCGTGACGCCGGTCGCCAGGCCGTCGTCGACGACGATCGCGGTGCGGCCGCGCAGGTCGAGGGCGGGACGGCCGCCCCGGTAGCGGTGCTCGCGGCGGCGGAGTTCGTCCCGCTCCCGTGCGACGACGGGGGCGAGGTCGGCCTCGGTGAGCCCCAGCGCGGCGAGCGCCGACCGGTCGAACAGGGGCGGGGCGTCGCCGACGATCGCGCCGACACCGAGTTCCGGCTGGAACGGCGCGCCGATCTTGCGGGCCACGAGCACGTCGAGGGGCGCGCCCAGCGCCCGTGCGACCTCCCGGGCGACGGGGACGCCACCGCGCGGCAGGGCGAGGACGACCGGGTCGGGCAGCTCGCCCCTCTCCCCTTGCGGGCGCAGGCGCGCGGCCAGCTCGCGCCCGGCGTGCGACCGGTCGCGGAAACGCGTCACCGCCGGGGCTCCACCACGGCTCAGCTGCGGATTCATGACGTCCCTCCCCTCCAGTGTCGCCGCCCACGAGCCGCCCGTCCACGCCGGACGTGTCCGAAACCGTTCACCAAACTTGGGTCATTCGTTTTCTTGAACTATTCGTGTTTAAGGGGGTAGGTTGTCGCCATGACCGAGCCCCAGACTCCGACCACCGCCGAGGAGCTGCGCGGTGCCGGCCTGCGGGTGACGGCCGCGCGGGTCGCTCTGCTGGAGACCGTCCGGGACGGCGACCATCTCGGCGTCGAGGCGATCGCCTCCGGCGTGCGCGATCGCGTCGGCCACATATCCGTCCAGGCCGTGTACGACGCGCTCAGCGCGCTCACCGAAGCGGGACTCGTGCGCCGTCTCGAACCACCCGGCAGCCCGGCCCTGTACGAGGGCCGTGTCGGGGACAACCACCATCACCTCGTGTGCCGGTCCTGCGGTGCCGTGGTCGACGTCGACTGTGCGGTGGGCCACGCCCCGTGCCTGACGGCGTCCGACGACCGCGGCTTCGCGATCGACGAGGCCGAGGTCATCTACTGGGGCCTGTGCCCTCAGTGCTCGCAAGCCAAAGCCAGCAGTTAGCACCGTGATCCACCCAGTTCGGAAGGACTCCCATGACTGAGAACCACGACGCGATCGTCACGGATCAGAAGGCAGAGGGTGCAGGCGGTTGCCCGGTCGCCCACGGCCGTGCAGCGCACCCCACTCAGGGTGGCGGTAACCGTCAGTGGTGGCCGGAGCGGCTCAACCTGAAGATCCTCGCCAAGAACCCCGCCGTGGCGAACCCCCTCGGTGAGGACTTCGACTACGCCGAGGCCTTCAAGAACCTCGACCTGGCCGCCGTGAAGCAGGACATCGCCGAGGTACTGACCACCTCGCAGGACTGGTGGCCGGCCGACTTCGGCAACTACGGCCCGCTGATGATCCGTATGGCCTGGCACAGCGCCGGCACCTACCGCATCAGCGACGGCCGTGGTGGCGCCGGCGCCGGTCAGCAGCGCTTCGCGCCGCTGAACAGCTGGCCGGACAACGCCAACCTGGACAAGGCCCGCCGTCTGCTGTGGCCCGTCAAGAAGAAGTACGGCCAGTCCATCTCCTGGGCCGACCTCATGATCCTCACCGGCAATGTCGCGCTGGAGCAGATGGGCTTCGAGACCTTCGGCTTCGGCGGCGGCCGCGTGGACGTCTGGGAGGCCGAGGAGGACGTGTACTGGGGTCCCGAGACCACCTGGCTCGACGACCAGCGCTACTCCGGCGACCGCGAGCTGGAGAACCCGCTCGGCGCCGTCCAGATGGGTCTGATCTACGTCAACCCCGAGGGCCCCAACGGCAACCCGGACCCGGTCGCGGCCGCCCGCGACATCCGTGAGACGTTCCGCCGCATGGCGATGGACGACGAGGAGACCGTCGCCCTCATCGCCGGTGGTCACACCTTCGGCAAGACCCACGGCGCGGGCCCCGCGGACAACGTCGGCGCCGACCCCGAGGCCGCCTCCCTGGAGGAGCAGGGCCTCGGCTGGAAGTCCAGCTACGGCACCGGCAAGGGCGGCGACACCATCACCTCCGGCCTCGAGGTGACCTGGACGGCCACGCCGACCCAGTGGAGCAACGGCTTCTTCAAGAACCTCTTCGAGTACGAGTACGAGCTGACGGAGTCCCCGGCCGGCGCCAAGCAGTGGGTGGCGAAGAACGCCGAGGCGATCATCCCGGACGCGCACGACGCGTCGAAGAAGCACCTGCCGACCATGCTCACCACCGACCTGTCGCTGCGCTTCGACCCGGTCTACGAGCAGATCTCCCGTCGCTTCTACGAGAACCCCGACCAGTTCGCGGACGCCTTCGCCCGCGCCTGGTACAAGCTGACCCACCGTGACATGGGCCCGAAGTCGCTGTACCTCGGCCCGGAGGTCCCGGAGGAGACGCTGCTCTGGCAGGACCCGCTGCCCCAGGCCGAGGGCGAGGCCATCGACGCCGCCGACATCGCGGCGCTCAAGGCCAAGCTGCTCGACTCGGGTCTCACCGTCTCCCAGCTGGTCTCCACCGCCTGGGCGTCGGCGTCCACCTTCCGCGGCAGCGACAAGCGCGGCGGTGCCAACGGCGCCCGTATCCGCCTGGAGCCGCAGCGCGGCTGGGAGGTCAACAACCCGGACGAGCTGCGTCACGTCCTGAGCGTCCTGGAGGGCGTCCAGGCCGGGTTCAACACCGGCGCCAAGAAGGTCTCCCTGGCCGACCTGATCATCCTCGGTGGTGCCGCCGCCGTGGAGAAGGCCGCCAAGGACGCCGGCTTCGACGTGGAGGTCCCCTTCACGCCGGGCCGTGTGGACGCGACGGAGGAGCACACCGACGTCGAGTCGTTCGCCGCGCTGGAGCCGACCTCCGACGGCTTCCGCAACTACCTGGGCAAGGGCAACCGCCTCCCCGCCGAGTACCTGCTGCTCGACCGGGCGAACCTGCTCACCCTGAGCGCTCCCGAGATGACGGCCCTCGTCGGCGGTCTGCGCGTCCTGGGCGCCAACACGGGCGGCTCCAAGCACGGCGTCTTCACCGAGACCCCGGGCAAGCTCACCAACGACTTCTTCGTCAACCTGCTCGACCTGGGCACGACGTGGAAGTCCACCTCCGAGGACCAGACCCTGTTCGAGGGCCGTGACGCGGCCACCGGCGAGGTCAAGTGGACCGGCACCCGTGCCGACCTGGTCTTCGGCTCGAACTCCGAGCTGCGTGCCCTCGCCGAGGTGTACGCGAGCGACGACGCCAAGGAGAAGTTCGTCAAGGACTTCGTCGCGGCGTGGGCCAAGGTCTCCGACCTGGACCGGTTCGACCTCGTCTGATCCACGGGGCGTCCACGGGTCCCCCCGCAGGGACCCGGCCCCCGAGTGACGCGGGGCGGCGCTGATCCGCCCCCGTCCGCCCCCGGCGTCCGGGTCGGCCCCCACGGGCCGGCCCGGACGTCCGCGTATGGGCACCCGTGGACGGCCCGGGGCCTCGCTGTGCGGCTCCGCTGCGCACCCCGTACGGGGCCGTGCCGAGCCGTGGCCTCCGGGGGCGACGCCGTGGACATCGCGGTCCTCGACGGCCGGATCGTCGGGGTGCGCGGCAGGGCCGCCGACCGGGTCAACCGCGGCAGGCTGGAGCCCAAGGACCTCTTCGGCCGGCAGGCGAACGCCGCCCCGGACCGGCTGACCAGGCCGCACACTGCGCCAGATGCGCTGGACCAACACCATGATCAAGACGATGTCGCCGCAGGTGCTGACGAGCCTGTGATGCCGTCCGTCACGGGTGCCGCTGCACGGTGGGCGCGATGACCAGTTCCTCGATCAGCGTGCGCTCCGGGAGCGAGACGCACAGCAGCACGGCGCGCGCCACGTCCTCGGGCCGCACCATGGCCGCCCGCTGCTCCGGGCCCGGCGGTACGGCGCGGGTGTCGTGGGCCGGCGTGTCGACCGCGCCGGGCAGGACGCAGGTCGCCCGGATGCCCTCGTCGCGGTAGCTGTTGCGCAGGTACGCCATGAAGTTCCGCACGCCGGCCTTCGCGGCGCCGTAGGGGGCGCCGCCGAGCAGGGTGGGCCGGATCGCGGCCAGGGAGGAGATCGTGACGATGGAGCCGCCGCCACGCTCCAGCATGTCCGGGAGGACGGCCTGGGTGAGCAGATAGACCGCGGTGAGGTTGACGCCCATGACGGCGTTCCACTCGTCCTCGCCGGTCCAGCGGACGTCGACGACCCGGCCCGCGCCGCCCGCGTTGTTGACGAGGATGTCGACGGGCCCGGCGGTGTCCCTGCTCCAGGCGACGAGTGCCCGTACGTCCTCGGCGTTCTCGATGTGCGTGGGGCGGGTGAAGGCCGCGCCACCGCTTCCCGTGACGGCGGCGGCGACCTCGTCCAGCGCATGCCGGCGTCGTCCGGCGAGGACGACGGTGGCGCCCTCCTCGGCCAGCAGCAGCGCCGTCTCCCGACCGATGCCGGTGCCCGCGCCGGTGATCAGCGCGGTCTTCCCGGCCAGGGGTCGCGCCTGCTTGCCGTCCTCGATTCCCATACCTCAGCCCTCCCGCCGGGGCGCGTCCTGCGCCCTTGCACTGGCCCCTCAACTTGGCCTTGCACTCGCCCCTTGCACTCGCCTTTGAACTGAGCATGCCCACCGGGCGGGAGGTGTCGAGGTCAGGCGCCGTAGAAGGCGGGGCGGTCGACGAGGTGGACCTCGACGCGGCCCCCCTCTGTCTGGGAGCGGACGGCCGCCTCGCAGATCGCCGCGACGGCGTACCCGTCCCAGATGCCGGGTCCGGTCACCTCGCCGCGGCGGGTGGCGTCGACCCACGCCTGGACCTCGCGGTCGTAGGCGTCCTCGAAGCGCTCCAGGTAGCCGGGGGTGACCGTGCCGCCCCAGCGTCCCGCCGCGGTGACGAGCAGGTCGTGCCCGTCGCCGATGCGGGCCGTGCCGTGCTCGCAGACGGCCTCGGCCTGGACCTGGTAGCCGTAGCGGGCGTTGAGGTAGATCTCGACGTCGGAGAGGGCGCCGCCGTCGGTCTCCAGGACGACGAACTGGGGGTCGGCGAGGCCCTCGGGGGCGTTCCCGGACGGCCGGGGGCGCAGCACGGTGACGGCGGTGACCTCCTGGCCGAGGAGCCAGCGGGTGATGTCCATCTCGTGGGCCACGGAGTCGTTGATGGCCATGGCGCTGGTGAAGCCGGGCGGGTTCTCGGGGTTGCGGTGCCGGTTGTGCAGCATCAGCGGGCGGCCCAGGTCCCCGCTGTCCAGCAGAGTCTTGAGCCTGACGTACTCGCGGTCGTAGCGGCGCATGAATCCCACCTGCACCCTGCGGTGGCCGAGCCGCTGTTCGGCCTCCAGCAGGCGGAGCGCGGCGGCGGTGTCCGGGGTGAGGGGCTTCTCGCACAGGACGGGCAGGTCGTGCGCGAAGGCGGTGAGCAGAGCCGCCTCGTGGGCCGGGCCCGGCGAGGCGACGAGCACGGCGTCGACGCCCGGCGAGGCCAGCGCCTCGGCGGGGTCGGCGAAGGCCGCGCAGCCGCCGACGCCGGCGGCGACCGCCTCGGCCCGGTCGGTGTCGAGATCGACGACGGCGGCGACATGGGCGCCGCTGGTGACCTCGTTGATCCGGCGCACATGGTCGGCGCCCATCCGGCCGGTGCCGATGACGGCGACACCGAGGGAGCTCTGCTGAGTCATACGGGTCCTTCGCTCGACGGGGCGATCACATGATCGCAATATTGTCCGCGCGCCGAACGATCACCCGTTAAGCTCCCCCGGCGCGCACGGCGCGCGCACATGGGGTGGGGGACACAGGCATGGGGGACCTCGGCGTGGGGGACATGAACGACCGTCAAGGGGCGCCCGAGAAGGGCACGGGGGCGTGGGGCCAGGCGATCCTGGCGTTCGTCCTGTTCGGGGTGGTGGCCGGTGGCCTGTGGCTGCAGGACGCCTTCGCCGGACCGGGCACGGACAGCGGGCCGGCCACCTGCTCGACCTCGGACGACGCCTCACCGGCGCCGAGGAAGCGGGTCTCCGGGGCGCAGTTGTGCGCCGCGCTGAACCGCAAGGACCTGCCGAAGCTCGTCGGCACACCGCTCGAGGAGGCGGAGTACGCGTCGGGCAGCGAGAGCGAGTCCCGCTGGGCCAGTGGCACCAAGACCATCACCCCCGAGGCGAAGGTCGAACTGGAGTCCCACACCGTACAGATCTCGGCGTCGTACGACGATCTCCCGGTCGCGGAGTCGATGGACTACCTCGGCGCCGGGGCCCAGTCCAGGACGGTCCTGGGACACAAGGCGGTGCTCTACTCGGGTCAGACGATCGCCATCTCCTTCCGGCTCGACGGTGGCGACGCCACGTCGGGCCCCGGCGGTGTCGCCCGCCATCTGCTGGTGGCGAGCGACACCAAGGACAAGGGCGATTCCTACGATCTGGTCATCTGGCGTGAGGACCGGCTGCCGCCGGACGACGCGGCGCTGTTCCGCATCGCCGAGAAGGTGCTGCCGACGCTCCCCGGCTGGAAGTCCGGCTGAGCCGGGGACACACGCCACCCGCTCAGCCGGGAGGAGACGTCCCATGACCGTCAGTCCAGGGTCACCTCGACCGGCAGCTTCTTGATGCCGTTGACGAAGTTGGACCGCACGCGCGGGACGTCACCGGCGAGCCGGATGTCGGCGAGTCGGGGGATCAACTCCTCGAACATGATGCGGATCTCGGTGCGGGCCAGCAGATTGCCGAGGCACAGGTGTGGGCTGCCCTTGCCGAAGGTGACGTGGTCGTTGTTCTGCCGGGCCACGTCGAAGTCGTACGGGTTGCCGAAGACCTCCTCGTCGCGGTTGCCGGAGGCGAACCACATGACGACCTTCTCGCCCTCCTTGATGTGCTTGCCGCCCAGCTCCACGTCCCGGGTCGCGGTGCGGCGGAAGTGGTAGACGGGCGACGCCCAGCGCAGGAACTCCTCGACCGCGACCGGGATCAGCGACGGGTCCTCCTGGAGGCGGGCGAGCTGCTCGGGGTGCTGGAGCAGGGCCAGCATGGAGTGGGAGATGGTGTGGCGGGTGGTCTCGTTGCCGGCCACCACCAGCAGCAGGAAGTAGTTGTCGAAGTCCTGCGCGGAGAGCGGGACCCCGTCGCGGGGGGCGGCGTTGACCAGGCGGGACACCAGGTCGGTGCCGTCACCGCCGCGCCGCTGCCGGGCCAGTTCGCGGCCGTACTCGAAGACCTCCACCGAGGCGGGCGAACGGAACGGCAGATGCCGGTACTTCTCGCTCTCCTCGCTGTGCAGCAGGACGTCCGCGTAGTCGGGGTCGGTGTTGCCGATGATGCGGTTGCCCCAGTCGATGAGCTTCTGGTTGTCCTCCGGCGGCACGTCCAGCAGCCGGGCGAGGACGTTGATGGGGAAGTCCGCGGAGACATCGGCGACGAAGTCGAAGGTGCCCTTCGCCAGGGCCGCGTCCAGCGTGGTGGCCGTCAGACCGCGCAGGAAGTCGGTGTAGCCGTTGATCACGCCCGCGCCGAACTGCCGCTGGATCACGCTGCGCAGCGCGCGGTGGCGTACGCCGTCCATCTCCAGGATGGAGGCACGGGTCTTGATCTGGTCGTCGTCGACCTCCTCCAGGTTGACGAACCTGGTCGAGGTGAACGTCTCGGCGTCCCGGTCGACCCGGGCGATGTCGGCGTGCCGGGTGACGGCCCAGAAGCCGGAGTTGGGGGCGTCCTCGGGCTGCCAGTGCACCGGGTCCTCGTGGCGCAGGGTGTGGAACATGCGCCAGGGGGTGACGCCGTCGGTGAAGTTGCCGAGGTCGGCGAGGTCCACGTCGGCCAGTGGCAGGGGCTCCTGGAGGGCCTCGCGAACGGAGGGGAGGTGGGCGGAAGTCGTCATGGTCTTGGTTCTCCTGGACGTCACAGGTGGTAGGCGTACTCGGTGAACTCCCAGTCGGTGACGTGCCGGTGGAAGCGTTCGACCTCGTTGCGCTTGTAGCCGAGGTACGAGGTGGTGAAGTCCTTGCCGAGGACCTCGGTGAGGGCGGTGTCCGCCTCCAGCGCGTCGAGGGCGTCGGACAGGTTCATGGGCAGGACGGCCGAGCGGGCGGTGTCGTAGCCGTAGCCCTCCAGCGGGGCGGGGGGTTCCTCGCCCGCCCGGACTCCGAGGAGCGCGGCGGCGACGGTGCCCGCGATCAGCAGGTACGGGTTGGCGCTGGCGTCGCCGAGCCGCAGTTCGAGCCGGGCGCCGGAACCGCGCTCCGGCGGGACGCGGACCATGGCGCTGCGGTTGTCGAGCCCCCAGTCGATCAGCCAGGGCGCGAGGGTGTCGGGCCCGAAGCGCTTGTAGGAGTTGACCGTCGGGTTGGCGAGGGCGGCGAGGGCCGGGGCGTGGGCGAGGATGCCGGCGAGGGCGTGCCGGGCGGTGGCGGACAGGCCGTGGGCGCCGGACGGGTCGTCGAAGGCGTTCTTCCCGCGCTCGTCGTCGCAGGACAGATGGAGGTGGAAGCCGGAGCCGCCGGCGTCGTTGAACGGCTTGGCCATGAAGGTGGCGAGTCGGCCCTCCTTGCGGGCGAGCTCCTTGACGGCGGCCTTGAAGCGGAAGGACCGGTCGGCGGCCGACAGCGCCTCGGAGTGGTCGAGGTTGATCTCGAACTGCCCGCCGTCGAACTCGTGGTTGCCGTTGGTGGCGCCGATCCGCAGGTCGCGGAGGTGGCGCAGGGTGCGCAGCAGATGGTTGTCGGGGTCGGCGCGCAGGCCGGCGGTGTAGACGACTCCGGCCGCACCCGAGTAGCGCTTCCAGCCGCTCGGGGACGCCGGGTCCTCGTCGCACAGGAAGTACTCCAGCTCGGGTCCGACGATCGGGGTCAGACCCTGTTCGGCGCAGCGGGCGAGCACGGTGCGCAGCAGGTCGCGGGGCGACTCGGGGGCGGGTGACCCGGTGGCCGGGTCGACGGTCTCCCCGAGGCAGGAGGCGACGCCGGGTTCCCACGGCAGCGGGACCAGGGTGTCGAGGTCCGGTCGTACGTGGATGTCGGGCAGCCCCGCGTCGAGGCCGCCGGGCACCGGGACGACATCCCCCTGGGGGGAGGTGTGGTAGACGGCCCGACAGAAGGTGAGGCCGTGTGCGTAGGCCGTGGGGAGGCTGTCGAGCAGGACGTCCCGGGCGCGGTCGGTGCCGATGAGATCGGGGTAGGTCACGCGGACCACGTCGATGCCCTCGGCGGCGAGCCGCTCCTGGTGCTGACGAATGTCCGGTGTTGGGGATGCGCTCACCGTTGTCTCCTCGGCGGCAGGCAGATGATTTGAGCCCAAACGATAAGAAGGGGTCCAGCGGCCCGCAAGGGGCTGAGGCCAAAAAATTATCCAGCTGGACAGGTATTGACCAGGGGTGTGCGGCTTCCTATGTTGTTTGAAGCCAAATGACCTGAGGAGGACCGGCCATGAAGGTCGTCGTCGACATGAACAAGTGCCAGGACCACGGCCAGTGCGTTTTCGCCGCCCCCGAGGTCTTCCAGCTGGACGCGAACGGGCGGCTGGCCTACGTCAGCGACCCCGACGACGCGCTGCTCGACGAGGTCGAGGAAGCCGCCGACGTCTGTCCGCTCCAGGCCATCCGGATCGAGGCCTGACCATGGCTTCCACCAGCGCACGCGTCGTCGTCGCCGGCGCCTCCATGGCCGGTCTGCGCGCCGCCGAGCAGTTGCGCGCGGCCGGCTGGACCGGGGCGATCACGCTCGTCGGCGACGAGCCCCACATGCCCTACAACCGGCCCCCGCTCTCCAAGGAGGTGCTGGCCGGGAAGGCGCCCTTCGCGTCCCTCGCCTTCCGGCCCCGCGCGAGCGTGGCCGACGTGGAGTGGCGCCTCGGCACCAGGGTCGTCGCGTCCCGCCTCGCCGAGCGGACCGTCGTCCTCGACGACGGCTCGGAGCTGTCGTACGACGGGCTGGTGGCCGCCACCGGGATGCGGCCCCGGCGGCTGCGCTGCCCCGGCCCCCTCGCCGGACGCCACACGGTCCGCACCCTCGCCGACGCGCAGGGCCTAAGGGGGGAGCTGACCCGGCCCGGCGCCCGGGTGGTCGTCGTCGGCGCCGGGTTCATCGGCTGCGAGGTGGCCGCGACCGCCGTCGGCCTCGGTGTCACCGAGGTGACCGTCGTCGATCCGCTGCCGCTGCCCATGGTCGGCCCGCTCGGCGAGCTGCTCGGCAGCGCGCTGCTGGCCCGGCACGAGGAGCGCGGTGTGCGCTTCGCCCTCGGGACCGGCGTCGCCGGCTTCGCGGGCGAGGACCATGTCACCGGGGTGATCCTCGACGACGGGACCGTGCTGCCCGCCGACGTGGTGGTGGAGTCGGTCGGGTCGCTCGCCAACACCGAGTGGCTGGGCGGCAACGGCCTCGACCTGACCGACGGAGTGCTCACCGACGAGCAGCTGCGGGTCGGCGGACGGCCGGAGGTCGTCGCGGTGGGCGACGTGGCGCGCTTTCCCAACGCCCGCTACGACGGCGTACCGCGCCGGGTCGAGCACTGGTGCATCCCCACCGACACCGCCAAGCACGCGGCCAAGGTCCTCACCGGCGCCACGCCCGCGCCGTTCGCGCCGCTGCCCACCTTCTGGAGCGACCAGCACGACTTCCGGCTCCAGTCCTTCGGCGCACCCGCCCTCGGCAAGGACGACGTACGTGTCCTGGAGGGCGACCCGGCCGGGGACGTCCTGGTCGGCTACCACCGCGACGACCGGCTGGTCGGTGTCGTCGCCCTCGGCGGCCCGGCCATCGCCTCCGCCGCCGCCCGCCACCGCGCCGACCTCCTGAAGCAGCCCGCCCTCACCGCGTAAGGAACCGCCTCACCATGACGACCGTCCGTGGATTTCTCCACCCCAAGACGGCGACGGGCTCCTCGTCGCTGATCCCCTCCCCGCCCTGGCGCTACTCGGGCGACCTGCTCACCGTCGAGTACCGCACGGACCCGGCACGGGTGCGTGAGCTGCTGCCGGAGCCGCTGGAACTCGCCGACGAGGACCCGGGCGCGGTGGCGCTGATCTGGGCCGACTGGCAGTCCTGCTCGGCGTCCGGCACGGAGCTGCTCGACCCGGTGCTCTCCCAGTACAAGGAGGCCTTCGCGGTCGTCCGGTGCTCGTACCAGGGGCGGACCTACTCGCGGTGCGTGTACATCTGGGTCGACAAGGACTTCGCGATCGCCCGCGGGCTGCACCAGGGCTACCCGAAGAAGCTCGGGTCCATCCACCAGACGCGGCCCCATCCGTACGGGCCCGCTCCGCGGATCGAGGCGGGGGCCCGCTTCGGGGCGACGCTCGCCGCGGCGGACCGGCGGCTCGCCCAGACGGTGGTGACGCTGCGGGAGCCGTCGGAGACGAACGGCTTCGTCAACGCCCACCCCATGGCCCACCACCGGTGGCTGCCGTCGATCGAGAAGGGGAAGGGACTGGCGCTGGACGAGCTGATCGAGTCCGGCGCGGCCTCCTTCGAGGGCGGGCAGCCCTGGGTCGGCGACGCGGAGCTGGAGCTGTTCGAGGCGCCGACGGAGGAGTTGGCGCGGCTGACGGTGGAGGAGCCGATCGCCGCGTACTACCGGCAGGTCGGCGTGGTGTGGGACGGCGGGCGGCTGCTGGAGTCCGGGATGTCGGGAGCAGCGGCCGACTGAGCCCGGCGTTTGAGCCCGGCGTTTGAGCCCGGCGTTTGAGCCCGGCGTTTGAGCCCGGCGGGCCGCCCGTGGCGCGCCGCGCCCACGCGGCACAGCCGCAAGTCGATCCGTCCCGCGCCCCTGGGTCGGCGCACCTCCCCTTCGCTGCAAAGGACACCCTCCCCATGTCTGACAAGATCGTCGTCGGCGGAGTCTCCGTCGACACCCGGCACTGGATCGGCGGCCAACGCGTCGCCTCCCCCGACACCTTCCCCGACCACTCCCCCATCGACGGCGCCGTGCTCGGCGAGATCGCCCGCGGTGGGCCCGCCGAGGCCGAGGCCGCCGTCGCCGCCGCGAAGGCCGCGTTCCCCCGGTGGGCCGCGACCTCGCGGGCGGAGCGGGCGCGGATCCTGCACGCGATCGCCGACGGGGTCGAGAAGCGCCTGGAGGAGCTCGCCGTCGTCGAGACCACCGACAACGGAGCCCTGCTGCGGTCCCACCGGCGCGGCGTGATGCCCCGGGTGGCGCACAACTTCCGCTTCTTCGCGGACTGGCTGCTCCAGCTGGAGCACGAGGACTTCGAGACGCGCGGGCACACGAACCACGTGTCGTGGGACCCGGCGGGCCCCTGCGTCCTGATCACCCCGTGGAACGCCCCACTGATGCTCGCCACGTGGAAGGTCGCCCCGGCGCTCGCCGCCGGCGACACCGTGGTGCTGAAGCCCGCCGAGTGGTCACCGCTGACGGCCTCCCTGCTCGCCGACATCGCCGCCGAGGAGGGACTGCCGGCCGGCGTGCTGAACGTCGTGCAGGGCTACGGCGCCGAGATCGGCGACGCCCTCACCTCGCACCCGGACGTGCGCCGCATCAGCTTCACCGGCTCGGTGCCCACGGCCAGGCGGATCGCCGCATCGGCCGCCGCCCACCTCACCCCGCTCAGCCTCGAACTCGGCGGCAAGTCCCCGCTGCTGGTGTTCGCCGACGCGGACCTGGACCTTGCCGTCGACCTCGCGGTGGAGCAGTACGACAACGCCGGGCAGGTGTGCCTGGCCGCGACGCGCTTCCTGGTCGAGGAGTCGATCGCGGAGGAGTTCACCCGGCGGTTCGTCGAGAAGGCGAGCGCGCTGAAGCAGGGTGATCCACGGGACGAGGCCACCGACATCGGGCCCAACATCCACCCCCGGCAGCTGGAGAAGATCGACGGGTTCGTGCAGCGCGCGATCACGGCCGGGGCCCGCGCGGTGATCGGCGGGCACCGGGGAGACGGCCAGTACTACGCGCCCACCCTGCTCACCGATGTCGCCCAGGACTCGGAGATCGTGCAGGAGGAGGTCTTCGGACCGGTCCTCACCCTGCAGACGTTCACCGACGAGGACGAGGCCGTCCGGTTGGCCAACGACACCCGCTTCGGGCTGGCCGCCACCCTCGTCACCGGTGACCCGGCCCGCGCCGACCGGGTCACCGCCCGCCTCGTCGCGGGCACGGTCTGGGTCAACTGCTTCTTCGTCCGCGACCTCCAGGCGCCCTTCGGCGGCTCCCGCCACTCCGGAGTCGGCCGCGAGGGCGGCACCTGGAGCTTCGACTTCTACTGCGACGTGAAGAACACGGTCACCGCACCGAACGGATGGAACAACCATGGGTGAGATCGTCGGGGCGGGCCTCCTCGCCCATGTCCCCACCATCGTGCTGCCGGAAGAGGACCGGCTGGAGCTCAACGAGGGCAAGGAGATCACCCTCGTCACCGGCCTGCACCAGCTCCGCAAGGACGTCTTCGAACGGGACGACTACGACACGGTCGTGGTCCTCGACTCGCACTGGGCGACCACCGTCGAGTTCGTGGTCACCGCGCAGCAGCGGCGGGCCGGGCTGTTCACCTCCGAGGAACTGCCGCGCGGTATGTGCCGGATGCCGTACGACTTCCCGGGCGACCCCGAACTCGCCCACAACATCGAGAAGTTCGCGGACAAGCACGGCACCTGGATCACCGCGATCGACGACGACTACCTGCCGATCTACTACGCCACCATCAACCTCTGGAAGTTCCTCGGCGAGGGCCTGCCCGACAAGCGGTGGGTGACCATCGGGGTCTGCCAGACCGGCGACATGGAGGACCATCTGCGGCTGGGGCGGGCCCTCGCCGACGGCATCGCGGCCACACCGGGCCGCCGGGTGCTGCTGATCGCCTCCGGCGCCCTGTCGCACACCTTCTGGCCGCTGCGCGAGCTGCGCGACCACGAGGCCAGCGACCCGGTGCACATCTTCACCCCCGAGGCGCGGGCGGCCGACTACGAGCGGATCGCCTGGTTCAAGGAGGGACGCCACGACCGGGTCCTGGACACCATGGACGAGTTCTGGAAGTTCAAGCCGGAGGCGAAGTTCTTCCACTACCTGATGATGGCCGGCGCCCTCGGCGAGCGCGCCTGCACGGCCAGGGCCCGGCAGTACGGGGAGTACGAGAACTCGATCGGCACCGGCCAGGTGCACCTCTGGTTCGACCGGCCCGCCGACGGCTGGACCGCATCCCACACCCCCGTACAGGAGTCCTCCCATGCCTGAGTACCGCCGCATCCTCCTCGACGGCGCCGCCGTCCAGGTCACCGTCGACGGGGAAGAACTGGTCGCCGGGGACGGCCGCCGCGTCAAGACCGAGGACGCGCACCACCTGCCGCCGGTCGTGCCGTCGAAGGTGATCGCCGTCCACCTCAACCACCGCAGCCGCGTCGACGAGTTCGGCATCGAGCTGCCGGACACCCCCACCTACTTCCACAAGCCGACCTCGGCCCTCAACTCCCACAAGGGCGCCATCGTCCGCCCCGAGGGCTGCAAGTGGCTCAACTACGAGGGCGAGGTCGCCATCGTCATCGGGAAGACCGCGCGCAACATCTCCCCCGCCGAGGCCGGGGAGTACATCGCCGGGTACACCGTCGCCAACGACTACGGCCTGCACGACTTCCGCGACACCGACGCGGGCTCCATGCTCCGGGTCAAGGGCTCCGACACCCTCTGCCCGCTCGGCCCCGGACTGGTCACCGACTGGGACTTCCACGGCAAGAGCCTGCGGACCTACGTCAACGGCGAGGTCGTCCAGGACGGATCGACCGACGAGATGCAGTGGGACATGCACTACCTCGTCGCGGACATCGCCCGCACCATCACCCTGTACCCGGGCGACGTCCTGCTGTCGGGCACACCGGCCAACTCCCGGCCCGTGCGACCCGGTGACGTCGTCGAGGTCGAGGTGGAGGGCCTCGGACGGCTCACCAACCACATCGTGACCGGCCCCACCCCGATCCGCGGCGACGTCGGCGCGCAGCCCACCGAGTCCGAGGAGGTGCTGTCCACCGCGCTCGGCGGCGACTGGGAGTTCCGCGGCATCCGCCCGCCCAAGCGCTGACACCGCCCCGAGTCCTGCCGCACCGGGCCGCCGCACCGGGCGCCCGGTGCGGTACGGCGGGCCCCTCGGCCACCCCGCGGGAGCCGGGAACCGTACAGGTAGGGTCACCGGCATGACCGATTCCGCCGACGTGCCCAAGAGCCGGAAGCCACGCAAGCGCCTGCACTACGGCGAGGGGCGGGAGGCCCTGCTGAACGCCGCTGTCCGGGTGGTGGCACGGGGCGGACTGCGCAAGCTCACCTACCGGGCCGTCGCGGAGGAGGCCGGGGTCACCCACGGCCTCGTCGTCCACCACTTCGGCTCGCGGGACGCGCTGATCGAGGAGGCGCTCGCCCACACCATCCGCACATCGCTGAGCGTCAGCGCGCTCGAACCCGGCACCGGCAAGGTCGCCGACTTCTCGACAGGCCTGTCGGAGATGGTCACGGCGGACCCCGGGCGGCAGGCGTTCCAGTACGAGCTGCTGCTGGAGTCCCGCCGCCGCCCCGAGCTGCTGCCGCAGCTGAGGGCGCTCTACGACGAGTACTTCGACGCCACCCGGCGCGAGCTGAGCCGCATGCTGCCGGCCGACGCCGACCAGGCGCTGGTCCGGCTGGTGTTCGCCGCGCTCGACGGTCTGGTGCTGCATCAGCTCGTGCTGGGCGAGCCGGAGGTCACGGACGCCGCCGTGGAGCGGCTGCGCGGGCTGCTGCGGCTCCTCGAAGCCGACGGCGACAACGGCCGCGTCGACGGCGGGGACGCCGACCGCTCCGACGGCGGGGACACCGCCGAGTAGCCCTCCCACCTGCGCTTTCCGAGGCCCCGGACGCCCTTTCGTCCGGGGCCTCGTCGTGTCGCGCGCGCCGCCGTCGGAGGTCTGCGCACGGGGGTGTCCACCCAGTGGAAAATCTTTGCCCTGACCCCCTTGCCAAACGGATAGTTCAAGCCCACGATAAGGCAATTCGTTTGACCCGAAACGAACCTCCATCCCTCCCCGTCCCCGACAGGTGATCCGAGTGGACAGTCAGACGGCGGTCGCCCCGCACACCTCGCAAGGTTCCTCCACGGCAAGCAGGCTCAAGCCCGACTCCCTCGGCGTCCTGGGCATCCTCTTCTTCGTTCTCTCCGCCCAGGCCCCCCTGACCGGCATCGCCGGTGCCGTGCCCATCGCCGTCGTCATCGGCAACGGGGCCGGTGCCCCCGCCGCGTATGTCGCGGCCGGCGTGGTGGTCCTGCTGTTCTCCATCGGCTTCGTCGCCATGGGCCGCCATGTCGTGGACGCCGGCGCCTTCTACACGTACATCGGCAAAGGACTCGGCCGGTCGACGGGCTCCGGCAGCGCCGCCGTGGCCCTGTTCGCCTACTGCGCGATCCAGGCCGCCATGTACGGGCTGTACGGCGCGACCATGAGCGGCCTCGTCGAGCACTACACCGGCCTCGGCGTCGCCTGGTGGGTGTGGGCGCTGGTCACGATGGCGGTCGTGCAGGTGCTGGGCGCCGCCGGCATCGAGATGGGCGCCAAGGTGCTCGCCGTGTTCGTCCTCGCGGAGTTCAGCATCCTCATCGCCTTCGCCCTGGTGACCTTCTTCAAGGGCGGCGGTCCCGAGGGTCTCGGCTTCACCGACAGCTTCTCGCCGGACGCGGCCCTCCAGGGCGCCCCGGGTGTGGCGCTGATGTTCGCGGTGGCGTCGATGTTCGGCTTCGAGGCCACCGCCATCTACGGCGAGGAGGCGCGGGAACCGAGGAGAACCGTCCCCCGGGCCACCTATCTGTCGGTCGCCGTGATCACCGTGTTCTTCGCCTTCACGTCGTGGATGCTGGTCTCCGCGCACGGCGCGTCCAGGGCGACGGCGGACGCGGGCAAGGCGCTGGAGAGCGGCGACGCCGCCGCCTGGGTGTTCGCCCCGATCGCCGACCTGTTCGGCGCGTGGACCGGCGACGTCCTTCCGATCCTGCTGGCCACGTCGCTGTTCGCGGGCATCCTCGCCTTCCACAACTCCGCCAACCGCTATCTGTTCTCCCTGGGGCGTGAGGGCCTGCTGCCGCACGGTCTGACCGCGCTCAACGGCCGTCACTCCCCCTGGGTCGCCGGCACCGTCCAGACCGTCATCGCGGTGGCCCTCGTCGTCCCGTTCGCGCTCCTCGGCAAGGACCCGGTCCTGACCCTCTTCTCCTGGTTCAGCGGGGTCGCCGTCCTCGCGATCATGCTGCTGTACTTCCTGACCTCCGTGTCCGTGGTCGTCTTCTTCCGCCGCTCCCGCGTCGACACCCGGCTCTGGAACACGCTGATCGCCCCCGTCCTGGGCGCCCTCGGCATCGCCGGCGCGATCTGGCTGATCATCGAGAACTTCACCACGCTCATCGGCGGCGACCCCACCACCGCCCTCTGGCTCCAGCTGACCGTGCCCGTCGTGCTGGCCCTGGGGCTCGTCGCGGCCCGGCTGACCCGGCGGAGCCACGCCGCCGCGGGCTGACCCCGACGTCCCGCCCCGCGGCCGACGGCGGCACCACTCCCCTGGTGCCGCCGTCGGCCCACTCCCCGCCACCGATCCGACCTGCCGCCCACCCGACTCAGGAAGAGGAGAGCCGATGCCGGCCCTCGCCCACGACGACCTCCTGCGCAGCGCCAAGGACCTGGACCTGCCTGCCCACCACCACATCGACGGGGCGGACGAGCCGGGCGGTGGCACCGCGTTCACCGTCGTCTCGCCCCGCAACGGACATGTCCTGCGCGAGGTCGCCGACGCCCGCCCCGCCGAGGTCGACCTGGCCGTGGCCGCCGCGCGCCGCGCCTTCGACTCCGGCCCCTGGCCCCGCCTCGCACCCGCCGACCGCGGTCGGATCCTGCTGCGCGTCGCCGAACTCCTCGAAGAACACCGGGAGAGGCTGGCCCTGACCATCAGCCTGGAGATGGGCAAGCCGATCACGGACGCCTACGGGATCGAACTGCGGGCCGCGATCAACACGTTCCGCTGGTACGGGCAGCTGGCCGACAAACTCACCGACGAGTCCCCCCACACCGCCGCCGACACCCTCGCCCTCGTCACCCGGGAGCCCGCCGGGGTCGTCGGCGCCGTCGTGCCGTGGAACTTCCCCCTGACGCTGGCCAGTTGGAAAGTCGCCCCGGCCCTCGCCGCCGGCTGCACGGTCGTCCTGAAGCCGTCGGAGAACTCCCCCCTCTCGGCGCTGCTCCTCGGCCGGATCGCCACCGAGGCCGGACTGCCGCCGGGCGTCCTCAACGTCGTCACCGGCGACGGACCGGTCGCCGGGCGGGCCATCGGGCTGCACCCGGACGTGGACGTGCTGGCGTTCACCGGTTCCACCGCGGTCGGCCGCCACTTCCTGCGCTACGCCGCCGACTCCAACCTCAAGCGGGTCTGGCTCGAACTCGGCGGCAAGTCACCGAACATCATCCTTCCCGACGCCCCCGACCTGGAGAAGGCCGCCGCCACCGCCGCCTGGGGCATCTTCTTCAACCAGGGAGAGATGTGCACCGCACCCTCCCGGCTGCTGGTCCACTCCTCCGTCGCCGAGCGCGTCACCGAGGCGATCGTGGCCCGCGCCCGGGAGCTGCGCGTCGGCGACCCGCTCGACCCGGCGACCGAGATGGGCGCCCTGGTCGGCGAGGCCCATCTGGAGCGCGTCCTCGACCACATCGGCACCGGCCGCGAGGAGGGCGCGCGGCTGCTGACCGGCGGCGAGCGCACCCTGACCGGCACCGGCGGCAGCTATCTGCGGCCCACCGTCTTCGACGGGGTGGACCCGGGCATGCGCCTGGCCCGCGAGGAGATCTTCGGCCCGGTGCTCTCCGTGCTGACGTTCGACGACCTCGACGAGGCCGTGCGGCTGGCCAACGCCACCGAGTACGGCCTCGCCGCCGGCCTGTGGACCTCCGACCTGTCCACCGCGCACCGGGTCTCCCGCGCCCTGAGGGCGGGCACCGTCTGGGTCAACTGCTACGAGGAGGGCGACCTCAGCGTCCCCTTCGGCGGCATGAAGCAGTCGGGCAACGGCCGCGACAAGTCCGCGCACGCCATCGACAAGTACACCGAACTGAAGACCACCTGGATCCAGCTGTGACCCCTTCGTCCACACGGCCCCTGACGCCCACGCGCCCCCTGACGCCTCGTCGACCCCTGATCGCGATTCCGGCCCGGTTCGCCGCCACCACGTCCGCGCTCCGGTACGCCGCCGAGGTCAACGCCCGCGCCCTGATCGAGGCGGTGTGGCGGGCCGGCGGGGAGCCGGTGAGCGTGCACCCCGCCGCCGGGGACGTGGCGGCCCGCCTCGCCCGCTTCGACGGCGTCCTGCTGCCCGGTGGCGGCGACCTCGCCCCGCACCGCTACGGCGCGACCGACACCCACGCCGCTGTGTACGACGTGGACGAGACGCAGGACGCCTTCGACCTGGCGGTCGCCCACGAGACGCTCGCCCTGGGTCTGCCCCTGCTGGCGGTCTGCCGGGGCCTCCAGGTCGTCAACGTCGCCCTCGGTGGCACCCTGGAGCAGGACATGGGCGGCCCGGAGCGCGAGCACCGGCATCTCGTGCACCCCGTCACGCTGCGACCGGCGTCGGAGGTGGCCCGTGCGACGGGCGCCGAGAAGGTCGACGCGTCCTGCTACCACCACCAGCGTGTCGACCGCCTCGGCACGGGGCTGGAGGTGACGGCCACCGCGGTGGACGGCACCGCCGAGGCACTCGAACTCACCGGTGCGCGCGGCTGGTTCACGGCCGTCCAGTGGCATCCCGAGGACACAGCCGCCGACGACCCGGCCCAGCAGAACCTCTTCGACGCCCTCGTCCGGGCCGCCCGCGAACCGGAGCTGAGCGCGGGTTCGGGGACCGAGAACGGGTTCAAGGGCTGAGGCCAGGTGCACGGAGCCCCGAACCGGTTCAAGGGGCTGGGAACCGGTTCAAGAGCTGAGGACCGGTTCGGGGCTCGGGGCGAACGGGAGCAGTTCGTCGCCGCCCGGCTGCACCACGCCGTAGCTGCTCTCCGGGACCTTGTTCCAGGCGCCGGGCAGATCACCCAGCGGCTCGGAGACGACGAGCCGGGTGTCGTCGGAGACCTCGCGCAGGAAGGTCAGGTCGGGGTGGAGCGACCGCAGCGTCTCCACATGGGTGCTGTAGTACAGCGAACGCGAGGCGCCCTGGCTGGAGTAGCGGAAGGCCCACAGCCGTTGTCCCTCCGTGACGGCCACCGTCATCTGGAGCGGGAACTCCACGCCGTGCTCGCGGCCGACCCGCTCGACCAGGCCCGCCATCCGCGCGACCGCGCCCGGCGGGTCCTCCTCCAGACCGAAGGTGAGCGCCAGGTAGAACATCATCTCGGAGTCCGTCGATCCCTCCATGTCGAGGAACAGCTCCGGGTCGACGACGAGTGCGAGGTCCCGGCGCATCCGGTGGAACTCGGCGATCGCGCCGTTGTGCATCCACATCCAGCGGCCGTGCCGGAACGGATGGCAGTTGGTCTGCTGCACGGCCGTGCCGGTGGTCGCCCGGATGTGCGCGAAGAACAGCGGGGACTCGACGTGGTCGGCGATCTCCCGCAGGTTCCGGTTGCTCCACGCCGGTCCGATGTCCCGGAAGACGGCCGGGGTGCTGGTGTGCGGGCTCGTGTCGTACCAGCCGACGCCGAATCCGTCGCCGTTGGTCGTCTCCACGCCCATCCGGGCGTGCAGGCTCTGGTCGATCAGCGAGTGCTCGGGCCGGTACAGGATGGTGTCGAGCAGCACTGGTGTTCCCGAGTAGGCAAGCCACCGGCACATGGGTCTCCGCCTTTCTTGGTGTTTCGGTGTGCGCCGACCGGCGCGTCTCACCCGGTTCTCCCGGACCCGGTGGCCCTGGGGGAGCGCGGCTCGCCCGGGGACGGCCGGCCCAGCGCGAGCCGGGTGACGCGCGGCCAGTCGGCCGTCGCTCCACTGAGCGGGGTTCCCGGACGGTCGCGCGGTACCCGGACCCGGAGCGCTCCCGGCTCCAGTCGGCACCGCACCGGCGCCGGCAGCAGAACGTGCTCGCCGTCGATGCCGACCGGGACGGTGGCCGTGTCCGCCTCGACGACCGCCGTGCGGGCGGTGAGCCGCAGCAGGCCGCCGGAACGGGCGCCGCGGACCATGCGGGCGGCCTGCGCGGTGTTGCCGACCCGGACGCACACCAGGCCGAGCAGTCCCGAGTCCATCCGTTGCCGGCGCCCCGGGCGCGCCGAGTCGACGGCCCGCAGATAGGGGTTGTTGCTGATGAGCAGCGCCTGCAGCCCGTCGGCCCGTGTGTCACCCGCTCGCAGGCCCAGCCGGGGGGCGTCGGCGCCCGTGAGGAGGCCGGGCAGCATCCGCAGACTCGTGCGCACCTTCCTGCCGCGGTAGTCGGGGTCGCCCACGACGGCGGCGTACGTCCCGAAGGAGGCGTTGTTGACGAAGACGCGGTCGGCGGCGAACCCGAGGTCGACCCGGAGTTCGACACCGTCGGTCAGTGCCTGAAGGGCCCGGGCGGGATCGTCACGGTCGAGGCCGAGGTCGAGGGCGAAGTGGTTGCGGGTACCGGCGGGGATCACCAGGAAGGGCAGGTCGTGCCGGGCCGCCACCTCGGCCACCAGGGCCTGGGTGCCGTCTCCCCCGGCCACCGCCAGCAGATCGGCTCCCTCGGCCACGGCCTGCCGGGCCAGCTCGGCCACGTCCTGTTGTCCGCGGTCGAGGAGGACGACCTCGGCGCCCGCCGCCCGCGCCTTCTCCTCCAGGTGGAAGCGGCCGACCTTGCCGCCTCCGGAGCGCGGGTTCATCAGGATCCAGGGGTGACGCGGTGGCCGGGCGGGACCCTGCCCGTGCTCGGGGTTCCGGTACGCCACCGCGATGTGGGCCGCGGCCATGGCCAGGACCCACAGGGCGAGGGAGACCAGGACCGGCCACAGCACGCCGGTGGCGGCGTACACCGCCGGCACCAGGAGGGGTGCGGTCGCGCACAGCACCACGCCGGCCGTCCGTACGAGGCCGGTGTGGGCCAGGGTCCACCACAACCCGACGGCGGCGAGAGCCAGTCCGGCGAGACCGACCGCGGCCCAGAGGAGACCTCGTGGGCCCACGGTCACCAGAGGGACGAGGACACTCGCGGCCAGGGCCAACAGGGCGAGCCGCGCCCATCCGGCGCTGCCGCCACCGGCACGGCCCCCACCGGCGGGGCTCCGGTCGTCGGCGGCGCTCTCCTCGGCGCCGCCTCCGGTGCCTCCGGTGGGGCCCTGACCGCGGGCTTTCCCGCCCGGGCCCCCACCGGCCCGCCGCCCGGCGTGGCCGGCCCGTCTCCCGGACGCGGAGCCACGGCCGTTCATGCGGTGCCCTTCCCTTCCTCCGTTCCTCCTCCTCTCACATGCCGCTCGAAGCGAGGGAGTCGTCCTTGCGCACCACGCACAGGGCCCAGATGACGAACGCCGACATCGCGATCATCACGATCGACCACGCCGGGTAGTACGGCAGCGAGAGGAAGTTCGCGATGATGATGAGCGAGGCGATCCCCACGCCCGCGACACGCGCCCACGTGGACGTCTGGAACAGCCCGGCGCTCACGATCAGGGCGACGGCACCCAGGATCAGGTGGATCCAGCCCCAGCTGGTGAGGTCGAACTCGTAGACGTAGTTGCGGGTCGCGACGAAGATGTCGTCCTCGGCGATCGCCGCGATACCGCGCATCACGTCGAGGACACCGGCGATCAGGAGCATGACGGCGGCGAACGCCGTCAGTCCGACGGCCCATCCCTGCCTGGCCGAGTGTTCGCGGGTGGGGCGGGTGTGGTGTGTGGTTGCCATGCTGCTGCCTCGTTTCGTGTGTGCTCCGGGCGCGGTCGGCGACCGGAGGAGTGGGGGACGTGAGTCAGCGTTCCGGGGCACCGGAGCCGCTCAGCACCAGTTCCTTGGCCCGGCGGAACTCCTCGTCGGTGATGTCACCGCGGGCCCGGATCTCGGAGAGCCTGGTCAGTTCGTCGACGCTGCTGGTCCGGCCACCGGAACCGGCGGCGGTCTCACGGATATAGCTGTCGAACGCCTGCTGCTGGGCCCGGGCCTGCGCCACCTCGCGGCGCCCCATGTTCTTGCCGCGGGCGACCACGTAGACGAACACACCCAGGAAGGGCAGGACGATCGCGAACACCAGCCAGCCCGCCTTGGCCCAGCCGCTCAGCTCGTCGTCGCGGAAGATGTCGACGATCACACGGAACAGCAGGACGAACCACATGATCCACAGGAAGAACACCAGCATCGTCCAGAAGGCGCTCAGCAGTGGATAGTCGTACGCGAGATAGGTCGGCCCACTCATGTCTCTCCTCCGTCCTGCCCATGCCCGGCAGTCATGCCCGGGCCTTGCCCCCTCAGCGTGCCCACGGTGGGGACCGCGCGTCCTCACCCGAGAAGGGTGAAGCCGCGTCGCCGGCGGCGCGGACCGGTGGCCCCTCGGCTCACCCGTGGTCCGGGGGCCGGCGGCGCGGGAGGCGGGCCGTCCGGTACCAGCCGGTGGCCGCGACCACGGGGCCGAGGGCCAGGCCGGACACGGCGACCAGGAACACCGCGATCAACCAGGACAGGAACGTGAACACCGGTCCGAGCGGACCGAACTCCTCCAGGCCGCGCTGCATGGCCGCCGGCATGAACAGGCGGGCCGCCCAGCTCAGCGCCACCGTGCCCGTTCCCGCCAGTACGGCTCCGGGGAGCAGTTCCCGCCAGCCGATCCGTCCGCCCAGCAGCAGATGCTGGGACCACCACCACAGCAGCGGCGCCGCCAGCACCGACAGCACCAGCCCCGTCGCGGTGCCCAGACCGAAGCCGCCGCGCAGCGGTGCCTGGAGCAGCAGGGCGCCCAGCCAGACCACGAGCCAGAGCAGCCAGCGCCACACCGTCACCGCCCGGAGGGGCGCCCTGGGCAGGTGCCAGCACCGTTCGCACACCGCCTGGAGCGCCCGGCTGAAGGCGGTGGCGGAGACGAGGGTGATCATCACCCCGAAGGCACCCACGGTGTCGCGGGTGGTGCCGGTCGCGTCGAAGGTCTGACGCATCTCGTCGACGGTGTCGCCGCGGACTCCCAGAACCGCGCGGAACGAGTCGACCAGCAGGTCCTGGACCGCTCCGGGGGCGAAGGCCGCCACCGTCATCAGCAGGGGGAGCGCCGTGACGAAGGCCTGGGCGGCCAGCCGCACGGAGCCCTCCACCACGTTGAGGGCCGACAGGTGGGGCAGGAGCCGCGCGGCGGGACCCGCGCGCAACCGTCCGGTCATGGCTCGGAAGGCCGCTCGCTCCGCGTCACCGCGGGGCCGCGCTGCGGGCGAAGGTGAAGGCGCCCGAGCAGCGGGAGTTCGACGACAGCTCGGCCCGCCCGGGGCCTTCTCGGCGGCCGTCCCTCCTCCGGGCTCAGCGGCCATCGCTGCTCCTGAGGGCGGACGCGCGGCCGAGTGCGGTGCGCCCGGCGAGGGCGACGGCGCCCTCGGCCAGGCCGAGCAGGACGAGCCACAGGCCGAGCAGCCGGGTCAGGGCACGCGCGGACTCGGCCGGGAGGGCCAGCACCACGACCCCCGCGACGACGCCGAGGATCGCGGCGCCGAGGAGGAAGCCGCGGTGGGGAAGGTCCTTTGAGGACATGGCCGTGTACAGGGCGAGGAGGCCCGTCACGAGCCACACCATGCCGACGATCAGCGCCAGGGCGGTGATGGTCTGCAGGGGGTTCCGCAGGCACAGCACTCCGGCCACCACGTACAGCACGGCGATCAGCAGTCCGGGGAAGCGTTCGCCGTGGTCGGGGTGGGCGAACGCCGCGACGAAGCGGAAGCCGCCGAGCACGAGCAGGTGAAGGCCGACGAGGACCGCGAGGACGTGCAGGGTCTCGTCCGGCCAGACGAGGACGAGGATGCCGGGCACGATCGTGGCGACGGCCGCCCCCAGCAGCCAGGCCCAGGACCCGCCGAGCCCCCCGAGCACCTCCGTCGGCCCGTCCCCGGACCGGGAGCCCACGGAGCCGGCACCTGTCGGGGAGGCATGGACCGCGGAGCCGGGGGCTGCCGTGGGGCGGTGGGCCGGAGGGCCTGGGGGCACCATCGGTCGGGGGGCCGTGGGGTCGGGTCCGCCCGTGCGTCCGGAGGCCGACGCGGGGTCGTGCGGCGCGGTCATGGAGGTCCTCCTCGCACTGTCACGCGGGGCGTTCGCACGCCCGTGGCCACGGCCACGTGGTGGCCGACGGGGCCAGCGTCCCCCGTCCGGCCGACCGCCGGGTCACCCGCGGCGGGTGACCCGGAGGCGTGGCCACGGGCCTGGGCCGGAGGCGGGGCGCGCGCCGGAGGCGCAGTACGGGCAGGGGCGGGCGTGCTCCGTGGCGCCGAGCGGAGGCGCGCGTCGACCGCGCGGCGGAGAGGATGGGAACGAGATGAGTGATCCCTCTGAGAAGCGGGCGGGCCATGGCCGCTCCCGCGCGGCCGACTCCCGGCGGAACCGTGAACGGCGTACCCGTCGGCGGGCGACGCGCGCGGTGGTCGCCCGGACGGTGCTGATGGCCGCCGGTCTCCTCACCGCGTACTACCTCCTGCCCTTGGAGGAGTACCGCACCGGCGGTGCCCTGACTCTGATCGCGGGCGGTCTGCTGGCGGTCGTGCTGCTGTTCGTGTGGCAGGTCAGGACCATCACACGCTCGCCCTATCCGCGTCTGCGGGCCGTCGAGTCCCTCACCCTGACCCTCGTCGTGTTCCTGGTGCTGTTCGCGACGACGTACTACCTGATGGACCGCACCACGCCCGGCTCCTTCACCGAGCCGATGACCAGGACGGACTCCCTGTACTACACGCTGACGACGTTCACCACCGTCGGCTTCGGCGACATCACCGCCCGTTCGGAGACGGGGCGGGTGGCGACCATGATCCAGATGGTGGTGGGTCTGCTGCTCGTGGGCGGTGCCGCGCGGGTGCTGGCGACGGCGGTCGAGGTGGGGCTGCGTCGGCGTGGAGGCGAGCCGTCCGCCTCGGACGGCTCCGGTACCGGGCCGCAGGGGCGGGGTCGCGCGTCCGGGCCGGAGGGACGGGACCGCGCGTCCGGGCCGTGAGTCGTTCCGGCTCATTCCGGCAGTTGGCGCATCTCCACGACCCGCAGGCCCAGCGACCGGCAGCGGGCCAGCAGCCCGTACAGGTGTGCCTCGTCGATGACGTGGCCGAACAGCAGGGTCTGTCCGGACATCAGCACATGATCCAGCTCCGGAAAGGCCTTGGCCAGCGTCTCCGACATATGTCCCTCGACGCGGATCTCGTAGCGCATGAGCTGTTCTCCCGCGGGCGGCCGGGGTGCGAACTCCGTCCCTCTCCCGACGATCGTGCCGGTCGGTGCGTCCCGGGACCTCACCCGGTGCAGGTGAACTGCCCGTGACGGTGGACGCCGAGGCCCCATGACGGTGGTCCGGTCGAGGGGCCCGATCAGTGTTTGAGGAAGAGCTTGAAGCAGAGGATCGGCACGCCGAGCAGCACATTGACGGACGCGGCGATCAGGACGAGACGCCAGGAGGCGCCGGCCCACCGTGCCGCCGCGACGGACCAGCCCACCTGCCCGGCCAGGGCCACGGCGAGCGCCAGCCAGACGGCGCCCTGGACATCCAGACCGAGGAGCGGGCTGACCGCCACCGCCAGGGCGGGCGGGACGGCGGCCTTCATGATCGGCCACTCCTCCTGGCAGACGCGCAGGACGACCCGGCGGTCCAGGGCCCGTTGGGCGAGGCGTTCCCCGAACAGCACGGCGTGCACGTGCGCGATCCAGAAGACGATGCCGGTGAGCAGCAACAGCAGCACGATCTCCAGCCGCGGGAAGGATCCCAGGGTGCCGGCGCCGAGGACCACGGACGCCGCCAGCATGGAGCCGTAGATGCCGCCCGTGTAGTCCGCGTGGGCGTGACGCTCGGCCCGCCGGGCCCGGGCGTAGGCGCGCGCGGGGGGCGTGGTCTGTTCCTGGGCGGTGTCCTGTGCCTGGCCGGTGGTCCGGTCGTGGGCGGTGGTCCGGTCGCTCTCGGACACGGGAACCCCCTTCATGGGCGGCGGGTCGACCGGGGCGTTCCGGCGGCCGGGGCGGCGGTGTCCGACGGCACCGCCGGGCCTTTCCCGCCGGCCCCTCCCGTCCCTCCGGTCCCTACGGTCCGCCCCGTCGGCAGATGCGGTGTGACGAGGTAGCTGGCGAGGGTGATGCCGCCGGCGGCGAGGAGGGCCGCCTTGAGGCCGTTCAACTGGGCGGTGGCGTAGGCGTCGGTGAGCGCCTCGACCTCGGACGGCGGCAGCCCGGCCCGCTCGGCGGCGGAGCGCACCTGATCGGTGGGGACGAAGGAGATCCCGGCCTCCAGGGCGACACTCGTGCGCTCGCGGGTCTCCTCCGACAGCCGCGGGTCGTCGGCGACCTGGGAGGTGAAGGCGTGGGCGAGCGCGCCGACGAGAATCGAGCCCATGAGTGCCGTACCCAGCGCGGAGCCCAGGTTCTGCGCGGTGAACTGCATACCGCCGGCCTCGCTGCGCGCCTCCTCGTCCACGCTGGACTGGACGACGTTGCCCAGTTGCGAGGCGAGCATGCCCATGCCCACGCCGAGCAGGGCCATGGCGCAGGCGAACTGCGCGTCGTCGATGACGGGGTCGATGGTCGCCAGCAGCCACACGACGGCCCCGACGAGTGCGGCGAGGCCCAGCCGGACCATGCGGCGCGGTCCCACCCGCCGGCCCAGCCGGGCGGCGACGGTGGACGCGACGAGCATGGTGGCGGACACCGGGAGCAGCCGCAGTCCCGTCTGGAACGCGTCGAATCCCTGGACGACCTGGAGGTACAGCGGGATGGTGAAGAACAGGCCGAGCAAGATGAGGTTCTGGCTCACCAGCGTCATCAGGCCGGATCGCAGCGCGGGGACGCCCAGCAGCGACAGATGCACCAGGGGGTCGCGGTGCTCGCGCTCCCGGTGCCGTTCCCAGTGCCGGAAGAAGGCCAGGACGGCCACTCCGGCGGCGACGACGAACAGGGTGGGCGCGAATCCGAGGATGGTGAAGGGCGGGTTCCGGGGCTGCACCCAGCCCCAGGTTCCGCTCTGGAGCACTCCCAGTACGCCCAGGCCGAGCCCGGCGGCCGAGAGGGTCGCGCCGACGACGTCCAGCCGGGGGCGCGGCCCGGTCCGCGGGTAGTCGGCGATCACCCGGCGGAAGCAGAGGACGGTCACGACGACCACCACCTCACCGGCGAAGACCAGCCGCCAGGTGAGGTACGTGGTGACCCAGCCGCCCAGCAGCGGGCCGACCGCGATGCCCGCACCCGCGAGCCCGCCGATGACGCCGTAGGCGACGGCCCGGTCCCGGCCGCGATAGGACTCGGCGACGAGGGCCGCCATGGCCGGCAGCACCATGGCGGCCCCGATGCCCTCGATGACGGACCAGCCCAGCGTCAGGACCCACAGGGTGGGGGCCACGGCGGTCAGGGCCGATCCGATGGCGTAGACGACGAGGCCCAGGAGGAAGACGCGGCGTCGCCCGAGGATGTCCCCGAGGCGACCTCCGATGAGCATGAACGCGGCCATGACCAGCGCGTACAGGGTGATGACGGCCTGGATGGCCGTGACCTCGGTGTCGAAGTCCTCGACCAGCTGACTGATCGAGACATTCATGACGGAGGTGTCCAGCACCATGAGGAACTGGGCCGTGCCGAGAACGATCAGAGCCCGCCAGTGCGCCACGCCGCCCACCTCGCCGAGTCGGCCCGGGACACCGGTGGGGCGACCCGGACAGCGGCCCTCCGCCGACCGGCCGCCACGTCCATCGCAGCTCAGAACCCCACCGCGCGCCTCACCCGCCACGGGCGAGGCGGCCACGGCATGAGAGGTGACCGCCGCGTGGTTGGTGCCGCCGGTCCCCGGCCACTGGATGACGGCCGCGCCGCCGGCGCTGGACCGCTGGACCGTTGGAATTGTCCGCGGCGGCAACAGGGGCCTGCCAAACAACCGCCCGGCTGTGAGCGTCGGTGGTGACATCGCCGCACGTCGAACAACCGGAGAACGACATGCCCACCAGCGTCACCATCGTGGTCGCCTTGTCCGTCCTTCTCGGATTCCTGGTGATCATCCAGGGGTGGATGGGCACCGACGATGTCGACGACCCCAAGATCCGCTGGCAGCTGGACGGCGGCTCCGGCGCCTACCTGGACATGCTCGACCGGCTTTGGAATCTCGCCGAGACCCCTGCCGACGGCGACGGCAGTCGCTCGCCGCTCGCCGCTTTCGCCGGGGTCGTCACCGAGAAGCCGGCCTTCTTCGCCATGGTCCGGTACGACACGCCGCCCGCCGAACGGCGCAGCTCCCGAAGCTCATGGGCGAGTTGCTGCACGGGGCCGGCCGCGGGGTCGACCGGTGGTTCAGGACGCCCCATCGACGAATCCTCTTCCGCGCTCACCAAGAACAGGCTGATCAGCGGTCCAAGGTACTCCGGCCCCTTCCGATGAAGCGCCGGTGGTCAGCGCAGTCGGTCCTTGGCTTTGTAGTACGCCCCGCCGAAGGGCAGGAACCAGGCGGTGCCGTTGTAGAACGGCACCGGAACCTTGGGGAAGCCGAAGCCGCGCAGGGGGTTCGCCTCCGGGTGGCCATCCATCACCTCGGCCATGGCGCGGCCCATGTAGGTGGCCATCTGGACGCCGTGGCCGCAGTAACCCATGGAGTAGTACAGGCCGTCGGCCTCGCCCGCGTGCGGGACTCGGTCCCAGGAGAAGCCGACCATGCCGCCCCACACGTAGTCGATCCGCACGTCCGCCACCTGCGGGAAGATCTCGGCCAGTTCCCGCTTCAGGACG
Organism: Streptomyces neyagawaensis; assembly: GCF_023516595.1. Taxonomy (GTDB): domain Bacteria; phylum Actinomycetota; class Actinomycetes; order Streptomycetales; family Streptomycetaceae; genus Streptomyces; species Streptomyces neyagawaensis. Next base: position 186,513 of record NZ_JAMGBG010000005.1, on the reverse strand, counting down.
TCACCGCTCTTGAGGTCCGAGGCGGGGTCGGAGGGGGCGAAGCGGGCCCGGCCGCCGAAGGCGAGGCGGTGGTCGGGGGTGATGCGGATGTAGTGGCCGATGTTCTTGGAGTCCACGACCACGCGGTTGTTGCGGATCAGCTGCCGGGCCCGTTCCTCGCCCAGCGGCTCGGTGACGATGACGAAGCTGCCGACGTTGATCAGCCGCTTGCGGAACCAGGGCATGGCCTTGTCGCTGTAGGCGTCGGTGGCCGCCATGACCTGCTGGGCGCGGATGGTGCCGTGCAGGGTCTCGACGCGGAAACCGCCCGCCGGGACGCGGTGCAGTGCGACGGCGGCGTTGCGTTCGTGGATCTCGGCGCCGGCGCGTTCGGCGGCCTCGGCGAGGCCGTGGACGTACTTGCCGACGTGCAGGTGCGCGCTGAGCGGGTCGAGGAGGGCTCCGTGGTAGTAGTCGGAGCCCAGCTCGGCGCGGAGATCGTTCTTGCTCAGGAGCGTGGTCTCGTGGCCGAAGTTCTCGGCCAGGTCGCGCTGCTTGTCCCGCATGCTCTCGAAGTGCCGCGGCTTGAACGCGACCCCCAGACGCCCTACGCGGTGGAAGTCGCAGTTGATCCGCTCCTTGACCGTCAGCTCCTCCACGACGTCCACCGCCGTGCGGAAGGCGTCGTACAGTTCCCTGGCCCGCGGCTGCCCGTAGCGCTTGCGCGCCTCGGCGGGGCTGATCGTGATGCCCTGGGTGCACATGCTGCCGTTGCGTCCGGAGGCGCCCGAGCCGACCTTGTCCTTCTCCACGAGGACGACGTGGGCACCCTTGCGGGCCGCGTGGTAGGCGGTGGACAGGCCGGTGAGGCCGCCGCCGACGACCACCAGGTCCGCCCGCTCGGGCAGGGGCTTGCCGGTCCGGTCGGGAAAGGCGGGGGCGGTGTCGAGCCAGTAGGGGATCTGCTTCATGACGTACGTCCTCGGGTCTTCCTGGTCGTCCAGGGGTGTTTCTCTAGGTCCCGGCCTCAGCAGCCGAGCAGGGCCGGCAGACCGGACAGGTCGGGCAGCTCGTCGAAGGGCTGGTAGTCGGCGCTGCCGCGGGCTCCCATGGAGCCGTTGTGGCCGTAGCGGTTGATCCACACGCGGCGCGCGAGGCCGAGGTCGCGGGTGGGGATGAGGTCGTACTCCCAGCCCTGGGCCACGTGGATGACCTGGGCGGGGTCGATGTCCATGGCCTGGAAGGCGTACTCGAAGGTCTGCCGGGACGGCTTGTACGCCTTGGCCTGCTGGGCGGTGATGACATGGTCGAACTCGACGCCGATGTTCGCCAGGTTCTGGGCGATGAGGTCGTCGTCCGTGTTGGAGATGATGGCGATCTCGTACCGGGACTTCAGCGCCCGCAGGGCGGCCGGGACCTCGGGGTGAGGGCCGAAGGTGGGCACGGCCGCGACCAGGGCCTCGCCGTCGGACTGCCGGTACTCCAGGCCGTGCAGCCGCATCGCTGTCTCCAGGCTGGCGGGCAGCACCTCGTGGAAAGGGCGGTACGCCTCCAGGACGGCGTGGAACCGCATGATGCGGAAGTCGTCGAGGAACTCGTCGACGTTCAGACGGTCCAGGTCCAGCCGGTCGGCGAGGACCTTCAGGGTGGTGGGGCCGAGCTGGAAGTCGACCAGGGTGCCGTAGGCATCGAAGGTGACGATCTGACGCATGACGTTCAACCTCTTTCCGGGCATATGGGACACCTCGCGCGGCGGGGAGCCACGAACTCGTCGAGTGCGGCCTGGTTCGCCGTATCGGGGGTGGTTCAGGGGCCCGCCACGGCGTTGGCGGCGACCCGTCGAGGACGGTGGATGCCGGTCAGGCAGTCGGCGGCAGCAGCACTGCTGCTCCGAGTGCGATGAGCGTTTCTCCCACCGAGGTGATGCGTCAGTGAAGCACCGTGGAGAACCCGGCAACAAGGGACGTGAGGCCGCGAGATCGACCGCGCGTATTGTGCCTGTGCACAATCAGCGCGTTCCGGGGATCAGGACACCGCCGCCCGGAAGCGGGCGCCCGCGTCCGTGTCCAGCCAGGCCAGGGCGAGGACCAGCCGGGCGGCGTCGGCCGGCCTGGACAGCTTCAGCCCGGTCGCCTCTTCCGCGGCCTGCAGGCGATTGCCCACCGTGTTCCGGTGGCGGTAGGTGCGGGCGGCCACCTCGGCGACCGAGCCCAGGTCGAAGTAGCAGCGCAGGGTCTCGAGGACGCTGTCGCTGTCACGCAGCCCGAGGAGTGGGCGCAGCACGCCGGTGGCCATCGCGCCGGGGAGCTCTTCCTGCGCCGACATGATCGCCCCGACCCAGTGGCCCTCCACATGCCGCACTCCGGACCGCGTGGAGCTGCGGATCGCGGCGCGCGCGAACCGGATGCCCCGCGCGGTCAGCGCCAGCCCGGGGACTTCCGCGACGCCGCAGCGCCACGGGGCGAACGGCTGGAGCAGGGCGAGCACGGCCTCCTGGTCCAGCCGTCCGTGGCGGATGATGCCGAGGAGTTCGTCGCCCATCCAGCCGAAGTGCCGCAGCAGGCCGCCCCGACGCAGCGCGTCGTCGACGTGGGACAGAGCCGGGTCCCCGGTGGGAACGGATTCGACCACGACCACGGTCAGGGCGACGCGCTCGGAGAAGCCCAGCAACGTCGACGCCTCGGCGACCGTGGAGGGGTCCTGCTCGCCTTCCAGGACGAGGCGGCTGAAGGCTCGGTTGCGTACCTCCGTACGACGGCTCGCCAGGTCGCGTTCGGTGCGGCGGTAGGCGTCGACGACTTCGACGCTGTTGGCGTCCGTCGCCTCCCAGACGCGGATCAACCCGTCGAGGAAGTCGGGATCGGCGCTGATGCCCCGTGCTCGCCCCTCCTCCAGCACGGCCTCCCACAGGGTCCTGAGGTCCAGCTGGAAGGAGTGCATGAGAGCGGTCAGGGGGAACGCCTGTTCCGCCCGCTCGCGTCCCACGTCCTCGGTGGCGCGTGAGACCGCCGCGGGCACGGGACCGCCGGCCAGCCGGGTCAGGGCGAGTTCGAGGGTTCGTCGCATCCCCTCCCGTTTCTGGACCGGGTCCCAGTCGGCCGACGCATAGGCGGCCTCCTCGGCTTCCAGCTTCGCGAGAGCACGAGAGGTCAGTTCGTCGAGGCGTTCGTCGAGGAGCCGGCGCGCGATCGCCTGAACGGCGTCGTGGCGGGCCCCACCCGGGGAGCGTCCCGAACTGCTCATGAGGACCGCCTTCTCCCGACAGACCGCCTTCTCCCGACAACAGCCGTACCGAGATTGTGCACAAGCACAAACTACAGGGTGGATGTCGCGGCCTCACGTCCCTTGTTGCCGGATTCTCCGCGGTGCTTCACTGACGCAGCACCTCGGGCTGGAGAGCCGTGGCAGGCCACGCACGTGGAGCAGCCACAGAGGCCCGCCGCGGCGGCTACGCCCGCCCTCTCATGGGAACCGCGTCGATCGGACCGTCCGGGAACCGACCGGCGGCGCGGCAGGGATCAGGCCGAGACCGAGCGCGTGACGCGGGTGACCCGAGCACGTGAACGCAGGCCCCATGTGAGTGAGTCATGTGCGGCCTGACGACGAGAGAGAGAACGCACCGATGACCTCAGTGACCACCACCGACCGGGACGGAGCGGCCGTCCCCGGTCCCACCTGCCAGTTGCCGGGCACGCTCCTCGATCACGTGCTGCGGCAGTCCTTCGGACTCGGGGGATACGTCCAGCACCCACTGGGAGGGGAGGTCGACCAGAACGTCCGGATCACCGGCGACGACGGCACGCGCTACTTCGTCCGGGTCACCGTCGCGGAGCCGGACTCGCCCGATGTCCTCTGGCAGAACGCGCTCCTCCAGCATCTCGCCGCCACCGTTCCCGACCTTCCGGTGCCTCGGCTGGTCCCGACACGCGAGGGGCAGCTCCTGGCCGGCGTCGTCCACGAGGGCCGGACGCACGTGGTCCGTGTGATGAGCTGGCTGGAGGGTCGGGGCCTGGCGGATCTCGACGACCATCCCGCGGCACTTCTGCGTCGGCTGGGAGAAGCCGCTGGGCGGCTGAGCCTCGGACTCTCCAGCATGGAGCCGCCGGTGGGCCTGGCACCGCACGACTGGGACATGCGCCGGGCCGCCGAGATCGTCGAGGCGTCGTTGCACGCCGTCCAGGAGGCGGACCGGCGGGAGTCGGTGCGCACGATCATGGGCTGGTACGACGATCTCCTGCCCGCCCTGGACCGGCTGCCGTGGAGCGTCCTGCACCAGGATCTCAACGACGCCAACGTCCTGGCCGACGCCGACGAGGCCGGGGTGCCGCGGATCTCGGGCATCGTGGACCTGGGCGACTCGCTCTACGGTGTGCGCGCGGCGGAGGTGGCGATCGCGGCGGGCTACGCCATGGTGCGCAAGGCCGACCCGCTCGCCGCGGCGGCCGAGGTCGTGGCCGGCTTCCACTCGGTGCTCCCCCTCACGGCGGAGGAACTGGCGGCCGTCCATCCGCTGGCGGCCGCCCGGCTGTGCATGAACGCCGTGACGTGGACGCGCCGGGTCGCCGAGAGCGACACACCGTACGGGCGGACCCGCGTGCAGCACACCTGGCCGACGATCGCACAGGTGGCCGATATCTGCCCGGAGGTCGCCGAGGCGACGTTCCGCGTCGCGTGCGGGCTCCCCCCGACGCGGGAGCATGGGCGGTGGGAAGAGGTCGTGGCGGAGGCGGCCCGAGAGGGTGCCCCACACGCACCGGCTCCGCGGCTGGTCGACCTGCGACCGGCCAGTGATCTCTACGACGAGATCGACTGGCACGACGCGGAGGCGGTACGCGTGCGCGTCGACGGCGTCCTCGAGGGACGTCGGCGGCGGGGTTACGTGCCCCACCTCAGCGCCTCGCTGCTCCTGGGGGGCCGGCGCCGCCCGGGAGTCGAGGAGCCCGCGACGGTGCAGGTCGGCGGCACGCTGATCCTGGCGGACGCCGAGGAGGTCGCCAGCCCGCTGTCCGGGGTCGTCGAGTCCCACGGTGGCCCCGATGAGCCGTTGGTGCTGCGACACGCGGTCCAGGGGGTGGAGTTCTGGACCTGCTGGTGGGGGTTGGACGGCTCGCCGCCCGTCGCGGCGAGGGTCCCGGCGGGGGCGCCGTTGGGACGCGCCGGCGTGAGCGAGGGTACGGACCCGCTCGGGCCCCGCGTCCAGGTGCAGGTCCACCGCACCGCGCGGATGGCCACGTGGCCGCCGCCTCGCGCGGTGCCGCCCTCCGCGCGGCAGGTCTGGAGCCGGCTGTCACCCGACCCCGCCCGGCTCCTCGGGTTCACCGGCTCCCCCGCCGCGGCCCCCGCCGTCGACGACGTCGTGGCCGTGCGCCGTCGCCACATCGCCCGCTCCCAGCGCAACTACTACCGCGAGCCGATGAATCTGGTGCGCGGGCGGGACGTGTGGTTCCACGACGAGGACGGCCTGGCCTATCTGGACTCGCTGAACAACGTCACCCACGTCGGCCACGCCGAGCCACGGGTGACGGCCGCCGCCACCCGACAACTGCGCAAGCTCAACACCAACAGCCGTTTCGTCTACCCGCAGATCGCCAGTTACGTGCGGAAGCTGGTGGCCACGCTGCCCGACCCGCTCGAGGTCGTCTTCCTCGTGTGCACCGGCAGCGAGGCGAACGACCTGGCGCTGCGGATCGCCCGCCAGGTGACAGGGCGCCGGCACCTCGTCAACATCGACGGCGCGTACCACGGCAACACCGGCGTGGTGACGGGGATCAGCCCGAACCGTTACAAGGGCCCCGGAGGCGCCGGCGCACCCCCCACCACCCACGAGGTCGTCATCCCGGACCGCTACCGCGGCGCCTACGGGTACGACGACGCGGACGCCGGAGCCAAGTACGCGCGCGACGCCGCGGCCGTCATCGAGCGGATCTCGGCCGACGGCCGACCCCCGGCCGCCTTCATCGCCGAGTCCCTGATGGGATCGGGTGGGAACATCGTGTTCCCCGACGGCTACCTCGACGGCGTGTTCACCGCTGCCAGGCGGGCGGGCGCCCTGTGCGTCTCCGACGAGGTCCAGGTCGGCGTCGGACGACTCGGGCCCTGGTGGGGGTTTGAGCTCCAGGGAGTGGTCCCGGACATCGTCACGATGGGCAAGCCGCTCGGGAACGGGCACCCCCTCGCGGCGGTGGTCACGACCCGGGAGATCGCCGACGCGTTCGACACGGGCATGAAGTACTTCAACACCTTCGGCGGCAACCCGGTCTCCTGCGCGATCGGCGAGGCCGTGCTCGACATCGTCGAGCGGGACGGGCTGAGGGAGAACGCCGTGAACGTGGGAGGGTACTTCGCGCAGTCGCTGCGCGAACTCCAGCGCCGACAACCACTCATAGGCGATGTGCGAGCCCAAGGGCTCTACCTCGGCGTCGAACTGGTCCGCGACCGCACCACCAAGGTGCCTGCCACGGAGCAGGCCTTCATCGTCACCGAACTCATGAAGGAGCGAGGCGTCATCGTCTTCCCCAACGGTGTGCACGACAACGTACTGAAGATCAAACCGCCCATGACCTTCCGCCGCGAGCACGTGGATCTCTACGTCGACGCACTGGACGAGGTCCTGTCCCTGCCCGAGCTGCGCTCGGCCGTTCAGTCCTGAGACGGTGCCCACGGCTGACCGGCGGCGGCGTCACCCGTCGGCGGCGGCTCCGGTCTCGTCGGCGTTCTGGCGGGAGCCGAGCGCCAGGTAGACGGCGTGCACCGCGAGGATCCGTTCGACCTCGTCGATGATCGGGGCGAAGAACTCCCGTCGGTGGTCGGCGTCGGTCATCGAGGTGATGGCGAAGTACATGCTGCCGAACGCGGCGATGAGTGTGGCGTTGCGCAGGAGCGCGAGCGGGGCGTCAGGCAGGAGGACCGAGTAGACGGGCGGGGATCCGATCCACTGTTCCGCCGTTTCCGGCGTGACCACGATCAGACCGAGGACGAGGAAGAAGAGGAACAGCCCGAGACCGAACACCGCGGCCTGCACCAGCTGACGGAGAGCGAACAACAACAGCAGGTTGCGCACCTGGCGCTTGTTGAGGGAAACGGGATCGAGTGCCGCCCCGGGTGTCAGCCCGTCGATGTCCACGGAGGCGAGGGGTGTTCGCCGGCAGGCCCTCGACAGCAGGGGCGGGCTGAGGTCCTGCTCGACCCGCCCGATCTCGTCGCGCAGACGGGCGGCGGCGGCGAGCACCGTGACTCCCACGAACAACACGACGATCAGGGCGAGCCTCAGCCAGGACAGCCTGTTCATGGCCTGCCACAGTTCGCCGGTGAAGAAGATGAACAGCGTCACGAACAACATGGGCGGCAGGGCTCGCCCCATCAGGTGCGCACTGTTGCGCAGGTCGTGGACAGCGTGGCGGACCGCACGGCGCATCAGCGCGCCGACGCCGTACGCCGTGGCGGTGGCCGTGGTGACGAAGACGGCGGCGAAGAAGACGACGAACCCCAGGAAACCGGCGCCCTTGCCGCCGGGCGGTGTGACGGTGTCATCGACGGCGACCTGGAGCAGGGGGACCGCGATCGGCATCGCCGCGTAGGCGCTGAGGACCCCGACCGTGGCCTTGGGTGAGACGCGGGGCAGTCGCCTGACGAACAGCCTGATCGCCGCCCAGCTGGCCAGTGTCACGACGGCCACGGTGCCGAGCAGGACCCACCGCCCTGAGCCCACGCCCTTGAACGGCACGAGCCAGACGAGACTGGCGAGAGTCACGAAGCAGAGGGTCGGCAGCATCCGAGGAAGGACGTTCCTGGCGAAACCGTAACCTTCGATCATCGTGGGCGTGCCTTCGCGGATGAACCAACGCTCCGTTCGGCGCAGCACGTCCGCCGGGGCGGCCACTCGCAACGTTCCACCATTCCTGGGGCGAACAACTGGTGCGCGATCGTACAGGAGTCGCAAGAGGGTGGGATGTGGTGGCCGAGGCCCGCGCGGCGGTCAGCAGGCGCTCGGTTCACTTCGCACTCGGCACAGTCAGCCGCTGTTCCAGGAAGGAGACGACGGTCTGCCAGGAGGGGGTCGTGGGGCGCGGCGGTGTGGTGCGCCCCTGCTCGGCGCTCTCCTCGTAGGCGTCCCTGTGTGTCTCCTGGTCGGTGAGCATGGCGACGAGCGGGCCGTGCCCGGCGTGCGGGAGGGAGACCAGACGGGCTTCGTTGCCGGTGGCGGCCAGCCTCTCGTACAGCAGGCGGCTCTGGTGGTACGGCACGAAGAGGTCCCGCTCACCATGGAAGACCAGGAACGGCGGGGTGCGCCGGGCTCCGATGTAGGTGAGCGGGTTGGCCGCCGCGACCCGGTCGGGGTGGTCCTTGATCGGGAAGCCGAGCAGCAGCGACTCGGGCGAACGTGGGTCGGCGTGGCAGCCGGTGAGGCCGAACACCTCATTGAACGGCTTGCAGCCGTCCACCATGTGGGCGTCCATCTGAAGGAAGTCGGTCGGCGGGTAGAACGGCACGGCCGCCTGGACGGCGCTGGAGGGGCCGCGTGTGCCGACCTCGCCCTCCAGGTGCGGGATGTCCCCCGTGACCGCCGCCATCGCAGTGACCCAGCCGCCCGAAGAGTCGCCCATGATGGCGATGCGCCCGGGGTCGAGGTTGTAGGTCGTCGCATGGGCGCGCAGCCAGCGGATCGCTGCCTTGATGTCGTGCAATTGAGCGGGGAACCGGGCCTGTCCGCTGGAGCGGACGGCCACTCCGGCGACGGCGAATCCGCGCGGGTTGAGCCGCGCGGCGACCTGGTCGGCGCCCTGGCGGCCGCTGTCCGCCAGCCAGCCTGAGCCGCTGGAGAAGATCACCAGCGGTGTCGGCCGCACGCTGCGGGGGAGGTACAGGTCCAGTAAATGACCCTGAGTGCCGGGCGGATCGGCGGGCGCGTAGGCGAGGTCCTTGGTCACGTCCACGTTTCTCGCTCCGGGGTGCTCGCGCGGGCCCATTCCGTTCGCCTCGTGAAGTCAGATTCACAACCTGCGGAACACGAGCTTCCGCGCACGCAGCGGCACTGTCAACCCCGCGTGTCCCGGGCGCGGCCCGACCGAGGCTCACCGGGCGACTCCAGCCACGCACGACTTCAGGACAACGAAAAACTCGCGGTGCGCCACACCTTGACCCCGCCAAGGCCGGGCCCTAGCGTCCCGCTTGCTTGTTCGGCCCACGAAACATTGTGCGTATCGCGCACATCTCAGGAGGAGCCGTATGCGAAGGCGTGTTCTCGGTTGTGCCATAGCCGTGGTGACGGTCGCGGCGGCGGCCGGTTGTGGATCCTCCTCGTCGTCGAGCGGCGGTTCGCCGTCCTCGGACGGGAAGACCACACAGGTCACCGTCGGCATCATCCCGATCGTCGATGTGGCCCCGCTGTACCTGGGGCAGAAGAAGGACTTCTTCGGCAAGCGCGGCATCGAGCTGAAGATGGAACTCGCCCAGGGCGGCGCCGCGATCGTCCCCGGTGTGGTCAGCGGTCAGTTCCAGTTCGGCTTCAGCAACGTCACCTCCCTGATGATCGCCCAGACCAAGGGAGTTCCGATCAAGTCGGTGGTCAACGGGGCCGCCTCCACCGGCGACACGGGCACGGACATCAGCGGGGTCGCCGTCAAGAAGGACAGCCCCATCAAGTCCGCCAAGGAGCTGGCCGGCAAGAAGGTGGCGGTCAACACCCTGCAGAACATCGGCGACACCACGGTCCGTGAAGTGGTGCGCCAGGACGGCGGCGACCCCTCGAAGGTCACCTTCGTGGAGATGCCGTTCGACCAGATGCCGGCCGCCCTCGACGGCGGGCGGATCGACGCCGCGTGGATGGGTGAGCCCGCGCTGACCATCGCCAAGGGTCAGGGCGCCCGCGTCGTGGCCTCGCCGTTCGCCGAGACCGACCCGAAGCTCACCATCGCGACGTACTTCACCTCCGTCAAGCTCCTCAAGGAGAACCCCGACCTGGTGAAGAAGTTCACCGAGGCCATGACCGAGTCGCTGAAGTACGCCTCCGAACACCCCGACGAGGCACGTCAGACGCTCACCACCTACACCAAGATCGACGGTGCGGTGCTGAAGGACCTGACGCTGCCGACCTGGCCCGCGGAGTACGACATGGCCTCCCTGGAGAAGTTGGCCTCGCTCGGCGAGAAGGACGGCATCTTCGGCGGCAAGAAGCCGGACCTGGACGCCCTGTTCTCATGACCGGGCCCGGAATCTCCTCATGACCGAATCCGGGAGCACTCCTGTGCTGACGAAGACGCTCGAAGGCGCCGGGACCGTTCCCGGCGGGCCGGGTGGCGGCCGATCCCGGCGCACACCGGCCGGACTCGTCACCCCGCTGCGGGGACTGGCCGGCCTGACCGGGCTCGTGGCGCTGCTCGAAGTGCTGCCACGCACCCCTGTGGTGTCCGCCGACTACCTCCCGCCCGCGTCGAGGACGGCCGAGGCCCTGGGGCAGATGCTCACCGAGGACGCGTTCTGGACCGCGCTGGGTGACACCCTGACAGGGTGGGGCCTCGGCCTGGCCATCGCCGTCGTGGCGGGAGTGGTGGCCGGAATCGTGATCGGTTCCGTGCCCCTGCTGCGGGCGGTCACCGCCTCCACGATCGAGTTCCTCCGCCCGATCCCGTCCGTGGCCCTGATCCCGGTGGCGGTCCTGCTCTACGGCACCGACCTGAGGTCGAAACTCCTGCTCGTGGTGTACGCCGCGTTCTGGCAGGTCCTGGTCCAGGTGCTGGCCGGCATGCAGGACGTCGACCCGGTGGCCGACGACACCGCCCGCAGCTACCGGTTGGGCACCTGGGGACGGGTGCGGTACGTCATGTGGCCCACCGCGCTGCCGTATGTGATGACGGGCGTGCGGCTGGCCGCCACCGTGGCCCTCGTGCTCACCATCACCGCCGAACTCGTCATCGGCGCACCGGGGTTGGGCAACCAGATCGCTGTGGCGCAGAACTCCGGAGCCGTGCCCCGGGTCTACGCCCTGGTCCTCGTCACCGGAGTGCTCGGCGTCACGATCAACCTGATGGCGCGCGCGGTGGAGCGTCGCGCGCTGCACTGGCACCAGTCCATCCGCAGGGAGGGATGAGCCCCATGACCCGGACGACGACCACCGTCATCACCCTCGTCCGGCGTGTGCTGCTGGCCCTGGGTCTGCCCGCGGTCCTGTTCGCCGTGTGGTGGTTCGCCACCGCAGGGAGCACCGACTTCTACGTCCCCCCGCTCTCCACCGTCCTCGGCAGGTTCGGGGAGGTATGGACGGGCGAGCGGCTCCTGTCCGACGTCGTACCGAGCCTCGCGCGGCTGGCCGCGGGCTATCTCCTCGCCGTCGTCGCCGGGGTGGGGCTCGGCCTGGTGATCGGCACGAGCCGCGTCGTACGCGATGTCCTCGAGCCCGTCCTGGAACTCTTCCGGGCCATACCGCCACCGGTGCTCGTGCCCGTCATCATGCTGTTCGCGGGCATCGGCGACACCATGAAGGTGATCGTCATCGTCAGTGGCTGCATATGGCCGATCCTGCTCAACACCGTCGAAGGGGTGCGCGCCGTCGACGAGGTGCTGAGCGACACCTGCCGGTCCTACGGCATCACCGGACCGTCCCGGCTGTGGCACCTGACCCTGCGCTCGGCCAGCCCCCAGATCATCACCGGCATGCGGCAGGCGCTGTCCATCGCGATCATCCTCATGGTCATCAGCGAGATGTTCGCCGCCAGCAACGGGCTCGGCTTCACCATCGTGCAGTTCCAGCGCTCCTTCGCCATCCCCGAGATGTGGAGCGGCGTCCTGCTGCTCGGACTGCTCGGCTTCGCCCTGTCACTGCTCTTCCGGTTCGCCGAGAACCGGGTCCTGGCCTGGTACCACGGCCTGCGCCGCGCGCAGCGCAACCCCTGACAAGGAGACGAGCGATGCTCGACGTACGCGACCTGCAGAAGATCTACACCGGACGGCACCGCAACGTCGAGGCCCTGCGGAACCTGACCTTTCACATCGGCGCCGGTGAACTCGTCTGCCTGGTGGGCCCGTCGGGCTGCGGCAAGACCACCCTGCTGAAGTGCATGGCGGGACTGCTGGCCCCGACCGGCGGCGAGGTGCGCCTGGACGGCAGCCCGGTCACCGGGCCCCCGCCCGGCATGGCGGTGGTCTTCCAGGAGTACGGCCGCTCCCTGTTCGCCTGGATGAACGTCCGCGACAACGTCGCCCTGCCCCTGCGCCGCAAGAAGCTCGGCAAGGCCCGAGAGAGGGAACTCGTGGACCACGCCCTGGAGGTGGTCGGCCTCGCCGACGCCCACCGGGCCTACCCCTGGCAGCTCTCCGGAGGAATGCAACAGCGCGTGGCCATCGCCCGCGCCGTCGCCTTCGAACCGAAGGTGCTGCTCATGGACGAGCCGTTCGCCGCCGTCGACGCGCAGACCCGCGCCGAACTGGAGGACCTCATCCGGCGGTTGTGGCGCGAACTGGGCGTCACCGTCCTGTTCGTCACCCACGACATCGACGAGGCCGTCTACCTCGGCCAGCGCACCCTCATCCTGTCCACGTCACCGACCGTGGTGCAGGAGGACCTGACCATCGACCTCCCCGACGAGCGCGACCAGTTGCACACCCGCTCCAGCACCCGCTTCGCCGAACTGCGCGCGCACGTCTACGAACAGATCCAGCGCGCCAAACACCACCACGGCGACAGGGAGGCACCACCCGCCGACCGCAGCGAGAACCTCGCCCCGCAGACCACGAAGTCCTGACGCGTCCGCCGCCGAACCGAACCCCAGGAAGAGCCGCGGAGACGCCATGACATCGACACACGAGGCGCCGCCCGGCGACTCCGCGCTGTCGCCCGTGCCGCCCGTGCCGCCCGAGGAAGCCGTCACCCCCCTCATGCGCGGGATCGCCGTGCTGTGCGGACTCACCGATGCCGGAGGGGCGGCGACGCTCAGCGATCTGGGCCGGGCCACCGGGTTGGCCCGCTCCACCGTCGACCGGGTCGCCGCGACCCTCGCCCGTATGGGATACGTCCGCCTCGACGGCAGCAACGCCGCCCTGGCTCCCCGTCTGATGGAACTGGGCAACGCGTATCTGGCCGCGCTGCGCCTCCCCGGCCTGCTGAGCGGGCACGCCGACGCCCTCGCCGACGCGCTGGACGAGTCGGTCTCCCTCGCGGTGGCGGACGGTGACGGCATCCGGTTCATCCACCAGGCGATCCGCCGGCGCGCCCTGTCCCTGAGCTTCCGCATCGGCGACCTGCTGCCCGCGGAACGCACGGCACCGGGCCCCCTGCTGGCAACGGAATGGAGTGCCCAGAACTGGGCTCGATGGCGGGAGCGGCAGCTGGCCGACCCAGAAGACCTCGGCTTCCCCGCCATACCCCGGCGCGCGCACGACGCCGCCACCGCGGACTTCCCGCGACGGGTGGAAGAGGCGCGGCTGCGGGGCTGGGCCCTGGACGACCAGCTGATCGAGCCGGGCCTCGTGGCCCTGTCCGTCCCCGTGCGCACGCCGGACGGCCGGATCGCCTGTGTGGCGAGTGCCGTGAGCCACACCAGCAGACACAGCGCGGACTCGTTGCGCGACTCCCTCCTGCCGAGACTCCGCACCGCGGTCACCGCCATGGAGCGGGAACTGGCCATGGCACCACCGCCCGAAAGGGCGAGCGGGCCGAGCGGGCCGAATGGGGCGAACGGGCGGGATGCGGTGAAGGGGCCGATCGGGGCGACCGACCTCGCCGCTTGGACCAGCGCCTCCAAACAAGAACTGGGCGGGGAGTTCATCACGTCACTGGCCCGCGGCCTGACCGCGATCACCGCGTTCGGCGAGGGCCGGGCCGAACTGACGCTCTCCGAGGTCGCCGAGCGCACCGGATTGCCCCGGGCCACAGCGCGCCGGGCCTTGATCACTCTCCAGCACCTCGGCCATGTCATCGTCGAGGGGCGGGCGTTCCGGCTCGCGCCACGGGTCCTGTCCCTGGGGTTTCCCCCGCTGTCCAAGGCCACACTCACCCACATCGCCCGCCCCCATCTCACCGCTCTGACCAGGAGGGTGAGGAACTCCACGTCCCTGGCCGTGCTCACCGACGACCACGTCCAGTGCGCGCTCTCGGTGACCGCGGGCCGCATCATGGACGTCGACATCGCGGCGGGCTCCCGCGTACCCGCCCACGCGACATCCGCCGGCCGGGTCCTGGTGGCGAGTCTGCCGGCCGAGAGGCGTGCCGCCTGGCTCGCCCACGTACGGCTGGAGGCGCTGACCCCGCGCACCGTCACCAGGCCCACCGACCTGGAGGCGATACTCGAACGGGTCCGGGACGACGGGTACGCGCTGGTCGACGACGAACTGGAGGAAGGTCTCCGCTCCATCGCCGTGCCGGTGCGTGACCGCGAGGGGGTGGTCGTCGCCGCGATCAACGTCCATATGCACAGCGGGCGAGGCTCGGCCGCCGAGTGCGTCATGGACATCGTGCCGGAGCTGCGCGCCACGGCCGACTCGCTGGAGGCCGATCTGCACGTCACCGGTAGGTTCGTGCACGTTCCCGTTTCCTGAGGGACCTCAACGAGGGACGTTGTCGCCATGAATGGAGTCGCACCGGTGCCGCTGGACCTGCGGTTCGAGTCGGAGTTGCCGGCCGGGGTTCTCGACGGGCACGCGGTCATCGCGGTCAGGCCCCCTGCGGATCTCGATCCCGCGTCCACTGCCGTCCTACGGCTGCGCCTGTTCAGTGCCCGCATCACCTCCCTGCACCGCTGCACGACCTCCTCGCCGCCGGGCGCCACGATGGAGGACGTGCGGCCCCGGTTGTGGGCGGAGCAACCGCACGTCCTCATCTGTCCGCTCGATCCCCTGTCCACCTCGGACGCATGGAAGTACCACCTCAGGTGGGCGATCGATCCCTCGGAGGAATCCTTCGGCCTTGCCGACGAACAGTGCGCGCTGTTCGACGTCCGTCTCCTGGCCCGGCACCCTGACACCGGGGACCGTGTGCTGGCCGCCAAACCCATCAAGGCGGCCTGGGAGGCGCCCCATCCCGTCAGGGATCTCAGCGCCCTCGCCCACCTCGCGGCCCACGGCCGCCTGCCCCGGCCACTGGCCGACGCCATCACCGACCTGGCCGACGCGAACGGCCCGTCGGCGCCGTTGTGCCAATACTGCGTGCCCCACTGGGAGTTGGAACTGCTGACGTACACCGACCGCGTCCGGGATCTGGCCGCACACCACGGTGAGACCCAGGTCGCCCGCCTCCTGGCGCGATGGGATCCCGGCCAGGGGTTCCACCACCCCGGCCGCCAGTACCACCGGCCCTGCCGCTGCCGGCGCCTCCAGTTGGGGGCCCGCCCGGAGGCTCATAAGGACTGGCAGGCGGAGGCCGGGGGCGAGTGGTGGTCACCGGACCCCCACGTCCGCGAGCGCCTGGAGGCCCGGATGCGGCAGCAGGTCGCGGCGGCCCGGGCACGCCACCTCGCGCACCGGCGCCGGTTCCTGGGGGACGTCTGACGGGGCGTGGGGACAGGTGGTCCTCCGGGTCACCTCGTCGACCGTCCAGGCACAGCCTGTGCGGGCCCGGCTCGCGGGACGGGCTCCGCGGATCCCCCGCAGCGACGCGTACGGATCAGCGCAGGACGGCTTCCAGCAGATCTGTGCCCAGCGTCGTCATCTCGGCCAGGTTGAGGGTGTAGTGGACGTACCGCCCGTGCCGCTGGGTTTCCAGCAGGCCCGCGCGACGCAGGACGGCGGGGTGGCGGGAGACCTCCGGGGGCGTGAGTTCCCAGGCGTGGGCAGGCTCACCGGTGGTGTGCGGGCCCCGGGCCAGGGTGCGCAGGAGCCGCAGCCGTACCGGATGGGCGAGTGCCTCCAGCCGCAGGGCGACCGTTTCCAGCGGCACCGGCTCCGACGGACTCGGCTCGGCCACGGGGTACTGCACCACCGGCCGCCATCCGGGCGCGTGGATCACCACCAGGTGCGGGCGACCGAAGTGGCTGGGGATGAAGGTGACCCCGGTGCCGTGGGCGGAGGTCGCGTTGTCCTGGAGTTCGTCCACGACGATGCTGTCACCGTCCGGCGACAGGGTGACCGCGCCGGAGACCGAGGCGAGGGCCCCTCGGACGCCCTGGCGGCCACGGCTGGGGTGCGCCGGCCGTGGCCGCGGTGTCCGTGGTCTGCGCCCTCGGCGAGATCCTCTACGCGTGCAGCGCCACCGCGCTCGTCACCGCCCTCGCCCCCGCGCATGTCCTCGGACGTGCCCTCGCCCGCTTCCAGCGCTCCACAGGCTTCGGACTCGCCGTCTCCCCCGCGGTCATCACCGCTCTCGCACCCCACGGTCCGGCCGCCCTCCGGGGCAGCCTCGCCGCCGCGACGCTCCTGTCCACCGCCGCAGTCGCCCGCTGAGCGGGACCGGTCTCCTCGTCGCGATGCGGTCGGTCGAACGGCGGCAGGGACAGGAGCCGTCCCGGCGTGCGGTGGTCAGTTCTCCTGGCGCCAGCGCTGGTTCGCGCCGCCCGAGCAGCTCCACAGCTGGATCTTCGTGCCGTTGGCTGTGCCCTGGCCGGCGGCGTCGAGGCAGAGGCCGGACTGCACCGCGGTGATCGTGCCGTCGGCGCCGACGGTCCACTGCTGGTCCGCCTGGCTATTGCAGTCCCAGATCGCCACGGGGGAGCCGTTGCCCGCGGACTGGCCGACCCCCAGGCACTTGTTGCCGTAGACGACCAGCTGCTTGCCTGCGGTGTGGGTCCAGCGCTGGTTGGAGCCGCCGTTGCAGTCCCACAGCTGAGCCTGGGTGCCGTTGGTGGTGGTGGAGTTGTTGATGTCGAGGCAGCGACCCGACTGCTGGCCGACGATCTTCTGGCTGTCGGAGGGCTGCGGCGGTGGCGTGTTCGAGTCGAACTGGGTGAAGAACTGCCACACCGCGCCCGACGTCCAGGTGCGCCAGCCGCTCCCGGTGGACCCCTCCAGCGGACCGGGGTCGTGGCCGCCGTCGAACGCCGCCCAGACGACCGGGTATCCGGACCTGCAACCGGAGTACGTGGTGATGATGTGCCGGAGGCTTCCGGATGCCGGCTCGGGCGGGTTCTGCCGGGTGCAGCCGTTGTTCCGGACGAAGGTGTCGCGCAGTTCCCGTCCGAGGGAGATGGGCAGCACGTTGTCCCTGAGGCCGTGCAGACCCATGTAGGCGATCGGCTGGGTGCCGCCGTTGCATCCGCTGAGGTTCGCGCCGGAGTAGACCGCGACGGCGCGGAAGACCGTGGCCCGCGAGCAGGCGATGGCGTACGACATGCCGCCGCCGTAGCTGAAGCCCGCGGCGAACAGCTGGGCGGTGTCGACGCACAGGCCGGCCTGGATCTGGCTGACCATGGCGTCGACGAAGGCCAGGTCCTGGCCTCCGGGGTTGGCCCAGCCGTTGCCGTTGCCCTGGGGGGCGACGAAGATCGTGCCGTTGTTGGCGGTGTCCGCCAGGCGCCGCAGACCGTAGTAGGACCAGTTGTATCCGTCCGTTCCGCCCGAGTCGACGTCGTTGGCCGTACCGCCCCGCCAGTGGAAGCCGAAGATCAGCCGGTAGGGGCGGTTGCTGTCGTAGCCGGCCGGGACCCGCAGGATGTAGCTGCGGGTCTGGCCGCCGCTCTGGATCGTACGGGTGCCGCTGCTCAGCGCCGGGGGCTTGCCGCATCCGGCGCTGCCCGCGGCCGCGGCCCTCGTGGCCGAGGGTGGCGCCCCGGGGGTGCTGCCCAAGGAGCTTCCCGCGGTCGTCAGGACGAGGATCAGCGCGGCCACGAGGGACATCAGGAGCGGTTGGCGTCTCATGTTCTCCTTCTTCCGTGCTCGACAGATGGAAGGGGAGTGCGGGTGGAAACGCAGTGCCGGTCGATCCGAGGCAGAACGGACGAAGGCCGCATTCTGTTCCTCGGATGCGCGGGGAACGGGACGGAGAGCGCCGTGCCGTTCCGAAGGGGCCAGAACGCCCCGAGATCATTCACTGGGAACCCTCAGGCATCCCATGTCGTTAGTGATTCCACACACCCCTGTGACTGTCAATAGCCACGCCAACCTCGACTGGAACCGCATCCGTCCCATGTCTAGGGCGAGTTGACGGCAACGGGGCAGGGCGACAACCGCGTACGGTGACTGCCCTGCCCCGGTGACCGCGCGGCGGCCGGAAGTGGCTCGAATCGAACGCGATCAGGCGTCCGCCGCGGCGGTCACCGTCTCGGGGTCCACCCCGGTCAGTTCGGCGATGCGGTGCGGCGGCACGCCGGCGGCCAGTGCGCGCCCGATCAGGCCGTCCCGGCCGTCCGCGCAGTCCCGGTAGGAGAGCAGCTCCTCCTCGATCCGCGCGAGCGGCTCCGGTACCAACTGGTGGCGGAGCCGGCTCGTCTCCTCGTCGCTCAGCGGGACGGGCAGCCGTTCCGCTCCCTCGGGGATCGCCGCGGTCTCCTCCGGCGGCAGCAGACGCAGCTGTGGTGAGGTGCGCGTGATTCCGTGGGCGTCCAGCCATCCGTGTACGGCGGGGGTTTCCATGCAGGCGAGATCACCGACGGCGGCGGGGGCCACTCCGAGCGACGAGGACACGTCGTCCAGCAGGAACAGGTAGGCGTCGTCGGTCATCCTTTTTCTCCTTCACATCGGTGTGAGACGGCGATCGGATGACGTCCCATTACCCCGAATTTCGTGATGGTGACGTCGAACTGGGGGAACTCCCGCGTGGCCGGTTCGACCGGCGCGGCGGCCGGCGCGGGCGGGGAACTGCTTGGTCAGCCCGTCAGAGTGCCCCCGTCCGAGGACAAAAAACCCGCAGGTCTTGAGGGTGTGGAGCCGCGACGGCCGGGCAAACGGCGGGGCGGAGGTGGAAAGAAATGGTTCCTTTGTTGCTCGTTCTGCTGCTGGCTCTGATCCTTTTCGGCGCCGGTTTCGCCCTGAAGGCGCTGTGGTGGATCGCCGTCATCGTGCTGGTGCTCTGGCTGCTCGGCTTCGTCGCCCGCTCCACGGGCCCCAGTGGTCAGCGGGGCCGCTGGTACCGCTGGTAGGCGGCACTACGCACCAACACGCACAGGTGAGGCCGACGCGCGGAGCAGCGGCCTGAGCCGGGAGCGGGGCGGCTGCGGGTCCGCAGCCGCCCCGCTCCGCGCTCCTGGGTCCGGTCAGCCCCGGACGATGTTCTGGGCCTGGGGGCCCTTCTGGCCCTGGCCGATGTCGAAGGTGACGTGCTCACCCTCGGTCAGCTCGCGGTAGCCGGAGCCCTTGATCTCGGAGTAGTGGGCGAAGACGTCGGGGCCTCCGCCGTCCTGCTCGATGAAACCGAAGCCCTTCTCCGAGTTGAACCACTTGACGGTGCCGCTTGCCATACTGTTCGATCCTTCGTTCATGCCCGGGAACAGCCCTTCATCCGGGCATGCTCCGGCTCGGTGCACTCGCACGAGCCACAGCTTTTCTACCCCGTAACCCCCGGCTCACCCGACCGGCGACACAGCGGTTCCTCGCCGAAGTTCGAGCGGGCCCGGAGCCCGGGGCCGCCGATGTGGGCTAGCGCGGTGCGGTCAGGGCCGTGCCCGCCGTGAACTGCCACCAGTTGATGTTGAGCAGATAGCCGCTCCCTCCGGTGAAGCGCAGGTAGAGGTCCTGGGTGCCGGTGGCGCCGCTCACCGGGCAGTTGACCGTCGTCCATGTCTGCCAGCCCCCGGTGCCCGGCACACCGCACCGGCCGACGACCGTCCCGTTCGGGGAGCCCAGGCGCAGTTCCACGGTGCCGCCGCTGCTGCCGGAGGCCACCCGCGCGGCGAACGAGGACGCGCCCGACCCGAAGGCCACGCCCTTGACCTTGAGGTGGTCTCCGTTCTCGATCCAGCCGACGTTCATGCCGCCTTCCGCGGCCGGTTCGGTCTCGATCCCGGAACCCCAGGCGATCGTCTCGGCCTCCTGGCGCACATACGGATTGAGCGTGCCGACCTGAGGCGCCCCGGTGTTCGTCATGGTGATCGTCGGGATCGTGCCGTCGGCGTTGTAGGAGAACCTCTCCACCGCGACCGAGCGGGTGTAGCCGCCCCCGCCGGGGAGCGCACCGTTGTGGTAGAAGAAGTACGAATTTCCCTTGAAGTCGATGATGCCCGGGTGGTTGGTGAAGCTGCTGCCCTGGGTGGGCATGACGGTCCCCCGGTAGGTCCAGGGACCGGTCGGGCCGGGCGCCGTGGAGTAGGCGATGAACTCCGAGCAGCACTTGGCCGCGAACACCAGGTAGTACAGCCCGTTCCGTTTGTAGACCCAGGGGCCTTCCTCGTACAGGGTGGGCCGGTTGGGGTCGCCGGTGCGGGTGCCGAACCCGGCGGTGGTGAGCGGGATCCGGGTGGGGCTGCCCGAGTAGGAGGTCATGTCGGCGTTCAGCTTGACGTACCAGAGGTTCGGGTTGCCCCAGTACAGGTACGCCTGGCCGTTGTCGTCGATGAAGACGCTCGGGTCGATCTCGCCGTTCTCCACCAGCGGGCGGCCGAGGGCGTCCCGGAACGGGCCGGTGGGGCTGTCCGCGACGGCCACGCCGATGGCCATCCGGCCGGTCGCCCGGTTCTTCACCGGCACGTACCAGTAGAACCGGCCGCCCCGCTGCACGGCCTGTCCCGCCCAAGCGTCGGCGGACGCCCAGCTGAACGTGGCGAGGCTGAGCGGAGAGCCGTGGTCGGTCCAGTTGACCATGTCGGCCGAGGACCAGACCCGCCAGTCCTTCATGGTGAAGTAGGTGGACCCGTCCTCGTCGTGCCCGGTGTAGAGGTAGACCCGTCCGTCATGGACCAGGGGAGCCGGGTCGGCGGTGTAGACGTGCTGCACGATGGGGTTGTCGGCCCTGGCCGCCGAGGGCTGCACCACGGCGGGAACAAGGGCGAACGCCAGCACGAGGCCCGTGATCCAGGGGACTGCCCGGGTGAGCCGCGCTCTGGGGGCGGATGACCGCCGAGCGGGGATCACCACGGCCTCCGGGGAATCCCGGTAGGCGCAGGAGCTGGCGGACGGTGCGCGATGTCCCTCATGTGCGGCTCCACTTCTGGCCGGACTGTCCGTTGCAGCTCCACAGGACCGCCGCGGTGCCGTTGGCGGTGCCGGACCCGTTGACGTCGAGGCACAGCCCGGAACGGACGTTGCGGATCGACCCGTCGGCCTGCGTGGTCCACTTCTGGTTGTCCTGGCCGTTGCAGGGCCAGATGATGACGCGGGTGCCGTTGGTGGTCCCCTGGTTGTTGGCGTCCAGGCACTTGTCGCCGAAGACGCGGATCTCGCCGCCGGCCCAGGTGGTCCACAGCTGGTTGGCGGCGGTGTGGCAGTCCCAGATCAAGGCCGCCGTCCCGGCCGCGGTGGAGGCGCGGTCCACGTCCAGGCAGCGGCCGGACCCGGTGCCGCGCAGGCGGGCGGTGGTGGCGGCCAGTGCGCTGCCGCCGCTGACCCGGAACACGGCGACGCCGTGGGCGGGCACGCTCGCGGAGACCTGGCCGGTGGTGCTGGAGGTGGCACCGGTCCACAGGTCGGTGAGGGTGAACGGTCCCCCGGTGAGGCCGACTTGGGCGGCGGTGGTGGTGACGGTCGCGGCGCTGCCGCCCCGGTTGAACAGGCCCACGGCGACGGAGCCGTCGGCGAGGGGTTTGGCGAACACCTCGGTGCTGCCGTCGTCACGGACGCGGCGGCCGCCGGCGCCGAGCCGGTCCTGGTTGACCGCGAGCAGGCGCGGGTTGCGCAGGATGGCGCTGACGTCGGCGGACATGGTGCGGATGTCGTTGCCGGCCATCAGCGGGGCCGCCATCAGCGCCCACAGGGCGAAGTGGGAACGCGACTCGGTCAGCGACAGCCCGGGACGCCCGACGACCAGCATGTCCGGGTCGTTCCAGTGACCCGGGCCGGACTGTGCGGCCAGGGGTGCGGTGACATCCAGGACGTTGCCGACCCCCATGGGGTAGCTGTTGGTGTTGTTGTTCTGCCAGATGTCGAGCAGGTCCTCCGTCGTCCGCCACAGATCCGCCACCTCACCCCAGTTGTACGTGGAGCCGGTGATCGCGTGGAAGCTGTTGGGGTTGATGCTGTAGACGATCGGCCGCCCGGTGGCGCGCAGCGCGTCGCGCATGACGGTGAACCGGGCGACCTGCTCGTCACGGGTGCCGCTGGAGGAACACCAGTCGTACTTCAGATAGTCGACGCCCCATGAGGCGAACGTGGCGGCGTCCTGCGCCTCGTGCCCCCTGCTGCCCGTCGACCCCGGGTAGGCACCGGTGGTCTGCGCGCACGTGCGTTCACCCGGCACCTGGTAGATGCCGAACTTCAGTCCCTTGCTGTGGATGTAGTCGCCGAGCGCCTTCATCCCGCTGGGGAACTTGGTCGGGTTGGCCCGCAGGTTGCCCGCTCCGTCGCGCTGCGGGTCGAACCAGCAGTCGTCCACCACCACGTACTGGTAGCCCGCGTCCTTCATCCCCGAGGACACCATCGCGTCCGCGGCCTGACGCACCTGCGCCTCGGTGATCCCGCACCCGAAGCTGTTCCAACTGTTCCACCCCAGGGGCGGAGTGAGCGCCGGGCTGCCCGGCGCGGCGGTGGCGGTGGAGTGGACGGAGGCCGTCACTGATGCGGCGACCGTCAGTGCGGCGGCGGCCAGGACATGGAGCAGTCGCCTGCCTGATCGTGTGGGCACGGGGGCTCCTTTCGGGGAGAGCACCGTGGGGGGAACCACCCCTCATGTCACGCCCATGACATGTCGACTCAGGGATGGATGGGGGTGGATACGAAATTTCGAACCGGATTCGGAAAGTTTGGGTGTGACGGATCCTAGAGAGACGCGTGAACATGTCAACACCTTCCGGGCGTGAACACTGCTCCCTCGCGCCGATACAGAGGAAAAGGTCACATCAATCCGAGGCACGACAACAACAAACGCGTCGACCGGACACCCACCCATTCCGAATGTTTCGATGTCTGGATCGCATCGTGCGCCGAGCGTCGGTCAAGCCCGTCCTGCCGAAGAGATACACGGCCACCTCGCCGACCCGGGCGCGACCACGACTGAGAACACGAGCAACCCCTTCTTCTCGCGGTGCGCTTCGATGACGGCCCCTTCCGTCGGTCCGTCACCTTCACCCCGGAGGGAGAGCGCAGGAAGTCGACGGCCGCGGAGCCCTTCCCGCCGCGGTAGACAGCTGGGGAATCGGCCTCGCCGTGGAGTGACACGCCACCGGATGGTCTATCCGGCCCGTTCACCGGCCTCGCGAAATAACGTGCTAAATATGAAAAAATCGCATTTCGCCTCCCTGGTCTGTACGGCAGCGGTCATCGGCACGGGACTCGGGGCCGCCCCGCCGGTCGCCGCCCATCACAGGATCCACGTGGTCCATCCCGGGAAGTCGATCCAGAAAGCGGTGGACTCCGCGAAGCCCGGAGACACCGTTCTCCTGGCCTCCGGCACGTACCACGAGAGCGTCACGATCACCACGCCGCGGATCACTCTGCGCGGCATGGGCCGCGGCGCCGTCATCAAGCCGGCCAAGACGAACGCCGGCAGTGGCTGCGCCCAGGGCGCCAACGGCATCTGCGTGACCGGGACGAAGGCCCGCAGCGTCGCCGGCGTCACCCTCGCCTCCCTCACCGTGACCGGCTTCACCGGGAGCGGTGTGGTCGCCACGTCGACCGACCGGCTGACCGTGCGCCGGGTGACCGCGACGAAGAACGGGGTCTGGGGCATCGCGCTGGAGCGTTCGGTGCGCAGCGTGCTCCGGTCGAACACCGCCCGGGGCAACGGCGACGCCGGGCTGTTCCTCGCGAACGCCATCAAGGCCGAGGAGGGCGCCCAGGACACCCGGGCGACCGTGGTCGAACGCAACCACGTGTCGGACAACAGGATCGGCATCACCGTCCGGCGCCTGCGCAACCTCACCGTCGCGGACAACCACATGACCGGCAACTGCGGGGGCATCTTCGTCGTCGGCGACGAGAACAAGCCGAAGACCGGCGCCCTCACCGTACGGGACAACCTCGTCGCCCAGAACAACAAGTCCTGCCCCAAGAGCTCGCGCCTGGAGGCGATCCAGGGCTCCGGCATCGTGCTGACCGGTACCGAGGACATCCTGGTGGCACGGAACCGGGTCATGGACCACGCCGGCACCTCTTCGCTGTCCGGCGGCATCGTCCTCTACAAGAGCTTCGTGGGGACCCCCAACGAGCGGAACAGGATCGTCGACAACTTGGTGACGGGCAATGCGCCCGCGGACCTCATCAACGCGGACACCGCCCAGACCAACACCTTCGAACGCAACTCCTGCCGGGCGTCCCTGCCCACGGGGCTGTGCTGACCGGCGCCGTGGTCGTCCATGGACGGTCACTCATGAACTCGAGAAAAGGAAGCGGCGCATGACGACCGCACAGACTGCACCACCGCCGGCCATGCGGCTCCGGGAGCTGGTGTTCGGGGCCGCGTGCGCCGCCGCCATCCGTGCGGCCGCGCGGCTCGGGGTCGCCGACGCCCTCGGTGACGACCCGATGCCGGTGACGGACCTCGCCGCCGCGGTGAAGGCCGAACCGAAGCCGCTGCGCCGGCTGTTGCGGGCGCTGACCTGCTACGGCATCTTCGCCGAGCGATCGGACGGGACCTTCGTCCACACCGACATGTCCCGGCAACTGCGCGAGGACGCCCCGGACAGCCTGCACTTCATCGCGCTGTGGTGCACCGAACCCTGGACCTGGGACGCCTGGCCCCGGCTGGACGAGGCGGTCCGCTCCGGCCGGAACGTCGTCGAGGACCTGTACGGGAAGGAGTTCTTCGACTACCTCAACAACGACGCGCCGGAATCGGCCGATGTCTTCAACCGCGCCATGACGACCTCCAGCGCGCAGTCCGCGCGGGACGTCGCGCAGTTCCTCGACCTGTCGGGGAGCTCGACCGTGGCCGACATCGGTGGCGGCCAGGGGCATGTGGTGGCAAGCCTGCTGGAGAAGCACCCGTCGCTGACCGGCATCCTGCTCGACCTGCCGCGTGTCGTGGAGAACGCCGACCCGCGGCTGCGGCCGGGCGGCGCGCTCGCGGACCGGATGCGCATCGTCCCCGGGGACTGCCGTACGGCCGTCCCGGCCCGCGCCGATGTGTACATCATCAAGAACATCCTGGAGTGGGACGAGGACAGCACCCGCCGGACCCTGCGCAACGTCATCGAGGCGGGCGGTCCCGGAGCACGGGTCATCGTCATCGAGAACCTCGTCGACGACACGCCCTCCATGCGGTTCAGCACCGCCATGGACCTGCTGCTCCTCCTCAACGTCGGAGGGGCCAAGCACACCACCGAGAGCATGGTCGCCAGGCTCACCGACGCGGGCCTCGTCATCGGCGACATCCGCCCCGTCAACCCCTACCTGCACGCGTTCGACTGCACCGTCCCCGGGTGACCGCCTCCCCCGGCGGATCCCCCGGGCAGCCGGTCGCCGGGCACACAGTGTCGTGTGCCCGGCGACCCGGCGCCGCGCCTCGGTCCCACCGGTTCAGGAGGGGGTCTCCCGCTCCCAGCGGTAGAAGCAGTGCGCCATCGCGTCCTTCGGCGAACGCCAGGTCGCCGGGTCGTAGGCGGTGACGTACGCCGACAGCCGTTCGCTGACGTCCTGGAACAGGGGGTGCCCGGCCGCCTTGGCGATGGCGGGGCCGGGGTCCCGCTCGGACTCGATGAGGTGCAGGTACACATCACCGAACTGGAAGAGGCTGCGGCGGGCGACCCCCACCAGGTGGGGCAGTTCCCCCCGGTCCGACTCCCCGAACACATCGGCGATGTCGGGGGCCGACCCCGGGGCCATCCGGGCGACGATCAGAGACTGGTGCATCGTGCTGTCCTCCGTCGGATCAGTCGGACAGCGTCGGCACGAGCCGGCGTTCCTTGGCGGCCTGCTCGATACGGTCCCGGATCAGGGCCATCTGCACCTTGGAGTTCCGGTTGATGTTGTCCGTCATCCAGGCGTCGTCGACCGGTGCGTCCGGCTTCATCTCGAAGTCCTGCGTCCACACCATGCGGGTGCCGGCCGGGACCTCCTCGTACTGCCACAGGATGTTCATGTGGGCGAAGGGGCCGGTCTCGATGCGGCGGGCCCGCACGCTGAGGGTGTCGCGGTCGGTCTCCCGCTCCGAGACCCAGGTCCACACGGTGCCGTTCTCGTCGGGGTGCATGGTCAGCCGGAACGTGGTCCGGTTCCCCTCCCGCGAGATGATGTCGGCGGAGGCGTACTCGCTGAACAGCTGCGGCCAGTTCTCGACGTCGTTGGTCATGTCCCAGACCAGGTCGACCGGTGCGCCGATGGTGATCTCGTTCTGCGTGTGTCCGGCCATGTCAGGCTCCCGCGGGAAGTGCGCTGTTGACGGCGTCGAGGAACTGTCGGGGGCTCTTGCTCTTCTCCGAGTCCGGGGGCATCGGCGTGCCGTAGCGCTTCTCCAACTCGCCCACGATGCCGAGCAGCCCGAGCGAGTCGATGCCGAAGGTGTCGAAGCTGTCGTCCGAACGCTCCCTGAGTTCCTCGGGGGCCACGGTGATGCCGGCGGCCTTCTTCATCAGCTCGGCCAGCTCTTCCGCCGTGATGTTCTCACTCATGCGGTTTCTCTCCTTGCTCCGTGATGTGTGCTGACGAGGCCTCACTGGGAGGCCTCGGTGGCGCCGCGCCGTAGCACCAGCGCCGAGTTCGACCCCATGAGTCCACGGCTGAGGACCAGCGCCGTGCGCAGCTCGGTGGCGCGGGCCCGCGTCGTCACGAGGTCCAGGTCGTGGCAGACGTCGTGGACGTTGGGGGTGGGGGGGATCACGCCGTGCTCCATCGCGAGCACCGCCGCGGCGACGTCCAGGACGGGTGCCGCGCAGTAGCCCCGGCCGATCGCGGTCTTCGGTGCCGTCACCGGGACCCGCCGGCCGTGGGCGCCCAGCGCGTCCGCGATCGCCAGGGCCTCGGCACGGTCCGCCTCCGGTACGCCGAGGGCGTCGGCGAAGACCACGTCGATCTCCTCGGGTGCGCAGGCGGCCTCCTCCAGGGCGCCCCGGATGGCCTGCGCCAACCCCTCGCGGGACTGCCGCCAGCGGGAGGCGCCGGTGAACGTCGCCGCGTGCCCCGCCAGCGTCGCCCGTGCGGACGCTCCCCTTTCCCGGGCCGATGTCTCGGCCTCGACGACGAGCATCGCGCCGCCCTCGGCAGGCACGAACCCGCAGGCCGCGGAGGTGAACGGGCGGTAGGCGCACTCCGGGACCTCCTCCGTGCTCAGCTCCTCGTAGCCGAGCTGGCAGACCATCGAGTAGGGGGCCAGGGGCGCCTCGGTCGCCCCGGCCACCAGGACGTCCGTGCCGCGTCGTACGGCCCGCGCCGCGTGCGCCAGCGCGTCCAGACCGCCGGCCTCGTCGGCGGCGACCACTCCGCAGGGGCCCTTGAAGCCGCGGCGGATGGAGATCTGGCCGGTGCTCGCGGCGTAGAACCAGGCGATGGACTGGTAAGGGCCCACGTAGCGGCTGCCCTTGTCCCACAGCTGCTGCAGTTCCCGCTGGCCGAACTCGCCGCCGCCTGAACCGGCCGCGGTGACCACGCCCACGGAGAACGGCGAGGCGTCGGTGTCGGACCGGTTGAGGCCGGCCTCGTCGATCGCCAGGTCGGCCGCCGCCATGGCGAAGTGGGTGAAGCGGTCGGTCTGGACGAGGTAGCGCTCCTCGACCGCCGAGGGCGGATCGAAGTCCCGGATCTCACCGGCCACACGCAGCGGCAGATGCTCGCACCCTTCGCGGGTGACCCGGTCCAGCACGCTGATGCCTTCCCTGGTCGCCTTCCAGAAGGTCTCGGTGCTGGTTCCGTTGGGCGCCACCACGCCGATCCCGGTGACGACGGCGCGCCGGGTGTGCGGTTCGCTCATCACGTCTTTCCCTTCGGCCGGGTGAGGACCACCGCGGACTGGAAGCCGCCGAAGCCGCTGCCCACGGAGAGGACGCTGTTCAGCCGCCGCTCCCGGGCCACGCGCGGGACGTAGTCCAGGTCGCACTCGGGGTCCGGGGTCTCGTAGTTCGCGGTGGGCGGGACGACCTGGTGGGCCAGGGCCAGCACGCAGGCGACGACCTCGATCGCTCCGATCGCGCCGAGGGAGTGGCCCACCATGGACTTGATGGAGCTCATGGGCGTGTCGTAGGCGTGGGCGCCCAGGACCCGTTTGACCGCGGCCGTCTCGTGTCGGTCGTTCTGCTGGGTTCCCGACCCGTGGGCGTTGACGTAGTCGATGGCCGTGCCGTCGAGCCGGGCATGGTCGAGGGCGCCCTCGATGGCGCGGGCCATCTCCAGGCCCTCGGTGGTCAGGCCGGTCATGTGGTAGGCGTTGCCGAAGGTGGCGTAACCGCCGAGCTCGCAATAGACGTGCGCGCCGCGCGCCCGGGCGTGTTCCAGCTCCTCCAGGACGAGTACCGCTCCGCCCTCGCCCATGACGAACCCGTTGCGATCGGCATCGAAGGGCCGGGAGGCGTGGGCGGGATCGTCGTTGTTCGGGGAGGTGGCCTTGATCGCGTCGAAGCAGGCCATCGTGATGGGGGAGATCGGGGAGTCGGAGGCACCCGCCATGCACACGTCGGCCCTGCCCTCCTCGATCGTGTGGAAGGCGTACCCGACGGCGTCGAGGCCCGAGGTGCAGCCGGTGGAGACGGTCTGCACCGGCCCGCGCGCCTCGAACCGCTCCGCCACCGTCGAGGCGAGGGTGCTGGGCGAGAACGCCCGGTGCAGATGCGGACCCGCCTCCCGGTGGTCCACGTCCCAGCGCTGCCCGCCATGGCTGACCAGGACGTAGTCGTGCTCCAGCCGGGTGGTTCCGCCGACGGCGGTACCCAGGGAGACGCCGACGCGCCAGGGGTTCTCGGCGGCGAGGTCGAGGCCGGAGTCCCGTACCGCCTCCTCCCCCGCGGCCAGCGCGAACTGGATGTACCGGTCGCAGCGTGCGACCTCCTCCGCCGTCAGCCCGTGGGCCGACGGGTCGAAGTCGCACTCGGCGGCGATCCGTGAACGCAGTCCGGACGGGTCGAAGAACGTGATGCCCCGCGTCGCCGTGCGGCCGTTCGCGAGGAGATCCCAGAACGCCGGTATGCCGATCCCGCCGGGGGCGACGACGCCGATGCCGGTGACCGCGACGCGCCTGGTCATGAGCCCACTCGACTTCGCTCGGCGATCCGGTGGCCGCTCTCGTGGGCCGCGACCGGCGCGGCGTCGGTCTCCTCGGTGTCGACGTGGCCGAGCGGCGGGCTGGGGGCCAGCGGGCCGAGGTGGAAGACCAGGCGGGCCTCCACGTTGCCGACGTTGCGGAAGCGGTGCCGTACGTGGGCGGGGATCATCAGGCCCTGCTCGGGCAGCAGCGGATGGGGTTCACCGTCCAGGTCGACCTCCAGCTGCCCGCAGACGACGTAGATGAACTCCTCGGAGTACGGGTGGTAGTGCTCGGCGATGCGGTCGCCGGGCTGCACGATGGCCACGCCCATGAAACCGCTGGTGGAGCCGACTGTGGTGGGGGTGAGCATGGCGCGTAGATCGCCACCGCGCCTGGTGTTGGGCTCGATCTCACTGAGATCCACGATCGCGGGATGGCTGTTCGTCACGGCGTTCCTCCGAACTGGTGCTGTGGAAAGACGAGAGGGGCTGTCACGGCCCGGGGAAGGGACGGCGGTCAGGCGCCGGGCGCGCGGCGGTCGGTCACGAGACGCATGTGGGCGGCCGTCACGAGGGGAGCGTGGGCGCCCTTCTCGGGTGCGGAACCGTTCACGCCGAGGGCTCCCTCGTCGAGAAGCGCCATCAGCTCGGCCGCCTGTCCCCGGTCCGCGGGGCCGAAGACGGCGTCGGCATCGGTGTCGGACCCGGCGCGGACATCGACCAGCCGCACCACGACGTCGTCGCGGTGGAAGATCGTGCTGCGCAGCACCGGTCCGAGCGTGTCGTCCGCGGCCGCCGCGTCCTGCCGGGCGAGCAGTTCCGCGAGGCGCATGCCGCAGCCCTCGCGGGCGGGGTAGTAGTAGGCGCGCCGTTCGGCGTTCCCGCTCTCCTGGCCCGCCGTCACGTGGTGCACGGCGGGCAGGGCCGCGCGGGTGAAGAAGAGGCGGGCGGACTCCGGGTCGTCGAGGTCCCGGTCCTGCTCCAGGTACGGGTTGATGGCCTCCTCGACGGCTCGCACCTCGGGCTGACGGGCGACGTGCCGCAGCGCGGCGAGCAGGTCGCCCCGGACCTCGATGGCCCGCACGACCCGGTTGCCGTGCATGAACAGGGAGGTGCGGCAGAGCCGGGTGGTGGCGTCGACCTGCGGCTTCGGCGGGTCGTAGTCGGCGAGGATCTTGGCGACGACGTCCTCGCTGCCCGGCTTGACGGTGAAGGTGAGCGCGTGCCGGATCACGCCGTCACCGATGCGGGGTGACGCCTGGAGGCGGCGCTGCCCGGACGCGGCCTCGCCGGCCGGGCCGCCGGTCTCGCGGACGATGTGGAAGCGCAGGGACCGGGTGTCGCGGACGCAGCTGTGCAGCGGCTCCACCATCCGTACGTGTTCCTCGCTGTTGACCCAGGTGAGGAAGGGCGGGGCGCTCTCCCACTCGCTCGTGATGAGCCATTGGGAGGGGTTCTCGATGGACTGGCACAGCTGGTCGCTGACATGCCCGGGGACGGACGCGACCTGGTTGCACAGGCCCTCGTACGCCTCCAGGAACCGCTGCTGGGCACCGTCGTGGACGTCGACCAGCAGGACGACCCGCAGCCGGGAGCCGTCGAACACGGACTGGGAGACGCGCTGCGATGCCGGTGACGCCGGCGGTTCCGAAAGGCGGTCAGATGTGGTGGTCATCCTGCGCACTTCTCCTTCGTTGGGCGGAGGCGGACGAATGTCGGTTTCTCGATCCTGTGCCCGGCTCGGGAAGCGCGCGACTCGTGTGCTCTGCCCAGGTGACCTCCATCGGCTCGACGCGAAAGGCGGGGCCCCGCGCGCGACGGCGGGCGGCCGTCCGCGCCCATGGGAAAGCCGCTGTGGCCATCACGCGACGAGGGCGTGACGGCAACAGCGGCTGGCGTTTCCGGCGCACCGTCAGGGGGGCGGCCGGTCGGCCCCCCTGTGGTGTGTGGCGTCGTTTCCGGGGGTCAGAGGGCCAGGACGGTGTCCAGGACCTGGCGCAGGGTCGTCTCGGGGTCGGTGACCCGTTCCGTGGATCGCCACGCCACGAACCCGTCGGGGCGGACGAGGACGGCGCCCGAGGATGTCGTGCCGTGGGCGGCCGACCAGCTCGCGCCGCCGACGGGTGTCAGCTCGGCGTCGGGCCCGTCGCCGAGCCGGTACGACGTCAGGGGGACGGGCGTCGACGCGGCGAGACGGACGGCGGCCTCGTGCCATCCGCTCGGGGCGTCGGCGTCGCTGAGGAGGACGAACGACCGTTCGTAGAGGTCGAGGGTGGAGATCTGTTCGCCCCGGTGGCGTACCGGTACGTGGGGTGCCCTGCTGCCGGGTTCCCCGGACAGGTCGAGGCGCTCCGGTACGGCCGGTGTGGCGGGGTCGGCGCCGACGACGGCGCCCTGCGGATAGCGGTAGCCGAGGGCCACGTTGAGGATGCCGCGCTGGGGGCCGCCGCCCTGCGCGCCGGGGGGCGGGGCGAAACCGGGATGGCTGTGCTCGACCGACCGTGCGGCGGCGCGGGCGCTGGTCGCCTCCGCCACCGGGCGGCGTTCGGCGTCGTATGTGTCGAGCAGTCCCTCCCCGGCCCAGCCGCCCAGCACCGCGGCCAGCTTCCACGCCAGGTTGTGGGCGTCCTGGATGCCGGTGTTGGAGCCGAACGCCCCGGTGGGGGACATCTCGTGGGCCGAGTCACCGGCCAGGAAGACGCGGCCCGACCGGTAGCGGCGGGCGACCCGCTGGGCCGCGTGCCAGGGGGCCCTGCCGGTGATCTCCACGTCGAGGTCGGCGTCGCCGATCGCGCGGCGGATGTGTGCGACGCACCGCTCGTCGGTGAACTCCTCCAGGGTTTCGCCGTGTTCGGGGTGCCAGGGGGCGTGGAACACCCAGTTCTCCCGGTTGTCCACGGGCAGCAGCGCGCCGTCGGCTTCCGGGCTGGTCAGGTAGCAGACGATGAAGCGCCGGTCACCGACGACGTCGGCGAGCCGGCGGGAGCGGAAGGTGATGCTGACGTTGTGGAAGAGGTCCCCGGGACCGCTCTGCTCGATGCCGAGCTGCTCGCGGACGGGGCTGCGGGGGCCGTCGGCGGCGACGAGGTACTGCGCGCGGATGGTGGTGTGCTCGCCCGTCTCGCGGCTCTTGACCACGGCGGTGACGCCGGAGGGGTCGTCGGTGAACGACATCAGCTCGGTGGCGTAGCGCAGGTCGCCGCCGAGGTTCCTCGCGTGGTCGAGCAGGACCGGCTCCAGGTCGTTCTGGCTGCACAGGCACCAGGCGCTGGGGCTGAACCGGGCGAGGCCGCCGCCCGCGTCGATCTCCTTGAACAGCCACTCCCCCGCGTCGCCGACCAGCGTGGGTGTCTGCAGGATGCCGTGGTTGTCGGCCAGCGTGGCGGCGGCCTCCCGGATCCCCGGCTCGACGCCGGCGGCCCGGAACAGTTCCATCGTGCGGACGTTGTTGCCTCGTCCTCGGGGGTGGATGGAGGTGCCGGCGTGGCGCTCCACCAGGATGTGCCGTACCCCCAGTCGGCCCAGGAACAGCGAGGTCGACAGGCCGACGAGGGAACCGCCGACGATGAGGACCGGGACCTGAGGAGTCGTGGGGTCGGTTTGATCGTCTCTTGGGTTCACCGCTCGCCTCCAGTGCTGCGTGGCCGTCGATTCGGCCGCATGCGGCCGTGCGGTTCATGCATGCCCCGCGGTACGGGGGCCGCGTCACGCTTCACCCGCTGGACCGCCCGTTTCGCCGAGTCGCGGGCGGGCCGCCCGCGTGGCGTCGGGCGGGGCGGAGGCAGGGCCGTCAGTGGGACTCGCGGCTCACCTCGGATCCGCTCGAGCCGGTCAGGAAGTCGAGGTCGGCGCCGGTGTCGGCCTGCGTGACGTGGTCGACGTAGAGGCGTTCCCAGCCGCGGCGGGGGGCGGCGTAGCCGTCGACCGTGGCCTTGTCGGGGGTGCGGCGGGCGAGTTCGTCGGCGGGTACGTCGACCTCGATGCGGCGGGCCTCGACGTCGAGGACGATGACGTCCCCCGTGCGGACGAGCGCGAGGGGGCCGCCGGCCGCGGCCTCCGGGGCCACATGGAGCACGACGGTGCCGTAGGCGGTGCCGCTCATCCGGCCGTCGCAGACGCGGACCATGTCGCGGACGCCCTGTTCGAGGAGTTTCCTCGGCAGCGGCATGTTGGAGACCTCGGGCATGCCCGGGTAGCCCTTGGGGCCGCAGCCGCGCAGGACGAGGACGGAGTCGGCGTCCACGTCGAGGTCGGGGTCGTCGATGCGTGCCCGGAAGTCCTCGATGGAGTCGAAGACGACGGCCCGGCCCCGGTGGCGGAGCAGGTGCGGGGAGGCGGCGGCCGGTTTGACGACGGCGCCGTCGGGGGCGAGGTTGCCGCGCAGGACGGCGATGCCGCCCTCGGCGACCAGCGGTTCGGCGCGGGTGCGGATGACCTCGGTGTCCCAGATCGGCGCGTCGTCCAGGTACGTCACGAGCGGCTCGCCGGTGACGGTCAGCGCCTCGGGGTCGAGCAGGTCGCGGACCTCGCGCAGCACGGCGAGCAGGCCGCCGGCGCGGTGGAGATCCTCCATCAGGAAGCGGCCCGCCGGCTGTAGGTCCACCAGGACGGGGACGCGTGAGCCGATGCGGTCGAAGTCGTCGAGCGTCAGGTCGATGCCCAGTCGGCCCGCGATCGCGAGGAGGTGGACGACCGCGTTGGTGGAGCCGCCGATGGCGGCGAGGGCCACGATCGCGTTGTGGAAGGACCCCTTGGTCAGGAAGGTCCCGGGCCGCCGGTCGACGGCGACCATGTCCACGGCCAGCCGGCCGGTGTGGTGCGCGGACTCCAGCAGCCGGCTGTCCGGGGCGGGGGTGCCGGCCACGCCGGGGACCACGGTGCCGAGGGCTTCGGCGACCAGGGCCATCGTCGACGCCGTGCCCATCGTGTTGCAGTGGCCCCGGCTGCGGATCATCGCCGACTCGGAGCGGAGGAACTGCTCCTGGGAGAGCGTGCCCGCGCGGACCTCCTCCGACAGCTGCCACACCCCGGTGCCGCAACCCAGCAGGCTGCCGCGGAAGGTGCCGTTGAGCATCGGGCCGCCCGGGACCACCACCGCGGGCAGGTCCACCGACGCGGCGGCCATCAGCAGGGAGGGGATCGTCTTGTCGCAGCCGCCGAGGAGGACGACGCCGTCGATGGGGTTGGCCCGCAGCATCTCCTCGGTGGCCATGGCCGCCATGTTGCGCCACAGCATGGCGGTGGGCCGTACGTTCGTCTCCCCCAGCGACACCACAGGCAGGTCCAGGGGGATGCCGCCCGCCTCGTACACGCCGTTGCGGACCGAGGCGGCCACCTCGTCGAGGTGGGCGTTGCAGGGGGTGAGGTCGGAGGCGGTGTTGGCGATGGCGATCTGGGGCCGGCCGGTGAAGGCGTCGTCCGGCACGCCTCTGCGCATCCACGCCCGGTGGATGTAGGAGTTGCGGTCCTGCCCCTCGTACCACTGCGCGCTGCGGAGCCTCACCATCGAGCCCTTTCCAGTAATCGGTACGACGATCTACAGTCTGGAACGCCATGCAGGATACGCAGACGTACGACGAATCGACAGACCCCGCCGGGGCCGGCACGACCGGGTCCGAGGACGGCGGCGCGGCCGGCCCGGAGGGTGGCCGTCTCGTGGGCTCGGACCGGGTGCTCGCCGTGCTCAAGGAGCTGGCCCGGTATCCCGACGGGGTGGGTCTGGACGAGCTGACCCGGGTGATCGG
The DNA here is from genome assembly GCF_023516595.1 of Streptomyces neyagawaensis. Taxonomy (GTDB): domain Bacteria; phylum Actinomycetota; class Actinomycetes; order Streptomycetales; family Streptomycetaceae; genus Streptomyces; species Streptomyces neyagawaensis. The sequence goes on along the minus strand of NZ_JAMGBG010000005.1, from coordinate 151,678 downwards.
CAGTCCCAAGCCGACCGTGCACCGGGCGCTGGGCGCCCTGCGCCGGGCCGGTCTCGCCGACCAGGACGACAGCGGCCGCTATGTGCTCGGCGACGAGTTCCTGCGCATGGCGTTCGCGCACCACGAGGCGCGGCCCGAGCATGTCCGGGTCCGTCCGGTGCTGGAGGCGCTGGCGGACCGGTTCGGGGAGACGGCGCACTACGCGGTGCTGGACGGCCGGGAGGTCGTCTACCGCGCGAAGGTCGACCCGCCCACGGGGGCCGTCCGGCTGACGTCGACGATCGGTGGCCGCAACCCCGCCCACTCCACGGCGGTCGGAAAGGTGCTGCTCGCCCGGGAGTTGACGTCCCTGGAGGAGGTCCGGGCGTGGGTCGGCGACGTGCCGCCCGAGCGCCGGACGTCCCGGACGCTGTGCACGGCGGCCGACCTGCACGCCGCGCTCGGGGCGGCGGCCGTCCAGGGCTATGCGTGCGACGACCAGGAGAACGAGGCCGGTGTGCACTGCCTCGCCCTGCCCGTGTACCTCACCTCGCCCACGGCTCCGTCCGGCGCGGTGAGCATCAGTGCCCTCGCCTATCGGACACCCCTGACCGCCCTGGTGGACGCGCTCGACGAGATCCGGACACTGCTCGGTCCGCTCGCCGGGCCGCACACCTGACCCGCCCCCGCTCCCCCGCCCCACCCTGGAGACAGCCCCGTGTACCTCATGCGCATCGGCGCCCCCGGCGACGAGAAGCCCGTCGCCCGTATCGACGACGAGACGTATGTCGACCTCTCCGACACCGCCACGGACTTCGACGAGCGTTTCTTCGGCTCCGGCGGCCTGGACCGCGTACGCCCCCTGGTGGCCGAACGCGTGGCCGCGGGCCGGGTGTCGCGTTTCGCCGGGGAGCGCGTCGGCGCCCCGTTCGCCCGCCCGCACCAGATCCTGTGCATCGGGCTCAACTACCGTGACCACGCGGCCGAGAGCGGCATGCCGGTGCCGGACGAGCCGATCCTGTTCACCAAGTCGCCCAACACCCTGATCGGCCCGAACGACGACGTGCGCATCCCGCGCGGCTCGACGAGGACGGACTGGGAGGTGGAGCTCGGCATCGTCATCGGCCGCCGCACCTCCTATCTGGAGTCGGTCGAGGAGGCCCGCGACGCGATCGCCGGCTATGTGGTCGTCAACGACGTCAGCGAGCGCGGCTTCCAGCTGGAGCGGGGCGGCCAGTGGGCCAAGGGCAAGTCCGCCGAGACGTTCAACCCGGCGGGCCCCTGGCTCGCCACCGCCGACGAGATCGACGACGTCCTCGCGCTCGACATGTGGCTGGACGTCAACGGGGTGCGGCGGCAGACCGGCAGCACCAAGACGATGATCTTCGACCCGTACTTCATCGTGCACTACCTCAGTCAGTTCCTCGTCCTGGAACCCGGCGACCTCATCAACACCGGCACCCCGCCCGGCGTCGGCATGGGCCTGACCCCGCCCACCTATCTCCGGCCCGGTGACGTGATGGAACTGGGCATCAGGCACCTCGGCACCCAGCGGCAGCGCGTCGTGGCGCCCCGGTGAGCCGACGCCCCATGCGTGCCTTCGTGCTGACCGGCCCCGGCGCGTACGAGGTGCGGGAGGTGCCCTCGCCCGTGGCGGGCCCCGGCGAGGCCGTGGTCGACGTCGAACGGGTCGGCGTGTGCGGCACCGACGTGGAGTTCTTCACCGGCGAGATGGCCTACCTCCATCAGGGGCACGCCGCCTACCCCGTACGGCCGGGCCATGAGTGGTGCGGACGTGTCACGGAGGTCGGGGACGGTGTCGACCCCGGCTGGATCGGCCGCCGCGTCATGGGCGACACGATGCTCGGCTGCGGCGGCTGCCGCCGCTGTCTGCGCGGGCGCCGGCATGTGTGCGAGGCGCGACAGGAGGTCGGCATCCGCGGTGCGCGGGCCGGAGCGCTGGCGGAGCGGCTCGCCGTTCCGGTCTTCTCGCTGCACGCCCTGCCCGACTCCGTCGACGCCGTCCTCGGCGCGCTCGTCGAGCCGGGCGGCAACGCCCTGCGCGCCGCGCGGGCCGCCGCGCCGAGCCCCGGTGACCGCGCCCTGGTGCTCGGCCCGGGGACGATCGGCCTGCTGACCGCGATGTTCCTGCGTGCCGCCGGTGCCGAGGTCCATCTGATGGGAGCCACCGAGGGCTCTCTCGCCTTCGCCCACGGCCTGGGCTTCGAGCACGTCTGGACGGAGGACTCGGTGCCCGACCTGCCCTTCGACGCGGTCGTGGACGCCTCGAACGCCGCCCCGCTGCCGGCGAGGGCCCTGGAACTCGTCGAGCCGGGCGGCCGTCTCGTGTACATCGGGCTGGCCGGGGAGCCCAGTCACCTCGACACCCGCGCCCTCGTCCTCAAGGACGTCACGGCGGTCGGCATCCTGTCCGCGTCCCCCGGTCTCGACGCCACGATCCGCGCGTACGCCGACGCGACGGTCGACCCCGGACCGCTCGTCGCCGCGACCGTGGGCCTCGACGAGGTCGGCCCCGTCCTCGCCGGCCGACGCCCGGCGGGCGCGGGACCCGGACCGAAGATCCATGTCACCCCGTGAAGCGGGGTACGGCGCGGCCGGGTACGAGATCACCGTCGCCGGCACCGCCGGCGGCCCGGTGCCTCTCGACCCCCGAGAGCAGAACCCCGGCAGCGCCCAAGGAGTAGCCGAGGCAGTGGTCCGGCGCCTGGGCTGAGGGCGCACCCCGGAGGGCACCGGGACCGTCAGAGCAACCGGAGTTCGCGGGCGCGCCGCACCGCGTCGTTGCGGCGGTTCACGGCCAGCTTGCGGTAGGCGCTCTTGAGATGGGTCTTCACGGTGTTCACCGACACATACAGGTCGGCGGCGATCTCCTCCGTCGACATCATCTCGGCGGCCCGCCGCAGAACGTCCCGCTCGCGTCCGCTCAGCTGTTCCACGATCACCGCGGGGTCCTCGGTGGCGGGGGTGGCGTCCGGGTGGGCGGTGCCGGGCTGGAGCCAGCCCGCCGCCAGTTCCCGCAGGGGCGGCGCGGCGAGGAACGGCCGGATCCAGGGGCCCGTCTCCTGGAAGGGCCGACGCAGTTCGTCGCGGCGCGCCTGGTGCAGGGCCCGGGCGAGGAGCCGGCGGGTGGCGGCGGGGTCGCCCGCCTGGTACGCGGCCTGCGCGCGGACCAGGGTGGCGCGGACGGACACCGCGGGGCCGCCGCGCTCCTCCGGGTGCGCCCGGTCGAGCAGGTCGAGCGCCACGTCGGGCCGGCCGGCCGCCAGCTGGGCGCGGGCGGCGCCCACCGCGCACGCGGGCTGGTCCTCGGGCAGTGACCGGAGCAGTTCGGCGGCCTCCTCGGGCCGGCCCTCGGCGAGGTGGACGTCGGAGGTGATCAGCGTGGTGCACGCCTCCGCCCAGGGGGAGGCCACCTCGGCGGGGACGGGCGACCGTACGGCTCGCAGTGCCGCCCGGGTCCGGTCGCGTGCCAGCAGCAGCCGCGCGGTCGTGAGGGCCTGACCGGCGTCCAGCACCGGGTCGCGCAGCACGGTCTCCGCGCTGTCCACGGTCTCCAGGAGGGACTCGGCGGAGGCGAGGTCGTCGTGGTCGACGGCCACGGCGGCCAGGACCAGTCGTCCGACACCGCAGCCGGACGGCTGCGGCGGTCCGCACCGCTCCGCCACGGCCGTCGCCGCGCGCGCGGTGCGCTCCGCCCGGCCGGTCCAGCCGTTCAGGCAGTCGATCAGCGCCAGGCGGCCCAGGCAGTCGGCGCGCAGGAGTTCGGTGGCCGCTCCGCCGGAGGCGTCGGCCACCGAGGACAGGGCCGTACGGGCGTCCTCGAAGCGGCCGGCCCACAGCAGGGCCGAGCCCAGGTGGGCCACGAGCTGCGCGGTGAGTTCCGGATGCTTCTCCAGCAGGTCGGCGGGGATCCGGTTGCTCAGTCTCTCGGCCGCCGCCACCGCCCGGAGCGCCTTGCCGGGCGATCCGGTCTGCCGGGCCACCACGGCCTCCAGCAGGGCGCAGCTCAGCCAGGCGGCCGCGAGGTCGGTGGCGTCCTCGGCGGGGCCCCGCGCCACGAGGCTCTCCTCCGCGTGCCGCAGGTGGGCCAGGCCCCGGTCGACGTCGTGCCGGGCCAGTTCGCGGGCCGCGCGGACCAGGTCGGTGGCGGGGCTCGTCGCCTCGGGGCTCATCCGGGAGAACAGGTCGGCCAGTTCGTCGGAGCGCAGTCCGGTGAAGAGCTGGCCGATGGCGAGGTCGTCGACGAGGACACCGGCGGTGAAGTCCCAGACGCCCGCCGCGGCGCCGTGGTCGAGGGTCTCCGTGAGGGAGCCGGAGTCGCGCAGCCACTCGGCGGCCCTGCGGTGCAGTTCGGGTTCGAGACCGGGCGCCCGCTCATGGAGGTGGGCGCGGAGTATCTCGCCGAACAGCGGGTGGAGGCGGTACCAGGTGTGGCCGAGGTGCTCCACGAACGCGTTGGCGCGGTGCAGCCCGGCCAGGATGGGCTCGGCGTCGAGGCGGCCGGTCAGCGCGTTCGCCAGGTCGGGGCAGAAGCGGTCGAGGACGCTGGTCCGGAGCAGGAGGTCCTGTGTCTCGGGGGTCTGCCGCTTGAGCACCTCCGCCAGCAGGTAGTCGGCCATCGGGGTGCGGTCGGCCTCGAACTCCTTGAGGTAGGTCTCCGGGTGCGGGCTCTCGCGTGCCGCGAGGGCGCACAGCCGCAGCCCCGCCGCCCAGCCGCGGGTCCGCTCCACGAGCGCGTCGGCCTCGGCCGGCGGGAGGCGCAGTCCGTGCAGCTTCAGCAGGATGGCGGCCTCCTCCGGGGTGAAGGCCAGCTCGGCGTCCCTGATCTCGGTGACCTCGCCCGCCACCCGGTAGCGGTGCAGCGGCAGCAGCGGTTCGGTGCGGGTGACGAGGACCAGGCGCAGCCCCGCGCCCGCGTGGTGCAGGACGAAGTCGAGCTGGTCCGGCACCTCGGGGGCGGTGACCCGGTCGAACTCGTCGAGGACCACCGTCACGGGCCGTTCGCGCGCGCTCAGCGCGGTGGCGAGCCGGGTCAGGGTCGCGGGGTCGACTCGGCGGGCGTCCGTGGGCGGGTCGACCTCCGGCAGGCCCGCGCCGCAGAGGCGGAGGGCCTCCAGGAGGTACGCCCAGAACATGCCGCCGACCTGGCCGACGGTGTCGGCGGTGAGCCAGGCCACGGGGCCGTCCCGCCCGGCCGCCCAGTCGGCGGCCAGCAGCGTCTTGCCCGCGCCGGCGGCGCCCTCCACGAGCGTCAGCGGCGTCCGCCCGGCTTCGTCCAGGCGTGCGACCAGCCGGTCCCGGCGCAGGAACGTGGTCGGGCGTACGGGTACGGCGAACCGGGTCCGCAGGAACGGGTCGCCCTTGGGGTCGGCCCGCTCAGGGGCTCCCCCCGATGCGTTGTGCTCGACCCCAGCCACGGCGCTCACCACCTGCGTTCGTCAGGTCGTGGACAGGTTGTCCGTCCTCAGCATCCCAGTGTTCACGCCTGCCCGCCCGTCCGGCGGAACATTGCCGTTCGGGGCCCTGCCGTTCGAGAGACGGGCCACGAGGGCTGCGCCCGAGCCAAGGCGGGGCCGGAGAAAGGGCGGGGCAGGCCAAGGGCTTCGCTCCGCCAGGGGCGCGCGGCTCGCTAGGACTGCGGCCGGCGGCCGCTGCGGCGGGGAGCCGGGGCCGCGCCGTCGAGGAGGGCGAGGCGGCGCTCCTCGCCGTGCTCCTCGACCTGGAGGACGACGCGCCGCAGTCCGTCGGCGACGCTGCGGCACTCGTCGACGTCGAGCTGCGCGGCGACGAAGGCCTCCTCCTCGTTGAACGCGGGGAACACGCGCCGCATCAGTTCCTCGCCCTCCTCGGTGAGGCTGAGCAGCACCAGCCGGCCGTCGGTGGGGTGCCCGGCCCGCCGCAGCAACCCCCGCTTCTCCAGCGTCCGGGAGACCCCGGTGAGCGTCCCCTTGGAGATGCCCGCCTCCTCCGCGACGTGCCGGGTCTCCGACTCGCCCCAGATCCAGACCACCCACAGCACGACGAACGCCGTCCAGGTCAGGTCGGCGCCGCGCAGCACCGAGTTCTCCAGGTGCTGCCGCACCGCCGACGCGGCCCGGTAGATGTTGGCGACGACGGCCATCTGCTCGTGGCGGACGGGGATGCCCCCGAGCTTCGCCTCCGCCAGCTTCTCGGCTTGTGTGATGGATCGTTGGCCGGGCACGGGCACACTCCTTGACGCCATGGGCACATCGGATCTCAGATGTCGTTCGGCTCCAAATTGTACGGAGCGCGGCGACGCGAGCGGTGATCACGTCCCCCGCCCGGAGAGCGCCTCGGCCCTACCATGGCGTCATGTCCGTCGAACTGTTCGCAGGCGTCCTCGTCAACGACTACGAAGCGGCACTCGGCTGGTACGAACGCCTGTTCGGTTCGCCGCCGACGTTCATCCCGAACGACACGGAGGCCGTGTGGGAGCTGGCGGAGCACCGGTACGTGTACATCGAGCACCGGCCGGGGCGCGGCGGTCACGCCCTGCACACCGTGTTCGTCGACGACCTCGACGCCCGTGTCGAGGGGATCACGGACCGGGGCCTGAAGCCCGCGAACCGGGAGACGTACGCCAACGGCGTCCGCAAGATCACGTACCACGACCCGGACGGCAACGAGATCGGCTTCGGCGGCGCCCCCGCCCAGCTCTGACCGCCGCCCGCCGGCCGCCCCCTCCCTCGGACAGGACACGCAGGACGACACCCATGGCTTCCGGTACGCCGCCCCTCACCCCGGAGCAGGCCGTCGCGCTGGTCCGGGCCCGGTACGCCCGGCCGCGGTCGGCCGACGGCTCCCCCGCCGAGTTGCACGTCCACGAGTTCGACGTCGGCTATCTGGTGTACGCGGTCCTTCCGCCCCGCACCGATCCCTCCGGCCGTCCGCTGCCCGCTCCGCCGGGCGGCGCCAAGGTCGTGGTCTCCAAGGAGACCGGCGAGACGGTCACCGTCCCGAACCTCCCGGCGGAGCAGGCCGTAGCCCTCTACCGACGCAATCTCGCACGCGCCGCTCAACGCCTCCAGTAGGTCTGCTCCGGAAGAGGGCCGCGGTTGCCGTCCGCGGCCCCCCGAGTGCGTCAGATCTTGCCGAGGAGGCGCCAGATCTGGTTCTTCTTGGTGCTCAGCGCGCTCGCCGGGTCGCACGGCCACTGGTGGATCTTCGCGCCCGCCGCGGTGGAGATCTGGCTGACGTCGACGCACTTGCCGCTGTGGACGGCGACCAGCTGGTAGTCCTGGCCGTTGCCGAGGGCGGTGACGGGCTTGAGGGTGAACATCTGGTTCGTGGAGCCGTTGCAGGTGTACTGGATGACCGCGGCGCCGTCGGCGGTGGACGCACTGGCGACGTCCAGGCACTTGCCGCTGTGCTCGTTGACGATGGTGTAGGTGTCCGCCCGCCCGGCGACCGGCTTGAAGTCCAGCATCTGCTGGTAGCCGCCCTCGCAGTGGAACTGCTGGTACTGCGTGCCGTTGGCGGTGGAGCGGTTGGTGTCGTCCAGGCACTGGCCACTGTGCTGGGCGACGGCCACGGTGGAGACGGTGGTGTCGGACGGCGGGAGCAGGGTGACGGTGTAGCCGTCGGAGGCGTTCGTCCACGGCACGCTCACCGAGGCCGAGTCGCCGCTGACGGTCAGGGTCCGGTCGGAGACCGTCTCCGGGCCGGTCACCGCGGCGCCGCCGTTGTTCGGTACGCGCTGGACGATCGCGCGGACCCGGCTGTTCTCCACCACGGAGGTGGTGTCGAGACGGTCGAGGTTCACGGTGACGTTGCCGGTGTTGCCGTTGCTGCCCAGCAGAATCCTGGCGTTCCGCGCGGCGTTGTCCTTGGTCGCCAGCCCGTCGGTGTTGCTGCCGGCCGTGACCTTCACGACGTTCCCGGTCTGCGAACCGTAGTACCGGTAGAGGAACCACTCGCCCAGCGGCAGGTACTGGCCGGTGCTGTTCTTCGTGAGCAGCTTCGCCTGGAAGTCGTGCAGATTGTTCGCGGACGCCCAGTTGGCGCGCAGGCCGTCGGCCCCGGCCCGCTCCAGGCGGGAGATGTACCAGCCGCCACGGCCCGGGTTCTGCTCGCTGGTGCCGGCGTACTCGTTGACCTGGAACGGACGGCTCGTCGTCATCGACCGTGCCGACAGCATGGACTTCACCGCGTTGCTGTCGGCGACCGGGTCACCGGGCAGATCGTGCCAGCTGTAGGTGTCCGGCTCGGCGTCGTTCGCCTTCACGTAGTCGAGATACGTGTTCCACCAGGTGTTGCTCCCGGAGGGCTTGCTGCAGGTGCTCGGCCCGACGACGACGGCGCCGGGGACGGCGGCCCGGATCTTCTGGTAGGAGCGCTTCCACATCTGCAGGTACTGGGCCTGGCCCGAGCCCCAGAACGAGCGGCAGTCGGGCTCGTTCCAGATGTCCCACTCGATGTCGGTCATGCCCGCGGCCTTCACATCCCCGAGGAGACGGTCGTAGAAGGCGTCGAAGCCGGACCAGTCCCCGTTGTCACCGGGGAAGGTGGGCGTGGTGGTCCCGTCCGCGCCCCACAAGTCGTGCACCAGCATGACGAAGGTTCCGCCGAGCGCCTTGGTCCGCTTGTACTGGGCCAGGGTGCTGGTCCACCGGCGGTCGTACTTACCGGCCACCCAGCCGCCCGGCTTGTCCAGCTGGGCTCCTCCCGCCCGCATGAACCTCCACTTGATGTCCTTGTAGAAGTGGTCCTGGGGCAGCGAGCCATTCTCGGTCATCCCGTAGATGGTCCCCGAGGCCCGGTAGGTGGGGGCACCGCCGGCGGTGGAGAAGTCGACGGTGATCGAGGTGTCGGCCGCGCGCGCCGGGGCACCGGGGACGACGACGGCGGTGGCGAACGACACGAGCAGCGCGGTCAGCGCGACGGCACCACGCGGACGGCGGGCTCCGGGGCGGACCGGTCCGTGCTCGCCGCTGAGCGAGGCACGTCTACGACGGGTGGGCATAGTGCATCTCCTGGGGGTCGGACGGTACTGCCCGGGCGCGGCTCGGCCCGGGTGGACTGTCAGCCACCGGCCGTTCGGGCCGGGTCGGCGGGGCGGAGCGTGGGGGCCTCGGCGAGGAGCAGGTAGGCGGCGGCGGTCCAGGTGTAGGCGCGGTCGCGCAGGCCCGTGCCGGTGAGGGCGTCGAAGTTCTCGGCGAAGCCGGACGTCTCGCACAGGGCGCGGAAGCGGGCGCTGATCCGGTCGGCGAGCCGGTGGTGGCCGGCGCGGCGCAGACCGTCCTCGACGAGCACGGTGGACGGCGCCCAGATCGGGCCGCGCCAGTAGCCGTCGGGGAGGTAGTGCGGCGAGTCGGGCTGTTCGGTGGCCAGGCCGTGCGGGGTGAGGTGGGTCTCGATCCGGTCGGCGAGGGCGGCGCCGACGGACTCCGGCAGGTGCTCCCCGAGGGCGATGGGCATCAGGTCGAGCAGGCTCGCGCTGGTCCAGGTCTCGCCGGTGTCGGCCGCCCGGGCGGCGAACCGGTCGCCCTTCCACAGGTCGTCGAGCATCGCGGCCTGGGTCTCGTCGGCCGTCCGTGTCCAGCGGCGGGCGTCGTCCGGCCGCCCCAACTCGTCGGCCAGTGAGGCGAGTTCGCGAAGTTGCAGGGTGAGGAAGGCGGCCAGGTCGGCGGTGACGACGACACGTGCGGGGTCGAAGGTGGTGGCGTTGTCCCAGCCGCTGTCGTTGCCGTGCTGGTAGTGGGGCAGGGCGGCACCGGGTGCTCGGCGGGCGGTGAGCCAGAAGTCCGTCCAGCGGGTCAACCGGTCGTACGCCTCGGTGAGTTGTGCGTGGGTGAGGGGTTCGGGGAGCCGTCGGCGCAGCAGGCCGAGGGTCCAGCCGTGGATGGGGGGCTTGACGAAGTTGTGCAGGACCTCGGAGTGGGTGACCGAGTCGGGCAGGGCACCGGCCTCGTCCTGGTGGTCGAAGGGCAGGGAGAACTGGTCCCAGGCCAGGTCGGGGGCGCCGGGGGCGAGGGCGAGGGCGTTGAAGCAGTGGTCCCAGCTCCACACCTTGTCCATCCAGTGCTTGGACATCAGCACCGCGGGCCGGGTCACGAAGCCCCGTGGGCGGACCGTCGCCGACCACAACACGTAGGCGGCGAGTTCGGCGGCCGGGGTCGCGGCCGAGCGCCAGGGCGCCACACGGTCGGCGAACGCGGTGAACGCGGTGCGCGCGGCCGCCACGACCTGGTCGAAGCCGGCGGTCGAGGCGTAGGGGCGGCGTGCGGTCTCGTACTCCTCGACGGCGACCTCCCAGGGGCCGCCGGCCTCGGCGCCGACGGTGACACCGCGGTCCGCGCCGCCCAGCGCCTGCGCGCCGGGCGCCTCGGTGACGGTGCCGGACAGGACGGTGATCCGGTAGCGCCGCCCGGTCTCGTACGAGGTGAGGACGTACGCGTCGGTGCCGGGCTCCCGGTAGAAGTAGGTGCCGCTGAACGGTGTGAGGGTCCGGGCGGCCGCCCGGAGCGCGAGGGCGAGGCCGCTGCCCCGCAGCCGTACGGTGTCCGGTGTCTCGTAGGCGAGGTCGACCCGGCCGGTCGGGCCGGTCCATGTGAGCAGGCCGGGGGTCGCCTCGACGCGGGTGTCGGTCCGGCCGCCCGTCGCCGGGTCCAGGGGGACCAGGCGCAGCACGGCGTGCATGCCGTTCTGGTGGGAGACGAGGTGGAGGTCCTCGGCCCGGGTCTTCTCCGCCAGCACGGGAGAGATGCCGAACCAGGACCCGTACGTGCTGAAGGGGATGTCGTGGACGGAGAAGGCCGGGCCGGACGGTGCGGCGGTCATGGGGGTCACTCGTTTCTCGGGCAGGGGGGATCTCGCCGCCACCGGGAGGCGGTGGAGCCGTGAGGGCGAGCAGGGGGGAGGTCAGTCCTTGACCGCGCCGGCGGTGACGCCCGCGGCGACGTACCGCTGCGCGAGGACGAGGATGACCGCGGCCGGCAGGGAGGCCACGACGGCGGTGGCCATGATGGCGTTCCACTCCTGGTTGTTGTTGCCTATGTAGTGGTAGATGCCGAGCGTGATCGGCTCGTGGGCGCCGCCGTTGACGAGGGTCCCGGCGAAGACGAAGTCGGACCACGACCACAGGAACGCGAACAGCGACACCGTGACGACGGCGTTGCGGCTCATCGGCAGGACGATCGACACGAAGGTGCGCAGCGCCCCGGCGCCGTCGGTCTTCGCGGCCTGGAGCAGTTCGCCGGGGATGCCGGACATGAACGCGGTGAAGATGAGCACGCCGAAGGGGACGGCGAGCGTGGAGTCGGCGACGATCAGGCCGGGCACCGACTGGAGCAGACCGAGCTGGAGGTAGATGGCGTAGAAGCCCATCGCCATGATGATGCCGGGGATCATCTGGGCCGCCAGCAGCAGGAAGCTGAGGATGCCGCCGCCGCGCGGGCGCAGCTTGGCCAGCGCGTACCCGGCGGGCGCGGCCAGGGCCACGGTGAGGACGACGGTGCCCAGGCCGACGACGAGGCTGGTGCCGAGGTACGGCACCTGCTCGTCCAGCACGGTGCGGTAGCCGTCGAGGGTGCCGTGCGCGGGGAAGAGGTCCGGTGGGCTCTTGCGCATGTCCTGCTCGGGGGTGAGCGACACGTTGAGCATCCAGTAGACCGGGAAGAGCATGATCCCGGTCAGGAGGAGGCCGAGGGCGGTCTTCCACCAGGAGCGTGCGGCGCTTCGGTTCATGACAGTGCCTGCTTTCGCTGGACCTTCAGGTAGATCAGGCCGAACACCAGGGCCGCGACGACGAGCAGGTTGCCGACGGCGGCGCCAGGCCCGAAGGCGGGCAGGAGATTGCCGAATCCCAGCTGGTAGGACCAGGTGGCGAAGGTGGTCGAGGAGTCGGCGGGGCCGCCCTTGGTCATGATCCAGATGATGTCGAAGACCTTGAGCGTGTAGACCAGCCCCAGCAGCAGCGTGATCGCCGACACGGGTCGCAGCAGCGGGAAGGTGATCCGCCAGAACCGCTGCCAGGCGTTCGCCCCGTCGAGGGCGGCGGCCTCGTAGAGGTTTTCGGGGATGGACTGGAGGCCGCTGTGGAGCACGACCAGGTTGAACGGGACGCCGATCCAGATGTTCGCGATGATCACCGAGGTCAGCGACCAGTCGGGGGAGGTCAGCCAGTTCACCGGGCCGATGCCGACGGTGTGCAGGGCCGCGTTGACGATGCCGGAGTCGCTGTTGAGCATCCACGACCAGGTCGAGCCGGACACGATCAGCGGCAGCAGCCACGGCACCAGGAACAGGGCCCGGAGGGTCGCCGAGAGCCGGAAGTGCTGGTGGAAGAAGACCGCGAGGGCCAGCCCGATCGCGTACTGGAAGACCAGGCACACAGTGGTGAAGACGACGGTGTGCAGCAGGGCGGGCGCGAAGGTCGGGTCGTCGAAGATTTTCGTGTAGTTGGCCAGGCCGGTGAACGGCGCGTCGCCCTGGACGAAGGACCGGACCGTGTAGTTCCGCAGGCTCAGGTCGAGGTTGCGGTAGAGCGGATAGGCGTAGAAGAGAGCGAGGTAGAGGGTGACCGGGGCGAGGAACGCCCAGGCGGCCCACTGCGGGGAGGTCGGGCGGCGCCGTGCTCGCGCGTCGGCAGGTCGCGGGGCGGCGGTGGCCGCCGCCCCCTTACGGACCTGTGCGGGCCGGCGATCCGGCATGTGTGTCACGTGATTCATCTGCGGACCGGCCGTTCCCGGTCACCGGGCGGCGGACTGCGCCTTGGCCAGCGCGTCCTTCGGAGACCCGGCACCGCTGAGGGCGGACTGGACGGCCTTCCACAACTGCTCGGAGATCTTCGGGTACTTGGTGCCCAGGTCGTCGCTGGTACGGCCCTTGGCCGCCTTGACCGCGTCCACCCAGGGCTTGAGCTGGGCGTTGGCCGCGACCTGCTTGTCCTGCACTTCGGCGGTGGGAGCCACGTAGGACAGGGTGGTGTCGGTGTCGAACAGGTTCTGCGTGCTGGTCAGGCAGGTGGCCAGCTTCCGCGCGGTGGCGTAGCGGCCGGTGTCGCCCTGCACGGGCAGGGTCACGAACTCACCGCCGGTCGGGGCCGCGGCGTTGCCGCCGTTGACACCGGGTATGGGCAGGACGCCGTAGTCGAAGCCCGCCTTCTCGGCGCCTGCGAGCTGCCAGGTGCCGTTCTCCGCGAACGCGTAGTCGCCGCTCGCGAACTCCTGCCAGCTGGTCGTCTGCGTGTTGTTGATGACCGAGTTCGGGGCGTACCCCTTCTCCAGCCAGCCCTTCCACAGCGACAGCGCGGAGACGGCCTGGTCGGAGTCGAGGTCGGTCAGTTGGGCGCCGGAGCCCCAGAACCACGGCAGGAACTGGAAGCTGCCCTCCTCCGTGCCGATCGCCGAGAACGTGATGCCCTTCTTGCCGGCCTTCTTCACCTTCGCCAGCGCCGCCGTCAGCGACGTCCAGTCCTTCACCGAGGCGACGTCCACACCGGCCTTCTTCAGCACCTCCTTGTTGTAGTAGAGGGCAAGGGTGTTGGCGCCGATCGGTGTGCCGTAGGTCTTGCCGCCGGACTGGCCGGCCGCGAGCAGGTTCGGGTCCGTCTTGGAGGTGTCCAGCTCGTTCTCGTCGGTCGTGGTGAGGACGCCCGCCTCGGCCAGCGTCGACACCACCGGGTTGTCGACGATGAGCACGTCGGCGGAGTTGTCCTGCTGCGCGGCCAGCAGCGCCTTGTTCGACAGGTCGCTGGTGTCGAAAGCGGTCCGCTTGACCTTGACCCCGGCCTTGGTGCCGCAGTCGTCGAGCAGCTTCGCCCAGGCCGAGCCCTTGTCGAACTGCGGGTACGGGTCCCAGATCGTGTACGTGCCACCGTCCGCGTCCTGGGCGGCACCGGTGCTGCCCGAACCGGAGGAGCAGGCGGTGCCGACGACGGCGACGACGGTCGTCAGGGCCGTGGCGAGGAGACGGCGGCTTCTGGTTCTACGCATGGCGGTTCTACGCATGGCGGGTTCCTTGCTTCCAGGCACGGCTGTGCCGTGAGAGGGGCGGAAGAGAGGCATACGGGCACACCGAACGGCCATGTCAGGGGTGTCGGGTCCGGGTGACCGGTGCGGAGAAGGAGTGCGGCTCGGGCTTGCGGCTCGGGGGTCGGCGGCTCTGGGAGTCGCGGTTCAGGAGGGGCTGAAGGGTGTCGGGGCGTCGGCGAAGGAGGCGCCGCCGGCGGGGCCGGTGCTGGCCCGCAGGGAGATCGGCGGGGCGAGGAGGTGGTGGCGGGGAGCGGCACCGGGGTGGTCGAGGCGCTCGATGAGCAGGTCGACGGCGCGCCGGCCCATCTCCTCCGCCGGTACGTCCGCCGCGGTGAGCTGCGGGGTCACCGTCTCCGCCCACCGGGACGCCACCACTCCGGTCACGGAGAAGTCGCGCGGTACATGGCGGCCCGCGTGGGCGAGCCCCCGGTAGAGACCGCCCAGGGCGGCCTCGTTCAGGGTGACCAGGGCCGTGGTGGCCGGGTCGTCGTGCAGGATCCGCTCCAGGCACGCCTGCCCCGAGGCGGGGTCGTCGCCGCAGCAGTACGTCTGTACGGTCAGCCCGCGTTCCGCGGCGGCCTTGGTGAAGCCGTCCAGCCCCCGGTGCGCGGACTCGTAGCCCGCCCGCAGGAGTTGCTCGGGCCGGTTGACGAAGGCGACCCGGCGGTGGCCGAGGTCGGCGAGGTGGTGGACGCACGCCGCGGCCAGCGCGGTGTGGTCCAGGCCCACCCACCAGGTGCCCTCGGGCCGGGCGGTGCGGCCGATGGTGACGGAGGGGAAGTCCAGTTCGGCCAGGTGATCGACCCGGTCGTCCCGCAACCTGATCTCCATCAGGATCGCCCCGTCGACCCGCCGCTCCCCCAGCAGCCGCTGGAACGACCGGTCGCTGTCCACACCGCTCGGCGACAGCAGCACGTCGTAGTCATGGGCCGCCGCGGCCTCCACGACACTGCCGATGAAGTCGAGCTGCATCCCGGTGTAGTGGTTGCCGGCCGGCGGGAAGACCAGACCGATCGTGCTGGTCCGGCCGTTGGCGAGAGCACGGGCGCTCGCGTTGGGCCGGTACCCGAGGTCGTCGATGACCCGCTGGATCTTCTCGCGGGTCTCGTCCGACACCGGACGCTTGCCGCTCAGCGCGTACGACACGGTGCTCCGCGAGACACCGGCCCGCTTGGCGATCTCACCGATGTTCACGGCACTCCCTCGTCGAACCGGTTCGCGGGCGAACCGTTCGTCGAACCGGTTCGCGTGAAGGGAACGTAGGAGCCGCCCCGGGCACTGTCAACCCCTCGCGCCGAACTCTGCGCGGCCTGTGCACGGGTCCCTGTCAGGAGTATTGCTGGGGGCATGCGGCGATGCTAGGTTCCGGCGAACCGGTTCGACAGAGCCGCACGACTGTCACTCGGTCCTCGACTCGACCCCCGAGATGCCGGGCTCCCCCACCCCGCGTCCCATCGAACCGGTTCGGCCCTGGGCGGATCACCTCACGGAGACCTCAGTGCGACGCAATCGCAGCAGCATCCGAGCCGCGGCAGCCGGTGCCACCGCGGTCACGGCCCTCGCCACCGTGCTCGCCGGACCCACCCTGGGCACCGCCGGCGCGGCGGAGCCGGAACGGCTCGTCATCGATCTCGGCACCGACACCGGCGCCTTCCACGGCGGCGCCTCCGGCTCCCTGTACGGCGTCTACGGCGACGGCGTACCGAGCCGCAACCTCATCGAGGGGATGGGGCTGCGCACGGTGTCGACGAAGGCGCAGGACGGTCCCCAGCATCCGGGCGCCGACGCGTTGGAGATGCTTCCGCCGTTCGTGGACTCCGGCGGCAAGGACGTCTACATCTACATGACCGACATCTACCGCGGCTTCCCCTACCAGTGGCCGGGTGCCGACGGCCCCGCACGGCTCGCGGACTTCCAGCAGAAGATCAGCAAGCAGGTCGCCCAGGTCAAGACGATGGGCGCGTACAAGGACCATGTCGTCTACGTCCCCTTCAACGAACCCGAGGGGAACATGTTCGGCACGGGCGAGTGGAGCTACGACAAGGTCTCCTGGCTCGACGACCCGCGGCACTTCTTCGCGGCCTGGAAGGACACCTACCGGCTCATCAAGGCCCTCGACCCCGAGGCGCGGATCGCCGGCCCCAACACCTCGGTCCTCTACGACGAGATCAAGGGCTTCCTGCGGTACGCGAAGGCCCATGACGTCGTGCCGGACGTGATGACCTGGCACGAGCTGTCCTCACCCGCCAAGGTCCGCACGAGCGTGGCCACCTACCGGCGGTGGGAGAAGGAGATCGGCGTCGGCCCGCTGCCGATCAATGTCAACGAGTACGGCCACAACTACCACCTGTCGGTGCCGGGGCAGGTCGTCCAGTGGATCTCCGCCATCGAGGAGTCCAAGATCGACGCCGACCTGGCGTACTGGAACATCGACGGCAACCTCAACGACTCGGCCGTGGAGGCCAACAAGGGCAACGGCCAGTGGTGGCTGTTCCATGCCTACGCGCAGATGTCCGGGCACACCGTCGAGGTGACCGCCCCGCACCCCAACCAGCAGTACACGCTCCAGGGCGTGGCGACCCTGGACGAGGACAAGAAACAGTCCCGGGCCCTCTTCGGCGGGCAGGGCGGTGACGCGGACATCGTGTTCCGGAACATCGACCCCGCGCTGTTCGGGACGACCGTGCGGGCCACGGTCCAGGAGATCCCGTGGACCGGCCAGGTCGGTGACTCGGCGCAGCCGCTGCGGCTCTCGGACCGGGAGGTGACGGTCGGCGCCGACGGTTCGGTGACCCTGCCGATGACCGGCATGAACGAGATGTCGGCGTACCAGGTCATCCTCTCCCCCGGCGGCAACGGCGGGGAGCCAGCCGCGCCGTCGGTGAGCTGGCGCCGGACCTACGAGGCGGAGAACGCCACCTACACCGGCAAGGGGTACTCCAGGAACGGCCCCGAGGGGACACCCTCGGACGTGGGCAAATTCGCGACGTCCGGCGCCTACGACGTGGGCGGGCTGCGCACCGGCTCCGACGGGGTCCTGGCCTTCGACGTCGACGTCCCGCGGGACGGCACCTACGACCTGAGCGTCTTCGCCAACTCCTACAACCTGTACGACCTGGTGAAGGAGCAGGGCCCGACCAATGTCTTCCTGCGGGTCGACGGGAAGGATCCACGGGAGCTGCGGCTGCCGCTCGGCTACAAGTGGGTCGTCTGGGGCCACACCGACACCACGGTCGAACTGACCGCCGGCACACACCGGATCACGCTCGCGGCACAGGACCCCGACCTCGGCGTCACCAAGGGCGACGCGATCATCGACAAGATCGACCTCGCCCTGCGCGACGAGCAGGTGACCGCCCCCGCGATCTACGAGGCCGCGTACGCCTCGCTCTCCGGGACGCGGCCGGACTACGGCCGGCCCGGCGCCTCGGGTCCCGGCACCGTGCCGCTGGCGAAGGGCGACTCGGCGACGTTCTGGGTGTACGCGCCCGGCGACGGCGAGGCCACCGTGTCGGTCGACCACCTCGGCGGAGGTCGGGCGGGCCTCTCGCTCAACGGCGAGCGCCTCGACGTGCCCGAGGTCGGCGGGGCCAGGAAGGGCACGGACCGGGTGCGGGTCTTCCTCTCCGGCGGCATCAACAAGATCACCGTCACCGGCGCCGCCCGTGAACTCACCCTCGACCGGCTCCTGGTCGCCCCGTCCACCGGCTCCCTGAAGACCCGCGTGTACCAGGCGGAGGACGGCACGGTGACAGGGGCCGCCAGGGTGACCGACGCGTTCACCTTCGCCTCGAACGGCAGGGCGGTCACCGACATCGGTGACGGCAGGGCCAACGCGCTGACGTTCGACGTCGTCGCCGAGCGGCCCGGCCGGCACGCGCTGACCATCAGCTACTCCAACGCGGAGCAGGCACCCGCCACCCACTACAACCCCGACCCGATCGCCCGCCACGCCGACCTCTCGATCAACGGCGGCGCGACCCGGCGGATCCTGTTCCCGACGACCTTCCACTTCAACAACTTCTGGGACCTGACCGTCCCCGTCACCCTGAAGAAAGGCGCCAACCGGCTCACCTTCACCGCGGAGGAACTGCCCGACTTCGACGGCGACACCTCCAACCAGTACGACCAGCGGTCGCCGTACGCCCCGGTCATCGACCGGATCGGTGTGACACCGCTGGCCGCGAGGTAGTCGGGGCCGGTGCGGCGCGCGTAAATCGGTGGAACGACGCCGACGCGCGCCGCTACCGTGCTGCCGACCCGAGTCGCCCGATCAAGGACGTGCCGTTGTACACCGTGTGAGACCTCCCGACTGCTGATCTGTCGCGCGTCGCGCCTGTCCGTGCGCCGCGCTGCTTCCTGCTGCGGACTTCTCACTGAAACCGGTGTACTTCTGTGCTCACCACCTGGGTGGTCATGCCCACCTGCCTGCCGCTCGTCGTGCGTCGCTGCTCCGCGTGCGCGTCGGAGCGCTTCCGTGCGAACGGCAAATTCCGTGTCAACGCCCACCACAAGCTCATCGACGCCTGGCTCCTCGTGCTCTGCACGCGGTGCGGGGACACCGCGAAGCTCACGGTCCTGGAGCGGACGCAGGTGCGTTCCGTCCGACCGGAGCTCCTGGACCGGATGCACGACAACGATCCCTCGCTGGCGGCCGAGGTGCTGCGGGATCCGGTCGTACGGCGCCGTCATCACGTCGCCCTCGACTGGGACGGCGCCTGGCGTCTCGACACCGGCGGTGCGGAACTTCCGGACCGCGAGGTGATCGACGTGTCGGTCCGCTTCGCGGCGCCGATCCCCGTGCGACCGGTACGGCTGATCGCCGAGGGCTGCGGTCTTCCGCGGGCCGAGGTGGAGCGGCTGATCGAGGAAGGGAAGCTCGTCTCGGCGGTCCGGCTGAACAGCAGGCTCTCCGGCGACTTCACCTTCACGCTCAAGCGCTGAGCGTTCCACGGAAAGGGGGCCTGCCCTGCGAGTCCGCCGGGCAGGCCCCCCGTGGGCAGGGGGCTGTGTCGGTCGGGGTGGGCGCGCTTAAGGTCCCGGTATGAGCAACGTACGGATCTCGGAGCGCGCCCGGGCGGTCGCCCCGTTCTACGCGATGGAGTTCGGCAAGCACGCCGCCGCCCTGGAGGCCCAGGGGCACCATGTCGTCAAACTGAGCCTCGGGGAACCGGACTTCGGTGCGCCGCCCGCCGTGCTGGACGCGATGCGGGAGGCCATGGACGGGCGCCCCCTGACCTACACGGCGGCCCTCGGGCTGCCCGCGCTGCGCCAGGCCATCGCCCGGTTCTACGCGGAGCAGCACGGCGTCGAGGTCGACCCGGCCCGGGTCGTTGTCACCGCGGGCGCCTCGGCGGCGCTGCTGCTGGCCGCCGCCGCGCTCGTCGACCCCGGTGACGAGGTGCTCATCGCGGACCCGGCGTACCCGTGCAACCGGCAGATCGTCGAGAGCTTCGGTGCCCGCGTCACCCTCGTCCCCACCACCGCCGAGGGCCGGTACCAGTTGACCGCCTCCTCGGTGCGGGCCGGCTGGACGGAGCGCACCCGCGGGGTCATGGTCGCCACGCCGTCCAACCCGACGGGCACCTCGGTGCCGGCCGGCGAACTCGCGGCGATCTGCGAGGCGGCCCGCGAACGGGACGCGTGGCGGCTCGTCGACGAGATCTACCTCGACCTCGGCGACCACGACGGGCAGGGACGGCCGCCGCGCAGCGCCCTGTCGTTCGACCCCGGTGCCGTCGTCATCAACAGCTTCTCGAAGTACTTCGGGATGACCGGCTGGCGGCTCGGCTGGTGCGTCGTGCCCGAGCCGCTCGTACCGGCGCTGGAGCGCCTGGCCCAGAACTACTTCCTGTGCGCGTCCGCCCCGGCCCAGCTGGCCGCCCTCGCCTGCTTCACCCCGGAGTCCCTGGCGGTGTGCGAGGCCCGCCGGGTGGAGTTCGCCGAGCGGCGGGCGCTCGTCCTGGACGGACTGCGCCGCATCGGGCTGCCGGTCCCGGTACCACCCGACGGCGCCTTCTACGTCTACTTCGACGTCAGCGGCACCGGGCTCACCTCGTGGGAGTTCTGCGAACGGGCCCTGCGGGAGGCCCAGGTCGCCCTGACCCCGGGCCGGGACTTCGGCGTGGGCACGGCGGAAACCCATGTGCGGCTGTCGTACGCGGCGTCGGCCGAGGACCTGCGCGAGGGCATCGCCCGGCTGGGGAAGTTCCTGGCCACTCTGGGGTAGGGCGGTCAGCCGGACTCGCTGACCGCCGCGTCGAGGAGGGGGCCGAGTTCCCTGGCGACGGTGGTCAGGGCACGGACGTCGCGCTCGGCCCTGGCCATCAGTATCGCCCCCTCCAGTGCGCTGATCATGAGCGTGGCGAGCGATCCGGCCCGCTCCTCGGGCACCCCCATGTCCGTCAGCGCCGCCGCCACCGGGCCGGTCCAGCCGGCGAACGCGGCGGCGGCCGCGGCCCGTGTGGACGCGGCGGACTCGGCGCAGTCCACCGTCGCGGCGGCGACGGGGCAGCCGCCCGCGAACCCGGCGGTCTCGTACTCGTCGGTCCACTGGCGCACCATCTCGGCGAACAGCCCGCCGGGTGTCGGCTCGTCCAGCGCGGCGAGGAAGCGGGCGACCCGCTTGCCGGCGTACCGGCCCGCCCAGTCCACGGCCTCGTTGACCAGCTGCTCCTTGCCGCCGGGGAAGTAGTGCTGCAACGAGCCGCGCGGCGCCCCGGCGTGGGCGGCGACCTCCCGCATACCGGTGGCCGCGACCCCGTCGCGCCGGATCAGCTGGGCCGCGCTGAAGACCATCCGCTCCCGCGGCCCCCGTACGGACTGCGCCATGCCCCGACCTCCCGCCTTCCGCGCTCCCCGGCCCGACGGTTTCCCCGCCGCCCTCATGGCGCCACCCTATGACCGCTGTCATAGCGAGGGCTACTATGACCGCTGTCATAGTCGGGTGCGGGGCAGCGGGGCTCGTCGGCGGGCCGGGAAGGCAGGGCGTCGTGGACGTCGGTTTCATCGGCCTCGGGGTCATGGGGCAGCCCATGGCCCTCAACCTGGCCCGTGCCGGGACACCCCTCGTCGTCTGGAACCGCACCCCGGACCGGTGCGTGCCCCTGCGTGCCGCCGGTGCCGAGGTCGCGGCGGGCCCGGGTGAGGTGTTCGAGCGGGCCGGGACCGTGTTCCTGATGCTGGCCGACGAGGCCGCTGTCGACGCGGTCCTGGGCCGCGGCACCCCCGATTTCGCCGCCCGTGTCGCCGGACGCACGGTCGTCCACATGGGCACGACCTCCGCCGAGTTCTCGGCCGGTCTGCGGGACGACATCCGCGCGTCCGGAGGGCAGTACGTCGAGGCACCGGTCTCCGGCTCCCGAGTTCCGGCCGAGCGGGGCGAGTTGGTGGGGATGCTCGCGGGCGACGAGGACGCCGTGGCGACCGTACGGCCCCTGCTCGCTCCCCTGTGCCGGGAGACGTTCGGCTGCGGGGCCGTTCCGGGTGCGCTGCTGATGAAGTTCTCCGTGAACCTGTTCCTGATCACGCTGGTCACCGGGCTCGCCGAGGCGTTCCACTTCGCCGACCGGCACGGTCTCGACCGGGGGCTGCTGCGGGACGTGCTGGACGCGGGGCCGATGGCCAGCGCCGTCTCCCGGATGAAGGGGCCCAAGCTGCTGACCCGTGACTTCGCGGTGCAGGCCGCCGCCGCGGACGTCCTGAAGAACAACCGTCTGATCGCAGAGGCCGCCCGCGAGGCCGACCTGGCCTCCCCGCTCCTCGACGTCTGCCACACGCTCTACGGCGAGACCGTCGAGCAGGGCTTCGGCGGGGAGGACATGGTGGCCGTGGTGCGCGCCCTGGAGGCGCGGACGGACGGTGCCCGCGGGAACCACCGTCACCGCACGCCCTGAGGGCCCGGCGCTCCTGGTTGCCGCGCAGGGGGCCTGGGCGGCCACGCCCGCGACAGGCCGGGGCCCCGTTGCCTACAGTGAGGCCAGGGACGGCCCGGGCGAGAGGGAACGCGATGCACGATGCTTCCGACCCGGCGACCTCCGCCGCGGCCACGCGCTCAGGTACCAGTCGCAGTACCTCCGCCACCATCGCGCCCAACATCCTGCGGTATCTCGCTCGGGTCGCCGAGGAGGACGGTGTCGATCTACGGCCCGTGCTCGACGAGGTCGGGCTGGACGCCACGGTCATGCGGTCCGCCGCGCTGCGCGTCTCCTACCGGCAGGGCAGCGACGTCATCCGCCGGGCTCTGGAGCGGACCGGGGACGAACACCTGGGACTGCGGGTCGGCGCGGCGCAGCATCTCACCGCGTGGGGGCCGCTCGGCCTCGCCATGATGGCCGCCGAGACCTTCCAGGAGGCCATCGAGACGGGCTTGCGCTACCAGAACCTGTCGGGGGCGATGCTGGTGTGGTCGGCCCGCTGGGAGGGCGACGGCTACGTGCTGCGCGCCGACCTGCCGGACCCGGCGCTGGACCCCGCGGTCGCCGTCTTCCTGATCGAGGAGGCGTACTCCAGCGCGGCCACCCTCACCCGGCTGAACGTGGGCGCCTCGTTCGCCCCCGAGGTCGTCGACTTCGCGTTCCCCGCGCCGCGCGACACCCGGCGGTTCGAGGAGCTGTTCCGCTGCCCGCTGCGCTTCGGCGCCCCCGGCAACCGCCTGGTGTTCCCGGCCCGCTGGGTGCGTGCGACGCAGCCGGGCCGGGACTCCATCACCTATACGTCGACCCTGGAGCTGCTGGACTCGCTGCTGGCGTCACGCCGCGACCAGCAGGACCTCCTCGAAGTGCTGGAGGTGTCCATCGCACAGAGCCTCCCGGACGTCCCCTCCTTCGTGGAGCAGGCCCGCCGGCACGCGTCCAGCGAACGCACCCTGCGCCGCCGGCTCGCCGAGTGCGGCACCACGTACGAGGCGCTCGTGGACGGAGTGCGCCGGGAGAGGGTCGAACAGCTCCTCCCACGGCCCGAGTCGACGCTGCGTGACATCACCCGGCAGGCCGGCTTCGCCGACGTGCGGGCGCTCCGGCGGGCGGTGCGGCGCTGGCACGGTGTGACACCGGTGGAACTGCGGGCGAGGCTGCTGGAGCGCCGGGGGGCGGTCGGCGGGGCGTCAGCCTGACGTCCGGCCGATGCCCCGTCGGCGTCCGGCGGTCCTCGGTCTCAGCGCGTCCGGATCCAGACCGTCTTCTCACGCGTCCACTGGTGGAAGGCGTCGGTCGACTTCTCCGCGCCGCCGAAGCCGGACTGCTTCCAGCCGCCGAACGGCGTGGTGATGTCGCCCTCGCTGTAGGCGTTGACGGACACCACCCCCGCCTCGACGCCGCGCGCGAGGCGGAGCGCGGTGTCGAGGTCGCGGGTCCAGACCGACGCGGCGAGCCCGTACTCGGTGGCGTTGGCCAGGCGTATCGCCTCGTCCTCGGAGGTGAACATCTGGACGGTGACGACCGGGCCGAACAGTTCCTTGGTGAGGACGTCGCTGCCCTCGGGCGGGCGGGTGATCACGGTGGGCGGGTAGTAGGCCCCGTACCGGGGCAGGCCGTGGGGCAGGCCGCCGGTGTGGACACGGGCCCCGCCCTCCCGTGCGGCGTCGACCGCCGCCGCGACCCGGGCGAACGCCGCCCGGTCGATCAGCGGTCCCACCTGGGTGTCGGGGTCCGCCGGGTGGCCGATGACCAGGCGCCGCGCGGCGGTGGTGAACCGCTCCACCACCTCGTCGGCGATGTCGCGGTGGACCAGGACACGGGACCCGGCCGTGCAGTTCTGCCCCATCGTGAGGAACGCGGACTCGATCATGTGGTCGATGAGTTCGTCGCCGTAGGAGAGGGCGTCGGCCATCAGCACCTGGGGGCTCTTGCCGCCCATCTCCAGCGACACGCGTTTGAAGTTGCTGTCGGCGGCGTCCTTGAGGATGCGCCGTCCGGTGGCGGTGGAACCGGTGAACGACAGGGCGCCCACGAGGGGGCTGCGGGCGAGGGCGGCTCCGGTGACGGAGCCATGGCCGGTGAGGACCGTGAGGACACCGTCGGGCAGACCCGCCTCGGCGGCGAGCCGGGCCAGGTGCAGGGCCGAGCGCGGGGTAGCCTCGGCGGGCTTGACCAGCAGGCAGTTGCCCGCGGCGAGGGCGGGGCCGACCTTCCAGGCGGTCATGGCGAGGGGATAGTTCCAGGGCAGGATCGCCGCCACCACCCCGATCGGTTCCCGGGTGACCAGGCCCAGGGCGTCCGGTCCGCCCGCGGAGACCCGGCCGAAGACCTTGTCGGCCGCCTCGGCGAACCAGCGGATCGACTCGACGGCGCCCGGCACATCACCGGTGAGACACTCCGTGATGGGCTTTCCCGCGTCCTCGCTGTCCAGCCGGGCGAGGATCCCGGTGTCGCGTTCCATCAGGTCGGCGAGGCGCAGCAGTACCGCGGCGCGCTCCCGGACGGGCAGCCGCGACCACACCCCGGACTCATGGACCCGCCGGGCCCGCTCGGCGGCCTCGGCGACCCCTTCGGCGCTGGTGGCGGCCACCGTGGTGATCAGCTCCCCGGTGGCCGGGTCGACGACGGTCAGCACGGCGGTGTTCTCGACGACGGTCATGCCTCCTCCACCAGTTCCCAGCGTCCGTCGACCTGCCGGGCCAGTCCGCGGCGGCGCAGTTCGTCGAGGTAGCGGGCCATGCCACGTTCGCCGCGCTGCCGGAACAGCGGGAACATCCTCGGCAGCAGGTTCGGCACCAGCATCGCGAGCCGCACCAGCCGGGACTCGCCGGGCCGGGGGTACGCCTCCAGCCGGGGCCGGTCGAGAAGGCTCACCACGGCGGCCACCACGTCGGCGGGCTGCTGCGGCACGTCCTGGAACTGGAGCGAGTTGCCGCCGTCGACCGCTTCCTGGCGGAGCATCCGGGTGTCGGTCGCCGACGGCAGGACGGACCCGGCGAGGATGCCCTTGCCGCGGAGGTCCAGGCCGATGGCGAGCATCGCGCCGCGCAACCCGAACTTCGACGCCGTGTAGATGGGGGTCTCGCCCAGGGGGAAGATCCCGCCGAGGGAGACGGTGGTGACCACGCGGGCGTCCCGCGCGGCCCGCAGCAGCGGTACGGCGATCCTGGTGGTGACGAGCGGCGACGTCAGGTTGACGGTGATCTCCCGCTCGATGCTCTCGACGCTGCGGACGTCGAAGCGTTCGGCGCTGGTCATGCCGACGTTGTTGACCAGCACGTCCAGTCGGCCGTACACGTCGGCGACCTGTTCGAAGAGGTGCTCGACCTGGGTCCGGTCCGTCAGGTCGCAGGCGAGGGCGGTGTGGCCCGTGCCGGGCAGTTCGGCGGCGACGCGTCGGGCGCGCCCCTCGTCGAGGTCGACGACGACACAGCGGGCGCCTCCGGCGGCGAAGCGGTGGCACAGGGCGCTGCCGATCCCGCCGGCGCCGCCGGTCACCAGCATGACCTTGTCGTGGAAGTCGTAGCGGCTCATGACAGCGCCTCCGAGTGTCGCGGGGACCGCACGGCCGGGGGCTGGCCCGCGGTGCGCCAGCCCATGTCGGCGGCGATCCTGGAGAGGTGCTTCACGATGGCGGTGCTGTCGACGTAGCCGGTGTGGCGGGGTGAGGCGACGAACTTGATGCCGCCGGACAGGTCGGGGCGGTCGGTGCGGATCATGCGGGCGAACCGCTCCGCGTTCGGCAGCCGGTGCCGTGTGTCGTGGATGTACCCGGCGATCAGCTGGGCCTGGGTGTCGAACAGCTGGTAGGCGCCGGAGTTGGTCTCGATGAAGCCGACGCCGAAGAGGCCCTCGTGGTCGCGGGAGAACGACGACAGATAGAGGTCGGGGTGCTGTTCGTCGCCGAAGTACTTCTGGGCGACCGGCACCTTGTGGACGTATCCGGTGGCCAGCAGGATCAGGTCGAAGTCGTCGCGGGTGCCGTCGGTGAAGTGGACGGTGCGGCCCTCGGTGCGGGCGATCCCCGGCCGGGCGGTGATGTCGCCGTGCTGGAGGTGGTGGATCAGCAGCGAGTTGATCGCGGGGTGCGTCTCGAACAGCTTGTGGTCCGGCTTCGGCAGGCCGAGGCGCGTCGGGTCGCCGTTGATGAGCCGCAGAAGGGTGCCGAAGACCCGCTGGGCCAGCCACATCGGCAGGTGGGGCCCGCCGCTCGCGATGGTGTCCACGGGCCGGCCGAAGAGATGCTTGGGGATGAACCAGTAGCCGCGGCGCATGCTGATCACCGCGTGGTCCGCGCTGCGGGCCGCGTCGCAGGCGATGTCGCAGCCGGAGTTCCCGGCGCCGACCACCAGGACCCGCTTGCCGCGCAGTTCCTCCGCACTGCGGTAGCCGACCGTGTGGCGGACCTCGCCGGTGAAGTGGCCGGGGATCTCCGGCACGTTGGGGTGCCACTGGGCGCCCGTGCAGATCACGACCTGGCCGTGCCTGGTCTGCCGGCCGTCGGTCCGGGTGACCGTCCAGGTGCCGTCGGCGTTCTTCTCGACGTGCTCGACCTCCACGCCGAACTCGATGCGCTCGGTCAGCCGGTAGGCGTCGGCGAAGGACGTCAGATACGACAGGATCTGCCGGTGCGGCGGGTAGTCCGCGAAGGTCTCCGGCATCGGGAACCCGCCGAAGCCGGAGAGGGTCCTGCTGGAGATGAAGTGGGCCGACTCGTACATCGGGCTGCCCGGGTTGTCGATGTCCCAGATGCCGCCCGGCCCGGTGTGCCGTTCGAGGTGGGTGTACGGCAGGTTCCGCTCCGACAGGGCCCTGGCGACCGCCAGCCCCGCGGGCCCCGCCCCGATCACGCATGTGTCGTACCGGCTTGTTTCCATGAACCAGTTCCCTTGTCCGGCCGTTCGCGGCCCCCTCGTCGAGGGGTTGAAGGGGAACCTACGGAGCTACGGGGCGGGAAGAACTGGTCCTCGCGGTCAAAGAGGGGGCCTCAGCGGCCAGCGGCGGGGCCGCCGGGATGCCCGGCGCGTGCCTTCTCGAACAGGACCGGGTCGTGCGCGTTGACGATGGTCAGGTCCGCGTCGCCCCGCCGGTGCAGCTCGGCCAGGCGGGCGTGGTTGGCGCGCACCTGCGGGAAGTCGTGGGCGAGCAGCGCTTCCGTGGCCCGCAGGACACGCGGCACCGGGGTGCGGCCGTCGACGAGGCCGCGGTGGAAGAAGGAGTCGCCGGCGTGCAGGATCCAGCGGTCACCGGTGTCGACGGCGACGCAGGCGTGGCCGCGGGTGTGGCCCGGCAGGGAGATCAGGACGATGCCGGGGGCGATGGTGTCGAGTTCCTTGGCGGCGGCGAAGCCGCGCCAAGCCTCGCCGTCCGGGGTGTGGTCGACGAGTTTCGGGCCGTGCGCCCACTGGACGGGCCTGTAGCGGTTCCGCTCCCGCCGGGACGGGGAGGTGATGGCCCCGCGGACCTCGGCCGCGGTGGTGTGCACCTGGGCGTCGGGGAAGTCGGACAGTCCGCCGATGTGGTCCAGGTCGAAGTGGGTGAGGACGATGTGGCGGACGTCCTCGCGGCGGAACCCGAGGGCCTCGACCTGGCGGGCCGCCGTCTCCTCCGCCTTCAGCACGGGCCTGAGCAGCCGGCGTGACCCTCCGAGACGCCGGCCCGGGTCGTCGATGTCGTGCAGTCCGAAGCCGGAGTCCACCAGGACCAGGCCGTTCGGCGCCTCGACGAGGAGGACATGGCAGACCAGCCGGGCGGTGGGCGGGAGCAGGGTTCCGCAGTTGAGGTGATGGACCCTCATGGCAGTACGACCTCCGGAGGGTCGACGTAGGGGTAACGGTGACGGGGACTGGGGGGACGGGCCCCCGGCGGATGCGGGGTGGGGTGGGGGCCCCGGCGGATGCGGGGCGGGGTGGTGCGCGGCGCCAGGACCGCGCTCCGCCCGGCGCCGCGTGTCAGGGGTGCTTCAGCGGGACGCACCACACCAGGGCGGTGCCTCCGCCCGGGGGCTCCGTGAGCTCGAATCCGCCGCCGAGCTGCTCGGCGCGTTCGGCCATGTTGCGCAGTCCGCTGCGGCGGCCCCCGGCCGGGACGCCCACGCCATTGTCGGTGACGGAGAGCCGCAGCTCGGTCCCGTCGGTGGCGAGGACGACCTCGGCGCGGTCGGCGCGGGCGTGGCGGGCGATGTTGGTGAGGGCCTCGGACAGGACGGCCACCGCGTGGTCGGCGATCTCCTTGGGCACCTCGGTGTCCAGCAGGCCCTCCATGCGCACGCTGGGGGCGAAGCCCACGACCGGCGCCGCGTCCCCGACCACCCGTACGGTGCGGGCCCGCAGGCCGGTGCCCGCCACTCCCTCGCGGGTGCGCAGGCCGAAGATCGTCGACCTGATGATCTTGATGGTCTCGTCCAGGTCGTCCACGGCCCGCGAGACACGTTCGGAGGCCTCGGTGTGCTCGATGAAACGGCCCGCGCTCTGCAGGGTCATCCCGGTGGCGAACAGCCGCTGAATGGCCAGATCGTGCAGGTCCCGGGCGATCCGGTCACGGTCCTTGAGGACCGCGACCTCCTCGGCCTCCAGCCTGCGTTCCGCGAGCTCCATCGCGATCGCCGCCTGGGCGGCGAAGCCCCGCAGGAGGTCGATCTCCTTCTCCGTGAACGCCGGCCGCCCCGCCTCCCGCACCAGGAGCAGCACACCTCGGACGCCGCTCTCGCCGGTGCCGACGGGGACGGCGACGGCCGGTCCGAGGCCGGTGAAGCCCGGTGCCCCCGCCGAGACCCGTACGTCGTGGACGACGTCCGGGCTGGTGACGGCGGTCGCCCCGGCGAATGCCTCGCCGAGGAGGCTGCCCTCCACGGGCAGGACCAGACCGTTCAAGGTCTCCGCCTCCTGGCCGAGGGCGAGTTCGACGGACAGCGAGTCCGTCTCCTCCATCGGCATCGCGACCCCTGCGAGGGCGGCGCCGGTGATCTCGCGGGCCCGGTCGGCGATCAGGCCGAGGACCTCGGTGCGGTCCCCGCCGGCCATCAGACGGTGCACGATCTCGGCGTTCGCCCGCAGCCAGCGCTCACGGAGCCGGGACTCCGCGTAGAGGCGGGCGTTGTCGATCGCGACGCCCGCCGCGACGGCCAGGGTGAGGGTGACCGAGACGTCCTCCTCGTCGAACTGGGCACCGCCGCGCTTCTCGGTCAGGTACAGGTTCCCGAAGACCTGGTCGCGGACCCGGATCGGGACGCCGAGGAAGGTGTTCATCGGCGGGTGGTGGGGCGGGAAGCCGTACGACGCCGGGTGGTCGGAGAGCTTCGCCAGGCGCAGGGGCTCGGGGTGCCGGATCAGCTCGCCCAGGATGCCGTGGCCCTCCGGGAAGGGGCCGATCCGGGCGATCTGCTCCTCGCCCACGCCGACCGTGTGGAAGGCGGACAGACGTTTGCCGTCGGGGCCGATGACCCCGAGGGCCGCGTACTCGGCGTCGACGAGCACGGCGGCGGCCTCCACGATGCTGCGCAGGGCCTGCTCAAGGTCCAGCTCCCGGCCCACCGAGAGCACCGCCTCCAGCAGGCTGTGCACGCGGTCCCGGGTGCCGCGTGCGGCGTCCAGGCGCGCCTGGAGCTCCTCCAGCAGTTCGTCCAGCCTCAGCTGTGGCAGCCGTACCCGGGCCTCCTCCGAGCGTCCCACCTGACGGTTCCTCCGGTCCCCTGTCCGACGGACCCCACCGGTCCGGCCCTGTGGCCAACGTAATGGTCGGCCGCGTGGCACGGTAGCGAATCCGGCCGACCCGGCGGGGACCGGGCGGGCAGCTCGGCCTGCGGCGAAGGGCAGCGGACGGCGCCGGGGCGGTCCCCGAGGTCGGGACCTTCGGCCCCTGCGGGACGGGTGGGGTCGGAGGGACAATGGAACGAGGAGCGGCACCGATCCCCCGCGGTGTCGCTCCGTTCCGCGTGTACGCCGCCGCGAGGGCGGCACCGGATGGGCCGACGCCGAGGCCACGTCGGCGCCGAGGGGCAGTGCTGACTGGCGTCAGGCCGCGCGGACGGAGACCTCCCGGTGCGGCAGGTCGCCGAGTACCACCTTCAGGGCTCCGGTGTCGGCGGCGCGGCCGAAGACGTCGTACGCCTCCTCCATGTGGTGCAGCGGGAACGTGTGGGTGACCAGGTCCGCGGTGGGCAGGCGCCCGGCGGCGGCCATGCGCAGCAGCGTGGGGGTGGAACTGGTGTCGACCAGGCCGGTGGTGAGGGTGACGTTCTTGATCCACAGGTCTTCGAGGTGGAGCACGGCGGGCTTGCCGTGCACGCCGACGTTGGCCACGTGGCCGCCGGGGCGCACCATGCGGGTGCACGCCTCGAAGCTCTCCGGCAGACCGACCGCCTCGATGACCACGTCGGCGCCGAGCCCGTCCGTGAGGTCGGCGACGAGCTGCTCGGGGTCCTCACGGGAGTCGGCCACGGCATCGGCGCCGAGCCGCTTGGCGGCCTCCAGCCGGGACGCCGCCGGATCCACGGCGACGATCCGCTCGGGTGCGAACAGCCGGGCCGTGGCGATCGCGGCGAGACCGATGGGGCCGGCCCCGACGACGGCGACGGTGTCCCCGGGCCGCACGTGCCCGTTGAGCACGCCCACCTCGTAGGAGGTCGGGAAGATGTCCGCGAGGAGCACGGCGTCCTCGTTGCCGACCGTGCTGGGCAGCACGTGGACGGACAGGTCGGCGAAGGGGACGCGGACGTACTCGGCCTGGGTGCCGTCGATCAGATGGCCGAGGATCCAGCCCCCGCCGCCCCTGCACTGGCCGTAGGCGCTCTCCCGGCAGAAGCGGCAGCGGCCGCAAGCGCTGATGCAGGAGACCAGCACGCGGTCGCCGGGGCGTACGGTGCGGACGTCGCTGCCGATCTCGACGATCTCGCCGACGGCCTCGTGCCCGAGGACCGTGCCGGGACGCACGTCGGGGACGTCGCCCTTGAGGATGTGCAGGTCCGTGCCGCAGATGGTCACGGCGTCGACCCGTACGACCGCGTCGGTCGGGTCCTTGAGCGCGGGGTCCGGGATGTCCTGCCAGGCCGACTGGCCGGGTCCGTGGAAGACGAAGCCTTTCATGACGCTCCTCACCGTCCTTCTGGGCGTGCCGGGGAAGGTCCCACCCATCCAGCTTGTCCGCTGGAGTCAAACCTCGCACGGGCCCGCCCGGGCCGCGGTGCGGACCCCCGGTCCCGTTCGGGCCGGCACAAGAGGGACCGAACGGCCCTACCGCCGACCCGGTCACCAGGGCTTGTCTCGTCTCATGGACGAGAACGACACCGGGTCCGCGCCGTACCGCACGCACCGCACCTCCGGCGGCGCGACCGTTGTGACACTGCGGGGCGAGATAGACGTCGTGACGGCTCCCGCGCTCGCGGCCCGTCTGGACGCCCTGACCTCCCGTCCCCACCCCGACCTGGTGCTGGACCTGCGCCCGGTCGACTTCATCGACTGCTCCGGGCTCGGCGTGCTGTGCCGGGCCCGGAATCGCGCGCGGGACCAGCACGGCCGGCTCCGCCTGGTCACCGACGACTCCGGCTTCCTGAGGCTGCTGCGCTGCACCGGCCTGACCGACGTGTTCGAGGTGGGTTCCCGGCTGCCCGGGGAGCCGGCGGGCCCGGTGCCCGCCGCGGCCCGCTGAACCGCCCGCGTACGCGACGGCCTGCGGTCCACCGGTGGAGGCGTTCCCCCGGTGGACCGCGGCCGTCAGGCGTTCCAGGTCCAGTCGGCGACCTCGGGCAGGTCGGTGCCGTGCTCGCGGATCCAGGCGTGGTGGCGGGTCCGGGCGTCGGCCATCCGCTGCCGTACGGCGGCGGCACGGACGGCCAGGCCGGGGACGCGGTCGATGACGTCCATGACCAGGCGGTAGCGGTCGAGGTCGTTGCGGACGACCATGTCGAACGGCGTGGTCGTCGTGCCGGACTCCTTGTAGCCGCGGACGTGCAGGTTCCGGTGGCCGGTGCGGCGGTAGGCGAGGCGGTGGATCAGCCACGGGTAGCCGTGGTAGGCGAAGATCACCGGCTTGTCGGTGGTGAACAGCCCGTCGTACTCGAAGTCGCTCATCCCGTGCGGGTGTTCCTCCCGCGGCAGCAGCCGGGTCATGTCGACGACGTTCACCACACGCACCGCGAGTCCGGGAAGGTGCCGGCGCAGCAGCTGCGCGGCGGCCAGCACCTCCTGCGTGGGGACGTCGCCGGCGCAGGCGAGGACGACGTCGGGTTCGCCGCCGTTCTCCGTGCCGGCCCAGTCCCAGATGCCCGCGCCGCGCGCGCAGTGGGCGCGGGCGGCGTCCATGGACAGCCAGTCGTAGCAGGGCTGCTTGCCGGCCACGACGACGTTGACGTAGTCCCGGCTGCGCAGGACGTGGTCCGCGACGGACAGCAGGGTGTTGGCGTCCGGCGGCAGATAGACCCGGACGACCTCGGGGCTCTTGTTGAGGACGTGGTCGACGAAGCCGGGGTCCTGGTGGGAGAAGCCGTTGTGGTCCTGGCGCCAGACGTGGGAGGTGAGCAGGTAGTTGAGGGAGGCGATGGGGGCCCGCCAGGGCAGCTCGCGGGAGGTCCGCAGCCACTTGATGTGCTGGTTGACCATGGAGTCGACGATGTGGACGAACGCCTCGTAGCAGGAGAACAGGCCGTGCCGGCCGGTGAGGAGGTAGCCCTCCAACCAGCCCTGGCAGGTGTGCTCGGAGAGGATCTCCAGTACCCGGCCGTGCCGGTCCAGGTGCTCGTCCACCGGCAGCATCCCGGCCTGCCATGCCTTGCCGCTGGCGTCGAAGACGGCCTGGAGCCGGTTGGAGGCCGTCTCGTCCGGGCCGACGACGCGGAAGTCCCGGCGGGCGCGGGTGTCGTTCATGACGGCTTCCAGGAGGCCGCCGAGGACGCGGGTCGGCTCGTGGAGGGTGGTGCCGGGCTTCTCCACCGGGACGGCGAAGTCGTCGAGGGAGCGGACGGGCAGGTCACGGACGAGGAGACCGCCGTTGGCGTGCGGGGTGGCGCCGAGGCGGCGGGGGCCCTCGGGGACGCAGGCGAGGACGTCGGGGACGGGCCGGCCGTCGGGGCCGAACAGGTCCTGCGGCCGGTACGAGCGGAGCCACGCCTCCAACTGCCGCAGGTGGTCCGGGTTCTCCCGTACCCCGGCGAGCGGGACCTGGTGGGCGCGCCAGGTTCCCTCGACGGGCTCCCCGTCGACCTCGGCGGGGCCGGTCCAGCCCTTCGGGGTGCGCAGGACGATCACCGGCCAGTGCACGCGCTCGGTGACGCCGTCCTCGCGGGCGGTGCGCTGCATGAGGGCGATCCGGTCGAGGGCCTCGTCGAGGGCCGCGGCCATCGCGCGGTGCACCTGCGCCGGGTCGTCGCCGGTGACATGGATCGGGACGTGCCCGTAGCCGCGCAGGAGGGTGTCCAACTCGCTCTCGGGGAGGCGGGCGAGGACGGTCGGGTTGGCGATCTTGTAGCCGTTGAGGTGGAGGATCGGCAGGACCGCGCCGTCGTGCACCGGGTCCAGGAACTTGTTCGAGTGCCAGGCGGCCGCCAGCGGCCCGGTCTCCGCCTCGCCGTCCCCGATCACACAGGCGACCAGCAGGTCCGGGTTGTCGAAGGCGGCGCCGTACGCGTGGGCCAGCGAGTAGCCGAGTTCGCCGCCCTCGTGGATGGAGCCGGGGGTCTCCGGGGCGACATGGCTCGGCACCCCGCCGGGGAAGGAGAACTGCCGGAACAGCCGCTCCATGCCTTGCGCGTCCCGCGGGACGTCGGGGTAGATCTCGCTGTAGCTGCCCTCCAGCCAGGAGTTGGCGAGCACGGACGGCCCTCCGTGGCCGGGGCCCCAGACGCACAGCGCGTCCAGTCCTCGTGCCTTGATCACACGGTTGAGGTGGGTGTGCACGAGGTTGAGGCCGGGCGAGGTGCCCCAGTGTCCGAGGAGCCGCGGTTTGATGTGCTCCGGCCGCAGCGGCTCGGTCAGCAGCGGGTTCGCCATCAGGTAGATCTGTCCGGCGGCCAGGTAGTTGGCGGCCCTCCAGTGGGCGTCCAGGGTGCGCAGCTCGTCGTCGGAAAGTACGGTGACGTTCTGGTGTTCGACCTTGGTCATGGGTGACTCCGGAACTCATCGGCGGGGGTCATAGGGCGGTGGAGGCGGCATGGCCGGCAAGAAGGCGACGAGGGTGCCGCGCGCGGCGTACGAAGAGGAACTGCTGCGTCTGCAGACGGAGTTGGCGAAGCTCCAGGAATGGGTTCGGACGACGGGCGCCCGACTGGTCGTGATCTTCGAGGGGCGGGACGCGGCCGGCAAGGGCGGCACGATCAAACGGGTCGCCGAGCATCTGAACCCGCGCATCGCCCGGATCGCCGCGCTGCCGAAGCCGACGGAGCGCGAGCGCGGCCAGTGGTACTTCCAGCGGTACATCCAGCACCTTCCGGCGGCCGGGGAGATCGTGCTGTTCGACCGGTCCTGGTACAACCGGGCCGGGGTCGAGCATGTGATGGGTTTCTGCACTGAGGAGGAGTACCAACTTTTCCTGCGACAGTGCCCCATCTTCGAGCGGATGCTGGTGGAGGACGGGATCCTGCTGCGCAAGTACTGGTTCTCGGTGAGCGACACCGAGCAGCAGGACCGGTTCCGCAAGCGGCTGGAGGATCCGCTGCGGCGCTGGAAGCTGTCGCCGATGGACCTGGAGTCGATCTCCCGCTGGGAGACGTACTCGCAGGCCAAGGACGTGATGATGGTGCACACCGACATCACCGAGGCGCGCTGGTTCGTGGTGGAGAGCGACGACAAGCGGCGGGCCCGGCTGAACATGATCGCCCACCTGCTGGCCTCCGTGCCGTACCACGACGTCCCGCCGCCGGTGCTGGAACTGCCCGAGCGTCCCGCGTCGACCGGCTACCAGCGCCCTCCGCGCGATCTGCGGACCTACGTCCCGGACCACGCGGCGAAACTCTGAACGGCGGCGCTCCGAACGCCGCCGATGCTCCTGACGGCGGCGACGCTCCGAAAGGCAGGCCACCACGGTCACCCTCACCGGAGGTGCTGGTGTGCGGGCAGGTGCTGGTGTACGGCCATGGAGGTGCTCCCTTTCGTCCGTGGCCGGGCCGCGACCCGGTGTCGCTCGACCTCGTCTCCCCCACCCTCGCCGACGGCGGCCGGTCGCGCCGGATGCCGAAGGGCCGCGACGACTGGGCCGGACGGCCCGGGCGGCGGACCCGGTGGCCCCTGGCGCGGCGCCCGGGCACGCCGGCGCGCGGAGGGTGCGCTCGTGGGGGCCGATCGGCCCTAGTGCGGGCGGCCCGGCGGCGTGATGATCGACATCATGGGCAGACCCGTGATCTGGATCTGTCCTCTTCGCCGGGGAACGAGGGCCGGTCGTTTGGATCATGCCGACTTCGGGCTACGGCATCCTGATGACCGCCGGTGAGCGGGGTTTGGTGCGTGCAACTGCAAGGCGGAGGAGGGAAGTCAACGCGATGGGGGTCCCCCCGCGCGAGGTTGCTCGAGCGTGGGGGAGTCGGCGACCGACGACAACGCCGCAGATGCGCGTGCCAAACCCCGCGGCCCAGGCGTGATCCAAACGACAGACCCTAGGGGCCACGATGTCCGAGCCACGTACTTTCACCGAGCAGAACCCGATCCGGGTGTTCCTGCTCGACGATCACGAGGTCGTCCGGCGGGGCCTCGCCGATCTGCTCGACTCCGAGCCGGACATCTCGGTGATCGGCGACGCCGGCACCGTCGAGCAGGCTCTGGTGCGGGGCCCGGCGCTGCGGCCCGACGTCGCCGTCCTCGACGTGCGGCTGCCGGACGGCGACGGCATCTCGGTCTGCCGTGAGCTGCGCAGCCGGATGCCGGGGCTGACGTGTCTGATGCTGACGTCGTTCGACGACGAGGAGGCCCTGCTCGACGCGATCATGGCCGGGGCCTCCGGGTACGTCCTCAAGCAGATCAAGGGGTCGGACCTGGTCTCCGCGGTCCGTACGGTGGCCTCCGGCCAGTCGATGCTGGACCCCGCGACCACCGCCCGGCTGATGCGGTCGCTGCGGGCCGAGCCGGCGCCGGGCCCGGTCGAGCCGTCGGAACTGGCGACGCTGTCGCCGAGGGAGCGGGACATCCTCGCGCTGATCGGCGAGGGGCTCACCAACCGGGAGATCGGCAAGAAGCTCTACCTGTCCGAGAAGACCGTCAAGAACCACATCTCCCGCCTCCTCGCCAAGCTGGGCGTCCAACGCCGCGTCCAGGCCGCCGTCCTCGCCACCCACCTGGACCGACCGGCCCCGGGCGAACACCGGCCGGGCTGAACGCACACGGGCCGCCTCTACGGGGGCGCCCGGCGCCCCCGCGCGACCCCGACCCCGACCCCGGCCGGACGGGCTGGAGAACGGGCCGACCGGCCCTACCCGTGTTCGGGTGTCGTACGGACGATGGGCTGATGGTTCAGATTGATGCGTTCCGCGTGCTCGACCGGCAGGAGTGCCTGAGACTGCTGGCCAAGGTGCCGGTCGGGCGGGTGGTCTACACCCGGCGCGCGCTGCCCGCCGTGCTGCCGGTCAACTTCGCCCTCGACGGCGACGACGCCGTGGTCCTGTGCACGTCGGCCGGCTCCGACCTGGTGCGGGCGATCGACGGTGTCGTCGTCGCGTTCGAGGGCGACGAGTTCGACCCGGTCACCCGGTCCGGCTGGAGTGTCGTCGTCACCGGCCGGGCCGACGTGGTGACCGATCCCGTCGAGCACGAGCGGCTGTCCCGCACCGGCCCCGCCTCCTGGATGCCCGCACGGCACGAGGTCTTCGTGCGGATCGCGTCCGAGATGATCACGGGCCGTGAACTCGGCACGCGCTGACCGGGCATCGGCGGCATGACAGGGCTCTTGGGAGGTCGTTCCGGGGCCGCCCGGTCCCACATCGGCCGCACCCGTGGGGCCGATGCTCCCGACTCGATGGGGCCATTGGTCCCCACGTCGCCGGTAACGGGCGAACGGCGCCGAAACGCGGTCCGTTGCCTGATACACAGAAGACCGGCGCCCTGAGGGGACACGGCGCCCGACCCCACCCCTTCCGCCCATTCCTGGGAGGCCTCATGCTGTCCGAAGAGTCCGCCGCCGTCGTCCGCGCCACCCTGCCCGCGGTCGCCGGAGCGCTCGACGAGATCACCGCCCGCTTCTACGGCGCGATGTTCCGCGACCGTCCCGAGCTGCTCGACGGGATGTTCAACCGCGGCAACCAGGCGAGCGGTGCGCAGCGCCGGGCCCTGGCCGGGTCGATCGCCGGGTTCGCGACCGCGCTGCTGGACGACCCGGACACCCGCCCGGACACGCTGCTGGACCGGATCGCGCACAAGCACGCGGCGGTCGGGGTCACCGACGACCAGTACACGATCGTCCACAAGTACCTCTTCGGCGCGATAGCCGAGGTGCTCGGTGACGCCGTCACCCCGGAGGTCGCGGCGGCCTGGGACGAGGTGTACTGGCTGATGGCGG
Source organism: Streptomyces neyagawaensis (assembly GCF_023516595.1). Classification (GTDB taxonomy): domain Bacteria; phylum Actinomycetota; class Actinomycetes; order Streptomycetales; family Streptomycetaceae; genus Streptomyces; species Streptomyces neyagawaensis. The sequence goes on along the minus strand of NZ_JAMGBG010000005.1, from coordinate 114,297 downwards.
GCGCGCTGATCGGCCGGGAGGCCCGGCTGTACCAGGACGCGGGCGTGACGCCCGGCGAGGTGTGGCGGCCGTGGACGGTCGTCGAGCGCCGTACGGAGACCCCGGACACGGTGTCGTTCCTGCTGCGCCCCGCCGGCGGGGGACCCGCGCCGCGGGCCCGGGCCGGCCAGTACGTGAGCGTCCGTGTGCGCTTGGCGGACGGTGTGCACCAGGTACGGCAGTACAGCCTCTCCTCCGACCCGGGCGACGGTCTGCGGCGGATCACCGTGAAGCGGGTCGCCGCGGCGGAGGGCACGCCGGACGGCGAGGTCTCCACCCTGCTGCACGAGCGGGTGTCCGCGGGCGACGAGCTGACCCCTGTCGGCGCCGTTCGGCGATGTCTTCCTCGACGGTCCGGCCGACGCCGGGTCCCCGGTCGTGCTGGTCTCCGCGGGCATCGGCTGCACGCCGATGACCGGCATCCTGGCGCATCTCGTCGCCGTCGGCTCGACCCGCCCGGTGCTGGTGTTGCACGCCGACCGCTCCCCCGCCGACCACGCCCTGCGCGCCGAGACCCGTGCGCTCGTCGAGCGGCTGCCGGGTGCCCGCGCCGTCTTCTGGTACGAGCACCCCGAACCGGCCGAGCCGACGGCGCCGACCCAGCCGACCCAGCCGACCGCGCAAGCCGAACAGGTCGAGCGGGCCGCCGGGGCGGACCGGGCCGACGGGTCCGACCGGGCCGGCGCGGAGTTCCGGAGCGGTCTGATGGACCTCGACGGCATCGAACTGGCCCGGGACGCCACGGTGTTCCTGTGCGGCCCGCTGCCCTTCATGCGGGCGGTGCGCGGTCAACTGCTGGCCGCGGGAGTCCCCGCCCGCGCCGTCCGCTACGAGGTGTTCGGCCCCGACCTGTGGCTGCCCGGCTCCTGACGGAGCGGCCGGCCGAGGGAGCGGCCGGGGGGCGGTGACCCGAGGAGACGGTCGGTCGACCCGCGCTCGGAGCGGCTGACCGGATCGGTCCGCTTCCGGACCCGATGCGGCCTGTCGCCGTCCCCTCCGTGCGACGGAGGCTTGGGGCATGACCCGAGCACTGATCGTCATCGATGTCCAGGAGTCCTTCCGCGCCCGCCCGCTGTGGGAGGCGATCTCCGACCCGAAGATCGCCGACAAGGTCAACCGGCTGGTCCGGCTGGCCCGCCGGGCCGGTGACCTCGTGGTGTGGGTACTGCACTCCGAGCCCGGCACCGGCGGCGTGTTCGACCCGGCCCTCGGCCACGTCCGGCTGCTGGAGGAGCTGGAGCGGCCCGAGGCCGGCGAGCCGCTCCTCCACAAGACCTCGCACAACGCCTTCACCACCACCAACCTGCAGCAACTCCTCACGGAGCGCGGAGTCCGCGCACTCACCGTCTGCGGCATCCGCACCGAGCAGTGCGTCGAGACCACCGCCCGCGTCGGCAGCGACCTCGGCTATGCGGTCACCTTCGTCGTCGACGCCACCGCCACCGATCCGATCCCGCACCGCGACGCACCCGCCGACCGGAGCGTCGCCGAGCTGCTCGCCGACCCGCGCACCCTGCTCGCCGACGAGGTGATCCGTCGCACCGAGTACGCCCTCGCGGGACGGTTCGCCACGATCGCGACGGTGGACGGGCTGGAGGCCGCGGCGGACGATCCGGCATGATGACCGGATCGTGAGCCACGTCGTGTTCTTCCTGGTGCCCGGGGTCCATCTGCTGGACCTGGCCGGCCCCGCGCAGGTCTTCTCCACCGCGGCGGACTTCGGGCACCCCTACACCCTCCGCTACGTCGCCGAGCGGCCCCAGGTCCCCACCGCTCAGGGTCTGCCCCTGGTGGCCGGGCCCGACTGGCCGGACCTCGGGCCCGAGGACCTGATCGTGGTGCCGGGCTGGCGGACCGTCACCCTCGCCGACTCCCCGGCCATCGGCGACGCCTCCCTGAAGGTCCTGCGGGACCACCATGCCCGGGGCGGCACGGTGGCCAGCGTCTGCGCCGGCGCGGAGGCACTCGGGCGGGCCGGTCTCCTCAAGGGCCGCCGCTGCACCACCCACCACGATGTGCAGGACGAGCTGGCACTGCGCCATCCCGGCGCGGTCGTGGTGCGCGACGTGCTGTTCACCGCCGACGACCGGGTGATCACCTCGGCCGGAATCGCCAGCGGCATCGATCTGGCCCTGCATCTCGTCGCGGGCCGGCACGGCCCGGCCGTCGCCGCCCGGGTCGCCCGCGACATGGTCGTCTACGCCCGACGCAACGGCCATGAGCCGCAGACGAGCGCGATGTTCCGGCACCGTTCCCACCTCGACGACACCGTGCACCGCGTCCAGGACCTCATCGACACCCGTTTCGACCGGCCGCTCCCGCTGCCCGGTCTGGCCTCGGCCGTCGGCGTCAGCGAGCGCACCCTCACCCGGATGTTCACCCGCGCCACCGGCCTCACCCCGCTGCGCTATCAGCAGACCCTGCGCCTGGAGCGCGCCGAGCATCTCATCAGCCACGGCGCCACGGTCGACGCCGCGGCGCACTCGGTCGGCTTCGAGGACGCCCGGATGCTCCGCCGCCTGCGCGCCCGCGCGAACTGACCCGGCCCCTGCCTGGAGCCTTTCAGGGGCAGAGTCCGCCGCCCCCGGGAGGCACGCCGAGCACCCGGCCGCAGGCCCTGGCGCGGGTCACGTCGAGGCCGGGTCCGGTGCCGTCAAGGCCGGGTCCGGTGCCGTCAAGGCCGGGTCCGGTGCCTAGACGCGCCGCTCGGCGACCAGGTCCGGCAGCAGTCCGCGCAGCGCCTCGCGCTGCGCGGGCCCCATGAACTCACCGAGCGCGTCGGTGACCGTCCCGGCGAGCGCGTCGGAGGCCTCCTTCAGCAGGCGACGCGCCTTCTCGGTGAGCGCGACCTGGATCCCGCGCTTGTCGCCGCACACCGAGGCACGGGTGACGAGGTCGGAGTGCTGGAGGCAGGCGATCTGGTAGGTGAGCCGGGTCTTGGGGCGGCCGAGGAGCTCCGCGATCCGGGTCATGCGCAGACCGTCGTCCGGCTGGGTGGCCAGCAGACACAGGATCAGGAACTCGTCGTGGGAGACACCGAGCCGCTCCTTCACGACGGCGCGCAGCCGCTGCTCCACCGCGCCCGTCGCGCCCAGCAGCAGCATCCAGGCGTGCAGCTCGGCCGGCAGTAGGCCGCCGCTCCCCCGCGCGGACGGGCATTCGGGCAGGTGGGCGGGGTGGTTGTCGTGGTCGGCCATGGACCCAGTGTACCTGTTGTCCATTTTTGGAAGACCGGGTTGTCCAAATTCGAATGACGGGCTAGCTTCAGTCATGCAAATTTGAACGACCCTCTGATCATGACTCCCCCTCATGACCGCTCGACAGGAGAACCCCCATGACCGTCGCCGTGGAAACCGGACTGTGGCAGCTCGACACCACCGCCTCCACCGTCGCCCTCCAGCACAGGACGATGTGGGGCCTGGTCACCGTGAAGGGAGCCTTCGGCACCGTCGGCGGCCAGGGCGAGGTGCGGCCCGACGGGTCCGCCGTGGGCGTGGTGACCGTCGACGCCGCCTCCCTGGACACCAGGAGCGCCAAGCGCGACGAGCACCTGAGGTCCGCCGACTTCTTCGACGTGGACCACCACCCGGAGATCACCTTCGCCGTCCGCAGCGCCGAACTCCGCGACGGCGACACGGTCGGCGTCGTCGGCCAACTGACCGTGCGCGGCATCAGCAGGCCGCTGTCCCTCACGGCGCGTCTGACGGAGGCGAACGCGGAAGGGGTCACCCTGGGCACCGAATTCACCGTCGACCGGGAGCAGTTCGGCATGGGCTGGAACCAGCTCGGCATGATGCGCGGCCTGGCCACGATCACGGCGACGCTGCGCTTCGTCCGGAACACCGGCTGACCACACCGGCTCCGCCAGGTGTCGGGGCGCCCAGAGGGGGGACTTGGTGGGCAGACCGGGTTCAGCGGCCTTCCCCGTGGGGGCTGACCCGGTTCAGGCTCCTCCTGTTCAGCAGTGAGCCGGGGGAGCCGACGCCCCGACATCAGCCGAGGCTGCCCTGTTCGCAGACGCGGCGGGCGATCTCGCGGAGTTTGATGTTGCTCTCCTGTGAGTAGCGGCGCAGTACGTCGAACGCCTCCTCCTCGGTGAGATGCCGACTGCCCATCAGGATGCCCATGGCCTCCCCGATGACATGGCGGGTGGCGACCGCCTGCTCCATCTGGGCGTGGGTGCGTGCGCTGGAGAAGGCGATCGCGGCGTGGGACGCCAGCAGCCAGCCGGCCAGTTCGCTCGCCTCGGTGAAGGCGCCCGGCCGACGGGAGTAGAGGTTCAACGCGCCGAAGTCCTCGTCGTCGGTCGTCGGTGAACAGCAGGAAGCCCATCATGCTGCCCACGCCGAGGGCGCGCGCCTGGGGCGCGAAGGCGGGCCAGCGCTGCTCGGTGGTGAGGTCGGCGATGCGGAAGACCCGCTCGCCCTCCGAGCTGCGGGCGGCGTAGAAGCAGGGCCCCTCCCCCAGTTGCTGTTGCAGCTCATCGCTCTCGGTGACCAGATCGTGGGTCGGCGCGAGGCTCTCCACTTTCGTGTCGTGCAGGACGAGGATGCCGGCCGCGTCGCATCCGTCGACCAGTTCGGTGGCCGACGCCGTGATCCGCTCCAGCGTCCCCTTCACCGATTCCTGCGCGAGGAGATCCCTCGCCATCGTCGCCATCTGCTGGGCGAACCGTCCCCAGTCCACGTCGTCCTCCGCTCCTCGTCGCACGGGTGGACGCCTACCCCGACTTCTGCCCGTGCGTCGAGGTGCCGTCGAGGATCACGAGACGCACCGCCTCACACCACCATGCTGCGCCTCCGCCGGGGCGCGGGCCATGCCTGCCCGACGCCGTACTCGGCCGTTCGGGGCGCTGTCAGTGGGCGGTGGCAGCATCGGACGCATGACCGACATGGGCAGCACGGCATTCGACTGGCAGTCCTTTCTGCGGGTGTGGAGCGGGGAGTGGGCGGACTCCGTGCCGGACGACGAGTTACGGGATGAGGAAGAGGCCGCCCGGGAAACCCGTTGGCTGGGATTCCCGCCGGCGTCCGAGGAGCGGATCACGGCCATGGAGGAGCGCCTCGGGCGACGGATGCCCCCGTCGTACCGCGCGTTCCTGCGGATCAGCGACGGCTGGCGGCACGCGGGAGGGTTCGTGTCTCGGCTGGCGGGCACCGAGCACGCCCGCTGGCACGCCAACGAGTCGGGGCTCGCGGAGTTCTTCGAGGAACACCTGGACGAGGATGCGGGGCCCGAGGAGCGGCGCGAGGCGGACCTGTGGCGGCGCGGACTCCAGCTCGATGTCGAGTCCGATGCCACCCGCGTCCTCCTCGACCCCGGCGACGTCGACGAGAGGGGGGAATGGGCGGTGTACACGTGGGCGAGCTGGCGCGCCGCGCCGCCCGAGCGGTTCGCGGACTTCGGCGCGTTCATGCGGGAGATGCACCGCGAGTTCCACCAGTTGCGGGCGCGCGGCGGCGACGGCGCCCCGGAGTTCGTCAACGACACGACGCGCGGGCTGGACGCCCGGATGGACGAGGCCCGGTCGACGGCGCTGCACGGCGACTGGGAACGGGCCCTGACGGTACTGGACGAGGCCAAGGCGTACGGCAGACCGCGCGCCGGCGGCCTGGGCGACCAGATACGGCGGCTGCTCGGGGAGACCTACATGGTCCACTTCGAGGACGTGGTGACGGACCCGAGGTACGCGCCCGACCTGCTGCCGCCACTGGTCGCCGAGCAGGCGGCGCACTCCTACCGGGGCGACTCCACGCTGAGGTTCTCCCTGCGGGGCGCCGACCAGGACCTGATGTCCCTCGCGTTCGCGACGCTGGACGAGGTCAGGAGCGGCGCGTACCGGTACACGGCGGGCGGACCGTTCGGGGAGGCGGTCGAGCGGGCGCGGGAGCTGGCGCGGTGGGGCGACACCGACGGGGCGTGGCGGACGCTGATCGACGCGCTCCCGCTGTGGGAGCCGCTGGGACCGGACCACCTGGCCCCGCTGGGCTGGCTGGGCGACCCGGTGCTCGGGCCGCTGCTGACCCAGGAGCGGGGCCGGGAACTGCTGTCCACTCCACGGGGCGGACAGTCCGGCGCGGTGCCGGGACCGGCGGGGGCGCTCGACCCGGGCGGTCTGGCGTGGCTCGCGGAGCCCGACCCGGGCAACAATCGCATGTCGTACCGGTTCGTGCTGGCGGAGGGGGTCGAGCCACAGGAGCTGCCCGCACGTCTCGCGGACGGTGACGGTGCCACGCTGGGTTCTCCGCAGACCCGCTGGGAGGCGCGCCGCCGAGCGCTGGTCGACCGCGGGGAGTTCCCGCCCTTCGAGGACAGGGCGCTCATGTCGGTGGGCCGGGCCGGCACCGGTTGGAGTTTCGCCTTCGACAGCGAGCCCGCCCCGTTCGACCCAGAGCGGTTCATCTCCCCGGCCGAGCCCGTCTCCGTCGCCGGCACCCGCGCGGTGGTGGTGTGGAGCGCTCTGCGGACACATCACCAGCCGTCCTTCCATCTCTCGGTGGCGCGGGACGGCACCGAGCAGTACGCGTTCACGTACGCCGAGGGAGAGATACGGCGGAGCGGTGAGATACCGCGGGCGCTGGACCCGAGCAGGTTCTTCGGCGACCGGGCGGACGACGCGGAGGCGGAACGGGCCGTGCTGGAGGCGGTGGCGGAGGAGTTCGGGGTGGCCCTGCCCCGGCACGCCCTCGTCAGGGGGCGACTGCACACCTTCACCACCCGCTCCTGGAGGCGTCCGCCCCGGGACGGAGAGGTCTACACGGTCATCCACGTGGGGTGAAGGGGACAGCGCCGAGTTCCGCCTCGGCCGCCCGGTCGGCGGCGGTGGGTGCCTGGACGGCGTGGGGCACGGTGAAGGCAGACCGCCGCGTCGCGCGGCGGCACCACAGCACCTAGTCTCGTTGTCGCCGTCCCTTGGCCCTCACCGGCCCCGGCGGGCGAGGTGCACCCGCTCGGCACCTCCCGCGCAGCAGATTCGGGTACTCCTTCCGGAGGTGGCGTCATGTCCGAATGGCGCGTACGCGCGGCCCGCGCCGGGAAGTGGCCCCTGCGTTCCTCGGGCCACGCCGGGCGCGGCGGTCCGGAGCCGGTCCCCGAGCACGCGCTGGACGCGTGGACGGAGCCGGACGACGTGCCCCGGGTGCCGCTGGAGCGCAGTCTGGTGGACGCGGCGGTCTACCGCGAGGGACGACGCGTCGACGCCCCATCGTCCCTGGCGGAGATCTACGAGCAGCTGCCCGGCGCGCCCGGGACGATGGCCTGGATAGGGCTGTACCGGCCGACCCCGGAGCAGCTGTGGCAGGCCGCCGATCAGTTCGGGCTGCACGAGCTGGCCGTGGAGGACGCGATCGTCGCCCACCAGCGGCCCAAGCTGGAGCGCTACGGGGCCACGCTGTTCGTCGTCCTGCGCTCGGCCCGCTATCTGGACGAGACGGAGGAGGTCGACTTCGGTGAGATCCATATCTTCGTCGGCCCGGAGTTCGTCCTCACCGTCCGCCACAGCCAGGCCCCGGACCTGGGTGCCGTCCGCAAACGGCTGGAGACCGACCAGGACCTGCTGGCGATGGGCCCGGAGGCGGTGCTGTACGCGATCCTGGACGCCGTCGTCGACGGATACGCGCCGGTGGTGGCGGGTCTGCAGAACGACATCGACGAGATCGAGACCGAGGTGTTCGGCGGCGACCCGAAGGTGTCCCGCCGTATCTACGAGCTGTCCCGTGAGGTCGTCGACTTCCAGCGGGCCACCCGCCCCCTGCTGACCATCATGCGCAGCCTGGAGGCCGGCTTCGCGAAGTACGGCACGAACGAGGAGCTGCAGCGGTATCTGCGGGACGTCGCCGACCACGCCACCACCGTCGCCGAACGCGTCGACGGCTTCCGGCAGGCGCTCGGCGACATCCTCACCGTCAACGCCACCCTCGTCACCCAGGCGCAGAACGAGGAGATGAAGGCTCTGGCCGAGGCGGGCCACGCGCAGAACAACGAGATCAAGAAGATCTCCAGCTGGGCGGCCATCCTGTTCGCGCCCACCCTCATCGGCACCGTCTACGGCATGAACTTCGACCACATGCCGGAGCTGCACTGGGTCCTCGGCTACCCCTTCGCGATCGTGCTGATGGCCCTGGTCTGCGTCAGCCTGTATGTCGTGTTCAAGCACCGGGACTGGTTGTGAGCCACGCCGGGGAGGGTCAGTGGCCGCGTGGGGCGTACATGATGACGGCCATGCCGGCCAGGCAGATCAGCGCGCCCACGACGTCCCACCGGTCGGGGCGGTAGCCGTCGGCGACCATGCCCCAGGCGAGGGAACCGGCCACGAACACGCCGCCGTAGGCGGCGAGGATCCGGCCGAAGTTCTCGTCGCTCTGGAAGGTCGCGACGACGCCGTACAGACCGAGGGCGATGACGCCCGCGCCGACCCAGGCCCACCCCTTGTGCTCGCGGACGCCCTGCCAGACCAGCCAGGCCCCGCCTATCTCGAGGAGTGCGGCGACGAGGAAGAGGGCGGCGGAGCGAGCGACGGTCATGGGCGCGACCCTACCCACGGGGCCGTACCGGCTGTCCTCCCAGGGCGCGCTCCCGCCTCGGCGCCGTCATCGCTCGAAGCGGTATCCCATCCCCGGCTCCGTGATGAAGTGCTTCGGGTGCGACGGGTCCGCCTCCAGTTTCCGGCGCAGTTGTGCCATGTAGACCCGGAGGTAGTTCGTCTCCTTGCCGTACGACGGGCCCCAGACCTCCTGAAGCAGCTGCTTCTGGCTGACCAGACGGCCGGTGTTGCGCACCAGCACCTCCAGCAGCTGCCACTCGGTCGGAGTGAGGCGTACGTCCTCGCCGCCCCGGTTGACCTTCTTCGCGGCCAGGTCCACGGTGAACCCGGCGGTCTCCACCAGGACGTCCTCGCCGGCGGTGGGTTCGGCGCGGCGGACGGCCACCCGCAGCCGGGCCAGGAGTTCGTCCATGCCGAAGGGCTTGGTGACGTAGTCGTCGGCGCCCGCGTCGAGCGCCTCGACCTTCTCGTCCGAGGTGTGCCGGGCGGACAGCACGATGATCGGCACCCGGGTCCAGCCGCGCAGGCCCTTGATGACGTCGACGCCGTCCATGTCGGGCAGCCCCAGGTCGAGGACGACCACGTCGGGGTGGCGGGAGGCGACGAGCTGAAGGGCGGTGGCTCCGTCGGACGCCGCGTCGACGTCGTACTTGCGCGCCTTGAGGTTGATCACGAGCGCGCGCACGATCTGTGGCTCGTCGTCGATCACGAGCACCCGGGTCATCAGGTCTGCCTCTCGGTGGGTACCAGGTGGTGCGGCCCCGCGGTCGCCGCCGGTACGGGCTGCCGGGGTCCGGTGCCCGTTCCCGCGGCGCGGAGGGTCAGGACCATTGTGAGGCCGCCGCCGGGGGTGTCCTCCGCGGTGAGGGTGCCGCCCATGGCCTCGGCGAAGCCGCGGGCGACCGCGAGGCCCAGTCCGACCCCCGCACCACGCGGGGCGTCGCCGTGGCGCTGGAAGGGCTCGAAGATACGGTCCTTCGCCTCGTCGGGGACGCCGGGACCGCGGTCCACGACCCGGACCTCCACCCGGTCGGCCAGGGCGCTGGCAGCGACCACGACCGGCTCGCCGCGGGGGCTGTACTTGACGGCGTTCTCGACGACGTTGGCGACGACCCGTTCCAGGAGCCCCTTGTCCGTGACGACCATGGGCAGGGTCTCCGGCACGTCCAGGACGACCGTCTCCCCGGGGTCCGGTATGCCGCCCATCGCCATGGGGACGACCTCGTCCAGGTCGGTCTCCGTCATGAGCGGGGTGACGGTGCCGGTCTGCAGACGCGACATGTCCAGCAGATTGCCCACGAGGTGGTCGAGGCGGTCGGCGCCGTCCTCGATCGCCGCCAGCAGCTCGGCCCGGTCCTCCTTGGACCACTCCACGTCGTCCGAGCGCAGCGACGACACGGACACCTTGATCCCGGCGAGCGGGGTGCGCAGGTCATGGCTGACGGCGGCCAGCAGGGCGGTGCGGATGCGGTTGCCCTCGGCGAGTTCCTTGGCACGGTCGGCCTCCTGCCGCAGCCGTTGACGGTCCAGGACCACGGCTGCCTGGGCGGCGAAGGCGGCCAGCACCCGGCGGTCGGAGGCGGGCAGCACCCGCCCGGACAGCGCGAGCGCCATGTGGTCGCCGACGGGCATGTCGACGTCCGCGTCCTCGGGGCTCTCCGCGGGACGCGGGCCCACACTGCCGGCGCGTATCCAGGGGTCGACGTCGCTCGTCCGTTCCAGCAGCGCCGCCGACTCCATGGCGAAGGTCTCCCGGACGCGTTCCAGCAGCGCCTCCAGACTGGTCTCGCCACGCAGCACGCTGCCGGCCAGGAAGGAGAGGATCTCCGACTCCGCGCGCAGCCGGGCCGCCTGGTGGGTGCGCCGGGCCGCCAGGTCCACGACGGACGCCACCGCCACCGCCACCCCGACGAAGATCACGATGGCGAGGATGTTCTCGGGGTCGGCGATCGTGAGCGTGTGGAAGGGTGGGGTGAAGAACCAGTTCAGCAGCAGACAGCCCACCACGGCCGAGGCGAGCGCCGGGTGGAGACCGCCGAGCAGGGCCGCCGCCACCGTCAGCGCGAGGAACAGCAGCATGTCGTTGGCGAGACCGGCGTCGGGCCCGAGCCGGAGCAGCAGGGTGAGCAGGACGGGCCCCAGGACGCCGACGAGCCAGCCCGCGACGATCCGTGCCCGGCCGAGCCGGGCGCCGCGCGCCACCGGCAGTCCGCGCCCCTTGCCCGCCTCGTCGTGCGTGATCAGATGGACGTCCAGGTCGGGGCCCGAGTCGCGGGCCACCGTCGCGCCCACGCCCGGCCCGAACACGTACTGCCAGCTCTTGCGACGCGAGACACCCAGCACGATCTGGGTGGCGTTCACGCCGCGCGCGAAGTCCAGCAGCGCCGCCGGGATGTCCTCGCCCACGACGTGGTGGAAGGTGCCGCCCAGGTCCTCGACCAGGGTGCGCTGGACGGCCAGTTCCTTGGGCGAGGCGGAGGTCAGCCCGTCGCTGCGGGCGATGTAGACGGCCAGGACCTCGCCGCCCGCGCCCTTCTCCGCCAGCCGCGCCGCCCGCCGCAGGAGGGTGCGTCCCTCGGGACCGCCGGTCAGGCCGACGACGATGCGCTCCCGCGAGCCCCATATCGTCGACACCCGGTGCTCGCTGCGGTACTCCGTCAGGTACTCGTCGACCCGGTCGGCCACCCAGAGCAGGGCCAGCTCGCGCAGGGCGGTGAGGTTGCCGGGGCGGAAGTAGTTGGACAGCGCCGCGTCGACCTTGTCCGGCTTGTAGACGTTGCCGTGCGCCATGCGCCGCCGCAGCGCCTGCGGGTCCATGTCGACCAGCTCGATCTCGTGGGCGCGGCGCACCGTCTCGTCCGGTACGGTCTCCCGCTGCCGCACTCCCGTGATCGACTCCACCACGTCGCCCAGTGACTCCAGGTGCTGGATGTTCACCGTGGAGATGACGTCGATCCCGGCCGCCAGCAGTTCCTCCACGTCCTGCCAGCGCTTGGTGTTGCGGGAGCCGGGCACATTGGTGTGCGCGAGTTCGTCGACCAGCGCCACCCGCGGGCGCCGAGCGAGGACCGCGTCGACGTCCATCTCGGTGAAGACCGTGCCGCGGTACTCCAGCTCGCGGCGCGGGACCTCCTCCAGACCGTGCAGCATCACCTCGGTGCGCGGCCGCCCGTGGTGCTCCACGAAGGCCACCACGCAGTCGGTGCCGCGTTCGGTCCGGCGGTGCGCCTCGGACAGCATCGCGTATGTCTTGCCGACGCCCGGTGCCGCGCCGAGGTAGATCCTGAGCTTCCCGCGTGCCATGGTCTCGTCTCTGCTGTCGTCTGGTCTGGGCTGCTCTCGTGCGCGGTTCCGGCCGTGGGGTGGGCAGGGCTCACGTCTCGAAGCGGTAGCCCGTCCCCGGCTCGGTGATGAGGTGACGGGGTCGGGAGGGGTCCGCCTCCAGTTTGCGGCGCAGCTGGGCCATGTACACCCGCAGGTAGGGGGCCGGGTCGCCATGGGGCGGCCCCCACACCTGCCGCAGCAGGTCCTTCTGCGGGACGAGGCGGCCGGGGCTGGTGATCAGGATCTCCAGCAGATGCCATTCGGTCGCGGTGAGGAGGACGTCGTGCCCGTCCCTGGTGGCCTTCCTGGCGACCAGGTCGACGGTGAGGCCGTCCGTCTCGACCCGCGTCACGCCGGACGGGACGGGGGTGGCCTCCGTACGGCGGGCGGCGGCGCGCAGCCGGACCATCAGCGCGTCCATGGCGAACGGTTTGGTGATGTAGTCGTCGGCGCCCGCGTCGAGGGCCGCGGCCTTGTCCTCGGAGGCTGTCCGCGCGGACAGCACGAGGATGGGGACGGGGGTTCTGCCGCGCAGGGCCTTGTCGCGCAGGGCCTTGATGACGTCGACGCCGTCCATGTCGGGCAGACCGAGGTCGAGCATGACCACGTCGGGCCGGTGCGCGGCCGCCAGCCGGAGGGCCGTGGTCCCGTCGGGGGCCGCGTCGACCCCGTAGTGGCGGGCCCGCAGGTTGATGACGAGCGCGCGTACGAGCTGGGGGTCGTCCTCCACGACCAGCACTCGGGTCATCGGGGAGCGCCTTCCTGTTGTCGGCTCTGGTGGTCAGCTCTTGGCCAGGAGTTCCTTGAGCGCGATGTTGAGTGCGAGGACGTTCACCCGGGGCTCGCCGATGAAGCCGAGGGTGCGGTCCTCGGTGTGCTCGTCGACCAGGTGCCGGACCCGGGCCACGGGCAGGCCGTTCCGCTCGGCGACCCGGTGGACCTGGAGAGATTGGTCGCGCCCGAGAGGATCAGCTGGTAACGGGTGTCGACCGGGTTCTCGCCGAGACCGCCCGTCGGCCGGGGCTGGAAGGAGTCGAGGCTGTAGCCCTGTTGGCCGATCAGCGAGGAACCGACGACCTTCCCGTCGTACGAGATCTCCGAGCCGTTCGCCTTGTTGTGGAACAGCGCCTGGGCGACGCCGGTGACGGCCAGCGGGTAGAGGACGCCCGTGACCAGGGTCAGAGATGAGCAGGTCGATGAGCTTGATGCCGACGAAGGGGGCGATCGGTCCGACGATGCCGTAGATGGTGAGGTTGCGGCGGAGCAGGGCGACGGCCACGACCAGGCCGACGACGTTCTCGGCGGTCACAGCTTCGTCACCCCCTTGGCGACGAGAGCCGCCGGCGCGAACACCGCGATCGTGGTGACGACGAAGGCCACATCGACCATCGCGAACTCCTGGATGAGGTGCGGAAGTACGTCGGACTCCTAGAGGAGAACGCCGTCCGGGCGGAAAGCGGCCGCTCTTGACGAGTCCCTAACGGCCGCACGGGCGTCCTTGACGGACCCCTGACGGCGGCGCGGGCTTCCTCGACGCGCCTCCGACTCCGCGGCCCCGCGACCCGCCGGAACACGCGACAACCCCTGGATCCATATCGCGATATAGCGCTAGCCTGGTCCCGCGTCGCGGCCCGCGTCGCGCCGAGGCATTCGACAGGAGCAGGACGGAAGCATGCCGGGAGAGATCTCACCCACCGGGAAGCGCCTCGGCGCCGTGTCGTCGCCCGAGGTGCGGGCCTCCCACGCGGACCGCGACCGGGTGGTGGACGTGCTGCGCATCGCCGCGGGCGACGGCCTGCTGACCGCCGAGGAGCTGGACGAGCGCCTGGAAGCGGCCCTGTCGGCACGGACCCTGGGCGATCTGGTCCCGCTCACGGCCGACCTGCCGGCGTCGGCCGTGGCCGGCGCGGCCGGAGCGGAGGCCAAGGACCTGGTGCGGATCGAGCAGGTCCACAGCGGCCCGGTCGAGCGCCTGGGCCGCTGGGTGGTGCCGCGGAGACTGCAACTCGCGGTGACGTTCTGCGCGGTGACGCTCGACTTCACCGACGCGGTGATCACACACGACACCCTGCGCATCGACCTGAACATGACGGGAAAGACCCTGAAGCTGATCACGAGGCCGGGTGTCGTGGTCGACACCGACGGACTGCACCTGGTGCACAGCAAGGTCAAGTACCGGCCTGCTCCGACGAGTTCCGACACGCCGGTGATCCTGCGCGTGGAAGTGGTCGGCCAGAAGGCCCACGGCCGGGTGGTGGTCCGGGCACCGCACCACCGCCGTTGGCGATGAGACCGCCGTCGCTCACGAACTCCCGGCGCTGACGCGGCCGTTCGGCCGTCTCCCCGCACCGAGCGCGCGATGTGACACAGAGCACACGCGTCGGCCGATGATTCGAGCAGGGCCGCTCGGTCATATCAGCGACGACACCGACCCGAGGCAACGGACAGACAGGATCATCGACATGACCGCCACCGTGAAGGGCCCTGCCAGCTACTTCCCCTCCATCGAGAAGAAGTACGGCCGACCGATCGCCGAGTGGAAGGACCTCATCCGCTCCTCGCCGCTGACCAAGCACATGGAACTCGTGAACTGGCTGAAGACCGAGCACAACCTGGGTCACGGTCATGCCAACGCCCTCGTCGCCCACACCCTCGCGGAGGGGACCGGCGACTGAGTCGCTCCGCCCGCTCTCCCGCGTTCAGCTCCCGGGCTCCAGGCACACGACGGGTACGCGTTGGACGAGGTTGTTGGTGAAACCGCCCCGGTTCCAGGGCTGGTCCAGGGGTTGGGTGCGGCCCTCGGCGTCGGTGGCCCGTGCCATCAGGAGATGGTCGCCGGGCACGGCGGTCCACGCGAAGCGCCACCGGCGCCAGGCCCAGCGGTGTGCGCCCGTCGGCTCGACCTCGGCCTCGCCCCACCCGCGTCCCCCGTCCGTGCTGAGCTCCACCCGCGACACCGGCGCCCACCCCGACCAGGCACGCCCCTCCAACTCCACAGCGCCGGGCCGGACGACCCGCGCCCGCGACATGAAGTCGGGGAAGCCGGGCGGGATCAGCAGGGCGCGCGGTGCCATGCGGGTGACCGGCTCGCCCTCGTCCTCGGGGTGCTGCCGGAGCCGGTAGGCCACGGTCTGCTGGAATCCGGTGAACGTTCGGTCGGTCACGGTGATGTCGCGCAGCCACTTCACGTGCGCCATGCCGTACCAGCCGGGGACCACGAGGCGCAGCGGGCGGCCGTGCTGGGGAGGCAGCGGGGCACCGTTCATCGTGTGGGCGACCAGCACGTCGGCCCGGTCGCCGACAGCCACGTCCACGGGGAGGGCGCGCCGGTAGTCCTGTTCGACACCGCGCTCCACCCCGTGGTCGGCGCCGGTGAAGACGACGTCGACGGCACCGTCCTCGACCCCGGCGTCGGCGAGCAGCAGCCGCAGCGGGACGCCCGTCCACTCCGCGGTGCCGACGGCCTCGACCAGCCAGGGCTGGCTGACCGGCCGGGGCGTCAGCAGGGCCCGCCCGTTGCCGGCGCATTCCAGGGTGACGCGCAGGGTGACGGCGGGGTATGCGCGCAGATCCGCCGGGGTGAGGCGCAGGGGACGGCGGACGCCGCCGCCGATGGTCAGTTCCCAGGACGCCTCGTCGGCGACGTACGGGATGTCGTAGTGGGTGAGGACGTAGTGCAGTCCGGGCGGAGTGAGGTCGTACCGCAGGGCTTCCAGCGGCAGGCCGTGATTGCGCGCGGCCAGCGCCAGTTCGTCCCGGCCGATGCCTTCGTCCGGCCCGGCCAGCCGCGCTGGTGCGCTCACATCGGAGAGCCGACGCCCCATGCTCGTATTGTCCGCTTCTCAGACGGTGCCTGCACGGCGGTCACCCCTCGTCGGTGAGAGCGGCGGCGCCGAAGGAGACGTCGAAGCGGTCGCACCAGATGGTGACGCTGGTGTACCGGGAGGGGTCGACGCCGTCGGGCAGCGGGTAGTTCTGGCTTCCCTTGTTGCCCTTGAGCTTTCCGAGGCTGACGTGGGCGCCGTCGTCGAAGACGTGCCAGCCGGCCCGCCCTTCCTTCACCGGCGCGTCGGTCAGCCACACGCGCAGATCGGGGCCGTTACTGGTGTCGAGCCCCTCCAGCCGGACCACGTGCGAGCCGTCGGCGAGCCGTACCAGCCTCACCGTGCCCGTCGTCGTGTGCTCGTGGCTGATCAGATCGCCGCTCGACACGGTCACGGGTCCGGTCGGCGCCGAGCGGGAGTGCGACTCCTCCGGCTCCGCCGCGGGGCCCCGGGAGACGTCCACGACCGTACCGGGCAGGGCTTCCGTCACCGTCTCGTCCTGCCACAGCTTCCACGGCTGGAACCAGTACAGCCCGGCGGCCAGGGCCACGACCACCATCGCCGTCAGCCCGATGATCAGCGGTGTCCTCCGCTTGCGCGCCATGCCGTTCCTTCTTCCTGTTCCGTGATCCGTGCGTGCGCCCGTGCAACCGAGCATCCGTGTCGTCTCCTCCATTCAAGGCGGTCCGCAGTGCCCACGACCCGGCCAGGACGATGACGAAACCCTTACGTCGCGGACCCGGCCGTCGCCGTCCCACCGTCGCCGTCCCACCGTCACTGTCTTACGGAAGCGTGACGTGCCGGGCGTGGCCCTGGGGTGCGGTCGGTGGCCGGTTCTAGCGTGGGCCGCATGCGAGTACTGGTCACCGGCGGTGCCGGATTCATCGGGTCCCATGTCGTCGACGCGTTGGCGGAACACGGCCACGAGCCCGTCGTGTTCGACGTGGCGGTGGACGCGGGCGCGGACGTACGGGACCGCGACGCCGTCGCCCGCGCGCTGGACGGTGTGGACGCCGTGTGCCATCAGGCGGCGATGGTCGGCCTGGGCACGGGGTTCGCCGACGCGCCGGAGTACGTCTCGCGCAACGACCTGGGGACCGCCGTGCTGCTCACCGCCATGGCGGACGCGGGGGTGCGGCGGCTCGTGCTGGCGGGGTCGATGGTGGTGTACGGGGAGGGACGGTACGTGTGCGCGCGGCACGGCGTGGTGCGGCCGGGGCCACGGGACACCGCGGATCTCGACGCCGGGCGCTTCGAGCCGCTGTGCCCGGCGTGCGGGGCCGAACTGTCGCCGGGGCTGGTGGAGGAGGACGCGCCGGTCGACCCGCGCAATGTGTACGCGACGACGAAACTCGCCCAGGAGCATCTGGCGGCGGCCTGGGCCCGGGCCACGGGCGGAACCGCCGTCTCGCTGCGCTACCACAACGTGTACGGGCCCCGGATGCCGCGGGACACCCCGTACGCGGGGGTGGCGTCGTTCTTCCGTTCCGCGCTCGCACGCGGTGAGGCGCCCCAGGTGTTCGAGGACGGCCGTCAGCGGCGGGACTTCGTCCACGTCCGGGATGTGGCGGCGGCCAACGTGGCGGCGCTGGAGGCGGACACGCCCGCCGGCGTCCTCACGGTGTACAACACCGGGAGCGGCGAGCCGCACACCGTCGGGGAGATGGCGCGGGCGCTGGCCGCCGCGCACGGCGGACCCGACCCGGTCGTCACCGGGGAGTACCGGCTGGGCGACGTCCGGCACATCACCGCCGACTCGCGACGACTGCGGGCCGAACTGGGCTGGAAGCCGGAGGTCGGGTTCGCCGAGGGGATGCGGGAGTTCGCTCGGGCCGGGATGCGCGGGGCGTAGGGCCCCCTGGACCGGTGGTGCTGCCCGCTTTCAGGAAGCGGCCGCGGGCAGCACCACCTCGAAGCGGCAGCCGCCGGGGATGTTGCGTACGGAGGCGTGCCCCCGGTGGGCCTCCACGATTCCGCGGACGATGGCGAGGCCGAGGCCCGCGCCGGCCGGGGGTGTGCGGGCGTGGGTGCCGCGCCAGCCGGTGTCGAAGACACGCGGCAGGTCCTCCTCGGCGATGCCGCCGCAGCCGTCGGTCACGGAGAGCACCACGCCGTCCGGGGACCGCTCGGCCGCCACCGCGACCGTGCCGTCGGCGGGGGTCCGGCGGATCGCGTTGACCAGCAGGTTGGCGAGGACCCGGCTCATCTCCTTGCCGTCGACCTCGACCGGTACGGGTTCGACGCGCGCGGCGGCGAGCCGCACACCGTGCTCCCGGGCGAGCGGGTCGGCGCCCGCCAGGGCGTCCCCGACGAGGTCGTACAGGGACATCCGGGAGAAGGACAGAGTCAGGCTGCCCGCGTGGATGCGGGAGAGCTCGAAGAGGTCGCCGACCATGCCGTCGAGGCTCTCGACCTCGGTACGGATCTGCCGGAGATAGCGGTGGGGGTCGGCGGCGACCCCGTCCTCCAGTGCCTCGGCCATGGCGCGCAGACCCGCGAGGGGCGTGCGCAGGTCGTGGGAGATCCAGGCGACGAGTTCACGCCGGGAGGACTCCAGGGCGCGCTCGCGTTCCCTGGACGCGGCGAGCTTGGCACTCGTGGCGGCCAACTCGGCGCTGAGCGCGGCGAGTTCGGCCGTGGCCGGGCCGTCGGGGGCGGTGAAGTCGCCGCCGTCACCGAAGGACCGCGCGGCGATCTGGAGGGCGCGGCTGCGGGCGACGACCCAGCGGCCGAGGAGCAGCGCGGTGGCCAGGGAGACGACGGCGGCCATGGCGACGACCGTGGTGACGACGGTCAGGTCGTGCGGGGAGAGGAACATCGCCCAGGCGACGGCGAGGGTGCCGGCGAGCATGGCAGTCACGGCGACGGCGGCCACGACGGTGAGCGACGCGGTGAGCGAACGGCGGCGCAGCGGCCACAGCGCCAGCGCGCCCAGCCCTCCGGCGGCGACGGCGCCGAGGAACGCGTACAGGGCGATGAGCAGGGTGTCGCGCATCGTCAGTCCTTCCCGCCCTCGGAGGGGGCGTGCTGCGCGTCGCCGTCGGCGGGTGTGCGCGTGGGGTCGAAGCGGTAGCCGACGCCCCACACCGTCTGGATCAGCCGCGGTCGCGCCGGGTCGTCCTCGATCTTGCCGCGCAGTCGGCGGACGTGGACGGTGACCGTGGAGAGGTCGCCGAAGTCCCAGCCCCACACCTCGCGCATCAGGTCCTCACGGCTGTGCGCGCGGCCCGGATTGCGGAGGAAGAAGGCGAGGAGGTCGAACTCACGGAGGGTCAGGGCGAGTTCGATGTCGTCGCGGGTGGCGCGGCGGGCGGCCGGGTCAAGGCGGAGACCGGCCGAGCTGAGGACCCGGACGTCGGGTGCGGGCCGGGCGCGGCGCAGCACGGACTCGACGCGCAGGACCAGTTCGCGCGGGCTGAACGGCTTGGTGACGTAGTCGTCGGCGCCGACCTCCAGCCCCAGGATGCGGTCGTCCTCGTCGCCGCGCGCGGTGAGCATGATGACGGGGACCGGACCGCGCGCCCTCAACCTGCGGCACACTTCCAGGCCGTCCATGCCGGGCAGCATCAGGTCCAGCACGACCAGGTCGGGCCAGTGCGCGGCGGCGCGGGCCAGCGCGGCCGGGCCGTCGTCGGCGCGGTCCACCGCGTATCCGGCGCGGTCGAGGTATCCGGTGACGACCTCGGCGACCGTGGGGTCGTCGTCCACCACCAGGACGCGCGCGGCCGCCGGGGGGCTCGGTTGCTGTTCCATGCGGTCAGCCTCGCACCTCGCCGGGCGTTCGGGCGGCGCGGACCGGGAGGAGGCCGTCGACGTCCGTGTTTCGTAAGGAGACGGCGCCCGTTATGCGAAGTTCGTCCTCGTAGGGTGAAAGCCGTGACTACCTCTCCCCCGCCTTCGGGCGTCGACGTCGTGCTGCCCTGTCTGAACGAGGCGGAGGCCCTGCCCTGGGTGCTGGCCAGGATCCCGGCCGGCTGGCGCGCCCTGGTCGTGGACAACGGCTCGACCGACGGTTCGGCGGACGTCGCCCGCTCGTTGGGCGCGCATGTGATCCATGAACCGCGCCGTGGCTTCGGTGCGGCCTGCCATGCCGGGCTGACCGCCGCGACGGCCGACATCGTGTGCTTCTGCGACTGCGACGCCTCCCTCGACCCGTCCCTCCTCGTCCCCTTCGTCACCGAGGTCGCGGACGGGCGGTCCGACCTGGTGCTCGGCAGGCGACGTCCGCAGGGCCGGGGCGCGTGGCCCGCGCACGCCCGGGCCGGAAATCTGGCGCTGGCCCGGATGGTGCGCCGCCGCACGGGGCTGCGCCTGCACGACCTGGGCCCGCTGCGCGCCGCCCGCCGCGAACCGCTCCTCGCCCTCGGCCTGACCGACCGGCGCAGCGGCTATCCGTTGCAGATGGTGGTGCGTGCCGCCGACGCGGGCTGGCGCGTCACCGAGCACGACGTGCCGTACCGGCCGCGCACCGGGGCCTCGAAGGTGACGGGGACCTGGCGGGGCACCTGGCAGGCGGTACGGGACATGAGTCGCGTCCTCAACGAGACGCCGGCGCCCGTCGAGGCGGAGGGGGCCGGCCGATGACCACGCTCCTCGTGATCGCCAAGGAGCCGAGGCCGGGCCGGGTGAAGACCCGGCTGTGCCCGCCCTTCACCCCGGCCGAGGCGGCGGCGCTCGCCGAGGCCGCCCTCGCGGACACCCTGGACGCGGTGGCCGCGACGCCCGCGGACCGTCGTGTCCTGGTCCTGGACGGGGAGCCGGGCCCCTGGCTGCCGCCCGGCTTCGACGTCGTACCGCAGCGGGGCGGCGGGCTGGACGAACGGCTCGCCGCCGCCTTCGCCGGCTGCGACGGCCCCGCCCTGCTCGTCGGCATGGACACCCCGCAGCTCACCCCGGAGTTGATGACCGTGGACCTGGCGGGCTGCGACGCGTACTTCGGTCCGGCGGAGGACGGCGGTTTCTGGGCCCTCGGGCTCGCCGCACCGGACCCGGAGCTGCTGAGGGGGGTTCCCATGTCGACGTCCGTCACCGGTGCCGTCCAGCGGGCCCGGCTGACCGCCGCCGGTCTGCGGGTCCGCGACCTGCCGGCCCTCCGGGACGTCGACACGGCCGACGACGCCGAGGCCGTCGCCGCGGTCGCGCCGCACGGCCGGTTCGCGGCGGAACTGACCCGGCTGCGAGCGGTCAGCGGCCGATGAGCGGGCACGGGCAGGACACCATGCGGCGACCGATCCGGCCCTCGGATCCGGCTCGGCCCTCAGACCCGACCCGGCCCACGGATCCGGCCCGGCACTCGGACCCGGCCTGGGCCTGCGATCCCTACTCCGACGCCCTGCGCGCCGGCCGGGGCCCGCTGTTCCTGCGCCGGGGCGACGGCTGGATGCTGCCCCTGGAGGTGGAACGGTGGTGCGCCCGCGCCGACGAGGTGGACCTCCAGGTCCTGGAGCGGTGCGAGGGCGCCGTCCTCGACGTGGGGTGCGGGCCGGGGCGGCTGGTCGCCGAACTCGCCGCCCGCGGGCGGCCCGTGCTCGGCGTCGACGTCAGCCGGGCCGCCGTCGCCCGTACCCGGCGACTCGGCGGCCAGGCCCTCACCCGCTCGGTGTTCGAGCCGCTGCCCGGCGAGGGCCGCTGGGACACCGCGCTGCTCCTCGACGGCAACCTCGGCATCGGCGGCGACCCTGCCGCCCTGCTGCGCCGTCTGGCCCAACTGCTGTGCTCCGGCGGTCTGTTGATCGCGGAGACGGTGCCGATGGATGTGGACGAGCGGGCCGAGGTCCGCCTCGTGAGCAGCGCCGGGCCCGACGTCGGTGCCGAGGCCGCGTTCCCGTGGGCGCGGCTCGGCACACCGGCGCTGCTGCGGCACGCCCGCCGCCTCGGCTGGCGTGCCGCCGATCAGTGGACGGCGGGCGGGCGGTCCTTCGTCGCCCTGCGGGCCCGCAGCACCAGCAGCAGCGCCGAACCCCCGAACAGCAGGGCCGTGATCAGCAGCCAGCGGCCGAGGAAGCCACTGGCCGACATCCCGGTGGCGGACGCGTAGCGGTCCGCGACCCGCCCGCTGATCAGCGGGAACCACACCAGCAGGAGCAGCCCGGACAGGGCGGCGGGCACCCGCACGTACATGACTCGCGCCCGCCGTACCGGGGGCGGCGTGGCCGCCGCCCCCGCGCGGGGCCCGGCCGCCTCCTCGCGGGGCCCGGCCGTGTCCGCCGCGCGGGGCCCCGCCGTGTCCGCCGCCCGGACGAGCGCGCGGTCCGCCGCCGCGTACAGCGGCAGCAGGACGAGGTCGTGCACCACCGCGGCTCCCACGAACCACAGCGCGACACCGAACCAGTCGTCCGCGAGCAGCCGCACCCCGGCGTACCCGGCGAGCGCGAACGAGCCTGCCAGGAGCAGCAGTTGGAGGGGGCTGCCGAGCGGCAGCCGGTGCGTGGCCATCACAGGTCTCCGAACGTCATCCGTGCCACCCACTTGGTGTTGAGGACTCCGGGCGCGGCGGGCACGATGATCCGCGCGGGGTAGCCGTGGTCCGGGGACAGCCGCTCGCCGTTCACGTCCAGGGCGAGCAGGGAGCGGGGGTCGCGGACCTGGTTGGCGCGCAGGGCGGCGCGGCGGAAGGCGCCGTGCCGCTGGAGGGACTCCACCAGGACGTCGGGGGCGGTCCCGGGTTCGTGTCCGACGAGTGCGGCGAGGTCCCGCAGCCGTACGCCCCGCCACCACTGGTCGGAGGTGGACCAGCCCTCGACGCAGGCGATGGGCAGTGCCGCGCTGTGCAGGGGCAGTTCGGCCAGTTCGGCGCGGCTCAGCCGGACGGTGCCGGACGGCCCGGTGACGACCAGGCGCCATGCCTCCTCGCTCGTCTCCGCCGCGCTGATCCCTCTCGCCGCGGCCGTCTTGTTGATCTGGAAGCCGTTCGGTCCGCTGCCCGGCTCGGCACCGCCGTGCGGGGCGAGGAGGGCCGTGCGCCGCAGCGGTCCGTCGAAGTTCTGCCCGACGGTCGTCCCGAGCAGCAGCAGTGATCCGCCCCCGACCAGCCACACGGCACCGCGCCGCGACACGGTGGGCTCGGCCGGGTCCGGGGACACCAGCGAGGGTTCCTCCGCCGACACCGGGGGCGCGACCCCTTCCCTTCCGCCCGCCCGTGGCCCCGGTGGCGGAGCCCCGTCCTCCTCGCCCGCCCGCATCCGGCGCAGGTTGCGTACGGCTGTCGGCGCCCTCAGCGCCACATGGACGGCGAACGCCGCGAAGAACACCCACGCCCCGTAGAAGTGCAGGGGGTAGAAGGAGCCGGGAAAGACGTAGTCGAGCTGGATGTTGAGCACACCGGTCACGAACTCGAACAGCACACCGCCGACGAGCAGGAGCAGCGAGAGCCGCTCCAGGGCGTGGGCCACGGACCGCACCGGGGGCAGTTGGAACAGCCTCGGCACCACCGACCACAGCTTGGCCAGCAGCACCGGGACGAGCGCGATCCCGAGCGTGACATGGACGCCCTGGGTGAGCCGGTACAGCCAGGGCGGGTCCGTCGGCCAGGGGAACAGGTAGAAGCCGAGGAGGCCCTTGTCCGGGGTCTTGTCGTTGACCGGCGACAGATCCGGGTTGTACGCGGCGTACGACAGCAGTCCCGTCACGAACAGCACGGTGATCCCGGCGAGGAGGACCACGCCGAGGAGGGACGTGAACCAGGGGCCGCGCAGGGGGCTGCGCCAGAAGGCGGGCGAGGTAGGAGACCGTTCCATGCCACGACGCTAGGCCCGGGGCACCCCGTGCGGGGGCGCGCGACTCATGACGAAACGCTGACGTCCGCGCCCGTCGGGCGGGCACCGGCCGCTGTCCGGCCTAACGTCTCGGAGCGTGAACCGCGATCTCCGCCGCGACCTGTACACCGTCGCCGCCGCCGCGCTGCTCGTCGTGACGGCCGCGCTGGTCGGCGTCGCCGTCAAGCGCGCCAAGGACGTCCTGCACGTGGGGTGGCCGCCCCTGTACGCCAACTGGCTGCCCCACGCCGGCCCGGGCACGCCCGCCGCGCTCACCGTGGCCGTCGCCGTCGTGGCGTACGGCCCGGCCCTGGCCGCCCGGCTGCCCTGGCGGCCCCTGCTGTGGACCGCGTGGGCCACCGCCACGGCGTGGACGTTCTCCCTCGCCCTGGTCGACGGCTGGCACCGCGGGATCGCCCGCCGACTGACGACCCGGTACGAGTACCTCCGGGTCATCGACCGCTTCGACGACATCCCCCGCACCCTGCGGGACTTCACCCGGCACATCCTGCTCGGCTCCCCCGACCACTGGCCCCCGCACGTGGCGGGCCACCCACCGGGGGCCACGCTCACCTTCGTCCTCCTCGACCGGATCGGCTTGGGCGGCGGTGCCTGGGCGGGTGTCTTCGTCATCACGGTGGGGGCGGCCACCACGGCCGCGGTCCTGGTCACCGTACGGACGCTCACGGGCGAGGCCCTGGCGCGCCGTGCCGCCCCGTTCCTCGTGCTGTCCCCGGCGGCGGTGTGGGCGGGGACGTCGGCGGACGGGTACTTCGCTGCGGTCGCCGCCTGGGCCGTGGCGTTCCTGGCCCTCGCGGTGACCGGGCACCGGCCGCGGACGACCGCCTTCGCCGCGGGCCTCCTCCTCGGCCTCACGGTGTACCTGTCGTACGGCCTCACGCTCTTCGCCGTGCTGGTCACGGCCGTCCTGTTCCTCGGCACTCGACGCCGGGCGGTCGTCCCGTACGTGATCGGGGGGCTCTGCGTCGTCCCGGTGGCGTTCACCGTGGTGGGCTTCGACTGGTGGGAGGCGTACCGCCTGCTGGTGGAGCGCTACCACCAGGGAGCGGGCGGCTTCCGCCCGTACGGCTACTGGGTGTGGGCCAATCTCGCGTGCACGGTCCTGGTCGTGGGCCCGGCGACGGTGGCCGGCCTGCGCCGCGCGGGCGTCGCCCTCGCCCGGTGGGGCGCCTCGCCCGCCGTCGAGCGCCGTCTGGGGCTGCTGCTGGGCGCGGCCCTGTGCATGCTGCTCGTCGCCGACCTGTCCGGGATGAGCAAGGCGGAGACGGAACGGATCTGGCTGCCGTTCGCGATGTGGCTGCTCGCGGCGGGCGCCTTCCTCGACCGCCCCCGCGCCTGGCTGACCGCCCAGGCGACCCTGGCCCTGCTCCTCAACCATCTGCTGCTGACGGGCTGGTGAAAGGGGGCCTGAGCGGCGGACGGTGACGCGCAGGGCGGTGGGTGGCCCGGGTCCGCGGCCTCCGCGAGCCGCGGCCGGTCCGGGAGCGGCGCCGGGATCCTGATGCCCGCCCCGTCCTCGCTGAGCCGCCGACCGAGCGACCGCCGCGACGCCGGTCGGCGCGCGACCCGGGCTCCGGCTCCCGCAAGGGTGAGGAGGGGCGGCGGTCCCCTCCTACGGCGCACACCCGGCGGGTGTGCGCCTGGCGCGCCCCCACGACCTGCCGTTTTCCGGGGTCCATCCGGCCTTGCCGGCCGTTTGCGGTATGCGCAGATGGGGACCCGGCTGCTCATGACCACGACGCGACGCCGTCGGCTGCGGCAGAACCGGGTCCTGGCGCTCGGTCGCGGCCGGGACGCGCCGCACGGAACGTGGCTTGGCCACCCCGTGTATCCGCCGGCGATGCGGGTGCCGGTCGGCAGCTGGCTGTCCGTGGTCCCGCTCGATCCACGGCCCGGCCGCTCCGACCCCCGGATCATCGACGGCCGCGTCGAGATACGCCCGCGCCGGGACGACCGAGCCGAGCACGCGCGCACCGACCGGGAGACAGAGCGGGAACCGGGCGCCGCGAAGGAGGGTGTGCCCCATGGATCCCCTGGCCCCCACGTTTGACAACGGGAATGACACCGCAGTTGGCGCCGTAGCCGACAAGGCGGCTGACGACCGCCTCGCACCTCGCCTGCGCGAGCTCGTCCGGCGCACCGGTCGACGGTACTCCGCAGGGCACGACCGGCCGCTGGGCGGCTATCTCGCGTCCATGACGGGATTCGGGGCGTACGCGGCGGCCTGGGCCACGGCGGTACGGCTGCGCGGGCGTCCCCTGCCCGACCGGCCCCAGCCCTGGGACGTGGCCCTGACCTCGGTCGCCACCTTCCGGCTCAGCAGGCTCCTGAGCAAGGCGTCCGTCACCAGTCCGCTGCGCGCGCCCTTCACGCGGTACGTCGGCCCGCAGGGCCCCGCCGAGCTGCACGAGGAGGCGGAGGGCGGCAGGGGCACCGTCGGCGAGCTGGTGACCTGCCCGTTCTGCACGGGCGTCTGGGTGGTGTCCACCCTGACCGCCGGCCAGTTGCTGTGGCCGCGGGCAACCCGGACCGCCATGGGCGCCCTCGCTGCACTGGCCGGCGCGGACGCGCTGCACTTGGCGTACGGCGCACTGGTGAGCCGGACCACCGGGGACGACTGACCTTCCGCGCGGCTACAACGGCACCGTCGGCAGTTCAGGGTGACGGCGCGTAGTGGTGGGCAAGGGCGGCGGCGAGGTCGTGGAGGTGAGCCCTGGCTTCGGTGGGGCCGTGCACAGTGATGGCGCTCCCGAACGGCAGTAGCGCTCGCACATCCTCCAGACGCAGGAAGCGGATCGTCACCTTGTGGCCGATGGCGGATTCCTCATGGTCGTCCCGGACGAGTCGTCGGCCGAAGATCCGTCGCGCTCGTTCGATCTGGGTCCGGTCGATGGTGGCGCTGACCTCTATCGCGTGGTCGTGTTCCCACTGATCAACGAGCGCCGCGGCGACGGTGGCCAGGGTCTGCCTCTCGCGGATCCGTCGTGGCTGGTCGACCTCTTTCCACGCCGTGATCCGTTCGAGTCGGTACATCCATGGCACTCGGTCACAGTCGGCGACGAGGTACCAGATGCCGGCCTTGGCGAACAGTCCGTAGGGATCCACGACCACGTCGCGTGCGCATGATTCGCGGGGGCTGTCGTACTCGATCCGCAGTCGGCGGCCTCGCCGTACCGCACCGATCAGCGAAGCCGGAGTCGTGCCGGAAACTTGTGCCTGACGCCAGGGACGGCTGTCCACGTGCACTACGTCGGTGAGCGGCAGGAGCTCATGAACTCGACGTGATGACTGCGTAGCGGCGATCTTGGAGAGCGCGCGCCGGCTTTCGGCCGATGCGTCGAGCTCCGCACGCTGCCTCTCATCCAGCCCGGTGAGCGACAGATGATCACGCTCGCCCGGCGTGAGTCGCGTGAGGTCGAGCCCGGACCCGGGCAGCATGGTCACGCCCCCGAGACGGCCCCGTTGGGCGGACACCGGCAGACCAGCCTCGCGGAGCCAGTTCAGGTCCCGGGTGACGGTGCGAAGGGACACCCCGAGCGCTGACGCGAGCTCCTGTGTGGTCACGGCATCCCTCGATGTGAGGAGCAGCATCAGGGTGAAGAAGCGATCTGGGGTCACCCACCGATTTTTTCAAGGAATTGCGACACGATGCGGCGCATATCCCGGTCAGGCTGGTGGATCCGCACCTCCGACCTGCGAGAAGGAACAGCCATGACCACATCCGTGGTGTCCATCGTCTACGTGAACGACGCCCCCGCCGCAGCGCGCTTCTACGGCGACCTCCTCGGCATGAGCCCCTCGTTCGAGACTCCGGGATACATCACCTTCGCCCTCGGGCCAGGCGCTGACCTCGCCCTGTGGTCAGGCCAGTTCGAGGATCTGTCACCGGACGTCCCGCGCACCAGTGAAGTGTGTCTGGCCCTCGACGGTGGACCCGACGAGATCAACGCGATCTTCAAGCAGTGGAGTTCCAAGGGGGTCACCATCCTGGGCGAGCCGCATGATGCGGGGTTCGGGCTGACCTTCCTCGCAGCCGATCCCGACGGGAACCGTATCCGCGTCGCACCGCGGGACTGAAAGGCCGCGACGCGGCAGGCACGCACGTCAGGTGTCGCGCCTGCCGCCAACGGCTGTTCGCCACCCCCGACTCACGGTCCGCCGCTGTCGGCCACCGCCTCAGCCTCGATCTCGGTCTCGTCGGACAGCTCCTCCAACAACGCTGCCGCCGGCCGCCTCACCACCAGGCTCTGGACCTCGTACGACATCTCCTTGACGTGGGGAGCCGGTCGGGGGTGGTAGCGGCCCGCGCACACAGACAGGTTGACGATGAGGTAGGCGTACCAGGCACGTCCCACGCCTCGGCGGTCGGCGAACACCTGGCTGCCGTTCACCCACCAGATCACGGACCCCACGCCGAACTCGACGCGAAGGTCGACCCACGCGCCCGGGCGGATGGCGGAGTCGCGGTAGTAGAGGTTGGCGCCGCGGACGTGGTTGGTCAGCTCCAGGAGGTCGGGGTTGTCGGGGTGGTACTCAAAGACATCGATCTCCTGATCGCCGTCACGCCAGGTCCAGATGGCGGGCCAGGCCCCGATTTCGCGCGGCAGTCTGACCCGCGCCTCGAGAACGTCGCCCGCGCGGACGGTGAAACCCTCCTCACTCCCCTCTGTGGTGAGCAGGCCCGTCTTCCACCGACCGTCCTTGCGGAGCGTGGCGCGGAAGGTGCCCGAGCGGCTGTATGCGGGGTCCGCCGTCAGGTAATCCAGTTTGTTGTCGCCCGGGTTGATCGGTCCGCCGTTCGGATATGCCCACGAACGCCCTGCCACCCATTGACGGGTGGACGCGAAGTCCGCCGTGAAGACCACCCCGATTCGGGACGAAATCTCCTCAGCCGACGATGTTCCGTCGCATGCAGGATTCTCCATGTGCGGATGCTGCTCCTTACATGACTTCGGCATGCAAAGACCGATGAATCCCGAGAAAAGGTAACTCTGACGGGTGAATTCATCTGTCACCCCTTGCGCGAATGATTCGGCAGCAACGGCCGCCGTCGCCCCGGTCCCCTCCGCCGCCCGGCCCCGCTCGCCGCGCCGGTTCAGGACCGCCGCCCTACGCTCGGGGCATGCAACGCCGCCTGATGCACATGTCTGCCGAGGCCCAGGACGCTCTGCGCACCGCTCTGGAGGAACTCCGCGCGGAGCTGAAGGTCCCCCTGGCCTTCCCCAAGCGCGTGCTCAAGGCAGCCGAGGACGCCGCGAAGCACCCGCGCCTGCCCGAGAACGACAGGACGGACCTGCCGTTCTTCACGATCGACCCGCCGACCTCGAAGGACCTCGATCAGGCCATGCACCTGGAGCGGCGGCCCGGCGGCGGCTACCGCGTGTACTACGCCATCGCGGACGTGGCGGCCTTCGTCAAGCCCGGCGGCCCGGTGGACGCCGAGGCGCACGACCGGGTCGAGACGCTGTACTTCCCCGACCTCAAGGTGCCGCTGCACCCGCCCGTCCTGTCCGAGAGCAAGGCCAGCCTGCTGCCGAACGAGAAGCGTCCCGCCCTGCTGTGGCAGCACGACCTCGACGCGCACGGCAACCTGACCGACTCGTCCGTGAGCCGGGCCATGATCCGCAGCCAGAGGCAGCTCGACTACGCGGGCGCCCAGCAGGCCCTCGACAACGGCACGGCCGGGGATTCCCTCAAGCTGCTGCGGGAGATCGGCGAACTGCGCGAGGCGGTCGAGGTCGCGCGCGGCGGCATCTCGGTGAATCTGCCGGACCAGGAGGTCACCCTCAAGGACAGATCGTTCCAGCTGCGCTACGTGGCGACGCTGCCGGTCGAGGGCTGGAACGAGCAGATCTCCCTCATGACCGGGATGTCCGCGGCCCGGATCATGCTCGACACGGGTACCGGCATCCTGCGGACCCAGAAGGAGCAGGCCGATCAGAACGTGGTCAAGCGCCTGCACGACATCGCGAAGGCCCTGGGCATCGTCTGGCGGCCCGGCATCTCGTACGCCACGCTGGTCCGCAAGCTGGATCCCCGGAACCAGCAGCACATGGCCTTCCTCAGCGAGGCCACCGGCACGATGCCGAGGTCGGAGTACACCGTCTTCCGCGACGGCCGACTGCCGGAGTACACGACGCACGCGGCGATCGCGGCCCCGTACACCCACTGCACGGCTCCGCTGCGGCGCCTGGTCGACCGCTACACCGGTGAGCTGTGCGTGGCGGCGTGCGCGGACAAGGCCCCGCCGACCTGGGTGCTCGACGCCCTGTCCTGCCTCCCGTGCGACATGGCCCGGGGGAAGGGCGTCCCGGCGGACCGGCAGACCGTGGACCTGGCCGAGGCCGCGGTGCTCAAGGACCGCGTGGGCGAGGTGTTCGACGCCACGGTCATCGACACCGACGCGGAGCGGGGCAGGCCGCGCGAGGGCAAGGTGTTCCTGGCCGACCCCGCCGTGCTGGCCAAGGTCGAGTCGACCAACGGCCTGGAGCTCCAGCTCGGATCGAGCGTCAGGGCCACGCTCAAGCAGGCGGCCCCCGCCGCGGACGAGAACAAGGTCCTCTTCACCGTGCCGTAAGGGGTGTCCCGCGTGGCGGACGGCGCCCACCTCGTCCGCGCTGTCGGTCAAGGGGCGTAGTCGTAGAGGCCCCTGCCCGTCTTGCGGCCCAGCATGCCGGCCTCGACCAGGCGCCGTAGGAGCGGTGGCGGGGCGTACTGGGGCTCGCGGAACTCCTCGTGGAGGGCCTCCGCGATGGAGGTGACCACGTCGAGCCCGATCAGGTCGGCGAGCCGCAGCGGACCCATCGGGTGGGAGCAGCCCAGCGTCATGGCGTCGTCCACCGTCTCCGCCGACGCGTGGCCCGCCTCCACCATGCGTACCGCGGCCAGGAGGTACGGAATGAGCAGGGCGTTGACCGTGAAGCCGGCGCGGTCCGGGGACCGGATGACGCGCTTGCCGAGGATGTCCGTCACGAATTCCTCGGCCCGTACCGCTGTCTTCTCCCGGGTGAGGAGCGTGGGGACCAGCTCGACCAGCGGAAGTGCGGGCACCGGGTTGAAGAAGTGGACGCCGAACACCCGGCCGCCGTCGGCGGTGGCCCGGGCGAGTCTGAGGACCGAGAGGGAGGAGGTGTTGGAGGCGAGGATGGTCTCGGGGTCCTGGAGCACCTGGTCCAGCCTGGCGAACAGGTCGCGCTTGGCCTGCTCGTCCTCGCTGATCGACTCGATGACCAGCTGCCGGTCGGCCAGTTCCGCCAGGTCACTGGTGTACGACACCCGGGCCAGGGCGTTCTCGTGGTCCCGGTCGGTGATCCGGCCCTTGCCCAGCGCCCGGTCGAGCGAGCCGGTGAGCCGTGCCCTGCCCCTGGCGAGCGATGCGGGCGAGGACCCCGCGACCACGACGTCGACTCCGGCGAGGGCGCAGACGTGGGCGATGCCCGAGCCCATGACGCCGCAGCCCACGACTGCGACCTTCTGGATGGCGTTCATCGACCGGTCCCTTCTCGTCCGGTGACGACCGGCTCGGGCCCGGGGGTCGCCGGAGCGGCGTCGCGCAGCAGGTTCAGCCGGTCCTCGCCCACACGGTCCCGCAGGGCCTGATCGGTCACCCCGAGCCCGGGCCGGGGCGCAAGACACAGGACGCCGACCTTGCCGGTGTGCCGGTTGGTCTGTACGAGCCGGGCGGCCTCCGCCACCTCGGCGAGCGGGTGGACGGCGGAGAGCACCGGAACGAGGTGGCCGAGGCGGAACAGACGGTTGCACTCGGCCTGTTCCTGGAGGTTCGCGGCGTGGCTGCCCACGATCCGTTTGAGGTGCATCCACAAGTACCGGTTGTCGAAGCGGTGTTGATAGCCGGTGCTGGATCCGCAGGTGACCACGGTGCCGCCGCGGCGGACGACGAAGACCGAGATACCGAACGTGGCCCTGCCTATGTAGTCGAACACGACGTGCGGGTCCTCGCCGGTCTCGGCGCGGATGATCCTGCCGAGGCGTTTGCCGGCCTCTATGGTCGCGTCCGGGTCGTCGGCGAGATCGCCGTCCAGGCCGATGTCGGCGCGGTTGATGACGACGTCGCAGCCGAGCGCCCGCGCCCGTCGGCTCTTCTCCTCCGTGCTGACGACACCCACGGCGATGCCGCCGGCGTTCTTCACCAGCTGGACGGCGTAGGCGCCGAGTCCGCCGGTGGCGCCCCAGATCAGCACGATGTCGCCCTGTTTGATCCGGGCGCCCCGGTCGCTGACGAGCATCCGGTAGGAGGTGGCCGCGCACAGCATCGTCGAGGCGGCTTCCTCCCAGGTGAGGTGGCCCGGCTTGGGGAGCAGTTGGCTGGCCCGCACCACCGCGTAGTGGGCCAGTCCGCCGAAGTTCGTCTCGAAACCCCAGATGCGCTGCTCGGCACCGAGCATGCCGTCGGCGTGGGTGGCGGGTTCCTGGTCGTCCACCTGGACGCAGCTGACGACGACGTGCTCGCCCACCTGCCAGCGCCGTACCCCGGCACCCGTCCGGACGATGACCCCGGCGGCGTCCGATCCGACGACGTGCTGGGGCCGGTCGTGCCGGGCGGCGGATCCGCCCTGGCGGCCCAGTCTGCGCAGGAAGGTGAAGGTCGGTACGGGTTCGAAGGTCGCCGACCAGACGGTGTTGTAGTTGATGGAGCTGGCCATCACGGCGATCAGTACTTCGTCCACGGCCAGTTCGGG
The DNA here is from genome assembly GCF_023516595.1 of Streptomyces neyagawaensis. Lineage (GTDB taxonomy): Bacteria > Actinomycetota > Actinomycetes > Streptomycetales > Streptomycetaceae > Streptomyces > Streptomyces neyagawaensis. Next base: position 82,094 of record NZ_JAMGBG010000005.1, on the reverse strand, counting down.
CATGGGTACGGGACCGACCCGGAGGGTGCGGCGTACGTCCCGGTCGGCGGCGTCGCCGAACACGTCCACGTCCTCGGCGCGCAGATGCGCGGCGGTGTACTCGGTGGGCAGGGGTTCCTTCGCCAGCCGGTCGGGGGGCGCGCCGGCAAGCACGGCTTCGGCCAAGGGGTCCATGGGGGGCTCCTCAATTGTCGTCACTGGGCGGTCCGCGGGCGGGCGCGGACCGGCCGAGGGGGCGGCAGCACGAAAAGGACGGCTGCGGGAGGTGGGGGGGGAGGGGGGACGGCGAGAGGCGGGGAAGAGGGGAAGGCGAAGGGCTGGCGAGCGGGGAGGGCGGCGACGTCCGGGAGGACGGGCCGGGCGGCGGTCCACGGCCGCCCGGGGTTCACCCGGACGCGGCCCGGGGCGCCACGAGTTGTGGCAGCCGTGCCCGTAGTTCACCGACCAGCCGGCGGCCGACCAGGTCGACGCCGGTCCGCTCCGCCTCGGCGAGGGCCTCGACGAGTCCGGCGCGGTCGTCGTCCGTCCAGTTCACGGTCGGCGGGCGCAGTAGGTACGTGCCTTCCGGCTCCCCCGCCCGGCCCGGGCGAACGCTCCGGACGAGGGTGTGCAGATACCACCGGAGCAGGCAGCGCAGTGTCTCCACCTGGTGCTCCGGACGCTCCTCGGCGTCGGCGCGTTCACGGGCGTACGCGCGCACCAGGGCGTCGAGGTGGTAGCGGGAGTGGTCGTGCTCGCGCAGCAGGTGTGCGTCGACCAGCACGTCGAGCACGTCCTCGGCGTTCTCCTGGGAACAACCCAGCAGCACCGCCGCGGTTTCGCCGCGGACGTACGGCATGTTGCCCGCGCCGAGTCTGCGGAACGCCGCCGCGAGATCGATGCCGTGCACGGACCGGCCGCGCAGGGCGGCGTATCCCGCGTCGAGTCCGGCGCGGACCGACAGGTCGCCGATGTGCAGTTCGTCGAGCAGGCGCCGCTGTTCGAGCAGGCGGTGGGCCAGGGCTCCGAGGCTGCGGCGGGGTCGTGAGCGCAGCCGGGTGCCGACGATGCGCAGGGCCAGCGGCACACCGGCGCACGCTTCGACGAGCCGGTGTGCGGCGGGGCGTTCGGCGTCCATGCGGGAACGGCCGGCGAATCGTTCCAGCAGTTGCAGCGAGGCTTCCTCGTCGAGCGCGTCCAGGGTGACGTCGTGGACCCCTTCGAGGTCGGCGAGCCGGTAGCGGCTGGTGACGATCACCCGGCTTCCGCCGCTGCCGGGGATGAGGGGGCGGACCTGGGCGGTGCTCGCGGCGTCGTCGAGCACGATGAGCATGCGGCGGTCGGCGACCAGGGACCGGAAGAGGGAGGTGCGGTTGACCATCGTTCTCGGCACCGCCACATCGGGTACCCCGAGGCCGACGAGCAACCGGGTGAGGACCTCGGCGGGTTGCGCGGGGTTCCCCGTGCTGCCCTCCAGGTCCGCGTAGACCTGTCCGTCGGCGAAGTCACCGCGGACGGAGTGGGCCGCGTGCAGTGCCAGCGCGGTCTTGCCGATGCCGGCGGCACCGTTGATCACGACCGTGGTGCCCGGGTCCGCGGCGGGCGGCGTGCCGCGCAGCAGCCGTCCCAGCACGGCGGTCTCCCGGCCGCGGGCGGTGAAGTCCGCTACACCCTGCGGCAGTTGGGCGGGGGTCGGCCAGCCGGGCCAGGGCCGGCCGGGGCCGCCGTGTACCTCGGGGCGCTCCTCGATGGCGGCCCGGTGCCGCGGCGGCTCGTCCTCGGCGCACAGGATGCGCCGCTGGACGGCCCGTAGTTCGGAGCCGGGCTCGGTGCCGAGCTGATCGATGAGCGCGGCGCGGGTCCGCTGGAACAGGTCGAGGGCCTCCGGCTGCTGGCCCGAGCGGAACAGCGCCAGCATGAGACGGCCGATGAGCCCCTCGTGGAGCGGGTGTTCCCGCACCATCTGCCACAGCTCGGGCAGGATCTCGGCATGGCGCTGCAGTTCGAGGTCGAGGTCCACGCACCAGATGCGGGTCTGCAGATGGAGCCGCTGCAGATGAGAGACCTCCATGTCCTGAAGAGTGCGCGAGGGTATGTCCATCAGCGGGTCGTGCCGCCACAGGGCGAGCGCCCTGCGAAGTTCCTCGGCGGCTTCCGCGGTGCGGCCCGCCTGGACGAGGGTGTCGGCGGTCTTCCGGTGGGCGGTGAACCGTCCGAGGTCGGTCTCGTCCTCCTCCAGTTCGATCAGATAGCCGGGCGCTCGGGTGGTGATCCTCGCCCTCCCTGCCCTGCCCAGGACCTGACGCAACCTCATGACATAGGTGCGGATCGTGGCGACGGCGCTGGGCGGCGGGGTGCCGTCCCAGACAAAGCTCGCGATGTTGTCCACCGGGACCACTCGGTTCGCGTTGAGCACGAGGGCGGCGAGGATCACCCGCTGTCTCGCGGCGGGCACTCTCAACTCGTTCCCGCCCGACCGGATGACCAGGGGACCTAACAACAAGAACTCCATAACTGCCTCACCCCTACGAAAACATGATGCGATTCCGTCGATCGCGAGGTCCCCCGTGGCACGCTCGGCGCGCACCACACGACCGCAACAGTGAGTGGAACCCTTTTCCGCAGCCGTCACCCGTGTACGGGTGGCCGAGCGGGCAGGAAGATCGCGGTGACGGACAGGCCGTCCCGTACCAGCCAGCGGCCGGAGAGTTCCGTGAGCATGCGTGGACCGGGCACCAGCAGCCGGGCGTCGAAGACACCCGACGCGTGTCCCGGGGTGACTTCCCGGGGACGGAAATCGACGACGGCCTCGTCGAAGTCCAGTTCGCGGCCCGTGAGTGGGTACCAGACCTTGAAGACGGCTTCCTTGGCGCCGAACAGCAGCCGGTCCCACCACACTCCGGGACCGTTGCCCTGCCCTGCGATCCAGGAGCGTTCCTCGGGCCGGGCGACGACGTCGAGGACCCCCTCCGGCAGGGGCTGGTGGGGCTCGGCGTCGATCCCCAGGGCGAGGGCGTCGGAGGCCCGGGCGAGGGCGGCGGCACGGTAGCCGACGCAGTGCGTCATGCTTCCGACCAGACCGTCCGGCCACTGCGGTGCCCCGCGGTGGCCGGGGACGACCGGGACCGGCGCCATGCCGAGTTGGGTGAAGGCTCTGCGGGCGCAGGCCCGTACGGTGGTGTACTCGCGGCGGCGTTTGTCGACGGCGTCGCCGAGTGCCGCTTCCTCCTCGGGGAAGAGGCGGGTGCCGGGGAGGTCCTCCCGGGCCCAGGCGGAGGCGACCGCGGCGGGCAGCAGCTGGTCGATCACGAGGCGGTCACCGCCGGAAGGATCTGGCGCAGGACGCCTCGGGGCATGCCGCGCTGCCGGTGCTCGCGGGGGTAGCCGACCGAGACCTCCTCGAAGCGGACTCCGTCGTGCCAGGTGGTGCGGGGGATGTGCAGATGGCCGTAGACCACGACCTTGGCGTCGAACCGCACATGCCACTTGGCGGTCTGTTCGGTTCCGCACCACTGGGCGAACTCCGGGTGGTACAGGACCCTTGTCGGATCCCGTACCAGGGGAAAGTGGTTGACCAGTACGGTCGGCAGCTCGGGATCGCGCTCGGCGAGCCGGCGCTCGGTCTCCACCAGCCGGGCGTGGCACCACGCCTCGCGGCTCGGGTAGGGGTCGGGGTGCAGGAGCATCTCGTCGGTGCACACCACACCGGCCTCGTAGGCCTGGGTGAGCGCTTGCTCCTTGGTCATGGCGGTGGGGGTCCGGAAACTGTAGTCGTACAGGACGAAGAGGGGGGCGACGGTGACAGGGCCGCCGGGTCCGTCCCACACGGGATAGGGGTCCTGCGGGGTGAGGACGCCGAGCCCGCGGCAGATGTCCACGAGGTGGCGGTAGCGTTCCTCCCCGCGCAACTGGACGGGGTCGCTGGGAGGGGTCCAGAGTTCGTGATTCCCCGGTGCCCAGATAACAGTGTCGAATCGTTCTCGCAGCAGGGTCAGCGCCCACGTGAAGTCCTCGGTAATCTCGCCGACATCTCCGGCGACGATGAGCCAGTCGTCGTCGGATTGGGGACGCATGTCGGCCACGATGCGCCGGTTCTCCGGATAGGCCACGTGAAGATCACTTGTCGCCATGAGCCTGCCTGGTGCCTGTCCGGAAGATCTCATGCAGCACTTTCTACCGGCTGCTGCCCACCCCGAGGCAGCGGATCTGGGGTGGCTGGGAGGATCTCTGGGGGTTGTAGGGGGTGGCTAGGGGTGGCCGCCACCGATTCGGGCTGCCTAACCTCCGTTACGTTGCCGGCAGGCACATGACCTACCAGGACGAAGGACGGACGATGGATCGAAGCGCCGAGGAACCGGACCTGTGGCTCCGGTGCTTCGTGGCCGCCCCCCGGGCCCGGACACGACTCGTCTGTTTCCCGCACGCCGGCGGATCGGCGAGTGCCTACCACGCCATGGCGAACGCGCTGCCGCCCACGGCGGAGGTGCTGGCGGTGCAGTACCCGGGCCGTCAGGACCGGCGGGCCGAGAAGTGCGTCGACAACGTTCCGGAGCTGGTCGACCGGCTGGTGCCGGTCCTGACCGCATCGGCCGACGACCGGCCGCTGGCGCTGTTCGGGCACAGCATGGGGGCCACCCTCGCCTACGAGGTGGCGCGCCGACTGGAGCGGGAGGGCGGGGCGAACAGCCCGGTCACCGTGTTTCTCTCCGGGCGCCGGGCGCCACGTTTCGAACGCAGTGAGTACATCCACCAGCGCGACGACCAGGGAATTCTGCGGGAGTTGGAGCTGCTGGGCGGATCCGGCGCCGTGGCGCTGGCCGACCCGGAGATCCTCCAGATGGTCATGCCGGCCATCCGCGGCGACTATCGCGCGGCGGAGACCTATGTGCATGTGCCGGGACCGCCACTGCGCTGCCCGGTGGTGGCGCTGACGGGGGACGCCGACCCGCGGGCGGCCGTGGCGGAGGTCGAGGCGTGGCGCGAGTACACGGAAGGGCCGTTCACCACGCAGGTGTTCAAGGGCGGCCACTTCTTTCTCAATGATCATCCGGACGCGGTGCACAGCACGGTCCGCGATCATCTGAGCTCGCTCCCGGTCTTCGGCGCGGGCACGCATTAGGCAGACTCGGAGGAAGCTCGATGCCCCCAGCCGCCATCAGAGAACTTCTCCGCGCCCTCGACCGGCTGGCGCACTGCGTCGGCTCACTGCGGTCCTCCGGATTCGGCGAGCCTCCCGCGCTCACCAGACTGGCCGACGACGTGGAACGGCTGCGCCTCCATGCCCGCGCACTCGTCGGTGAACCGGCCGACGCTGTGTCGGCCCGCCCGCCGGCCGGAGAACGAGCCACCATTCCGGTGTCCGACATGCCCTACGACGCCAGGCTGTGGCACGGCGCGGACGACGAGGGCGTGGGCGGCCACGGCCCCCAGGTTTCCCCCACCCCCGGGCACGCCGGGCGCTGACCGAGCGGAACGACGCCGAGGCGGGTCCGTACCCGAACACGCACGGCTCGTCGTCCGGCGCTCCCCCACCGCCCGCCATGCCGCTCACACCGACTCCCACCTAGACGGAGACCCCCATGGCTGAGCAGATCGGCATGACGCCACGGCTTCTCGAGTACGTCAGGCAGACCTCGCTGCGCGAGGACGACATCCTGCTGGAACTGCGCGAAGCGACCGCCGGGCTGCCCGGCGGCGTCGCCCTTCAAGTACCCGCGGAGGAGGGCCAGTTCCTCGCGCTGCTGGTCCGGCTCACCCGGGCGGCCGCGGTCCTGGAGATCGGCACCTTCACCGGCTACAGCACCCTGTGCATGGCCCGCGCCCTACCGACCCACGGACGACTGGTGACGTGCGACATCACCGATCGCTGGCCGTCGATCGGCGCGGAGTTCTGGAAGCGGGCCGGGGTGGACGGCCTGATCGACCTCCGGGTGGGCGACGCGGCGGAGACCCTGGAGAAGCTGCTCGCCGACGAGGGCCCGGGCGTCTTCGACCTGGTGTTCATCGACGCGGACAAGGCGAACTACCCGCGGTACTACGAGCTGTCCCTGGAACTGCTCGCACCCGGCGGCCTCGTCGTCGTGGACAACACGCTTTTCTTCGGCCGGGTCACCGATCCGCAGTTCACGGACGCCGACACCGCGGGCATCCGTGAACTCAACGCCCGCCTGCGCGCGGACGAGCGGGTGGATCTGAGCATGCTCACCATGGCCGACGGCATCACGCTCGCCCGGCGCAAGGACGCCTGACGGCGCCGGGTTCCGCTGTCCGGCGATATTCGGACGCTATCCGTCCCGCCTAGGCTCGGCCTGGCCCGGGACTGCTCGATGGCGGGCGGGCTGTCAGCTCATCGACGGGCGAGGGCCACTGGCAGCAGCGGTACCTGACGCTGACCCCGGCCTGACGCCCGTCCGCCGGAGTGACGGACTCGAGGAGAACGATGCGGATCGTCCTGCTGACCATTGGTTCGCGCGGTGACGTGCAGCCGTTCGTGGTGCTCGGCGTTGAGCTGAAGGCTCGCGGGCACGAGGTGGTGCTGGCAGCCGGGGCGGAGTTCAGGAGCATGGCCGACCGGGCCGGTCTCGGCTTCCGGGCTCTCGAAGCGCTGCCCGCCGGCTACGCCGACTCGGTGCTGCGCGATCCGAAGGTGCAGGCCGCCTTGCGGCGTGGGCCGTCGATGTACCGGATGGCCATGGCGGCGCCACGGCTGACCGGTGCCCAGCAGCAGGCCCTGATCGACGAGATGGTGGCCGCCGGCGAGGGCGCGGACATGGTCGTCAACACCACGCTGACCCGGATCGGCGCGCTGGGCCGGCCGGACGTGCCGTGGTGTTCGGTCGCGTCCTGGCCGGTGACCGAGACCGCTGCGTGGCCCGCGCTGGGCGCGCCGGAGCTGCCGCTGGGCGGCGGTTACAACCGGTTCACCCACCGGGCCATGGGCGCGCTGGAGTGGCTGGTGTACCGGCCCAGCGTGAACCGCGGCCGGACCGCCGCCGGGCTGCCGCGACTCGGGCTCCGCTCGCCCTTCCGTGACGACGGGGTCACCCGGCCGCTGCTGTACCAGTTCAGCCCGCACGTGTTCGCGCCGCCCGCAGACTGGCCGGAGCACTGTCACATCACCGGGTACTGGTCGGACGACGTGCGTTGGGACAATCCGGCGGAGGTGACCGAGTTCGTCGAACGCGGCGATCCGCCGCTGGTGGCCACCTTCGGCAGCGCCTGGGCGGTGGACGGTCCCGGCCTGCTCGCGGCGAGCGTGGCGGCAGCGGCGGCAACCGGACACCGGCTGGTGGTCGTCGGCGGCCCGGACAGCCCGCTGCCCGCCGGCGTCGAGGCGATCCGGACCGAAAGCGCCGACTTCGTCTGGCTGCTGCCCCGCGCCGCTGCCGTACTGCACCACGGCGGCCAGGGCACCACCGCGGCCGTGGTGTCCGCCGGCGTGCCACAGGTCGTCGTACCTTGCTATGCGGACCAGCCGGTGTGGGCGAGCCGGATGGCCACGCTGGGCGTCGCACCGCCGCCGGTGCCGTTCTCCCGGTTGACCGGCGACCGGCTGGCCGCCGCCGTGCGCACCGCCGTCGACGATCCGGCGATCGCCACTCGGGTGGCGGAGCTGGCGGCGGCGGTGCGCGCGGATCGAGGCGTGGCCGCCGCCGCGGACGTCATCGAGAAGCACGCCGTCACATGGCGCTGACGGCTTCCGGTGGCAGTCCTTCCCCAGCCGTAACTGGAGGAAGCTTGACCGCTCTCCTGGCTTCGGCAGGGAGATCCGACCCTCGCGAGTCGCACGTTCCGCTTCACGGCCCGCTGTCGATCCGCTTTCACTGCGATGGCGGGAGTGCCGGCCATCGGTCTTGCACGAGTTCCCCAGTCTTCACGTGCTCCGCAGAAGTTCGTTCTCTTCCCGGGCCTGAAGGTCGGGGTATCCACGAAGGAGTCCGAATGACCGCATCCCCGGTCACCCCCGGTGGTCTACTTCGGACCCGCGACCCGTCGGCGGCGCCGCGTGTCGTCCGGTCGGCACTGTCCACCCAGGGCACCGTGACGGCCACACCGGACTTCCGGTCCTGGTTCGCCGAACGGCTGGCCGTGGCCAGGACCACCACGGTCGCCGGTATCGACTTCGCCGACCTGGTCGGCTGGCGTTTCGCTGACGACACCGGCAACCTGGTGCACGACAGCGGAAAGTTCTTCACCATCGAGGGCCTGTCGGTGGCCGCCGCTCACGGCCCGGTGGCGAGCTGGTCGCAGCCGATCATCAATCAGCCGGAGACCGGCGTGCTGGGCATCCTGGTCAAGGAGTTCGACGGGGTGCTGCACTGCCTGATGCAGGCCAAGATGGAGCCGGGCAACTGCAACGTATTGCAACTGTCCCCGACCGTGCAGGCCACGCAGAGCAACTACACCGCGGTACACCGCGGCCGCCCGGTGCCCTATGTGGACATGTTCCTGTCCGCGCCACCGCAGTCGGTGCTCGCCGACGTGCTGCAGTCCGAGCAAGGCTCGTGGTTCTACCGCAAACGCAACCGCAACATCGTCGTGGAGACCACCGCGGACGTCGAGGTGCTGCCCGGCTTCTGCTGGCTGTCACTGGGCCAGGTGCACGCGCTGCTCACCGAGGACCACCTGGTCAACATGAACACGCGCACTGTGCTGTCCTGCCTGTCCTTCTCCGGACCGAACCTCGTGGGCGAGCTGGGCTGTGGCGCGTCCGGGTTCCGGGCGGCCCTGGTGCGGTCGATCGAAACGGCGTGGGGCGCACTGCACACCGACGGCGAGATCCTCAGCTGGATCACCGACCTGCGGTCCCGCCGCGAGGTCGAGGCCACCCCGATCCCGCTGTGCGAGGTGCGCGGCTGGCGCCGGCTGCCCGACCGGATCACTCACGACACGGGCGTCTTCTTCGACGTCCGCGCGGTCGCGGTGGACGGCGGGGGCCGCGAGATCGACAGCTGGACGCAGCCGGTCATCGCCCCGCACGGGCTCGGTGTCGTGGCGTTCCTCGTCGCCCGGTTCTCCGGGGTGTTGCACGTACTGGTCGGCGTCCAGGTGGAGCCGGGGCTCCTGGACTTCGTCGAGCTGGGGCCGACGGTGCAGTGCACGCCGGACAGCTACGAGCACCTGCCGGCCGAGGCCAGGCCGCCCTTCCTGGACGACGTGCTGGCCGCGCCGGCCGACCGGATCCGGTTCGACACCGAACTCTCCGAGGAGGGCGGCCGGTTCTTCCACGCCCGTACCCGGCACATGATCGTCGAGGTCGACCCGGTGGTGGCGCACGGCGCCGGACCGGCCCGGCACCGGTGGATGACCATGGCCCAGATCGTCGGGTTGCTACGGCACAGCCACTACGTGAACGTGCAGGCCCGCAGTCTGGTGGCGTGCCTGCACAGCCTCGTGGCTCGCCTCGATGACGACAGTCCGGTCGCGCCGGGTGGGGGAGCCTGATGGTCCAGCCTCTCGCGGAACCCGCCCCCGGAGCGGACTTCGACCCGGCGGCGACGGTGCGGATCGGTGTGCTGGGGGCGGCATCCATCGCGTGGCGGCGAATGCTCCCTGCTCTGACCGCTACGGCCGGGGTGTCGGTCGCGGCCATCGCGAGCCGGGATCGGTCCAGGGCCGCGGCGTTCACCGAGCGGTTCGGTGGCGAGCCGATCGAAGGGTACGCGGCGCTGTTGGAGCGCGCCGACATCGACGCCGTCTACGTCCCGCTGCCGAACTCCCTCCATCACGAGTGGGCTGCGGCCGCGCTCGCGGCCGGAAAGCACGTCCTGGCGGAGAAACCGCTGACGACGTGCGCCGCCGACACCGCTGATCTGGTACGCCTGGCCGAAGTCAACAACCTCGTGCTGCGGGAGAACTTCACGTTCCTGCACCACCCGGTGCACGCCGTCGTGCGGAACCTGGTGACCGCCGGTCGAATCGGCGAGCCTCGGCACTTCACCAGCTCGTTCTGTTTCCCGCCGCTTCCCGCCGCCGACGTGCGTTACCGGCCCGAACTGGGCGGCGGGGCGTTGCTGGACGTCGGTGTGTACCCGATCCGGGCGGCACAACTGTTCTTCGGCAACGAGATCGAGGTCGCCGGCGCGGTGCTGCACGTGGATCCGGTCACCGGAGTCGACGTGTCCGGCAGCGCGCTGCTCGCGACCGGCGACGTGGTCGTGACGGCCGAGTTCGGCTTCCGGCACAGCTACGGTTCCCGCTACCGGCTGTGGGGCTCGTCCGCCCAGCTGCTGCTGGAGCGCGCGTTCACCCCACCCCCGACCCACCAGCCGGTGCTGCGCATCGATGAACAGGACCATGCCGAGGAGATCGTGACGCCGGCCGCCGATCAGTTCGCCCGATCGGCCGCTGCTTTCGCCGCCGAGGTCCGGGCCCGCCGAGCCGGCGTGCCGAACTCGGCAGCGGCGTCCAACGCCGACACCCTGTGCACCGCCGAACTTCTCGACGCCGTCAGGGCATCCGCTCGCGTCGTCACCGTGTCCGGAGGACACTGATGCTCGTCATCGGCCGGGGCTTCATCGCAAGCCACCTCAGCACGATCGCCGACCGGCACCCGCACGCCGTGGTGGTGGCTGCCGGTGTGTCCAGCGTACGGGTGACCGATCCGGCGGAGTTCGCCAGGGAGCGGGCGCTCATGGTCGATGTGACGCAGCGCTGCCTGCGAGAGAACCTGACCGCGGTGGTGCTGTCGACCGCGTCGCACGCGATGTACGGCTCGACCGACCGCATCGTGGAGGAACGGGAACCCGTCTCGCCGACTTCGCCCTACGGCTGGCACAAACTCGGGCTGGAGCGGCAGGTGGCGGAGTCGGGCGCGAACTGGCTCGTGCTGCGGCTGGCGCACGTCGTCGGCGCACGACAGCGGCCGCACCAACTGCTGCCCGCGTTCGTCGAGCAGGTGCGTTCGGGAACCGTCCGACTGTACCGGGACACCTACCGAGATCTGGTCGACGTGCGCGATGTCGTGTCCGCTGTGGACGGTCTGCTGGCGGCCGGTGTGCACGGCGAGGTGGTGCACGTCGCCTCCGGCACCCCGGTTCCGGTGACCGCGATCGCCGCCGGGGTGCGGGCTCGGATGGGCCTGCCGGCCCGGCTCGAGGTCGTCGACGCCCCGCCGGTACGCACGACGGTCTCCACCGCCCGGTTGCGGGCCCTGCTGCCGACCGCCGTCCTGCCGGGCGGCGCCGGCTACCTCGATCGGCTACTCGACCGGTACGTGGCCGACTACGCCGGCTGAGCTCGCCTCAGCCGGCGTTTCCCGCCGGCCGGAAGTTGATGGATTCGATCGCATCGGTGGTGTACCCGAACTTGCGAAGCTCGGGCGGGAGTCGAGGAACGGGGCGAACTCGTCCCAGGCGTTTGGCCATACATCGACCGCGCCGGGGTACTGCGCGCCGAACTGCTTGTCGCACTCGGTGAGGCCGAACTCCGCAGCCTCGAGAGCAGGGGCTATGCGGATCGCCTTCATGGCCACTGTGCGGGCCACGGACGCCACCGGGAGCCCTGAGCCTGCGGTATCGGCTTCCGCTGCCGCGCAACGGATTGCCGTCCTGACCAGGCGCGTCCGGTCCAGCCGTCGGCGATATTCATCCGCTATCCGTCCCGCCTAGGCTGCTGACGAACTCTCAGGGCCCGCATCCACTCAGTGTCGTGGTCCGGCAGGGGCCGCCGCCTGACGGCAGGCGGGTTGTCAAGTCAACGACTCATTGGGGTGGTCACGATGTTGGTGCTCGGGTTGAGCGGAAACTTCTCCGCGCGGGACTCGGATCTCGTCCCCCTCATGCCGGACCAGTTGTTCCATGACTCGGCCGCGTGTCTGGTGCGGGACGGCGAGGTGATCGCCGCCGTCGAGGAGGAACGGTTCAACCGGATCAAGAAGACCACCAAGTTCCCGGTCAACGCGATCCGCGCCTGCCTGGATGTGGCGGGGGTGACGGTCGACCAGCTCGACGGCGTGGCGTACTACTTCCCTGAGGACTTCGTCGACACCACGCTCAACTTCTTCTACACCGTCCACCCGAAGGTGCCCACGGTGTACTGCCGCCAGCTGATCAAGCAGTGGTTCGCCGAGGAGTTCAACTGGGATCTCGGCGACGACAAGCTCGTCTTCACCCCGCACCACGACGCGCACGCGATAGCGGCGGTGGCCCGGTCCGGGATACCGGAGTCGCTGGTGCTGGTCCTGGACGGCCGCGGCGAGGAGAACTCCGGCACCGTCTACCGGGCGGGCGAGGGACGGCTGGAGAAGCTGGCCGACTACCCGGTCTTCAAATCACTGGGCATGCTCTACCTCAACGCCACCCAGCTGCTCGGCTACGGCTTCGGCGACGAGTACAAGGTGATGGGCCTGGCACCCTACGGCGACCCGGCGACCTTCCGCGACGCCGTCAGCTCGCTGTACCTGTTGGGCGACAAGGGCGACTACAACCTGCTGCCGAACATGTCGGTGCCCGACCTGGTCGGCCCGTCGATGCTCGCGAGGGGCATCACGCCGCGCCGCAAGGGCGAGCCGTTCACCCAGCAGCACAAGGACTTCGCCGCCGCCACCCAGGAGGCGCTGGAGAAGATCGTGCTGCATGTGCTGACGCACTGGGCCGAGTCGACCGGCCTGTCCCGGCTGTGTTTCGGCGGCGGCGTGGCCCACAATTCCACCCTGAACGGCAACATCCTGCGCTCCGGGCTGTTCCGCGAGGTGTTCGTGCACCCGGCGTCGCACGACGCCGGCGCGAGCGAGGGTGCCGCTTTCCTCGCGGCCGACCAGCTGGGCGGTGCGGCCCGGCCGGTCCGCCGGTCCCGCACCGCGAGCTCGGGCCCCGCGCTGGGTACCGAGGCGGAGGTCCGCGACCGCCTGGGCGCGTGGGGTGCGGCGCTCGACTTCGAGCGGCACGAGGACATCGTGCCGGTCGCGGCCGGACTGCTGGCCGACGGTGCGGTCTTGGGCTGGGCGCAAGGACGTTCGGAGTTCGGCCCGCGGGCGCTGGGCAACCGGAGCATCATCGCGGACGCCCGGCCGGCGGAGAACCAGACCAGGATCAACGCGATGGTGAAGCAGCGGGAGAGCTACCGGCCGTTCGCGCCCGTGGTCACCGCCGAGGCCGCCTCCGACTACTTCGACCTGCCCGCCACCGAGGCGAACTACGACTTCATGTCCTACGTGGTTCCCGTCCGCGAGGAGCGCCGGCCGCAACTGGGCGCGGTCACCCACATCGACGGCACCGCGCGAGTGCAGGTCGTCGACCCGGTCGCGAACGAACGGTTCCACCGGCTCGTCGCGGCCTTCGGCGAGCGCACCGGGACACCGGTGCTGCTCAACACGTCCTTCAACAACAACGCGGAGCCGATCGTGCAGACCATCGACGACGTGGTGACGTGCTTCCTGACCACCGATCTGGACTACCTGGTGGTCGAGGACTTCCTGGTGCGCCGGCGTTCGGCGGACCCATCGGCCGACCTGGACGCACTCGTTCCCCGGTTGCGGCCGGTGACCAGGCTGGCGCGCCGACTCGGCACCGGGGCCGCCGCAGCCGGTCCCGCCTGGCACGAGATCTCCCTGGACTACGCCGGAGCTCCGGTGACCAAGGTGTCGGAGGAGCTGTTCACGCTGCTCAGCGTCGTGGACGGCGTGCGCACCGTCGGCGAGCTGGCGAAGGAGGCCGGCGTCGTCCCCGACGAGGTGCGTGCCGAGCTGTACGAAATCTGGCAGCAGCGGTACCTGACGATTACCCCGGCCTGACGCCCGTCCGGCGGAGTGACGGACTCGAGGAGAACGATGCGGATCGTCCTGCTGACCATGGGTTCGCGCGGTGACGTACAGCCGTTCGTGGTGCTCGGCGTTGAGCTGAACGCTCGCGGGCACGAGGTGGTGCCGGCAGCCGGGGCGGAGTGCAGGGGCTCGGCCGACCGGGCCGGTTCCGGCTCTCCAAGCGCTGCCCGCCGGCTTCGCCGAGTCGGTGCTGCGCGATCCGACGATGCGGGCCGCCCTGCGGCGTGGGCCGTGGATCTGAGCAGACGCGCGCACCGGGATACGGGCCGCCGCGGCACAGCTGTCCCACTCGCAGGGTGAGCTGCGGAGGCAGGTAGGCGCGGCTCCCGTACCGTCGTGGACGCCCTCGGTCAGCAGGGCATGGTGCGGGACCACCGACGCGTCCCTCGGACAGCCCGCAACGGACGGCCGTGCTGATCGCCTCGATGCCGGAAAAGGGTCAGCTTCCCGGGGAACCCCTGTGCCCAGGCCGAGACATGACGTCACGTCATGTACGGGACCGGCGAACCGTCCCGATCCCGAACATGCAATGACCCTGCTCGAAGTCCCCCGCGCCGGTATTCGGCCCCGCTCCCCCAAGCCGCGCAGGAGAACGGCTCAGGACGGGCCCCCGGACGATGCCCAAACACCGATCACGAGGGAGCGTGGAGCGCATGAAGGGGATCATTCTGGCGGGCGGCAACGGCACCCGCCTCCAGCCCCTCACGTTCGCGGGTTCCAAACAACTCGCGCCGGTCTACGACAAGCCGATGATCTACTACCCGCTCTCCATGCTCATGCTGACGGGCATCCGGGACATCCTCATCATCACGCGTCCTGCCGACCTCCCCGCCTTCCAGGCGGTTCTGGGCGACGGCCGGCAGTTGGGGCTGTCCCTCGTCTACGCCACGCAGGACAAGCCGCGCGGCATCGCCGACGCCTTCCTCGTGGGGGAGAACCACATCCGGGGCGAGCAGTGCGCGCTGGTCCTCGGCGACAATCTCTTCCACGGCGCCAACCTGCCCGCCATGCTGCGGCGTACCGCGCTCAAGATGGGTGGCTGTGTGCTGTTCGGCCACGAGGTGGCCGACCCGGAGCGGTTCGGAGTCGCCGAGATCAACGCGCAGGGCGAACTCGTCTCCATCGAGGAGAAGCCCCTCAATCCGCGCTCGAAGCTCGCCATCCCGGGGATGTACTTCTTCGACGCCCAGGTCACGGACATCGCCAGAGACCTGGAGCCGTCCCCCCGGGGCGAGCTGGAGATCACCGACCTGCTGCGTGTCTACCTGAAGATGGGCACCGCCGAACTGGTGTGGCTCGGCAGGGGCGTCACGTGGCTGGACACCGGCACTCATGAATCCCTGCTCGAAGCGGGCACTTTCGTGAGGGACACGCAGCGCAGGCAGGGCACCCGCCTCGGCTGCATCGAGGAGATCGCCATGCACATGGGATACATCGACCCGGACGACTGCCAAGCGCTGGGTGCGAGCATGGGCAATTCGCCCTACGGCGAGTACGTCATGGAGCGGGCGCGCCTGTGCAAGGCGGGCGTGCTGCTTCCGCTTCCTTCGGAGGAGCTGTGAATCTGCTGGTCACCGGCGCCGCCGGCTTCATCGGCTCCGCTTATGTACGGATGCTGCTCGCGGGCGGCACCGCACAGCGCAGCGGCGTGTCCGAGGTCACGGTGCTGGACAGCCTGACCTACGCCGGGAGCCTGGACAATCTCGATCTCGGCGATCCCCGGCTGACGTTCGTCCGGGGCGACATCTGCGACGCCCCCCTCGTCGACAAGCTGATGCAACAGGCCGACCAGGTGGTGCACTTCGCCGCCGAGTCCCATGTGGACCGCTCGATCGCCTCCGCCGACGCTTTCGTGCGCACCAACGTCACGGGCACCCAGACCCTGCTGGACGCCGCGCTGCGACACGGCGTCGACCGCTTCGTGCACGTGTCCACGGACGAGGTCTACGGCTCGGTGGAGAGCGGCTCCCGCACCGAGCGGGACCCCCTCGACCCCAACTCCCCCTACGCCGCCTCCAAGGCGGCCTCGGACCTTCTGGCCCTGTCGTACCACCGCACCCACGGCCTCGACGTGCGGGTCACCCGGTGCAGCAACAACTACGGGCCGCGGCAGTTCCCCGAGAAGATCATCCCGCTGTTCCTCACGACGCTGCTCGACGGTGGTGACGTCCCGCTGTACGGCGACGGGCTCAACCGGCGCGACTGGCTGCACGTCGAGGACCACTGCGCGGCCATCGAGCTGGTCCGCGCCGGCGGTGTCGCGGGCCGTGTCTACAACATCAGCGGCGGTATCGAGCTGAGCAACCGGGAACTGACCGCGCGGCTGCTCGCGGCAGTCGGCGCGACCTGGGCGCGCGTACGGCAGGTACCGGACCGCAAGGGCCACGACAGGCGCTATGCGATCGACTGCACCAGGTTGCGGACCGAGTTGGGCTACCGTCCGCGGCACGACTTCGAGTCCGGGCTGGCCGAGACCTTCGCCTGGTATCGCGACAACCGGGACTGGTGGGAGCCCCTCAAGCGTCGGCAGCCCGCCTGAGAGCGCGTGGCCGGCGCGCACCGGCGCCGGCCACAGGGCCGCTGGGCGCTCTGCCCGCGTGAGCGCGACTCGCTGCCCGCGGTCCCCGTGCCGACGCCGGTGCGGCGGCTACCCCGTCAGGAGGCTGACCCGTCACCGGCGATCGAACAGGTCGCGGTCGTCGGCATTCCGCACGAGGTCCGTGGCGAGGAGGTGTACGCGGTCGTCGCGGCGCGGGCCGGTGTGCGGCCGGACACGGCGCTCGCCGCCGGGATCGTGGCCTGGGCGAAGGAGCGGATGGCCGCCTACAAGTACCCGCGCGAGGTGCTGTCCGTCGACGCCTTCGCGCTCGGCCCCAGCGGGTGGTCCTGAAGAGGGAGTTGATCGCCCGCGTCCGGGCGGGCGACCGAGGCCCTCGTGGGGGGCGTCGGGGCCGGTAGGTCGTGGCCGGTGCGCTCTCGGCGGGCCGGCCGCTGCCATGTCGTACGAGTTCTCGGCGGGCTCCCGGACAAGGTGGTCCGGGAGCCCGCCGTGAGCTGTCTTCGGCAGGGGGACCCGCCCCTCACGCCGGGGCCACGACCGAGGGGTCGGCGGCGGGTCGCTCCGTCAGGTCGGGGGCGATCAACTGGACGGTCGTGGAGGCGGACCGGGGTGCGGCGACGAGATGCAGCCGCTCGACCTCCG
Organism: Streptomyces neyagawaensis; assembly: GCF_023516595.1. Lineage (GTDB taxonomy): Bacteria > Actinomycetota > Actinomycetes > Streptomycetales > Streptomycetaceae > Streptomyces > Streptomyces neyagawaensis. The sequence goes on along the minus strand of NZ_JAMGBG010000005.1, from coordinate 65,151 downwards.
CTGTCTCCTGCTCTTCCGCTCCCTGCGCGGTCCGCACGGCGTCGCGGCAGGGGCAGGGCTCCTCGTCGAAGCCCGCGAACCGGTAGGCGACCTCCATCATGCGGTTGCGGTCCGTCCGCCGGAAGTCGGCCACGAGATGGACCCCGGCCGCGGCGGCCTGGTCCACGAGCCAGTTCAGGATGACCGATCCGGCGCCGAAGGACACCACGCGGCAGGAGGTGGCGAGCAGCTTCAGATGCCATACGGCGGGGTGCTTCTCGACCAGCGTGACGCCGACGGCCCCGTGCGGTCCGAACCGGTCGGCGAGGGTGGTGACCAGGACCTCGTGGCCGGGGTCCGCCGACAGCTCGCGCAGCGTCCGGTCGGAGTAGTGCACTCCGGTGGCGTTCATCTGGCTGGTGCGCAGGGTGAGTTCCTCGACCCTGGTGATCTCCTCCTCGGTGGCCCGCCCGATGCGCATGACCAGGTCGAGGGAGCGGAGGAACTCCTCGTCGGGGCCCTCGTAGGCGGACCGTTCGGTCTCCCTGCGGAAGCCGGCCTGGTACATCTCGCGTCGGCGCCGGGAGTCCACCGTGCTCACGGCGGGGCTGAACTCGGGCAGGCCGGTGAGGGTGGACGCCTCCTCGGCCGGGTAGCAGCGGACGTCCGGGAGATGGTAGGCGACCTCGGCCCGTTCGGCGGGCTGGTCGTCGATGAAGGCGATGGTCCGGTGGGCGAAGTTCAGTCCTTCGGCGATGCGCCGGACCGCGTCGGACTTGGGTCCCCAGCCGATCTCGGGCAGGACGAAGTACTCGGCGACGCCCAGCTCTTCGAGACGGGCCCAGGCCAGGTCGTGGTCGTTGCGGCTGCAGACGGACTGCAGGATGCCGCGCGCGTCGAGTTCGACGATCGCCGCCCGTATCGCGTCGGGCAGCCGTACCTCCGCGTCCTCCAGCAGCGTGCCCTGCCAGAGGGTGTTGTCCAGGTCCCAGACCAGGCACTTCACGAGGGCCGGCGCGTCGGCGCCGGTCTTGTCGCTCATGTCGGCTCCACACTTGTCAACGCGTGTTGGGCGAGCAGGAGTTCGCACATCTCGTTGCTGCCCTCGATGATCTCCATCAGCTTGGCGTCCCGGTAGGCGCGGGCCACCGGATGGCCGTCCTGGGCTCCCGCCGACGCCATGACCTGTACGGCGGACGCGGCCCCGCGGGCCGCGTGGCCGGCGCTGACGTGCTTGGCGAGGATGGTGGCGACCACCATGTCGGGGGACCCGTTGTCCCAGCGGTGGCTGGCGTGTTCGCAGGCGCGGGAGGCGACCTGCTCCGCGACGAAGAGGTCGGCCAGGTGCTTGGCGACGAGCTGGTGGCGGGCCAGCGGCTGCCCGAACTGCTCGCGGGACGCGGCGTGCCGGGTCGTCGCGGCCAGGCAGGCGCGCAGGATTCCGACGCATCCCCAGGCGACCGACATCCGCCCGTAGGCCAGGGCGGTGGTGACGAGCAGCGGCAGGGACAGGCCCTCGCCGCCCAGCACGCTGTCGGCGGGGAGGCGTACGGAGTCGAGGCGGACCTCGGCGTGTCCGGCGGCGCGGCAGCCCAGGGGGTCGGCCACCCGCTGTACGTGGACGCCCGGCGCCCGGGCGGGCACGACCACGGCGGCGGCGCCGTCGCCCATCCGTCCGAAGACGATGAGCAGGTCGGCGTAGTGGGCAGCGGTCATCCACACCTTGTGGCCGTCGACCACGACGGTGTCGCCGTCGACGGTGATCCGGGTGTCGATGCCCGACAGATCGCTGCCGGCCTGGCTCTCGCTGAAGCCGACAGCGGCCAGTTCGCCCGAGGTGAGGCGGGGCAGCAGCGCGCGGCGCTGCGCCTCGTCGCCGAGCCGTTCGACGGTCCAGGCGGCCATGCCCTGGGAGGTCATGACGCTGCGCAGGGAGCTGCACAGGCTGCCGACGTGGGCGGTGAACTCTCCGCTGGTGCGGCTGTCCCAGCCGAGGCCGCCGTACTCGGTGGGCACGCCGGTGCACAACTGCCCGGCGGCACCGAGCTTTCTCAGCAGTTCGACGGGGAGCAGGCCCGAGCGGTCCCAGTCACCGGCCCGGTCACCGACCAGGCCGGTGACCGATGCCGTCGCCTCGGCGAGGGGCTCACTCACCGCCGTCCCCGGCTGCCGCGCGCAGACGGCGGACCAGTGCCGCCATTCCCGTGACGGTACGGAAGTTGTCCAGCCGCAGATCGGCGCCCCGGATCGCGATGCCGTAGGACTTCTCCAGGTGGACGACGAGTTCCATGGCGAACAGGGACGAGAGTCCGCCGGCCGCGAAGAGGTCGGTGTCCTCTTCCCAGACGGTCTTGGTGCGTACGTGCAGGAAGTCGAGGAGTTCCTTCTCCACGGTCCCTTCGGATGGCATGGTCATGACGTTCATCCCTCGTATTCGTAGAAACCACGGCCGGACTTCCGGCCGATGTCGCCTGCCCGCACCTTCTCCAGCAGCAGGTCGCACGGACGACAGCCACTGTCACCGGTGCGCTCGTACAGCACGTTCAGCGAGTCGACGAGGTTGTCGATGCCGATGAGGTCCGCGGTGCGCAACGGACCTGTGGCGTGCCCCAGGCAGCCCTGCATGAGGGCGTCGACGTCCTCGGCGGTCGCGGTTCCCTCCTGTACCACCCGGGCCGCGTCGTTGATCATCGGGTGCAGGACCCGGCTGGTCACGAAGCCGGGGGCGTCCCGGACCACGACGGGCCGACGGCGCAGGGTGGTGAGCAGGGCCCGTACGGAGTCCATGGCGGCCTCGCCGGTGCGGGCGCCGCGGATGACCTCGACCGTGCGGATCAGATAGGACGGGTTCATGAAATGCGTGCCGACGAGTTCCGCCGGACGCGCGGCCGCCGAGGCCAATTCGTCAATGGGAATGGACGACGTGTTCGACACCAGGAGAGTACCAGGTGAAACGATGACGGAAACCTCCGCGATCACTTTCTCCTTGAGCTCCGATATTTCTGTCACGGCCTCGATGACCGCGGTGGAACCGGCCGCGTCGGACAAGGAATCACTGATGACGAGTTCCCCGGTGGGGACGTCGTCCGGCAGCGCGCCCATCAGCCCCGCGAGCCGCAGTTCGTGGGCGATCCTGGCCTCCGCCTCCGCGCGTTTCGCCTGGTCGACGTCGATGAGGGCCACCGGTACGCCGTGGCCGACCGCCAGGGTGGCGATGCCCACGCCCATGACGCCGGCGCCCAGGATGGTGAGGCGATGTGCGTTCGGAGCGTCACCCGCGTTGTTTTCCGACATTTCACTCCAAGTCTTTCGATGCATTTGTCAGATACCCCGGGAGAATTCCGGAAGGTTCGTTCCGAGCCATCCGGAAACGGCGTCCACGGTGGTTTTCAGATGCTGTTCCATCATTGACCAGTGATTTCCTGGTACATCCAGGACGGAATGCGCGGACGGCCATGACGCCCGCCAGTCGATGTCGCTGTCCGGTGCCGGTTCCGCCAGGGGGCTCGATGCGCGGACCAGCAGCACGGGCGCCTCGACGGGGGGCGGCACCCAGTCGTCCAGGAGCTGGAAGTAGCGGCCCATGGCCGTCAGCCGGGTGCCGTCCATCGGGGCGGCCCGGTCCTCGCGCTCGAACATGCCGCTGACCAGTACGTCGTCGAACTGGGTCATCGCCTCGTCCCCGGACAGATACGTGTCCAGCAGCACCACGGCGGCCGGGCCTGCCCCGAGCGCCTCCAGGCGAGCGGCGGCGGCGTGGGCGAGGGTGCCGCCCGACGAGGAGCCGAGCAGCACCTTCGGCCGGTCACCGAGGCGCCGCAGGAGGACCTCGGTCTGGAAGTCCAGCAGGGAGGACATGTCGGCGGGCAGTGGCTCGTCGGGGGCGAAGCCGGGCGCGTCCAGCGCGCTGACCCCGTAGCGGCCCTCGAAGGCGGACGCCAAACGGCTGTACTGATGGGCTCCGCCGAGCGCCACCACCGAGGCGAAGCAGACCAGTTCGGGCGCGTCGTCGCGGATGTGCAGCCGCAGCAGCTCCGGACGCCGTCCGGACGAGCTCAGCAGCTCGGGGCCGGACCCGAAGTCGGGGCGGAGCTTCGCGGCCTGCTGGAGGATCTGGATGCCCTCGTGGATCCGGCCCACCTCGCACGCCTGCCGGAACAGGGCGCTGACCGGGTCGTACGGTGCTTCACCGACCCCCCGCCCGGCTCCGGGAGCGGTGTTCCGGGTCAGTTCCTCCCGCAGGTGCTCGGCCAGCCGCGCGGGGGTTCCCGAGTCGAGTACGGCGGTGGGGCGCAGCCGCAGGTCGAGCGCGGCGGCGAGGCGGTTGCGCAACTCGACGGCGGTCAGCGAGTCGAACCCGCTCTCCAGGAAGGCGTCACCCTCGGACAGCGCGTCCGGGTCGGCGTGGCCGAGCACCTCCGCCGCCTGGGTCCGCACCAGCCGCAGCAGGATCTCGCCCTGTTCGGCCTCCGGCACGGCGGCCAGCCGGGGCCGCAGCGACGCGTCGGCCTGCGGGCCACGCCGGCGTACGGCCGGGGTCCGGATCAGCGACCGCAGCAGGTGGGGCACCGGGCCACCGGGCCGGGCCCGCAGATCGAGGCCCACCGGGACGAGGACCGGGTCGTCGCCCGCCAGTGCCGCGTCGAACAGTGCCAGGCCCTCCTCGGTGGGCAGGGCGCGCACCCCGCTCCGCGCCATCCGCCGCAGGTCCGTGTCGCCGAGGCCGTCGGTGAGACCGGTGCGCTGCTCCCACAGGCCCCAGGCCAGGGAGGTGCCGGGCAGCCCCGCCCGGTGGCGGGCGGCGGCCAGGGCGTCGGTGAAGGCGTTGGCGGCGGCGTAGGCGGCCTGGCCGGGGCTGCCGAAGACACCGGCGGAGGAGGAGAACAGGACGAACGCCGTCAGATCCTGCTCCCGGGTCAGCTCGTGCAGGTTCCAGGCGCCGTCGGCCTTGGGGCGCAGAACGGCCGACAGCCGCTCGGGGGTGAGGGCCTCCAGCAGCCCGTCGTCCAGGACGCCGGCCGTGTGCACGACGGCGCGCAGCGGGTGCTCCGAGGGAATCGCCGCGAGGCAGTCGGCCAGCGCCTCCCGGTCGGCCACGTCGCACGCCGCGACGGTGACCTCGGCTCCCGCCGCGGTCAGCTCCTCGGTGAGAGAGGCCGTGCCTTCGGCGGCGGCGCCCCGGCGGCCGAGCAGCAGCAGATGCCGTACGCCATGGGTGGTGACCAGGTGACGGGCCACCAGTCCGCCCAGGGTGCCTCCGCCTCCGGTGACGAGGACGGTGCCCTCCGGGTCGAACCCGGCGGGACGGTCGGCGACGGGCGGGCGGACCAGGCGGGGTGCGTACAAGGTGCCGTCACGCAGGGCGAGTTGGGGTTCGCCCTCGGCCAGGGCGGTGGCGAGGGCGGCTTCGAGGCCGTCGCCGCCATCGGTGTCCAGCAGGACGAAGCGGCCGGGGTGCTCCAGCTGGGCGGTGCGCAGGAGCCCCCAGGCGGCGGCGCCCCCGAGGTCCGCGGGGGCGCCGTCGAGGTCGACCGCGCCACGGGTGAGCAGCACCAGGGGGGTTTCGGTGAACTTCGGCTCTGCCAGCCAGCGTTGGAGCAGGGCGAGGACCGCTTCGACGGAGGTCCGGGCGCCCTCGGGGCCCGGGGTCCCGGCCGGCGGGCACAACACCAGCACCGCGTCGGACGTGGCGGGCACATCGGTGAGGTCGGGGCACCGGTCGGCCCGGAAGCCGGCCGGCAGCAGGTCGCCGTCGCAGGCGCCGAGCGTGGCCCAGGTGCCGGGGGACGGATCGGTGGCGGGCAGCGGCGTCCAGTCGAGGCGGAACAGCGACCGCTCGGCGGCGGCAGGAGCACCCGCCGCCGCCCGCAGGGTCAGCGCGCCGACGGTGACGACCGGGCGCCCGGTGCGGTCGGTGATCCGTACCGACACGGCGTCGCCACCCTGCTCGGCCGGGGCCAGCACGACCCGCAGGACCGGGTCGGCCGCCGGGGCGAGGGTGACGTCGTGCCACGAGAAGGGCAGCGGCACGCCTCCCGTGCGGCCGGGGTCGGTGGAGTCGGGGCGCAGGGCGACTGTCTGGAGCGCGGCGTCGAGCAGGGCCGGGTGGACGGCGAAGCCGCTCTCGCGGGTCCCCGGCACCGACTCGGGCAGAGCCACCTCGGCGTGGATCTCGTCGCCGACCCGCCAGGCGGCGCGCAGGCCCTGGAAGAGCGGGCCGTAGTGGACGCCGGCCGCCTCGAAGTCGGCGTACAGGCTGTCGAGTTCGAGCCGCTCGGCGCCGTCGGCGGGCGGCCACCGGCCGGGGTCACCCGGCGCGGAGGCGGGCGTCCCGGCCAGGGTGCCCCCCGCGTGGCGTACCCACGGTTCGGTGGACTCGGGGTCGTCGGGGCGGGAGTACAGCGCCACGGCCCGGCGGCCCTCGGGGTCGGGCGCGTCCACGGTCAGGCGGAGCCGTCGGGCCTCGTCGGCGGCTGGGGCCTGTGTCGGAAGTGGCGTCGTCCGCCCGGAGGGCGGGCCGGGCGGCGTCTGGTGCGTGCTCTCGGCGTGCCGGGCGGAAGGCCTCGTACTGGGCGTACTTGGGCTTTCGCCCGGTGCGTCGAGAGTATGTGCCGGGCGTCGCCCGGCAGGCGCCACTTCCGACACAGGCCCCAGCACGAGGGGTGCGGCCAGGGTGAGTTCCTCGACCGTGGTGCAGCCGACGTGGGCGGCTGCGTGGGCGGCCATCTCCACGAAGGCGACGCCGGGCAGCAGCACCGTGCCGGAGACCGCGTGGTCCGCCAGCCACGGATGGGTGCGCGACGACAGGCGCCCCGTGAAGAGCACTCCGTCGCCGTCCGGCAGATCCACGGCGGCGGTCAGCAGCGGGTGCCCCGTCTCCGTCTGGCCCGCCGACTCGGGGTCCCCGGCGTGCGCGGGCACGTCGAGCCAGTAGTGGGTGCGCTGGAAGGCGTACGTCGGCAGGTCGGTCAGACGGGCCCCGGTGCCGTCGAACGCGCGCCGCCAGTCGACGGCCACGCCGTTCGCGTGCGCCTCGCCGAGCGCCAGCAGCATCCGGTTCAGCCCGCCCTCGTCGCGCCGCAGGGTGCCCAGCACCACGGCGTCGTCCGCGTCGGCGTCGGCCGCGGTGTCGCCGATGCCGTAGGTGAGCAGCGGGTGGGGGCTCACCTCGACGAAGGTGCGGTGCCCGGCGTCGAGGAGCAGGCGTATCGCGTCGTGGAAGCGGACGGTCTGGCGGAGGTTGCGGTACCAGTACTCGTGGGTGAGGTCGCCGGGACCGATCCAGTCGGCGTCCACCGTGGACACCAGGGGCACGGCCGGGGCCTTGGGAACGAGCGAGGACAGGTCCTCGCCCAGCCGGTCCCGTACGGTGCTCACGTCGTCCGAGTGGGAGGCGTAGTCCACCGGGATGCGCCAGGCCATGACGCCCTCGGCGGAGAGTTCATCGACGAGGGCGCCGACCTCGTCGCCGGGTCCGGCGACGACGAGCACGCGGGGGCCGTTGACGGCGGCGACCGTCACCTTGCCCGAGCGGCGTTCCAGGTAGGGGGCGACCTCGGCCTGGGAGAGCACCACGGTGGCCATGCCTCCGCCCCCGCCGAGGCCGGCGAGGGCCCGGCTGCGCAGCGCCACCACGCGGGCCCCGTCCTCCAGGGTGAGAGCACCCGCGACACAGGCGGCGGCGACCTCGCCCTGGCTGTGGCCGACGACCGCGGCAGGCTCCACCCCGTACGACCGCCAGAGCGCCGCCAGCGACACCATCACGGAGAACAGGACGGGCTGGAGGACGTCCACCCGGTCCAGGGTCGGCGCGCCCGGCGTGCCACGGAGCACCTCGGTGACCGACCAGTCGATGTACGGGGCGAGCGCCTGTTCGCAGTCCGCGATCCGGGCGGCGAACTCCGGTGACGTGTCGAGGAGTTCGGCGCCCATGCCGGGCCACTGGGAGCCGAGGCCGGGGAAGACGAAGACGGCCTTGCGGCCTGGCTGGGCGCGGGCGGTGACGACCGCCGGGTCGGGCCGTCCGGCGGCCAGCGCGGCCAGGCCGGACAGCAGGGCGGGACGGTCGTCGCCGACGACGACGGCACGGTCGGCGAAGCGGGATCTGCCGCTGGCCAGCGAGAGGCCGACGTCCACAGGACGCGCCTCGGGGTCGTCGGTGAGGTGGGTGTGGAGGGCGGCGGCCTGGCCGCGCAGCGCCGCTTCGCCCTTGCCCGAGAGCAGCCAGGCGACGGGGGCGGGGGCCGATTCCCCGGTGTCCGGGGGTGTGTCGAGGTCGGCGGGCGCCGCCTCCAGAACGGTGTGGGCGTTGGTGCCGCTGGCGCCGAAGGAGGAGACGCCGGCGCGGCGGGGGTGGCCGTTGTCCGGCCAGGGGGTGGCCGTGGTGAGCAGGGCGATGTTGCCCTCGGTCCAGTCGACCTGCGGGGTGGGACGGTCGATGTGCAGGGTGCGGGGCAGCAGGCCGTGGCGCATCGCGAGCACCATCTTCATGACGCCGCCGACCCCGGCGGCGGCCTGGGTGTGGGTGAGGTTGGACTTGAGCGAGCCGAGCAGCAGCGGCCGGTCCGCCGGGCGGCCCTGACCGTAGGTGGCCAGCAGCGCCTGAGCCTCGATGGGGTCGCCGAGGCGGGTCCCCGTGCCGTGCGCCTCCACCGCGTCGACCTCGGCCGGTGAGAGGCCGGCCGCCGCCAGGGCCTGCTGGATCACCCGTTGCTGGGAAGGGCCGTTGGGCGCGGTCATGCCGTTGCTGGCGCCGTCCTGGTTGACCGCCGAGCCCCGCACCAGCGCCAGCACGGGGTGGCCGTTGCGCCGGGCGTCCGAGAGCCGTTCGAGGAGCAGCACGCCGACGCCCTCGCCGAAGCCGGCACCGTCGGCGGCCGCGGCGAACGACTTGCTGCGGCCGTCCGGCGCCAGTCCGCGCTGGCGGCTGAACCCGACGTACAGGCTCGGTGTGGACATCACCGTGACACCGCCCGCCAGGGCGAGGGAGATCTCCCCCGCCCGCAGCGCCTGGCAGGCCAGGTGCAGGGCGACCAGCGACGACGAGCACGCGGTGTCGATCGTGACGGCCGGGCCCTCCAGGCCGAGGATGTAGGCGATCCGGCCGGTGACCACGCTGGGCACGGTGCCGGTGCCGATGAACGCCTCGACGTCCTCCGGTATCCGCTGCAGCCGGGCGCCGTACTCGTTGTACATGACGCCCGCGTAGACGCCGGTGCGGCTGCCGCGCAGGGACAGCGGGTCGATGCCACCGCGCTCGACGGCCTCCCAGCAGGTCTCCAGCAGGAGTCGCTGCTGGGGGTCCATGGCCAGGGCCTCACGGGGCGAGATCCCGAAGAAGCCGGCGTCGAAGCCGCAGGCGTCGTGCAGGAAGCCGCCCTCCCGGGTGTTGGACGTACCCGGGGTGTCGGGGTCGGGGTCGTACAGTGCGGCGGCGTCCCAGCCCCGGTCGGCGGGGAACTCGCTGACCGCGTCGCGTTCTTCGGCGAGCAGCCGCCACAGGTCCTCCGGGGTGCGGACCCCTCCCGGGAAGCGGCAGCTCATGGCGACGATGGCGACCGGTTCCCGGGACTCGTCGCGCAGCCGTGTGTTCTCGCCGCGCAGCCGCTCGTTCTCCAGCAGGGAGGCGCGCAGCGCCTCGACCACCTTGTCCGTGGACATCCCTCTCCTCACCTCTCGTTCCGGGCCGGTACGCGGTCAGACACTCTCGCTCCCCAGTGCCAGCCGTACGAGGCCGTCCACGTCCATCTCCTCGATGCCGGACGTCCGTTCGGACGACGCCGGTGTGCCGCCGTCCCGGTTCTCCGGTCCGGCCAGGCGCAGCAGTGCCTCCAGCAGGCCGGAGTCGCGCAGCCTGTCCAGCGGGATCGTGGACAGCGCGCGGGTGATCTCGTCGTCGGCCGGGGTCGGCGCCGCCGCGGCCGGCGGGGTGCCGGCCGGGGCGAGACGTTCGGCGCAGTACCCGGCGACGGCCGCCGGGCTCGGGTAGTCGAACACCAGGGTGGCGGGGAGCCGCAGTCCGGTCGCGGCGTTGAGGCGGTTGCGCAGTTCCACCGCGGTCAGCGAGTCGAAGCCGAGCTGCCGGAAGGCGCGTTCGGGGTCGACGGCCGAGGCTCCGGCGTGCCCGAGCACATCGGCGGCGTGCGCGCACACCAGGTCGGCGAGGACGGCGCGGGCGTCGTCGGCGGCCAGGCCGGCGAGCCGCCCGCGCAGGGTGTCCGCCGCGTCGGCGGCGCCGCCGGTGGCCGCCGTCCGGCGGGCGGCGCCGCGCACCAGTGAGCGGAAGAGGGCGGGCACGGCGCCGGTGCCCGCCCTGGAGCGCAGCCTGGCCAGGTCGAGCCGGACCGGGACCAGGACCGCGTCGTCCCGTTCGAGCGCGGCGTCGAACAGGGCGAGTCCCTCGTCGGAGGTGAGTGCCCCCACGCCGCCCCGGGCGATGCGCCGCAGGTCGACCTCGTCGAGGGTGCCGGTCAGGGTGGAGCGCTCGGCCCACATGCCCCAGGCGATCGACTGTGCGGGCAGGCCCTGGGCGCGACGGTGCTGGGCGAGGGCGTCCAGGAAGGCGTTGGCCGCCGCGTAGTTGCCCTGCCCGGAGCTGCCGACGGTGCCGGAGGCGGACGAGAAGAGCACGAAGGCGGCCAGTGGCAGGTCGCGGGTCAGTTCGTGCAGGTTGAGCGCGGCGTCCGCCTTGGGGCGCAGGACGTGGTCGAGTCGCTCGGGGGTCAGCGAGCCGATGACCCCGTCGTCGAGGACGCCGGCCGAGTGGACCACGGCGGTGAGCGGGTGGGTGTCGGGGACACCCGCGAGGAGTCCGGCCAGGGCGTCCCGGTCGGCCGTGTCGCAGGCGGCGGTCTCCACCCGGGCGCCCAGGGCGGTGAGTTCGTCGACCAGGGCGGTCGCCTCGGGGGTGTCGGCGCCGCGCCGCCCGGTCAGCAGCAGGTGGCGTACCCCGTGCTCGGTGACCAGGTGACGGGCGACCAGGCCGCCGAGGACGCCGAAGGCGCCCGTGACGAGCACCGTGCCCTCGGGGTCCCACGGCTTGCCGGCCACGGCCTCGGCATCCGTGGGCGGGGTCCTGGTCAGACGGGGTGCGAGGGTCCGTCCGTCGCGTACCGCGAGCTGGGGTTCCGTCGCGGACAGCGCGGCGGGCAGGGCCTTGAGCGCCTCGGCCGGGTCCTCGGCGTCGACGAGGACGAACCGGTCGGGGTGTTCGGACTGCGCGGAGCGCACGAGCCCCCACACGGCGGCGGCCGCCAGGTCGCCGATGTCCTCGCCGCGTGCGGTGGCGACACCGCCCCGGGTGACGAGGACCAGGCGGGTGTCGGCCCAGCGGTCGTCGGCCAGCCAGGTCTGCAGCAGACGCAGGGTGGCGGCGAGCGCGGTACGGGCGGCGTCCGCGCTGTTCCCGCCGGGCGGGCAGAGCGTGACGACCACGTCGGGCACCGCGGCGTCCCCGTCCACGGCGGCGGTGAGCGCGTCGAGGTTCTCGTGGGTCTCGGGCAGCAGGTGCTCGGTGCCGAGGGCGGCCCACCGGCCGACGGGCGGCTCGGTGGTGGCGGGCAGGGCGGTCCAGCCCAGGGTGAACAGCGAGTCGCGTCCCTGTGCCGCGGCGCCGCGCAGGGCGTCGACGGCGATGGGCCGGATGGCCAGCGCCGCCACGTCGGCGACCGGCCGGCCGGCCGGGTCGGCGGCGGACAGCGCCACCGAACCGGTGTCGTCGTAGCTCAGCCGCACGCGCAGTTCGGTCGCGCCGGAGGCGTGCAGGCGGACGCCTTCCCAGGAGAAGGGCAGCCTGGCGGTGCCGGGTTCGTCGTTCTGGTCGGCACCTTCGGGGGCGGCCAGCCACAGACCGTGCAGGGCCGCGTCCAGCAGCGCGGGGTGCAGACCGAAGCCGGCGGCCCCGGTGTGCAGGTCCTCCGGCAGTCGGACCTCCACGTAGACGTCCTGGCCGAGGCGCCAGGCGGCGTGCAGGCCGTGGAAGGCGGGGCCGTATCCGTAGCCGGCGTCCGCGAACCGCTCGTAGAGGCCGTCGACGGACACGGGTTCCGCCCCGGCGGGCGGCCATGCCGCGCCGTACGGGTGGGCCGCCGGGTCGGTGGACCCGGCGGGGGCGAGGACGCCGGTGGCGTGCCCGGTCCACGGAGTGCCGGCGCCGTCCTCGCCCCGGGAGAACACGCCGAGGGTGCGCCGCCCGGACTCGTCGGGCGCGCCGACCCGCACCTGGATCTGGACGGCGGCGTCCCGGTCGAACACCAGCGGTGCCTGGAGGGTCAGTTCCTCGACCCGGGGGCAGTCCGCCTCGTCGCCGGCGCGTACGGCCAGTTCCACGAAGCCGGTGCCGGGCAGCAGGACCACGCCGGAGACCGCGTGGTCCGCGAGCCAGGGGTGGGTGCGTGTCGACAGGCTGCCGCTGAGCACGAGATCCCCGGTGTCGGCGACCTCGACGGCCGTGCCGAGCAGCGGGTGACCGGTGGCGCCGGGCCCGCGGGGCGTCGCCGCGGGCGGCTGGATCCAGTAGCGGCGACGCTGGAAGGCGTACGTCGGCAGCTCGGCCGTGCTCTCGCCGGGGAACGCGGCGGTCCAGTCGACCGCACCTCCGCGCACCCACAGTTCGGCCGCCGACAGCAGGACGCGTCGCAGGCCGCCCTCGTCGCGGCGCAGGGTGCCGAGGACGACGGCCTCGCGTCCGGCGGTCTCGGTGGTCTCCTCGATGGCCATGGTGAGCACGGGGTGCGGGCTGACCTCGACGAAGGAGGTGAACCCCTCGGCGGCCAGGACGCGGACGGCGGGGTCGAAGCCGACGGTCTGCCGCAGGTTGCGGTACCAGTAACCGGCGTGCATGCCGGTGGTGTCGAGCCAGCCGCCGTCCACCGTGGAGTACAGCGGGACCTCGCTCGGCAGCGGCTTGATGCCGGCCAGGGCGTCCATGAGGATGCCGTGGATCTCCTCGACGTGCTCGGAGTGCGAGGCGTAGTCGACGTCGATGCGCCGGGCCCGTACGCCTTGGGCCTCGCACTGCGCGAGCAGGGCCGCCAGAGCCTCCGCGTCGCCCGCGACCACGGTGGTGGCGGGGCCGTTCAGCGCGGCGACCGACAGGGCGCCGGCCCAGGGGGCGAGGGCCTCCCGTGCCTGGTCGGCGGGCAGGGACAGCGAGGCCATGCCGCCGCGGCCGGCCAGCGCGTCGAGGGTCTTGCTGCGCAGGGCGACCACCTGGGCCCCGTCCTCCAGGGACAGCGCGCCCGCCACGACAGCGGCGGCGATCTCGCCCTGGGAGTGGCCGACGACAGCGTCCGGTACGACACCGAACGACCGCCAGACCTCGGCCAGCGACACCATCACCGCGAACAGCGCGGGCTGGACGACGTCCACCCGGTCCCAGGCACTGCCCGAGCGCACGGCGTCGAGCAGCGACCAGTCGACGAAGGGTGCCAGCGCCCGTTCGCACTCCTCCATGCGGGCCGCGAACACCGGCGACTCGTCCAGCAACTCCCGTGCCATACCGGCCCATTGGGACCCCTGGCCGGGGAAGACGAAGACCGTGCGGCCCACGGTGTCGGCGACGCCGCGTACCAGGTCGGGGGCGGTGCCGTCGTCGGCGAGGGCCGTCAGCGCGGCGGGCAGCCGGGTGCCGTCGCCGACCAGTACGGCGCGGTGTTCGAACGCCGTGCGGGTGGTCAGGGCCCGGCCGATGTCGGCGGGCGGGAGGCCCGGCGTGTCGGCCAGGTGGGCGGTCAGCCGCTCGGCCTGGCCGCGCAGGGCGTCCGGGGACTTGGCGGAGAGCGGCCAGGCGACGGTCCCGGCCGGCACCTCGTCGGGTGTGTCCCGCGGGCTCTCCTCGGGGGCCGGCTCGGGAGCCTGCTCCACGATCGCGTGCACGTTGGTGCCGCTCATGCCGAACGCGGAGATCCCGGCACGGCGCGGGCGGCCCGTCACCGGCCACGGGGTCGTGTCGGTGACCACGTCCACGGCACCGGCCGTCCAGTCGACCTGGGTCGAGGGCCGGTCGACGTGCAGGGTGCGCGGCACCTGCCCGTGCCGGAGCGCCAGGACGGTCTTGATCACACCGGCGACGCCCGCGGCTGCCTGGGCGTGCCCGATGTTGGACTTCAGGGAGCCGATCAGCAGGGGGCGCCCGTCGGAGCGTTCCTGGCCGTACGTGGCGAGCAGGGCCTGGGCCTCGATGGGGTCGCCGAGCCTGGTGCCCGTGCCGTGGGTCTCGACGACGTCGATGTCGGCCGCCGAGAGCCGGGCGTTGGCGAGGGCGGCCCGGATGACCCGCTGCTGGGAGGGGCCGTTGGGGGCGGTCAGGCCGTTGCTGGCGCCGTCCTGGTTGACGGCGCTGCCGCGCAGGACGGCCAGCACGGGGTGCCCGTGCCGCTGGGCCTCGGAGAGCCGTTCGAGGAGGATCACGCCGACGCCCTCGGCCATGCCCATGCCGTCGGCGGCGTCGGAGAACGCCTTGCAGCGGCCGTCGGCGGCGAGGCCGCGCTGGCGGGCGAAGCTGATGATGGCGCCCGGGCTGGACATCACCGCGACGCCCCCGGCCAGGGCGAGTGAGCAGTCCCCGGCGCGCAGCGCCTGGGCGGCCAGGTGCACCGCGACGAGGGACGCGGAGCAGGCGGTGTCGACGGTGACGGCGGGGCCCTCCAGACCGAGGGTGTAGGAGATCCGGCCGGAGATCACGCTGGCCGCGCTGCCGGTGAGGAGGTGGCCCTCGTTCTCCTGGGTCTGGGCCACGGAGGCGCCGTAGTCCTGGTAGTTGACGCCGGTGAAGACGCCGGTGTCGGTGCCGCGCAGGCGGTCCGGGTCGAGACCGGCGCGTTCGAAGGTCTCCCAGGAGGTCTCCAGGAGCAGTCGCTGCTGCGGGTCCATGGCGACCGCCTCGCGCGGGGAGATGCCGAAGAAGTCGGCGTCGAACTCACCGGCGTCGTAGAGGAATCCGCCGTGCCGCACATAGCTGGTGCCGGGCTGGTCCGGGTCGGGGTCGAACATGGCCTCCAGCGGCCAGCCGCGGTCGGTCGGGAACTCCGAGACGACGTCGCCGCCTTCCTCCAGCAGCCGCCACAGCTGTTCGGGGGTGTGCACCCCGCCGGGGAAGCGGCAGCTCATCGCGATGATCGCGATCGGCTCGTCGGCCGCCGCGGTGCCGGCGGGCGCGGGCTCGCGCGTGGCGGGCGTCCGGTGCTCGCCGAGTACCTCGGCGCGGATGTGGTCGGCGAGCACGGCCGCGGACGGGTAGTCGAAGACGAGGGTGGCGGGCAGGGTGAGGCCGGTGGCGGCGCGGAGCCGGTTGCGCAGTTCGACGGCGGTCAGCGAGTCGAAGCCGAGTTCCTGGAACGCCCTGCCCGGCCGCAGCTCCTCCGGCGAGTCATGGCCGAGGACGGCCGCGGCGTGGGTGCGGACGAGGTCCAGGGTGACGCGGCGCTGCTCGGCCTCGGCCAGCCCGGTCAGGCGCTCGCGCAGCACGTCGGAGGCCGGTGTGGCGGCGCTCGCGCCGGGCGTCGCGGCCTCCTCCAGTTGCCGCCTGGCCTCCGGTACGCCGGTGAGCAGACGGCTGGGGCGTACGGAGCCGAAGACCGCGGCGAACTGTTCCCAGTCGACGTTGGCGAGGGCGATGACCGTCTCGTCGTCGTCGAGTGCCTGCTGGAGTCCGGCGAGCGCGAGGTCGGGCTCGATGAGCGGCAGGCCCTGCTTCTGCACCCGGTAGAAGTCGGACTCGTCGACGGTCTCGCGGACGGCCCACGGGTTGGCGGCCGACCAGACGCCCCAGTCGACGGTGGTGGCGCTCAGGCCCCGGGCCCTGCGGTGTTCGGCGAGGGCGTCGAGATAGGCGTTGCCGGCGGTGTAGGCGGCGTGGTTGCTGCTGCCCCAGACACCTGCGACGGAGGAGAACAGCACGAACGCGTCGAGCTCGCGGTCGAGCAGTTCGTCCAGGTGCCGGGCCCCCTCCGCCTTGGCGGCGACGACCTCGGCGAAGGCGTCGAGCGGGGTGTCGTCCAGGGAGGCCAGCTGGATGTAGGCGGCGGCGTGGAACACGGCGGTGACGGGGGTGCCTTGCTCCTCCAGTCCGGCGAGGAGTCCGGCGATCTGGTCGCGGTCGGCGACGTCGCACGCGGGCAGGGACAACTCGGTCCCCAGTTCGGCGAGTTCGGCCCGCAGTTCGTCGGCTCCGGGGACGTCGGCGCCGCGCCGTCCGGGAAGGACGAGGTGCTCGGCGCCGCCGCGGGCGAGCCAGCGCGCGACGTGGGGGCCGAGGGCGCCCGTGCCGCCGGTGACGAGGACGGTGCCCCGGGGCTTCCACGCGGGCCGGGTGCCGGACGGGCGGGGGGCGCGGACCAGGCGTCGGCCGAGCAGTCCGACGGAGCGGACGGCGAGCTGGTCCTCACCGGTGGCACCGGCGAGGATCGCGCGGAGCCGGTCGCGGGACAGGGAGTTGAGGCTCGGCGGCAGGTCGACCAGACCGCCCCAGCGGGTGGGGTGCTCCAGTGCGGCGACCATGCCGGTGCCCCAGATCAGTGCCTGGTCGGGTGCGGTAAGGGTGTCGGTGTCGCCGGTGGTGACGGCGCCGTGGGTGGCGCACCACAGCGGGGCTTCGACGCCCAGGTCGCCGAGCGCCTGGACGAGGACGAGGGTGAGGGCCGAACCGGCGGAGACGGCGGGATGGTCGGGGTGCGGTCGTCCGGCGATCGCCAGCAGCGACAGGACGCCCTGCGGGGTGCGGCCTTCCAGGGCGGTGGTGAGCCGCTCCCCCAGCGTGGCACGGTCGGCGTCCGCGTCGGTGAGCCGCACGGTCACGACGTCGGCTCCGGCTTCGGTGAGGGCTGTCACGGAGTCCCGTGCGAGCGGGGCGCCCGGTGCGTCGTCGTGCCCTTCGGGCAGGACCACGAGCCAGGTGCCGGACAGGGACGCGGCGGGCGGGTCGGGCACCGGCTGCCAGTCGACGCGGTAGCGCCAGGTGTCGACGGCGGCGCCCTCGCGCTGCCTGCGGCGCCAGGCGTTCAGGGCGGGCAGCACCGTGCCGAGCGTCTCGGCGTCCACGGCCAGGTCTCCGGCGGCCTCGGCGGCGTCACCGCGCTCGACGAGCCGCCAGAACGCGGAGTCCACCGCGTCCGTCTCGTCCGCCGTGCCCGACGGGGCGGCCGGCTCGGCGGACTGGAGCCAGTAGCGCCGGTGTTCGAAGGGGTAGGTGGGGAGGTCGGTGCGGCGGGCTCCGGTGCCTTCGAAGAGGACCGGCCACAGCACCGGGACGCCGCGCACCCACAGTTCGGCGGCCGAGGTGAGCGCGCGGGCGAGGCCGCCCTCGTCACGGCGGAGCGTGCCGGTCACCACGGTCCGCGGGGCCTCGGCGGACTCGGCGGCTGTGGCGGACTCGATGGTCTCCTGCACGGACATGGTGAGCACCGGGTGCGGCGAGACCTCGACGAAGACCTGGTGGCGCTGGTCGGCGAGGGCGCGTACGGCGCCGTCGAACTCGACGGTCTCGCGCAGGTTCCGGTACCAGTACCCGGCGTCCATCTCCGTCGTGTCCAGCCAGTCACCGGTGAGGGTGGAGTAGAGCGGCACCCGGCCCGCGACGGGCGTGATGCCGTCCAGTGCGCCGAGCACCTCCGCGCGGATGCGTTCGACGTGCGCGGAGTGGGAGGCGTAGTCCACCGCGATCGTGCGGGCCCGTACGCCGTCCTCCTCGCAGACGGCGATCAGCTCGGTCAGGGCCTCCGTGTCGCCGGAGACGACGACGGCGGACGGTCCGTTGACGGCGGCGAGGGAGAGCCGCCCGGACCACCGGGCGACGAGTTCGACGGCGCGCTCGCGCGGGACGGCCACGGAGACCATGCCGCCGTGCCCGGCGAGGGCGAGGATGGCCCGGCTGCGCAGGGCCACGACCTTGGCGCCGTCGTCCAGGGAGAGGGCCCCGGCGACCACGGCGGCGGCGATCTCGCCCTGGCTGTGGCCCAGTACGGCGTCGGGCTCGACGCCCCAGGAGCGCCACTGCGCGGCCAGCGAGACCATCACGGCCCACAGTGCGGGCTGGACCACGTCGACCCGTTCGAAGGGTGGCGTGTCCGGGGCGCCGCGCAGCACGGCGTCGAGCGACCAGTCGACGTACGGCGTCAGTGCCTGCTCGCAGGCGGCCATCGAGGCGGCGAACACCGGGGAGGTGTCCAGCAGTTCCACCGCCATACCGGCCCACTGCGCGCCCTGGCCCGGGAAGACGAACACCCGGCGGCCGTCGGTGTCGGCCACGCCGCGGATCAGCCCCGGGGTGTCCTCGCCGCCGGCCAGCCCGTCGAGAGCGGCCGACGGGGCGTCGCCGCCGGTGCCGAGGAGCACCGCGCGGTGTTCGAAGGGGGTACGGCCTGTCGCCAGGGAGTAGCCGGTGTCCAGCGGGTCGGGGGCGCCGCCTCCGGCGAGGTGGCCGCGCAGCCGCTGGGCCTGGTGGGTCAGGGCCTGCGGCGACCTCGCGGACAGCACCCAGGGCACGACCGGCGCGGTGGGCGCGTGCCGCGGCTCCGGGCCGGCGTCCGCGTCCGTTTCTGCGTCTGCGTCCGCGTCGGAGGCGGGGGGTGCCTGTTCGAGGATGGCGTGCACGTTGGTGCCGCTGAAGCCGAAGGAGGAGATGCCCGCGCGGCGGGGTGCGCCGGTGTCGGGCCAGTCGCGTGCCTCGGTGAGCAGTTCCACCTCGCCGGAGGCCCAGT
Organism: Streptomyces neyagawaensis; assembly: GCF_023516595.1. Taxonomy (GTDB): domain Bacteria; phylum Actinomycetota; class Actinomycetes; order Streptomycetales; family Streptomycetaceae; genus Streptomyces; species Streptomyces neyagawaensis. The sequence goes on along the minus strand of NZ_JAMGBG010000005.1, from coordinate 46,477 downwards.
CGACGTGCGGGGAGGGCTCGTCGGCGTGCAGGGTGCGCGGGAGGACGCCGTGCCGCAGCGAGAGCACGGTCTTGATCATTCCGGCGACTCCGGAGGCGGCCTGGGTGTGGCCGATGTTGGACTTGAGCGCGCCGAGCCAGAGCGGGCGGCCGTGCGGACGGTCCTGCCCGTAGGTGGCGAGCAGGGCGTCCGCCTCGATGGGGTCGCCGAGGGTGGTGCCCGTGCCGTGCGCCTCGACAACGTCGACGTCGGCCCCGGTCAGCCCGGCGTTGGTGAGGGCCTGGCGGATGACCCGCTGCTGGGCGAGGCCGTTGGGGGCGGACAGGCCGTTGCTGGCGCCGTCCTGGTTGACGGCGCTGCCGCGCAGCACGGCGAGCACCGGGTGACCGTTGCGGCGGGCGTCCGAGAGCCGCTCCAGCAGCACCACGCCGACGCCTTCGGCGAGGCCCATGCCGTCCGCGGAGGCGCCGAACGCCTTGCAGCGGCCGTCGGCGGCGAGGCCGCGCTGCCGGGAGAAGCCGACGAAGACGCCCGGGGTGGCCATCACGGCGACACCGCCGGCGAGGGCGAGCGAGCAGTCGCCGCCGCGCAGGGCCTGCGCCGCGAGGTGCGTCGCGACCAGGGAGGAGGAGCAGGCGGTGTCGACGGTGACCGCCGGGCCCTCCAGACCGAGGGTGTAGGCGACGCGCCCGGAGACCACGCTGGCGGCTCCGCCCGCGACCAGATGTCCTTCGCCGCCCTCCGGCGAGGAACCGGCGAGCGAGGTGTAGTCCTGGTAGTTGACGCCGGCGAAGACACCGGTCGGGGTGGTGCGCAGGGACGCCGGGTCGATGCCCGCCCGTTCGAACGCCTCCCAGGAGGTCTCCAGGAGCAGCCGCTGCTGCGGGTCCATGGCGACGGCCTCGCGCGGCGAGATACCGAAGAAGGCCGGGTCGAAGTCGCCCGCGTCGTGCAGGAAGCTGCCCTCGCGGACGTACGAGGTGCCCGGGTGGTCGGGGTCGGGGTGGTAGAGGCGGTCCAGGGGCCAGCCGCGGTCGGCGGGCATGCCGGAGAGCACCTCGCCGCCGTCGACGAGCAGTTGCCACAGCCGCTCCGGGGTGTCGATGCCCCCGGGGAAGCGGCAGCTCATCGCGACGATGGCGATGGGCTCGTCGGGGTCCGCGACGGGGACGACGGCCGCCGGGGCCGCGGCCGGGGCGGTGTCGCCGAGGAGCTCGGTGCGCAGGTGCTCGGCGAGGAGCGCGGCGCAGGAGTAGTCGAAGACGACGGTTGCGCGCAGCCGCAGGCCGGTGACCTGGTTGAGCCGGTTGCGCAGCTCGACGGCGATCAGTGAGTCGAAGCCCAGTTCACGGAAGGCCCGGTCGGGCAGGACGGCGTCGGCGGACTCGTGGCCGAGGACCGCGGCGGCGTTGGTGCGGACGAGTTCCAGCAGGGTCCGGCGGACCTCCGGTTCGGTCAGACCCGCGAGGGTGCGGCGCAGCGCGGAGGCGCCGTCGGTGTCGCCCGGGTCGGGTTCGGTCCGGTCCTCGGCGGTGGCCAGGGCGCGGACGTCGGGGAGGTCGGCGATGAGGGGGCTGGGCCGTACGGAGGTGAAGACGGGCACGAAGCGGGCCCAGTCGACGTCGGCGACCACGACGACGGTCTCGTCGTCGTCCAGGACGCGCTGGAGCCCGCCGACGGCCAGCCGCGGGTCCATGAAGGGGATGCCGCGTTCGAGGAGGGCGCGTTCGAGGTCGCTGGTGGCGAGGCCGCCGCCCTCGGCGCTCCAGATGCCCCAGACGACGGAGGTGGCGGCGAGGCCCCGGCCGCGTCGGTGGGCGGCGAGGGCGTCGAGGTAGGCGTTGCCCGCCGCGTAGGCGGCGTGGTCGGCGCTGCCCCACACCCCGGAGACGGAGGAGTACAGGACGAACGCGTCGAGGTCGGTGTCGGCGAGGACGGCGTCGAGGTTGGCGGCGCCCTGGACCTTGGCGGCCAGGGTCGCGGCCATGCTCGCCGGGTTCTCGTCGCGTACGGGGAACAGCTGGGCGGCCGCGGCGGTGTGCAGGACGGCGCGGACGGGGTGTCCGTCGGCGGCGACCCGGTCGACGAGCGCGGCGAGCGCCTCGCGGTCGGTGATGTCGCAGGCGGCCAGGGTCACACCGGTGCCCAGGGCGGTGAGTTCGGCCGCCAGTTCGTCGGCGCCGGGGGCGTCGGCACCCCGGCGGCTGACGAGGACCAGGTGGTCGGCGCCGCCCCGGGCGAGCCAGCGGGCGGCGTGCGCGCCGAGCCCGCCCGTGCCGCCGGTGACGAGGACCGTGCCGGAGGGCCGCCAGGGAGCCGACGGCGCGGAGGTGGAGGGGGTGGCGCGGACCAGTCGGCGGGCGTGGGCGCCGGAGGCCCGGATCGCGAGCTGGTCCTCGTCGCCGGCTCCGGCCAGCAGGTCGCCGAGCAGGTGCCCGGCGCGCTCGTCGCACTGCTCGGGCAGGTCGATCAGACCGCCCCACAGGCTCGGGTGCTCCAGCGCCGCCGTGCGGCCGAAGCCCCAGACGAGGGCCTGGACCGGGTGGGGCACCGGCTCCGACGGGTGCACCGGGACGGCGCCGGAGGTGGCGCACCACAACGTGGTCCGGACGTCGAGGTCGTCCAGCGCCTGGACGAGCGCGGTGGTGAGCGCCAGGCCGACGGGCAGGGCGGGCAGGCCCTCGTGCGGCCGCTCGTCGAGGGCCAGCAGGGACAGCACTCCGGAGGGGGCGGTCTCCGTGCCGGGCCCGGTGGCCAGCAGTTCGCGCAGGTGGTCGGTGAGCCGGGACCGGTCGGTGTGGGTGTGGTCGAGGACGACGAGTTCGGGGTTGGCGCCGCGCTCGCGCAGGGCCTCGACGGCACGGGTCACCGCCGCGTCGGCGGTGTGGCCGTCCGGGACGAGGACCGGCCAGCGGCCCCGCAGCGGTCCGGCGGTCTTGGCCGTGAGCCGCTGCCAGGAGATGTGGTAGCGCCAGCCGTCGAGGACGGCCCGGTCACGGCGGTCGCGGCGCCAGGCGGAGAGGGCGGGCAGGATGTCGCTCCAACTGGCGGCCTCGACGCCGAGCGTGGCGGCGACCGCGGCGACGTCCTCGCGTTCGACGGCGGCCCAGAAGGCGGCGTCCGCGGGGTCGGCGGTCTCCGGCGCGGTGCCGGGCCGGGTCTGCGGCTCCAGCCAGAAGCGCCGGTTCTGGAAGGCGTACGTGGGCAGTTCGACCCGCTCGGGCCGGTGCCCGGCGAACACGGCCGTCCAGTCCACCGGCACGCCGTGCACGTGCACCTGGGCGAGGGCGGTGAGCACCCGGTGCAGGCCGCCCTCGTCGCGGCGCAGGGTGCCGGTGACCAGGGTCGGCGGGGCCGGGACCGCCGCGTCGGGGTCGGCGAGGTCGTCGAGGGTGTCCTGCGTCGGCACGGTGAGCACGGGGTGCGGGCTGATCTCGACGAAGACGCTGTGGCCGCGCCGGACGAGGTCGCGCACGGCGGCGTCGAACTCGACGGTCTGCCGCATGTTCCGGAACCAGTAGCCGGCGTCCAGGCCGGTCGTGTCGAGGGATCCGCCGGTCACCGTCGAGCAGAACGGAATCGTGGCGGCGGTGGGCCGGACGTCGGCGAGCGCGTCGAGCATGCCGTCGCGCAGCCGGTCCATGTGCGCGGAGTGGCCCGCCACGTCGGCGGCGACCCGCCGGGTCCGCACCTCGCGTTCCTCGCACTGGCGGAGGAACTCCTCCAGGGCCTCGGGATCCCCGGAGACGACCGCGGAGGCCGGGCCGTTGACGGCGGCGACCGACAGACGGCCCTCCCAGGCGCACAGGCTCTCCCGCAGGGTGTCGGCGGGCAGCGCCACGGAGGCCATGCCACCGGTGCCGGACAGTCCCAGCTGGGCGCGGCTGCGTACGGCGACGATGCGGGCGGCGTCGTCGAGCGACAGGGCGCCGGCGACGTACGCGGCGGCGATCTCGCCCTGGGAGTGGCCCACGACGGCGTCGGGTTCGACCCCGTACGACCGCCACACGGCGGCGAGGGAGACCATCACCGCGAACAGCACCGGCTGGACGACGTCGATGCGGTCCAGCGGCGCCGCGTCGGGCTCGCCGCGCACGACCGCCGACAGCGACCAGTCCAGGTGCGGGGCGAGGGCCTGTTCGCACTCGGCCATGCGGGCGGCGAACACCGGTGACTCGTCCAGGAGTTGCCGTGCCATGCCAGCCCACTGCGAGCCCTGGCCGGGGAAGACGAAGACGGTCCTGCCGTCGCCCGCGCCGGTCCGGCCGCTGACCGTCTCGGCGGCGCTGGTGCCCGCCGCGACGGCGGCGAGCCCGCGCAGGAAGCCCTCGGGCCGGTCGGCCACGACGACGGCCCGGTGCTCGAAGGCGGAGCGGGTGGTCGCGAGCGAGTGGCCGACATCGGCAGGGCGGAGTCCGGGCCGGTCGGCGAGCCAGGAGGCGAGCCGGGCCGCCTGGTCGCGCAACGCCTCCGGGCTGCGGCCGGACAGCGGCCAGGGCACGGTCGGCAGGGGGTCCACGCCGGACGCGGAACCGGACGCAACACCGGACCCGGCGTCCGGCGCGGTACGCGGCCCGGCGCCGGCGATCGGCTCGGCCGCGCCCTGCCGACCGCCCTCGGGCGCCTGCTCGGCGGCGGGCCGCTGCTCGGCCTCGGATGCCTGCTCGATGATGACGTGCGCGTTCGTGCCGCTCATGCCGAACGAGGAGACGCCCGCGCGGCGCGGGCGGCCCGCGACGGGCCAGTCGCGGCGTTCGGTGAGCAGCCGCACGCCGCCGGAGCTCCAGTCGACGTGCGGGGTGGGCGCGTCCACGTGCAGGGTCTGCGGCAGGACGCCGTGCCGGATCGCCATGACGACCTTGATGACACCGGCCAGGCCCGCCGCGGCCTGGGTGTGGCCGATGTTGGACTTGATCGAGCCGAGCCACAGCGGTTGGTCCTCGGCGCGGTCCTGGCCGTAGGCGGCGAGCAGGGCGTCGGCCTCGATGGGGTCGCCGAGCCGGGTGCCGGTGCCGTGCGCCTCGACGGCGTCGACATCGGCCGGTGCCAGCTGGGCGTCGGCGAGCGCGGCGCGGATCACGCGCTGCTGCGAGGGACCGTTGGGGGCGGTCAGGCCGTTGCTGGCGCCGTCCTGGTTGATGGCGCTGCCCCGCAGCACCGCGAGGACCGGGTGGCCGTTGGCGCGGGCGTCGGAGAGGCGCTCCACGAGCAGCACGCCGACGCCCTCGCCCCAGCCGGTGCCGTCGGCCGCCGCCGCGAAGGGCTTGCTGCGGCCGTCGGCGGCGAGGCCGCCCTGGCGGGAGATCTCCACGAAGGCGCCCGGCAGGGCCATCACGTTGACGCCGCCGACGAGCGCGAGCGAGCACTCGTCGTTGCGCAGCGACTGCGCCGCGAGGTGCAGCGCCACCAGCGAGGCGGAGCAGGCGGTGTCGACGGTGACCGAGGGCCCTTCCAGGCCCATGACGTAGGAGACGCGCCCGGACATGACGCTGATCGCGTTGCCGGTCATCAGGAAGCCCTGGACGCCCTCGGGCGCGCCGTCGGCCAGCGACATGTAGCCCTGGTCGATGGAGGCGGCGAACACGCCGGTACGGCTGCCGCGCAGCGACACGGGGTCGATGCCGCCTCGTTCGACGGCCTCCCAGCAGGTCTGGAGCATCAGCCGCTGCTGCGGGTCCATGGCGAGCGCCTCGCGGGGCGAGATGCCGAAGAAGGCCGGGTCGAAGCCGCCGGCCTCGTCCAGGAAGGCCCCGGTGACGGGGACGCCGGAGCCGGCCAGCCCGGTGGTGTCCCAGCCCCGGTCGGCGGGGATCCCGGAGTAGGTGTCGCGGCCGTCCGCCACCAGCTCCCACAGGTCCTCCGGACTGTGCACCCCGCCGGGGAAGTGGCAGCTCATCGCGACGACGGCGATGGGCTCACGGCTGCGCTCCTCGACGTCCCGCAGCCGTCGCCGGGTCTGCTGGAGGTCGATGGTGACGCGGTTGAGGTAGTCGCGGAGCTTCTGCTCGGTCCGGTCGCTCACTGTGCGTTCTCGCCTTCTCCTGGAAACGGCTGTACGTGGATCCGGGGCGTCACGAGATGCCCAGCTGGTTGTCGATGAGGTCGAAGATCTCGTCGTGCGAGGCGGACTCGATGTGGTCCGCGGTGACTTGTCCGGCGGGTTCGGTGGCTTCGAGGCGGGCCAGCACCTCGCGCAGCCGTTGGGAGAGCCGGTCGCGGTCGGGGGCGTCCGGCGCGAGGCCGGCGACCAGTTCCGCGAACCGGTCCAGCTCCACGAGGGGCGCGGACGCCTTGGCCGGGGCCGGCCGGCCGGTGGTGGCCGCGAGGTGGCGGGCCAGTACGTCGGGGGTGGGGTGGTCGAAGACCATGCCCGCCGGCAGCCGTACGCCGGTCGCGGACGACAGCCGGTTGCGCAGCTCGACGCCGGTGAGGGAGTCGAAGCCGAGTTCCTTGAACGCCCGGGTGGGCTGGACCAGTTCGGGCGAGGGGTGGCCGAGGACGGCCGCCGCGTGGCCGCGCACCAGGTCCAGCAGCGCGGCGTGGGCGTCCGCCTCGGACAGCCCGGCGAGCCGTTCGGCGAGGCCCGCGGCCCGGCCGCCGCCGTCGCCGTTCGCCGCGGCGGCCCGCCTGCGCGGCGCCCGGACCAGTCCGCTGAGCAGCGCCGGTACGTCCTGCCCACCGCCGGCGCGCAGCGCGGCGGTGTCCAGTCGCGCGGCCAGCAGATAGGCGTCCTCGGAGCGGAGGGCCGCGTCGAAGAGGGCCAGCCCTTCCTCGGAGGTCAGGGGGGTGACGCCGCTGCGGCTCATGCGCCGCAGGTCCACGTCGCCGAGATGGCCGGTCATGCCGCTGCGTTCCTCCCACATGCCCCAGCCGATGGAGAGGCCCGGCAGGCCCTCGGCGCGGCGGCGTTCGGCGAGCGCGTCCAGGGCGGCGTTGGCGGCCGCGTAGTTGGCCTGCCCGCCACCGCCGAGCAGGGCCGCGGCGGAGGAGAACAGGACGAAGGCGGCGAGGTCGTGGTCCCGGGTCAGCTCGTGCAGGTTCACCGCCGCGTCCGTCTTCGGACGCAGTACGCGCTCCAACTGGCCTGCGGTGAGGGAGGAGACCACGGCGTCGTCGAGCACACCGGCGGCGTGCACCACGAACGTCAGCGGGTGCTCCGCCGGTATGCCGGCCAGGACCTCGGCGAGCCGGTCGCGGTCGGCGGCGTCGCAGGCGACGACGCTCACCTCCGCGCCGAGCGCGGCCAGTTCGTCGCACAGCTCGGCCGCGCCGGGGGCGTCGGGGCCGCCGCGGCTGGTCAGCAGCAGGTGCCGCATCCCGTGTTCGGTGACGAGGTGACGGGCCACCAGGCGGCCGAGGGTGCCGGTGCCGCCGGTGATCAGGGCGGTGCCGTCGGGGTTCGGGGCGGTGGGCGGCAGCAGCACGTTCTTGCCGGTGTGCCGGGCCTGGCCGACGTACCGGAACGCCCCGGGGGCCCGCCGTACGTCCCAGCAGGTGAGCGGCAGCGGGGTGAGCGTGCCCTGCCGGAACAGGTCGAGGATCAGGTCGAGCGTCCGCGCGATCCGCTCCGGGCCCGCCTCCGCCAGGTCGTACGCCCGGTAGTGGACCCCGGGGTGGGCGGCGGCCACGGTGTCGGCGTCGCGGATGTCGGTCTTGCCCATCTCCAGGAAACGCCCGCCCCGCGGCAGCAGCCGCAGGGAGGCGTCGACGAACTCCCGTGCCAGGCAGTCCAGTACGACGTCGGCGCCGCGTCCGCCGGTCGCGTCGAGGAAGCGGTCGGCGAAGTCGAGGGTGCGGGAGGAGGCGATGTGGGCGTCGTCGAGGCCGAGGCCGCGCAGGACGTCCCACTTTCCGGGGCTCGCGGTGCCGTACACCTCGGCCCCGGCGTGCCGGGCGAGCTGGACGGCGGCCATGCCGACACCGCCGGCCGCGGAGTGCACCACGACCGTCTCGCCCGCCTTCAGGCCGCCGAGGTCGAACAGGCCGTAGTGGGCGGTGAGGAAGGCGATGGGCACGGTGGCGGCCCGGGCGTAGGACCAGCCGGGCGGTATCGGGGCGAGGGTGCGCCGGTCGGCGACCGCGACGGGGCCGAAGGCGCCGCCGAAGACACCGAACACGCGGTCGCCGGGGGCGAGGTCGGTCACGCCGGGGCCGGTCTCCAGGACGGTGCCCGCCCCTTCGCTGCCGAGGATCCGCTGGTCGGGGGCGAGGCCGAGGCAGACCGCGATGTCCCGGAAGTTCAGGCCGGCGGCGCGGACGGCCACCCGGACCTCGCCGGGGGCCAGCGGGGCAGCCGCCTCCGGGGACGGTACGAGCGCGAGGGCGTCGAGGCTTCCCTCACCGGTGGTGTCCAGCCGCCAGACCGCTTCGCCGGCCGGGGGTGTCAGCGTGCCGGGCCGCCCTGCCCGGGCCAGCCGGGGTACGAGCGGGTTCCCCGCGCGGGCGGCGAGCTGGGGTTCCCGTGTGGCGAGGGCGAGGCCGAGCAGGTGGGGCAGGGCGTCCGCCGAGTCGGCGGTGTCGTCCAGGTCCAGCAGGACGAAGCGGTCCGGGTGTTCGGTCTGGGCGGCCCGGACCAGTCCCCAGGCGGCGGCCTGTGCCGGGTCGGCGGGGTGTCCGCCGGGCCCGGTCGCGACCGCGTGGCGGGTGACGACCACGAGGGGGGCGTCGCCGGAGCGGGGGTCGGACGGCCACCGCTGGACGACGGCGAGGGTGGCGGTCGCGGTGTCCCGGACGCGGGCGGCCTCGTCGGGGCCGGTGGCGGTGGGGCAGGTCCAGACGACCGCCGTGGGCTGTGCGCCGGAGCCGGTGTCGTCGAGGTCCGCCCAGCCGGTGAGCGGGGCGGTGGCCGCGGCGCCGGGGGCCGGTGTCCAGTCCAGGCGGTACAGGCCGTCCCGGCCCGCCACGGCCGCCGCCAGCAGGTCCGGGGACAGCGGGCGCAGCACCAGCGACTCGGCGGACAGCACCGGCTGCCCGGTCGGGTCCCAGGCGTCCAGGCTCACGGCGTCGGGCCCGGCCGGGCCGATCCGGACGCGCAGTGCGGCGGCCCCGGTGGCGTGGGCGGTGACACCGTTCCAGGAGAACGGCAGCCGGGCGGGGCCGGGCCGGTCGTCGAGGAGGGCGGACGCCTGGAGGGCGCCGTCCAGCAGGGCCGGGTGGACGAGGTAACCGTCGGTGTCCGACTGCCGTTCGAGCGCGACCTCGGCGTAGACGTCGGTGCCGTCGCGCCAGGCGGCGCGCAGCCCCTGGAAGGCGGGGCCGTAGCGGTAACCGGCCTCGGCGAAACGGTCGTACACGCCGTCCAGGTCGACCGGCTCGGTGCCGGCCGGCGGCCAGGTGGCGGGCGCGGACGGGCCGTCGGCGCCGTCGCCGGGGGCGAGGGTGCCGGTGGCGTGCGGGGTCCAGTCCGCGCCGGGGTCGGTCTCGGCCCGGGAGTACAGGCCGAGGGTTCGCCTTCCGCTGTCGTCGGGCGGGCCGAGGCGCAGTTGGACGTGAACGGCGTCCCGCTCGGGGAGGATCAACGGGGCCTGGAGGGTCAGTTCGTCGACGAGGGCGCTGTCGGCCTCGTCGGCGGCGCGCAGGGCGAGTTCCAGGAAGGCGGTGCCGGGGAGCAGGTTCGTCCCGGAGACGACATGGTCGGCCAGCCACGGGTGGGTCCGGGTCGACAGCCGCCCGGTGAGCACCCGCTCCCCCGAATCGGCCAGGTCCACGGCGGCCGCCAGCAGCGGGTGGTCCGTGGCGCCCAGCCCGGCGGCGGCCACGTCTCCGGTGCGGACGGGGGCGTCGAGCCAGTAGCGGGTGCGCTGGAAGGCGTAGGTCGGCAGGTCCACCGGCCGGCTCGTGCGGCCGAGGTCGTGTCCGCAAAGTCCCGTCGTCCGCCCGGAGGGCGGGCCCTGCGGCGTCTGGTGCGTGCTCTCGGCGTGCCGGTCGTAGGCCCTCGTACTGGACGTACTTGGGTCTGCGCCCGGTGCGGCGAGTGGGGGCACCCCCTGCTCGAAGAGCTTGGGGGAGCGTGCCAGGCGTCGCGGGGCAGACGGGACTTCGGGGACACGGCCGAGGGCCGCGGGCCAGTCGACGGGCACGCCCTGGACGTGGGCCTCGCCCAGCGACAGCAGCAGCCGGTCCCGGCCTCCGTCGTCCCGGCGCAGCGAGCCGACGACCACACCCGTGACGGCGCCGTCCTCCAGCACCTCCTGGACGGCCGGGGCGAGCACGGGGTGCGGGCTCGACTCGACGAAGGTGGTGAACCCGGCACCGGTCAGGGCCCGGACGGCGGGCTCGAACTCGACCGTGCCCCGCAGGTTGCGGAACCAGTAGTCGGCGGTGAGTTCGGGCCCCTCGATCCAGTCGGCCTCCAGGGTGGAGAACATCCGGGTGCCTGCCGTGGCGGGGGTGATGTCGGCGAGGACGTCGAGGAGTTCGGCGCGCAGGGGGTCCATTTCGGCGGAGTGGGACGCGTAGTCGACCTCGATGCGGCGGGCGCGTACGCCGTCCTTCTCGCACCAGGCGAGGAGTTCCGCCAGGGCCGCCGCCTCGCCCGCGACCACGGTGGAGCGCGGGCCGTTCACGGCGGCGACCGAGATCTTCTCGCCCCAGCCGGACAGCAGCTCGCGGGTGCGGTCTGCGGGCAGCGCCACCGAGGCCATGCCGCCGTGTCCGGCGACGGCGCGCAGCAGCCTGCTGCGCAGGGCGACGACCTTGGCGCCGTCCTCCAGGGTGAGCGCCCCGGCGACGACCGCCGCCGCGATCTCGCCCTGGCTGTGGCCGAGTACGGCGTCCGGTTCGACACCGCAGGACCGCCAGGTCTCGGCCAGCGACACCATGACGGCCCAGAGCGCGGGCTGGACCACGTCCACCCGCTCCAGGTCCGTGGCGGAGGCCAGGACCCCGGTCAGGGACCAGTCGACGTGCGGGGCGAGGGCGCGTTCGCAGGCGGCCATGCGGGCGGCGAAGACCGGCGAGGAGTCGAGCAGGTCCAGTGCCATGCCGGTCCACTGGGCGCCCTGGCCGGGGAAGACGAACACGGTGCGCCCGACGGCGGTCGCGGTGCCCCGGGCCACGGTGGCGAGGGGTGCGTCGGCCGCCAGGGCCCGCAGTCCGGCGGTCAGTTGCTCGCGGTCGCCGACGAGAACGGCTCGGTGGTCGTGCCGGGTGCGGGTGGTGGCGAGGGCCAGGCCGATGGCGGCGGCGCCGTGTTCGGGGTGGGCGTCGATGTGGTCGGCGAGCCGTTCGGCCTGGGCGCGCAGCGCTTCGGGGGTGTGACCGGACAGGACCCAGGGGACGGCGGGTCCCTCGGGGGGCGCGGGCTGCGCGACGTCCTCTTCGACGTGCTCCAGCACCAGGTGGGCGTTGGTGCCGCTCATACCGAAGGAGGAGACTCCGGCGCGGCGGGGCCGGTCGGGGCCGGCGGGCCAGGAGCGCTCCTCGGTGAGCAGTTCCACCGCGCCGGAGGACCAGTCGACCTGCGGGGTCGGCGCGTCCACGTGCAGCGTCCGGGGCAGCACCCCGTGGCGCATCGCCTCCACCATCTTGATGACACCGCCCACGCCGGCGGCCGCCGAGGTGTGTCCGATGTTCGACTTCAACGACCCCAGCCACACCGGCTCTTCACGGTCCTGACCATAGGTGGCCAGCACCGCCTGCGCCTCGATCGGGTCCCCGAGCCGGGTTCCGGTGCCGTGCGCCTCGACGACGTCCACGTCACCGGGTGAGAGCCGGGCGTCGGCGAGCGCAGCGCGGATCACACGCTGCTGCGAGGGACCGTTGGGCGCGGTGAGCCCGTTGCTGGCGCCGTCCTGGTTGACCGCGCTGCCCCGCACGAGGGCCAGCACCCGGTGGCCGTTGCGGCGGGCGTCGGACAACCGCTCCAGCAGCACCATGCCCACGCCCTCGCCGAAGCCGACGCCGTCGGCGGCCGCGGCAAAGGGTTTGGAGCGGCCGTCGGAGGCCAGGCCGCGCTGGCGGCTGAACTCGACGAACAGTTCGGGGCTGGACATGACGGTGACACCCCCGGCCAGGGCGAGTCCGCACTCGCCGGAGCGCAGCGCACGCACCGCGAGATGCAGGGCGACCAGCGAGGACGAGCACGCCGTGTCGACGGTCACCGCCGGCCCCTCCAGGCCCAGGACGTAGGCGACGCGGCCGGAGACGACACTGCCCGAGTTGCCGGCACCGAGGAAGCCCTCGACCTCCTCGGGGATGTGAGGCAGGAGCCGGGCCGCGTAGTCCTGGTGCATGACGCCGACGAAGACGCCGGTCGCGGTGGAGCGCAGGGTCGCCGGGTCGATGCCCGCGCGCTCCAGCGTCTCCCAGGAGGTCTCCAGCAGGAGCCGCTGCTGCGGGTCCATCGCGAGGGCCTCGCGGGGCGAGATGCCGAAGAAGCCCGCGTCGAACTCCGCCGCGTCGTACAGGAAGCCGCCTTCGCGCGCGTACGAGGTGCCGTGGCGTTCGCTGTCGGGGTCGTAGAGGGCGTCCAGGTCCCAGCCGCGGTCGGCCGGGAAGGCGGCGATGCCGTCGGTGCCGGAGGAGACCAGGTTCCACAGGTCCTCGGGCGAGCGGACGCCGCCGGGATAGCGGCAGCCCATGGCGACGACGGCGATCGGGTCCTCGTCGGTCGCCGCTCCCCCGCCGCCGGCGGCCGGGACGGAGGTGGACACGCGGCCGGTGTCCGCGCCGAGCAGTTCGCCGCCGAGGTGGGCCGCGAGGACCTCGGGGGTCGGGTGGTCGAAGACGAGGGTGGCGGGCAGCCGCAGTCCGGTGGCGTTGCCGAGGCGGTTGCGGAGGTCGACGGCGGCGAGCGAGTCGAAGCCGAGGTCCCGGAAGGCGCGGCCCGCCTCGACGGCCTCGGGCGACGGGTGGCCGAGTACGGCGGCCACCTGCCCCCGGACCAGGTCGAGGAGTTCGCGGCGGCGGCCGGGGGCGTCAAGGGCGGCGAGCCGCTCGGCCAGGGGCCCGCGGTCACCGTCACCGTCGGTGGCGGAGGCCAGGGCGGCCTGGCGGCGGGCGGGCAGCCGGACCACGCCGTGCAGCAGCCGGGGTACGGGCTCGCTCTCGGCGCGGGCGCGCAGCGCGGCCGTGTCCAGCCTGAGGGCCACCAGCAGCGGTTCGTCGACGGTGAGCGCGGAGTCGAGAAGAGCGAGGCCCTGCGTGTCGGTCAGGGGCGGCAGGCCCGAGCGGGCGATACGGCGGACCTCGTCGTCGCCGAGGTGCCCGGTCATGGCGCTGCGCCGCTCCCACAGCGTCCAGGCGACGGACCGACCGGCCAGGCCCTGGGCCCGGCGGTGGTGGGCCAGGGCGTCCAGGAAGGCGTTGGCGGCGGCGTAGTTGCCCTGTCCGGGGCCGCCGAAGGTACCGGCGGCGGAGGAGAAGAGCACGAACGCCGCGAGGTCCATGTCGGCGGTGAGCCGGTGCAGGTTGAGTGCCGCGTCGGTCTTGGGCCGCAGGACGGCGTCGACCCGCTCGGGGGTGAGCGAGGAGACGACGCCGTCGTCGAGCACTCCGGCGGCGTGGACGACGGCGGTCAGCGGGTGCCCGACGGGTATGTCGGCCAGGACCTCGGCGAGCCGCTCCGCGTCGGCCGCGTCGCAGGCGACGACGCTCACCTGCGCGCCGAGCGCGGCCAGTTCGTCGCGCAGCCCGTCCGCACCGGGGGCGTCCGGGCCGCCGCGGCTGGTCAGCAGCAGGTGCCGTACGCCGTGTGCGGTGACGAGGTGACGGGCGACGCGGGCGCCGAGCAGACCGGTGCCGCCGGTGATCAGAACGGTGCCGTCGGGGTCCAGGGGCGGGGCCGCGTCGTCGTCCTGTACGGGGATCCTGGCCAGCCTGGGGACGAGGACCTCGGAGCCGCGCACCGCGAACTGCGTCTCGCCGGTGGCGGTGAGCACGGCGGCGAGGGCGGCCGGCAGGTCGGCGTCCGGGTCGAGGTCGACGAGGTGGAGGCGGTCCGGGTGCTCGGTCTGTGCGGAGCGCACCAGCCCCCACACCGCGCTGTGCGGCAGGTTCGGTACGTCCTCGCCGGGCCGGGCGGCGATCGCGCCCCGGGTGACGAGGACGAGCCGTGCCCCGGTGAACCGGTCGTCGGCGAGCCAGTCCTGGACGAGGGCGAGGGCGTCGTGCACCGCGGTACGGGTGGTGTCGGCGAGCTCGTCGGCCCGGTCGTCCGGGGCCGCGCCGAGGTCGGCGAGGACGAACTCGGGCAGTGGCCCGTCGGTGTCCCGGAGCGCGGCGAGGTCCGCGTGGTGGGCGACTCCGGGGGTGTCTTCGGTGGGGCCGAGGACCGCCCAGGACGCCGCCGTGGGGCCGGGCACCGGGCGGACCGGCGTCCAGTCGAGGCGGAACAGGGAGTCGTGGTGGCGTCCGGCGGCCGGAGCCGTGAAGTTCCCGGCGCCGACCGGCCGCAGGGCCAGGCCCGCCACGGTCAGGACCGGCCGTCCGGCCTGGTCGAGGGCGCGCAGTGTCACCGTGTCGGGACCGGCGGGGGTGATGCGCATCCGCAGACCGGTCGCGCCCTGCGCGTGGAGGACTGCCCCGTTCCAGACGAACGGCATCCGGCCCTCGGCGGCCTCGCCGAGGCCGGTCGCGTGCAGGGCGCCGTCGAGGAGCGCGGGATGCAGCCCGAACCGTGCGGCCTCGGCCTGCAGCTCCGACGGCAGGCTCGCTTCCGCGAACACCTCCTCCCCCAGCCGCCACGCCGCACGCAGCCCCTGGAACGCCGGCCCGTACGCGAAGCCGCCCTCCGCGAAGCGCTCGTACAGCCCGTCCAGTTCCACGGGGACCGCGCCGGCCGGCGGCCACACCGCGGGATCGCCCGGGGCCGCCTCCTCGGCGGCGGGACTCAGCAGCCCCCGGGCGTGGCACGTCCACGGCACGTCGTCGATGCCGTCCGGGCGGGCGTGCAGGCTCAGCGGGCGACGCCCGTCCCGGTCGGGGGCGCCGACGGCGAGTTGTACGGCGACGCCGCCCTCCGGGGGCAGGACGAGCGGGGCCTCCAGGGTGAGTTCCTCAACCTGGCCGCAGCCGACCTGGTCGCCCGCGCGGACCGCCAGCTCCAGGAAGGCGGTGCCGGGCAGCAGGGCGGCGTCACGGACGGCGTGGTCGGCGAGCCAGGGGTGGGTGCGGGTGGCGAGACGGCCGGTGAGGAGCAGTCCGTCCCCGTCGGCGAGGGCGACGACCGCGCCGAGCAGGGGGTGGTCGGCGGCGGCGAGCCCGGCCGAGGCCATGTCGCCCTGGGGCGCGGCGGAGTCCTCCAGCCAGTACCGGCGGCGCTGGAACGCGTAGGTCGGCAGGTCGGCCCGGCGGGTGCGCCATCCGGCGTAGGCGGCACGCCAGTCGACGCGTACGCCGTGGACGTACAGCTCGCCGACGGCGGCGAGGAACCTGGCCCGGCCGCCGTCGTCGCGGCGCAGCGTGCCGATGACCACGGCCTCGTCGGCCCCGGCCGCCCTGGCGGTCTCCTCCATCGGGACGGTGAGCACCGGATGGGGGCTGACCTCGACGAGGACGTGGTGGCCGGCGGCCAGCAGGGCGCGGGTGGTCTGTTCGAACTCGACGGTCCGGCGCAGGTTGCGGTACCAGTAGCCGGCGTCGAGGCCGGTGGTGTCGAGCGGTTCGGCGGTGACGGTCGAGTAGAAGGGGATGTCGCAGGGGCGGGGGGTGATGTCGGCCAGCAGCCGGAGCAGTTCGTCGTGGATGCGCTCGACGTGGGCGCTGTGCGAGGCGTAGTCGACGGGGATCCGCCGGACTCTGAGGTCGCGGGCGGTGAGCCGGTCGATCAGGTCGTCCAGCGCCGACCGGTCGCCGGAGACGACCACGGAGGCGGGCCCGTTGACGGCCGCGACGGACAGCCGGCCGTCCCCGTCGCTCAGCAGGGCGCGGACCTCGTCGACCGGCAGCGGCACGGACGCCATGCCGCCGGCCCCGGCGAGCGCGACGATGGCCCTGCTGCGCAGCGCGACGACCTTGGCGCCGTCCTCCAGGGACAGCGCCCCGGCGACCACGGCGGCGGCGATCTCGCCCTGGCTGTGCCCGGCGACCGCGGACGGCTCGACACCGTACGACTGCCACAGCGCGGCCAGCGACACCATCACGGCCCACAGCGCGGGCTGGACCACGTCGACACGGTCCAGCGGCGGGGTGCCGGGAGCGTCGCGCAGTACGTCGGTCAGGGACCAGTCGGTGTGGGGGGCCAGGGCACGTGCGCAGTCGGCGATCCGCTCCGCGAAGACGGGGGCGGTGTCGAGGAGTTCGGCTGCCATGCCGGTCCACTGCGAGCCCTGGCCGGGGAAGACGAACACGGTGTCGGCTCCGGGGGTGCCGGTCCCGCGGACCAGTCCGGGCTCCGGGGTGTCCTCGGCCAGGGCCCTCAGGCCGCGCAGGAACCCCTCCTCGTCGGCGGCGACCACGACGGCACGGTGTTCGAGGGCGGCCCGGGTGGTGGCCAGGGCGTGGCCGATGTCGAGGGGCCGCTGACCGGGGTGCGTGTCGAGGTGGGCGGCGAGACGGCGGGCCTGGGCGCGCAGGGCCTCGCGGCTGCGGGCGGAGACGGACCAGGGCAGGGCGGTCGGGAGGCCGGGTTCGTCGGCCGTGCCGGACGGGTCGGCCTCGCCCTCGGGGGCCGAGTCCGGCTCGGTGCCCGCCTGTTCGAGGACGATGTGCCCGTTGGTGCCGCTGATCCCGAAGGACGACACGGACGCGCGGCGCGGGGCGCCGGTCTCCGGCCAGGCGACGGCCTCGGTGACGAGTTCCACGGCGCCGGCCGACCAGTCGACGGTGGGGGTGCGCCGCTCGGCGTGCAAGGTGGGCGGCACGGTGCCGTGGCGCATCGCCATGACCATCTTGATGATGCCGCCGACGCCTGCGGCGGCCTGGGTGTGCCCCAGGTTGGACTTCAGCGAGCCCAGCAGCAACGGCCGGTCGGCGGGCCGGTCCTGGCCATACGTGGCCAGCAGGGCCTGTGCCTCGATGGGGTCGCCGAGTGGCGTACCGGTGCCGTGTGCCTCGACCACGTCGACGTCGGCGGGGGTGAGCCCGGCGTCGGCGAGCGCCCGTCGGATGACCCGCTGCTGGGCGGGCCCGTTGGGGGCGGTCAGGCGGCTGCTCGCGCCGTCCTGGTTGACGGCGGTGCCGCGTACCAGGGCGAGCACGGGGTGACCGTTGCGGCGGGCGTCGGAGAGCCGCTCCAGCAGGAGCATGCCGACGCCCTCGCCCCAGCCGGTGCCGTCGGCCCCGGCGGCGAAGGACTTGCAGCGACCGTCGGCGGCGAGCCCGCCCTGTCGGCTCATCTCGACGAACGGCACCGGTGTCGACATGATCATGGCGCCACCGGCCAGCGCCAGCCCGCACTCCCCCCGGCGCAGCGCCTGCGCGGCCAGGTGGAGGGCGACGAGGGAGGAGGAGCACGCGGTGTCGACGGTGACCGCCGGGCCCTCCAGGCCGAAGGTGTAGGAGAGCCGGCCGGAGGCGACGCTGTCGGAATTCCCGTTGCCGATGTACCCCTGGATGTCGTCGGGGACCTGGCGCAGCCGCAGTCCGTAGTCCTGGTACATCACGCCGACGAAGACCCCGGTGTCGCTGCCGCGCAGCGCGCCCGGGTCGAGGCCCGCTCGTTCGAAGGCCTCCCAGGTGGTCTCCAGCAGCAGCCGCTGCTGCGGGTCCATGGCGAGCGCCTCACGGGGCGAGATGCCGAAGAAGCCGGGGTCGAAGTCGGCGGCGCCGGTGAGGAATCCGCCCTCGGCGGCGTACGTCGTGCCCGGGCGCTCCCGGGTGGGGTCGTACAGGGCGCCGAGGTCCCAGCCCCGGTCGGCGGGGAAGGCGTCGACCGCGTCGGTGCCGGAGGCGACGAGCTGCCACAGCTTCTCCGGGGAGTCGACCCCGCCCGGATAGCGGCAGCCCATGCCGACGATGGCCACGGGCTCCTGCTGCCGGCCCTCGACCTCCTGGAGCCGCCGCCGGGTGCGGTGCAGGTCGGCCGCGACCCGCTTGAGGTAGTCGCGGAGCTTGTCGTCGTTGAGCGTGCCGTCAGTCACTGTGCACCGTCACCTTCGGGGCCTTCGTGCGGGAGGGGCCGGGCGTGGGGAGCCGCCGTCGCGCGGATGGGGGCAGGGGGTTCACGACATGCCGAGTTCGTTGTCGATGAACTCGAAGAGCTCGTCGTCGCTGGCCGTGTCCATCCGCTCCTCCAAGCGGTCCTCGGCCGCGGCACCGGTGTCCGGGCGCAGCCTGCCGATGAGTTCCTGGAGCCGGTTGATCAGCTCGGGGGTGGCCGTGCCGCTGTCCAGGGCGCCTTCGAGGCGGCCGAGTTCGGCCAGTCCCGCGGTGTCGGCGGCGGGGTCGGGGCCGGTGTCCTCGATGGCCAGCTCGACGGCCAGCTGGCGGGCGACGGCACCGGACGTGGGGTGGTCGAAGAGCAGGGTGGCGGGCAGCCTCAGGCCGGTGGCGGCGCCGAGCCGGTTGCGCAGTTCGACGGCGGTGAGCGAGTCGAAGCCGAGTTCCAGCAGTCCGCGTTCGGCGTCGACCGAGGCGGGGCCGGGGAAGCCGAGCACGATGGCGGCGTGCCCGCGCACCAGGTCGAGCAGGGTGCGCAGCCGCCGGTGCTCGGGCTGTCCGGCGAGGGTGCGCCGGAGGGTGTCGGCCGCGTCCGGTGCCGCCTCGCCGGCCGCCGCGCTGCGGCGCGCCGCCGGGCGTACGAGTCCACGCAGCAGGGCGGGGACTCCGTCGGCGCCGCTCTGGGCGGCCAGGGCGGTGGTGTCGAGGCGCAGGGGCAGGACGACGGGTTCGCTGGAGGCGTTGGCCGTGTCGAAGAGGGCGGCGCCCTCGGCCGGGGAGAAGGCGATGATGCCGCCCCGGGCGATGCGCCGGAAGTCCGCCTCGTCGAGACCTCCGCTCATGCCGCCCTTGTTGGCCCACAGGCCCCAGGCGAGGGACGCGGCGGGCAGGCCGCGCTGCCGGCGGTGGTGGGCGAGCGCGTCCAGGAAGGAGTTGGCGGCCGCGTAGTTGCCCTGGCCCATGCCGCCGAAGACACCGGCGATGGAGGAGAACACGACGAACGCGGACAGGTCCATGCCCTCGGTCAGCTCGTGCAGGTTCCAGGCCGCGTCGACCTTGGGCCGCAGGACGGTGTCCAGCCGGACGGGTGTCATCGCGTCGACGACGCCGTCCGCGATCGTGCCCGCGGCGTGCACCACGGCGGTCAGCGACTGGTCCTCGGGCAGCGCGCCGAGCAGCCGGGCCAACGCGTCCCGGTCGGCGGCGTCACAGGCCACGATCTCCGCGTGGGCGCCGAGTGCGGCGAGTTCGACGACCAGGTCGGCGGCGCCCTCGGCGGCAGGGCCCCGGCGGCTGGTGAGCAGCAGGCGCTTCACACCGTGCTCGGCCGCCAGGTGCCGGGCGAGGACGGAGCCGATGGCGCCGGTGCCGCCGGTGATCAGCACCGTGCCGGGGCGTCCCCAGTCGGGTGTCCCGGGCTGTTCGGTGACGGGCACCTTGGTCAGCCGGGCGATGTGCGTCCGGCCCTCACGCAGGGCGAGTTGGGGTTCGCCACTGGCTACGGCGGCGACGAGCGCGTCCTCGGAGGCGTCGTCGAGGTCGGCGAGGACGAAACGGCCCGGGTTCTCGGTCTGCGCGGACCGCACCAGCCCCCACACGGCGGCGTGGGCCAGGTCCTGTGCGACCCCGTCGGCGCTCACCGGGACGCCGCCCCGGGTGACGAGCACCAGCTTGGCGTCGGCGAACGTGTCGTCGGCCAGCCACTCCTGTACGAGGGTGAGAGTGTGCCCGGTGACGTGCCGTACCGCGTCGGGCTGCCCGAGTCCGGCCGGAGCGGCGGGGACGTGCGCGAGGACGACCGTGGGCGGAGCCACTCCCCCGGCTTCCCCGGCGATCTCGCGGGACAGCGCTTCCAGGCCGGTGGCGGAGCGGGTGATGCCGTGGGCCGCCCAGTCGGGTGCCTCGGGTCCGATGACGGCCCAGCCGTCGGAGTCGGCGGCGGCCGGCCGGGACAGCGTGGGCCATTCGACGCGGTACAGGTCGTCGTGGTGCGCGGTCCGGGCGGCGCGTACCTGGTCGGGGTTGACCGGGCGGAGCACCAGGGAGCGGATGGAGACGACCGGTTGTCCGGCCGTGTCGGTGGCCTGGACGGAGACCGCGTTGTTGCCCGCGGGGGTCAGTCGGATGCGCAGGGCGCGGGCCCCGGAGGCGTGCAGGCGTATGCCGTTCCAGGAGAACGGCAGCCACCCCTGGTCGGTCCCTTCGAGGACACCGAAGATCAGCGCGTGCAGGGCGCTGTCGAGGAGCGCGGGGTGCAGCCCGAACTTCGCGGCCTCGGCCTGCTGTTCGGGCGGCAGGCTCGCCTCCGCGTACACGTCGTCGCCGAGCCGCCACACCTCGCGCAGCCCCTGGAAGGCGGGCCCGTATCCAAAGCCGCCCTCCGCGAACCGCTCGTACAGCCCGTCGATCCGCACGGGCTGCGCGCCCGTCGGCGGCCAGGTCACGGAGTCGGCCGGTTCCGTCTCGTCGGCGGCGGGAACGAGCAGCCCCCGGGCGTGGCAGGTCCAGCCCATGTCGTCCGTGTCTCCCGGGCGGGTGTGGACGCTGAGCGGGCGGGCGCCGGTGGAGTCCGGGGCGCCGACGGTCAGTTGCAGTGCCACCGAGCCCTGTGCGGGGATCACCAGCGGGGTTTCCAGGGTGAGTTCCTCGACCTGGCCGCAGCCGACCTGGTCGCCGGCCCGGACCGCCAGTTCCAGCAGGGCGGTGGCGGGGAACAGGGCGGTGCCGAAGACACCGTGGTCGGCCAGCCAGGGGTGGGTGCGTACGGAGAGCCTGCTGGTGAACAGGACTCCGTCGGTGTCGGCGAGCGGGACGGCGGCGCCGAGCAGCGGGTGGTCCGCCGGCAGGAGCCCAGCGGCGGCCATGCCTCCGGATGCCGCGGTGGCCTCCAGCCAGTAGCGCTCGCGCTGGAAGGCGTAGGTGGGCAGTTCGACCTGGCCGCCCCTGCCGGTGGCTTCCAGGACCGTGGGCCAGTCGACGGCGGTGCCCCGGACGTACAGCTGGGCGAGGGCGTCGGTGAGAGCCCGGGTCTCGGTGCGGTCCTTGCGCAGCAGCGGCACGAGGGGGCCGGCGGCGGACGGGTCCACCGGGTCGTCGGAGCCGATGGGGTCGGCTTCGGCGAAGCAGTCGCGTCCCATGGCGGTCAGCGAGCCGTCGGGGCCCAGTTCGAGGTAGGTGACGGCGCCCTCGGCGGCGAGCCGCCGCATGCCGTCGTGGAAGCGCACCGCCTCACGGACGTGCCGCACCCAGTACTCGGGCGATCCCAGCTGCTCGGGGGTGGCGAGTTCGCCGGTGACGTCGGAGACCAGCGGGATGCGCGGCGCCCGGTAGTCCAGGCTCTCGGCGACCCGCCGGAACTCGTCGAGCATGGCGTCCATGTGCGGCGAGTGGAAGGCGTGGCTGACGGTGAGCCGACGGGCCTTGCCGCCCCGGTCGCGCCACTGTTCGGCGAGGTCGAGGACGGCGTCCTCGTCGCCGGAGACGACGACGGAGGCCGGCCCGTTGACGGCGGCCACCGCGACGCGGCCGTCGTAGGGGGCCAGGAGCGCCGTGGCATCCGCCTCGGACGCGGTGAGCGCGACCATGGCGCCGCCCTCGGGCAGTGCCTGCATCAGCCGGCCCCGGGCCGCGACCAGCGCGGCGGCGTCGGGCGCGGTGAAGACCCCCGCGACGTGGGCGGCGGCCAGTACGCCGATGGAGTGGCCGAGCAGCAGGTCCGGTACCACGCCCCAGTGCTCGACCAGCCGGAAGAGGGCGACTTCGACGGCGAAGAGCGCGGGCTGCGTGTACTCCGTACGGTCCAGGAGGGCCGCCGCGTCCGAACCGGCCGGGGCGAAGACGACCTCGCGCAGCGGGCGGTCGAGCAGCGGGTCCAGTTCGGCACAGATCTCGTCGAAGGCGTCCGCGAACACGGGGTACCGGGCGTACAGTTCGGCGCCCATCGCGGCGCGCTGGCTGCCCTGTCCGGCGAAGAGGAAGGCGACCTTCCCCGCCACGGCCGTGCCCTGGGTGACGCCGGGCGCGCTTCCGCCGGTGGCGAGTGCCTTCAGTCCGCCGGTCAGGGCCTCGCGGCTGTCGCCCACGACGGCGCCCCGGTACTCGAAGGCGCTGCGGCCGGTGGCCAGGGTGTGCGCGATGTCGGCCGGGCGCAGGCCGGGCCGGGCGTCGGTGTGCTCCAGCAGCCGCTGGGCCTGGGCGCGCAGCGCGGCCCGGCTGCGGGCCGACAGCAGCCACGGCAGGACGGTCCCGTCGTCAGCGGCGTCATCACCGGCCTCGTCCAGGCCGTCCGGGGCGTACTCGTCCGGTACGTGTTCCAGGATCGTGTGCGCGTTGGTGCCGCTCACGCCGAAGGAGGAGATGCCGGCGCGGCGCGGGTGGCCGTTGTCCGGCCACGGGGTGTCCTCGGTGAGCAGCGACACGGCGCCCGCCGACCAGTCGACGAACGGGGTCGGCGCGTCGACGTGGAGGGTGCGCGGCAGGACTCCGTGCCGCATGGCCAGCACCATCTTCTGCAGGCCCGCGATACCGGCGGCGGCCTGGGCGTGTCCCATGTTGGACTTGAGGGAGCCGAGGAGCAGCGGCCGGTCGGCGGGCCGGTCCTGGCCGTACGTCGCCAGCAGTGCCTGCGCCTCGATCGGGTCGCCGAGCCGGGTGCCCGTACCGTGCGCCTCCACCGCGTCGACGTCCGCGCTATTCAGCCCGGCGGAGGCGAGTGCCTGCCGGATGACGCGCTGCTGGGAGGGTCCGTTGGGGGCGGTGAGGCCGTTGCTGGCGCCGTCCTGGTTGACGGCCGAGCCGCGGACCAGGGCGAGCACCGGGTGGCCGTTGCGGCGGGCGTCGGACAGCCGTTCCAGTACGACCAGGCCGGCGCCCTCGGCCCAGGCGGTGCCGTCGGCGGCCTCGGCGAAGGGCTTGCAGCGGCCGTCGGCGGCGAGCCCTCGCTGCCTGCTGAACTCGATGAACGCGCCGGGGGTGGACATCACCGTGACACCGCCCGCGAGGGCGAGCGTGCACTCGCCGGAGCGCAGGGCCTGGGCCGCGAGGTGCACGGCGACCAGGGAGGACGAGCAGGCCGTGTCCACGGTGACCGCCGGGCCCTCCAGGCCGAAGGTGTAGGAGATCCGGCCGGAGGCGACGCTGCCCGCGCTGCCGATGCCGAGGTAGCCCTCGGTCTCCTCGGTGGGCTCCTGGACGCGGGAGCCGTAGTCGCGGTAGCTGGACCCGACGAAGACGCCGGCCCTGCTGCCCTTCAGTGACGCCGGGTCGATACCGGCCCGTTCGAAGGCCTCCCAGGAGATCTCCAGGAGCAGCCGCTGCTGCGGGTCGATCGACAGCGCCTCACGCGGGGAGATCCCGAAGAACGCGGGGTCGAAGTGGTCGGCGTCGTGCAGGAATCCGCCCTCGCGGGCGTAGGTCCGGCCGATCTTCTCCGGGTCCGGGTCGTACAGCTCGTCGAGGTCCCAGCCACGGCCGGTGGGGAACTCGGTGATGGCGTCGGCGCCCGAGGACACCAGCCGCCACAGCTCCTCCGGGGTGGTGACACCGCCGGGGTAGCGGCAGCTCATCGAGACGACGGCGATGGCGTCGTCGTCGACGACCGGCATGGCCGGCGAGTCGGGCACCACCGGGGCGGATGTCGACACCGGTGCCGTGCCGCCCAGTTCGGACCGTACGTGGTCCACCAGGGCGGTGACGGTGGGGTGGTCGAAGACCAGGGTCACCGACAGACGCAGCCCGGTGACCTCGGAGAGGCGGTTGCGCAGGTCGACCGCGGTGAGCGAGTCGAAGCCGAGGTCCTTGAAGACACGGTCGGGGTCGACGTCGGCGGGGTCGGGGTAGCCGAGGACGGCGGCGACCTCGGTGCGGATCAGCCGGACCAGTTCCTCCTGCCGCTCCTGTACGGACAGGGCGGCGAGGCGTCCGGCGAGGGAGTCCGCCCCGGTGTCCTGCCCGTCGGCCCCGGCGGCGGCCAGGATGTCGCGGGCCTCGGGCAGTTCGCGCAGGACGGCGCTGGGCCGCAGCGCGGTGTAGGCGGGGGCGAACCGGTCCCAGGCGAAGTCGCAGAGGATCAACCTGTTCTCGCCCTGTTCCACGGCCTGTTCGAGGGCGGTGACGGCCAGTTCCGGGTCCATCGGCGGGATGCCGTTGCGTACGAGCTGTTCGCGGGCGGAGTTGGCGGCGCTGTCCCCCGCCCACAGGCCCCAGGCCACGGCGGTGGCCGGAAGGCCGAGTGAGCGCCGGTGCTCGGCGAGGGCGTCGAGGTAGGCGTTGGCGGCGGCGTAGCTGCCCTGGCCGGTGCCGCCGAGGGTGCCGGCGAGCGAGGAGAACAGGACGAACGCGCTGAGGTCCAGGTCGCGGGTGAGGGCGTCCAGGTTGCGGGCGGCGTCCATCTTGGGGCGCAGGACTCCGGCGGCCCGTTCGGGGGTGAGGGTGTCGAGGACGCCGTCGTCGAGGACACCGGCGGCGTGCACGACGGCGCGCAGGGGGCGGTCGTCGGGGATGCCGGCGAGGAGGGCGGCGAGCGCGTCGCGGTCGGCGGCGTCACAGGCGGCGACCCTCGCCTCGGCGCCCAGGTCGGCGAGTTCGGCGACGAGTTCGGCGGCACCGGGGGTGTCGGGGCCCCGTCGGCCGGTGAGCAGCAGGTGCCGGGTGCCGGAGCGGGCGAGCCTGCGGGCGACATGGGCGCCGAGGGCGCCGGTGCCGCCGGTGATCAGTACGGTGCCGTCCGGTTTCCAGGCGACCGGGGCCGTCTCGTCGCCGGGCAGGGCCCTTACCAGCCTGCGGCCGTAGATCCCCGAGGGCCGGATCGCGACCTGGTCCTCGCCGTCGAGGCCGGCCAGTACGGCAGCGAGCCGGCCGCCGGAGCGGTCGTCGAGGTCGGCCGGCAGGTCGACCAGTCCGGCCCAGCGTTCCGGGTACTCCACGCCGGCCACGGCGCCGAGTCCCCACAGGGTCGCCTGGGCGGGTGCGGTGAGGGCGTCGGAGCGGCCGACGGACACCGCGCCGCAGGTGACGGACCACAGGGGGGCGTTGATCCCGGCGTCGCCGAGCGCCTGGAGGAGGGTGGTGGTGAGGGCGAGCCCGGTCGGCAGAGCCGTCCCGTCGGTGTACGGCTGCTCGGCGAGGGCGAGCAGCGAGAGCACGCCGCCGTCCGGGGCGGCCGCGGCGCCCAGCCGGGCGGCGAGCGCGGCCCGGTCGTTGTCGGCGGCGCCGATCTCGACCGGTACGGCCAGGGCGCCGTGCCGTTCGAGGGCCCGCAGCGCGCCCGTCACCATGGGGTGCGTGGCCGCGTCGGCCGGTACGACGACCCACCAGGTGCCGGTGAGGGCGGGGGTGCCGGGGGCGGGGTGCAGGGTCTTGTAGGTGACGCGGTAGCGCCAGCCGTCGATGGCGGTGCGGCTGCGACGGCCGCGCTGCCAGTCGGCGAGCGCGGGGAGGACTCCGCCCAGGGAGGTGCGGACGCTGTCGTCCTCGTCGGGCAGGTTCAGCGCGGTGGCGACGGCGGTGAGGTCGCCTCGCTCGACGGCGTCCCAGAAGGCGGTGTCGCCGGGCCGGTCCGCGCCCGGCGCCCCGGCGGCGGTGCCGGCGGCCGTGGCGGTGGGCTCCAGCCAGTACCGCTGCCGCTGGAAGGCGTAGGTGGGCAGTTCGACGGGTCGGGCGTCGGCGCCCGCGAACACGGCGGACCAGTCGACGGGGACGCCGTGGACGTGCGGTGCGGCCAGGGCGGTCAGGAACCGGTCGGGGCCGCCGTCGTCGGTGAGGAGGGTGCCGGTGACCCGGCCGGTGACGTCCGCGGCCTCCAGGCTCCGTTCGATCCAGACGGTCAGCACCGGGTGCGGGCCGGTCTCGACGAAGGTGTCGTGGCCGTCCTCGATCAGCGCGGCGACGGTCCGGTGGAACTCGACGGGCTCACGGAGGTTGCGGTACCAGTACTCGGTGTCCAGGGTCGTGGTGTCAACGACGCCCCCGGTCACGGTGGAGTAGAAGGCGATGTCGGTGCGGCGCGGCGCGACACCGGCGAGCGCGTCCAGGAGTTCCCCGCGCACCTCGTCGACCTGGGGCGAGTGTCCGGCGAAGGTGACGCCCGGGATCGTCCAGCGCATCACGCCGTCCTCGGACAGCCGCTCGCCGAACTCCTCCAGGGCCTCGGGGTCACCGGAGACGGTCACGGCGGCGGGCCCGTTGACGGCGGCGACGGACAGCTTCCCCGCCCAGGGCGCGAGCCGTTCGCGTACCTCCTCGTCGGGGAGGGCGACGAAGAGCATCGTGCCCCGGCCGACCAGCGCGGTGAGGATCTGGCTGCGCCGCGCGACGATCCTGGCGCCGTCCTCCAGGGTCAGCGCCCCCGCCACGACGGCGGCGGCGATCTCGCCCTGGCTGTGCCCGACGACGGCCGAGGGCTCGACGCCGTACGACCGCCAGAGCGCGGCCAGCGACACCATCATGGAGAACAGCACCGGCTGGACCACGTCCACCCGGTCCAGTGGCGGGCTGTCGGGGGCGGCCCGCAGCACGTCCGTCAACGACCAGTCCAGGTACGGCGACAGGGCGCGCTCGCACTCGGCGATCCGCTCCGCGAAGACGGGCGCGGAGTCCAGCAGCCCGACCGCCATGCCGACCCACTGCGAGCCCTGGCCGGGGAAGACGAAGACGGTACGGCCCGGGGTGGCCGCGGTGCCGCGCACCACGGCGGGGTCGTTCTCTCCGGCGGCGAGCGCGGCCAGGCCGGTGAGCAGGGTGGCCCGGTCGGCGCCGACGACGACGGCACGGTGCTCGAAGGCGGACCTGGCGGTGGCCAGGGTGAGGCCGACGTCGTGGGGCCGCAGTTCCGGACGGTCCGTCAGATGGGTGTGGAGTCGCGCGGCCTGCTCGCGCAGCGCTTCCGGGGTCCGGCCGGAGAGCAGCCACGGCACGGCGGTCCCGGGGGCGTTGCCCTCGGGCGCCTCCCCGGGCTCCTCGTCGTACGGCTCCTCGATGATCACGTGGGCGTTGGTGCCGCTGAGCCCGAAGGAGGAGACGCCGGCGCGGCGCGGGTGGCCGCCCCGGGTCCACGGCCGGGACTCCGTCAGGAGTTCCACGGCGCCCACGGACCAGTCGACGTTGGGGGTCGGCACCTCGGCGTGCAGGGTGCGGGGCAGTAGTTCGTGGCGCATCGCCTGGACCATCTTGATGATCCCGGCGACGCCGGCGGCGGCCTGGCTGTGCCCGATGTTGGACTTCAGCGAGCCGAGCAGCAGCGGCCGGTCCGCGGGGCGGTCCTGCCCGTACGTCGCGAGCAGCGCCTGCGCCTCGATCGGGTCGCCGAGCCGGGTGCCCGTACCGTGCGCCTCGACGACGTCGACCTCGGCCGGGGGCACGCCCGCGCCGGCCAGCGCGCTGCGGATGACCCGCTGCTGCGCCAGGCCGCTGGGGGCGGTCAGCCCGTTGCTGGCCCCGTCCTGGTTGACGGCCGAGCCCCGCACGAGGGCGAGCACACGGTGGCCGTTGCGGCGGGCGTCGGACAGCCGCTCCAGGAGCAGCAGTCCGACGCCTTCGGCCATGCCGAAGCCGTCGGCGTCGGCGCCGAAGGACTTGCAGCGGCCGTCCGCGGCGAGACCGCGCTGTCTGCTGAAGCCGGTGAAGGACAGCGGGGTGCCCATGACGGTCACACCGCCCGCGAGCGCCAGGGAGCACTCGCCGGAGCGCAGGGCCTGGGCCGCCAGGTGGACGGCGACCAGCGAGGACGAGCAGGCCGTGTCGACGGTGACCGCCGGTCCTTCGAGGCCGAGGGTGTAGGCGATCCGGCCGGACAGGATGCTGGTGGAGATACCGGCGATGAGGTGTCCCTCCACCTCCTCGGGTACGTCGCTCAGGCCGCCGTAGCCCTGGTAGGCGGCGCCGGCGAACACGCCGACCTGTCCGCCGCGCAGGGAGGCGGGGTCGATGCCGGCCCGCTCCAGGGCCTCCCAGGAGGTCTCCAGGAGCAGCCGCTGCTGCGGGTCCATGGCCAGCGCCTCGCGCGGCGAGATCCCGAAGAAGGCGGGGTCGAACTGCCCGGCGTCGTAGAGGAATCCGCCTTCGGAGCTGTAGGTCGTGCCGGGCCGGTCGGGGTCGGTGTCGTAGAGGCCGTCCAGGTCCCAGCCGCGGTCCGCGGGCAGTGCGGAGATGACGTCCCGGCCCTCGGCGACGAGCCGCCAGAGGTCCTCGGGGGTGCGGACGTCGCCGGGGTAGCGGCAGCTCATGCCGACGATGGCGATCGGGTCGTCGGCGTCGGCGGGCACATGGGCGGGCACGGCCGGCCCGGTCGGGGCGGCGGTGTCGGGGCCGAGGAGTTCTTCGCGCAGATGCCGGGCGAGCGCGTCGGCCGAGGCGTAGTCGAAGAGGACGGTGAGCGGGAGCCGCAGACCGGTGGCGGCGTTGAGCCGGTTGCGCATCTCCACGGCGGTCAGCGAGTCGAAGCCCAGCTCGCGGAAGGCGCGTTCGGGGGCGATGGCGTCTGCGGAGCCGTGGCCGAGCACGGCGGCCGCGTGGCCGCGTACGAGGTCGGTGAGCAGGCGGTCGCGGTCGGCGGGGGGCAGGTCCGCGATGCGGTCGCGCAGCGAGGAGGCGGTGTCGTCGCCGTCCTGGGCGGGCGCGGTCTCCTCGGCGAGCGCGCGGCGGACCTCGGGCAGGTCGCCGATGAGCGGGCTGGGCCGGGCCGAGGTGAACACGGGCGCGAAGCGGTCCCAGTCGACGGCGGTGACGAGGACGACGGTCTCGTCGTCGGTCAGGACCTGCTGGAGCCCGGTGAGTGCGACCTGGGGGGCCATGAAGGGGATGCCCCGGCCGCGCAGTTGCTCCTCGACGAGGTTGGCGGCCATGCCCGCGCCGCCCTCGGGGTCCCAGATGCCCCACACCACGGAGGTGGCGGTGCGGCCCCGGGCCCGGCGCCGGTCCGCGAGCGCGTCGAGGTGGGCGTTGGCGGCGGCGTAGGCGCCGTGGTCGCCGCTGCCCCAGACGCCGGAGATGGAGGAGAACAGGACGAAGGTGTCCAGGTCGTCCCGGTCGAAGACGGCGTCGAGGTTCTCCGCGCCGGCGACCTTGGCGTAGAGGGTGTCGGCGAACTCGTCGGGGTCGGTGTCGGACAGCGGCACGAGCAGGCCCGTGCCGGCGGCGTGGATGACGGTCCTGATCGGGGGGCCGTCCTGTTCGAGCCCGGCCACCAGTTCGGCGAGCCGGTCGCGGTCGGCGACGTCGCAGGCGGCGACGGTGACCCGGGTGCCGAGCGCGGTCAGTTCGGCGGTGAGGTCGGCCGCGCCGGGGGTGTCGGCGCCCCGGCGGCCGACCAGGACGAGGTGCTCGGCGCCGCCCTTGGCCAGCCAGCGCGCGAGGTGCGCGCCGACGCCGCCGGTGCCGCCGGTGACCAGGACCGTGCCGCGCGGCTGCCAGGCGTCCGCGCGGGCGGGGTCGGCGGGCCGGGCGCGGACCAGCCGTCGGCCGTACGCGCCGGAGGGGCGTACGGCGACCTGGTCCTCGTCGTCCCGGCCGGCCAGGATGCCGCACAGCCGGGCGGCGGCCCGCTCGTCGAGCGTGTCGGGCAGGTCGACCAGACCGCCCCAGCGCTGCGGGTGCTCCAGTGCGGCACACCGGCCGAGGCCCCAGACCATGTGCTGTCCGGGACTGGTCACCGCGTCGTCGCGGCCCGTCGTGACCGCTCCCCGGGTGGCGCACCAGAGCGGGGCGGTGACGCCGGCGTCGCCCAGGGCCTGCACGAGCGTCAGGGTGAGCGCGAGGCCGAGGGGAAGGTGGGGGTGGCTCGGGTGGGGGCGCTCGTCGAGGGCGACGAGGGAGAGGACGCCGTGGACGGGGCCGGTGCTCGCCTCGGACAGGTGCGCGGTCAGCGTGGCCCGGTCGGTGTGCGCCTCGGTCAGGACGACGGGCACGGGGACGGCGCCGGCCTCGCGCAGCGCCCGGACCGCGGCTTCCCGCGCCGGGTCGCCCTCCGTGCCGTCGGTGACCGCCACCAGCCAGGTGCCGTTCGGAGCGGCGGCGGTGCGGCCGGCCGGGGCGTCGGCGAGGGGCCGCCAGTCGACCCGGTAGCGCCAGGAGTCCACGGTCGCGCGTTCGTCGCGCCGCCTGCGCCAGTCGGCCAGGGCGGGCAGGACGACCGTCAGCGGATCCTCGGGGCGGACGCCGAGCGTCGTGGTGAGCGCCGGGAGGTCCTGTCCGCCGACGCTCTCCCAGAAGGCGGCGTCCGCCGGGTCGGTGGCGGCGGTGTCCTCGGCGTGGGCCGAAGGCCGTTCCAGCCAGTACCTGCGCCGCTGGAAGGGGTACGTGGGCAGGTCGACGGTGTCGCCCGGGTGCCCGGCGAGCAGGGTGTCCCACTCCGGCGCGAGTCCGCCGGTGTGGGCCTCGGCGAGGGAGAGCAGGAATCGGTCCAGGCCGCCCTGGTCGCGGCGGAGGGTGCCGACGGCGACGGCGTCGGACTCCTCGGCCTCGGCGGTCTGGCTGATGCCCACGGTGAGCACCGGGTGGGCGCTGGACTCGACGAAGAAGCGGAAGCCCTGGGCGAGCAGGGTGCGGGTGGCCTCCTCGAACCGCACGGTCTGCCGCAGGTTGCGGTACCAGTACTCGGCGTCCAGCGCGCCGGAGTCCTGCCAGTTCAGGTCCACGGTGGAGAAGAACGGCACTTGGCCGGTCGTCGGCTCGATGTCCGCGAGGCACTCCAGGAGCCGTTCGCGGATCTCCTCGACGTGCGCGGAGTGGGAGGCGTAGTCGACGGGGATGCGGCGGGCCCGTACGTCCTCGGCCTGCAACTGGGCCACGATGCCGTCGATCGCCTCGGTGTCGCCCGACAGCACGGTGGCGGCCGGGCCGTTGGCGGCGGCGACGGACAGCCGGTCGCCCCACGGGCCGAGATGGCCGGCCAACTCCTCCGGCGGCAGCGGGACGGAGGCCATTCCACCGCGTCCGGCGATGGCCGTGATGGCCTGGCTGCGCAGGGCGACGACCTTTGCGCCGTCCTCCAGGGACAACGCACCCGCCACGACTGCGGCGGCGATCTCGCCCTGGCTGTGGCCGAGCACGGCGTCCGGCTCGACACCGGCCGAGCGCCACAGCGCTGCCAGGGAGACCATGACGGCCCACAGCACGGGCTGGACCACGTCGACGCGTTCCAGGTCGGTGGCGGAGGACAGGACGTCGGTGAGGGACCAGTCGACGTGCGGGGCGAGGGCGCGCTCGCAGTCGGCCATGCGGGCGGCGAACACCGGTGAGGTGTCGAGGAGTTCGAGGGCCATGCCGGTCCACTGGGTCCCCTGGCCGGGGAACACGAACACGGTCCGGCCGGCGGGTCCCGCGAGCCCTCGGACCAGGTTGGCGGCCTCGCCGCCGGTCGCCAGCGCGGTGAGTCCCGTGCGGAATCCCTCGGCGTCGCCCGCGACCACCACGGCGCGGTGTTCGAGCGGCGAGCGGCCGGTGGCGAGGGCGCGGGCGACGGCGCCCGGTATCAAGGCGTCCGCGTCGGCGAGGGCCAGCAGTTGGCGGGCCCGGTCGGTGAGGGCGTCCTCGCCACGGGCGGAGAGGACCCAGGGCACCAGCGGCAGGGGGGTGGCGGTTTCCGGAGCCTCCGGGGTCTCGGCGGACTCCGGTGCCTCCTCCAGGATCACGTGGGCGTTGGTGCCGCTCACGCCGAACCCGGAGACGGCGGCCCGGCGGGGGCGGTCGGGGTCGAAGGCCCAGGGGCGTTCCTCCGTGAGGAGTTCGACCGCGCCCGCCGACCAGTCGACCTGCGGGCTCGGCGCGTCGACGTGCAGGGTCCGGGGCAGCACCTCGTGGCGCAGCGCCTGGACCATCTTGATGACGCCGCCCACCCCGGCGGCGGCCGAGGTGTGCCCGATGTTGGACTTCAGCGAGCCGAGCAGCAGGGGCCGGTCGGCGGGCCGGTCCTGGCCGTACGTCGCGAGCAGCGCCTGCGCCTCGATCGGGTCACCCAGCCGGGTTCCCGTACCGTGCGCCTCCACCGCGTCCACGTCACCCGGCAGCAGCCGGGCGTCCGCCAGCGCCGCCCGGATCACCCGCTGCTGCGAGGGACCGTTCGGCGCCGTCAGACCGTTGCTCGCCCCGTCCTGGTTCACCGCGCTGCCCCGCACCACCGCCAGCACCCGGCGACCGTGGCGGCGCGCGTCCGACAACCGCTCCAGCAGCAGCACACCCACACCCTCGGACCACGAGGTGCCGTCGGCCCCGGCCGCGAAGGCCTTGCAGCGGCCGTCGGGTGCCAGGGCGCGCTGGCGGCTGAACGCGACGAAGGGGTCGGGGTGCGGCATGACGGTGACACCGCACGCGAGGGCGAGGGAGCACTCGCCGGAGCGCAGCGCCCGTATCGCGAGATGCAGGGCGACCAGCGAGGACGAGCACGCGGTGTCGACCGTCACCGCCGGGCCCTCCAGGCCCAGGGTGTAGGAGATCCGGCCGGAGATCACACTGCCGGCGGTGCCGGTGTGGAGCAGGCCCTGGACGTCTGACTGGTCCCGGGAGCCGTCGCCGTAGCCGTTGGTCATGGCGCCGACGAAGACGCCGGTCGCGGTGCCCTTCAGGACCGCCGGGTCGATGCCCGCGCGTTCCAGCGTCTCCCAGGAGGTCTCCAGGAGGAGCCGCTGCTGCGGGTCGGTGGCGAGGGCCTCGCGCGGCGACATGCCGAAGAACGCGGCGTCGAACTCCCCCGCCCGGTGCAGGAATCCGCCGTGCCGGGTGTAGGAGGTGCCCGGCCGGTCGGGGTCCGGGTCGTAGAGGGCGGCCGTGTCCCAGCCCCGGTCGGCCGGCCATTCGGAGATGGCGTCGGTGCCGGAGGACACCATGTCCCACAGCTGCTCGGGGTCGTCGGCGCCACCGGGGTAGCGGCAGCTCATCGAGACGATCGCGATCGGCTCGTGCCTGGCGTCCTCCTCCTCGCGCAGCCGCTGGCGCGCCTGCCCGAGGTCCGCGGTCGCCCGCCTGAGGTACTCAAGAAGCTTCTGTTCGTCCGGCATGTTCGCGGTGCTCCTCAGGCCATTCCGAAGTTGTTGTCCAGCAGGTCGAACAGTTCGTCGGCGCTGGCCGAACCGATCGCGTCGGTGTCCGCCGGGCCGGTGTCGGGCGCCGTGCGCCGGGCCCAGGTCCGTACGAGGTCCTGAAGGCGCGCGCCGAGCTCGTCGGCGCCCTCGGCGCGGGGGTCTGCGGAGGTCAGGGCCGCCTCCAGCGCCCGGAGTTCGGCGAGCGCGGGAACGGCCGGTCCGGGACGGGCGCACAACCCGTCGTACAGGTGGTCGGCGAGGGCGGTGGGGGTGGGATGGTCGAACACCACCGTCGCGGCGATGGGGACGCCGGTGGCCGTGCGCAGCCGGTTGCGGAAGGACACGGCGAGCATCGAGTCGAACCCGACGGCGGAGAACGCCTGGTCGGCCGGGACGGCCTGGCGGCCGGTGTGGCCGAGGACCGCGGCCGCGTGGTCGCACACCAGGTCGAGCAGCAGCCGGCGTCGCGCGGGTTCGTCCAACGGTTCGAGCCGGCGGGCGAGTTCGGCGGCCGCGTCGTCCTCGTCGTCCCGCGTGGCGTCCCCCGGGGCGGAGGCGGCCTCGGGCAGTTCGCTGAGCAGCCGCAGCGCTCGGGGGTCGGGCACGGCGGCCACGAGGCGGTCCCAGCGGACGTCGGCGAGGATCGCGGCGGGTTCGTCGTGGTCCAGCGACTGTTGCAGGGCCGCGAGGACGGTGTTCGCGTCCAGCGGGCTCTCCACCGTGTCGGATCCGGCGGGCGCGGGTTCCAGGCCGCCGAGGGCGAGGGTGACGCAGCGGTTCCCCCCGTCGCGGCGGTCGCGGGTCAGCGCTTCGAGGGCGGCGTACGCGCTGGTGGCGGCGCCCCGCCGGGCGGCCCCCCAGACACCGCTCAGCGGGAACAGCACGGCGAGGGCGACGGAGTCCGGTGCCGGGTGGCCGTCGAGCAGCGCGTCGAGGTCGGCCACCGGGCCGAGGGCGGAACGCAGGGCGCCCTCCAGGTCCTCGGGGGTGAGTTCGGCGAGCGAGGCGCCGGGGTCGTGGGCGCGGGCGAGGTGGACGGCGACGGTCAGGGGCGCCCCGCCGGGCAGGCCGGCCAAGGGGTCCCTGCCATCGGGAACCGTCAACTCGGCTCCCAGTTCGGTGAGTTCGTCACGCAGGGCGGCCACGGCCACCTGATCCGCGCTCCGGTCCCCGGCCAGGACGACCTGGCGGGCGCCGCGCCGGGCCAGCCAGCGGGCGATGTCCGCGCCCAGCACGGCGGTGTCGCCGGTGATCAGGGCGGTGCCTCCGGCCGGCGTCCAGTCGCGGCCCGCCGAGGCGTCGGGGGCCGGGGCGTGGACGAGCCGGCGCGCGTGAGCGCCGGTGGGCCGTACGGCGAGGTGGTCCTCCTCGTGGCCGCCCGCGAGGAAGGCGGCGAGGCGGCGCGCCTCGTCGGGGCCGGGGCTCGGCGGCAGGTCGGCGATGCCGCCCCAGCGGCCCGGCTGTTCCAGGCCGACGACCCGGCCGAGCCCCCACAGCTGGGCCCCGCCCGGACGGGTGAGCCGCTCGTCGGGGTGGACGGCGACCGCGCCGCCGGTCACGCACCACAGCGGGGCGTCGATCCCCAGGGTGTCCAGGGCCTTGAGCAGTTCGAGGGTGGCGGCGGTTCCGGCGAGCACCGGAGTCCCGTCCGCCGCCGCACGCTCGTCCAGGGCCAGCAGGGAGAGCACGCCGGAGACCGGCCGGGTCGCGTCCGCGACGGCGTCGGCGACGTCCTGCGCGGTCCGGGCCGCGTCGCCCGCGTCGACGGTGACGGTACGGGCCCGCGCGCCGCCGAGCCGCAGCGCGTCCTGGCACGCGCCGACGAGCGGGTCGTCGGTGTGCTGCTTCGGTACGACGAGGAGCCAGTCGCCGTCGAGCGGCGCGGCGGGCGGGTCGGCCACCGGCTGCCAGCGGACCCGGTAGCCGAGGGACCGTACGGCGTCCCGGTCGAGCCGGGCGCGACGCCAGCCGGACAGCACCGGCAGCACCTCGCGCAGCGCCGGGGCGAAGCCCTCCGGTGTGGCGTCGGCGTCCGCGCCGAGGGCGGCGGCCAGCCCGGCCGGGTCGCCGCTGTCCACCGCCGCCCAGAAGCGGTCTTGTTCGGCGCCGCCGGCCGCGTCGGCCCCCGGGGCGGTACGGCCCGGGGTGGGCAGCCAGAACCGGGTCCGCTGGAAGGCGTAGGTGGGCAGGGGGACGGGTCGGGCGCCGGGCGCGGCCTCGGCCACGACGTCCGGCCAGGCCACCGTGGCTCCGGTGGTCCATGCCTCGGCGAGCGAGGCGAGGAACCGTGCGGGTTCGCCGTCGTCGCGACGCAGCGTCCCGACGGTAGTGATGGTCCGGCCCGCCCGTTCGGCGGTTCCCTCGACGCCGGCGGTGAGCACGGGGTGCGGGCTCGTCTCGACGAAGAGGTCGAATCCGGCGTCCAGCAGCCGTGCGGTGGCACGCGCGAACTCGACGGGTTCACGCAGGTTCCGGTACCAGTAGTCCGCCGTCAGCAGCGTTCCGTCGAGGGGTTCGCCGGTGACCGTGGAGTACAGCGGTGTCCCGCCCGTGCGGGGCGTCACGTCGGCCAGCGCGGCGAGCAGGTCGTCGCGGACCCGGGCCACCTGGTCCGAGTGGGCCGCGTAGTCGACGGGGATGCGCCGGGCCCGTACGCCGTCCCTCTCGCAGGCCGCGAGGAGGTCCGTGAGCGCGTCCGGCCGGCCGGCCACCACCACCGCGTCGGGGCCGTTCACCGCGGCCACGCAGACACGGTCGCCGTGGG
Organism: Streptomyces neyagawaensis; assembly: GCF_023516595.1. Lineage (GTDB taxonomy): Bacteria > Actinomycetota > Actinomycetes > Streptomycetales > Streptomycetaceae > Streptomyces > Streptomyces neyagawaensis. Next base: position 10,663 of record NZ_JAMGBG010000005.1, on the reverse strand, counting down.
GTGCCAGGAGGGCGCGGGCCCGGTCCTCGGAGACGGCGAGGGACACCATGCCGCCGGCCCCGGCCAGCGCCACGAGGGCCCGGCTGCGCAGGGCGACGACCTTGGCCCCGTCCTCCAGGGACAGCGCCCCCGCCACCACGGCGGCCGCGATCTCCCCCTGACTGTGCCCGACCACCGCCGAAGGCTCCACACCGCAGGACCGCCACAGCGCCGCCAACGACACCATCACGGCCCACAACGCGGGCTGCACCACGTCCACCCGCTCCAACGACGGCGCACCCGGCTCGCCGCGCAGCACACCGGTCAACGACCAGTCCACGTACGGCGACAGCGCCCGCTCGCACTGCGCCACCCGCTCCGCGAAGACCGGAGCAGCATCCAGCAGACCCGACCCCATCCCCGCCCACTGGGAACCCTGGCCGGGAAAGACGAAGACGGTACGGCCGCCGCCGCGGGCCTGTCCCTCGACGGCTGCGGACGCGGCCGACCGGTCCGCGAGGGCGGCCAGCGCGTCCAGCAGTTCACGGCGGCCGGTGCCGACGACGACGGCCCGGTGCGGGAGGGCGGACCTGGTGGTCGCCAACGCGTGGGCGACGTCGGCCGGCCGCAGTTCGGGTCGGTCGGTGAGGTGGGCGTGCAGCCGCGCGGCCTGTTCGCGCAGGGCCGGCTGCGAGCGGGCGGAGAGGAGCCAGGGCAGCGCGGGCGCCGCGTGGGTGTCGGGCCGGTCGCCGGTGTCCTGGGCGGCGGTCGGCGGCTCCGGGACGGCCGGCTCCGGGGGCGCCTCCTCCAGGACCACATGGGCGTTGGTGCCGCTCATGCCGAACGCCGAGACTCCGGCGCGCCGGGGACGGCCGGGGGCCGGCCAGGGGCGGGCCCGGTCGAGGAGCCGGACGGCGCCGCCGGACCAGTCGACCCGGGAGGTGGGGTCGTCGGCGTGCAGGGTCCTGGGCAGCGTCGCGTGCCCCATGGCCAGAACGGTCTTCATCAGTCCCGCGACGCCCGCCGCGGCCTGGGTGTGGCCTAGGTTGGACTTCAACGAGCCCAGCCAGAGCGGCCGGTCCACCGGGCGGCCCTGGCCGTAGGTGGCCAGCAGTGCCTGTGCCTCGACGGGGTCGCCGAGGACGGTGCCGGTGCCGTGCGCCTCGACCATGTCGACGTCGGCGGTGGTCAGGCGGGCGTGGGCGAGCGCCTCGCGGATCACTCGCTGCTGGGCGAGGCCGTTGGGGGCGGTGAGGCCGTTGCTGGCGCCGTCCTGGTTGACCGCCGAACCACGGACCAGGGCGAGCACGGGGTGACCGAGGCGCCGGGCGTCGGACAGCCGCTCGACGAGGATCATGCCGGCGCCCTCGCCCCAGCCGGTGCCGTCGGCGCCGTCGGCGAAGGAGCGGCAGTGGCCGTCGGGCGAGAGACCGCCCTGCTTGCTGAACTCCACGAACACGTCCGGTGCGGCCATCACGGCGGCGCCGCCGACGAGCGCGAAGGAGCAGTCACCGGCCCGCAGCGCCTGACCGGCGAGGTGCAGGGCGACCAGTGAGGAGGAGCAGGCCGTGTCGAGGGTGACGGCCGGGCCCTCGATACCGAGCGTGTAGGCGATCCGGCCGGACGCCACGCTGGTGACGTTGCCGCTCAGCAGATGCCCTTCGACGCCGTCGGAGGATGTGCCCGGCCCGGTGCCGTAGCCCTGGGAGGCCACGCCGACGAAGACGCCGCCCCGGCTGCCGCGGACCGACAGCGGGTCGATCCCGGCGCGTTCGAGGACCTCCCAGGAGGTCTCCAGGAGGAGCCGCTGCTGCGGGTCCATGGCCAGGGCCTCGCGGGGCGAGATCCCGAAGAAGCCGGCGTCGAAGTCGCCCGCCCCGTCGAGGAATCCGCCGCCGGAGCTGTAGAAGGTGCCCGGCCGGTCCGGGTCGGGGTCGTACAGGGAGTCCAGGTCCCAGCCCCGGTCGGTGGGGAAGGCGCCGATGGCGTCCACCTCGTCGGCCACCAGCCGCCACAGGTCCTCCGGGGCGCGCACGCCCGCGGGGAAGCGGCAGGCCATCGCGACCACGGCGAGCGGGTCGTCGGCGGGATCGGTGGCGTGCGGGGCCGGGGGTGCGGTGGTGTCCGGGACGGCGGCGGGCGGTGCGGCGCCCGTGAGGCCCTCACGGATGTGCCGGGCGAGGCCGGTCGCCGTGGGGTGGTCGAAGAGCCCGGTGACCGGCAGGCGGAAGCCGGTGGCGGAGACGAGCCGGTTGCGCAGTTCGACGGCCGTGATGGAGTCGAAGCCGATGTCGCGCAGCGGGCGTTCGGGGTCGACCCGCCTGGCCGACTCATGGCCGAGGATCGCCGCCGCCTCGGTGGTGATCAGTTCGACGAGGAGCCGGTCGCCCTCCGCGTCGGGGAGAGCCGTGAGCCGGTCGCGCCACCCGTCGGCGTGGTCCTCGGGCAGGGCGGCGTCGGCCGCGGGCCCGCCCTCGGAGGGTTCGGCGGCCCCGGCCGCCCCGGCGGTCTCGGGCAGTGCTCCCAGGAGCCTGCTGGGGCGCCCGGAGGTGAAGACGGGGACGAACCGCCGCCAGTCCACATCGGCGACGACGACCTCGGTGCGTCCCGTGTCCAGCGCCTGGCGGAGTGCGGTCAGCGCCGTTTCGGGCCGCAGGCCGACGAGGCCGTGCCGGCGCAGTCCGGCGCCTGCGTCGCCGTCGGCCATGCCGGTGCCCTCCCAGGGGCCCCACGCGACGGAGAGCGCGGTGCGCCCCTGGGCCCTGCGCCGGGCGGCGAGGGCGTCCAGATGCGCGTTGGCGGCGGCGTACGCGGCCTGGCCGCCGCTGCCCCAGGTGCCCGCGATGGAGGAGAACAGCACGAAGGCGTCGAGCGGTTCGTCGGCGAGGAGTGCGTCGAGGTGGTCGGCTCCGGCCGCCTTGGCGGCCAGTTCGGCGTGGAGTTGTGCGGGTGCGCACTGCTCGGTGCGGGTGTCGGAGACGGTGCCCGCGGCGTGGAAGACCGCGCGCGGTGTGTCCCCGGCCGCCCGGAGCCGCCCGACGAGCGCGGCCGTCGCGTCCCGGTCGGCGAGGTCGCAGGCGGCCACGGTGACCCGGGCCCCCGCCTGCTCCAGCTCTGCGACGAGCGCCGCCGCGCCGGGGGCGGCCGTTCCCCGCCGGCCGGCCAGCACGAGGTGCTCGGCCCCTTCCCGGGCCAGCCAGCGGGCGACGTGCCGGCCGATACCGCCCGTGCCGCCGGTGACCAGAACGGTTCCCTGGGGGCGCCAGCCGGTGGGGGCCGCTAGGGCGCCGCCGGGGGTGACATCGTCGCCGGTGGCGGCGGCGTCGCCGGGGATGACACGGCCGCCGGAGGCCGGGAGGCTCTCCGGAGCGGCTACCAGCCGTCGGCCGAGCAGGCCGGACGGGCGGACCGCGATCTGGTCCTCACCGGCGAGCCCGTCCGTCGTACCGTCGCCGTGGCCGGCGTCGACGCCGGCCACGCCCCCCAGGCATGCGCACAGACCGCGCAGGGCTGCGGGGTCGAGCCGCTCGGGCAGGTCGACCAGACCGCCCCAGCGGTCGGGGTGTTCCAGGGCGGCGACCCTGCCGAGTCCCCACACCCGGGCCTGGGCGGGCGACGGCGGCGTGTCCTGGCCCGCCCCGACCGCGCCGGACGTGACGCACCACAGCCGGGCGCGGCTGCCGGTGTCGCCGAGGGCCTGAAGAAGGGTCAGGGTGAGGGCGAGCCCCGCCCCGAGCGGCGCGTGGTCCGGGTGCGGAAGGTCGGTCAGGGCCAGCAGGGAGAGGACACCGGTGGCCCCGGCGGGGAGTTGTCCGGCCAGCTCCGCGCGCCCGGTGCCGGCACCGATCCGGACGACGGTCGTCTCGGCGCCGTGCTCCGTGAGGGCTCGTTCGACGGCCTCGGCCGTCTCCGTGACCGCGGGGTCGTCCGGCACCGCGAGGAGCCACGAACCGGACAACCGGATGCGGGCGGGCAGGGTCAGCGGCTGCCAGGCGACGCGGTAGTGGTGCCGGGCGGCGGCCGCCTCCTGGTCCCGGCGCGCGCGCCAGGCGGACAGCGCGGGCAGTACGTCACCGAGTGGCGCCCGCTCGTCGAGTCCCAGCAGCGAGGCGACCGACGGTGCGTCGGCCGTGCCGACCAGGTCCCAGAAGGCGTCGGAGCCCGTGGGGGCGCCGTCCTCGCCCTTCCGCGCGGCCGGGCGCGGCCAGAACCGCTCGTGCTGGAACGGGTAGGTGGGCAGGTCGACATGCGGGGCGGCGGTGCCCTCGTGCCCCGCGGTCCAGTCGACGGCGACCGCACGGACGTGCAGGCGGGCGAGGGCCGCGACGACCGAGGCCGCCTCCGGCCGGCCCTTGGGCAGCAACGGGATCGCCGTCACGCCGGGCGCCCCGGGCCCGTCCTCCGGCAGACAGGCGGGCACCAGGGCGGAGAGCACGCCGCCCGGCCCGGCCTCCAGGAACGTCGTCGCGCCCTCGGCCACCAGACGCCGTACGCCGTCCATGAACCGCACCGCGCCGCGCACGTGCCGCACCCAGTACTCCGGGGAGCACAACTCGGAGGCGGGGGCGGGCTCACCGGTCAGGTTGGAGATCACGGGGATGCGGGGCTCGGCGTACGTCAGGCCCTCGGCCACCTCGCGGAAGGCGTCGAGCATGCCGTCCATCCGGGCGGAGTGGAACGCGTGGCTCACGGTGAGCCGCCGGGTCCGGCGGCCCTGGCGGCGGAACTCCTCGACCGCGCGCAGCACGGCGTCCTCGTCACCGCTGATCACGGTGGCCGCCGGTCCGTTGACGGCCGCGATGCCGACCGTGCCGTCGGCGGTGTCTTGGAGGAGGCCGAGTTCGCCGAGTGCCCGGAGCACTTCGTCCTCACCGGCCTCGACCGCCATCATGGCGCCGCCGCCGGGCAGTTCGTCCATCAGACGGCCACGAGCGGCGACCAGGGCGCAGGCGTCGGGCAGGTCCAGCACTCCGGCGACGTGTGCGGCGGCGAGTTCGCCGACCGAGTGGCCGATGAGCAGGTCCGGGACGACTCCCCAGTGGTCCAGCAGCCGGAACAGCGCCACCTCCAGCGCGAACAGCGCGGGCTGGGTGTACCGGGTGCGGTCCAGCAGCGGGGCCCGCTCGTCGCCCTCGGCGGCGAACAGGATGTCGCGCAACGGCACGTCGAGGTGGGGGGCGAAGTGGGCGAGTACGTCGTCCAGCGCGTCGGCGAACACCGGCTCGTCGCGGTACAGCGCGGCTCCGGCGGCGACCCGCTGGCTTCCCTGACCGGGGAAGAGCAGCACGGTACGCCCGGGTGCCGCCAGGCCGGTGACCAGATCCGGGTCGGATGTTCCGGCGGCCAGCGCCCCCAGCGCGCGACGCGCGGCCGTCTCGTCGTCCCCGGGCACGGCGGCCCGGTGCTCCAGCGCGGCCCGTCCGCGTACGAGCGCCAGGGCCACGTCGGGCAGCGGCGTGCCGGGGCTCGTGTCGAGGTGGGCGAGCAGTCGGGCCGCCTGGGCGCGCAGCGCGGCGGGCGTCCGGGCGGACAGGAGCAGCGGCAGCGTCCGGGCCGGGGACGGGCGCGTCCGCCCCGCGCCGCCGGTCGCGGTCTCCCCGGCCCTGCCGCCCGCCTCGTCCGTGGCGTCCGCCTCGCCCGTGTCGGGTGCCTGTTCCACGATCACGTGCGCGTTGGTTCCGCTGATGCCGAACGAGGAGACGCCGGCGCGGCGCGGGCGTCCGGTCCGGGGCCACGGGGTGGGCTCGCCGAGGAGCCGTAGGCCCGCCGTGTCCCAGTCGATGTGGGTGCTGGGCTCGTCGGCGTGCAGGGTCCGGGGCAGTTCGCCGTGGCCGATGGCGAGCGCCATCTTGATGACGCCGGCGACGCCGGCGGCGGCCTGGGTGTGGCCGATGTTGGACTTGACCGACCCCAGCCACAGCGGCTCGTCGGCGGTCCGTCCGGCCCCGTACACGGCCTGGAGGGCCTGGGCCTCGATGGGGTCGCCGAGCCGGGTGCCGGTGCCGTGCGCCTCTACTGCGTCGATCTCGGCGGCCGTGACCCGGGCGTCGGCGAGCGCGGCCCGGATGACGCGTTGCTGTGCCGGCCCGCTGGGCGCGGTCAGGCCGTTGCTGGCGCCGTCCTGGTTGACGGCGGTGCCGCTGAGCACCGCGAGCACCCGGTGGCCTTCGCGGCGGGCGTCCGAGAGGCGTTCCAGGAGGAGCATGCCGACGCCCTCGGCCCAGCCCGTGCCGTCGGCGCCGGCGGCGAACGCCTTGCAGCGGCCGTCCGGGGCCAGTCCGCGCTGGCGGCTGAACTCGACGAACAGCTTGGGCGTGGTCATGAGGGTGACACCCCCGGCGAGGGCCTGCGCGCACTCGCCCCGGCGCAGGGCCTGGGCCGCCAGGTGCAGGGTCACCAGCGAGGAGGAGCACGCGGTGTCCACGGTCAGCGCGGGCCCGTCGAGGCCCAGTTCGTACGAGATCCGGCCCGACATCACACTGGCGGTGTTGCCCGTCATGACGTGGCCCTCGGAGACGCCGGGCGCGCCGTGGAGGACGCCGGGGTAGTCCTGGCCGTTGGTGCCGACGAACACGCCGACCGGGCGGCCGCGCAGTGCGGTGGGGTCGATACCGGCGTGTTCGACGGTCTCCCAGCAGGTCTCCAGGAGCAGCCGCTGCTGCGGGTCCATGGCCAGGGCCTCGCGGGGCGAGATCCCGAAGAAGGCGGCGTCGAAGCCGCCGGCGTCGTGGAGGAATCCGCCGCGTCGGCTGTAGGTGGTGCCGGGCCGGTCCGGGTCGGGGTCGTAGAGCCTGTCGGCGTCCCAGCCCCGGTCCGCGGGCCAGTCGGCGATGACGTCCCGTCCTTCGGTGAGCAGTTGCCAGAAGGCGTCCGGGCCGTGGGCGGAGCCGGGGAAGCGGCAGCCGATGCCGATGATCGCGATCGGGTCGTCGTCCACGGCGACCGTCCCCCCGGGGAGGGCCGCGTCGGCCTCCTCGGTCCCTGGGCCCGACGGGGCGAGTTCGGCGAGGAGATGGGCGGCGAGTGCCTGCGGTGTGGGGTGGTCGAAGAGCAGGGTGGTGGGCAGCCGCAGTCCGGTGGCCGTGCCGAGCCGGTTGCGCAGTTCCACGGCGGTGAGGGAGTCGAAGCCGAGTTCGGCGAAGGCCCGGCCCGGGGCGATGTCGGTGGCCGCGCCGTGGCGCAGCACCGTCGCCGCGTGGGTGCGGACGAGGTCGGTGATGTGGCGGGACCGTTCGGCGGCGGGGAGCGCGGCGAGCTGCCCCCGCACCTGCCCGTCCTGCTCGGCGGGTCCGGTCTGCGCCGGGGTCCGCGCGCCGGCGGCCCCGGGCAGGCTGCTCAGCAGTGCCGTGGAGCGCAGTCCGGCGGCCTCGCGGAAGCGCTGCCAGTCCACGTCGGCGACGAGGCAGAGTTCGTCGTGGTCCGCGAGGGCGGTGGTCATGGCCCGGACGGCCGCCCGGGGTTCCATGGGGGTGATGCCGAGGCGGCGGAGGCGTTCGGCGATCCGGTCGTCGACCATGCCGCCGCCGGCCCAGGCGCCCCAGGCGACGGACGTGCCGGGTAGTCCGGCGGCCCGGCGTTCGGCGACCAGGGCGTCGAGCGCGGCGTTGGCGGCGGCGTAGTTTCCCTGGCCGGCGCTGCCGAGGACGCCCATGAAGGAGGAGAACACGACGAAGTCGGCGAGGCCGATGCCGTCGGTGACCTCGTGCAGGGTGCGGGCGGCGGTGACCTTGACGCGCATCAGGGTGGCGAGGCGGGCCGGGTCGAGGGCGTCGAGGGTGCCGTCGTCGAGGACCCCGGCGGCGTGCACGACCGTGGTGAGCGGCTCCTCCTCGGGGATCGCGGCGACGACCGCCGCCAGCTGCGCGCGGTCGGCGACGTCGCAGGCGGCGACGGTCACCCGCGCGCCGAGCGCGGCGAGTTCGGCGCGCAGTTCGTCCGCGCCGGGGGCGTCGGGTCCGCGGCGGCTGAGCAGCAGGAGGTGGGCGGCTCCCCGCTCGGCGAGTTCGCGGGCGACCTGCGCCCCGGTCCCGCCGGTGCCACCGGTGATGAGTACGGTGCCGCTCGGGCTGTGGCGGGCCTCGGCCGGGCGGCCGGGACCGACCGGGAGCAGACGGCGGCCGTACACGCCGGAGGAGCGCACGGCGACCTGGTCCTCGTCGGTGACGGTGGCGAGGACCGCGCCCAGCCGGTCGGCGGCCCGCTCGTCCAGCACGGCGGGCAGGTCGACGAGGCCGCCCCAGGTGTCGGGCCGTTCCAGGGCGACGGTCCGGCCCAGTCCGGCGACCGCGGCCTGCGCACCGGCTCCCGGCCGCTCGCCGCCGCCCACGGCCGCCAGGGCCCGGGTGGCGCACCACAGCGGGGCGTCCGTCCCGGTGTCGCCGAGCGCCTGGACGAGGGCGAGGGTCAGGGACAGCCCGGCGGGCACGTCGGGCTGGGCGGGGTGCGGGCGCGTCTCCTCGGCCAGCAAGGAGAACACGCCGGCCACGGGCTCCGCGCCCGACGCGGCACGCAGGGAGGTCGCGAGGGATTCCCGGTCCTGGTCGGGGGCGGAGACGACGACGGGGACCGGTTCGGCCCCGGCCGCCGTCAGCGCGGCCAGCACATCGGCACCGCTGTCGGTCGCCGGAAGCACGACGAGCCATCGCCCGGACAGCGACGCCCTCGGCGCGAGCGTCAGCGGGCGCCACCCCAGACGGTGACGCCAGCTGTCGGCGCGCCGCCCCCGTATCCGTTCGGAGCGCCACGCGGACAGGGCGGGCACCACCTCGCCGACCGCCCCGGGGTCGACCCCCAGGGTGTCGGCGAGGGCCGCGGAGTCCTGGGCCTCGATCTCCCGCCACAGTCCGTCGTCGGCCGGGGCGGCGGAGTCCGACGCCCGCGGGGCCTCCAGCCAGTAGCGGCGGCGTTGGAACGGGTAGGTGGGCAGGTCCACGAGGCGGGCACCGGTGCCGGCGAGGGCCGGCTTCCAGTCGACGGGGAGCCCGCGTACGAAGGCTTCGCCGAGCGCGTGGTGCAGGCGCCGCAGCCCGCCCTCGTCGCGCCGGAGCGTACCGAGCACGACGGCCTCACAGCCCGCCTCGTGGACGGTCTCCTCGATGCCCATGGTGAGCACGGGGTGCGGGCTGACCTCGATGAACCCCGTGTACCCGGACTCGGCGAGAGTGCGGACGGCCGGTGCGAAGCCGACGGTGGCGCGCAGGTTGCGGTACCAGTAGTCGGCGTCCATCCGAGCGGTGTCCAGCCAGCCGCCCTCCACGGTGGAGTACAGCGGCACGTGGGCGGCGGTCGGCCTCAGTCCGCTCAGGGCCTCCAAGAGCGTCTCTCGTATCTCCTCCACGTGGGCGGAGTGCGAGGCGTAGTCCACGTCGATGCGCCGGGCCCGTACGCCCTGCGCCTCGCAGTGCGCGAGCAAAGCGGCCAGGGCGTCGGGGTCGCCGGAGACCACCCCGGCGGAGGGGGCGTTGACGGCGGCGATCGACAGTCCGGGGCGGTCGGCGATCAGGTCGGCCAGGCGGTCGTGCGCGAGGGCCACGGAGACCATGCCGCCGCGTCCGGCCAGCACACCCAGCGCCCGGCTCCGCAGGGCCACGACCTTGGCCCCGTCCTCCAGGGAGAGCGCGCCCGCCACGACGGCGGCGGCGATCTCACCCTGGCTGTGGCCCACGACCGCGTCCGGCACCACACCGAACGACCGCCACACCTCCGCCAGCGACACCATCACCGCGAAGAGGGCGGGTTGGACCACATCGACCCGGTCCCACGCCTGCCCCGAGCGCACGGCGTCCAGCAACGACCAGTCCACGAACGGCGCCAGAGCCCGCTCGCACTCCTCCATCCGAGCCGCGAACACCCGCGACTCGTCCAGCAACTCCCGTGCCATACCGGCCCACTGCGAACCCTGACCGGGGAAGACGAACACGACCGGCCCGGTGGCGGAGGCCTCGCCCGCCGCCACGTCCGCGCCGGGCGCACCGTCGGCGAGCGCCGCGAGCCCTTCCTCCCATGCCCGCCGGTCCCCGCCGACCACGGCACGGTGGTCGAACAGCGAACGGGACGTCAGCAAGGAGAAGGCGAGGTCGCGGGCGGCGGGCCCGGCGGTGTCCCGAAGCAGGGGCAGCAGGCGACGTGCCTGGTCGCGCAGCGCGTCCGGGGTACGGGCGGAGAGCACCAGCGGCACCGGGGAGGTGTCGGGCTCGGGGGTCGCTTCAGGTTCCGGGGTCGCTTCCGGTTCGGGGGCGGGGGTGGCTTCCGGTTCGGGGGCGGAGGGCGCTTCCTCCAGGACGAGATGGGCGTTGGTACCACTGATCCCGAACGACGACACCCCAGCCCGCCGCGGACGCCCCTCGACCGCCTCCCACTCCCGCTGCTCCGTCAGCAACCGAACCCCACCCGAAGCCCAGTCCACCAACGGCGTCGGCTCATCCACATGCAACGTCTTCGGCAGCGCGCGCTGTTGAAGCGCCATCACCATCTTGATCACACCGGCCACTCCGGCAGCCGCCTGCGCATGCCCGATGTTCGACTTCAACGACCCCAGCCAGAGCGGCCGTTCGGCTGGCCGCTCCCGCCCATACGTCGCAAGCAACGCCTGCGCCTCGATCGGATCACCCAACCGCGTCCCCGTGCCATGCGCCTCCACCACATCCACCTCGGCAGCGGTCACACCCGCCGACGACAACGCCGC
>NZ_JAMGBG010000049.1 GCF_023516595.1 Streptomyces neyagawaensis | reverse complement strand
GGGAGCGTCTTGTCGCTGCCGATGGTGACGAGCACCAGGGCGTTGTGGAACTCGTTGGCCCCGGGCGTGATGTCCCAGGCGATGAGCCGCTTGTTGTCGACCCAGGCGAGGAGTTGCTGTCCGCGCACCTTGTGGAGGCGCTTGCCGGTACGGGGGTCGAGGATCCACGAGGCGGTGGTCCTGGCGCCGCCCGCGAAGCCGCCGGCGGCGAGCTTGCCGTCCGGGGAGAGCCGCGCCTCCACCGACCAGTGCAGGTACATCTCGTCCGGCGGCGCGGGGACCTTGTTGCCCTTGAGGTCGTAGTACTGCTGGTGCGGCTCCATCGTCAGCCCGGTGTACACCGACTTGGCGTCGCCGCTGAAGAAGAAGTCCTGGCGGGCGTTGACGAGCCCTCCCTGGGCCTCGGGGACGACCTTGCTCCAGTCGGCCTTCCCGGAGTCGACGTCCACGATGTAGAACCCGGTCCGGTGGGACTTCGAGTGGTCCACTTCGTAGTCGTTCTTCTTGCCGTCGCCGTCGGAGTCGTAGTCGACCCGGGTGAGCAGGTCGGGGTTCTTGCTGTAGGTGGTGGCGACGAGCTTGTCGCCGTCGGACGAGAACTCGACACTCGCGACGCCCCGCCCGACCGGGAGCCAGCGGTCCACCTCGCCGGTGGCCAGATCGAGCAGCCCGATCCGCTCGACCGGCAGGTCCCGCTCCAGTACGGCGGCGGTCCGCATGCCGGGGGCGACGGAGACCATGGACCAGCGGTCGTCCTTCACGTACTTGCCGTTCCTCTGGTCGAGGATCCGATACGTACGCTGCCTGACGGCGGTGTCCTCGGACGTCTTGACCGTGTCGTACGTGTAGTACGCGGCCAGGGCCACGTCCCCGGCGGCGATCAGGTCGCGCGGCGGCGACTGGTCGGGGTGGGCGATGATGTCGCTCTTGTTCATCTCGCTGGCGAGCCGCACCTCGTCCTTGCCGGACTCCAACAGCGGCACCGCGACCGCGACGGCGACCACGGCGGCGGTCGCCGCGGCGACCGTGGCCATCCTGCGGGTACGGCGCCGCCGTCGCACATTCAGCACGCGGTCGGCGAAACCGGGCTCCAGGGGCGGTTGTTCGGCGGCCTGCTCCCGCAGGGAGTCGCGCACCAGTTCGTCGACGTTCATGGACGCACCTCCACGGGCGAGAAGTCACGGGACGGCTGCTGCTCGGCCGGAGCCGGGCCGAGACCGGCCAGTTCGGGCGCGAGTTCCCGCAGCCGGGCGAGGGAGCGGTGGGTGGTGGAGCGGACGGTCCCGACGGAGCAGCCGAGGAGGCGGGCCACATCGGCCTCCGGCAGGTCCTCGAAGTAGCGCAGCACGAGCATGGTCCGCTGCCGTGCGGTCAGCCGGGCGAGCGCGCCGCGCATCACCAGGCGCAGTTCCACCCCGGCCGCGCCGTCGGCGGCGCCGCTCTCGGGCAGCTCGGCGACGGTGACCTCCCTGCGGCGCCATTTCAGCCGCCAGCGGCTGATCTGCTGCCGGTACAGGATCTGCCGTACGTACGCCTCGGGTTCGTCGATGCGCTGCCAGCGGCCGGCCGCCTTGATGAGCGCGTTCTGCAGCAGGTCCTCGGCGGCGTGCCGGTCGCCGCCGCTGAGCAGTACGGCGGTCTTCAGCAGCGCCGACGACCGCCCGGCCACGAACTCGCGGAAACTCTCCTGACCTGCGGCATCCATCGTCACCTTCTCTTCCCCGGCGGGCCCTGTGTCCCGCCCCTGTGCTCTGTGTGACGCGCGGAGCCGCCCGCCGCTATGCCGGTGCGCCGAAAAAAGTTCCCGGACGGGGGCCGGGGCCCGCACCACGCGCTGGCGCGGTACGGGCCCCGGACTCCTGGTGGCGGCGGGCTCAGCCCCAGCGGTACCCGTCACCGAACAGCAGGGTGTGCTCCAGCACGTCCTCCATCGGGTCGTCGACCTGGCCGACATTGACGAGCCCGATACGGGGGCCGTTGTGCGAGCCCCTGTTGGTCTCGTCGGCATGCGCGACACCGGCGGGCAGCCCACACACCACGGCCGCGCCCACCACCCCGGTCACCACTCGTGCCACAGCCCTCACCCGATCGATCCTCATCCTGTCCAACCCCTCATCTCGTATCTTCGCCCTCTGATAGGACTGTGCGTCCCCCCGGTTCATCGCCCACCCCCACCGGAAGGTCACGCGGATCAACCCGTACGGGATCGCCCGAGATCGACCGAGGCCCCCTGAACGAGCCGCCCGGCCGATAACCTGCGGACCACCCAGGAGAGGCGGACCGATGAAATCCGACGCGGAACGATCGGCTCGCATCGCAGCCTGGACGGAACGCGCCCGACCGATCTGGGAGACGACCGGCGACACAGACGCCCTGCAGCGGTTCCTCAAGGACAACGACTGCCACGGAATAGAAGCCGTCCGCGTCACCATGGCCGTGCTGAACTGCGATCTCACCGAGGCACAACGCGCCTTCCTCGGTGCCCCGTGCCGGGACACCGAACGCCGCTTCCACGACGAAGCCCTGAAGCTGCTGGAGCGCGCCGAAGAAGCCCCCATGCAACACACAGCGCCCTCCCAGGTCGGCCTCGGGCCGGGGAAGGGCGCTCTGTGGCGGTCACCGCCGACAGCTGCCAACAGCTCAGGAGCGGTTCGGTAGGAGTCCGGGGGGAGGTTGATCGATCAAGCGGCCGCGGGTCACAGCAACCGCGAGTCGGTCAGCGGCCGTTGCGCGCTCGGCCGCCAATGATCAGTTGTGGCTGTGCAGGATTTCGTTCAGGCCGCCCCAGACCGCGTTGTTCGGGCGGGCCTCCACCGTGCCGGTGACCGAGTTGCGGCGGAAGAGGATGTTCGAGGCGCCGGAGAGCTCGCGAGCCTTGACGACCTGGCCGTCGGGCATCGTGACGCGGGTGCCCGCGGTGACGTACAGGCCGGCCTCCACCACGCACTCGTCGCCGAGGGCGATGCCGACGCCCGCCTCGGCGCCGACCAGGCAGCGCTCGCCGATGGAGATGATGACGTTGCCGCCGCCGGACAGCGTGCCCATCGTGGAGGCGCCGCCGCCGATGTCGGAGCCGTCCCCGACGACGACACCGGCGGAGATGCGGCCCTCGACCATCGACGTGCCGAGGGTGCCGGCGTTGAAGTTGACGAAGCCCTCGTGCATGACCGTGGTGCCCTCGGCGAGGTGCGCGCCCAGCCGGACCCGGTCGGCGTCGGCGATACGGACTCCCTTGGGAGCCACGTAGTCCGTCATCCGCGGGAACTTGTCGACGGACGTCACCTGGAGGTGCAGCCCCTCGGCGCGCGCGTTGAGCCGGACCTTCTCCAGGTCGTCGACGGCGACCGGGCCGAGCGAGGTCCAGGCGACGTTGGCCAGGAGGCCGAAGATGCCGTCCAGGCTCTGGCCGTGCGGCTTCACCAGGCGGTGGGAGAGCAGGTGGAGGCGCAGGTAGGCGTCGTGCGTGTCGACCGGCTTCTCGTCGAGCGAGGAGATGACCGTGCGGACCGCGACGACCTCGACGCCCCGGCGGGTGTCCTGACCGATCGCCGCCGTCGCGCCGCCGCCCAGCAGCTGGGCCGCCCGCTCGGGGTCGAGCCGCTCGGTGCCGGACGGGCCCGGCTCGGCGGCGAGCTCGGGCGCGGGGTACCAGGTGTCGAGAACAGTGCCGTCGGCGGCGATCGTGGCGAGGCCGGCGGCCACGGCGCCGGTGGTGCGAGGAGCAGTCGTGTCGGTCATGAGGGAAACCTAACCGTCCGGGGGCAGCCCAGGCCAACCCACGGCACGGCCGTCTCAGGAGCCGGGCATCCCGGACGACGGCGACCGCGCCGTCACCACCGCGCCAGCACCACCGCGCCGTCACCACCGCGCCGGGTTACCGGCGAGCCTCAGCCGATCACCCGCGCCAGCACCTCCCGCGCGTACCCCTCGTCGTACGGCACCCCCGTCAGCAGCACCTGGAGGCAGATCCCGTCGATCAGGGCGACCAGGGCCCGTGCGGTCACCGGGTCGGTGCGCAGGGCGAGGCAGTCGGCGAAGCCCTCCGCCCACTCCGCGGCGACCGGGCGGAGGGCCGGGCGGCGCAGGGCGGCGAGGTAGAGCTCGTACTCGACCTCCAGGCCCGTACGGTCGCCGGCGAACCATTCGCTGCCGAGCGCGGCGAGTTCGGCGGCCAGGTCGGACTCCGGGTCCTGGAGGGCGCCGCGGGCCAGGACCGTGCGCGCGTACCCCTCGTTGGCCTGCCGCAGCGCCGCCACCATGAGGTCGTCGAGGGTCTTGAAGTGGTACGTCGTCGAACCGAGCGGTACGTCCGCCTCGGCGGCCACGCTGCGGTGGCTCAGCCCGGCGATGCCCTTCTCCCCGACGACACGGATCGCCGCGTCGATGATCCGCTGCCGCCGCTCGGGGTCGTAACGCCGGGCCATCAGTGGGCGCCTCCCAGGTTGAGGACGACGACTCCCGCCACGATCAGCACGATCCCGGCGGCCTTGGCGGGGCTCAGTCCCTCCCCGAACAGCACCAGGCCGAGCGCGGCGACGCTTGCGGTGCCGACGCCGGACCAGATGGCGTAGGCCGTGCCGATCGACATCGACTTGAGCGCCTGGGCGAGGAGCCCGAAGGAGATCAGGTAACCGATCCCGGTGATCAGCGACGGGCCCACCTTGCTGAAGCCCTCGCTGTACTTCATCGCGGTGGTGGCGACGACCTCGGCGGCTATGGCGAAGCCGAGCAGCAGATATCCCATGTGTACTAGCGTACACATGGATACGTACGGTCGTACACATCAACGTCCATCACATTGGGACCACATCAGGGCCACATCAGGGCCACATCGCGGACAGACCAAGAGCACACCGACTGCACATCGAGAGCACATCGGGAGCAGATCGAGGGCGAGACGCGGCGCGGAGGCCCTCGCGAGTGCCCCCGTCCGTCCCCGATCGGGCGCACCCGCACGGAAATGTCTCCCCAAGAGGCCGCCGTTTCGGGGCCGTTCCGTTATGGAAGCGCTCTCCAAAGGGCTCCCCGCACACCACTTGGTCCACTACTGTTTCAACGGTCAATCTCCCGATTGTGTGACGGCCGCAAGGGTTCGCACACACCGGTGACACGTACCACCTCCCCTGACCCGCATGACGAATTCGCGTCCGCCTGTGCGACGCCGAGGGAACCGCGCATGCCGCCAACGAAGCCCGGACCTGATCCGGACCAGAACACCCCCAACCTCCCGGTGCTGAGATCCGCGAAGGTGTGGGAGACCGGTGTCGCCCCCGACGACACCCGAATACCGGGCACCCGCCGCCTCTGGCTGGCCGGAGCGCTCGCCCTGGCCGTCGTGTCGTCGTGCGTGACCGCGATCGTCATTCAGGACTCCGGTTCTGACGACACGTCACGGACCCGCACGGACCGCACCACGCTGGCCGACGACCCGGTCGCCCCGCTCTCCCTTCCCCCGGCGTCGCCGACCACGGCCCCCAACGGGAAGAGCGGACTGTCCGAGCCGCAGGACTCCAAGGGCGGTTCCAAGGGCAAGGGCAAGGGTTCCTCCGACTCGGAGGAACCCGGCTCGGACGACAAGCAGCAGGGCGGCGCGAAGCCGGACCCCAAGCCGTCCAAGTCGACGTCGCCCACGAAGAAGCCGCCGTCGACGTCCGTGAACCGGAAGTCCGTACAGGCCGTCAACTACCCGGACCGGTACTGGCACCTGAGCGGCGGGGCGATCCGCCTCGACCAGGTGGGCACCTACAGCGGGAGTGAGACCCGTGAGGACTCCACCTTCAAGGTGGTCTCCGGCCTCGCCAGGTCCGACTGCTATTCCTTCCGCATGGCGGACGGACGGTACGTCAGGCACCAGAACTTCCGGCTCCGCGTGAGCAGTAACGACGGCTCGAACCTCTTCAAGCAGGACGCGACGTTCTGCGCGATGCGGTCGCCGTACTCGGACGCCATGATGCTCCGGTCGGTGAACTACCCCGACCGCGTGCTGCGTCACCGGAACTTCGAGCTGGTCCTGGACCCGTACGGCTACAACAGCGGCAACCGGCAGGACTTCCTCTTCCGCCTGGTGAAGGGCCTCGACTGACGGCACGGCACCCGGACATGAGTGTGGCCCCCGGCGACTTTCGCCGGGGGCCACACTCATGTGGTCGGTCTCAGACGTTGAACCCGAGCGCCCGAAGCTGCTCGCGACCGTCGTCCGTGATCTTGTCCGGGCCCCACGGGGGCATCCAGACCCAGTTGATGCGCAGCTCGTTGACGAGGCCGTCCGTGGCGGACTTGGCCTGGTCCTCGATGACATCCGTCAGCGGGCAGGCCGCCGAGGTCAGGGTCATGTCGATCGTCGCGATGTTCGCGTCGTCGATGTGGATGCCGTAGATCAGGCCCAGGTTGACGACGTCGATGCCCAGCTCGGGGTCGACGACGTCGTACAGGGCCTCGCGGATCTCCTCCTCGGAGGCCGGCTTCATCTCCACGGTGTCACTCATGCCGTCTTCCTTTCGGCGTCGGCGCCCAGCGCCTGGGCCGTCGCGTCCTTCCACGCCATCCAGCTGAGGAGGGCGCACTTGACCCGGGCCGGGTACTTGGAGACCCCGGCGAACGCGACCGCGTCCTCCAGGACCTCCTCCATCGCGTCGTCCGGCTCGATCTTCCCCTTGGACTGCATCAGCTCCAGGAAGGTCTCCTGGATCCGCCGCGCGTCCGTCAGCTCCTTGCCGACGAGCAGCTCGTTCAGCACGGAGGCGCTGGCCTGGCTGATCGAGCAGCCCTGGCCCTCGTACGAGACGTCCTCGATGGTCGTACCGTCGTACTTCACGCGCAGGGTGATCTCGTCGCCGCACGTGGGGTTCACGTGGTGCACCTCGGCGTCGCCATCCCGCAAGCCCCGCCCGTGCGGGTTCTTGTAGTGGTCCAGGATGACTTCCTGGTACATCGAGTCCAGCTTCATGCGATCGCTCGTCCCATCAGCCGAAGAAGTTCCGTACGTGCTCCAGGCCGTCGACCAGCGCGTCGATCTCGGCCGGCGTGGAGTACAGATAGAACGACGCTCGGGTGGTCGCGGGAATTCCGTAGCGCAGGCAGACGGGGCGGGCGCAGTGGTGGCCGACCCGGACCGCGATGCCCTGCTCGTCGAGGACCTGACCCACGTCGTGCGGGTGGATGTCGCCGAGCGTGAAGGAGATCGCCGCGCCCCGGTCCTCGGCCGTGGCCGGGCCGATGATGCGCAGGTCAGGGACCTCCGCCAGACGCTTCACCGCGTACTCGGTGAGGGCGTGCTCATGGGCGAGGATCTTGTCCATGCCGATCGAGTTGAGGTAGTCGATCGCCGCGCCCAGACCGACCGCCTGCGCGATCGGCGGGGTGCCCGCCTCGAACTTGTGCGGGGCGGGGGCGTACGTCGACGAGTGCATCGACACCGTCTCGATCATCTCGCCGCCGCCGAGGAACGGGGGCAGGTCCTCCAGGAGCTCCTGGCGGCCCCAGAGCACGCCGATGCCGGTCGGACCGCACATCTTGTGGCCGGTGAAGGCCACGAAGTCGGCCTGGAGGGCCTGGACGTCCAGCGGCATGTGCGGCGCGGCCTGCGAGGCGTCGACGCAGACCAGGGCGCCGACCTCCTGCGCCCGGCGCACTATCGCCTCGACCGGGTTGACCGTGCCCAGGATGTTGGACACCAGCACGAAGGAGACGATCTTCGTCTTCTCCGTGATGATCTCGTCGATGTTGGAGAGGTCGAGACGGCCGTCGTCGGTCAGCCCGAACCACTTCAGCTTCGCGCCCGTGCGCTGCGCGAGCAGCTGCCACGGCACGATGTTGGAGTGGTGCTCCATCTCCGTGATGACGATCTCGGTCTCGGAGTCCACCCGGTAGGGCTCGTCGGCCCAGCCGAGCATGTTCGCCACGAGGTTCAGCGACTCGGAGGCGTTCTTGGTGAAGATCACCTCGTCGCGGCTGGGCGCGTTGATGAACGCGGCGACCTTGTCGCGCGCGCCCTCGTACAGCGCCGTGGCCTCCTCGGCGAGCACATGCACACCGCGGTGGACGTTGGCGTTGTAGCGCTCGTAGTACTCGCTCAGGGCGTCCAGCACCTGGCGCGGCTTCTGCGAGGTCGCCGCGTTGTCCAGGTACACGAGCTTCCGCTCGTCGTGGACCTGACGGTCCAGGATGGGGAAGTCCTTGCGGAGCGCCTCGGTGTCGAGGAGGCCCGGCAGCTGTGTCACGCGGATGCGCCACCCTTCGTGTATGCCTCGTAGCCCTCGTTCTCCAGCTTGTCGGCGAGCTCGGGGCCACCGGACTCGACGATCCGGCCGCCCGCGAAGACGTGGACGTGGTCGGGCTTGATGTAGCGCAGGATGCGCGTGTAGTGCGTGATCAGCAGGGTGCCGACCTCGCCGGTCTCACGGACGCGGTTGACGCCCTCGGAGACGACCCGGAGCGCGTCGACGTCCAGACCGGAGTCCGTCTCGTCGAGGATCGCGATCTTCGGCTTGAGCAGTTCGAGCTGGAGGATCTCGTGGCGCTTCTTCTCACCGCCGGAGAAGCCCTCGTTGACGTTGCGCTCGGCGAAGGAGGGGTCCATGTTGAGGCGCTGCATGGCCTCCTTGACCTCCTTGACCCAGGTGCGCAGCTTGGGGGCCTCGCCGCGGATGGCGGTGGCGGAGGTCCGCAGGAAGTTGGAGACCGAGACGCCGGGGACCTCGACCGGGTACTGCATCGCCAGGAACAGGCCCGCGCGGGCGCGCTCGTCGACGGACATCTCCAGGACGTCCTCGCCGTCGAGCAGCACGGTGCCGCCGGTGATCGTGTACTTCGGGTGACCCGCGAGCGAGTAGGCGAGGGTCGACTTGCCGGAGCCGTTGGGGCCCATGATGGCGTGCGTCTCGCCCTGCTTCACGGTGAGGTCGACGCCCTTGAGGATCTCCTTCGTGGCGTTGTCGGCCTCGACGGTGACGTGCAGGTCTCGGATTTCAAGCGTTGCCATGGGTGCCTCAGGACTCCTGGGTGAGGGAGACGAGCACGTCGTCCCCTTCGATCTTTACGGGGTATACGGGGACGGGGCGCGTCGCGGGTAGGCCGGACGGCTTACCGGTGCGGAGATCGAACGCGGAGCCGTGCAGCCAGCACTCGATCTGGCAGTCCTCCACCTCGCCCTCGGAGAGCGAGACGTTCGCGTGGGAGCAGATGTCGTGGATGGCGAACACCTCTCCCTCGGTCCGCACGACCGAGACCGGCGTGCCGTCGAGTTCCACCCGCTTCGGGGTGTCCTCCTCCAGCTCGCTCAGCCCGCAGGCGCGTACGAAGGTGGTCATCGGCCCGATCCAGTCACGGTCTCCAGCTCCTCGTCGAGCTTCTCCAGCAGGCGCTCCTCGATGTCGTCGACACCGATCTGCTGGACCAGCTCGGCGAAGAAGCCGCGCACGACGAGGCGGCGGGCCTCCTCGGCGGGGATGCCGCGGGCCATCAGGTAGAAGAGCTGCTCGTCGTCGAAGCGGCCGGTCGCCGAGGCATGGCCGGCGCCGACGATCTCGCCGGTCTCGATCTCCAGGTTCGGCACGGAGTCGACGCGGGCGCCGTCCGTGAGGACGAGGTTCCGGTTCATCTCGTAGGTGTCGGTGCCCTCGGCCGCGGCCTCGATGAGGACGTCGCCGATCCACACCGCGTGGGCTCCGTCGCCCTGGAGGGCGCCCTTGTAGACCACGTTGGACTTGCAGTGCGGCACGTTGTGCGTGACCAGCAGGCGGTGCTCCTGGTGCTGGCCGGCGTCGGTGAAGTACAGACCGAACAGCTCGGCCTCGCCGCCGGGGCCGGCGTAGGTGACGCGCGGGTGGAGGCGGACGACGTCGCCGCCGAAGGTGACGACGACCGACTTGAAGGAGGCGTCCCGGCCGACGAGGGCGTTGTGCTGGGCGATGTGCACGGCCTTGTCGTCCCAGTCCTGCACGGAGACGACGGTCAGCTTGGCGCCGTCACCGAGGAGGTAGTCGACGTTGGCGGCGAGCACGGCGTCACCGGTGTGGTCGATGACGACGACGGCCTCGGCGAAGGCACCCAGTTCGATGACCTGGTGGGCGAAGGCGGTGCCGCCCTCGCCGTGCACGGCGATGCGGATCGGCTCGGTGAGGACCGTCTCCTTGGGGACGGTGATCACACCGGCCTTCTCGAACGCCGAGTAGGCCTGGGCGGCGACGCGGTCCACCGGGGTGCCCGCCTTGCCGAGGCGCGCGTCGTCGCGGCCGACGGCCTCGACGGTGACGCCCTCGGGGGCCTGCACGTCGACCTTCAGGCCGTCGCCGGTGCCGACGGCGGTGCCGTCGTGCAGCCCGCGCAGCCGCTCCAGCGGGGTGAACCGCCACTCCTCCTCACGGCCGTGCGGCACGGGGAAGTCCGCCACGTCGAAGGAGGGGGGCGCGCTCATGCGCGAGACGACGGTCGACTCGGCGGCCACCGCGATCGAGCCGGCGGTGGTGCTGCCCACCGGGATGTTCTGAGCCTCAGCCATGGCTGTCGGTCTGCTCTCTTCCTACGTTTACGATCTTCGGCCCGCCCCGGAGAGGCGGGCCGCCTGCTGCTGGACCGGAAGGTCTGGGGTCAGCCGACCGCGCCTTCCATCTGCAGCTCGATCAGCCGGTTGAGCTCCAGCGCGTACTCCATGGGCAGCTCCTTGGCGATCGGCTCGACGAAGCCGCGCACGATCATCGCCATGGCCTCGTCCTCCGACAGACCGCGGCTCATCAGGTAGAAGAGCTGGTCCTCGGAGACCTTGGAGACGGTCGCCTCGTGGCCCATGGACACGTCGTCCTCACGGACGTCGACGTACGGGTAGGTGTCCGAGCGGGAGATGGTGTCGACGAGCAGCGCGTCGCACAGCACGTTCGACTTGGAGCCGGGGGCGCCCTCGCCGATCTCGATCAGACCGCGGTAGGAGGTGCGGCCACCGCCGCGCGCCACGGACTTCGAGACGATGTTCGAGGACGTGTTCGGGGCCATGTGGACCATCTTGGCGCCGGCGTCCTGGTGCTGGCCCTCGCCCGCGAAGGCGATGGAGAGGGTCTCGCCCTTGGCGTGCTCGCCCATCAGGTAGACGGCCGGGTACTTCATCGTCACCTTGGAGCCGATGTTGCCGTCGATCCACTCCATGGTGGCGCCCTCGTAGGCGACGGCGCGCTTGGTGACCAGGTTGTAGACGTTGTTCGACCAGTTCTGGATGGTCGTGTAGCGGCAGCGGGCGTTCTTCTTGACGATGATCTCGACGACCGCGGAGTGCAGCGAGTCCGACTTGTAGATCGGGGCCGTACAACCCTCGACGTAGTGCACGTAGGCGCCCTCGTCGACGATGATCAGGGTCCGCTCGAACTGGCCCATGTTCTCCGTGTTGATACGGAAGTAGGCCTGGAGCGGGATCTCGACGTGCACGCCCTTCGGCACGTAGATGAAGGAGCCACCGGACCACACGGCGGTGTTCAGCGCGGCGAACTTGTTGTCACCGGCGGGGATGACGGTGCCGAAGTACTCCTTGAAGAGCTCCGGGTGCTCCTTCAGCGCGGTGTCGGTGTCGAGGAAGATGACGCCCTGCTCCTCCAGGTCCTCGCGGATCTGGTGGTAGACGACCTCCGACTCGTACTGGGCGGCGACACCGGCGACGAGGCGCTGCTTCTCCGCCTCGGGGATGCCCAGCTTGTCGTAGGTGTTCTTGATGTCCTCGGGCAGGTCCTCCCAGGACTCCGCCTGCTTCTCCGTGGAGCGCACGAAGTACTTGATGTTGTCGAAGTCGATGCCCGACAGGTCCGAGCCCCAGTTCGGCATGGGCTTCTTCTCGAACAGCTTCAGGCCCTTGAGACGCAGCTTCGTCATCCACTCCGGCTCGGACTTCTTGCCGGAGATGTCGAGGACGACGTCTTCGTTCAGGCCGCGCTTCGCTGCGGCACCGGCCTCGTCGGAGTCCGCCCAGCCGTATTCGTACTTACCCAGGCCCTCGAGCTCAGGGTGGGCGGTCTCCTCGATGGGGAGAGTCATGCGGGGTTCCTCCCGGCCGTGCTAGCGGATGCGTTGGTGGCTGACTTGGAAACTCTGGGGATGAACGTCGTGCAGACGCCGTCGCCGTGGGCGATGGTGGCCAGCCGCTGGACGTGCGTACCGAGCAGTTCGGCGAAGAGCTCGGTCTCGGCCTCGCAGAGCTGCGGGAACTGCTCGGCCACATGAGCTACCGGGCAGTGGTGCTGGCAGAGCTGCTCACCCTGGTGGGGGTGGGGGGCACTGCGTGCCGTAGCAGCGTACCCGTCCGCACTCAAGGCCTTGGCCAGGGCTTCGGCCCTGTCCTCCGGGGCGGCTGCCTCGACGGCCTTGCGGTACTCGCCGGCCTGCGCGGCGACCCGGGCACGGGCGAAGGCGGCGACGGCCTGCTCCCCGCCCTCCTGGTCCGCGATCCAGTGGAGCGCGTCCACGGCCAGCTTGTCGTACGACTGGTCGAAGGCGTCGCGGCCGCAGTCCGTCAGGGCGAACACCTTGGCCGGGCGCCCGCGCGTGCGCGCGCCGTAGACGCGCTGCTCACGGGGCTGCACGACATCGTCGGCGACCAGGGCGTCGAGGTGTCGGCGGACGGCGGCCTGGGTCAGGCCGAGACGGCCTGCCAGGTCGGCCACGGTGGACGGCCCGTGATCCAGGATGGACCGCGCGACCCGGTTGCGAGTGGATCGCTCACCGGTCGCGAGTTCCTCCTGCGGAGCCGCGCCAACGTTTTTCACAACGCCATTGTTGCGTAATTCCTCGGAGGGGGGCAAGCGGCGTCCGGGGCACCCGGCCGTGCCCTGCATCACTTAGGTGAACCTAATCCGACCTGCGGAAACGATCTTTGATCGATCACCGGCGGGCGGGGGCACCGCTGTGACTTGTGTTCTCTATGTGGCGAGAGGGGCAAAATGATCCTAATTTGTAAGCATCCGACTACTTGAATCGGGATGGCGATGCATGGTGAGCACGGCCCTCTGCTGCACGTCCTGGTGATTGACGACGACCAGGACGTCAGTGCCCTGCTGACACGTCATCTGGGCGCCCTCGGCTGTCGTGTGACGGCCGCGGCATCCGGTGAGAAGGGGTTGGACATGGCGTTCGCCGATCCCCCGGACCTGGCGATCGTCGACATACTGCTGCCCGGTATCGACGGGCGGGAGGTCATCCGCAGACTGCGAGCGGACGAGCGGACGAAACAGTGCCGACTCGTCGTCTCCTCCGTGCTCGACCCGCAGGACCTGGTCGAGCTCGCGACGGACGAACTGCTGGCGAAGCCGTTCCGGCAGGCGTCGGTGGCGCGGCTCGTCGCTTCCTACCGCAGTTCCGCATCGCAGGAGGAGTAATGGCTCGTGTGCTGGTGGCCGACGACGACGCCGACATCCGGGATCTCGTCGCGTTCAAGCTGACGCAGAGCGGCCACCAGGTCACGGCCGTGGAGGACGGCATGACCGCGCTGCGGGTTCTGCGCGAGCGCCCACCGGATCTCGTGCTCCTCGACATCCGGATGCCGGGGATCTCGGGACTGGACGTGTGCCGTGAACTGCGGGCGGCGGAGGAGACGTCGTCGCTCCCGGTCATCCTGATCACCGCCCGCTCCCAGGAGGGAGACGTCGAACTCGGCTTCTCGGCGGGCGCCGACGACTACATCGTCAAGCCCTTCAGCCCGCGCGAGCTGTCCAGCCGGGTCAACGCGGTGCTCTCCCGGGTCGAGCGGTGATCCCGCTCGACTTCGTCACCGGCGCGCTGCTGTACCTGCTGGGCATGGGACTGGCGCTGAGTCTGCTGGTCGCGGGCATCCGGGGCGCCCGTACGTACCGCAGGCGCAGACGTGAGCGGATCGCGGCGCCGGTGCGCGGCCTGCTGCTGGAGCTGCTGTGCGCGCCGGAGGAGGAACACGGCGAGCTGCTGGAGCACATGGCGCGGATCGACCGGCACACCTGGGCCGCGCTGGAGCCGACCGTGGCGGCCATGCTGGGCAAGGTGTCCGGCAGGGCCCGCACGGCCCTGGTCCAGCTGTACGAGATGCGCGGCTCCGCGGCGGAGGCCGTCGCCGATCTGGGCAGCCGCAGTGCGGTCCGGCGCGGGCGCGCCGCACAGGTGCTCGGTCAGCTGCGCCACCGTCCGGCCGCCCCGTCGCTGTGCCGTCTGCTCGACGACCGCGACCGGGAGGTGCGGCTGGCCGCGGCACGGGCGCTGGGCCGAACCGGTGATCCGGCGGCCGTACCGCGTCTGCTGAGCAGCCTGCACGGACCGCGGGCCGTGTCACCCAAGATCGTCACGGCGGCGCTGACCTCCCTCGGGGCCGACGCCTGGCACCGTGTCGCGGCGGGGCTCCGGGATCCCGTGCCCCTCGTCCGGGCCGTGGCCGTGGAGGTGCTCGGGGTGACCGGTGCGATCGCCCGCACGCCCGACATCGTCCGGGCCCTGCGCGAGGACCCCGACACCGAGGTCCAGATCCGTGCGACGCGCGCGCTGGGCAGGCTGGGCATGCCCGACGGCTTGGAGCCGCTGCTGGCGGCCATCCGGCCCGGCCGGCCGGTTGCCCTGCGCACCGTGGCGGCCGGCGCCCTGGGCAGCCTGGGCGCCGAGGCCGCGACGGGACCGCTGGCCGCCCTGCTCGGCGACCCCGACCCGCATGTGGCCGGCACCGCTGCGCGGTCCCTGCTGCGACTCGGCCCGGCGGGCGAGGCGG
>NZ_JAMGBG010000048.1 GCF_023516595.1 Streptomyces neyagawaensis | reverse complement strand
GATGTACGAGCCGAACGACCGCCCGTAGTACGTCAGTTGCTCCTCTCCGAGGGCTCGGCGCAGCAGATCGATGTCACGGGCGACGTACTCGGTGCCGACGTACGGCAGCAGCGAGCCCGCGTTGTCGAGACAGGCCTGGTTGAACTCGGCGGCCTCGCGCAGCGCCGGCCCGAAGGCACCCCGCCCCGGCACACCCTTGGCGTCGGTGACGGCCTTCGAGTAACGGGTGTCGTCGAAGCAGGTGAGCGCCGAACTGCGGCCTACGCCGCGGACGTCGTAGCCGAACACGTCGAACGACTCGCGGAGGGCGGCCGGGAGGTCGTCGTAGTTGTTGCGGACGAAGTCCACACCGGAGTTGCCGGGCCCGCCCGGCTGCATGAACAGCGTGCCCTTGCGCTTGGCCGGGTCCGCGGCCTTCTTGCGCACCACCGCGAGGGTGATCTTCTGGCCGGTCGGGTTCCGGTGGTCGAGCGGCACGTCCGCGTTCGCGCACTCGTAGCCGCCCTGACAGTCGGTCCAGGCGAGCGCGGGCACGGGCGGTTGCGTAGTCGTCGCGGACCCCGGCTTCCCCGGCGCGTTCTGCGCGGCCATGGCCTGCGTCGCCGTCCCCGTCGCCGCGAGGACGAGCGCGGTCACGGCGGCACCGGCGAGTCGGAGACGCGAGAGACGTCTCGGTGTGTTCGTTGTGTGGTGGTACGTGGACATGGATGTGTTCCCCCTGAACGGTCAGAATCCACCATCCCCACTGGTCAGGGTGGGGGCGGAGACTGTCTGACTGATAAGAGGGCAAAAAGGCCCCAGCGGTGCCACTGTGTCGTGGTTTTCGTGCAATTCCTCCACGAATCGCGGCAGTTGCCGACCTCCGGACCGAGCGCCACGCGCACGACCACGCCCCCGGTCCCGTGGGGACCGAGGGGTGTTCACGGCGGAGGTACGGTCAGGGGTCAGCGCTGGTAGACGTCGATGAGGCCGACGTTGTCGTTCAGGATCGGTCCCAGGTTGCGGGCCGCCAGCGTGAACGAGGCGGCGTAGGTGAGGGCACGGTTGTGGAAGGTCGCCGCCTTGCACTGTCCCCATCCCGCTGCCGAGCTGATGTTCGCCGACCAGTAGCTGTCGAGGCTGAGCCGGTAGCCCGAGGAGTCGCAGGTGCCGGAGCTGCCGAAGACATTGGTGGAGTTGCCCCGCAACTGGTCGTCGCTGTACCACGTCATCAACAGCGTCGACTGCACCGCCCTGCCGCCGGTCGCGGCCCGCGCCTGAGGAGATGCCAGCAGGGCGCGGGCCTTCGCCGCGGTGTCCGCACAGTTGCGGTACAGCTCCGGGGACACGCCGCCATCGCTGGGCGCCTTGCCCACGACGACCACACAGTGCTTCCCCTGGGCCGTGGACGCCTGGGTGGAGCCCGCCGCAGCACCGGCCGGCGCGGCGGCGCTCAGAACGCCGACCACGGCTGCCGCCGCACTGATCAGACCGACGGTCCCCCTCTTGTTGAGCATGTGCCGTCCCTTCTGTCGCGTCTTTCCCTTGAACTGCCGTACATGACAGAAGGTGCCAGCACACAACGGCGGACGCTAAGCCCTTTCGACGAGGGTCGAAGGCCGCAGGTCGGGCGGGGTGCAGTCCATTCCCCCTCAACGTGGGCGCTACTTGTCCCAGATCTTGCGGTAGGCCCGGCGGTAGCCCTCGGAGTCCCAGGACAGTGAGCCGCCGCTGTTGTCCGCGGTGGTGATGTGGACGGGGGCGACGTACCCGCTGGCCGGTTCGCCCGCGAAGGCGCGGTTGAACTCGTCCACGATCTGCCAGCCCTGCTCGTTGAGGGGCTCGGGCACGGTGGCGGACTGGTACCGCTTGCCGTTGATGCGCTGGAAGGCCGAGGGGTCGCCGTCACCGGCGCCGATGTTGAACGGTGCGCCGTCGCCCTTCTGTCCGGCCGCGCGCAGGGCGGGTGCGGCATGGTCGAAGTACAGGTCGTTGATGGCGGCGGAGTACGTCCATTTGTCGCCGAGGCGGGAGTGGAGGGAGGAGACCTTCTCGACGGTGCGGGTGTTGGCCTCGGGTATGGGGATGTCCTCGTAGCTCAGCAGATCGACGTCGGGGCAGGTGGCCAGCTCCTTCTTGATCAGCTCGGACTTCCGCTTCGCGAAGGGGATCGAGGCGTCGGTGAACAGCACGACGCCGGCACGGCCGTTGGACCGGGCGATGATCCAGTCGGCGCTGATCTTCGCGACGTCCTCGACCTTGGTGGTGATGTTGCTGAAGAGCTTGGGCTTCGTGCTGGGGCCGGGGGCGGCGGTGGCGTGCCAGCCGATGAGCGGGATCCCCGCGGCGTGGGCCTGTTCGACCTGCTTGCTCACGGAGCCGGGGTCGAAGCCGCCGATGACGATGCCGGACGGTTCGAGGGCGATGGCCTCGGCCAACGCGGCGCGGATACCCGCGGGTGTGCCCTGCCCGTCGATGGTGCGCACATCCCAGCCGATGACCTTCGCGGCTTCCTGAACGCCCTTCGCGACGCCCGACACGCCGGGGTTGGTCATGGTCTGGGCGACATAGGCGATGGTCCGGCCGGAGACGGCCTCGGGCCCGGAGGTGGGGCCGCTCCAGGGGGCGTTGACGTCCTCGGCCGCTTTGACGGCCTCCTTCGCCCTTGTGAGGACCGTGGGGCAACCGGGTTCCCGGGAAGCGGTGGGTGCCGCGGTGGCGGTCGCACCACTCTCGCAGCCGGTGGTGGCGGCGGTCACGGCCAGGAACGCGACGACGGCCGCCGTCGCCTTGCGGGTGGAGGGCACAGGGGTCTCCTCGAGGGCAGGAGGGGTACGGGGATCACGTGGGGGGAGGAGACCGATCCAGCTGGTGGCCGGCAGCACAACGGTCATGACGGTGCCTCCGGCTGTGGCCGGGAGGCTGTCGGGGTGGGAATGTAGCAGGGCCCCGACCTGCCCCTCCACGGCGAGGTCATCGCTCGGTAGGCACCCGTGAACAATTTGTAATCACGTATTGATTACGTACAGCCTCAAAGCGATCACAAAGACGGTAGTCTCCCGCCGACGAGATCCGGACACGTGACGCGAATCAGCACCTCGCGTCGCGGGTCTGGTCGTTCACGCCCGGCGGACCGCCGCGTCAGCGCACAGGTCCGCTCCCCGGGCGTCGACGGCCCGGCGGTCACAGCACCCTGACCGCCGATCAGCACACACCCAAGGAGACCAGCGTGCCCGCGAACACAGTGGAGCCGCCGCCCGGCCATGTGGACCGGACCTCTCCGCTCCGCCGGAAAGCGGGCTCCGTTCTCGCCCGATGGCCGTTCCGGCGGAAACTCAACGTCCTGGTCGTCGCGCCCATCGCGGTCGTCGGTGTCCTGCTCGGCGTCGGTGTCACCGGACAGATGGAGCAGGCCGGGGACGCCGACCGGGTCGCCGAACTCGTCCGCGACAGCGAGCAGGTCGCGAAGCTCATCAACGACGTACAGGCCGAACACCGGTTGGCGCTGCTGCTGTCCGTGCAGTACGAGGCGGCCCGCCCCGGAGCGGCCCGGCCGTCCACCACCGCCTACCGCGAGGCCCAGCGGGCCACCGACGCGCAGGTCAGGACCGTACGCGCCGAGTTCGGGGCGAGTCTCCCGGCCGAGGAGGAACAGGCCCTCGCCTACATCACCGGTCTGGACGTCCTGAGGGAGAAGCTCGACCGGGACTACGTCCCCGCCGCCAACATCGACCCCGCCTACGCGGCCGCGGTCGGCTACCTGATCGACGGCGTCGGCCTCGACCGCTTCTCCGCGACCTCGGCGTCCTCGGTGACCAATCTGCTGGACGCGATCCTGCGCGCCGACGCCGCCCACGCGGCCTTCGAGAGCGCCGTGTTCTCGGCCCAGACGCGGGACGCCAACGCACTCACCGAGTACACGCGCGCGGCCGGCGCCCACGAGCTGTACACCTACCAGGCCGACCGCTTCGGCCGCATCGCCACACCGGCGCAGGGGCTCGCCATGGGCGGCATCGAGCGCGCCGCCGAACAGAACGACCTCACGTCCCAGTTCGCGGAGCTGCAGATCGACCCGGGCGCCCTCCAGTCGCAGAGCGCCCAGGAACTGCGCAAGAAGATCAGCGCCGGCGAGCGACAGGCCGAGACCCGCCTCGGCATCACCCGGGCCCTGATCGACCAGACCGCCGCACAGGCCGACTCCGCCTCCGCCGACGCCCTGCGCAAGGCCTGGATCATGCTCGGCGCCGCCCTGCTCGGCTTCGCCGCCTGGCTCGCCTTCTGCGTCCTGGTCCGGCGCTCGGTCATCCGCCCCCTGACCGCCCTGACCGGCTCCGCACGGCAGGTCGTCGAAGCCGCCGACGAGGAACTCGCCCGGGTCGCCGACGACGAACTCGTCGACAACACCCCCTTCAGCCCACGGGCGATACCCGTCCCGGTGCGCGACGAGATCGGCGAACTGGCCGAGGCCTTCAACCGCGTGCAGGTCACCGCCGCCGCACTGCTGGAACGGCAGGTGCTCAGCCGCCGCAACGTCGCCGAGATGTTCGGCAACGTCGGACGCCGGGTCAGCAACCTGACCACCCGGCAGCTGCTGCTGATCGACGCCGTGGAGCGGCAGGAGACCGACCCCGACCTCCTGGAACGGCTCTACCGCATCGACCACCTCGCCGTACGGCTCCAGCGCAACGCCGACAGTCTCATGCTGCTCGCAGGCATCCGGGAGACCGACGTCGAGGCGCGGCCGATCACCCTCGCCGACGTCATACGCTCGGGCCTCGGCCGCATCGAGGGGTTCCGGCGGGTGTCCCTGCGCTCCGAGACCGACATCACCGTGGGACCCGACATCGCCGGCGACCTGACGCTGATGCTCGCCGAACTGATGGAGAACGCCGTCGCGTTCTCCCCGTCCGACACCGCCGTCGAGGTGGTCGTCCGACCCGGCACCGACGTCACCAAGGACGGTGGCGCACTGATCGAGATCATCGACCACGGCCTCGGCATGAGCGCGGAACGCCTCACCGAGGAGAACGCCCGCCTCGTCCGCCGTGAACGCCTCGACCTTGTCCCGACCAAGGTGCTCGGCCTCTTCGTGGTCGGCAACATCGCCCGCCACCTGGGCCTGCGCGTCACTCTGAGCCGCACACCGGGCGGTGGTGTCACCAGCACCGTGTGGATCCCCTCGACGCTCGCGCGGGTGATGAGCCCGGGGGAGGCCGCACCGCCTCCCGCCACCCTGGCCGGGGCCGTGTCGGTCCTCCCGCCGAAGACCGCCGCGCCCGCGACGCCCACCCCCACCACCCCCGAACGGCGGCCGGTCGCCGTGTCCACGACGGGTGACCTGCCCAGACGCATCCCGCCCCGTGCCAACACGACCACCACCGACGCCCCCGACGGGCCCTCCCCGTCGACGGCGGCCCGGCCACTGCGGCGGCGGGTGCGGGGCGCGACGCTCGCCGCGACCACCACCGTCGACCGGGACATCCCGGCCGCGCGACAGCCCGCCGACGCCGACGCCGTCCGCGCGGAACTCGACGAGTTCGAGGCCGCCGTACTCAGGGCCGAACAGGACAGCGCCACGCCCGCGGACCCGGACACCGACCGCATGACAGCAGTACGAGAAAACCCCAGAAGGCCAGAAGGAGACGGGCAGTGACCATGTCGACAGATGACAGCACCCCCGAACAGTCGAAGCCCACTGATCTGCGCACCGCCGCGGCCGACTTCACCTGGCTGCTCGACCGTTTCGCCACGGAGACCGCCGGCGTCGTCGACGCCATAGCGGTGTCCTCCGACGGTCTGCTGATCGCGGTCTCCCAACTACGCGACAGGGCGGACTCGGAGCGGCTCGCCGCGATCGTGTCCGGCGTCACCAGCCTCGCCGCCGGTGTCTCCGGCAACTACAGCCTCGGCGGCCTCAACAAGGTCATCATCGACCTGGAGGGCGGCCACGTCCTGGTGTCCGCCATCGGGAACGGCGCCGTACTCGGCGTGGTCGCCTCCAAGGAGGCGAAACTCGGCAACATCGCCTACGAGATGACCCTCTTCGCCAACCGCGCCGGAGCCGCGCTCACCCCGCAACTGGTGATGGAGCTGAAGAACAGCGTCGGCGCCCCCGTGGTCGGCTGACCCATCCCGCGAGGCAGGAGGTCGTCATGGTGGTCGGTGGACGAGAACCACAGGAGACAGAAGAGGGGACGTGGGACGATGAGGAGGCCGCGGTCGGCCGTGCTCCCGCGGTCCGACCGTTCCTGCTGACCGCCGGCCGGGTGTCGGGGGGAGGCGCGGCGGCACCGATCCCGATCGAGACCCAGATCGTGTCGACGGCGGACGGGCTCTCCGTCCTCGGCAAACTCGCCTTCGAGCACCACGACATCGTCGCCGCCTGCCGACGGCCGCAGTCGGTCGCGGAACTGGCCGCCCGCCTGCGCCTGCACCTCAACGTCGTCCGAGTGCTCGCCGAGGACCTGTGTGCCGCAGGGCACCTGGCGATCTACGTGCCGCACGCCCGGGCCGCCCAGGACATCTCCGTACTGCGAAGGGTTATCAATGGTCTCCGTGCCGTCCCCGACTCACGGGGCACACTCCGCGACAGCGGTTGAACAGCCGCCGCTGCCGGTCAAGCTGGTCATCGCCGGCGGCTTCGGGGTCGGCAAAACCACCACCGTGGGGTCGATCTCCGAGATACGCCCCCTCACCACCGAGGCCGCGATCACCGAGGTCGCCGCGGGCGTGGACGACCTCACGCACACGCCCGACAAGACCACCACCACCGTCGCGATGGACTTCGGCTGCATCACCCTCGACCCGACCTTGAAGCTGTACCTGTTCGGCACACCGGGCCAGGACCGTTTCGGCTTCATGTGGGACGACATCGTCGACGGCGCCGTCGGCGCCCTGGTCATCGTCGACACCCGCCGCCTCGACGACTGCTACGCGGCCGTGGACTACTTCGAGCACAAGCGCATCCCGTTCGCGGTCGCCGTCAACGCCTTCGACGGAGCGGTCGAACACGACCTGGAAGAAGTGCGGTGGGCACTGGACATCGCCGACCACGTACCGCTGACCGTCTTCGACGCCCGCCGGACCGGCTCGGTACGCGACGCGCTCCTCGTCGTACTCGACGTCGCCCTGTCCCGCGCGCAGGCGGCCGCGGCGAGCTGACGGTGAGGGGGCGCGGCCTATGGTTCGACGATGTGCCGCAGATAGGCGTGCGGGTCGGCGAGATAGCGCCGCCAGTGATCCACGACGCCGAGCTCCTGCCAGGCGACCCGGCGCATGCCGTGCTCGCCGACCTCGATGATGTCCGCGCCTGGCAAGGCGGTGAGCAAGGGGGAGTGCGTGGCACAGACGACCTGGCCGCCCTCCTTTGCCAACCGGTCGAGGTGCCCGACCAGCTCGAGGCACGAGGAGAAGGAGAGCGCGGCCTCCGGCTCGTCGAGAACATAGAGCCCCGGGTCGAGGAACTTGCCGCGGAGCGCCGCGAGAAAGCCCTCACCATGGCTGACCGAGTCCGGCGAGAAACCCTCCCGGTCCAGGGCGTCCCACGCGGTTTCGGCCCGCAGGAAGAAGCCCTTGCGGGCCGACCAACTGGTCATCATGCGGCGCCCGCGCGAGGCCGCGTCGAACCTCATCCGCTCGCCGAGCTCCGACTTGTCCCGCGAGGAGGCGTAGCGCCAGTCGTGGGAGCCGCCGTAGGAGTTCAGCCCGAACCCCTCGGCCAGCGCCTCGACCAGGGTCGACTTCCCCGAACCGTTCTCACCGACCAGAAAGGTCACCGGCGCGGTGAAGCGCAGCCCTTCGTCGAGCAGCTGGCGGACACAGGGTACCGACCAGGGCCAGGCGTCCTCGTCGTACGAGGAGAGATGAGCGTACGCGCGTTCGACAATCACTGGACCAGTGTCGCTCACCAGGCGGAAGACGCATGTGATGGCAGATGGCCGGCGTTGCGGAGCCGGCCGGTGAGCCGGGCGTGGACCCGAGCGCGCGGCCCGGAGCGGAGACCAGCGCGCCGGGTGTCAGAAGTGACCGTCGAGCAGCCCCTTCCCCAATGAGGTGATCGTGTGATGGACGGTCTTGCCCCGGCGGTGCGAGGAGATCAGGCCGGCCTCCCGCAGGACGGCCGTGTGCTGGCTGGCGCTGGCCGGTGAGACCCCCAGCCGACGTGCGAGCTCTCCGGTGGTGAGGCGCCCGTCAGCGGCCTCCAGCACGGCCGCCCGCGTACGACCGAGCAGGTCGGCGACGGCTTGACTCTTCGCCGAGCCCCCGAAGACCTCGGCCGCCGCCAGGGCGCTCCGCAGGACGGGGTAGATCAGCATCAGCTCCTCGCTACGCCCGATATACAAGCGGGGCGCGCGGCAGAAGACGGACGGGGTGATCACCATGCCGCTTCCCGTCAGATGGACGTCCGTCCCACGGGCCAACGGCCGGTAGTCCACCTCGAGGAGCGGGGGCTTCCAGCGGATCGCCGGGTGGAGCGAGGACAGCATCTGCCCGATCCCTCCACAGGCCAGGGCGCGCATCGCGGTGTCCTGTTCCCTGTGCAGCGCCGCGCGCATCCGTGGCCAGTGCCGGGCGATCGTGGCCTGGTAGGCGGTCGTCAGCGCCTCGGCCGCATGACGGGCGGCCCGGCCGTCTCCCGTACTGGCGGAGAGCATCCACGGCGGCAGCATCAGTCGTCTGCCGCGGCGGTACAGGGCGAGCTCGTCACGCAAGGGGCGTGGATCGCTGAGAAGGAGGTCGAGCGCGTCCTCCATCTCCGGTGCGGTGCCGACCAGCGTGAACAGGTCCACCATGCGCTGCCTCGCGGGAGCCAGGCCCCGGACGAGGTCCGGCAGGTCCCCGACGGACAGACGTGGCCGAACCCGCGAACGCCAGGAGTCGAAGAGCGCCGCTTCGCCGCTGTGCTGGGCGACCCAGAAGCTCAACTGCGTCTCGGCCAGCGGACCGAGGACGGCGATGCGGATGCGGGCCAGATCCGCGGACGTGAAGTGGACGCGGATCACCGCACGTTCCCCCCGTGTGTGTACATCCGGCCTACGTTTCAGCCTCAGCCGAATCGTGTGGTCTCCGCAGTATGCAGGAGCCAGTCTGTTCTGGACATGCCACCGACCCAGTGCTGACTGGGGCGACGAGGAGGAACGTCATGCGTATGAAGCGAGCGACGAAACGGTTGGGCGTCATCACCGCTCTGGTTGTGGGACCGCTGATGCTGGCCGCCGCACCGGCTCTCGCCGCCTCGGTCTCCAGGAGCTACGGCAACGCCTACAACTCCGGAAACACGATCTACGCCTGCGACACCCGCGAGGACGGCAACGGGGTCTACGCCGAGTACTGGGGCACTGGCACCACCCACGGGTACGTCTGGGACGGCAACGGCTCACAGGCCGGGTGCGGCTCCGCGAGGGTGCCGTCCTTGCGTACTTTCCGTGTCTGCGTGGACGACTTCGGCTCGGACACCTGCTCCGACCGCGTGGGCGTGTGACCGCCCGACTCTCCCGGCCCTCCGAGTAGAGGGACAGGGGGCAGGCGGCGCCGCTCGGCCGCGTCAGCCCGGAGGCCCGTCGGCACCCCGCCGTGCGGGCCTCGCCGGTGACTTCCGCCCTCTCCGCCTCGCGGGGTGATCGGCTCAAATGATGTTCAGTCGTCGTGCCTCGCGGATCCACGACGGGAACTCGGACAGCAGCCGGTCGTAGAGCTCTGTGTCAGGTACGCGGCTGATGTCGTCGACGGCGAAGAATCCGACGTTGTCGACGCGTCGGCCCGGGAGGGTGTCGAACCGTTCCAGTACGCCGTACTGGGCGCGTCCCAGTCCGACGAACTGCCAGAAGACCGGTTCGTCCACCGCCTCGCGCAGCTCGGTCTCGATCTCCTTGTTCCGGTAGACGCCGCCGTCGGAGAAGAAGAGGACCAGGGTCGGTGCTGCCGCCGGGTGGTCACGGACGTATGCCCGCACCTCGGCGATCACCTTCTGCTCCTCGTTCTGGATGCCGACCGCGCGCATGTCCACCTGGCCCGGCAGCAGCCCCTTCTGCGGCTTCTTGCGCCGGAACAGCGCCAGTTCGCCGACCCGGACGTGGTGCTGGAGCCACTGCGGCAGCTCGCCCAGGGTGAGGTCCGGCAGCCGGGCCGGGTTCGACGCGAACGTCCATGCCTGCATTTCACCGTCGTCGTCGAGCTGCGCGGCCACCGCGGCCATCCGCTCCACGACGTCGGCGACGACGCCCTTCGAGTACAGCATCGACATCGACCCGGAGGCGTCCAGGACCAGGATGACGCGCGCGGTCACGCCCTCCGCCCCATGCTTGCGCAGACTGACGGCCACCTGCTCCTTGCGCAGGGAGAGCCGCTTGCGCATGTCCACCGGCAACTGCTCCTCGCCCTTGACGAGCCGCGCGGCGGGGGTCCCCGGGGCAGGGGGCGCGGCGGGAGGGCCGGGCTGAGGCTGAGCCATGTTTGCGAGGGGCGGCGTGGGCGACGCCGGGGCGGCGGGCATGGGAGGGGGAGGAGCTGCGGGCGTGGGCGGGGAGGAAGCCGTCGGCGTGGTGACGGCCGGGTCTTCGTCCACGCTGATCCCGAAGTCGGTGGCCAGCCCCGCGAGTCCGGACGCGTATCCCTGTCCCACGGCGCGGAACTTCCACTGACCGGCCCGCCGGTACAGTTCTCCGCCGATGAACGCCGTCTCCGTCGTCGCCTGCATCTCGAACAACGCCAGCTGTCCGCCCGTCGCGGCGTCGAGCAGCCGCAGCCGCAGGCCGGGCAACTGGCCGAAGGTGCCGCCGTCCGCGGAAGCGCCGAGAACGACCCGGTCGATCTCCGGCTCCAGGGCCTCCAGGTCCACCCCGATGGTGTCCGTCGTCCCGGCACCGTCGCTCCGCTTGCCCAGATGGCGCACGGCACCCGAGGCGTGCTGGGGCTGGTTGTAGAAGACGAAGTCCCCGTCGTCCCTCACCCGCCCGTCGGCGCCGAGCAGCAGCGCCGAGGCATCGGCATCCGGCCCTCCGGGGCTCCCGGACCAGCCGAGCTCGACGTGCACCGCCTTGGCGGCGACGGGAAGGTTGCCGCCTTTGGCCATCGATGTTGCTGTCATGCGCCCAGTCTGCCGTGAGTCGACGTCGCCGGCGTCTCCACCCAGCCACGCGCCCTGGTCAACCAGTGGACCTGCGACACCGGCAGCATCCTCACCACCAGGAAGAACCAGATCTGGCGCCTCCGGGGCCCGCGCTGACCAACCCCCGGCGGCGGGCGCGGTTCTCAGCGAGTGTCAGATCCATCATGCCTGTTCGGAGGCGGTTTCGGTAGGACGGAGCGCACGTCCGTTCGGGCTTGTCGCGGGTGGTGGTCCGCCCGCAGACTCGTCGTCATCCACTCTCCGACGTCCGTGTCGGCATCCGTTCCCGGCTGCCGGCGCGTCGCTGTGCTGTCCCGTCGAGTGACGGGACGGGCCGGAGGGGTGAGGGCACGAAGGGGGATCGATGGATCAGGACATGGTTCTGCGGGCGAAGGTGCAACTGCTCAGCGCGAACCGGCGAGTGGTGCGCGGCGCCGAAGGACTGTGGATCTACCGCCTGCTGACGCAGGTCGAGCCGGAGGTGTACGGATCGAAGTTGGCGTACGTCCTGGTGGAGGCCGGCGCCTCGCCGCTGGTGCGGGAGCTGCCCGGGCAACGGCTGGCCCTGCTGGACGAGGCGGTGGCGGTGGCGACGGCCCTCGACGCCGCGAACCCCTACCGCGCCAAGGTGCTGGCAAGAGCTCTCGCCGCCCGGCGGGAACTTGACGGGCAGCAGGCCATGTAGCGGCGGAGCACGCCGCCGAATCCGATGCGAGTCAGGTCCGCGGCACCCACGGACCTGACGCGACCAACGCCCCCCTGGCGATCAGGCCGCCGCGCTCTCCTCGGCGGCGAACTTCTCCACGAGCTCCTCCGCGCGGCGGTCGAACTCCGCGTACTGAGCCTCCCGTTCGGCGCCGCTGACCGCGTCGCCGACCAGGAGGTTGCCCTCGGCGTCGACGCGCTGAGGGCGCTCCTCCGCGTCGGTGAGAAGGCCGACGGTGGAGCGGGAGAAGCCGCAGTAATAGGCGATGCCCTCGCTCAGAGTGGTCTCGAGGACGGTCCGCATCCCCTCCACGATCGGATCGTCGGCAGTGGCGCCGGCCAGGCCCAGCCACAGGATGCGTTTGCCGGCGAGGCGCGGCTTGCTGCGTCCGTAGGCCAACCCGTAGTTCCATACACGGTCGATCCAGCCCTTGAGGATGGCGGGCACGCTCTGCCAGTACACGGGGAAGACGGCGACGACGGCATCGGCGTCGAGGACGCGCTGCATGTGCGCGTGCACTTCGTCCGAGTACCTCTTCTCCCGGTCGACCCAGTCCGGCTGGTCCGCCACGTTCATCCGAGGGTCGAACCCCTCGGCGTGCAGGTCGAGCAGGTCGACGCGGTAGCCGGCGGCCTCGAGCCGGGCGGCGGCCCGCCTGGCCGTGTGCGCGGTGAGGGAATCGGTGCGGTGGTGTGCGACGACGACAAGTGCTGTGGCACGGCTGTCGTGCTGCGTCACGGTGTCTCCCGGTGGTCTCGGTCGGTCCGATGAACGAGTCCAGTACAGCCCCGACGGCGTAGATGATCCATGGGAGATCCGCTCTGAAACATAGGAGATCGTCTACGATGTGTGCCGTGGATCCTCTGAGTTCGCTGCTGAGCGGCATCCGGGCCGAGGGGTCGGTCGTCAGTCACGCCGTACTGGCGGCGCCCTGGACCGTCCGCTTCGCCGACGCCGCGCCGCTCGTCATGATCAGCGTGCTGCGCGGCGGGGGCACGCTGCTGCTGCCCGACGGCACGGAACGGGCGATCGGCGCCGGCGACACGGCCATCGTGCGCGGACCCGAACCGTTCCACCTCGCGGACCACCCCACTACCGCGCACGGTCCCCATGCCGCGTACGAGATCGCCTGCTTCACCGAGAACGCCGAGTGCGCCGCCGAGGAAATCGGAGGTATCCACTGGGGCGTCGACTCGGAGGAGACGACCGCGCTGATCGTGGGCGCCTACCGCGCCTGGGGCCACCGCCATGAGCGGCTCCTGCGCGCCCTGCCGCCCGTCCTGGTGGTCGAGGAGGACGCCGAGGTCTGTGGCTGGCTGGAGACGGCCGCCGCCGACGCCGCCCAACACTCGGCCGGTTCGCAGGCGTTGATGGACCGGCTCCTCGACTGGGCTCTGGTGTGCACGTTGCGGAGCTGGTTCGGCAAGGCGGGCGCCGACGCGCCCATCTGGTACCGGGGCCTCACCGACCCGGTCCTCGCACCCGCCCTGCAGTCCTTCCACGACCGGCCCGCCGCACCCTGGACCGTGGCCTCCCTGGCCGCTCGCGCCGGGGTCTCGCGGGCACTGTTCGCCAAGCGCTTCACCCTGCTGATGGGCCGTCCGCCGCTCGCCTACCTCACCGAATGCCGCATGGACGAGGCCGAGGTGCTGGCCTGAGCCCCAGCGGCTACCGCGCCACGACGGCCGCAAGTCCGGGTTCCCTCGCGTCGAGGTAGCCGACGGCACGGCGGACGAGGAACACGCTGACCATGGCTGCTTGACCTTGCCGCCGGTGGCAGCGTCGCACGATGACCGGCATGAACAGCACCGTGACCTGTCAGCGCGGGTCGCCGCCATCACGGCGGCGACCCCGGACCACCCAGCGATGTTGTCACCGAGGGACGGCGGACTTCATCAGGTGCGGGTCCAACGCTGGTTGTTGCTGTTCGAGCAGGTGGAGATCTGGATCAGGGTGCCGTTGGCGGTGCCGCCCGCGGCCACGTCGAGGCAGAGGCCGGACTGGACGCCGACGATGGTTCCGTCGGAGTTGAGGCGCCACTTCTGGTTGTCCCCGCCCCAGCAACCGTAGATCTGGACCTTGGTGCCGTTGCCGGTGCCGGCCGCGTCCAGACACTTGTTGCCGTAGACCCTCAGCTCGCCGGCCGAGGTGTACGTCCACTGCTGGTTGGTGCCGCTGTGGCAGTCCCACAGCTGGAGCTGGGTGCCGTCGGCGGTACCGCTGCCGGGCACGTCGAGGCAGCGGCCCGAACCGACGCCCTTGATCGGCTTGGCATCCGAAGGCGGCGTGGGGGTACCGCCGTTGAGTGCGTTGAGGACGGAGGTGTAGGCAGGCTTCTTGCTTCCGTCGCGGTTGAACAGCAGCGGCGAGTGCTCCGGCCGCCAGGAGTCGGAGTCGCGCACACCCCAGACGGTGATGCCGAGGCAGCGCGGGACGGCCAGGCAGTCGTTGACGACGTTGGCGTAGGTCGTGCCCGAGGCGCCCTGGATGTCGAGTTCGGTGATGGCCACGTCGACGCCGAGAGCGGCGAAGTTCTGCAGGGTGGTGCGGAAGTTGCTGTTGTAGGGGCTGTCGTTGTTGAAGTGCGACTGGAAGCCCACGCAGTCGATCGGCACGCCACGCTGCTTGAAGTCCCGGACCATGGCGTACATCGCCTGGGTCTTGGCCCAGGTCCAGTTCTCGACGTTGTAGTCGTTGTAGCAGAGCTTGGCGGCCGGGTCCGCGGCGCGCGCGGTACGGAAGGCCACCTCGATCCAGTCGTTGCCGGTGCGCTGCAGGTTGGAGTCGCGCCGGGCTCCCGAATTGCCGTCGGCGAAGGCCTCGTTCACGACGTCCCACTGGGCGATCCTGCCCTTGTAGTGCGCCATCACGCCATTGATGTGGCCGATCATCGCCTGGCGCAGGTTGCTGCCGCTGAGGCTCTGCATCCAGCCGGGCTGCTGGGAGTGCCAGGCCAGGGTGTGGCCGCGGACCTGCTTGCCGTTCTGCACCGCCCAGTTGAAGACGCGGTCGGCGCCGGAGAAGTTGAACTGACCCCGCTGAGGCTCGGTGGCGTCGATCTTCATCTCGTTCTCGGCCGTCACCGAGTTGAACTCACGGTTCGCGATCGTCGTGTACGCGGAGTCGCCCAGCCTGCCCGAGGCGATGGCGGTACCGAAGTAGCGGCCGCTCTGCGCAGCCGCGGCGCCGAGCGTGCTCTCGGCGGCGTGCGCGGCCGGCGGCGCGACCAGCGCGGCGGCCGCACCGAGCACGCCGACGAACAGCGCCAGCAGCAGGCCGCGGATCTTGCGGCGGACAGCTGGTCCTGGAAGGGCGTACAAGCCCATGACTGTGCCTCCAAGGTAGAGATCACGGAATGGCTGAAGCGCGGGGGAAGGTGTCGTCCGCTTCCGCTCGTCACACGGGCGGGTCGGGTCGGAACCCGGGCGGCACGGAATCACCGCGCATCGCGGTCACGGGGACCGGGACGATCTCATCCGTCGGGGCTGGCAGCGCTGTTTCGACACGAGCATGGGGGAACTCCATTGCGGCTCAGCCGGGGGACCGTCACGCGGCGTCGCGTATCTCTCCGACTGGGCGAAGAGCCAGGATGCGCTGGTGCGAACCTCTCCGGTACACGAAACGGGGTGGCGCAGGAGCATCGGTGCGCGGATCTGTCGTGCAGGCATCCGCTGTGCGGCACGGTTTGCCGACTCGGCCGAGAGCACGGTCTCTGGTCGGCTTCCCGACAGGGATGATTGAGGGATTGACGATGAGTCGTCAATACTCGCCACACAAAAAGTTTCAGCTTTCGCTTCGAAACATTCGGAAACCCGTAGGGCGACTGAAGCGAGCCCTCATCGCCACCGGCCGATGGACGTCATGGGCCTCGGGCCGGCTCCGGAACAGGCGCGCGGACACCTCGGTCGCCGCCCTCCAGCTGCCGTCCTTCGCCTTCCAGGGGTGGCAGGCCCTATGGCGACCGTCGGCGGGACGTCGGCCGGAGTCCCGACCCGCCAAGGTCAAGGAGGGGACCTGTTTGTAGACAGATCGGCCAGAGCTCTTGACCGCAGGGCTCCGCATTCCTAGGTTGTGGCGTCAAAGATTCTGGGAAACATTCGAAAGTTTCGAGACTGTCGCAGGAGGCCCACTGATGTCTCCCGGGCCGACGACGCCCCACCACGCAGGACGCCCTCGGTCATGGCCTTCACTGCCTGCGGCATTCGAGCCCGCCGCAGGTCGTGTCACGCCTCGTCGCGCTGCTTCTTGGCGATGGCCGCGAGGTCGGCACGGCGGACGACCTGTC
Organism: Streptomyces neyagawaensis; assembly: GCF_023516595.1. GTDB lineage: Bacteria > Actinomycetota > Actinomycetes > Streptomycetales > Streptomycetaceae > Streptomyces > Streptomyces neyagawaensis. The sequence goes on along the minus strand of NZ_JAMGBG010000048.1, from coordinate 166,270 downwards.
CGCCCGCCCCCCAGGTCCCGTCGGGCTGCTCGTGCACCAGCACCCATACCCGCGGTGCGTCCGCCGGGGAGAGCCCGGCCGCCGACAGAACGATCCTGGTGGCTTCCGCCACCAAGCCGGCGGTGCCCTCCGCGGAGAGCACTCCCTGCGGAACAGTGACGTCGACGAGGAAACGGGACGCGTCATCCTCGGCGGTGGTCTGCGCCCCTTCGGGCAGTTCGACGAGGTAGCTCCACAACTGGGCTCGGAAGAACGCCGCGTCGGGCGCCCCCTCCCAGTGCAGGAGGGCGGTGGCCAGATCGCGCTGGACGGACTTGCGGCCCTCCTCGGTGAGGGAGTGGGCCGGGGCCGTGAGCCGGATCATCGACATGCCGAGTTCTCCTTGTCGGCCGTACACACCACCCAGCGCAGCACGGCAAGATCTACCACGGTCGTTCATGACCAGGTCGACGCGACGGTGACGTGGGAGACACCCGGGAGGACCTCGGTCCTGAGATCCGCCACTTCATCGCGCGAACGCATCGTAGCCGGTTCGCCCCAGCGTTCGATCACCACCTTCTTGAGGACTCCAGCGCCGCTCCTTCGCAGCACAAGCGCAGGCCGAAGCCGACGAGCCCAAGGCAGCCCTGGAGGAACCCGCATTGTCAGTGGCGGCTGCGAGGCTTGGTCGGATGAACGGCGATGAGCAGCTGCTGAACGGCCGGGTCTACGGCGCGGAGCACGACGACCCCAACCCCGGCCCGCTCCCACACCGGACCTACGCCGAACTGGTCGGCGGACCGCTGGACGGTCTGCTGCTCGACATCCACGGCTGGCGGACCGAAGAAGTCGACGACGGCGTGGCCCTGTCCACCGAACTCGGACGCTGGCCCGGCGGCCGCGCCCTGTACGACCCGCGCCCCGGCGAACCCCGCACACCGGGCCCGGGTGTGAGCTGCCGCTTCTACTACTCCGGTGACACGCCCTGACCGTCATCAGCCCGGCCACGGCAGATCAGCCGCGGCATCGGTGGCTGCTGCTGGACGCAACCAGGGCGCGTGGCGCCGCGTCGATCACTGACGGAACTGCTGACGCACGTTGATGAAGGAGCGAACGATGTTACGGACGAGCGGCCCCCTTGCCTCTGCGATGAGCCGGCGCACGCTGCTTGTGGCCGGTACCGCCACCGCGACGGCACTGCTCACCACCGCGCCCGCCCGCGCTTCGGACGGTGTCACCGGCGGTCTTCGCGCGCTGGAGGAGCAGTACGGGGCCCGCCTGGGGGTCTACGCCCACAATGTCCGCACGGGGGAAACGATCCGCCACCGTGCCGACACGCTGTTCCCGATCTGTTCGCTGTTCAAGACGCTCGCCGCCGCAGCGGTGCTGCGCGACCTGGACCGCGACGGCGAGGTGCTGGCCCGCCGGATTCACTACACCGCGGCCGACCTCCTGGAGAACTCGGACGTGACAAGGGATCACCTGGCCACAGGCATGACGATCGCCGAACTGTGCGACGCCACGATCCGCCACAGTGACAACACCGCGGGCAATCTGCTCCTGCGCGAACTGGGCGGCCCCACGGCGATCACCCGATTCGCCCGGTCCCTCGGCGACCCGGTGACCCGGCTGGACCGGTGGGAGACGGAGCTGAACTCGGGCGAGCCGTGGCGGATCACGGACACCACCAGCCCGCGTGCGATCGGCCGCACCTACGCCCGGCTCGTCCTCGGCGACGCGCTCACCCGGCCCGACCGCGCGCTGCTCACGCACTGGCTGCTGCACAACGAGACCAGCAAAACCCGCATGCGCGCGGGTCTGCCGTCGTCGTGGGCCGTCGCGGACAAGACGGGCGGTGGTTCCTACGGCACCAACAACAACGTGGGCATCGCCTGGACCGAGGACGGCACCCCGCTGGTCTTCTCCCTCATGTCCCGCAAGTTCGACCAGGACGCCGCGACGGAGAACAAACTGATCGCGGACACGGCCCATCTCCTGGCCGACGCCCTGCGTTAGCACCACCTCCCGCACGTCTCCGTCTCCCTCTCCGTCGACAGGCGCCCGGCCCTGATGCGAGCGTCAGGGCCGGGCGCACAGACGGTTCTCAGGAGACGGTGAACATCTGGTGGTCGCCGCCGTCGAACGGGCGTTGCTCCAACTGGTCGCCCTGGGCGTTGCCCGCGGTGAGGTAGAGACCGCTGTGGCGGTTGAGGAACCGGACGCGGCCGTTGCCCGCGTCTTCGGCCAGCCATTCGTCGTTGGTGTTCTCGCCCGCTTCGTAGGTGTACTGGATCGCCTTCGCGCCCGCGTCGCGCGACGCGTACCGGATCACGACGTCCCTGCCACTGGCCTGGTTGACGATCCGCGTGTATCCGTCGCCGAGGGGCACGAACGCGAAGCGCTGGTTGGCGCCGCCGGTGCCGGGCCAGCGGATGATCTCCGCGTCGTTCGCGAGGCTCGCGCTCTTCACGTCGAGTACATGGCTGCTGCCGGCGATGGTCACCGTGCGGTTCCCGGTCGGGAGGGCCGCGACCTTGGTCAGCCTGACCGCATGGCCGCCGTTGGCGACCGCCGGGACGCTCAGTGTGTCACCGGCCTGGATGACCTTGCTGGTGCGGATCAGGCCGTCGGGGCCGTCGGTGGTGATCTCCGCGTGCCAGGTACCGGAGCCGAGGAACGTCGTCGGGTAGCTGATGGTCGTGGCGCCGCCGCGCCTGAGCGCGCCGACGAACCACCGGTCGCCGCTGCGGCGCGCGACGACCCCTCCGGTGAGCGGGTCGCCCGAGACGTACTTCGTCTCGTCCCACACGGTCGGCAGCAGGCGCAGCCACCGCTGTGCCTCGGGACGGGCCTGGTAGTCCGAGATGCGGCCGCCGGGCAGCATGATGCCGCTGTCCAGGAGTACGCCGAGGGCGAGTTCGGCGGCGTCGCTGTTCGGGTTGCCCTGCTGGAAGCTCATCGGCGAGTAGTCGGCCGGGCCGAGGACACCGCGCGTGAACGGCAGGGCGGCCACGTGCCCGATGTTCCGGCCACCGGGGTATTCCTCGCCCCGGACGGCCTCGTTGGTCAGCACGTGCGGCCAGGTGCGGTGGACGCCGACGGACAGGCGCGAGCCGTGCAGGTCGACCATCAGCTTGTAGCGGGCGGTGTCGGCCAGGGCCTCGTCGTACCACTGCTGACGGGCCTGGGCCTCGGAACCCATGAAGTCCATCTTGACGCCGGCGACACCCCACCCAGTGATCTTGGTGAACTGGGTGTCCCGCTCGGCGGCGGTGTCCAGGTCCTGCCAGTGATACCAGAGCATGATCCGCACACCCCGCTCCCGGGCGTAGGTCACGAGCTCGGGGATGATCGCCTGGTTGTCCTTCCAGCCGTCGTCCACCAGGAGATAGGGCCAGCCCTGCGAGGAGGCGTAGTCGGCCCACTGCTTGAGCTTGGTCAGATCGCGCTGGGTGTTCCACATGCCGTCCAGCCATGGCCACGCGGCGATACCCGGCTTGATCCACGAGGTGTCGGAGACCTTCGACGCGGGCGCGACGTCGTCGACCAGGGTGGACTCCACGACCGTCGCCGCGCTGCCGATGGCGGCGGTTCGCCAGGCTGTGGCGAACGCGCCGGACCGCACGATCTGCGCGTCGGCCAGCGCGACGGTGAACCGGTCGGTGCCCTGGGTGTGGGTGAACCGGCCACCCGAGTAGCCGCCGTCCACACCGGACTCGGCGAGCAGCACCCGCGCGCCGTTGGTCTGCTGGGCGTACATGCCCATGTCGTAGGAGCCCGTCGCCACGTCGGCGACCGGAGAGGTCACATAACCCCGCTCGTGATCGGCGCTGAACTCCTGCCGGGACAGCTGGGCGTCGGCCGGCAGATCGAACGAGGTCGCCTCGCGCAGCACCGTCGCGCCCGACGGCAGCTCGTAGCGCAGGGCCATGCCGTCCGCGGAGGTGCGGACGTGCACGGTCATCCGCGCGGAGCCCTTCGCGAACACCAGTCTCGTCTCGGTGGCGGACCGCGTCCGGACGCGGGACTTCCCCGCTTGGACCTCGTAGGTGGAGGTGACGGGCGTATCCGTGCGGCTGACGAAGTCCAGTCCGGTGGTGAAGTCGACCTGGCTGGTCACCAGCCCGATCGGAGCGGGTGTCAGGGCCTGGCGGCAGTTCCAGGTCGCGCCGAGCGAGAGGGCGCCGTTCGCGTCCAGCGCGACGGTGGCGCGTACGCCGTCACAGCCGGTCTGTGCGACACCGGGCTGGACCGAGGTCCAGCTCCCCGGCGTGGCGGCGGACGCGGGCACCGCGGTCACCGTGCCCAGGACGGCGAGGACGGCGGTGGCCGCACCGGCTACTCGGATACCGCTTCTTGGAGGGAGCTTCATACGGCCTTCCTGAGAGTTGAAGGGTGGTCCGGCGCGCGCTCAAGCCGGAGGCCGGGAGAGATCGGCCCTTCTGCGGATCAGGCCCAGGGGCTGACCGCCTTGAAGGAACTGTCGGCGCGGAAGGTGGCGTTGTCCTGGAAGGTGTCGAGGCGCAGCTCGTAGTTGTAGTGGCGCAGGTAGCGGCCGGGGTAGTTGTACGACTCCAGGCTGACCGCACCGGTGGCCGAGCCCGACCGGGCGCAGTAGGTGGCGTCCTTGTCGAAGAGTGTGGTGCCGTTGCTCGCGTCGGCGCGGATCCGGAGGTCCTTGTGGCGCAGGTAGCGGCCGGAGGAGTCACGGAACGAGTAGCAGCTTCCGTCGGCCAGACCGGGGACGATCGAGAAGGTTGCGCCCTGCTTGACCGCCGTCGTGCTGGAGGACGTGACCGGGTCGAGGTAGCCGAGGCTGTCGGAGCGTACGGCGGCGTAGCGGCCGGGGAAGTTGACCGACTGGAGCGAGCGGGTGGTGTTCGTCGGCAGGGTGACGCCGCCGGAGACCGGGGTGATGCCGCTCAGGGTGGGGACGACCTTCTTGATCAGGCCGTCGCCGTCGAACTCCATCCTGTCGATGGTGGTTTCGCGGTGGGTGCCGTCTCCGCCGGGGATGGCGAAGCGGTGGTAGGCGATGTACCAGTCGTCGGTTCCCGGTACCTGCACCACGGAGTGGTGGCCGGGGCCCTTGATGCCGAGCGAGAGGTCCTTCTCCAGGATCACGCCGCGCTTGGTCCAGGGACCGGTGGGCGAGGAGCCGGTGGCGTAGGCGACCCGGTAGTTCTCGTCACGTGTGTCGTTCTCCGACCACATGAAGTAGTAGGTGCCCTTGCGCTTGACGACGAAGGAGCCCTCGCGGTAGCCGCTCGTCGTGATGTCGGTGACCTTCGAGGCGTCGAAGGAGACCATGTCCTGGTTCAGCGGGACGACGTAGCCGTGGCCGTTGCCCCAGTACAGGTACGACTGGCCGTCGTCGTCGGTGAAGACCGCCGGGTCGATCATCTGGCCGGCATGGGCGCCGCGGGCGATCAGAGGCTTGCCCAGTGGGTCCCTGAACGGGCCGGTGGGTGAATCGGAGACCGCGACGCCGATGTTCGTGTCGGCGGAGTAGTAGAAGTAGTACTTCCCGTTCTTCGCGGTCATCGTCGGGGCCCAGGCCCGGCTGTTGGTCCAGGAGATGTCAGGACCGAGATCCAGGATGACGCCGTGGTCCGTCCAGTGGACCAGGTCCTTGGAGGAGTACGCCTTGAACTGCGTACCGCTCCAGTTCGCGAAGCCGTCGGTGGTCGGGTAGATGTAGTAGGTGTCGCCGAAGCGGACGATGTTCGGGTCGGCGGTGAGCCCCGGCAGAACCGGGCTCCTCATGACCAGTGCCTCCACCGTCCAGGTGCGCTTCGTTCCGTCGGAGCCGGTCACCTCGTACGTCACGGGCTCGGTGAAGTCGCGCGGGGTGCCGGAGGCCGGGCTGATCGACCCGCCCTGGACGAGGGTGAACTGCGGGGCGAGCGTGGTGAGGTCCGTGCCCTCCTTCACCGGCAGCGTGATCTTGCTTCGGGCGTCGTCGATGAGGGCGTCGATCTTCAGCGAGGGATGGGTGGCCGCGGTGATGTGCGTGGTGTTCCCGCTGAGTTCGAGGACCTCGCCGGGCGCCAGTGCGCGGTTGTAGACCCTGAAGTCCCGCATCTTGCCCTTGAAGAGCTTGTCACCGCTGTAGAGCGACTTGCCGATGTAGTTGGCCGTGGTGGTGCCGGATCCGATGGAACCGGGGGTGGTGGTGACCGAGGTGTTGCGGGCCACCTCCACGCCGTCCTGGTACAGCACGCCCGTGGTGCCGGTCTGGGTGTAGGTGACGTGCTTCCAGACGGCGCGCGGCAGCTCGGTGGTGGTCCGGGTGTTCTGCTCAGTGGAGAAGGCCCCGGAGGCGATGGCGGTCCGGAACGTGTTGCCGGTGGTGAACAGGTACCCGTTGCCGGCTCCGCCCGCGGAGTTGCCGAAGCCGTAGAGGAAGTACGGCGTGGCCTGGTTGGCGTCGATCTGCACGTCCATCGAGACGGTGATCGAGTTCATGCCGCTCATGACGTTGTCCGGCACCTTGATGTAGGTGTCGGAGCCGTTGAACGTGAGCCCTTCCCCGGAACCGGACCAGCCCGCGGTGCCGTTCACGGTTCCGTTCCGGCCGTTGCCCGAGGCGTCCGCCGCCACGGTGCCCGACGTGGCGTCGAGTTTGTACCAGAGAGCCAGGCCCTCAGTGATCTCCGCTGCCTGGGCGGGAGCCGCTGGGCCGGCGAGGCCCACCAGGAGCGAGACAGCGGCCACGGCGGCGAGAGCGCCCGACCGGAATCTCCTGCGGCCCTGGGGTCTCAGGCTGTGCATGGGTTCACATCCCTCTGAAGAAGACCGAAAGGCACCGCAGAGGTGCCCTGTTGCGTGCGGGTCAGCTCGTCACGCGGAAGGTGGCGACGGCGGCGAACTGGGCGGTGCCGTCGTTGCGGACCAGCTGGAAGTCGTAGTTTGCGTGCCGTAGGAAGCAGCCGGGGTAGTTCACCGACTCGAAGGAGGCGGTGCCGGTGCCCGCCAGGCCGGGCCGCACGTGACCGCTGTCGCGCCGTGCGAGGGGCCTCCCAGCCCTCGACGGACGGTAACCGTCGGTAGCCGACTCCTTTGTCCTCAAGGCGACTTGTCCGATGAATCGAACAACGTTCGTAAGGTCGGGCAGACGCTAAGTGTGGGGAGTGGGGTGCGTCAATACTTCCGGCAGCGGCGCCCGACCGTTCGCGAGGCGGCCGCACGGCATTTGCTCACCCTGCGGCCGCCAGGTGGCCCGCTCGGGTTCTGCCCTCAGACATTGCATGTCTACGGTGGAGCAAATAGCCACTTAAATGACCAGAAGCACATCTTCTGACTCCACCGAGCGCACTTTCATCCACTTACCCGTTGACACAAGGCAGTTACATCATCGAACTTCTTGCGTAACGTCCGGCGCCTTGGAGCCCTGAGGGAGCCCGCGCCCGAACGCCTGGAGACCGAACGTCCTCGGGTTGCCCACCCCCTGCCTCAACCCGAACCACAGTGCTAATGGAACCGGGAGTCAACATGCCGTCAGGAAGACTGTCCCGTCGTGCGCTTCTGGGCGCTGTCGGCGCCGCCGCGGCCACGACCGCGCTGCCCGTGGTGCCCGCGCTGTCGCCCCTGCTCGCGGAGGCGGCCGCAGCGGACCCCCAGACCAACCTGGAGAAGCTGGCCAACATGCGGTTCGGCATGTTCAACCACTTCAGCCTGGGCACCTTCACCAACCAGGAGTGGGCCGAACCCAACCAGAACCCCGCGTTGTTCGCCCCCACGGCCGTGGACTGCGCGCAGTGGGCGGACGCTGCCGCGGCGGCGAAGATGAGCTACGGCATCCTGACCACCAAGCACCACGACGGCTTCGCGCTGTGGCCGAGCGCCTACGGCACCCAGAACGTCGCGAACAGCTCCTACAAGCAGGACGTGGTGAAGGCGTACTGCGACGCCTTCCGCGCGAAGGGGCTCAGGGTCGCGTTCTACTACTCGATCTGGGACCGCACCTTCGGCGTCGAGGCATGGGAGAGCCGGCACAAGGTGTCCGGCCTCGAGATCACGGACGCCATCCAGCCCGGCGACATGACCTTCATACTCGGTCAGATCACCGAGCTGCTCACCAACTACGGCACCATCGACATGTTCATCACCGACGGCTACGCATGGCAGATGGGCCAGCAGGCCGTCTCCTACCAGCGCATCCGCGAGCACGTGAAGTCGCTCCAGCCGGACATCATCATGATCGACCACGGTGCCCTGTCGGTGCCGTGGCTCGGCGACGCCATCTACTTCGAGGAGCCGCTGGGCGTCTCGGCGCCGGCCGGCAACACCTACGCCGCCACGCAGGGGCAGACGATCAGCAACGGCTGGTTCTGGCATCCCGCCACGCCGACCGAGGGCCTGATGAGCAAGGACGCGATCCTCTCCCACCTGGCGGACCTGGAGCCGAAGTACACCTCGTTCATCCTCAACTGCCCGCCCAACCGCAACGGCAGGCTGGACACCAACATCGTCAACCGGCTCGCCGAAGTCGGGGCGGCCTGGAGCCCCGACACCTCCAGGCCCCCACTGCCCGCGCAGCCACTGCGCGCCGAGCATCCCGTGACACCCGTCAGCGCCTACGCGACCGGGTTCCGCGACCGCGAGGGACCGCTGAACGCCATCGACGGGCTGAGCGACAGGAACTACGAGACCTGCTGGTCGACCTGGGGACTGCCCTCCCCCCTGCCGCACTCGATCACGATCGACCTGGGCGGGGTGTGGAGCAACGTCTCCACTCTGGAGTACCTGCCCAAGCAGTGGAACCGCACCAACGCCACCGACGGCGACATCACCTCGTACACCATCTCCACCAGCACCGACGGCACGAACTTCACCCAGGTCGCGACCGGCACGTGGGCCGGTAACCGTGCCCCCAAGGTGGCCGAGTGGTCGGCCCGGAACGTGGGCTTCGTGCGGCTCCAGGCCAACGCGGCCACCGGCGGCTACGCCAACATGGGCGGCGTTCACATCGGCGGCCGTACGGCCAAGCCGGCACTGGTGTCCACCACGCTGCCCGGAGACGGCACCACCTACCGGCTGGTGGCCCGGCACAGCGGCAAGGTCGCCGACGTGAAGGGCAATGGCACGGCGAACAACACCCCCGTGCTGCAGTGGCCGTGGCTCAACAAGGCGAACCAGAAGTGGACCTTCACCCACACCGGCGACGGCTACTACAAGATCAAGGGTGTGGGCAGCGGCAAGCTCATGGAGGTGTCGGGTCTCTCCCGTGCCGACGGCGGCGGCGTCGGCATCTGGTCGGAGGACGCGGTCCCCCAGCAGCACTGGGCCGTCACACCCACCGGTGACGGCTACTACGTCCTCATCAACCGCTACAGCGGGCTCTGCCTCGCCGTCGACGAGGGCAGCACCGCCGACGGAGCCAACATCGAGCAGCAGCCGTACGCGTCACTGACGCGCCAGCAGTGGCAGATCATCGCCCTCTGACCACCCCGACGGCGGGCGTCGAGTCCACCGACGCCCGCCATCGCTGCTGAGGCGGGGTCGCGCGGAATGGTCCCGGCGGGCGCGGCGTCGCAGCAAGCACCACGATCGAATGCCGCACCGTCACTCCGGTCGACGAGCGGGATCGACATCGGGAGCGACATGTGGACCGACATCGGGATCGGCTTCTTCGGGGCGGAAGCACGCCGTCACCGTCTTGCCCTGCCGTTGGCACCTGATTCCCCACTCGTCGGCGAGGGTCCGCACGATGGCCACTCCGCGGCCGGAGACCTCACCCGGCTCTGGTTCGCGCTGGCGCGGCAGTGTCGGGTCCTCGTCGTGGACACTCACATGGAGGCAGTCGCCGTCCCAGGTGAGGACCAGGTGTGCGTCGCTGTGTGCGTGGACGTGCGCGTTGGTGATCAGCTCGGACACCGCCAGCACGACGGAGTCCACGGTGTGGGGCTCGGCGGCGGCCCAGGGCAGGGACTCCAGACGCCTGCGTGTCCACTCCCGCCCCGCGCGTACCCCCTTCGACATCGGGAACGAGTGCGCCCACCCCATCGCCTTCACCGCCACTGCTCCGACTCCTTCCCCGTCAGCCATCCCGGCGCGTGCAAGCACCGTGTACCCGGCACCCGACGCGACAGGCATGGGAAGCCCCCGTCCCACCAGCGGCACAGCACCCGCACACGCCGAACGCCGCCCCCTTGGTCCGAGCCGAGACCGGGATCAGGCCGCGGCGAGCTCCCGTTCGCGGTCCGGCGTCTTGACCTTCGGCTTCTTGTTCGGCAGCGACAGCCGGAAGACCTTGCGCCACGCGGAGAACACCTGCTTGGGCAGCGGCCCGCTGACGTACTCCAGCTCGTACTTCTCGAACAGCGCGCGCACCTTCACCGCGACCTCGGCGTACCGGTTGCTCGGCAGGTCAGGGAACAGGTGGTGCTCGATCTGGTGCGACAGATTGCCGGTCATGAAGTGCATGGCCTTGCTGCCGCTGATGTTCGCCGAGCCCATCATCTGGCGCAGGTACCACTGGCCGCGCGTCTCGCCCTTGATCGACCGGCGCTCGAAGACCTGCACGCCCTCGGGGAAGTGCCCGCACATGATCACCGAGTGCGACCAGATGTTGCGGACCACGTTCGCGGTGAACGTGGCGGCGAGCGTCGTGAGGAACGACGGACCCGACAGCAGCGGGTGGATCACGTAGTCCTTGAGCACCTGCTTGCGGATCTTGCGGCCCACGGCCTTGGCCTGCGCGCGGAACTCCGGGTTCTTGCGACGGCGCTTGCGCAGGTTCTTGCCGAGCTGCAGATCGTACGCGGCGATGCCGTACTCGAAGAAGCAGGCGTTGATGAAGTTCCACAGCGGCTGACCGAGGTGGAACGGGTACCACTTCTGGTCCTCGTCGACGCGCATGATGCCGTAGCCGAGGTCGTTGTCCTTGCCGATCACGTTGGTGTACGTGTGGTGCAGCTCGTTGTGCGAGTGCTTCCACTGCTCGGCCGGCGAGGCGTGATCCCACTCCCAGGTCGTGGAGTGGATCTTCGGGTCCCGCATCCAGTCCCACTGGCCGTGCAGGATGTTGTGGCCGATCTCCATGTTGTCCATGATCTTCGCCACGGACAGACCGGCGGTGCCGATGATCCACGCGGGCGGGAAGAACGAGAACAGCAGCACACCCCTGCTGACCAGCTCCAGCTTGCGCTGCGCCGAGATGACCTTGCGGATGTAGGCGGCGTCCTTCTCGCCGCGGCTCGCGATCACCTCGTCGCGGATCGCGTCCAGCTCGCGGCCGAGCTCCTCGATCTGCTCCGCGGTCAGATGGGCGGTGGGGTCGATGGCGGTCAAGGTGCTCCTACCGTTCGATGTCGCAAGGGCCCGCCGTGGCGGACACGCAGGTCTGGATGAGGACGCCCGGCTCGGCCTCGGTGATCTCGCCGGTGCGCAGGTCGCGGACGGCGCCCGCCTTGAGCGGAGTGACGCAGCCGAAGCAGATGCCCATGCGGCACCCGGACGGCATGAGCACGCCGGCCTCCTCGCCGACGTCCAGCAACGGCGTCGCGCCGTCCGCGTCGACGGTCCTGCCGGTGGTGCTGAACGTGACCTCGCCACCGGCTCCGTCGCCGGCGACGACGACGCTGGGGCGGAAGCGTTCGGTGTGCAGGCGTTCCGCGACGCCGTGCCTGCTCCAGTGCTGCTCGGCGGCGTCGAGCAGACCCGCGGGACCGCAGGCCCAGGTCTCGCGCTCCGCCCAGTCGGGCACGAGCTCGTCGAGGCGGGCGATGTCGAGCATGCCGTCGGTGTCGGTGTGCAGCTCGGTGAGACGCAGCTTCTTCTCCGCGACCAGGTCGTGCAGATCCTTGCGGAAGATCACGTCGTGGGGCTGTGGCGCGGAGTGGACCATGACGGCGTCGTCGAACTCGGTGTCGCGCAGCATGCCCATCACAGGCGTGATGCCGCTGCCGGCCGTCAGATAGAGCACCTTGGCGGGCTTGGCCTGCGGCAGCACGAAGTCACCGGTCGCCTGGTCGAGGTGGATCAGCGTGCCCGGTTTCACCTTGCGGACCAGATGGTTGCTGACCTTGCCGTCCGGGATCGCCTTCACGGTGATCGTGACGCGGCCGTCCTGGCGGTCGGTCGGCGAGGTGAGCGAGTAGGCACGCCACAGGCGCACTCCGTCGACATCGATCCCGATGCGTACGTACTGACCGGCTGTGTGGCCGCGCCAGCCCCGTCCCGGCCGGATCACGATGGTCGCGGCGTCAGCCGTCTCCGGGTGTACGGCCTCGATGCGCCCCCGCAGGTCGGCGCCCGCACGCAGCGGGCTGACCAGGTCGAGGTAGTCCGACGGCAGCACCGGCGTCGTGACCATCTCCAGCAGTTTCCACGCCCTACTACGGAGGGCTGTACTCGTCATGACTCCAGCTTGATGCGCCGCAGGGCGTAAAGTCCTGACCGTAGGACGTGAATCTGGTCCGCTGAATTGTTCGCAGGGAACAAAACATGAGCCAAGCAATCCGGAGAGCCACCGAACTGGCCCTCGATGAGACGACGGTCACCGCACTGCGGGCCGAGCTGAGGACCACCGCCGACGAGGTCGTCCAGGCGATCATCGACGAGGTCCCTCCCTACGCCAACGCCCTTTCGGGCAGCATGGGCGGCACCATCCGCCGAGCCGTCCGCACCGCCCTGGGGCACTACCTGGACCTCGCGAGCGGGAACGCCACGGGCGGTGACGCCGGTGACGCGGCCTACGAGCTGGGCCGCGGCGAGGTGCGCGACGGCCGTTCGATGGACGCCCTGCTCAGCGCCTACCGCGTCGGCGCCCGCGTGGCCTGGCGATGCCTGGCCGCGGGGGCCGTACCCGCGGGTCTGCCCGCCGCCGAGGTCGCCAAGTTCGCCGAGCTGACCTTCGCCTACATCGACGAACTCTCCGCCGCCAGTGCCGCGGGTCACGCCGACGAACTGGCCGCCCGGGGCAGGGCCCACGAGCGCCATCTGGAACAACTGGTCCGCGATCTCCTCGCCGGCGCGAGCCCGGACGTGCTGCTGGCCTCTGCTCAACGGGCAGGGTGGCAGCCTCCGGTTTCACTGACCGCGGTCCTGCTGCCCGCCGCCGATGCCCGGCCCGCCTACCGTGTTCTCGACCCGAGCACCCTCGTCCTCGACGATCTGCCGGACGCCTTCGGCGTGCTGCTCGTCCCCGATGCCGACCGACCACATCTCCTGAGGCAGCTGACCGGCCGCACCGTCGTGGTCGGCCCGGCCCGGCCATGGACCCGTGCGTCCGCCTCGTACGCGCGTGCCGTACGCGCGCGCTCCCTCTCCTCCGACATCCGCGACACCGAGGAGCACCTGCCCGAGCTGGTGCTGAGCGCCGACATGGACGCGTTCGCCGACCTGCGTGCCCGAGCCCTGGCACCGCTGCGGACCCTGCCCGTCGCGACCGCGCGGCGGCTGGAGGAGACGTTGCGGGCGTGGCTGCTGCACCAGGGCAGACGGGAGGAGGTCGCGGCGGCGCTGTTCGTCCATCCCCAGACCGTCCGCTACCGGATGACGCAGCTGCGAGAGCTGTTCCCGGACCTCGCATCGCCACAACGGGTCCTCGAACTGACGCTGGCGGTCGGTCTTCGGGACAGCTGACACGTTGTTCACCCGGTCCGCAGAGGATTCGGAAAACCTGCGCGCGACGACCGGGTATCCCTGCCGGTGCACCGAAACCACCCCGGCCCACCCAGGCCGCCCCACATCACAAGACGGAAACCAAGCCCGGCCGAACCCGAATGGCAAGCACCAACCGCCCCTGCGTTGCCACGATGCACCCCATGGATGTCGAGAACCTCAGCGGGCTTCAAGTGGACCGCGCGGACCCATCGGACTGGGCCACGCTAGCCAAGATTGATTCCGTCGCGGCAGCAGGCGACCATGCACGACGGGACAGCATCCGGCGCTGGTGCGAACAGGGTGTGGTCCTCATGGCACGAGACTCAACGGGACCTTTGGGTTACAGCGTGCTGGAGTACAGCTTTTTCGGGCAGGGCTTCGTCACCATGCTGATGGTCGCCCCCAGTGCCCGTCGGCGAGGTGTGGGCGCACGCCTCGTCACGGCCGTCGAGACGGTCTGCACCACCGCGAAGCTGTTCACCTCGACCAACGTCTCCAACCACCCCATGCAGCGGCTCCTACAACGCGCCGGCTGGCACCCGGTCGGTCTGCTCCACGGCCTCGACGAGGGAGATCCCGAACTCTTCTACCTCTGCCCAAGCAGTCGACTCCGCGACGCCACGGTCATCGGAGGTTGAACAAGCTGAGACCCTGCTGGGCGAACGCGAAACCGTGCACAGGATGGTTCAGCACCGGTCGTGCTTCGGCCGACCGGCTCGGCACACACCGGCGCACGCGCCGCGGAGTACGGAAATGGCGGCCGCCGTACTCCGCGGGCCGCCGTACTCCGCGGGTCACCGTACTCCGTGGGCGTGTTCGCCAGGCGTCAGGGCGTCATCTCGTACGCCCCCGACAGAGCTTCCACGCGCTGCCAGACCCGCTCCGAACGCGCCCCGTCGACGACCGGCCGCCGGACCGCGCCGAGCGCCCAGAGCTGCTGCTCCTCGGTCGCGGAGTCCTTGCCGTGCAGTTCGACGGCATGGGCGGAGAAGTCCCGCACGAGGACGGCGAACAGCTCGTCGAGCACGTCCTCGTCGAGGTCCGACAGGGCTGCCTGCTCCAGGACCAGCTGCCCGTGGACGACGAGCGCGAAGAGCTGCCCGACGGAGAGGAGCAGATCGAGATCCCGGCTCTGCTTCTCGTCGGGCGCGGCCTTGAGCACGAACTCGCAGAGCGCGTCGGCCTGTTCCCGGAACCGGGCGACGTTGGGCAGGTGGGCGTACGTGTCGAAGGCCGGCCGCCAGTCGTGGAAGCGCACCGAGCCGAGACCGCGGGCCGGCCCCTGCCGGAAGAGGAAGACGTCGTCGGCCGCGTCGAGCCGGGTGGGGACGGGCGCGTACTCCGCCGGGTCGAGCAGGTGGTTGCGCATGAACTTGAGGATCAGCGCCAGGTTGACGTGGACGGTGCCCTCCAGCTTCGGCAGGCCGCGGATCTCGACGGCGGCCTGGGCGAAGTAGTTGTCCTTCTCGAAGCCCTTGGCGGCGATGACGTCCCACATCAGGTCGATGACCTTCTCGCCCTCGGTGGTCACCTTCATCTTCGTCATCGGGTTGAAGAGGAGGTAGCGGCGGTCGTCGGGGCCCGCGGTGCGGAAGTAGTCGACGGCACGGTCGCTGAACAGCTTCATCCCGACGAGCCGGACGTACGCGTCGGCCAACTCCCGCCGCACGTGCGGGAAGGCGGTGACGGGACGGCCGTACAGGATGCGGTTCTGCGCGTGGGTGACGGCCTCGTACATCGCGTGCTCGCAGATGCCGATGGAGGCGGTGCAGAGGTTGAACTTGCCGACGTTCACGGTGTTGAGGGCGGCGTCGAAGGCGGCGCGGCCGGTGTGCAGGACGTCGTCCGGGGCTACGGGGTAGTCCTCCAGGCGGAACTCGCTGACGAACTTCGAGGAGTCGACGACGTTCTTGACCAGGTGGTACGCCGGGTGACGGCTGTCGGCGGCGAAGAAGACATAGCCGTCGGGGCCCTCGATGTCGGTGCGGCGGCCGAAGACCGAGACGAGCCCGGCCGCGTTGCCGTTGCCGATGTAGTACTTGGAGCCGGTGGCACGGAAACCGCCCGTACCGTCCGGCTCCAGAAGCATGTCGGTGGAGTAGATGTCGGCGCCGTGCGCCTTCTCGGACAGACCGAAGGCGAACACCTCACCCCGGGAGAGCAGTTCGGCGGCGCGATCACGGGCGGCGGGGTTGTCGCTCTGCCAGACCGGCCCGAGTCCGAGGATGGTGACCTGCCACGCGTACCAGTAGTCGAGGCCGTAGAAGCCGAGTATCTCGTTGAGGGCGGCGATACGGGCGGTGTCCCAGCGCTTGTCGCCCTCGCCCTCCGCGGCGGCGGAGGCGGGCGTGAGGAACGTCGCGAACAGCCCTTCCTCGGCCGCGAAGGCGAGGAAGTCGCCGAGCCAGGCACGGGACCGGTAGTCCTCGATCAGCCGGCGCTTGCCTCGTTCCTCGAACCAGTCGACGGTGGCGCGCAGCAGCCTGCGGGTCTCCGGGTCGAAGTGCGCGGGGTCGTAGGTCCGCGGGTTGAAGAGCAGCGCGTCGGTCATGAGTGCCGCCTTTCGGTTGAGGGTTGCGGGTTGATGGATGAGGGCGAGTGCGAACGCATGCCCGGGGCATGTCTGGGGGCACGTTCCGGGCTTACGTTCCGGGACGACGTTCTGGGGGCCGGCTCGGCCGGTCAGTGACCGGGAGCGAAGCCGGCGAGTGTGGCGAGGACGTCGTCGAGCCAGGCGATCATCATGCGTTCGTACGCGATGCCGCCGCGCAGGACGACGTGCTGGAGTTCCCGTTCGGCGTCGATCGGGCCGTCCGCCGGAGGATCCCCGAAGTCGCGGGCCGCGCCCGCGAGGTAGTGCTCCAGGCGGTCCGTGTGCGCCTGTCGGTGTCGTTCGACCTCACTGATCAGGGCGGCCGGGTCGTCGAAGGCGGCGCCGCGGATCTTCACCGCGAGGTCGTGCCGGACGCTGTCGGGCTCGGTCGGTTCGTGGAGCCACGCGGAGAGCGCCTCCCGTCCGGGCCCTGCCACGGAGTACTCCTTCTTGTCCGGGCGCCCGTACTGCGGGACCTCGCGGACGTCGACCCAGCCGTCGCTCTCCATCCGCTTGAGCACGCGGTAGATCTGCTGGTGGGTGGCGGTCCAGAAGTATCCGATGGACCGCTCGAACCGCCGGGCCAACTCATAGCCGGAGCCCGGCTTCTCCAGCAGGGAGACGAGGATCGCGTGTTCGAGCGCCATGGGCACGATCCTGCTATGCACCTTGTTGCATAGCAACGCCGTGACGGTGAGACACCGCTCACCCGGTGCCGTCACGTGGACGTCCCGACAGCTCTCAGTTCCGCGAACTGGCGGAAACGAGGGTCAGCGAGTGGGTGGGACGAACTCGGGCTGGTCGAGCAGGCGCAGCCAGCTTCCGTCAGGCTGGCGCCGGACGACCTGCGCCCGGGCACCGGCCCCGTCCTTCGGCGGGGTCGAGGTGAGGGCGATGTCGCCGCTGATCAGCGTCGGCAGCGGTTGCTCCTGCTCGAAACGGGGACCGTTGGCCAGCACCTTCTCCCACAGCGCGCGAATCGCCTCCCGGCCCACCGTCCGGTCGCCGGGCGGGTAGGCCATCACCGCACCCTCTTCGTAGAGTGCGGCGACCCCGGCCGCGTCACCGGCGTTGGATCGTTCGACGAACAAGCGGGTGAGGTCCTCGGGGCGCATGGCCTTCTCGTACTCCGGCATGGGTTCCTCCTGACGTCGGGCTTCGACGCCTCCCAGGGTGGCCACCGACCGGCCAGAAGTCCAACAGATGAAACTTATGGCAACTAGAGTCTGTAGTCATGGAGTTGAGGCAGTTGGAGTACTTCGTCGCGGTCGCCGAGGAACAGAACTTCACCCGGGCAGCCGACCGGGTGCGCATCAGCCAGTCCGGCGTCAGCGCCCAGATCCGCCAACTGGAACGGGAACTCGGTGCCGAGCTGTTCGATCGGTCGGCCCGCACTGTCACCCTCACCGTCGCCGGAAAAGCCGCACTCGAACACGCCCGCGCCGCGCTCGCCGCCGCTGAGGCAGTCGGCCAGGCGGTGGGCGAGGTGACCGACCTGATCCGGGGGCGCCTCACCGTCGGGATGGTCATCGGCTGCACCCTCACCCCGCTGTTCGATGCCCTCGCCTCGTTCCACCAGGCACATCCCGGTGTGGAGATCACGCTGCTGGAGGACAGTTCGGACCGGCTCGTCGAGGGGGTGCGCACCGGTGCCGTCGACCTGGCACTGATCGGGGCCGCGGCCGCCACCCCCGAGGGGCTGCACGCGCTGACCATCATCAGCGAGCGGCTCGCCGTGGCAGTCCCGGCCGGGCACCCTTTGGCGAAACAGCGGCGGGTCACCCTGCGCGACGTGATCGCCCACCCGATCGTGTGCATGCCGCTCGGCACCGGCCTGCGCACGGTGCTCGACCAGGCCTGCGCCGCACAGAACCTCCGACCCGCGATCGCGCTGCAAGCCAGCGCCGCGGACGCCATTGCCGACCTCGCGGCCCGCGGGCTCGCCGTCGCCGTCCTCAGCGACTCCATGGCCGCCCACTACCGCGACCGGCTCACCGCACGCACCATCGATGACGTCGCTACACCCGCACTGCTCGCCCTGATCTGGAAGAACACGCACAGCCCGGGGATGCGTGAGCTGCTCGCGCACAGCCGACGAGCATTCACCAAGCCCGACCCCGCGACTTCCCGGTGAACTCGCCGGTGCATCCCCTGACTTCAGGGCGACGGATCCCCTGACTTCAGGGCGACGGATCTTGCGTTCCGGCCGAAGTTCCTTCAGTTCCAGCGAGCTCGATCCTCAGCATCGGCTGCGCAACTCCTGCGTGGCCCGGCGCATCTCGTCCGCCAGTTGCGTCAGGACCGCCGGGAGCGGGGCTTCGTCGTGAGCCGTCCACGGCCGCCGTGCGGCGGCAGCGGCTTCGATGTTCTGGCAGAGTTCCGCCGCCCGGCCGGCTCCCACGGTCGCGCAACTGCCCTTGAGGCGGTGCGCCAGCAGGCGTGCCGCATCGAAGTCCCCGGCCTCCAGTGTCCGGCGGAGCCGGCCGAGGATGTCGGGGGTCGAAGCCGCGAACGCGTCCGCGATGGCCGCGATGTCCTCGGCGGGCAGACCGTCGAGCTCCGCCGGAGTGCTCGAAGCGGTCGGCGGGGCGGGCTCGGTGGGCGGTTCCGCCGCCACCCACACGGCGATACGGGCCAGCACCTGCGTCCAGTCCACCGGCTTGGTGAGGTGGTCGTCCATGCCCGCCTCGATGCAGCGGACCCGGTCGTCCGGCATGGCCGCCGCCGTCATCGCGATGATCGGCACGCGCTCGGATCGGGCCTGGCGCCGCCTGATCTCGGCCGTCGCGGCGAGGCCGTCCAGTCCCGGCAGCTGACAGTCCATGAGGACCAGGTCGTACTGCTTGCGGAGGACGGCCCGCACGGCACGCTCACCGTCGTCGACCACGTCGACCTGGTGGCCCGCCTTCTGCAGAACGAGCCGTGCGACCTGGGAACTGACGTCGTCGTCCTCGACGACGAGGACACGGACAGGGCGGACGGGGCGGGCGGGGCGGGCGGGGCGGAGCGGGCCTGCCCCGACGTCCGGGTGATCGTATGTTCCGCCGTCGTACTGCTGGGGGAGGACCCCCTGGGGGTCGAGGGATCCCGTCGTGCCGAGCGCGTTCTGGACCGCCGCCAGCAGAAGGCGCCGGCTCAGGGGCAACGTCACCGACTGGACGATCCGGTCCTTGGTGCGGGAGGCGGTCGGCCAAGCGACACCGGTGCGTCCCGGAGTGATCAGCACGATGACGCTGGTCGCTCGGAGCTGAGGGTCGGCGAGGACGACATCGGCCAGTGACCCCTCGTCGTCGTCATCCGGCCGGGCCGGACGCGTACCGTTTCCGGCGAGGGACATGTGCAGGTCGATGACGGCCAGGTCGAACGGCGACCGGGCCGCTGCCGCGGTTCGTAGCGTGGCCGTGGCTGCGGCAGCGTCCGCCGCTTCTTCCACCACCAGACCGGCACCGGACAGAATACGGCGCGCCAGGTCCCGGTTGTCCTCGTCCGCGTCGGCGATGAGGACACGGCGACCGCGCAGTTCCTCGTGGGCGGGGGCGGTCCGGGCGAGGACGTCCAGGGGCAGGGTCACCCAGAAACGGCTGCCGACGCCCTTCACACTGTCCAGCCCGATCCTGCCGCCCATCAGTTCGACCAACTGACGGCTGATGGCAAGCCCCAGCCCGCTGCCGCCGGTGCGGCGCGTGATGGGCGAGTCGAGCCGACGGAAGGTCTCGAAGACCCGGTCCCGGTCCTCGGGGCCGACACCGATGCCGGTGTCACGGACGGTGAACCGCAAGGTCGCCCGGTCGGCGATGGACGGGGCACGTCGACGGTGGTCGGGCTCCAGTGACGGGTCACGTCGAGCGTGGTCGGGCTCCAGCGACGGGGCAGGATGATCGCGGCCTGACTCCAGCGACGGGGCACGTCGATCGTCGTCCGGCTCCAGCGACGGAGCACTCTGATCGCGGTCGGCCTCCAGAGTGACCTCCAGGTCGATCCCGCCCTGGACGGTGAACTTCATGGCGTTGCCGATGATGTTGGTCAGCACTTGCCGGAGCCGGACGGGATCGCCGGCCACGTGCTGCGGGAGGTCGTCGGCCAGGCGGAGCGTCAGCCACAGGCCCTGCCGGTAGGCGTGCGGGGCGAACAGGGCCACGACCTCGTCGCACAGCCGGGGCAGGTCGAAGGCCACCCTCTCGATCTTCAGACGGCCTGCCTCGACCTTCGACAGATCGAGGAAGTCGTCCAGCAGTCGGAGCAGGTTCTGCGCGGATTCCTGCACGGTGCTCGCGTAGTGGCGCTGCTCGTCGTCCATGCGGGTGTCGAGCAGGAGGGTGTTCATGCCCAGTACGCCGTTGATCGGCGTACGGATCTCGTGGCTGACCTTGGCCAGGAACTCGGACTTGGCGGCCGAGGCCCGCACCGCCTCGTCCCGCGCCGTGGCGAGCGCGTCCGCGTAGCGCGCCAGGGTCCGCTGCGCCCGTCGACGGCTGCGGCTGGTGTGGATCTGGAAGCCGAGCCCGGCCAGGATCAAGGCGGTGAGCAGGGCGGCGATGAACAGTACCCGGCTGCGCAAATGCTCCGCGGAGGCCAGTGCCTCGGCGGCGGGCACCTCCGCGGTGACCGTCCAGCCGATGCCCGGGATGGGCTCGGAGGCCGAGAGCACCGCCCCCTCGGTGCCGCGCCAGCCGGTGAAAACCCTGCGTCCGGCCAGCGCCGCGTCCACCCGCGCGTCCTCCCGCAAGGAGGTGAGCGCGAACAGCCGGCCCGCCGGGTCCGCCACGAGGACCCCGGCCCGGTCCGTGATCAGCAGCCGGATCCCCTGAGCCGCGGCGGCCTCGGAGGCGTACGCCTGGATCGCGTCCAGGCTGTAGACGGCGGTCAGGATGCCCAGCATCTCCCGGCCGTCCTCGCCGGGGATCGGCGCCGCGACCGCCACGGCACGGGAGACTCCCCGCATGGTGGGCGTGTACGCCTGCGACACGTACGGCTGCATGTCGTCGCGCACCGCGCGGTACCAGTCGGTTCTGCTGACGTCCTGGAACAGCTTGGCCGAGGGCTGGGCGTCGATCAGCCGCCCATCGGGCGCGGCCACGATCACTCCGCTGATCCCGGGCCGCATCCGGGCCAGCTCCGCCAGCGCGTCGCTCAGGCCCGGCCCGGCCGCCCGGTCGCCGGAGCTGACCGAGGCGCGTATCTCGGGCCGCTGGGCGTAGGCGCTGACGAGCTGCTTCAACGTCCCCATCTGCTGCTCCACGACCACCCGGCTCACCGCGGCGGTCGTCTCGACCCGGTCGCGCACCTCGCTGCGGACGGCCCGGTCGGACAGCGTCACACTCGACGAGGTCAGCAGCCCGAGCGGCAGCAGGCCGAGCAGCACCCACAGCGCGGCCACCGCGAACAGCCATCCCCGGTCGCCGTCACCGCGGCGCCGAAACGACCAGGCACGCCGTCCGGTCCTGGAGAGTCGCCCTCCCAATGCGTTCACCTCCAGGTGAACCGGCGGCTCATCGAGATGCTGCCGCAGTAACAAGAGTGGTTGCCGGGAAAAAAATAGTAGGTCAAGCGGTTGAAAGAGATATTCGCGGTGAGCACAATGCTCAAAATGCCGAGGGGACACCGCGTCGATTGAGAATCTATGGGGTCGTCTGGACGGTCGCCGAAACGAGGAGCGTGGCGATGGCGTCGAAGGAGATAACCCTTCTCATCGTGGACGACGACCCGGTCGTCACCACTGCCCTGCGGGCGCAGGTCAACCGGATCCCCGGGTTCAGGGTCGTGGCCATCGCGCACACCGGGCGCGAGGCGCTGGCCGCCGCGCGCCGGTTCGCACCGCGCCTGGTCCTTCTCGATCTGCATCTGCCCGACATCTCAGGCCTGGACGTGGCCCATCAGCTTCGGCGACCCGACTGTTCGCCCACCGACGTCATCGTGATCTCCGGCAGGAGGGAGTCCGCCGCCGTACAGGCCGCGATGCAGCGGGGCGCCCTCTACTACCTGATCAAGCCCGCCCGGACAGGCACCGTGGAACAGACCCTCCTCAGATACGCGGCAGCCTCGGCACACCTGTCGGCCGGCGAGGGGATGGTGGAGCAGCGCGCGATCGACCGCGTCTTCCGCTCCCTGCACCTCGACGCGGTCGTCCGGCCCAAGAGCATCTCGGCCGCGACCGAGCGGGTGGTGCTCGACGCGCTGGCCGCCGCGGGACGGGATCTGTCGGCTCACGAGACCGCCGAGGCCGTCGGCATCAGCAGGGCCACCGCCAGGCGGTATCTCGAGTATCTGGCCGACCGGGGAGACGTCGTGACCAGCTTGCGCTACGGGTCGTCGGGACGGCCGCAGCACCGCTACCGCTTCTGCGACTCATGACCTCCCGCCGCGCGGTACTGGCCGCGCTGAGCTGTCTGCTGGTCGGCGGCTGCGGCCTGCCCGGTCCGGACACCGGGGCACGCTTCCCCGGGGGGTCGGCCATGGCCCGCATCGAGGACCGGGGCACGTTCACCGTCGGCATCAAGTTCGATCATCCGCTCTTCGGGTACAAGGACCCCTCCACCGGCCGGATCACCGGATTCGACGCGGAGATCGCCCGCATGGTGGCGAAGGACCTCACCGGCAGCGAGCGCAACATCCGGTTCATCGAGACCATGCCCCGCAACCGCGAGGACTTCCTGCGCCGCGGTGTCGTCGACATCGTGGTGGCGACGTACTCGATCAGCGAAGAGCGCCGCAAACTCGTGGACTTCACCGACCCGTACTACTACTCCAGTCAGGACGTGCTGGTCCGCCGCGACGAACGGGGCATCCACGACCTCGCCGACCTCGCCGGCCGGGACGTGTGCACCGCGGCGGGCTCCACGTCCGCGCAGCGGTTGCGGGGCGAGGTCCCGCGCGCCCGACTGGTCCTCGTCGACACCTACAGCGAGTGCATGTCCGCGCTGGTCGACGGGCGGATCGACGCGATCAGCACGGACGAGTCCATTCTGCTGGGCATGATGAGCCAGTACCCGGACACGGTCCGGCTCGTCGGCAAGCCTTTTGGAAGGGAGCCCTACGGCATCGGCGTGCGCCGGGGCGACACCGACTTCCGCGACTATCTGAGCGGGCTGATCCAGCGGTATGTGCGCGACGGCCGCTGGGACAAGGCATTCCGGGACACCATCGGCGTGATGAACGTGCCCGCGAAGGCGGCCAAGCCGTCGCTTTCCCCTTCTTCATCCTCCCTTTCCCGCTCTTCATCCTCCCTTTCCGCACCCTCCCGCTGAGCAGAAAGCGCACAAGCCCTTTGCGGGAGTGCGCTTTTCCTACGGTGACGCCATCGCCGCCGAGAACGGCATCGCGGTCGGCGAATCCGAGGAAGGGAGGGATGTGTTCCCATGACCAAGGTTATGTCCGCGACGCATCGGCGGGCGGTGCCGAGCACCGACCTGGTGGTGCTCGACAAGGTCAACAAGCACTACGGG
Organism: Streptomyces neyagawaensis; assembly: GCF_023516595.1. Taxonomy (GTDB): domain Bacteria; phylum Actinomycetota; class Actinomycetes; order Streptomycetales; family Streptomycetaceae; genus Streptomyces; species Streptomyces neyagawaensis. The sequence goes on along the minus strand of NZ_JAMGBG010000048.1, from coordinate 142,645 downwards.
CCCCTGCATGTGCTGAAGGACATCGACCTGGCTGTGAGCCGCGGTGAGGTCGTGGTGCTGATCGGTCCCTCGGGGTCCGGCAAGTCCACGCTCTGCCGCGCCATCAACCGGTTGGAGACGATCGACTCCGGCGCCATCACTGTCGACGGCACGCCGTTGCCCACCGAGGGCAGGCAGCTCGCACGACTGCGCGCCGAAGTGGGCATGGTCTTCCAGGGCTTCAACCTCTTCGCCCACAAGACGGTCCTGGACAACGTCACCCTCGCCCCGGTCAAGGTGCTGAAGCAGAACCGTAGGGCCGCCGAGCAGCGCGCCCACGAACTCCTCGACCGCGTCGGTATCGGCAGCCAGGCCCACAAGTACCCGGCCCAACTGTCCGGAGGACAGCAGCAGCGGGTGGCCATCGCCCGGGCGCTGGCCATGGACCCGAAGGTGATCCTGTTCGACGAGCCGACCTCCGCCCTCGACCCCGAGATGGTCAACGAGGTGCTGGACGTGATGACGGCCCTCGCCCGGGACGGCATGACGATGGTCGTGGTGACGCACGAGATGGGCTTCGCCCGCCGGGCCGCCGATCGCGTCGTGTTCATGGCCGACGGCCAGATCGTCGAGGAGAACACCCCCCACGAGTTCTTCGACAACCCGCGCAGTGAACGCGCCCAGGCGTTCCTCGCCAAGATCCTCACCCACTGACACCTGGACCCGCCGGCCGTCCGAGGGCCGCGCGCACCCGCACCTCCAGACCCTCTTCCCGTCTGTCATAGAAGGAATCAACATGTCCAAGAGACTGATCAGCGTCGCTCTCACCTCCGTGATCGTCGTACTGAGCGTCGGCGCCTGCGGAAACGGCGGCGACGACACCGGATCGTCCGTCGTCGACCGGGCCGCGAAGGACAAGAAGCTCGTCATCGGCGTGAAGGCCGACCAGCCCGGGCTCGGCCTGCGCACCCCGGACGGCTCCTTCACCGGCTTCGACATCGACGTCGCCAAGTACGTCGCCAAGGAACTGGGAGTCGACCAGAAGGACATCACCTTCAAGGAGGCCGTGTCGGCCAACAGGGAGGCGTTCCTCCAGCAGGGCCAGGTCGACATGGTCGTCGCCACCTACTCCATCAACGACGCCCGCAAGCAGAAGGTCGCCTTCGCCGGCCCCTACCTGATCGCCGGCCAGGACCTGCTGGTCCGCAAGGACAACAAGGGCATCACGGGGCCGAAGTCGCTCAACGGCAAGAAGCTGTGTTCGGTCGCGGGCTCGACCTCCGCGCAACTGATCAAGGACAAGTACGCCAAGGACGTGCAGCTCCAGGAGGAACGGACCTACTCCGCCTGCGTGGACCGGGTGCTCACCGGCCAGTTGGACGCGGTCACCACCGACAACTCCATCCTCTACGGCTATGCGGCCCAGCACCCCGACAAGCTGCGGGTGCTCGACTCGCCCTTCAGCGAGGAGAAGTACGGCATCGGGCTGAAGAAGGACGACAAGAAGGGCCGGGACGCGGTCAACGACGCGCTGGCGAAGATGGTGTCCGACGGCTCCTGGGACATTGCGCTCAAGGCCAACCTCCCCGCCTCCGGATTCCCCGTCCCGCGCCTCGAGCGGTACTGACGACGACGCCGAACGGCGGGCCACCGGGCGGCACGTGCGACCGCACAGCCCGGCCCCGCCCCGATTGAAGGTACTCATGGACGCACTGTTCACCGAGCGAGCAACGATCCTCGCCGCGTTCTGGATGACCCTGCGGCTCACCGCCGTCAGCGCCCTCGGCTCACTCGTGCTGGGCACCGTGCTGAGCGGGATGCGCGTCTCCCCCCTCCCCGTGCTGCGGACCGCCTCGCAGGTCTATGTGACGGTGGCGCGCAACACCCCGCTCACCCTGGTCCTGTTGTTCACCAGCCTGGGCGTGGGCGCCAATCTGGGCGTGGAGTTCTCCGCACAGATCAGCGTCAACAACTACTGGCTCGCCGTCCTCGGACTGACCGCGTACACCTCGGCGTTCGTGTGCGAGGCCCTGCGGGCGGGCATCAACACCGTCCCCGTCGGGCAGGCGGAGGCGGCCCGGGCCGTGGGTCTCGGATTCGGTCAGACCCTGGGCTTCGTCGTGCTGCCCCAGGCGTTCCGGGCGGTGATCCCACCACTCGGAAGCATTCTGATCGCGCTGACCAAGAACACCACCGTCGCCCTCGTCGCAGGGGTCGCGGAAGCCTCCGTCCGCATGCGGGAGATGATCGAAATCTACGGCGACCAAGTGATCCAGATCTTCCTCGGCTTCGCGGCGGGCTTCGTGGTGCTGTGCCTGCCGACCGGCCTGCTGTTCGGCTGGCTCTCGCGCCGTCTGGCGGTGGCCCGATGAGCGGTCACTCGAATCTGTACGAGGTCCCCGGCCGCCGGGGCGTCATCCGCAACCAGGTGCTGGCAACGGTGATCACCGCCGCCTTCCTCTGGCTCGGATACGTGGTGTACGCGCGCTTCGACGAGCGTGACCAGTGGGCGGCCGAGAAATGGCAGCCCCTGCTGCGCGCGGACGTCTGGACCACGTTCATCCTGCCGGGCCTGGAGGGCACGCTCAAGGCCGCGGGGCTGGGCATCGTGCTCGCGGGCGCCTTCGGGCTGGTCTTCGCGACCGCTCGGATGTCCGAACACGCCTGGATCCGTGTACCCGCCGCAGCGGTCGTGGAGTTCTTCCGGGCCGTACCCCTCCTGCTGCTCATCTTCTGCGCGTTCTTCGGCTCCTTCGCGCTCACCGGGACGACCATGTCCCCGTTCGCCGCCGTGGTCCTCGGCCTCACCCTCTACAACGGGTCGGTGATCGCGGAGACGCTCCGGGCCGGAGTGAACAGCCTTCCCAAGGGACAGGCGGAGGCCGCACGGGCGCTCGGCATGCCCAAGGGCCAGATGATGGTGCTCGTCCTGATGCCCCAGGCCATCGTCGCCATGATGCCCGCCATCATCAGCCAGTTCATCGTCCTGCTGAAGGACTCCGCCCTGGGCTTCATCGTCGGCTACGACGAACTCGTCGACCGGGGCCTGAACGGCATCGCCGCCAACTTCTCCAACGTGATCCCGGCCGCGCTGCTCGTGGCGGCGATATTCATCGCGATCAACACGGCCCTGGACGCGCTGGCGCACTGGCTCCAGAAGCGCATCAGCAGAGGCAGAAAAGTGACGCGCGAGCCCGGCAGGGACACGGCCCCACCGCAGCCCGCCGCGATGGACAACGCCTTCGCCAAGCCGCTCTGAACAAACTCAGGGTGATCCGCCCAGATCAGGAGTACACCCCCTCATGGACGACGAGTTCCGCTACGAGCACGACCTCCTCGGTGACCTTCCGGTGCCCCGGTACGCCTACTTCGGCATCCACACCCTCCGGGCCGTGCACAACTTCCCCATCACCGGCACCCGTATCTCCGCCCACCGTGACCTGGTCAACGGGCTGGCCGCCGTCAAGCAGGCCGCGGCGCTGGCCAACCGCGACCTGGGGCTCCTGGAGGCCGACAAGGCCGAGGCCATCGTCACCGCCTGCGAGGAGATCCGCTCCGGCAAGCTCCACGACCAGTTCGTCGTGGACGTCATCCAGGGCGGCGCGGGCACGTCCACCAACATGAACGCGAACGAGGTCATAGCCAACCGGGCACTCGAACTCCTGGGTCACCAGCGCGGCGACTACCACCACCTGCACCCCCTCGACGACGTGAACGCCGGGCAGAGCACGAACGACGCGTACCCGACGGCGGTCAAGGTGGCCCTGCAGACAAGCACGCACCGCCTTCAACAGGCCATGGCCACCCTGCGGCAGGCGTTCCGGGCCAAGGCCGACGAGTTCGCCGACGTCGTCAAGACCGGCCGCACCCAACTGCAGGACGCGGTACCCATGACCCTCGGCCAGGAGTTCGGCGCGTACGCGGTGATGCTGGCCGAGGACGAACAGCGCCTGGCCGAAGCGAGCGCCCTCATCCGGGAGATCAACCTCGGAGGTACGGCCATCGGGACCGGCCTCAACTCCCACCCCCACTACGCGGCACTGGCCTGCGCACACCTCAGTGCCATCACCGGTGAGCCCCTGTCCACCGCCGCGGACCTCGTGGAGGCGACCCAGGACGCGGGAGCGTTCGTCCAGCTCTCCGGGGTGCTCAAGCGCATCGCCGTCAAGCTCTCCAAGACCTGCAACGATCTGCGACTGCTGTCCTCGGGGCCCCGGGCCGGCCTCGGCGAGATCAACCTTCCCGCGGTACAGGCCGGCTCCAGCATCATGCCCGGCAAGGTCAACCCGGTGATCCCCGAGGTCGTCAACCAGATCGCCTTCAGGGCCATCGGCAACGACATCACCATCACCATGGCCGCCGAGGCGGGTCAGCTCCAGCTCAATGCCTTCGAACCGGTCATCGCCCACTGCCTGTTCGAAAGCATCGGTCAGCTGGAGGCCGGATGCCTGACGCTGGCCGACCGCTGCGTGAACGGCATCACCGCCAACCGCGAGCACCTGCGCGCGGTCGTCCACAACACCATCGGAATCGTCACCGCGCTCACCCCCGTCATCGGCTACGCGAAGGCCAGCGCCGCCGCACAGGAGGCCCTGGACAGCAACCTGCCGGTGGCCGACGTGGTCCTGGCCCAAGACCTGCTCACCGCCGACGAACTCCAGCGCGTACTACGCCCCGAGACGCTAGCCGGAAACAACGCCCCGGAGGCACACGCACACGCACCGAACTGACCCGACCGCCCTCGACCACCACACCGCCCTGGGCACCGTGAAGATCGGCAGCAGGCGCGCAGTTCGAGGAGGTCATGGCCCGCATCCGCGTCCCCGGACGCGGGCCCGGCCGTCCCTCGCAGGGACGAGAGCCGCAGCCGGCTCGACCCCGAGCTCTACCGCACGACCAGCACGCCACATGCGACGAAATGTCAGGCCAGCCCATGCTGCTTCGCGTAGGCGTTTGCCACGTCTTCCGGGTCCTTCTTGTCCTTGTCGACCTGGCGGTTGAGCTCGGTGAGCTGGGCCGTGGTGAGGATGTTGCCGAGGCGGGCCAGGGCCTTGCGGACCGTGGAGTCGGCCTTGCGGTCGGCTATGAGCGGGACGACATGCTGGCCGGGGATGAGGTTCTCGGGGTCCTTCAGCACCACCCAGTCGTTGGCCTGGATGTCGGTGTCCGTGGTGAAGAGGTTCGCCACATCGACGTCGCCCTTCTTCAGGGCGCCCTTGACCAGGGGCCCGGAGGAGTCGAGGGACTTGAACTCCTTGAACTCCACCCCGTAGACCTCCCTGAGGCCGATCACGCCCACCTGGCGCTTCTTCACCTCCGGCGCCGCGCCGATGACCAGCTTGCCGTTCTGCTTCTTCAGGTCGGCCAGCGAGGTCAGGCCGTACTTCTTCGCCGTCTCCCGCGTGACCACGAAGGCGTCCGAGTCCTCCGCCATGCCGTACGGCAACACCTGGAGGCCGGCGGGGAGCGCGACGGCGAGGGCGTTCTGCATCTCGCCCTCCTCGGTCTCCGTCGCCTTCGGGGCGAGGTAGTGCAGGAGGGCGCCCTGGTACTCCGGCAGGAGGTCGATGTCGCCGCCCTTGAGCGCGGGGATGAGGATCTCGCGGGTGCCGAGGTTCGGGCGGACATTCGTCTTCACGCCGGCTGCCGTGAGCACGGCCGCGTACAGATACCCCAGCACCTGATTTTCGGTGAAGTTGGCGGTGCCGATGGTGACTCCGCCCTTGCTGGAGCCTCCGCCGGAGGTCGTGCCCTGGCTGTCGAGAGAGGTGATGCCGCTCGCGCAGGAGGAGAGGGCGGGGACGGAGGCCGCTGCGAAAAGGCCGCCGAGGACAGTGCGTCGGTTCATCGAGGGTCCCTAGGCAGTGCGGTGTCGGAAGAGGAAGCGCTGGAGGGTGCTCAGCAGCACATCGAGTACGACGGCCACGACGGCGACCAGTACCGCGCCGCCCAGCACCTGCACGAGGTCGCGCTGGGCGAGGCCGTCGAAGACGTAGCGGCCGAGGCCGCCGAAGGAGACGTACGCGGCGATCGTGGCGGTGGCGACGACCTGGATGAGCGCCAGGCGCAGGCCCGTCATGATCAGAGGGAGGGCGAGCGGCAACTCGACCTGGAACAGGACTTGGTGACCGCGCATGCCCTGCCCGCGCGCCGCGTCCTTCACGCCCGCGTCGACGGCGGTCATCCCGGCGTAGGTGTTGGTGACGATCGCCGGGACCGCGAGGGCGACCAGGGCGACGTAGACCGGGAGCATGGACAGTCCGCCGGCCAGGAAGACCAGAACGACCAGGCCGACGGTGGGCAGCGCGCGGCCGAACGACGCCAGGTTGATGGCAAGGAACGCGCCCTTGCCGGTGTGGCCGATCAGCAGGCCCAGCGGGAGGCCGATGGCGGCCGCGACGAGCGTGGCGAGGAGGGAGTACTGGAGGTGCTCGGCGAGGCGGTGGGCAATGCCGTCCGAGCCGGACCACTGGGCGCCGCTGGTCAGCCAGCTGCCGAGGTTCTTGAAGAGTTCGTACATGTCAGGCTCGCCGCCTCTGCCAGGGGGTCAGGACGTACTGGACGGCGACCAGGGCCGCGTCCGCGACCACGGCCAGGAGGATCGTGAGGACCACTCCCGCGACCACCGGCGTCGGGAAGTCGCGCTGGAAGCCGTCGGTGAAGAGCTGCCCGAGGCCGCCGTCGCCGATGTAGGTCGCGACCGAGACGAGGGAGATGGACATGACCGTCGCGATGCGGACGCCCGCCATGATCACGGGGAGCGCCAGCGGCAACTCGACCGTGAGCAGCGTGCGCAGGGGGCGCGTGCCCATCGCCTTCGCCGCCTCCTTCGTCTTCGCGGGGACCGAGTCGAGCCCCTCCACGGTGTTCCGGAGGAGCACGACCAGCGTGTAGACCGTCAGGCCGATCACCGTGGTGGTGCGGGTGAGGCCGCTGACCGGCAGCAGGAGCACGAAGATCGCGATCGACGGGATCGTGAACAGGACGTTCGAGATGCCGAGCAGGAAACCGCGCAGAGGGCGGACCCGGTGGGCGACCACTGCCAGGGGGAGCGAGATCAGGACTCCGAGGAGGACGGCGGACAGGGCGGCCTGGAGGTGGGAGACCGTGAGGGTGGCGAGGTCGTCGGTGTGGTCGCCGATCCACGACCAGTCGATCGTCATGCGGCCACCCGGGCTTCCGTGTGGGCCTGCCCGGCGTGCTGGTGGATGTCGTCACGGGACGAGACGCCGGTGAGGACGCCGTCGGCGTCGACGCGGGCTATCAGGCCGGTGGGGGAGGCGATGGACTCGTTGAGGGCCGACAGCAGGGAGTCGTCGTCCTTGAGCGGTCGTACGGGGAGTTCGGCGTCGCCCGAGGCCCAGTGCAGCGGTTTGTTCGCCGCGTCGAGTACGAGGTCCCAGGGGCCGCCCTCCGGGGCCGGGCCCTGCGGGACGGCCGCCAGGGTCTTCAGCGAGAGCAGTTTCAGGCCGCGCTCGGCGCCGAGGAAGTCCGCCACGAAGTCGTCGGCGGGGCGTGCCAGGAGTTCGGTGGGTGAGGCGCACTGGACCAGGTGGCCACCGGTGCGGAAGATCGCGATCCGGTCGCCCAGTCGTACGGCCTCGTCGATGTCGTGGGTGACGAAGACGATGGTCTTGCTCAACTCTCTCTGGAGCCGCAGCAGTTCGTCCTGAAGCTGGGCGCGCACGACCGGGTCGACCGCGCCGAACGGCTCGTCCATGAGGAGCACCGGAGGGTCGGCGGCGAGCGCCCGGGCCACGCCGACGCGCTGCTGTTGGCCGCCGGAGAGCTGGTGCGGGTAGCGCTTGCCGGCCTCCGCCGTCAGGCCCACGGTCTCCAGCAGCTCGGCCGCGCGGGCCCGGGCCTTCCTGCGGCCGTGGCCCAGGAGCAGCGGCACGGTGGCGATGTTGTCGAGCACCGTGCGGTGCGGGAAAAGGCCGGCCTGCTGGATGACGTATCCGATGGAGCGGCGCAGTTCGGCGGCGTCCTGGCGGGTGACGTCCTTGCCGCCGACGCGGATGGTGCCGGAGGTCGGCTCGACCATCCGGTTGATCATGCGCAGGGTGGTCGTCTTGCCGCAACCGGAGGATCCGACGAGGACGGTTACGCCGCCTTCCGCCATGTTGAGGGTGAGGTCGTGGACTGCTGTCGTGCCGTTGGGGAAGCGCTTGTGGACCGCGTCGAACTGGATCATGAGATGTCCCTTGCCCGGCTGTATAACTTCATGCAGAGTTCTCGGTAGGTGAATAGTTTGTCAACGGCCTGGTGTTAATCCGATGTAACGGCTGACCGCTAGGTGAGATCGAATGTCCGTCTTGAGGGGAGTTCGGGTGTGATGCCGTCTCAGATCGTGGACGCGGCTGGTGCCGTGTCTTCCGGGCAAGCCGGCCCACTGGTCCTCGACGGGACCGGACTCCGGGTCGAGGACGTCGTCAACCTCGCCGACGGGACGGTGCGTCCCGAACCCGGGACCGACGCGATGAAGCGCGTGGCGGAGTCCTGGGACGCCGCCCGGCAGATCGCCGCGACCGGACGCGTCTACGGCCGCTCCACCGGAGTCGGCGCCAACCGGAACGAGGACGTGCCCACAGAGGCGGCCGCCGAGCACGGCCTCCGGCTGCTGCGCAGCCACGCCGGCGCCATCGGGGAGGAGCTGCCCGCCCGCCAGGTCCGCGCGCTGCTCGCCGTCCGCGCCAACCAGTTGCTGGCCGGGGGTGCGGGACTGCGGCCGACCGTGGTCACCGCGCTGTGCGAGGCGCTGGAGAGCGGGGCGTATCCGGTCGTCAACGAGTTCGGATCGGTGGGCACCGGGGACATCGCGGCACTGGCCCAGGTGGGACTGGCGCTGGCGGGGGAGCATCCGTGGCGGGGGGCGGGCTCCTCGGGCGACGGCGACGCTTCCGGAGAGCCGCAGGGTGTGGTGGGTGCCCCCGAGCCACAGCCCCTCGACAACAACGACGCCCTCGCCTTCATCAGCAGCAACGCCCTCACGCTCGCCCAGGCCGCGCTCGCCCTGCACGAACTACGGGGGCTGCTGGAGGCCACGCAGGTTGTCGGCGCGCTGTCACTGCTGGCGATCGACGGGGCACACGAGGCGTACGCCGCGCCCGTGCACGCCGCCCGGCCGCACCGCGGCTCCATCGAAGTCGCCCGGCGGATGCGGGAGTTGATCGGCGCCGCCGACCGGCCCGCCCCGCCGCTCGGGCGGATCCAGGACCCGTACGGCTTCCGCTGTCTCCCTCAGATCCACGGTCCCGCCCATGACGCGGCCGACGCCCTGGAAGCGGTCGTCGCGATCGAGATCAACGCGGCCGCCGAAAACCCACTGATCGCCCCCGCCGACATGGCGGCCTACCACCACGGCGGCTTCTACCAGGCGCAACTCGCCCTGGCTCTGGACCACTTCAGGCTGGCCCTCACCCAGGTGGCCCGGCTGTCGACGTCACGGCTCTCCACCCTCAACGAGCCCGCCTACACCCGTCTGCGCCCCTTTCTCGCCGACCGTGAACCCGCTTCCTCCGGCGTCATGATCCTGGAGTACGCCGCCGGCGCGGCCCTCGGCGATCTGCGGGCCTTCTCGGCGCCCGCGTCGCTCGGCCACGCCGTACTCTCCCGAGGCGTCGAGGAACAGGCCAGCTTCGCCTCGCTCGCCGCACGTCAGACACTGCGTGCGTGCGGTGCGTACCGTCTGGTCGTCGGCTGCGAACTCGTCGCCGCCGTACGGGCGCTGCGCCAGCGCGAGCTCCGGCCCGACCCGGATCTTCCCGTGGGCCGCGCGCTGGAGCTCGCCCTGTCGGTGCTCGACGAGGATCACGCCGACCGGCCGCTCACGGACGACGTGACGTCGGCGGCCGCACTGCTCGACCGGTTCACGGACATCTGGCGGGGTGAGTGAAGGCGGGAGGGTGACCGTGACCACGTCACGGCTGCCTCCGTCCAGGTGGCAGATGGCGGTGGTGGACCGGGGCGGGGTCCGGACCGGGCGGGGATCTGCGCCGGCGGGGGGAGGGGGACGGCGGGGGAGGGGGCGGCGAGGCTGTCGCCGTCGACGGTGCGGCGGGCGGCCGCCGGACTTCCCCGCGGCCTCGGCTGTTGCGAGGCCTTCGAGTGAGCGTTCTCGGATGAAAGCGGGGGCTGACCAAGTTGTTGATGACGGGGCCCCTGGCTCCGGTACGACTCTGCGGGCCGTTCACCCGGTCGGATGGACGGTGGAGCCGCCACCTGCCCGCCAGGCGGAGCTTCGGCGCTCCGGCGGCGTGCTGTGCGGGTCCCCGCCGGTGTCCGGCACGAAATGGTCATATATCGAATGATCGGCTGAGTCCTGGCATCCGGCTGCCGGCTCGGAGAACCGGCTAGTCCTGGTCGTTGTCCACCATGCGGCGGCGTTCCTGTTCGCGCTTGGAATAGGCGGCTGCCCGGATCGCCTCGTCACTCTCCAGGCCCGATCCCAGAGCACCGCCCACCGTGGCGACCGAAGCGACGAACCAGGCCAGCGCCCAGTACTCCGAGGCGCGCAGCGGGGTCCGGGTCACGGAGGCGAACACCTGGCCGTTGAGGATGAAGAGGGCCCACACCAAGTTGATGACCAGCAACCCCACATAGCAGACGACCACCCCGATGCCCACGGTCAAGACCGTCGACGCGTTGTAGAGAGCTGTCCGCTTCCTCGCCTCCGGTGAGTCCTCCGCCGTTCGATGCCACAGGTGCGCGTCCACGATCAGCCAGCCGATCATGAGCGCGATGGACCCGACCGTGGCGATCACGAGGCGTGGCGTGCTCAGGGCCGCGGCCACGCTCCAGACGGTGGAGTTCACGGTGGCGATCGCTCCTGTGGCGAGTGCGGCCGCCAGGGCCTTCGAGAGCCCCGGAATCAAGCGCCACGGCCTGTTGGCCCGGACCATGCCGGCGAGCATCCTCAGGTAACCACGCGCACCGCCGACGACATATCGCAGATCCGCGGCTTCCTCGTCACCGACCGGGGCCCGGTGAACAGACGCAAGACCACTGGTGAGATCTTCCAGCGACCGACGGTGGGCTCCCTCGGCCTCAGCGGCTTGCGCACCTGCCAAGCTGAGCACGACCTCTTCAACCGCCCGCCGGGGCCCTTCTGTACAAACGCAGACCACCCAGCGAGGGGAGGGACAGGAGCGCCAAGCCGTGTTCATGCCCCAGATCCACCACGAGCTTGCGCCCCCGTGAGTGCAACGGCAGGTCGGTGAGAGCTACGACGATGTCCCAATCCTCCGTGCGCCTGCGGTCCAAGATCCGGCGTGTCAACGTGGAGAGGTCCTCGGTCCCCGCGGTGAAGGGCTCGCTCACCACCTTGACGTCGAACCGGCGCTCCTGACCGAACTTGTCCGCGAGCCGAGCGGGGAGGTCCCGGGCTATGCGCTGCGCGACTTCTGTCGGCGCGTCCGGGTCCGCCAGGAGAGCCACGACCGTAACGCTTTGCGACGACTCACCCATAACGGCCTCTCCTCGTCGGCTGCACCCGACGTCCAGCAGTGCCCAGAATGCCCCGCCATAACATCGGTGCCCGTCCGTAACCGATCCCCGATCGGGGATCAGCGCACAGAGCTACTGGGCGCCGTACCCCACCACTGCTGACGACTGGGAGTCGTCACTGACGGGGGCGGCGGAGGTCCGCCCTGGCTTCGCCAGTGAGACGGAGCTGGGTGGGCGGCGATGAACAGCCACGTCCAGCGGACGGGGCGGCCGATGCGTGCGGCCGCCACGGCGGTCAGCGCGTCGGGCAGGGCGGGCGGCAGCGGGGCAGAGGGCCGCCTCACCGGCGACTGGGCCCCGCCGATGCTGGAAAGCGCCGACTGAATGCTGTGAGCCCCCGGTATCTTCTCGCAGGGTTCCTTGTCGATCACTGTCGAGTCCGTCGACGAGGTGGTGAACGCGCCTGGTGGCTCCTGCCTCAGGCGACCAGCTCATAGATGCTCACGGCCGTAAACCACAGGCCGGCGAGGAGGGAGAGCGTGACAATCAGCTGCTCCTGGTGCTGGCTCAGCCAGTTCCGCAGGGCGTTCAGCCGGGCTTCCGCGGTCGCCGGTGCCCAGACCGCGTACATCTCCATGATGATGAGACTGAGCGTGGCCAGCAGAGAGTAGCCGGTCAGCGCGAGCCAGTCGCCGACGGTGGAGAGGTTCGCCTCAAGGGCTGCCGCGGCACCGGCGCCGACCAGTGCCCAGGGCTGCAGCAGCCAGGCCAGACCGGCGGCCGCGGCCGGAGAGGTGTTGTCGATCAGGGCGGCCCAGCGCGGTGGGCCGTGAGGGCGGGGCGGCCGGTGCCGCCGGTGCGCGCCGTACAGCACCAGCGCCAGACCGATGACGAGTTTCGCGGCGATCGCGGCGGTCGAGGGCGCGCTGTGGCGGGCCGGGGGCTCACCGCCGGTCAGCAGCACCACGATGGCAATGACAGCGATCAGGTTGGCCAGCCACGACAACAGGAACGCCAGACCTTGACGGACGCCGCGCCGCGAGGAGAGCAGCAGGATGAAGGCGCTGTTGTGCAAGGGCCCAAGAGTGATGGCCGTACCGATCACCACCAGGTCGAGGACCATCGGACGAGGCACTCCTGGGTGTCAGGGCCGTCCGCCACCCATGGATCAGGGACCGGCCGGCAGAGGGAGGCAGCGCTGCCACGGTGCCGCATCCCGACTGTGCAGGTGGCGGCCTGGTGGGTCAAGCAGGCCACGCCCATGAAGCCCTGCCCGTCCGTGACACCATCACGCCGACTTCTTCGCCGACATGCTCGACCTGGCCCTCACCCGACTCGGCCAAGCCCGCACACACCACCTTCCGGTGGAGGAGGGCGGCCCCCGCAGCGCGGCGCGAGGCACGCTGCCGTGGGACCGCCCCCTTCCCAGCGGAGGTCTCCCTGCCGGGAGGTCTCCCCGCGTATCAGACGGGCGGCTGGTTACGTCAGAGACGTCCACTTCTGGTTGTTCTGGCCGTTGCAGGTCCACAGGATCAGCCGGGTCCCGTTCGCGGTGGCGGCCCCGTTGACGTCGAGGCACAGCCCGGCGTTGACGTTGCGGATCGAGCCGTCGGCCTGCGTGGTCCACTTCTGGTTGTTCTGGCCGTTGCAGGGCCAGATGATGACCTGTGTGCCGTTGGTGGTGCCCTGGTTGTTGGCGTCCAGGCACTTGTCGCCGAAGACGCGGATCTCGCCGCCGGCCCAGGTCGTCCACAGCTGGTTGGCGGCGGTGTGGCAGTCCCAGATCAGTGTCGCCGTCCCGGCCGCGGTGCTGCCGCCTTCCACATCCAGGCAGCGGCCGGACCCGGTGCCGCGCAGGCGTGCCGTGGTGGAGGCCAGGGGACTGCCGCCGCTCATCTTGAACACGGCGACACCGTGCGCCGGGACGCTCGCCGAGACCTGACCGGACGTGCTGGACGTGCCGCCGGTCCAGAGATCGGTGAGAGTGAACGACCCTCCGGAGAGGCCGACTTGGGCGGCGTTGGTGGTGATCGTCGCGGCGCTGTCACCCCGGTTGAACAGGCCCACGGCGACCGAGCCGTCGGACAGGCGCTTGGCGAAGACCTCGGTGGCGCCGTCGTCGCGCACCCGGCGCCCGCCCGCACCCAGCGTGTCCTGGTTCACCGCCAGCAGGCGGGGGTTGCGGAGGATCGCGCTCACGTCGGCGGACATGGTGCGGATGTCGTTGCCGGCCATGAGGGGAGCCGAGAGCAGCGACCACAGGGCGAAGTGGGAGCGGGCCTCGGTCAGCGACAGCCCGGGACGCCCGACGACCAGCATGTCCGGATCGTTCCAGTGGCCCGGGCCCGACTGCGCGGCCAGCGGCGCGGTGATGTCCAGGACGTTCCCGACACCCATCGGGTAGCTGTTGGTGTTGTTGTTCTGCCAGATGTCGAGCAGGTCCTCCGTCGTCCGCCACAGGTCGGCGACCTGTCCCCAGTCGTAGGAGGCGCCGGTGGGGGAGTGGAAGCTGTTGGGATTGATGCTGTAGACGATCGGACGTCCGGTGGCGCGCAGGGCGTCACGCATGGTGGTGAACTGTGCGACCTGCTCGCTGAGGGTGCCGTTGCCGGAGCACCAGTCGTACTTGAGGTAGTCCACGCCCCATGAGGCGAACGAGGCGGCGTCCTGCGCCTCGTGCCCCTTGCTGCCGGTGGAGCCGGGGTAGGTGCCCACGCCCTGGGCGCACGTCTTCTCGTTGGGCGCCTGGTAGATGCCGAACTTCAGGCCCTTGCTGTGGATGTAGTCGCCCAGCGCCTTCATCCCGCTGGGGAACGTGGTCGGGTTGGCCCGCAGGTTGCCCGCGCCGTCACGCTGCGGGTCGAACCAGCAGTCGTCGACGACGACGTACTGGTAGCCGGCGTCCTTCATACCGGAGGACACCATCGCGTCGGCGGCCTGGCGGACCTGTGCCTCGGTGATCCCGCATCCGAAGCTGTTCCAGCTGTTCCAGCCCAGGGGCGGGGTGAGCGCGGGGCTGCCCGGCGCGGCCTCGGCGACCGTACCGGCGGAGGCGGTGACGCAGGCGGTGAGCGTCAGCGCGGTGGCTGTGAGGAGGCGTAGCAGTCGTGTGTGCAGGGGGGCCATGAGGGGGTCCTTCCTGGCCCGCACAGCGGAAGCCGCTGTGCGGGCGTCGGGGGCATGGTCACGAGCTCGGGATGACGCGCCCGGTCAGCGCTGCAGGGTGAGCAGGCCAGGCCGGTACGGCAGCTTCAGGTAGTCGGGGACGCTCACGCCGGGGTCCCTGCCCTGGTAGAGGAACTGCAGGTTGCACGGGTCGACGGTCATCGTCTGGTCGGCGTTGACGCGGATCAGATCACCGTGGCTGATGTCGTTGGTCCAGGTGGCACCGCTGTTGGCCTTGCCCGCGAAGGGGCTGCTCTCGGTGCCGGCCTGCTCGGCCCACGGACCGTTCAGGCTGGAGGCGGTGAACGAGCGGAAGTAGCGCCCGCCCGTACCCTTTGCCTCGACGATCATGAGGTACTGGCTCCGGCCCTGGACCTTGTAGACCTCCGGAGCCTCGAACAGTTTGTCCTCGGTGTCCTTCATGACCGTCGTGTACGACGAGCCGAAGCTGCTCGGGAAGTTACCGAGCGGCATGGTCGACCGGTAGATGCTGCCGAGGTCGTCGGCGAAGAACAGGTACATGTTCTGGTCGTCGGCGATCAGGGTCGGGTCGATCGGGCCGCCTACGGGGAGGCTGCCGGTGAACAGCGGCTGCGGGGCGGACCAGCCGTTGGGGTTGGTGGGGTCGCTGGAGGTGCGGTAGGTGAAGGGCCATGCGGTACCCCAGCCGTTCGAGGCGAGCACCCAGATGTTCTTGGTCGAGAGGTAGAACAGTTTGGGCGCCACCGCCAGGCCCTCGCCCATCCCGGTCTGGGTGGCCGTCGCCATGTCCGACCAGTTCGTGAAGGGACGGAACGCCATCGAGTCCCACGACGATCCGTCAGAGGTGGTCGCGTAGACCAGGTTCTGGCCGTTGTACTTCGCGGTGGTGAAGTCCTTCAGCGCGACCCACCCGTTCGCCGGCTGCGCCAGCGGACCCGTCGACGTCCAGCGGTATGTCGACGGAAGCGAGCACGTGCTGCCCGTCCCGGACAGGCCGGTCCACTTCTGGTTGTCGCCGCCGTTGCAGTTCCACAGCTGCACCGCCGTGCCGTTGGCCGTGGCGCCGCCGCTGACGTCCAGGCACAGCCCGGACTCCACGGCGACGACCGTACCGTCGGGGTTCACCCGCCACTGCTGGTTCGTACCGCCGTTGCAGGACCAGATCACCGGCCGGGTGCCGGCCGTGGTGGCGTGACCCGGGACGTCCAGACACTTGTTGCCGTAGACGGTGAGCTGGTTGCTGTCCGTCAGCGTCCACTGCTGGTTGGTCCCGCCGTGACAGTCCCAGATATGCGTATTCGCGCCGTCGGTCTGGCTGGCACCCGGCACATCGAGACACCTGCCGGAGCCGACACCGCGCAGGGCGCCGGTGCTGGCCGCCTGAGCCGGGCTGGGATTGGCGACGATCGTCGCAGCCGAGGCGACCAAGGCCGCGAGCACCACGGACAGGTGTCTGCGAGTGAACGTACGACTGAGCACGTGAACCTCATTCTTCGGGGGGAGCGGATCCGGACGGTCCACTGACGGGCCGTCCGGACGGATGGGGCTGCGACCAGGGGGAGAGGTTCGGAATGCCGAACCATGGTCGGAGAATTGGGCGGATGATGAGGGGCGGGGAGCGACGGAGATCCGGTTCCGCGGCGGACTCAGTTCCGCACGATGCGCCACCGGTTGTCGGCGGTGCCGTCGTCCGCGTCCTGGACCGCGAACGCGCCGACGGCGGTGGAGTTGCCCGCGATGGCGAGCAGCTTGCCGCTGTTGGCGTTGCGGATCTTGTAGGTCCCGTCGCCCTGGTCGAGCAGCGTCCACCGGTGGTCGGCGGTGCCGTTGTCCGACCACTGCAGCACCGTCGCGCCGTCCGCGGTGGACATGTTCAGGACGCCCAGCACCTTGCCGCTGTTGGCGTTGCGGAAGCGGAACCCGTCCCCGTCGGTGATCATGTACCAGTCGTGGTCGGCGGTGCCGTTGTCCGACCACTGAAGTGCGCGGCCGCCGTCGGCCGTGGACATGTTCTGGATGCCCAGCAGCAGACCACTGGCCGCGTTGACGAGACGGACGCTGCCGGTGGTGTTCCAGTAGACGGTGTAGTTGTGGCCGTGCGCGTCGTGGAACGGGCCCAGGTTGACGGTGGAGCCGTTGGCGGTGGCGGTGAAGGCGAGCGAACTGCTGCTGGTCCGTGTGATCGAGGACGTGTTCAGCGTCGGGAGCGAACTGAGCGCGGTGGTGCCGTAGTTGCCGGACAGGACGACCGGGCCGTAGGTGATCGCGGCGACGTTCGCGTTGTCGTTGGCCGCTCGCATCACGACCCGCATGGGCAGGCGGACGGTGACCGTGTCACCGGACGTCCAGGAACGGTTCAGGGTGGCGTAGCTGCCGGGGTCGGTGGCGATGTTCTGCTTGACACCGTTGACGCTGACGGTGGCCCCGGCGGTCCAGCTCGGGATACGGATGCGCATTGCCCAGGTTCCGTTGACACTGCCGGTGACCTGCAAGGTCGTGGTGTCGCTGGTCGGGTACGAGGTGGTCTGGGTGACCGTGATGCCGCGCTCCGACCAGGTGAGCACCGAGGGCACGAACATGTTCACGATGAGCGTGGTGTCGGTGCGGAAGTAGATGGAGTCCATCAGCCTGGTGTGCATCTCCAGGCCGGTGCCCTGGCAGCACCAGAAGGTGCCGTAGTCGGTGCTCCAGGTGCCGCCGCCCCACGCCGGGCCCACACCGCGTCGGCCTCCCGGCTTGAGCGGGGTGAAGTAGGTGACGTGGCCGTGGTCGTCGGCCGGGTTCTGCTGGCCGATCATCTGGTTCAGCCACGCCCGCTCGTAGTAGTCGAACAGCTCGACCCGGTTCGGGTCCAGCGTGAACAACTCCCGGGTGAGGGTGAGCATGTTGAAGGTGTTGCAGCTCTCGCACGTGTCGTTGTTGAGGTAGCCGGCGATGGCGTTCGGGGCGCGGAAGTGCTCCGCCTGGCTGTTGCCGCCGATGGCATAGGTGTGCGCGTCGACGGTGAGATTCCAGGCGTTGGTGGCGATGTCCCGGTAACGGGTCGTACCGGTGGCCTTGAACTCCCTCGCGGCCCCGATCCACTTGGGCACCTGCGTGTTGGCGTGCAGTCCGCCCAGCTTGTCCTGGTTGGCAGCCAGCGGGTCGAAGACCGCGGCGTGGTCGAACCTCTGGGCGACGGTGAGCCATCGGGCGTCATTGGTCTGCTGGTAGAGGTCGGTCAGCACGGTGTTCATGCCGCCGAACTCGGTCTGCAGCATGGCCTGCATCTGTTGATTGGTCAGCCGGCCGGTGCGCAGGTCGACCCATCCCGCCAGCGCGAGCAGCACGTCACGTGCCTGGGTGCTGCCGATGAGGCGCCACACGTCCAGCAGACCGGCGAGGGTCTTGTGGATGGTGTAGTACGGAACGTTGCCGTTGGTCAGGGTTCGCTGCTCGAGAGCGGTGAAGTCGGACTCGGGATAGCCCGAGAGGTAACCGGCGTTGAAACCGGCGGCACTGTTGTTGGCCTGGCACTTGGCCAGCTCCGCGACCATGTAGGTGGCCTTGTCCCGGCAGACGGTGTCCCCGCTCACGGCGTACAGCTGCGCCCACGCCGTGAGGAAGTGACCCTGGACGTGGGTGCGGAAGGGGAAGTTGGGGGCGTCCCAACCGCCGGTGGCGGCCGCGCCGTTGGTGGACAGCTTGTGGTTGGCGCGGAAGTTGTACAGCAGCCGGTCCACGTCGACGAACCGCAGGTAGTTCCGCGTACGGTCCTGGTTGTCCAGCCACCGGCTCGCGGTCAGCCGGACCTGGCCGATCTCGAACGGGTGCGCCGAGACCCCGATGTCGGTCCTCGCGGGAGGGACGACCGCAAGGGCGGAGGATGCGCCGACGAGGGACCCGGTGGCAGAGGCGACGACGGTGGCCCCGGCTGCTTGCAGGAGGCGCCGTCTACTGAGGGAGGGGGACATCTGAAACCTTTCGGTGAGCAGAAGTGATCAGGCCCAGGGGGTGACCCCTGTGAGGGAACTGTCGGCGCGGAAGGTGTCGGTGTTCTGGAAGAGGTCCACAGGCAGCGCGCAGTCGTAGCGGCGGAGGTGGCGGAGGTAGCGGCCGGAGGAGTCGCGGAAGGAGTAGCAGTTGGCGTCGGCGAGGCCGGGCACGACGGTGAGGGTGGCGCTCTGCTTGACGGCGGTGGTGCTGGAGCCGCTCACCGGGTCGATGTAGCCGAGGTTGTCGGAGCGGGCCACGGCGTAGCGGCTCGGGTAGTTGACGGACTGCAGTGACCGGGTGGTGTTGGTCGGCAGGGTCACACCGCCGGAGACGGTTTCCTTCAGCACGGTGAGGTGTCGGGCGAAGCCGGTGAGGCCGGGCAGCTCGGTCGGGGTCGTCCAGGTGGCGAAGTTGTCGTAGCTGTCGCTGTACCAGTACTTACCGGCGCTGTAGCCGTCGTAGTGGATGCGCCGGCCGCCGTTGTCGAGCGGGACCAGGGCCGGGCCCTCGGGCGAGTCGTAGACGTACATGTTCGACTCAATGGGGTTGGTGAACGCGGTCATCGTGTATCGCGTGGTCTGCCCGGCCGGCGGGGCGGCCGCGGCGGCGGTTCCCCGGAGGGCGGGGACGCCCAGCAGGACCAGCAGCAGCGGGCCCAGCAGGGGGAGCAGCGTTCTCACGGGTCTCTTCAACTCTTCCTCCGGCACGGCCGGTCCGCTTGGCCGATCGCCGTAGCGAGACTCCTCATGGTTCGAAATCGCGAACAATGTGCGGTAGTTCGAGCAGAAGATAGATTTGGGGCGTGATGACGTCAATGTTTCTGACGGGTACGCCTTCAGTTTCGTCAGACATGGCATGTCTGTTCGGGGAACAAGGGTGATATAGCCGCCCAGAGCGCTGAATCCGCTATCGGTGGATCTACTTTCATCCTCTGACCAGCGGTGGCACCGTCAGCCCGTCGGACCGCGCCGAGTCGGGCCCGCTGCGGGTCTCGGACAGTGAAGGGCCGCACCACCGAGCGCGGAACGCGGGCCATCGCCTGGGCGGGCGGCGGGGCGGCGGGGCGGCGGGGCGTGCCGCGTCGCGCGCGAGGGGGATGCGCCGGGTCGGTGCCGGGACATCGGAGGCGAACGCCAGAAGACATACTCGGTCGATCAGGGCCCGTCCCCGGGTGGTGGCCAGTGCGGGGAACACGCCCACCTGCGGGTCCCTCCAGGGAGGTCCCCTGGTCAGGATCCTGGCCGCGTGGGTGATGAGCGGCCAGTTCAGGTGAGCCGGCTGGCGGGAAAGCCTGGGGGCAAGTGGCTCCTGCTTCGACTGCGAGGGGCAGCCAGGGGCTTTGCACTGATGGTTCACCACTGATCGGTTGGAGCCGCGGAGCCCTCGCTGACTACGCTTCCTGGCATGAATCCCGTGATCGACGTTCTGGCTTCCTCCGAGGTGGACTGCCTGGAGCGCTTGTGGGGGCAGCTCTTGGTCCACCACAGTCGGGAGGCCGCACATCTGGCGGCTCTCGGCGCGGTTCGTTCACCCGAGGACTCCTGGCGTCTGCGGCGGGGCCAGTACCTCGAATGGCTGCAGGAGCCGCTCGCCGCGATTCTGGTCGCTCGGGACGGAAATCACGTGCTCGGCTATGCGGTCGTGCGCATCCTGGATGCCCCGGGGTCATGGCAGTGGGGGGACCAAGTCGGCATCCTGGAAACCCTCGTGGTCGATGACGAGGCTCGCGGCGCCGGAGTCGGGCAGGCCCTTGTCAAGGCCGTGCGCGCGCGTCTCGCCGGGTCGGGTGTCCAGGTCATGAAGATCTCCGTCGTCGCGGGCAATGATGACGCCCTGCGCTTCTACCAGCGGGAAGGGGCCGTCGACTTCGTGACGACGCTGATCATGCCCGTCTTGGGGTGACGGCGCAGACCGGAGCGGTGACCCGCAACGATGAAACCGGAGCGGTGACCCGCGACGATGAAGTCGCCGTATCCGCAGGAGCAGAGCCCCAGCCGTCCGCTCATGCAGCCTTGGCGTCTTGGCGATGGCGCGGACGCTGTCCAGGTGGACGGTGCCCGAGGCCTCCAGCAGGATCCGGGAGGCGTCGGCACGCTCGGCCCGGATGTGCACGACCACTTCGATGTCGGCCACCGGCAGGTTGTCGAGCATGATCCAGCGGGCTCCGGCATCGAGGGCCTCGACGGCCTGCGTCACGTTCTGCACCTCGACGTCGGTCTCCACCTTCTGCCCGGTGCGTGCCATTGAACGCCAGACCGCGTCGATCGCGGTGGTCACAACGCCTGCCGCGGCGATGTGGTTCTCCTTGCAGGAGGTACATGCCGATCCCGCCGACGACATGGCGAGGTTCGCCCCGGCGACCGCCGGGTGCCGCACCGCCCGCACATCGATCAGGGGCGTCGTGCCGCGCAGCTCGATGACGGCCCAGACACAGAGCAGCAGCACCGCGACGACGGCGAGGCCCGCCGCCACGGCGAGGTGTCGGCTCCACAGATTCCGTTCGCCGGCGAGCGGACTGGCGCGGGCGGCCTGCAGATGAAAGGGGCTACCCAGGACGATTCCGATGTCGTGATCACACCAGCGCTGCAAGATCCTCACACGGCGTGCGCCGTCACTGGCATGCGGGTATCCAGTGGTTGCCGTCCGATTCCGTGTCGTGGGGGCCGTGCATCATGGAGGACGCGATCGGGACCATGCCTCTCACCGCCGGGGCGCCGCCGAAGAGCATCCACACCGGCAACGGCCGCGACACCCGCACCGACCTCAACCAGGGCCGCCGCGTCTACGTGTGGAACCCACGTCCGCCCGCAGCTTCCCGCTCTTGCCACCGGAGTTTTCCCGTCCCGCGCGCTCAGTCGGGTCCCGTCCAGTCGAAGGGGAAGTGCTTGCTCGACTTTCCCGAGCGGTCCCACGAGAAGCCGAACGCGTCGGCGCGGTCGACGGTGGCCTGGCCCCAGGTGGCGACCTGGCCCGGTCCGACCTCGGCGCCCGGGGCGTTGTGGACTTCGACGCGCGCGCCCGTCGGGGTCGTCGGGCCGGTGAGTGCCTCGGCGGTGGCCATGACCCGGCCGGGAATCTCGGCTCGCCAGGTGGCGAGGTCCTCGTCGATCTCCACGTGGATCGGCGCGATGTCCATGCCGCGCATCTCGGGCCGGAACATTTCCCCGAACCGCGCCGGCCAGCCGCCCGCCTCACCTGCGAAAACGGTGCCGAGCGCGGCGCGCTGCCGGTCGTCGGCGCGTTCGTCGAGGAAGACCGCGGCGTAGGGGTTCGTGTGCGTGCCGGCCCACGGGTTGCCCTCGAAGGAGCCGAGCATCAGGACGTTGAGATCGTCGAGCCGTACGTCGCCGTAGTTGCCCTCACGGATGTGCCAGACCAGTACGCCTTCGCAGTCGCCGTAGGTCGGGGGCTGCGCGAACGTGCAGGGGCAGGGTATGGCGCATTTGCACACGTCGAACCAGTCGCCGGCCAGATGCCAGCGGGTATTGGGTGTGGCCTGTTCCGTCATCTCGCTTCCCTCCCGTCGAATTCGAGGGAGCTCCTTTGGAGTGGCGAGACCGCGCGTCCCGAGCCCGCACGCGGATCGCGAGGCGGCCTCCCTTCCAGCATGCCGTAGCTGCTCACATGCCGTCCATCGAAGGAGCCGATTCCTGCAGCCCCGGCAGCATCCAGTCCTGGAAGGGCGCCAGCACGGCCAGGACGAGGAACACGACACCCACCACCCGGGCCAGCAGCGGCCCTCGTGACCACAGCTTCTCCACGAAGATCACCACCGCCAGCCCGGCCATCGCGGCCACGTTCATCACCCCGAGCGGCACGAAAACCACCATCAGTCCCGCGCAGCAGCCCACGCAGTAGCCACCGTGGTGGACGCCTACCCGCAGATCACGGGCCGGCTGCCGGAACCCGGCGTAGCGCACCAGCTGGCTCATGGGGTCCCGGCAGTGCCGCAGACAGACGTTCTTGAGGGGCCCGAGCTGATAGAGGCCAGCCAGCAGGAAGGCCACTGCACCGATCCAGCGTCCCGCGGTCCGATGATCGTCCACGAGGCCCCCGGTGAAGGCCAGAGCCGCGTAGGCGATCAGACCGAAGGTCGTCCACACCAACAGGTACCCGCTCACGAACTCCAGCGTGCGCACTGCCCGGACCCATCCGGACGACCGCCGCCCGATCCCCCGCACCCAGGTGAGGGCCACCGGCGCCATGGACGGCAGCATCATGGCGGCCATCATCGTCGCCCAGAGCAACAAGAACAGGGGCAGGGCCATCCCCATCGTGCCCGGCTCGACCCCCATGTCCCGCGCCTGCCCAACGGTCAGCACCCACGTCGGCACGACGACCAGAAGGATCAGCGACCACGCGAGCGCGAGCTCCCGCAGCGGGAGCAGTCCTCTGCCCGCTCCGCTCGGCGCGGACGACCGGGTGGAGGCGGGGACGGAAGTCCGGAGATGACGCACAGCAGAACTCTCCTCCGTACATACCCAGAACAGCACGCCTACCGCCGCCCCGCGACCGCGCCGAACCCTTCCTGCTCAGCGGCCTGATCGCCTTCGCCGCCGCGTCCGCTCCGCACCTCGTGAAGCTGATCGGTGTGCTGAACCCGGCGTTCGGCAACGTCTGCGTGAACGACTGACGCACGCAGCCGCACACTCGAGGGGTCGCCGTCCTACCCGCCAGCGGGCACGGCGCCGGGACCATCGAACGAGGGGAGCACGCCGCCGTTCATGGGCGGACCACCGACACCGCACGGGATCGGATGACCACCGGTACGGAACCGTCGGCGCCGCGCGGAGGTGAGGCGGCAGACCCGCGTCAGGCCGCGGCAAGGGCAGCAACGGCGAGAGCCGCGGCGTGCTCCTCCCGGTGGGGATCGAGCACGCGGACGCCTTGGCGCGGCGGGGGACGAGGCTGTCGTCCCCGAACTGCGGGTGGCGGGCGGGAGATCGACGACGTGGCCGAGGTCGTGGACGGCATAGGCGCCGTCTGAGGCCGGAGACTCGTGCGGACCGCGTCCGGGACGCACGTCAGCGTGTACGGGCGACCAGGAAGTCCGCGCTCGCGGACAGCGTGGTGAGTCGGGACGTGTCCTCGTCCTCGATACGAACGCCGGATCTTTCGGCGAGCACCTCGACGAAACTGAGGAAGTCCAGCGAGTCCATCTCCAATGCCTCCCGGAACGCGTCGTCCGGGCCCAGCGAGGCGAGGTCGGCGTCAGGGACCACGGCGGAGATGGACTCCCTGACCATGTCCAGTGCGTCGGATGGGTTCACAACTCCTCCGGGTTCTGCAGGAAGCGGGAGACCGCGGTGAGGTAGCGGGCTCCGACCGCGCCGTCGGTCGCCCGGTGGTCGGCCGAGAGGGTCGCCGTGACCGTGGGGCGCACCCCGAGCAGACCGTCGACGGCGCACGGCCGGTCGACGACGCGTCCGAAGCCGACCAGGGCCACTTGCGGGGGGTGGATCACGCCGAAGACGGCTTCCACGCCCTGATCACCGAGGCTGGTGACCGTGATCGTGGCGCCGGACACCTCGGAACCGCGGAGCCTGCCCGTACGGGTCCGGCTGACCAGGTCCTTCAGCGCGCCCATCAGCTCGGTGAGCGTCAGCGTGTCGGCATGGCGCAGCGCAGGGGCGACGAGGCCTCCGCCGCGCAGGGACACCGCCATGCCCAGGTGGACGCTCTCGGCCGCCGTGAAGTGGTCATCCGTCCAGAAGCCGTTGAGGTCGGGTACCTCCCGCGCGGCCAGGGCGGCTGCCTTGAGCAGCAGCGCGGCGGGCAACAGTCTTTCGCTGAGCGGGACGCGTCGGTTGTGCTCGTGCAGCCAGTGTGTCGCGGCGGCCAGATCCACGGTCGTGGAGAGGTAGTAGTGGGGGATCTCCCGGTTGGCGCGGGTCATCAGGTCGGCGATCGCCCGGCGTCCGGCCTTCACCCGGTCCCGGGGCGGGGGCGTGACCGAAGTGCGTTCAGCGGAAGGACGGCGTGTGGGTCCGTCGGCCGAGGGCGGTCGGGGAGCGGGTGCCGCGGGGGTGGGGGCCGCCCGGCGTACATCCGCGGCCCGGACGGCCGCATCCCGTCCGGTGCCGCTCACCGCGGCCAGGTCGACACCCAGTTCGGCGGCGAGCCGCCGGGCGCGAGGGGTGGCCCTTACACGGGGTGGCGCGGTGTCGCTCCTCGGGGCCACCGCCCGTTCGACGTCGGTCCGGGTGATCCGTCCCCCGGGCCCGGAGCCGTGCAGCGTCTCCAGGTCGACCCCGCTGTGCTCCGCGAGGTGCCGGACCAAGGGGCCGGCCTCCACGTGGTCGGGCGGCCTCGCGGCGGAAGGCGTCGGTTCCGCGGCGGTGCCGGGCTCGGGCCCCGACGGGAGGCGCTCGGGGGGCCTGGGGGCCTTTGCGGCCCCCGTGGCCTGTGTGGTCTCCGTGGTCTTGGTGGTCTTGGTGGTCTTGGTGGTCTTGCCCTCCTTCGGCGCGCGATGGGCGGGTGGTCGCTCCTTGGCCGGTCCGATCAGTGCGAGCGGGGTGCCCACGGGCACCGTCGCCCCGGGCTCGACGAGCAGTTCCGTCATGGTCCCGGTTTCGAAGCACTCGACCTCGATGGTCGACTTGGCGGTTTCGACCACCGCGACCGGTTCCCCCTTGTGGACGACGTCACCGGGTGCCACGAGCCATTCCAGGAGCGTGCCCTCGTCCATGTCCGCACCCAGGGACGGCATGGTGAACTCGGCCATGATCAGTCCACCGCCCGATGGGCGGCCGCCACGATGTCGGCGACCTGGGGCAGGGCTGCTTCTTCCAGCCGCCGGGCGTACGGCATGGGTACCTCCGCACTGCACACCCGCTCGACGGGAGCATCCAGTTCATAGAAGTACTCTTCCGCGATGCGGGCTGACACTTCAGCGGCGATGCTTCCCGTCCGCCATGCCTCGTCGACGACCACCGCGCGATGTGTCCGGGCCACCGAAGCACTGATGGTCGCGTCGTCCAAGGGGCGCAGCGTACGTAGGTCGATCACCTCGGCGCTGATGTCCTCGGCGGCCAGATCGTCCGCCGCGGCGAGTGCCTTGGGCAGCGAACCACCGTACGTGATCAGGGAGATGTCGGTGCCGGGGCGGCGAACCGCGGCGTGGTCGAGGCCCACGGGAGCGGTCGGTGAGGGGAGTTCCCCGGAGACGTTGTAGAGACTGCCGTGTTCGAAGATCAGTACGGGGTCGGGGTCCTCGATCGCCGGGGCCAGAACGTGTCGCGCGTCCTCCAGCGTGGCGGGAGTGAGGACACGGAGGCCGGGAATGTGGGCGTACCAGCCTTCGAGGCTGTGCGAGTGCTGGGCGCCGAGTTGCCGTCCGGCGCCCGTGGTCATGCGGATGACCAGAGGCACGGGCAGTTGCCCGCCCGACATGTGCAGCAGGGTGGCGGCGTTGTTGAGGATCTGGTCGAGGGCGAGCAGGCTGAAGTTGACGGTCATGATCTCGACGATCGGGCGCAGCCCCGCGAGGGCCGCGCCGATGCCGGCGCCCACGAACGCGGACTCCGACAACGGGGCGTCGCGGACGCGTTCGGGACCGAACTCCTCCAGCAGCCCCAGGCTGACGCCGAAGCATCCGCCGTAACGGCCCACGTCCTCGCCCATGAGGAAGACACGGTCGTCGGAGCGCAGGGCCTCTCGAAGCGCCTCGCGCATCGCCTCCCGGTAGGTCGTCGTCGCCTCGTGCGTCTCGCTGGCGCCCACGTTCAACTCACCGCCTCTGCCGAGGAACTGGTGACGTGGTGGAGCAGGTGCTCGACCGGTTCCTCGGGTGCCCGTTCCGCTGCTTCGACGGCGTGGTCGATCTCGTCAGTGATGCGTTGCTCGATCCGGGCCAGTTGCTTGTCGCCCAGTTCACCGTTCTCGCGCATACGGTCGGTGAGCAGGCTGATCGGGTCCCGCTCCTTCCAGCGCTCGACCTCCGCCTTGTGGCGATACCGGTCCGGGTCGTACATCGAGTGGGCGCGGAAGCGGTAGGTGCGCAGTTCCAGGAAGTGCGGCCCGGTGCCGTTCCGGATGCCCTCCACGGCCCGCCTGGCGGCGTGTTCGACGGCCTCGACGTCCATGCCGTCCACGGCCCAGGCGACCATGCCGTAGGAGGCGGCGCGCATGGCCAGGTCGGTCTGCGCCTCGTGCCGCTCCAGGGCCGTGCCCATCGCGTAGAGGTTGTTCTCGCAGACCATGAGCAGGGGGAGCTTCCACAGGGCCGCCAGGTTCGCGGTCTCGTGGAACTCGCCCTCCGCGAAGGCCCCGTCGCCGAAGAAGCAGCAGGTGACGTTCGGCTGTCCGCGCATATGGTCGGCGAGCGCGAGGCCGGCGGCCAGGGGGAGCCCGCCGGCGACGATGGCGTTGCCGCCGTAGAAGCGGCGGCTCACGTCGAACAGGTGCATGGAACCGCCTCGGCCGCCGCTGCACCCGGTGGTCCGGCCGTACATCTCGGCCATGACGGCCTCGGCCGTGATCCCGCGGGCCAGGGCGTGGCCGTGTTCACGGTACGTGGAGACGACCGCGTCCTCGGGTGTCAGTGCCTCGTTGACGCCGACGGCCACGGCCTCCTCGCCGATGTAGAGGTGGACGAAGCCACGGATCCTCGCCGCGCTGTACAACTCGACGCACCGCTCCTCGAAGCGCCGGATGCGCAGCATCGACTCCAGCAGACCGGTCCGGTGTCCGGTGACCCCGCGCCCGGACGGAGCTCCGGCACTCGCGTTCCCCCCGGTCGCCCTGGTCTTCTTGCCGGACTTCGGGGGCGCCGAGTCCTTCCGCGCGCGGGCGGGGCGGGCCACGGTCATTCGGATCCCTCCAGGGTCGACAGGTCGCCTGTGGGCAGGCCGAGTTCACGCGCACGCAGCACACGCCGCATTACCTTCCCGCTGCGGGTCTTGGGCAGCTTCTGGTCGAACGCGATCTCCCTGGGAGCGACGGCGGGGCCCAGCTTGCGGCGGCCGAAGGCCAGAAGCTCCCTCTCCAGGTCCGGGGTCGGATCGACACCCGGGCGCAGCGACACGAAAGCCTTCACGACGTTCCCGGCGACCGGGTCCGGACGGCCGATCACCCCGGCCTCGGCCACTGCCGGGTGTTCCATCAGCGCGCTCTCCACTTCGAACGGGCCGATCAGATGGCCCGCGGACTTGATGACGTCGTCGGCGCGCCCCACGAACCAGTACCAGCCGTCGCCGTCCCGGCGGACGAGGTCACCGGTCAGGTACCAGCCGTCCGCGAACGCGGCGTCGTAGCGTTCCTTGTCGTGCAGGTAGCCGCGGAACATCGACGGCCAGCCCGTCCGCAGCGCCAACTCGCCCTCGACACCGGGGCTCTCCACCTCCGTGACCTTGCCGTCGACGACCCGCGCCCTGCCGTCCTCGCCCCGCTCCAGCACGGTCGCGTCGACGCCGGGCAGCGGACGTCCCATCGAGCCGGGGCGGATGTCGCAGGCCGCGAAGTTCGCGATCATGATGCAGCCGGTCTCCGTCTGCCACCAGTTGTCGTGCACCGGCAGACCCAGCACGTCCCGGCCCCAAACGACGGCCTCCGGGTTGAGAGGCTCACCGACGGAGGCGACAAAGCGCAGGGCGGAGAGGTCGAAGGCACGCGGCAGGTCGTACGGGCCCTCTCGCGGGGTGGCGCGCATGAGCATGCGCAAGGCCGTGGGGGCGGTGTACCAGACGGTGACCCGCTGCTCGCCGAGAATCCGGTACCAGCGCCGGGCGTCGTAGTCGCCCTCGTCGACGACCAGCGTCACGCCGTGGACGAGCGGCGCGATGATCCCGTACGACATGCCGGTGACCCAGCCGGGGTCGGCGGTGCACCAGTACACGTCCTCGGGACGCAGATCGAGCGCGGACGCGGCCGTGGCGTGGTGGGCGACGACGGCCTCATGGACATGGACAGCGCCCTTGGGGGTGCCGGTGGTGCCGCTGGTGAAGTGCAGCAGCGCCATGTCCTCGGGGGACGTCGGCGGGATGGTGAACGTGTCGGGGGCGGCGGACATCAGGTCGTCGAACGAGGCTGTGTCGGGCAGACCCTCCGCTCCGGGCCCGACGATCAGGACGTGCTTCAGTCCGGGAACCGATGTCCGACGCTCGGCGACCTTGCGCCGGTACAGGGCCGCGGTGGTGACCAGGACCTGCGCGTCGCCCAGGCGCAGCCGCTGCTCGACCGGGTCGGGGCCGAAGGCGGAGAAGAGCGGGCACAGCACGCTCGTGTTCTTCAGCGTGCCCAGTACCGTCGTGTACAGCTCGGGGCAACGGCCCAGCAGTGTGAACACCCGGTCCCCGCGGCCCACGCCGAGCGACCGCAGGACGTTCGCGAAGCGGGCCGTGCGGCGGGCCAGTTCCGCGTACGTGACGGTCGATACGGAGTCGTCCCGTGCGACGCAGCTCAGCGCGACCTTCTCCCCGTGGTCCAGGGCGGCGTGCCGGTCGACCGCCTCGTGGGCCATGTTGAGACCGCCGCCCGGGAGCCCGGCCAGCGCACCCCGCGCCTGCGACCAGGTGAAGGCGGAGCGGGCCCCCTCGTAGTCGCTGAGACGTGGCGGGACGACCGGTGCGGTGTCCTTGTGGATGGTTTCCCAGTGCATGGGCGCTCCTCCCGGCACTGTTCCCTGATCTCCAGGGTCGCCGAGCCCGGCTCCGGCCGCATTTCCGCCGGACGGGCACGGCCCGAGGCGGCCGGCGGTGGTCGTTGCCGGCATTCATGGAGCCGAGGGCCACCCGCTTCTTGCGGGCCTGAATCGCACGGTGCGCGGTGTCACTCCGCTTCGCCGTGTCTCCTGGTGCCCTCGGCTGATCTCCATGGCACTGCCGCTCGCCTGCGAGTTCCAGGGCCGGACGGCCCTGGAAAGGGGACCGGACGGCCTTTTCGAGCTCCCGTCAGCGTGACCCCTCACGCACGGTGCAGTACGACCTTGAGCGCGCCGGACGCCCGCCATGAGGCAGCGCGCCACGTCCCGCGAAACCTGGTGGCGCGACCTGGAGACCAGTGAGCCGACCCCGAACACCGGCGGGGTTACCCGCTCGTCTAGTCCGGCTCCATGTAAGGGCGGCGGAAGACCGGTGCCTGGCCGGTCCCCCATGGTCGTACGGCAGCCAGTGCCTGGGCCACCGCAGACTCCAGCGGGCCACTGGTGTCGACTGGGACGGCCTCGGGCCACGGCTGTTCCCTGGCCGCCATGGCGGTGGCGATGCCGAGGTCGGCGTCCGAGGCTCCGGGAGCCCGCGTGCTCAGGCGGGCCGCTGACACGTCGCCCGGCACATGGCAGTGCAGGGCCACCAGGTCGGCGCTGGTGCGGTCGGCCATGCGCAGAGCCGCTTCGCGCTGTGACACGTCGGACCAAGTGGCGTCCAGGACGACGGACTCGCCGGAGGACAGCAGGGTGGACGCGCGGTCGAGCAGAGCGGCGTAGGTCTTGGCCGTCCACTCCGGCGTGTACAGGCCCCTGCCGTAGCCGGCCGCCGCCGACTGCTCAGCCGGGATCCCCGCCAGCTCTTTGCGGAGGCGGTCGCTGCTGAGCAGCGTGACCCCCAGCCGGTCGGCCAGCGCTCCGGAGAGGGTGGACTTGCCGCTGCCCGGCAGCCCGCCGACGAGCGTCAGGCCGACGGCGGAGGTACGCAGGTGGCGCAGCGCCGTCGCGATCAGCCGCCGTGACGCCACCTCCGCGCCCAGCGCGCCCTGGCGGGCCTGGATCAAGGAGACCTTGGCGCGGACGAACGCGCGGTAGGCGACGTAGTGGTGCCACAGGGAAGGGGGTGCGGGGTCGCCGGAGTACTCGCCGTACCGGGCCAGGAAGTACGCCGCGGCCTGAGGGGCGCCGAGCTGTTCCAGGTCCATGGCGAGGAACGCGGCGTCGTCGAGGCCGTCGACGTAGCGCAGACGGTCGTCGAACTCCAGGCAGTCCAGGACGCGGGGGCCGTCGTCGAGGCAGAAGATGTCCTCGGCGAGCAGATCGCCGTGGCCGTCGACCACCCGTCCCTGCTCGATACGGGAGTCGAACAAACGCTTGCGGCCGGCGAGGTAGCGGCGTACCAGCCGCTCCACCTCCGCCACCCCGTCCGGCACGACCCCGTCGTCGGCCAACGCGCGGACCTGCTGGAAGCTGGCCTCCCAGCGCGAGGACAGGGCGTCCCGTGTGCCTTGCTCGTCCACTTCCCGGCTCCGGGGAGCGTCCGCGTGCCACGCTGCAAGATGCCGGGCGACGGCACGCAGGGCATCGTCGACGGTGGCCCCTTCCCGCACCAGACGGGAAAGGCGGCGGTCCGCAGGCATCCGGCGCATCACCACGAGCGGTTCGGGTGCCTGCGCGCCGGGACTGTGGACTTCACCCGGACCCAGATAGACGTCGGGGGCGAAGCGGCGGTTGAGGGCGATTTCGCGCTCGCACGCGGCCCGGCGGGCCGTCACCGTCGTGTAGTCCAGGAATCCCAGATCCACCGGCTTCTTGACCTTGTAGGCGCGGTCGCCGGCGAAGAAGACGATGGCGGTGTGGGTCTCGCACACCTCCGCGCGCGGCAGTGGCTCGCCGTCGTGTCGGTCACTGGACCGGAGCACGGACGCGTCGGCCCGAGACGGCGATCCCACTGGCCTCCCGCTGGGGCCGGGCTCAGTCATGAGGGACGACGGCGACGGGGCAGCGCCCGTGACGAGAGGCCGTCTGCGCCACGGGACCCGGATGGGGCGCCGGACCCGGACGGTGTTCGCGTCGGCCGACGACGAGCAACGCGGCGTCCACGGCAGCCAGTACCTCGGCCTTGGCAGGGCTTTCGAGACGGATGCCGTCGGCCGCCTCGTCCGGCTGCCGGTACTTCTCGCGCCAGGGGCGGGGCGCCGTGCCCGGCTCCTGGCGCGTGTACTGAGTGGTCTCTTCCGTGACGTGGTGGTCCAGGCCCACGGGGACGACTGGCTGCATGGCGGCGGCCTCCGTCTCGTACGAAGCTGGAAATGACGGGGGATGACGGTGAACGAGTCCGACGGTGTGGACGGTCCGGACGTCGTCGGTATGCCGGGTGCGGCGCACGGGTTTCCCTCGTTCGAGGAGTACCCCAATCCCCTCCCCGGCGCATGTGGACGGAGAGGGACGGAAACGCGGAATCCTGCTCGACGGCCGTCCGAGAGGAGGGCGGGACGGTGACGATTCCCCTGGTGGTCGGCATCGCCGGGTCCAAGGCGGACCTTGGCGGCGGTCGGTCGGGCCGCCGACGAGGCCGCCCGGCACGGCCGTGCGGCTCACGTTCCGTGGGGGCCTCCGAGGCGGACCTGCTGGTCGTCGGAGGTCGCGGACGACAGGGGCACCTCGGCCTGCGACTGGGGTTGATCAACCATGCGGTACCGCATCACGTGCCCTGTCCGGTCGCGGTCGTTCCCCGCCTCTGACCGGACGGGCGGAGACGGACCACGTCGACGGTCGGCTCTTGCGGGGCCGGAAGTCGTCCCCGCAGGGACTTTCGGCCCCGTGACCGGAGGCCTGTGCTGTCCCACGGTGGGACAAGGTGGTGCAGGACGGACCAGCGACTGCTGGAGGCCGAGTCATGAGCGCACAGAATTCGCCGCACGCGTCCGAGCCGCTCCCGCCGCGCCAGGAGCGTGCGTCAAAGGGGGCGAACCCGCTGCGACGTCCGTCCGACAGGTTCGAGTCCTGGTTCCGGGGCTTGCTGATGCTGGTCCTCGTCCTCGGCCTGCCGGTGGCCGCGCTCAGCGCGGGGCGCACGGCGTACGAGTCGTCGATGCGTACCGTGCAGGCCCAGTCGGCGCAACGGCACGAGGTCACCGCCCGACTGACGTCGACCGTCAAGGACGGCACCACGGGCGGGAAGCAGCAGGCGCAGGTCCGCTGGACCGACGACAACGGCACGGTGCGGACCGGGACGACCCTCGTGAAGTCGGGAACCCCGAAGGGCGCCACCGTGCGGGTGTGGGTGGACCGGGACGGCGGCCTCACCACTCCGCCGATGAACGAACTCAACGCGACGACCACGGGCTGGTTCGTGGGCGGTATGGCCGCGATCGGCGTGGGCGCCGCGTGCCACGCGGCGCGGGCAGGCATGCGCCATGTGCTGGACCGGAGAAGGTACGCGCAGTGGGACGCCGAGTGGGATGCGGTCGAGCCCCTGTGGTCCGCGCGCTTCCGCCGCTGATGGGCACAGAACCCGGACGGGAGCCGAGCCGAGGAGGCGACGCCGGTGTCTGATGCGACCACGACCGACCTGTATGAAGTGACGATGGTCATGTCCTACCTCAGGGAGGGGATGACCGGCCCCGCGACGTTCAGCCTCTTCGTCCGCGACCTGCCTCCCGAGCGCGGCTTCCTGGTCGCCGCGGGACTGGAGCCGGTTCTGGAGTACCTGTCCGGCCTTCATGTCGGCCCGGACGACGTCGACGCCTTCGCGTCCGCGCTGCACCGGCCGCGACGGGATCTTCAGCCCCTGCTCGGCCTGGAATTCACCGGCGATGTGCGGGCGGTGCCGGAGGGACGGCTCGTGCTGGCCGGAGAGCCGCTGCTGGAGGTCACCGCGCCTCTCCCACAGGCGCAGCTGGTGGAGACGTACGTGCTCAACCAGCTCAGCCACCAGACCGCCGTCGCCTCGAAGGCCGCACGATGCGTCCTCGCGGCGGAGGGGCATCCGCTCGTGGACTTCTCCCTACGGCGGACCCACGGCCCACAGGCCGGATTCCAGGCCGCCCGCCTCGGCGCTATGGTCGGCTTCGCCGGAACCAGCAACGTGGCCGCGGCCACCGCCCTGGGCATCCCCGCCATCGGCACCATGGCTCACTCCTTCGTGGAGGCGTTCGAGGCGGAGACGGACGCCTTCCGTGCTTTCGCGCGGTCGCACCCGGGGCCTGTGACCTTGCTGGTGGACACCTACGACACCGAGGAGGGTGTCCGCGTCGCCGCGCGCGTGCTGCGGGACCTGGATCGCGGGCCCGGCTCGGCCGTACGGCTGGACAGCGGCGACCTCGGGGCCCTTGCGGTACGGGCACGGTCGATCCTCGACGAGGCGGGCCTGCCGGAGGTGCGGATCGTCGCCAGCGGCGGCCTCGACGAGTACGCGCTGGACGACCTGGTCCGCTCGGGAGCACCGATCGACACCTACGCCGTCGGCACCCGCGTCGGGGTCTCGGCCGACGCACCGTATCTGGACTCGGCGTACAAGATGGTCGAGTACGACGGACGGCCCGTGATGAAGCTGTCCTCGGCGAAAGTGACGGCACCCGGCCCCAAGCAGGTGTTCCGTTGCCCCGGATACACCGACGTGATCGGTCTGGCCGACGAGCGGCCCCCTGACGCCGGCCGGGCGTTGTTGGAGACGGTGATGCGGGGCGGGCAGCGCGTCGGCGCCAGGCCCACGCTCGACGAGTGCCAGGAGAGGTTCACGGCGGATTTGGGCGGGCTTCCGTCGGCAGCTCGACGGATCCGGGCGCCGGTCGCGCCCCGGGTGACGCCCTCCGAGCGGCTGAGCACACTCGCCGCCCGCGTCCGTCGGCGTATCGAGGAACAGACGGCGACGGCTTCCGCACGGTCCTCGGGCCCGGAACGAACCGCGTCCGGACCGCGCGGGTCCGTATCGGGGTGAGGAGGCAAGTGATACCTCAAGGCCCACGTGCATCGAGGGCATGGGGGTGTTGCGGCCCGGCACTCGACTGCCCAGCACTCGACAGTGGATGGCCCGCGTGACCGACGGTGGACACAGCAGGTCAAGGAGGATCGGCCATGACACATCCCGTACGACACAGCAGAGGTGGGCTCTCGGCCGCCCTGCATGAGCTGGACGATCTGCGTACCCGGATGGACCAGCTCATGCACGAGCTCTTCCCTCTCGGCGGCCACCCCGAGCTCGGCACGGCCGTGCCATGGGCACCGCTGGCCGACGTCGTGGACACCGAGGACGCCTACGTGGTGGAGATGGAGCTTCCCGGCGCGGACAAGGAACAGATCACCGTGGAGGTCACCGAGGGCGAGCTGGACATCCACGGTGAGATCAAGGAGAAGGAACACGCCGGGGTGGTCCGCAGGCACACCCGCCGCACGGGACAGTTCGACTACCGCACGACTCTGCCGCCGAACTCCGACACGGAGCACGTCAGCGCGGATCTGACCAACGGGCTCCTCACGGTGCGCGTCCCGAAAACCGAGACGGGGAAAGCGCACCGCGTCGAGATAACCGGCTGAGCGGGGGAGCGCCCGCCGGACCGCGGCCCGGGAACGGGCACGCGCGTCTCCCAGCCGCCGACGGCGACGGCCCCTCAGGCCGGGGGCCGCCGGGCGTCGTCGGTCCGGTATACGAGGTGCTCGGCGACCGAGACCACGCCGTCGACGCTCCGGCAGAGCCGCTCGATGACGGGGATCAGACTCCTGAACTCGACCGAGCCCCTGAGATCGACCCGCCCGTCGCGCACCTCGACCGTCACCTCCGAGGGAGCAAGCCTCATCGTGCGTCGCAGCACCTCCTCGGTGATCTCGTCGCGGATGGCGTCGTCATGGCGCAGAAAGATCCGCAGCAGGTCGCCACGGCTGACGATGCCCAACAGCCGGTCCGTCTCGTCCACGACGGGCAGCCGCTTGACGTGCTGGGCCTCCATCAGGCGGGCGGCCTCCACCACGCTCCACTCCGGGCGTGCGCACACGGCGGGAGCCGACATCAGTTCCTCGGCGCGGGAGCCCTCGGCCTTGGCCCGCTCCCATGCCTCCAGGTGGGGAACAGGGACCCTGCCCGACGGGTCGGCCTGGTCGGCACTCTTGCGCAGCAGGTCCGCCTCGGACACCACACCCATGGGACGGTCCAGGTCGTCCACCACGGGCACAGCGGTGACGTCGTTGTCCGCCAGCAGCCTGACGATCTCCTTGAACGGTAGGTCGCGCCGCGCCCTGACGACGTCTCGGGTCATGAGTTCCGCGACCGTTCGGTGCTGCATGTCGCCTCTCCCGTCCGGGTCCGTGACCACCTGACATCCAGTCGGCTCAGCCCGCCACCGCGGATAGGGGCCGGTTGACCCATGCGGCGGCGTGTCCCGCGTGGCACGTTGGATACAGCACCATTCTGAGGAGAGGGCGGCGAGCATGCGAGCTCACCTCGGCGACCAACTCGTCATCGAAAGCCAGAAGACCGGCGCGACCAGGCGCGACGGCGAGATCGTCGGACTCCACCACAAGGACGGAACACCCCCCTACGACGTGCGCTGGTCGGACACGGACGAAGTGACGCTCGTGTTCCCCGGGCCCGACGCACACATCAAGCCTGTGGAGCACAGGCAGCCCGGAACCACCCGCGGGTCTTTTCGACCGGACATGGGCGGCGAGGCGGAGGCCATGTCCGCAGTCGCTGCGCCGACCGGGACACCCAACCCAGGCGACATCGGGAGGCGGGTGGCCGTCGAACGCCTGAGGCACGGGCTCAGCCGGGAGGAAACGGCTCGCCTGGCCCGCATCTCACCGGGCTATCTGGCGTACCTGGAGGAACAGCCGGCCGACCCGACCATGGCCACTCTCCTCAGTCTGGCCGCCGCTCTCGGCACCACCGCCACGGCCCTGCGCGGGGCAGGCGTCGACCTGCCACCCGGTCAGGGGCACGCACTGCTGCATCCGCAGCTGCGGGACCTCGGCCCGGAGGAATGCCACCGCCTGCTGTCCACGCACGGCGTGGGGCGCATCGCCGTGTCGACGCCGGACGGTCGCCCGGCGGTCGTCCCGGTCAACTACGAGGTCGTTGACGACGCGATCGTCTTCCGGACAGCGCCCGGCTCCGTGCCCGCGGCGGCTGCCGGAGCGGAGGTCGCCTTCGAGGTCGACCACGTCGACGAAGCGATGAGCCAGGGCTGGAGCGTGCTCGCGACAGGCCCCGCGAACGTCGTCACGGAGCCCGACACCGTGCGTGGGCTCGCCCAGGGCGCACACACGGAGCCATGGCCGGGCGGTGCACGCGAGATGTGGGTGTCGATCCGGCCCACGCGCCTCACGGGCCGGCGCATCACTCCCGCGGATCAGTAGGTGCCCACGGGCCGCCGCGCAGCGGCCGGGTCCGGCGGGTCGCCGACTCGCGCGGGGCCCAGCGGGTCGCCGACCCACAACGGGGAGGCAGATGCTCCTGCGCCCGGGGTGCGGTCCCGGCGGACCGGCCCGCGGCCGGTCTCGCGCACGGTCAGTCAGCGGTCCTGGGCTCGTCCCGACCGGCTGACTCGCCGGTGAGCTGGGGCTCGACGTCCACGACGCCTTCCACGGCGCGCACGAGGCGCACGGCGACCGAGATGAGCGAGGTGTCATGGATGTGCCCACGGAGGGTGACGACTCCCTCGTGCACGTTCACATGGATGGCGTGGCTGAAGGCGGGGAAGAGGTAGGACACCACGGTGCGGCGGACCTCCTCCTCGATCTCCTCGTCCGACCGCAGGAAGACCTTCAGCAGATCAGCGCGGCTGACGATGCCCTGGAGCATGCCGACACCGTCGACGACGGGCAGTCGCTTGACGTGACGTACGGCCATGATCCTGGCCACCTCTGCCAGGGTGGCGTCGGAGTGGACGGTGATCGCGGGGGTGCTCATGAGCTCCCCCGCCGTCACCGCCCCGGCCTTGGCGACGTCGGACAGGCGTCGGCGTTGCTCGGAGAGACTCGTGTCGCCGCCACGGAACTCCTCCTTGGGCAGCAGGTCCGCCTCGGAGACGACGCCGATGACACGCCCTTCGCCCTCCAGGACCGGCAGGGCACTGACCTTCCACTGCTCCATGGTCTTCACGATCTCCTTGAAGGGCGCGTCGCGTCCGACGGCCACGACCGTCTGAGTCATCACATCGCTGACGATGTGCGGGGTCTCAGGCACCGCAATCCTCCTCGTCTCGCCTCGTCAGGGCACCTCGCCGGCGCCGTGGGGTGCGTACAGGTCGAGCAGCCGCACCCGGGAGGACCTGAGCCGACCCGCGATGACGCCGGCGACGTAGGTCAACAGCGCGTGATCCAGCTCCGGGTCCTTGCCGCACAGCTCCCGGACTTCCGGCGCGTCCAACTCGTAGGCGCGTACCGGGCTGCTCGCCTGGGCCCCCAGGTGCCAGTGATGGGGAGGGATCAGCCAGGACCAGCCCAGCAGCTCCCCGGCACCGAGGGTCTCGATGACCGCCGCGCGGCGGCCGGGCACGTGTATGTCGAGGGCGACGGTGCCCGTGCGGATGATCCAGAAGCGGTCGGCCTTTCCGCCTTCGTTGAAGATGCGCTCGTCGGTCGCGAACGACACCTCACGAGCCAGAGGGATGAGCCGCTCGCGGTGCTCCCTGGTCAGGGCGCCGAAGACGCCGGTCCTGGCAACCACGATCGCCTTCCCTTCACCATGCCCCCGAAGCCGAGGCGGGCCCGTCTCAGGCCATGCGACAGGACGCGACGGGCGCGGCGGATGTACAAGGAACGGTTCTCCGTTCATTCTCCGGCCGCATGACTCCACGATCGTCGTAAATCGCCGCAGTGCAACCCGGGCCGAGGCCCCCTTCGATGGCAGGGCCACGTGTCGCGACGCAACCCACGCGGTGCGACGGTGTGGACAGGGACTTCCGGCGGCGGCCGGGCAGGAAAGGTGGTGGTGATCATGGAGCTTCCGCTGGTCGTGGGAGTCGACGGATCGGATTCCAGCCTGGATGCCGTGGACTGGGCGGTGGACGAGGCGGCGCGCCTCGGCCTGCCCCTGCGGCTCGTCCACGCCTCCTGGTGGGAGCGGTACGAGGGCGTCCGCCCGTCCTTCAGCACCGACCGTCCGACCGCAGAAGCCATGGCCCAGCACATCGCCGCGTCCTGCGCGGAACGAGCCCGGCTGCGCAACTCGGAGGTGGAGGTCTTAAGCGACGTCCTGCCCGACGACGCCGTGTCCGCCCTCCTGCGCGCGGCTCATGAATCCTTCGCCCTGGTCACGGGTTCCCGCGGCCGCGGTGGGATCGCCGGGATGCTGCTGGGGTCGGTCAGCCTCGCGGTGGCCGCCCGTGCCGTCTGCCCGGTGATCGTGATCCGCGGCGGGGAGCAGAACCGGCAGGGCGCCTTCGGCCGGGTGGTGGTCGGTCTCGGCGGCTCCCCGGAGGGCTCGGACGCCGCGCGGTTCGCCCTCCGCGAGGCCGAGGCGCGCGGCAGCGCCCTGCGCGCTGTACGGGCTTGGCGCCGCCCCGCCCACGAACAGTTGGACCATCCCCTGGTTGCGGGCGACGCCGCCAGTGCCTACGAAGAGCGCGCCTCCGCCCTCCTCACCGACGCGCTGCGCGACGCCGTACGGAACCACCCGCGGGTGGAAGTGCATAGTCGGACTGTCGAAGGCCCCGCCCACAAGGTCCTGCTGGACGCCTCCTCCGACGCCGACCTGGTCGTCGTCGGTGCGCGCAGGCGCCACGGCCATGTCGGCCTGCAACTCGGCAGGGTCGCCCACGCCCTGCTGCATCACGCCGAGTGCCCGGTGGCCGTCGTACCCCAACGGGCCTGACCCGACGCGCGTGGGTACGACCCCGATGGCGAGCAACAGCCGCGCGAGCCACTGCGCACGCATGACACACATTGCGGTTCCGGGACTCACCAGCCACGGCTCCACGGTGCCCCTCCCCGAGCCGTGTCGTTCCGGGGCCGTGCCGGAAAGCTGATCCGCGCAGACGGGGCGTGCCGACCCCGGCGTCAGCGGCGGAATCCGCCGGACAGGCCATAGGCTCCGAAAGCAGGGTTCCGCCTGGGGTGACACTGCCGTGGGAGACGTGGATGAAGTGGTTGGTCTCGCTGGTCGGCGCCGGGCTCGTCATGCTCACCCTCCGGGACCTCTTCCACACCCTCTGGCACCCCACCCGCCACGGCGGCCTGAGCCGCCTCGTCATGACGGCGCTGTGGCGTCTTGCCCGGCGCTTCCGAGCGCGCAGGCGTGTGGTCGGGCTCGTCGGACCGCTCGCCATGGTCACGGTGGTGGGGATGTGGGCCGCCACCGTCGTCCTCGGCTGGGCCATCGTCTACTGGCCCCACATGCCCGGGGCGTTCGCCTTCTCACCCGGTTCCGAGGCGGCGCAGGAGCCCGCGCTGCTGGACTCCGTGTACCTGTCGCTCGTCACGGTGGCCACCCTGGGACTGGGGGACATCGCGCCCGGCGAGGGCTGGCTCCGCCTTGTCTCCCCGTTGGAAGCCCTTGTCGGCTTCGCCCTGCTGACAGCCACCGTCTCCTGGGTGCTGGAGATCTATCCGGCGCTGACCCGGAGAAGGGTCCTGGCCGTCCGGCTCGCCCTCCTGCGCGACTCGGCGCCGACGCCGCAGCAGATCGACTGCACCGCCGGGGCGCTGCTGCTGGACGGCCTGGCGACCGAAGTCGTACGCGTGCGCATCGACTTCACCCAGTACGCCGAGGCGTACTACTTCCACGACGGGGAGGACCATGCGTCGCTGGCGGCCACGGTCGGCTACGCCGCTACCATGGCCCAGCGAGGAGGGGAAGCACGGCGGCCGGAGGTCCGCCTGGCCGGTGACGTTCTCGCCGGTGCGCTGAAGGACCTGGCAGCCGTCCTTGACCAGCGTTTTCTCCATACTGGTGGCACGGCAACGGAGGTTTTCGCGGCGTACGCCGCAGACCACGGGCGCAGCCTCGCACAGCCCTGAGCAACGGGCCCGCATCCGGGCCGCACGGGGCAGGGGCCGCCCCACATCGGCGAGTATCCGCTCATGCCGGTCGGCATCAGCGATGGCACCCTGGCAAGCAGACACCGGTACGCGGTGGCAGGGTCTCCCCTCCATGACGGGAGTTCGGTGCATGGCAGAGAGCGAACGAACCGGTCCGGTCGCCGCCGCTCCGGCACGCCTTCGCGTCCTCCTGGCGCGCCGCGGGGATCTCCGGGCACTCCGTGGGGCGCCCGCGCAGAGAACCTCACCGGATCCGTGAGCGAGCAGCAGGACCACCCGGGCTCCGGCGCCGACACCGACGCACCCCGTGCCGCGTCTGCCACGGTGGGGCTGTCGTCGGCGTGTGGGCCCGGGAGACGGGCCGCCCCTGGCAGTCCATGATCTTCCTGGTGCTCGGTGCGACCCAGCTGGGCGTCGCCCTGGGCTCGCGCGCCCGTCCGGGGAGCCTGGACAACCCGTTCCTGCTCGTCGCCGTGGGTGCGGCCCTGTGCCTCCAGGCAGCCGGCGTCTACCTGCCCCCTCTCCGGGACCTGCTGGGCACGGAGCAGCTCTCGCTCGGGGACCTCGTGATCGCCTGCGCGCTGTCGGGCCTCGGCCACGTGGTCATGCGTCTGCAGGCACGGCTGTGGCCGGAGCGGCAGCCCCGCACGGGCCTCGACACAAGGCGGTGATCGTGCACACGACTCTCCGGTTCCGGGTGCCGTCGCACGGCGTCATGCGCCTCGCCCGCGTCCACCCGGGCGTGGGGCATGGTGTCGGACCACGGTCGCGGTGAAAGCGCAGGTGGCGGCGGCGGTGAGGGCGAGGAGCAGAAACCCCCAGGTGTAGTCGTCGGTGACGCTGTGGACGGCGCCCATCACCAGAGGCGGGAAGAAGCCTCCGAGCCCGCCCGCGGCGCCGACGACACCGGTGACCGATCCGACCCGGTCGGCGGGTACGAGACGGGCGACGAGAGCGAACACGGCGCCCGATGCGGTGCCCAGGGCCGCGGCCAGACCGAGGAAGGTCAGCGTGGCGATCGGGACCAGGGCGAGTTCGAGGGAGGTCAGGAAGGCGAGCGCGGCGATGGCGGTGTACGCCGCGATGAGCACCGGGACGGGGTGGAACCGGTCGGAGAGCCAGCCGCCGATCGGGCGGGCTGCGACCGCGAGGACGACGAAGCCGGCGGTGCGCAGCGCCGCGTCGGAGCGCCCGACATCGTAGGCGGTGGTGAGGTACGTGGGCAGGTAGACGCTGAAAGCGACGAACCCGCCGAAGGCCACGGCGTAGAGGAAGGCCAACTGCCAGGCGGTGGGCATCCGCAGGGTGGCCGTGGTGCGCGCGAGCAGGGAGCCGGGCGGGACGGCGCGATCGGGGTGATCGCGCAGCAGGAGGTGCGCGGTGACGGCGTACACGGCCAGCACGACGGCGACAAGGGTGAAGGGAAAACTCCAGTCGACGGCATCGGCGAGCTGGACGGTGGTGACCGCCGAGACGGCCGTCCCACCTGTGCCGATGCCGAAGATGCCGAGTGCCAGGCCGCGTCGTTCCGGCGGGTACCAGGCGTTGACGAACGGCACCCCCACCGCGAACGTGGTACCGCCCAGCCCGAGGAAGAAGCCCCCGACGAGGAACTCGGCAAGTGAGTCGGCCAGATGGCCCAGGTAGAGCACGGGCAGGATGGTCAGCGCGGTGATCAGGGGGAACATCCGGCGAGCCCCGACACGGTCGGTCAGTGCTCCGACGGGGATCCGGCCGAGTGAGCCCACGAGGACCGGCACAGCCACCACAAGGGACTGCTGGAACGAACTGAGACCCAGGTCGTCGCGGAGCGTCGGGCCGAGCGGCCCCAGCAGGGCCCACGCCCAGAAGCCCGCCATGAACCCGGCTGTGGCCAGGGCCAGCATGCGCGTCGGCTGCGGGAACCGGCTCACCGGCTCTTCCTTTCTCCGGACTCCGCTTCTTGATGGGCCTCGTGCGGGGGCACCGTCCGCCGCTGTCACGCCACCGCCACGCGGACCGCTGTGACCTTGTACTCGGGGCAGGAGGTGACGGTGTCCGCGACATCGGAGGTGAGGCGGTTCACCCCGCTCGTGGGGAAGTGGAACGAGCAGAAGACCTGGCCGGCGGCCATCTGGTCACTGACACGAGCGATGAGCCGGGCCCGGCCGTGTCGACTCTCCACCGTCACCTCGTCGCCGTCACCGACATCGTGGCGGTCGGCGTCGTCGGGGTGGATGTCCAGGAAGTCGACAGGGTCGAGCGCCAGGTTGCCGCCCCGCCGCGTCATGCTTCCGGAGTTGTAGTGGGCCCAGCGACGCCCGGTGACCAGAACCAGCGGATAGTCGTCGTCGGGCCGTTCGCCCGGAGGGAGATAGGGGGCGGCGGCCAGGTGGGCCCGGCCGTCCGCCGTCGCGAAGCGGTCGGTGTAGAGCTTGGCTTCTCCCGGCCGGTCGGGGGCGGTGCAGGGCCACGGCACGGCTCCCTCGCGGTCCAGTCGGTCGTGGGAGATGCCGGCGAAAACGGGTGCGAGCCGGCCGCATTCGGCCAGGGCATCGGCGGGAGTCGCGCAGCCCAGGTCGGCTCCCATGGTGTCGGCGACGGCCCGCAGGATGTCGAAGTCGGTGCGGGCCT
Organism: Streptomyces neyagawaensis; assembly: GCF_023516595.1. Classification (GTDB taxonomy): domain Bacteria; phylum Actinomycetota; class Actinomycetes; order Streptomycetales; family Streptomycetaceae; genus Streptomyces; species Streptomyces neyagawaensis. Next base: position 99,867 of record NZ_JAMGBG010000048.1, on the reverse strand, counting down.
GTCCTGGCGGGGGCACGGCGGGGCGCACGCGCTGGAACCGGCGGTCGAAGTTGACGAAGGTCCCGTCCTTCTCCAGCCAGGAGGCCACCGGCAGTACGACGTCGGCGTGCCGGGCCGTCTCGGACAGGAACAGTTCGTTGCAGACGACGAGCGGGCAGGTGTCCAGGGCGCGGACGACCTGGTTCGCGTCGGGATCGGTGGCGCAGACGTCTTCACCGATGACCCACAGCGCCCACAGATCACCGGCTCGTGCGGCGGCGAACATGTCCGGGATCCGCAGCCCGGGCCGCCCGGGTACCGGGACGCCCCAGACGTTCTCGGCCCGCGCGCGGGCGGCCGGGTCGGTCACCTTTCCGTACCCGGGCAGGAGGTCGGGCAGGGCGCCCATGTCGGAGGCACCCTGGACGTTGTTCTGGCCGCGCAGCGGGTTGACCCCGTACCCCCGGTCGGTGCCGACGGCGCCGCGCAGGATCGCCAGGTTGGCCAGGGACCGCACCCCGTCGGTGCCGTGGAGGTGCTCGGTCACACCGAGCCCGTAGACGATGGCAGGCCGCTCGGCTTCGCCGTACAGACGGGCGGCGGCGACCAGGTCCCGGGGCGGCACACCGGTGAGGTCCGTGACCCGGTCCGGCGGGTAGTCGGCCAGCAGTTCGGTGAGCGGAGACAGTCCGGTGGACCGTTCACGCAGGAACGCCTCGTCGATCAGCCCTTCGGCGAGCAGGACATGGGCGAGCCCGTGGAAGAGCGCCACGTTCGTGCCGGGACGCGGCCGCAGGTGTACGTCGGCGTGCGGGGCGAGGCCCACGGCACGCGGGTCGGCGACGACCAGCCTCGCCCCGTGGAGGACCCGCCTCAGCAGCCGGGCCCCGACCACCGGGTGGGCCTCCACGGGATTGGCCCCGACCACCAGCAGGCAGTCGGCCCGCTCCACGTCGTCGAAGGTGTCGGTGCCGCCGGAGAGCCCGAAGGACGCCGTCAGACCGGCGGCGGAGGGGGAGTGGCACAGGCGGGAGCAGTTGTCGACGTTGTTGGAGCCGATGACGACCCGCAGGAACTTCTGTACGAGATAGTTCTCTTCGTTCGTGGCGCGGGCCGAGGAGATCGCCGCCACGGAGTCCGGGCCGCCGATGTCGACGGCGGTCCGCAGCCCTCGTGCGATGTGAGCCAGGGCCTCGTCCCAGCCGACCGGCTCCAGCACGCCGTCGCGTCGCAGCAGGGGCTGGGTGAGCCGTTCCGGTGACGTGCGGAATCCGTGGGAGAAGCGGCCCTTCACACACGCGTGGCCGCGGTTGACCGGGCCGTCCCGGGCGGGCAGCACCGCCGTGACGTCACCGTCCTGTGCGATCACGTCGAGGGTGCATCCCACGCCGCAGTAGCCGCATGTGGTACGGGTCCGGGCCTGCGTGGGAGGGAGCGCCGAGGTGAGTCCCCGCGCCGGTCCCGGCTGCGTGATCGCGCCGGTGGGGCATGTGTCCACACAGCCGCCGCAGGCCACGCAGTCCGACTCGGCCCAGGGCCCGCCGGTACCCGGCGCCACGACGGTGTCACCGCCTCTGCCGACCAGGGTGAGGGCGAAGGTGCCCTGCAACTCGGAGCACATGCGCACGCACCGACCACAGGCGATGCACAGGTCCCGGTCCAGGTGGACGTACGGGTGGGACTCGTCCCCGCCCCGGCCTCCGGCGCCCTGCGCCAGCTCGGGTCCGATGCCCATCGACCGGCAGACCTGGGCCAGTTCGCTGGGGCTGCCGTCGGCGAGGGCCCGGGGCGGCAACGCGGAGACGATGATCTCCACCGCTTCCCGGCGCAGCCGCACGATCTCGTCACCACTGGTGTCCACACGCATGGCGGGGGAGGCCGGAGTGACACAGGCCGCCGCCACGCGACCCCCGACCCGCACGAGGCACGTGCGACACGAACCCGCGGGACTGAGCCGGTCGTCGGAGCACAGCGCGGGCAACTCGATGCCGGCCGCCCGCACCGCCATGAGCAGCGACCACTCCTCGGGCACCTCGACAACGGTGCCGTCGACCTCGATCGATACTCCGTTCATTGGGGGTCCCAGCCCGCCGGCCGGTCCCCGTAGGCGCGGGCAAGGCTGCGTACGGCGGGCGGGATCCGTCGTCCGAAGGCACACAGGCTCGCCTCGGCCAGGACACGCGACAGCCGCTCCCACTCCCGGCCCGGTGGCGTGCCGGAGGACGCCCACTCCAGGCCGCGGCGCGAGCCGACACGGCAGGGCGAGCACGCGCCGCAACTCTCGGCCGCCGCGAACTCCCAAACGTGACGCAGCACTTCCTCAGGTGTCACCCGTTCGTCGAAGGCGACGAGACCGGCGTGGCCGAGAGCGGCGCCCCGGCCCGACAGTCCTGCCTCCGACAGCGGCACGTCCAGCGCGTCGGGAGCGAGGAAGCCGCCCAGCGGACCGCCCACCTGGAGGGCCATCAGCTCCGCTCCGTCCTTCAGCCCGCCTCCCAGCTCGGTGACGATCCGCCGCACCGGTGTGCCGAGCTCGACCTCGTAGCAACCCGGCCGCACGAACCGCTCCGACAGACACACCAACTTGGTCCCCGTCTCGTCGGGCGTGCCCCGCCGTGCGTACGACCGGCCGCCGTGCTCCACGATCCAAGGGACGGCCGCCAGGGTCTCCACGTTGTTGACGACGGTCGGCGCGTTCCACAGACCACGCTCGGTCGGGTACGGCGGCCGGGGCCTGGCGCATCCGCGCCCACCCTCCAGCCCGGCGATGAGTGCCGTCTCCTCACCGGCGACATAGGAGCCGGCGCCTTCGGCGATGTGGATGTCCAGGGAGGTGGCCGTCCCATGGACCGACGGTCCGAGATGCCCTTCGGCGTACGCCTGACGCACCGCTTCCCTCATCCGTGCCAGCGCGGCCGGATACTCGGAGCGCACCAGCACCGTGCCCTGACGAGCCCCGCAGGCGAAGCAGGCGAGAGCCAGCCCCTCCAGCACGTGTCCCGGATCGGCCTCCATCAGCAGTCTGTCGGCGTAGGAACCCGGATCGCCTTCGTCCCCGTTGGCGACGACGACGGTCCCGGGCGCGCGGCCGGCCGCTTCCCACTTCGCCGCCACGCGGAATCCGGCGCCGCCACGCCCCCGCAGCCCGGACGCCGCCACCTCCCGGTGGACCTCCTCCGGAGTGCCTGACGACAGCGTCCTCGACCACACCCGCCACGCCGACTCACCGGAGAGCAGGCCACTCAGCAGAACCGGGTCACCGGTGTCGTCGGCCACCGGGATCACCGGCGCCCGCGGTGCCTCCCGACCGGTGAGCTGAGCGGTCAGGGACGCCCCGGTGCAGGGTGTGGTGCCGTCGAGGGCGGCGGGCCCCGCGTAGCAGTAACCCACACAGCGGACGGCCTGAAGCGACACTTCACCCTGCGGTGACGCGGTGTGGGCGGCGACCCCCAGCTCACGCTCCACCTCGGCGAGGTGCCCTCCGCCTGCCGCGGCGAAGCACGCCGTCGCGGCGCACACCCGGACATGACGGTTGCCGTGCGGGGCGGCGAGGTCCGCGTAGTAGCCCGCAGGTCCCAGCGCGGCGGCGGCGGGCAGACCGGCGCGGGCGGCGACAGCCGGCGCCCAGGACTCGGGACCGTCCCCCGTCGTGGCCCTGGCCTCGGCCAGCGACTCGACCAGCCTTTCCCCGGGCCTCCCGTGCCGGTCCGCCAGCGCCCGGAAGGCGTCGAACGAGTGAGCGGAGTGGACGAGCGCCATGTATTCATCGTGAAGGCAGACGTGCGGGACCGCAGCCGGGGGATCGGCACGCACGAGCGTCGCCTGAGAGCGTCCCGCGGATGCCCCGAGCATGGTCGACTGCTGCGTCTCGACGGCGCCGTCGTCAGCGAGCCGGTCCGCGCGGCCGTCGGCGTTCACAGGGGACGGTTGGCCCCTACCGATGGTGCGGGGCACTGGCGCAGCCTGAGACAGTCAGACGTGGAGGCTTCCCCTCACCCGAGAGGTGCGCGACGAGCATGAACGCCCGGGCCAGGGACGATGCGGAGGAGACGCGGGTGCTGGTGGTCGAGGACGACCGCGGCATCGCCGAGTCCCTGGTGCGCGGCCTGCGGCAGGCGGGGTACGGGGCCGAGAGGGTCGGGACCGGACGGGCAGCCCTGTCCGCACCCACACCCGACGTCGTCCTGCTCGATCTGGGGCTACCCGACCTCGACGGCGTCGAGGTGTGCCGGAGGCTGCGTGCCCGGTCGGACGCAGCGATCATCGCGGTGACCGCCCGAGGCGAGGAGGCGGACCGCGTACTGGCCCTGGACGAGGGCGCCGACGACTATCTGGTGAAGCCGTTCGGGCTGGCCGAGCTGCTGGCGCGGATCCGCGCCGTGCTGCGTCGCCGGCGTCCGGCCGGGCCGGAGATCCTGCGGCACGGTCCGCTGGCGCTCGACCTGCGCACCCGCCAGGTCTCGGTGAACGGCCATGGGGTCGCTCTGACCCCGAAGGAGTTCGGCATTCTGGAGTGCCTGGTCGCCGATCCTGGTCGGGTGGTGAGCCGACAGCAGATCCTGGAGCGGGCCTGGGACGCCCACTGGTACGGACCGACGAAGGTGCTGGACGTACATCTGGCGGCACTTCGCCGCAAGCTCGGCGTGCCCGGCCTGATCGAGACGGTCTACGGGCAGGGCTTCCGGCTCGGGACGGTCCAGGAGCCGCGGGAGCGGCCGTGACACGCCGGATCACCTGGACCCTCCTCGTCCTGACCTCCGTGCTGCTGGTGCTGGCCGTGGTACCGCTCGCGGTGGCGCTGACCGCGCGCGAGCGAGTCGCCTACCGCGAGAGCCAACGGGCGGCCACCAGGGTGATCGCCGCGGCCGCCGAGGAGCATCTCTCCGATGACAAGCCGCCGACCGTCATGCGTCAGGAGCTGGACAGGGCCGCCCGGGCCGGCGACTGCGCCGCCGTGTACGACGCTTCCGGACGCGTGGTGGCCAGTACGCGCTGCAAGGCGGCCCAAGGCGAGGAGGCGGACGAGCAGGTGGAGGACGTGCTGGACGGGCGTCAGCCGGAGCCGCCGGAGAACGAGGGGTGGCTGCTGGCCGCGGAACCGGCCGGTGAGGTGCGCCGGCCCGCCGGAGCGGTCGTCCTCGCCCGCTCCTCCGGTCCGTTGGACGCCCGCGTCGCGGCGATCTGGGGCTGGTCCTCCGCGATCGGCGTCGCAGGGTTGGCCGCGTCCGCGCTGCTGTCCGTGCGCCTGGCCCGCTGGGTCAGCCGTCCCTTGTCGACGCTGGACACCAGCGCTCGGCGACTGGGCGAGGGCGCCCTCGACGAACGGGCCGACGTCGGCGCGGGTCCGCCGGAGGTGCGTCGACTGGCTGCCACCTTCAACACCATGGCGGCCCGGATGGAGACCCTGGTCCACGGCCACCGGGCCGTGATCGCCGACGTGTCGCACCAGCTGCGTACGCCGTTGGCCGCGCTGCGGCTGCGGCTCGACGTCCTGGCCGCCGACGCCAAGGGCGAGACCGCTGCGGAACTCGCCGCCGCGCAGGAGGAGATCGCCCGGTTGTCCCGGCTGGTCGACGGGCTGCTGGCGGTCGCGCGCGCCGAGCAGGCCACGGCGCGTCCCACCGCGGTGCGGGTCGACGAGGTGGTCACCGAACGGGTGGCCGCATGGTCGCCCGTCGCCGAGGAACGCGACGTCCGGCTGATCGCCGTCACCGGAAGACCGGCACTGACCGTCGCGCTGGGTTCGGGGCATCTGGAGCAGATCCTCGACAACCTGATCGCCAACGCCGTGGACGCCGTGCCCACCGGCGGGAGCGTGACGCTCGACCACCGAGTGGCGGGCGGCTCCGCCCGAGTTGTCGTCAGGGACGACGGGCCGGGGATGACGGACGAGGCGAAGGCCGTCGCCTTCCGCCGGTTCGGCAACACCCGGGCCCGGGGCGCGGGCCTGGGGCTGGCCATCGTGCACCGGCTCGTCACCGTCAACGGCGGCACGGTACGACTGGAGGACACGCCCGGAGGCGGACTGACCGTCGTACTCGATCTGCCCCTGCGGCCGGAGAGCGGGCGTCGCGGCAGGACGCCGGGATCTTTACCAGTTCTGAAGGAGACCTGAGGGAGTTTCAGGGGGCCGTGCGATCAGCCTGGAAGTGCACGCAGCCGATTCGGGCCGCCGATTCTCCAGGAGTGCTGCCATGGCCCCCTCGCCCGGTGACTCCCCGCAGACACCCGCCCCCGTGCCCTCCGCCCGCGCACGCGACCGCGGTCTGCGCCGCAGCCGCCGCACCACGCTGTGGATCGCGGCCACGGCCGCGGCCGGCGCGGCGGCACTCGGCGGGGCCTACACGCATCTGCTGCCGGGCGGTCAGGCCACTCCCGCGCCGTCGAACGCTCCGATACACAGTCCCTCGGCGTCGACAGCCGGGACATCGGGATCGGGAAAGGACGACGAGGGACGCGAGGGGTCGAACGGCCACGAGAGCGACGAGGATGACGACGAGGAGGGCGAGGCTCCCGCCACGCAACCGGCTCCGCAGCCCCCTGCCCAGCCGCCCGCCGCGACCCGGCAGCAACCGCACACCACCACGGGGGCGTCATGACCACACGCACCCCGGCTCCCTCGCCCTCCCGGACCGTCTTCCCGGCCCTCGGCACGACCGCCGCCCTTCTGGTCACCGACCCGGCCGCCCTGCCCGCCGCGGAAGCGACCCTGCGCGCCGAGCTGGCCGCCGTCGACCGCGCCTGCAGCCGCTTCCGGGCCGACTCCGAACTCACCCGTGTGAACGCGAGTGCAGGTGTCACGACGGCGGTCGGGGAGTACTTCGCCGATGCCTTGCAGGCCGCCCTGCATGCGGCACGCCTCACCGACGGGGCCGTGGACCCGACCGTGGGCGGTGCGCTGACAGCGCTCGGCTACGACCGCACCTTCGTCTCCCTCCTGCCCGAGGACGCCCGCCCCGTGCCGGTGGCCCGACCGGCGCCCGGCTGGCGGCGGATCGCCTTCGACCCGCACACCCGCATGCTGCGTCTGCCCCCCGGGACCCGCCTCGACCTGGGGGCCACGGCCAAGGCCCTTTCCGCTGACCGTGCGGCCCGGCAGGCCGCCGCCGTGACCGGCTGCGGAGTTCTGGTCGGCCTCGGCGGTGACCTGGCGACAGCCGGTCCGGCACCCGAGGGCGGCTGGCGCATCGCCGTCGCCGACGACCATGCCCGACCCGCCCCCGAAGGCGGTGCCGCTGTGGCGGTGACCGGTGGTGCGCTGGCAACCTCGGGCATCCGGGTACGCACCTGGCGGCGCGGTGGACGGATCCTGCATCACATCGTCGACCCGGTGTCGGGCGAGCCCGCCGCATCCGTGTGGCGCACGGTCACCGTCGCGGCCGCCACCTGCGTGGACGCCAATGCCGTCAGCACGGCGGCGATCGTGCTCGGCGACCGGGCAGTGGACTGGCTGAGGGGCACCGGCCTGCCCATCCGGCTGGCAGGCGTCGACGGCACCGTCGTCCGCCTCGGCGGCTGGCCCCCCGATGTCCACGCCCCCGCTCCCGCAGGCCTCGGAACCACCGCCCCCGGAGGCCCACGATGACGACACTCGGCCTGGCGGGCAGCCCCCTGTGGTACGCGAGCCGCGCGGGCGGCACCATCGCCCTGATGCTGCTCACCGCCACGGTGGTGCTGGGCATAGCCTCCGGCGGGCGGACCGCGCCACGGCGGATCGGCCGCTTCGAGATCGCGCTGCTGCACCGCAACCTGTCCCTGCTCGCCGTGGTGTTCCTCGCCGGCCACGTGGTGACCGCGGTCCTCGACCCGTTCGTGCACCTGGGATGGACGGTGGCCGTCGTGCCGTTCGGAGCGCCCTACCGGCCACTCTGGCTCGCACTGGGCACGGTCGCGCTCGATCTGCTGCTCGCGGTGCTGGTCACCAGCGCCCTGCGGCGTCGGCTCGGGGTACGCCGCTGGAAGGCCGTGCACTGGTTTGCCTACGCCGCCTGGCCACTCGCCCTCTTCCACAGCGCCGGGACCGGTACCGACACCCGGCTCCCTCTCCAGCTGTGGCTGTACGCCGGCTGTCTCACCGGGGTGGTCGGTGCGGTGTGGTGGCGACTGGCGAAGGCCGGTCCGGGACGCGTCGTCGGCCGACTGGTGGCCTCCGTGGCCGTCGTCGCCGTACCCGTGGTACTGACGGCGTTCCTGGCCGCCGGCCCGCTCCAGCCCGGCTGGTCCCAGCGTGCCGCCACCGGGACGATCCTGCTCGGAGGTGGACGGTGACCTTCTCGACCGCGGACACCTCCGCACCCCTCGAAGGTACGGCCGAACCGGGTGACTCCACAGTCGCCCGCCTGCTGGCGGGATGGCACGCCACCGCGCGACCGGCCGACCTCACCGATCACCTACGGCGCCACGGGCCGTCCCCCGTCGCCCACGTTCCCGGTAGCCGGACGACGATGCCGCTCGTGGACGCCGTCGAGTCGGCCGGACTCACCGGACGCGGCGGAGCCGGATTCCCCACCGCCCGCAAGCTGCGTGCCGTCGCCGAACGCCGACGCCGCGCGGTGGTCGTCGCCAACGCCATGGAGAGCGAACCCGCCAGCCACAAGGACCAGTTCCTGCTCGCCGTCGCACCGCACCTCGTCCTCGACGGCGCAGTTCTGGCCGCGCTCGCGGTGGGCGCCGACACCGTCCACGTGTGCCTGCCCCGCACCCGCACCGCCCAGTACCGTCGGCTCAGCGCCGCCTTGGACGAACGGAGCCACGCGGGCGTCGATCCGGTGCGGCTGCACCTGCACGCCCTGCCGCACGCCTACGTCTCCAGCGAGTCGACGTCGCTGGTGCGCTGGCTCGACGGGGGACCGGCCCGCCCCCGGGGCACTCCGCCCCGCACCCACGAGCGCGGCGTCGCCCGCCGCCCCACCCTCGTGAACAACGTCGAGACCTTCGCCCACCTCGCGCTCATCGCCCGCCACGGCCCTGACTGGTTCCGGCGGTCGGGCGTTCCGTACGAGCCCGGCACAACGCTCGTCACCGTCTCCGGCGCCGTCGCCGCGCCGGGCGTCCAGGAGGTCGCGCTAGGCACCCCGATCACCGAGGTCCTCGACCGCGCCGGGGGCCCCAGGCAGCCCGTACGAGCAGTCCTGCTCGGCGGCTTCGCGGGCACCTGGCTCCCGGCCGAACACCTCCGCACCCCCCTCGCCCGACGCGACCTGGCCCCGCTGGGTGCCGCCCCCGGCGCGGGCGTCCTCGTCGCGCTTCCGCACTCCGGGTGCGGGTTGAGCGAAACGGCGCGCATGCTCGCCTACCTGGCCGCCCAAGGGGCCGGCCAGTGCGGCCCCTGCAGCTTCGGCCTGCCGGCCGTGGCCGACGACTTCGCCGCGCTGGTCACCGGTCGGGCGGACCCCGGCCTGCTGCCCCGGCTGCTACGGCGGACGGGTCTGCTGCCGGGCCGCGGCGCCTGCCGACACCCCGACGGCGCCGCTCGCCTCGCCGCGTCCGCGCTGCGCGTCTTCGCCGACGACATCGACGACCACCTGCGTCACGGCGTCTGTTCCGCCGCCGACTGCCGGTCACCGCTGATTCCCGTTCCGCCCGCCCTGCCCCCGGAGACCTGGAGATGATCCCCACCAAGGCTCTACGCGTGGACCGCATCGCCTGTACCGGGCACGGCTTGTGCGGGGAACTGCTCCCCGAGCTGATCGACCTCGACGAATGGGGCTACCCCGTCATCAAGGATCGGGAGGTGCCCGACCACCTGCTCACCCACGCCCGCCGGGCCGCCGCGGCCTGTCCCGTCCTGGCCCTCCACCTCGACGCCGCCCGGACCGCCGGTGGAACTCCCCGCCACCGGACCGGCCGGTCGAGCCGCACCAGGAAGCGCTGGAAGGTGGTGCCGAAGTCCTTGAGCGGCCGTGGGTTCCGGTGACGCGGCGACGGCCGGGAACCCCCCAACGGTCGCGGGGTGTGACCGTGGTGGCAGGGCATGCCCCTCGTACCCGAGAAGGGCAGTCACCGCCTCTGTCTGCCAGGCGTCCCCGGGAGGTAGCTTGGTGGAGAAGGCCCCTTTGAGGAGGGCGATGCGATGCCGTGGTTCGTGTGGCTGCTCGTCGCCGCGGCGCTGGGCGCCGCGGAGGCCTTCACCCTGACGCTGGTTCTCGGGTTGATGGCGGGTGCCGCGTTGGTCGCCGCCCTGGTCGCCGGTGTGGGCATCGGGCTCTTCGGCCAGCTCGTGGCCCTCACGGCGGCGGCCGCGGCGGGCCTCTTCCTCATCCGTCCCGTGGTACTGCGGCACATGGCACAGCAACCTCTCGTACGAGACGGCAGTGACGCCCTGATCGGCAAACGGGCCCAGGTCATGCAGGAGGTCACCGCGACCCGTGGCCTGATCAAACTCTCCGGTGAGGAGTGGTCCGCCCGCGCCTTCGACGAAACCCTGGTCATCCCGGCGGGCGCGTGGGTGGACGTCATGGAGATCGAGGGCGCCACGGCCGTCGTCTACCCCCGCGAACTCCTTCCGTGAACGGCTGAACACACCTCAACGGAGGCACTGTGGATCCGCTCGTCGTCCCCCTCCTCGTGGCGATCCTCGTCGTCGTCCTCCTCGTGGCCTCCAGTGTGCGGATCGTGCCCCAGGCGCGCCGCTACAACGTCGAGCGGTTCGGCCGGTACCGCCGGACGCTGCAACCCGGACTGAACCTGGTCGTGCCGGTCGCGGACCGCATCAACACCAAGCTCGACGTGCGGGAGCAGGTCTATTCGTCCGACCCCAGGCCGGTGATCACCGAGGACAACCTCGTGGTGAACATCGACACCGTCCTCTACTACCAGATCACCGATCCACGGGCGGCGGCCTATGAGGTCGCCGACTACCTCCAGGCGATCGACCAGCTCACCGTGACCACGCTGCGCAACGTCATCGGCAGCATGGACCTGGAGGAGACCCTCACCTCTCGTGAGGAGATCAACTCCCGGCTCCGCGCCGTCCTCGACGACGCCACCGGCAAGTGGGGCATCCGGGTCAACCGCGTCGAGATCAAGGCCATCGATCCGCCGGCCACCATCAAGGAGGCGATGGAGAAGCAGATGCGGGCCGAGCGTGACAAGCGGGCGGCCATCCTGCACGCCGAAGGGGAGCGGCAGGCCAAGATCCTCACCGCGGAAGGCACGAAGCAGAAGGACATCCTGGAAGCCCAGGGCGCGCAGCAAGCCATGATCCTTAGGGCGGACGGCGAGGCCAAGGCGGTGGAACTCGTCTTCCAGGCCGTCCACCGCAACAACGCCGACCCCAAGGTCCTGGCCTACAAGTACCTCGAAACACTCCCGCACCTGGCAAGCAGCGACAACAACACCTTCTGGGTGATCCCCGGGGAGCTGACCGAGGCGGTACGAACCGTCACCCGGGCTTTCGGCGACGAGTCGGCGGCAGGTTCCGCCGCCTCCGGGCGGCCCGAGCAGGCAGCCGCCGCAGACGGTCGCGACAGCCCCGACGACGGCAGGGTTCCCCAGTTGGAGGCGGGCTCGATCGTGTCCCTCGATGCCGCCGCGGCCGCGGACGAGGCGGAGAAGCAGGCCGCCGCGGCGGTGAGCGACGCCAAGGCGGAGGCCGAGGCCGCGAAGTCACCCCAAGTCCCGCGCCGGCCCAGGACCGCCGGGGACTGAGCCCGCCAGGACCGCCGGGGACTGAGTCCGTCCTGGGCTCGCCGGGCCGGTCGGTGGCGACGACCAGGCAGGTGTGGGCGTCGACGATGACCCGCACGTGCAGCAAGCGCTGCCACGCCTTTGCTTCCGGCGTGCGGCTGGTGGTGGTGTGGTCGGGGGCCCGGTGGACCAGGCGCGCCTCTGCCGGGCGGCGGTCAGCTCGGGCTGGGTGCCATCCCTGGTTGTGCCGGCGCGGGTCGGGGACGGAGAGCATGGCTTCCTGCAGGGTGATGGCGACCTGCTGTTCGCGGGCGTGTGCCTGGCGCAGCTCCTGGTTCAGCCGGTGCAACTCCAGGGCCCTCACGTACAGCTCGGCTGCCATGCCCTTCTCCCGCTCGGTGAACTCCTCGATGAGTTCGCCGACCCGGCGTGAGCGGATGAAGGCGGTGACGTCCTCGGCCTGCTGGACGATCCATTTCGCTTCGCCGTCGGGCCCGGAGATCGGGGTGTGCCGCTGGTTCGGACCGGCCAGCGAATGCCTCTATGAAGGAGGCTCCCCCTACGGCGTGGGAACGGTCCGCCACCTGCGGGTGTACCGACTGGTCCGGGCTCGCGAGACGCAGCTCGTCCGGACAAGATCTTCCAGGACGTGATGAAGCGGCTGGAGGGCATGTGCCGCCGTCCCTGACACCCTCAGCTCCGGGAAACCTGGGCCGGGGCCGGCCTCTCCCTCTCGGTCTCCGGTTCGACGTCCGGGGCCGACAGCACGACAGCCGCCTGTCGGCGGATGACATCGATCGTCTCGACGAGTTGCTCCCGCAGCAACCGGCAGAGCCCGGCCCGCCCCTCAGGAGCCCAGGCCGGTCCGCTTGAACCACTCATACACACCTCCGCCGGGCGACCCGCCCTGAACGTCGTCCACCGGATGCGCCGACCCGTCCGCGACCAGCACGGCCTCACCACCAGCCGGTTCCACACCCGCACAACCCGCCATCACAGCGGAGGTGTTCGCCCCGGAGACAGGGGAGGGGCTGACATGGCGTGCCCGCTCCGCCTCCGACGCCGACCACCGTGCCGCGGTGTCATACCGTCCACAACGACGCCCGCTCGATCTCGGTGGCCCGCCGAAAGGGTGGCCTCGGCAGCCGCCCCCTGGGAGGTCGGCGACCACGCCCGGAATTCCCCCAATGGCCCACGCACAGCTCACTGGCCGGCATGAGGAGCGGAGCGGTCTGACATCACATCACTCGTACCGGCGGACCCGGCGCTACCTGCCCGGACCCAGCCGCTCGACCTCCGGACGATCTGCTCAGCCGTTCTCCCCCAGGCGCGTTGGATACGCCCACCCCATGCGGTGACCGGCCCAACGGACAACCGCAGAACCTCGGACATCTCTCTCCGCAGACAGCGATACGACGTACCAGTCGTCGGCACCGTGACGACTGGCGCAGTCGGAGGAGCAGACACATGGAGACGAACGAGTACAGGCAGGGGACCGCGTTTCCCGGAGTGATCGCCCGCACGGCAGAGGCATCGACGCCTGCTTGGCCCCAGCCGATGCGGGCTGTTCCTTGGGCGAAGAACGCCCGCGCCCGCATGGGGGCCGACCCGTGCGGTGAGGCCGCCGTCGACCGGGAGCCTCGGCAGCACAGGCACATCTCACCGTGGCCGGAGTGGATATGGGTCAGGCGGATGCCGCGTCGGCCGACTTCCAGGCCCGTCGCCGGGCCACCAGCAGCCCTGCCGCGAGGAGGGCGGCGGCCAGCCCCAGCAGGCCCACGGCGTCGGCCAGCGTGCCGACCGTCGACTCCAGGGCGAGCAGCACCAACGGGCAGACGAAACAGCCGCCGAAGTAGGCCGCCGTCCACAGGCCCGTGCCCCGGCCGCGGTCCTCGTACTCCAGCCTGGACATGGCACTGGTGAGCAGCGCCGGCAGCATCATCCCCGTACCCAGGCAGTTGATCACCGCGCCGACCAGCAGCAGCGGGACGCCGCCGGCGAGGAACATCACCCCGAAGCCGACCGCGCAGAACGCGAAGACGACGGGCATCATCGGGTCGGGCGAGCGCTTCAGCCGGGCGAAGGTGATCGCTCCGGCCACCGTTGCGGCGCTCGCGGCCGCGGTGGCCAGACCGATGACACCGGTGTTCTCCACCCCGAGGTCGTCGAGCAGGTAGGACATCTCCACCGGGACGGTGTAGAAGACCATCGCCCCGAAGAAGGTGAGGGCGCAGATGCCCGACATCTGCCGCCAGGGGAAGGGGCGACGTACGGTCGGGGCGGTCTCCGTGGCCTCGCTCACCACAGGGCTGGGCAGTGCGAGGGCCAGCACCGGGGCGAGCAGGAGGCTCACCGCGTAGACCCAGAACGGAATCCGCCAGCCCGCCGTGCCGGTGGCGCCGCCGAGTACGAAGAACGCCGTGGCGGACGCGGAGGCGCACATGGTCTGCAGGGCGAGGTATCTCACCCGCCGGTGACCGGAGTAGTAGTCGCCGATCAGGGTGGTGCAGCAGGTCATGATGGCGGCCTCGGTGACGCCGACCAGGGCACGGCTGGCGATGATCGCGCCCAGCGAGTCCAGCCAGAGCGGCGCCGTGCCGAACAGCGCGTACAGAACCGTTGCCACCAGCAGCAGACGCTTGCGGCCCAGTCGGTCCACGATCAACCCGGCGAACGGGGCCAGCAGGGCGAGCGCGAGCGCCGGAACGGTCAGCGCGAGGGGAATCAGCGCCCTGGCACCGGGCGTCGAGGCGAAGTGGTCCTGCATCTTCGGCAGCACCGGAGCGATCAGCACCGCCCCCAGCACGGGCAGACAGCTGCCCGCCATCAGCGCGGTGACCCGCAGGCGGTGGGCCGGGCCCGACACGCTCACGGGCGACGGGGTGGAGTCATCGGTCGAGGTGGAGGGCAAGGGCAAGGGCACGGAAGCGGGCATGGTGGACTCCAGGGGGACGAGGTGGGGGAGTGGGCATGCCCCACAGGCGCCGGCGGCGCTCGGCATGCTGCGGGGAGCTCACGCCGGTGGCTGTTCCGGGCGTGGCGTCAGGTGGGACGACTGTGCGGCCTCGGGGACCCGCCGCCCACCCTCCGCACAATCGGTATCCCGGATCCGGCGCATCCGTTCAACCAATGGGGTGTCCCAGGGCCTGAGCAGGGCGGGCTGTGACGCGTCAGCGGCGTGGGAGCCGCTTCATGGGCGGGCCCGGGGGCGTCGGCGTCCGGTCGGGAGGGGTACCGGCTCAGCGCCGGGGATGACGGTGTTGCGGACGGAGCCGAGGACGTCCGCCGTGAGGGTGACGGTGTCGCCGGGCTTCAGCGGGGGCGGGACACGCTCGCCGCGGATGCCCCACAGTTCGGCCAGGCAGCCGCCGTTGCCGCTGGTTCCCGAGCCGAGCACGTCGCCGGCTCGCACGACAGTTCCGCGTGAGGCGTAGGCGATCATCTCCTCGAAGGTCCAACTCATGTTGGACAGCAGGTCCGTGCCGACTGCCTCGCCGTTGATCTCCGAGGTCAGGGCGAGGCGCAGGAATCCGTCGGCGTCCCGGTACGGCTCCAACTCGTCCGGGGTCACGAGGTAGGGCCCGAGGGTGGTGGCGGTGTCCTTGCCCTTGCAGGGGCCGAGGCCCACCTGCATCTCACGGATCTGGAGGTCACGGGCCGACCAGTCATTGAACAGGGCGTATCCGGCGATGTGGTCGCGCGCCTGCTCGGGCGTCAGGTCGCGGCCGTCGCGGCCGATGACGACCGCGACCTCGAGTTCGAAGTCCAGCACCTTGCTGCCGGGCGGATACGGGACGTCGTCGTGCGCGCCGATCAGGGCTTGGGGGTTGGTGAAGTAGAAGGTGGGTGCGTCGTACCACGCCTTGGGTACGCCGTGGCCCCCGGAGCGTCGTACGCCCTCGATGTGCTCCTCGAAGGTGTAGAAGTCCCGCACGGACGGCGGTTCCAGGGGCGGAAGCAGCCTTACGGCGTCCAGCGGGACCGGGTCCGAGGTGGGTGGGAGGTCCGTTGCCGCTCGCGGAAGGCCGGAGCGGATCAGGTCGAGCAGTGTGGTGCCGTCGGGGAAGGGACGTAGGGCGGCACCGTCCATCACGCCGCAGTGGCGGCGACCCTGATATGCGTACGTGGCGAAGCGCATGGGGGCTCCAAGGGGCTGGGCCGGGGCGCGGCGGGCACTCAGGGCCATGAGCGGGGGGCATCGCCGCGCCCCGGAGCAGGGAGGATCAGACCGGCGGGGCGATGAAGCAGCCGCGGTCGGGGTCGTTGAAGGACTCCTTGGCGACCAGTTCGTTCACGGGGTTGGCGGTGCCCCACTGGTCGGAGACCTCGTCGGTGGAGAAGTCGTAGACGTGCGGGTGCCAGGTGTCCTCGTCCAACTGCTCCAACTCGGTGGTGTATTCGAGGGTGTTGCCGTGCGGGTCGTGGAAGTAGGAGAAGGTGTTGTCGCCCGCGAGGTGGCGGCCGGGGCCCCATACCTTGTGCACCCCGGCGCGCAGCAGTCGGCCGGTGCCCCGCATGTACTCGTCGATGCCGCGCATCTCGAAGGAGATGTGGTGCAGGGCGGTGTGCGGGCCCTGGGCGATGGCCATGGAGTGGTGCTGGGAGCTGATCCGCATGAAGTGCATCGCCTCACCCATCCTCGGGTGCCAGAGGGTGTCGGAGAGCCGGAAGCCGAGGTGACGCTCGTACCACTCCTTGGTGGCGTTGAGATCGGGGGAGTTGATGACGACGTGCGACAGCTTGACCGGGATCGATTCCTTCTCCTCGATCTTGCGGTGCCGGCGTACGACGACATCGGCGGAGACCTCGATGGTGCGGCCGTCGATGTCGAAGAAGCGGAAGCCGTAGCCGCCGCCGGGGGTGTCGACCTTGTCCGGCTGGGAGATCAACTGCACGCCATCGGCGAGGAGTTGCTCGGCCAGCGAGTCGACGTCGGCCGGGGCGGCGGCGCCGTAGGAGATGAGGTCGAGGCGCTTCTCCTCGGCCTTGCGCAGGCGCACGATGTACTGCTCGGGGCTGCCCTCGGCGGCGAGGAAGGAGATGCCGGAGTCCTCGGCGACCTTGGTCAGGCCCCAGATGCCGGCGTAGAAGCCGAGTTGCTTGTCGTAGTCGGGCACGGCGAGGTCGACATGCCTCAGGTGGGTGAGCAGACGCTCGGTCATGAGTGGGGCTCCTGTTCGGGTGGCCTCAGACGAGGCGCAGCAGCGATGCCGCGTTGGCACCGCGAATGGCGTGGAAGTCGGGGTCGGGCAGGTGAGCGGCGCTCAGGGCGGCCAGCGGGTCGGCGGCCCCCATGTCGAAGGGGAAGTCGGAACCGAGCAGCACCCGGTCGGCGCCCGCGATCCGGACCAGCTCGCGCAGGACGGACGGGTCGTGGACGAGCGAGTCGAAGTACAGCCGCTTGAGGTAGCTGCTGGGCGGGTGGGCGCAGCCCCGGGCGTCGGGGCGGGCCCGCCAGGCGTGGTCGGAGCGGCCGATGTGGGTGGGAAGATAGCCACCCCCGTGCGCGGCTATCAGCTTCAGCTCCGGGTGCCGGTCCAGGACCCCGGAGAAGATCAGGTGCGAGAGGGCGACGGCGTTCTCGGTGGGCTGGCCGACGGTGTTGGACAGGTACCACTGGTCGAGGCGTTCGTCGAGGGTGCAGCCGTAGGGGTGCAGGAACAGCAGCGCCCCGGTCTCCTCGGCGTGGCTCCAGAAGGGTTCGTATGCGGGGGCCGACAGTTCGCGGCCGGGTGCGTGCGAGGAGATCTCGACACCCGACAGGCCCTGTTCCAAGGCGTGTTCGAGGGCTTCGACGGCCAGGTGCGGGTGCTGGAGCGGGACCAGTCCGAGGCCGCGCAGCCGCTCCGGTGCCTGCGCGCAGTGTGCCGCGACACCGGTGTTGGCCAGCTCCCACACGGTGCGGGCCAGCTCCTCGTCCGCCCAGTAGTGGTAGTCGGGGACGGGAGAGACGAGCTGTATGTCGACACCACTAGCGTCCATCGCGGCCAGGCGGGCTTTGACGTCGGTCAGCATCGGGATGCGTTCACGGATCATGGGCCCACTGACGGCCTGGGCCTCCGGGCCGGTGCGGCGGGCCTCCAGAGCGCGGGCGGCGGCACGTTCCGGCCACCCGGCGACGGCTTCCTCCAACTGGGGGAGTACGACGTGGGCGTGGACGTCGACGGTCGGCGTGGTCACGGCAGTTCCGTCAGCACGGTCATCGTGCGGCCGATCAGACCGGGCACGTCGGCGTCGCGTACCCCGTCCAGCTGCCACCGGCAGATCTGCACGGCGCCGTCCACGACCAGCCGGACTCGGGGGACGCGCCGCTCGTAGTAGGCCGTGAGCAGTTCGTCGTTCCAGTCGTCCTGGCCGGCGAGCAGCTCCGCCAGGACCAGCGCGTCCTCCAAGGACATCGCCGCGCCCTGGGCGAGAGTAGGTGGGCAGCTGTGAGCGGTGTCGCCGACGAGCACGACGCGGCCGCGGTGCCAGGAGCCCTCGACCAGATGCCGGGTGAATACTGTGTAGTTGACCTTCTTCGGGTCGGTGATGGACGCGCGGATCTCGTCCCAGGCACCGCCGTACGGCTCGGCGAGACGGCGCATCTCCTCGGCGTAGGCGTCGGGGACGAGGCTGGCGCGGTCCCGCTGGGGTTCCACCAGGTACGCGTAGAGGGAGTCCGGGCCGGTGGGACAGTAACCGGCGATGTAACAGGGCCCGCCGTAAGCGAGGTCGGTGCGCTCGACACTCGTGGGACGAGGTGCGCAGACGCGCCAGATCCCCATGCCGACGGGTTCGGGCCGCTCACTCATGCCGATCATGGCGCGGGTCGCGGAGTGCAGTCCGTCGGCGGCGACGACCAGGTCGTACCGGCCCGACGTGCCGTCGCTGAAGGTGACGTCGACACCCGCGGCGTCCTGTTCCAGCTGCTGGACGGTGGTGCCGAGCCGGACACGGGCACCGGATCTCCGGACCGCGTCGATGAGAATGCGCTGGAGGTCCGCCCGCTGCATGCCGACAACCGCGGGCAGGTCCGGTCCGCCGGTGCGGTGATGTGCGTCGACGTGCAGCACCGTCCCGTCGGGAGCGGTGATGCCGAGCGCGTCGAACCCGAAGCCGTGCTTCTCGACCTCCTCCCACACGCCGATCTGGCGCAGGACGCGCAGGGCGTTGCCTTGAGTGGTGATTCCGGAGCCGTGGACGTTCCAGTCGGCCTTGGCTTCGACGAGGTCGACGTCGATGCCGGCTTTGCGGAGCAGGACGGTCAGGCCGTTTCCTGCGGTGCCGCCGCCGACGACGAGGACGATGGGGGTACCCCCGGCAGAAGGCTGGGGGCGGGTGTCGGTCATGGGGAACTCCCTTGTTCCTCTGGCTGTGCGATCCAGCTGCTTCACCGCGATCGGGCCGATGTGCTACTTGACGGCGATCGGGTTGACGGGTGAGCCGACGGCTCCGGTGATGGGCAGGGGTGCGGCGGTGAGCCAGAACTCGTAGACGCCGTCGTCGGCGCAGTCCTCGGCGAGCGCGTCGAGGTCCCACATCTCGCCGACCAGCAGGCCCATGTTGGGGATGACGACCTGGTGCAGCGGCTGGAAGGCGTTCTCGAACTCGTTGGGCCGGACCTCGAAACCCCAGGTGTCGGTGGCGATCGCGGCGATCTCGGTGCGGTGCAGCCACCCGGCGGTGGTGAAGGACAGGCCGGGTGCGTCACCGCCCGCGTAGTCGCCCCAGCCCTCGCGCCGGACCCGGGTCAGCTGCCCGGTGCGCACGAGGACGATGTCACCCCGGCCGACGCTGACGCCGTGTGCCTCGGCCGTGGCGGTCAGGTGCTCCTCGGTGATGGCGAAGCCGTCGGGCAGCTCTCCCCCACTCTCGGCTCCGCTCGAGCGGGAGATGCCCCCACCGAGGCCGATGACCCGTCCCACGTCGAGGAGGACGCCGCGCCCGGCGATGTGCGGGGCCATGTGTTCGATGCCGGTGACGAGGTCGCCGTCGGAGGTGACGACCTTGTCGGCCCGCCGGCCGTTCCAGGCGAAGCCGTGGTCGAAGACGTGGCCGAGTCCGTCCCACTGGGTGGAACACTGCAACGGCATCGTGATGAGGTCGTCGGCGCCGCCGATGCCGTGCGGGGAGCCCTGGTTGCCGAGCGCCGCGTCGGTGCCGGTCATCAGCATGGTGTGGATGGGGTTGGTGCGCCTGAGCCAGCCCTTCTGCGGGCCGTTCATGTCGAAGCGCTGTGCGAGCGAGAAACTCACCCCGCGTCGGCCCAGCGCCATGCCCTCGCGGCGCTTGGCCTCGTCGAGGAAGTTCAGGGTGCCGAGAACGTCGTCCTCTCCCCAGCGTCCCCAGTTCGAGTACGCCTTCGCGGCCACGGCGATGGCGCCCTCGGGGTCGCGCCGGTCCAGGCTCATGCCGATGTCTCCGCCACACAACGGGTGCGCTGCACACCGAGCCCGGTGATGGACCCCTCCATGACGTCGCCGTCGCGCAGCAGCCGTCCCCAGTGCATGCCGTTGCCGGCCGGGCTGCCCGTCAACACCAGGTCACCGGGCAGGAGTTGGGCGGTCTGCGAGATGTACGACACCAGCCGCGCGACCCCGAACAGCATGTCCTTGGTGGACTCGTCCTGCATGGTGTCCCCGTTGAGCCTCAGCGTGACCCGCAGGTCACCGGGGTCCGCGATCGACTCGGCGGGGACGATCCACGGGCCGAGCGGGGTGAAGCCGGGCGCGTTCTTGCTGTGCAGCCAGTCGGTGCCGATGCCGGGCATGTCCGGGCGGAAGACGGTGGCGCGGTCGGTGAGGTCGTTGGCGATCGTGTACCCGGCGACGTACTCCAGCGACTCTTCCACGGAGACCCGGTGGGCGGGTTTGGCGATCACGGCCGCCAGCTCCAGTTCCCAGTCCGGCTGCGTGGCCCATGCGGGCAGGACGACATCGTCGTACGGGCCCGTGATCGCGCTCGGCAGACCGATGAACACGTACGGCAGGTCCTCGCGCGCCCGCCGGTCCATGACCTCCGCGAACTCCGCCCGCGCCTCCTCGACCGTGCGGGGATCGTCGGGGGCGCGGTGGGCGACGGCCAGGTCGATCACGTGCTGCCGGTAGTTGGCGCCGGACTGGAACACTTGCCGTGGCTCCACCGGGGCATGTACCCGCAGGCCGTCCAGCGGCAGCCAGTCGCCGGCCGTGCCCGCGGCCAGAGTGCGCAGACGGGGCAGCACCTCGTCCCAGCCCTCCAGCAGCGTGCGCACGGTGAGCGCCGGCGCGCCCAGAGCGGCCCGCAGGTCAAGCACGCGGCGGCCCGGCACGGCCAGAGCGGGGAACGGATCCCGGCCCGGTGCGCTGACGGTGCCGAGGGCGAAGGGGCCGGAGAAGGTCGGTGAATCAACATCACGTTTCACGGATGTGTCCTCTCGGTGGCGGTGCGACTAATCTGGCCGCCCCGCATCCGATTGGGGAAATCGATTCGCCGGATGAAGCTCATCGGCCGCACCGATGAGCTTCTTGTCTCGTCTCTCGTCTCCCGACGGGCGACCAGCCCTCGGGAGCGTCATGCATCTGGCCAGCCTTGACCTGAATCTCCTGGTGGCTCTGCGCGCTCTGCTGGAGGAACGCAACGTCACCAAGGCCGGGCAGCGCATCGGGCTCAGCCAGCCCGCGATGAGCGGCGCCCTCGCGCGACTGCGCCGGCATTTCGACGACGACCTCCTGTTCAGGACAGGCAACAGCTACGAGCTGACCGCCCTCGGCCAGGCGCTGCTGGAGCGGACGGCCAGGGCCTGCGACATGGCGGAACGGGTCTTCAGCAGCCAGGCCGAATTCGACCCGGCCGAGGACCGCCACGAGTTCAAGATCATCATTTCGGACTACGCGGTGACAGTCTTCGGCACCGAACTGACCCGCACCGTTCACGCGGAGGCGCCCGGGGTCCGGCTCCATTTCGAGCTGACTCCCGCCACGGTCACCGAGGAGACGGCCGCGCTGCTGAGCACCACCGACGGGATGTTGCTGCCGCACGGCTTCATCAGCGGTTACCCGGCGGTCGAGGTCTTCCAGGACCGCTGGGTCTTCGTGGTCTCACGGGACAATGCGGAGGTGGGCGACGAGCTCACGCCGGACGACCTGAGCCGGCTGCCCTGGGTGACGTACCGGCGGCTGTACGACACACCGTCCACGCGGCAGCTGAGCATGCTCGGCATCGAGCCCCGCTCGGAGGTCTCCGCCGACACCTTCCAGGCACTGTGCTTCCTCGTCGCCGGCACCCGCAGGATCGCCCTGGTCCAGGCCCGGCTCGCCGAGCGGCTGCGGGACGCCGCAGGCATTCGGATCATGGAGCCGCCGTACGGGACGATGCCCCTCCACGAAGCTCTCTGGTGGCACCCCGTCCACACCCACGACGCGGCGCACACGTGGCTTCGCGAGACCGTCGCGCGGGTCGCGAAACGGATGGCAGAGCACTCACCGGAAGGGTGACCGAGCTGCCCTCAGGGCGCCGACGGCCGCGGCTCGCCTTCCTCACCTGCGAAAACGCGGAGCTGCAGGGCCAGCGTGGAGTAGTAGCCCACCAGGGTCGTCAGCTCGAACAGGCCGCGCTCGCCGATCGCCGACACGGCCGCGCCGTACTCGTCGTCGCCCAGGTTGCCGCAGCGCAGCAGGGCGGCCGTGGTCCGCAGCGCGACGGTCTCGTCGGGATCGGTGAGGGCCGGCAGCGCACCGGAGCGCAGGGAGCCGAGTTCCTCCTCGGTCAGACCGCAGGCACGCCCCACGGCCTCGTGCGCCTCTCGTTCGAATGCGCTGCCCCAGTGTGCGGCGACGAGGAGCACGGCCATCTCCCGGACGCGGTCGCTGAGAGAGGACCGATAGCGCACCGCCGCACCCACGCTCTGTAGCGCGGCTCCGACCGGAGGGCTGAGAAGCATCGCGTTGAACGGTCCGCGAAGCCGTCCTTCGCTGTCGGTGAGGGCGAAGAGCTGGGGACCGGTGGCGCGCGGGCCTCCGGAGATGGCCTGGTGGACCGCGGCTTGTTCCTCGGTCAGATCGCCGGGGAGGAAACCTGCAAGGCGCGCGACCATCGTCGCTCCCTTCGTTCGACGACGGGGAACTATAGCCCGCTGCGTCCCGCGCGCCTCACGCAGCGATTCCGTCAGCCCTCGCGGCGCAGGGCGGCCGGCGTCGTGCCGAGATGGGCGCGGATCACTCGGGTCAGGTGCTCCTGGTGGGAGAAGCCGCATGCCGCCGCCACCTGCGCGATGGGCAGGGAGCCCGCGCGCAGCAGGCGGGCGGCCTGCTCCACGCGCAGGCGCACGAGGTACCGGTGGGGAGGGCACCCGACGCGGGCCTTGAAACGCCGGGCGAACTGGCTGACGCCGAGGCCCGCGGCCGAGGCCAGGTCCTCCAACGCCAGCGGCTCGGAGAGCCGGGCGTCGATGAGTTCCCGAACGGCCGCGAACTGCCGGTCGGTGAGCCCTGCCTGCCGCCCCGCACGTTCGTCGACCCGTTGCCGCACGCTGTGGCGACGGGCCAGCTGGGCCGCAGTCATGAGCGCGAGCTGATCCGCGTAGGTGCCGGCACTGGGCTCCCAGCGCCGTACGACACCGTCGAGGGCCAGAACCAGCTGCTCCAGGAGCGGATCCGTGGTGCCGAACTCCTCCTCCAGCCGTACCGGCCGGCCACCGTCCGCGGTCGACTGGAGGGCCGCGTCCGACAGGTAGACATGCACGGTGTTCAGGTAGCCGCCGAGTTCCACGTCCAGCTCCGTCTCTGCCGGATGCAGGAACAGACCGCCGGGCGGCACCTGCCGCGCGGCCGTCAACCCGCGGCGTCCCCTGCGGACGGTGACGGGCCCGTCCAGATGCAGGATCACCAGGTGGCTGCCGGCTCCCTGAAACGCATCCCGGTACGGCAGCTCCCGCTGCGTCGACACATACAGCCTCTCCCAGCCGAGACCCGCACTCGTGCGGACGGGACGCACCCCTGGCCGAACCAGGATTCCGTGGGTGTCACCGAGTCCCATCTCGCTCATGCGCCCTCCTTCGCGGCACAGTCTCGCTGCCTTCCGCACGGGTGGGCAAGCACGGACCATGCGGCGGCCGAGGCCGTTTCTGTGCAAGACGATGCCGAGATTGTGCAGGAACGCCGGTGCACGGCCTCGAATACTGCGAAAGACCCCTGACCCCCGCAGCACGGAGAGCAGCTTCATGAGGAGTTTTGTGCACACGGCCAGCCCGAGCCGGGTGGTCTTCGGCGCGGGAACGCTCCCGCAGGTCCGCGATGAGGCCGAACGGCTCGGCGGGTCCCGGGTCCTGCTCCTCTCCGACGGATCACCGGTGCTGCGCAAGGACACCGAGCGGCTCCGTGAAGCCCTGGGCGACCTGGTGGTGGCCGAGTTCGACGGCGCGGCCATGCACACCCCCGTCGAGGTGACCGAGCAGGCCCTGGGTCTCCTGCGCGACCGGCGGGTGGACTGCCTGGTGGCCATCGGCGGCGGCTCGACGACCGGCCTCGCGAAGGCGCTGGCGGTCCGCACGGACCTGCCCCAGATCATCGTGCCGACCACCTACGCCGGTTCCGAGGTCACCCCCGTGCTGGGCGAGACGGTGGACGGCCGCAAGGTGACCCGGTCCTCTCCCGCGATCCTGCCGGAAACGGTCGTCTACGACGTCGAGCTCACTTTCGCTCTCCCCATCGCCATGTCCGTGACCAGTGGCATCAACGCGCTGGCCCACGCCGTGGAAGCCCTCTACTCGCCGGACGCCGATCCCGTCACCGACGCCATGGCCCTGGAAGCGGTCGCCTCCATCGGCCGAGCCCTCCCCGCCCTCCACGACGATCCCTCGGACGTGACGGCACGGGCGGAGCTGCTGCAGGCGGCATGGCTGTCCGGCAGCTGCCTCGGTGCCGTCGGCATGGGACTCCACCACAAGCTCTGTCACACGCTGGGCGGCACCTTCGGCCTGCCGCACGCCGAGACCCACACCGTGATCCTCCCGCACGCCATGGCGTACAACGCCCCCGCCGCCGAACAGACGATGGAACGCGTCGCGCGCGCCCTGGGCGTGCCCGACGCCCCCACCGGCGTCTTCGACCTGATCCGCCGGGTCGGCGGACCGACGTCACTGCGGGATCTCGGCATGGCCGAGGCCGACCTGGACCGCGCGGCGGAACTGGCCACGGCGCAGCCCTATCCGAACCCGCGCGAACTGACCCGCACCGGCCTCGCCGACCTGCTGGGGGACGCCTGGCACGGCCACCGCCCGCAGGCGGCGGCCGGGTCCGTTCCCGACCTGCGCGCGCTGACCGACGAGGTCGCGGCCAGCTTCGACGGCTGCACGAACCCGCGCCTCAGGCAGCTGCTGACGGATCTCGCCCGCACCCTGCACGCCTACACGATCCGCAACGACCTGACCCCCAAGGAGTGGCAGCGGGCCATCGACTTCCTCACCGAGGCCGGCCACATCACCACCGACACGCGGCAGGAGTTCATCCTCCTCTCCGACACCCTCGGTGTGTCCAGCGTCGTCGATGCCCTCGCCAACTCCCGTACGCCCGACACCACTTCCTCCGCGATCCTCGGCCCCTTCTACGTCGCCGGGCCGCCCGCCGCCGAACACGGCAGCGACATCGCGGGAGACTTCACGGGCACGCCGATGTGGGCGGACATCACGGTGACCGACCAGGAGGGGGAACCGGTCGCCGGTGCCGTCGTGGACGTCTGGCAGTCCAACGAGGACGGCTTCTACGACGTCCAACTCCCTGATCTGGACGGTCCGGTGCTGCGCGCCCGGTTCACCACCGGCGCCGACGGGCGGTTCACGTTCTGGTCGATCCTGCCGTCCGAATACCCGATCCCGGACGACGGTCCGGTCGGCAAGATGCTCTACACCGTCGGACGCCACCCCTACCGTGCACCGCACGTGCACTTCCTGATCAGCGCCCCCGGACACCAGCCGCTGATCACCCAGCTGTTCGTCCGGGGCGGGGCCTACCTCGACGGAGCCCCGGGCCGGCGCGACGCGGTCTTCGGCGTCAAGGACGACCTGGTCACGGACTTCGTCCGGCGCACCGGCCCCACGCCCGACGGCCGGCCTGTCGACGGCGAGTGGCGCCGACTCGACTTCACCTTCCGCATCGCGCGTCTCGGGCATTGAGCGCCCCGTTCCCCTACGGATTTCCACAGAGCTTCATGGAGACAGCATGAGCACGCCTGAAAGCTACGACACCGACGTCCTCGTCATCGGCAGCGGACCCGCCGGCGGAACCGCCGCCCTGCTGCTGGCCACCTACGGTGTGCGCACCCACCTGGTCACCAAATACGGATGGCTCGCCGACACCCCGCGCGCCCACATCACCAACCAGCGCGCCATGGAGGTCTTCCGCGACCTCGGCATCGAGCAGGAGGCGCTGGACAAGGGCACGCCGAGCCATCTGATGGGCGACACCGTGTTCGCCACCTCACTCCTCGGCGACGAGATCGGCCGCATCCGCACCTGGGGCACCGGCGACGAGAGCCTGACCGAGTACGCCTCCCAGAGCCCCTGCGGGATGATCGACCTCCCGCAGACCTATCTGGAGCCCATCCTCCTGGCCAACGCCGCCAAGCGCGGCGCCGTGGTCCGGCTGAACACGGAACTCGTCGACTTCGAGCAGGACGCGGACGGCGTGACCGCGCGCCTGCGCGACCGGCCCAGCGGGAACGAGCACACTGTCCGCGCCCGCTACATGATCGGAGCCGACGGCGGTCGAAGCATCGTCGCGGAGAAGCTGGGGCTGCCCATGGAGGGGCAGATGGGCAAGGCCGGCAGCATGAACATCGTCTTCAGGGCCGACCTCACACAGTACGTCGAACACCGTCCCAGCGTCCTGTACTGGATCATGCGCCCGGGCGCCGACGTCGGCGGCATCGGCATGGGCCTGCTGCGCATGGTCCGGCCCTGGAACGAGTGGCTCATCGTCTGGGGCTACGACATCGACAACCCGCCGCCCGCGCTCACCGACGAAGCCGCGGCAGCGATCGTCCGCGACCTCGTCGGCGACGACGAACTCGACGTGCAGATCGACAGCGCCTCCCTGTGGACGGTCAACCACGCCTACGCGACACGCCTTTCCGTCGGCCGCGTCTTCTGCGCCGGAGACGCCGTCCACCGGCACCCGCCGTCCAACGGCCTCGGATCCAACACCTCCGTCCAGGACTCCTACAACCTGGCGTGGAAGCTGGCGGCCGTCCTGAAGGGACACGCCGGGCCGGAGCTGTTGGACACCTACTCCGACGAACGCGCCCCCGTCGCCCAGCAGATCGTCGAACGCGCGAACCTCTCCCGGGACCAGTTCCTTCCGCTCTTCGAGGCTCTCGGCGTCGTGGGTGGGGACGAGGAAGGCATCTCCAAGGCGCTGCACGCGGCCCGGCAGCCGGACGCCGCCGGGGCCAAGAAGCGGCGGGCCATCCGCGAGGCGATCGAGTTGAAGCACTACGAGTTCAACGCCCATGGCGTCGAACACAACCAGCGCTACACGTCGGCCGCCGTCATCCCCGACGGCACCGTCGAAACGATCTCCCGCGACGACGAACTCTTCGCACGCCCGACCTCCCGCCCCGGCGCGAAGCTGCCGCACGCCTGGCTCGTGGATGACAAGGGCGGGCGCATCTCGACGCTCGACCTGGTCGGCAGGGGCATGTTCTCCGTCGTCACCGGCCTGGCCGGAGCCCTGTGGGCCGACGCCGCCGACACCCTGGCCCGGGAACTCGGTCTCGACCTGCGCGCTGTCGTCATCGACCGCGACGCACACGACGCGTACGGCGAGTACAGCCGCCGCACGGAGATCGACGAGGAGGGTGTGCTGCTCGTCCGCCCCGACGGGTACGTGGCCTGGCGCCGGCCGGGCGGCGCCGCCGACATCACCGAGGCGACCCGTCAGCTGCGGGAGGCGCTGACCCTGGTGCTCTGCCGATCCGCATGACGTGTTGCCCCCCGCTGCATGGCCCGCTGCATGGCGCTGCTGGGCGGTGTGCTGGTCTGCCCGGCGGCATGCGCCTGTTCTTCACCGGTTCGAGGCCGCTTCTGGGGTTCCGTATACCGTCCTCGGCTGTACGACCCGCGTCCCGGCGACCCGGCCCGCTGGGACCAAGGCGGCGACAGCCCTTGACGGCGCGCCACTCGGTCGGGTGAAGACACCGCGGCGGCGGAACTCTCCCCGCCCACGATGCCCTGCTCTGGGTTGTCCCCGTCCACGAAGCCGTACGGCGTGCCGGAGGCCGTGGCCGCCGTGCGGGCCGGGCACAAGATCGTGCGTGTGACGTACAGCGAGGAATACGCCATGACAGGCAGGGTGAGCGCGGTGGCCCGGATCCTGGGCCGGTGGGCGCTGCATGCGGACCACGTCCCGGACGACCGGATCGGTGCCGGCGGACCCGCCCCGGGGACGCTTCTAGAACTCACTCGGGAAACGAGTTCAGCCGGGTGCACGACGCGCCGGGCGTCTGCCTACGAGAAGCCTGATGATGCCACCGAGCTGCACAGGTGCCTGTTCGGCACGGCGGCGTCGCGGGGCCGCGGCCGCCTCGCCGATCGCTCCCAGCGCTGCGGGCAGGAAGCGCAGAACCTGGGCGACGCCAACCGGCAGGCTGGTCGCTGGGTGGTCTGACCGTGCATGCTGACGGCTCCCGTCCTGTGAACAGGGAGGGGAGCCGTCCAGGTGTGTCCGGAGGCGTGATGCCTTCAGCGGGTCATGCGTGACGGTGCGAATGCCGGTTGCCGGTGACGAGGCGGTAGAGGGCGAGCAGGATGACGGAGCCGGCGATCGCGGCGATCCAGGTGGAGAGGTCGAAGAACCCGTCAATGGAGTCGACGCCGAAGATGACCTTGCCGAGCCAGCCGCCCAAAAGACCGCCGACGATGCCGATGAGCATGGTGATGATGATGCCGCCGGGGTCCTTGCCCGGCATCAGAGCCTTGGCGATGGCGCCGGCGAGCAGGCCGATGATGATCCACGCGATGATGCCCATGGTGCCTCTCCGCTTCGTCGTGTAAAGACTGTGTCAGCTCATCGTGTGCACCGATCGCGCCCGAACAAACGTCTTCTCCACATCGGATGCGCCGGCTCCTGATCCGGGACGAGCAGGCGCGGGAGGGGAAGGCGCGATCAGAGAGCGCGGGGTCCCGGTCCTGTCGGCCTCGCCTTCGGTCCCGGTGTGGGCGTGGAAGCAGAGACCAGGCGCGTGCGGGAGCGGGCGGCCGCCTCGCCGGTACTCCGCAGCTGCCCCAGTTCGGGCAGCATCCGGTCGCGACCGAAAGAGAGGTGCAGGTCCCCGCTCGAACCGGGCGAGACCAGGGTAGGGGCCCCAACCCCCTTCGACTCCGGCAACGCCTCAGACGCCAGCCCCCAACTGAAGCAGCACGCACTGCAGTTGTTCGCCGCATCACAGATACAGGGGATGGCCACTTGCGCGCATGTGCCGACGGACGTGCGGTACTACGCGGCGCAGCCCTTCGCGGCTCGGCAACAGCCTGGCGGCTGCTCATCCGCGCACGCCACTGCATCACGGCAACGCCGCTGCCCCTCACCGCCCTCCTGCACGACAGCGCGCGCCGGCGGCCCTGTCGTTCCAGGACCGCCAGCGCGCCACCACCGGCTGCGGATCAGCAGGCGGTCACCCACTTGTGCGAGCGGACCCTGACGTTGGCGTCGCCGTCCCGTTCACCGTTCTGGTGAAGGCAGCCGACAAGGTTGCCTGTGTAGTTGGCTCCGGAGTAGAAGGCCACCGCTGTGTACGCGCTCGACGTACCGCGGTTGATACCGGACCTGACGTTCTGGGTATCGGACCACGAGCACTGGATGGAACCGCTCCACCAATCCGGGTCCGCGTTGGACCAGTTACTGTCGGCGAGCGCGATGGGCGGTGGCGCCGGTCGCCAACAAGGCGGCCAACACCACGGTTGGGTGACTCCGGCGCCTGGCCGGGGTAGAGGGGCAGGCCCTGCGAGCGGGCGGTGATGCCCCGCTTCGTCGCCACGGTCAACGTCTGCACCGCGTACCCCGTGCAGGACCGCTGCTTGTAGACCGCTGCCATGCCATGGGCGCGGAGTGATTGTCAGTGGCTCCCCCTACGGTGTGAGCAGTGGGATCCGCTGGAAAGGCCACGGGCCCACTGTGGGGAGGGATGTGTCATGTCTGCCGGTGCCGCGGGGTCGACGACGTACCTGGAGTTGTCACAGGAGGGCGACGGTGCGCACAAGTTCTACGAAGTGACCGTCGACGGGCAGGTGGTGACTGTGCGCTACGGGCGGATCGGGGCTGGCGGACAGACCCAGACGACGACGTTCCCCACGGCTGAGAAAGCGCAGGCCGCGGCCGCGAAGAAGGTCGGCGAGAAGGTCCGCAAGGGATACTCCCCGGCCGTTCAGGGACAGCGTGCGCCGCGTGCGGTGACCCGGCGTCAGGTGGCTTCGGCACCGTCCACCGCGCGTGCCGTCGCCCCCGTGCTGTGGCGGTTCGCCACCGGCTCTTCGGCGTTCGGTATCCACGTCGACAGCGAGCGCTGCTGGGTCGGCAACCAGGCAGGGGACGTGTACACCCTGGACCACGACGGGGTCACGCTGGCGCGCTTCAGTCTGCCGGACGGCGTGAAGTGCCTGGTGGCCGACGACTTCTGGATCTACGCCGGCTGTGACGACGGCAAGGTGTACGACCTGTCCTCCAAGCTTCCTTTCGCTGCCTACGACATCGCAGCGGACGTCGACATCTTCTGGCTCGACATCCACGAGGGCGTCCTGGACGTCTCCGACCGCGAAGGCCGACTCACCGTCATCGACCACGAGGACGAGCACCAGTGGTCCCGGCGCAGCCAGGGTGAACACGCCTGGATGGTCCGAGCGGACGACCGAGCCGTCTACCACGGCCACCACCGGGGCGTCACTGCCTACGCGCCGGACGGCGGCGGGGAACTGTGGCACACGTCCACCCGGGGAGGCGTCCTCTTCGGCTGGCAGGAGGACGACGCAGTGTACGTGGGTACCGCCCACAAGGTGGTCCAGCGGCTGTCGAAGCGGACCGGTACGATCGAGGCCACGTACGCGTGCGACAGCGCGGTCTACTCATGCGCCACCTCACCCGGCGGACAGTTCGTCTTCGCGGGCGACGCGGCCTCGTCCGTCTACTGCTTCGACCAGGACGGCACACGCCTGTGGAAGCTCGGCACCGGCGGCGGTTCCGCGCTGTCGATGCAGTACCACGACGAGCGGCTGTACCTGGTGACGACGGACGGTTCGCTGGTGTGCGTGGACGCGAGCGAGACTGCCGTCTCCGCGGCGCAGCAGGGCACGGTGCCAGTGGTGCGGGACGTCAAGCTCGCCGCAGCCCTGCCGACCTACGAACCGGCCACGGCCGTGGCCGCGGTGACCACCGTCGCCCAGGCCCCGGCGGGAGCAGTCGTCGTGGAGTGCGTCAACGAGGGGGGACGCATCCGGGTGCACGTGGTGTCCGAAGGCTACGACCGGGCGCTGAACGTCCAGTTCCCGCGCGCGATACGCGAGCCTGGAGCACGCTACGTCGTGGACTCGCTGCACACCGCGGCAGGCGGCTTCTACCGGGTGCGCGGCGACATCCGACGCCTGCTGTGACCTCTCCTGCCCCGGGGACGCCCGCCCGCCACCCCCTCAGCAGGACCGCGGGGAGCCGGACCCCGTCAGCTAGTGCTCCGACCGGGACACATGGCGTCGTAGCGGCCGGCGGGAGACCGACCCCGCATCCGTGTACTGGGGCCCCTGGGTCGACCTGATCTACGGAGCCGACGGGCACCGGAGCCTCGGCCGGCCACGGAACTCTCTGAGGACCCCGCGGCCGGCAAGCTGTGCCAGGCACTCGAGCCGCTCGTGCGCGGCATCCCGCCGATCCGCTCACGCCGCGGCCCGCGCAGACGCCGGCCTGCCAAGCTGCACGCGGACAAGGGCTACGACTACGACCACCTGCGCCGCTGGCTCCGCAAGCGAGGTATCCGGCACCGCATCGCCCGCAAGGGCATCGAGTCCTCCACCCGGCTGGGCCGGCACCGCTGGACGATCGAGCGCACGATGTCCTGGCTGGGCGGCTGCCGCCGTTTGCACCGCCGGTACGAACGCAAGGCTCAGCACTTCCTGGCCTTCACCGCCATCGCCTGCAGCCTCATCTGCTACCGCAGGCTCGCCAAATGAGACGACGTCTAAGCCGGTCCCGGATTAGGTACTCCCTGCACCCGCGGGGATGGTCGGCGAAGACCAGGCGCAGTCCAGGGCCAGCCGCGACTGCCACCAACTTCCGCTTCCGTCGCTGTCAAGGCGTTGAAACACCTCGGTAGCCGCATGCACCGGGTTGTTCTCAGGGAGCAGAGTTCCCTGGTGTCTGGCACAGGCGCCTTGTGCGTTGCGGCCCTCACCTCGACCCGATGGGCAACACCCGATCAGTGGCCACGCTGAAAACGCTCAGTGCTTCCGTTGACTCGTGGAGTCAGCACGGTATCCGCGAACAGGGCCCCACCACTGCGCGGTTCGCATCCTGTCGGGGGCGGCGGACGAGCGGCGGCGAGGCCCCCACCAGTCTTGGTGGGGGCCTCGTCCAGTAGCGGCGCGGGCGGAGTTGCTGACCTTCGCGGGCTCAACGGCTCTTGTACATCGCGACCGTGAAGCTGACCTTCCTACCGTTGTGGTAGGTGGTGCTGTCCCACACCGAGATGTGAGACCTGTCCTGCATTCGCAAGTGCAGCACCTCATCAGCGTTGTTCCAGTTGTATCCGACGAACTGGAAGTTCGGCTCGGGGCTGTCTCCCATTCTCCTGTTTCCCCAGCTGCAGATATGCGACGAGTCGTTCTCGCAGACGGACCAGGCCCTGGCGTACAGGTGGCAGTCCTGTCCCTGCCATACGTCGATACGCTTCAGCCTCGCGTCGGACGAGCGCCACGTTCCGTTGAACCGGTTGGCGGAGCACGAGGCGGCTGCTTCTTTCGTCGAGGTGACGGTGAGTACCACCGAGAGGGAGAGCGTCAGGGCGGCCGTCAAGAGCGCGGCCATGATCTGGCGTAGTGGAATGCGGGCAGAAGAGACCTGTGTCATCGTGAACCTCCGATAGCGGGTCGCAGCGCGGGGCATCCCGTCGTCACACGACGCGTCGTCGCCCTCCCCCGGCTGAACGCCACCCATTCGGGCCTCATTTAGCCCTTCACCCCCTGTCTCTTTCAGAGCAGCACTCCGCAATCCTGATCGCAAGTCGGCAGGATTTTGCATTTCGCGCACGATTCAATGATGAATGCCATCCAAAGTGGATCGGTCAATGGAGTTTCTTCAGTCTTGACGCTGTAGGGTGAGGACGTCTTCGGCGATTGACGTCATGCGGTCCGGACTGCATCGGGACTTGTGACCACCTGTACATTCACTTCGTGCCGGCGGTGCTTGTGGGAGGCCACTGGGTAGGTGTGACTCACAGCCGGACCGTGCGGTCGCCGCTGGCGGTGGCAAGGAGGTTGCCGTCGGGGGAGAGCGCCACCGCACGACCGCGCCCGGTGGCCGGCGAGGGTTGCCGACGCACTCTCGGTGGGCCGGGTCCCACAAAAGTGCGGCGCCCACGGCGATCAAGGGCAGCGAGGCCGTGGCCCGGCAGTTGGACGCCGCGGCGGGTGGCTTCGCGCCGGTGACGGTCCGTCGTGGGCTGCCGGCTCGACTGCACTACCTCACGCTTACGCTTACGCAGCACGCTTGTACGGCAGCCCGAGAGACGGACAGGCGCGGACCGTACGCTGAAAGCCTGACAGGCGGGCAAGCGGCGTCCGTCGAAGAAGTATGTGAGCGTATCGAGGCCGCTTACCGGAGGATGCGTTTGCACATTGTCGCCCGCTACGTGCTCGTCAGCGACGCTGTAGGGGGCCTGGGTTCGGAGTGGGGCTCGTACGAGTAACGTCGCGATTCGTTCCCGGGTGGCAGTACTCCTTGAATTTCCCGTTTGCTGGCATCTGCTCCTGGTGTGAGCATATTTAAGGGGTTTGAGCACGTTGTGGGGGGCCAGGGCAGGGAGTACCCATGGCCGACGCACCGCACGACAGCCAGGACACAGCCCACGTGGACACCGTGGTCGTCGGCTCGGGCTTCGGCGGGGCGGTCACCGCGTACCGCCTCGCGGAGGCCGGTCAGTCGGTCGTGGTGTTGGAGAGGGGCAAGCCATACCCGCCGGGCGGCTTCCCCCGCAGCCCCGCCGACATGGCCCGCAACTTCTGGGACCCGAGCAACGGCCTGCACGGCATGTTCGACCTCTGGTCCTTCCGCGGCCTGGAAGGCGTCGTCTCCAGTGGCCTGGGCGGCGGATCCCTCATCTACGCCAACGTCCTGCTGCGCAAGGACGAACGGTGGTTCGTGCATGAGTCGCCGCTGCCCGGCGGCGGTTACGAGAACTGGCCGATCAGCCGCGCCGACCTCGACCCGCACTACGACCGGGTGGAGCGCATGCTCGGCGCCACGACGTACCCGTACCAGGACACCCCGAAGACACTCGCCCTGCACCAGGCGGCCCGTCGGCTCGGCCTGCCCGTGTTCCGGCCGCCCCTCGCCGTCTCCTTCGCGCCCCGGCCCGGTGCGCCGCCCGTGCCGGGCGCGCAGATCACCGATCCCGACTACGGCAATCTGCACGGTCTGCCCCGCAGCACCTGCCGGCTGTGCGGTGAGTGCGACGTCGGCTGCAACTACGGCGCGAAGAACACCCTGGACCACACGTACCTGTCGGCGGCCCAGCACCACGGCGCCGACGTGCGCACCCGATGCGAGGTGCGGGGCTTCGCACCCCGTCCCGGCGGTGGCTACAACGTCTCGTACGTCGTCCACGATCCCGCCCGCGAAGGCCGCCGCACCGCCACCGACCGGCTGCCCCTGCACCGCATCCGTTGCCGCCGACTGGTGCTGGCGGCCGGCACCTTCGGCTCGACCTATCTGCTGCTGCGCAACCGCGCTGCGCTGCCCGGCCTCAGCAGCGCGCTGGGCACCCGGTTCAGCGGCAACGGCGACCTGCTCGCCATGGTGCTGCGCGCCACGGCCGAAGCCGACGGGGGCCGGCCCCTGCGGCTGGACGGCAGCAGAGGACCGGTCATCACGAGTGCCGTGCGCGGCGGCGACGCACTCGACGAGGACGGCTCGGCGGGGCGCGGCTTCTACATCGAGGACGCCGGATACCCGGACTTCGTCGCGTGGCTCGCCGAGTCCACCCAGCTGCCGGGCGGCACCCGCCGCCTCCTCCGATTCGGGCTGCACCGGCTGCTGACCCGCCTCGGTGTGGATCCGGCCGGGCGCGTCGGCGGGCAGCTGGCGTTGCTGCTCGGGCCCGCCATGCTCTCCGCGACCTCCCTGCCCCTGCTGGGCATGGGGCGCGATGTGCCGGACGGCCGGATGCGGCTGCGCCGCGGCCAACTCGACGTCGACTGGACGACGCGCACCTCGCGCGCGTACTTCGAGCGGGTCCGTTCGACCATGCGGGACATCGCGGGCGCGCTGGGCGGCGACTTCCTCGACAACCCGCTGTGGTGGTGGGGCAACCGCGTGATCACCGTGCACCCGCTCGGTGGTTCCCCCATGGGCCGCCATCCGGGGGAGGGCGTGTGCGACGACCTCGGCGAGGTCTTCGGCTTCCCGGGCCTGCACGTGCTGGACGGCGCGCTGCTGCCGGGCGCGGTGGGCGCGAACCCCTCCCTGACGATCGCCGCCGTCGCGGACCGGGCCTGCGACCAGATCCTGGACGGGGAATCGGCGCCGCGCGCGGCCGCCAGGGCGTCGGCGGCACGGACGGCACCCGAGGGACCGGCGGCCGACGGGTCCGCGCCGCGCCCTCCGACCGAAGCCGCGATGCCGGGCTCCGTGATGCCGGGCTTCGCGACGTCGGGGTTCGCGACGTCGGGGTTCGCGACGTCGGGCTCCGCGATGCCGGGCTCCGCGACACCGGGCGCCCACGCCTCGCCCGCGAAAGCCGCCTCGCCCATCGGAGCCGCCTCACCCACCGACCCACCCACCAGCCTCAGCTTCACCGAGGAGATGAAGGGGCACATCGCCCTCGATGTCGACGCCCCCGAGCAGGGGCACGCGCTCGGACGTTCGCTCGGGCAGCGGCTGAGCTTCCGGCTCACCATCACCGCCGCCGACGTCGAGCGCTTCGTCGCCGAGCCGACCCACGCGGCGGACGCCGTCGGCCACGTCGACTGCGACGTCCTCGGTGGGCGCCTGGAGGTGGAGCGCGGATGGTTCAACCTCTTCGTCCAGGACGGCGAGGCGAGCCGACGGCGCATGCGGTACCTGCTCCACCTGCGCACCCAGGAGGGCACCCCGCTCACCCTCACCGGGCACAAGGACGTCCACGACGACCCCGGCGCCGACGTCTGGCCCGACACCTCTACCCTCTACGTCCGCCTGCTCGCCGGGCACACCCACCCCGACCACGACACCACCGCGCCCGCCATCGGTGCCGGGATCGTCATCATCCGGCTCGGTGACTTCGTCCAGCAGCTGACCACGTTCCGCACCACCGGCCCGCATCCGGCGCGGGCGATGGAGCTCTTCGGCAAACTGTTCCTGGGCGAATTGTGGGCCGTCTACGGCCGGAGCCTGGCGCGCGTCGTACCTGCGAAAGACAGGCCATGAACCTCAAGCAGCTGCGCGCGCACGCCAAGGAACTCGATTTCACCCCGTGCGAGCCGGTGCGCTGGCTGGACCCGGCCTGCCTCGTGCGGACCGGCGTCAAGGTCGCACTGGCAGACGTATTCGCCGCGTACGCCGACAAGCGGGAGATCCAGGGCACGCTCAGGGCCGCGCCCCTGCGGGCCCCGCTCGAGGACCCCGATCCGCGCGAGCTGTGGATCGACTACGTCGCCGACCTCGGTGACGGCTTCGAGCCCACGGCGTCGGTGGCCTCGGCTCTCGCCGCCGACGAGCTCACCGTCCACCGCGAGCGGCTGCCGCGCGGCTCACTGCTCGTGCTCGGCGGGGACCAGGTCTACCCGGTGGCCTCGGCGGCCGCCTACCGCGACGGCATGACCGGCCCCTACGCCTCCGCCCTGCCGTCCACCGACGGCGTCCCGCCGCTGATGCTGGCCCTGCCGGGCAACCACGACTGGTACGACGGCCTCACCGCGTTCCTGCGGACCTTCGCCCTCCAACAGCCCGTCGGCGGCTGGCGGACCCGGCAGACCCGCAGCTACTTCGCCGTACGGCTGCCCTGCAAGTGGTGGCTGGTCGGCCTCGACAGCCAGCTCGGGGCGTATCTGGACGACCCCCAGATCCGCTACTTCCAGAACCATCTGTCGGCCCGGCTGCAACCGGGCGACGGGGTGATCGTCTGCTGCGCCGAACCCACCTGGGTCAAGGCTGTCGACGACGCCGACGCCTTCGACACGCTGCACTGGTTCGACCGCACCGTGGTCCGTACCCGCACCGACCAGCGCACTGGCGAGCAGGTGCCCACCGGCGCCTCGATCCGGCTGTGGCTGACCGGCGACAAGCACCACTACGCCCGCTACGCCGAACGCCTGCCCACGGATCCGCCCGAGTGCGCCTACCCGCCGCCCGACCCCCGGCGCCGGCAGATGGTGACGTGTGGACTCGGCGGCGCCTTCCTGTCGTCGACCCACACCCTGCCCCGCGCCCTGTCGCTGCCGCCCTCGGGGACCCGGCTGTGGGAGAAGGACGACCCCCCGGTGACCTTCACGCGCGCCGAGGAGAGCACCTACCCCCGGGTGCCGGACTCCCGCCGGCTCGCCCGCCGGATCGCGACGCCGTGGTCCCCGTACTGGCTGGCCCGGCGCAACCCCGGCTTCTGCCGGCTCACCGCGGCCCTGCACACCGCCGCCTTCGTCGTTCTCGGCTTCCTGTTCGCGGTGGCGCAGGAAAGGTTGCAGCCCGTCGACGCGGTACGGCAGGGGAGCGCCGCGGACCTGGGCCTGTTCACCGCGGTGACCGGCGGGGTCCTGGTGGTGCTGTGGGGTCTCCTGCGCCGGACCTGGCGCCCACGCCCGGCCAGACCCCGGGCAGCCGACGCCGTACTCCTTCAGGCCGTGGTGGCGCTGGGTGTCCTCGCCGTCACCGTCGCGCTGCCGTTTCCCGCCGACTGGCCCGGCTGGGGGGTGCTGCTGGTCTGTCTCGCGGTCGCCGCGGTGCTGGGCGCGGTGGCCGGCTCGCAGGCCTTCGCCCTGTGGGTGCTGTCGGCACGCGGCGGCGCCGTCGCCGACTGGCAGATGTCCGGGCAGGCCGTCGAGGACCACAAGGGCTTCCTGCGTCTGCACATCGAGCCGAACGGCGACCTCACCCTGCACGCCCTGGTGCTCGACGGGATCTGCCATCGGTGGAACCTGACCGACGCGCCGGGCGGCCGCAAACGTGCGGTGCCCGCCGAGCCCCTCACCGTACGGCTGGTCGAGGACCCCGTCGTGATCGCCCGGGAGGCGAAACGCCATGACCTCACGCCCCGAACCGAATCCGCGAGGCCACGGGAGTCCTGGGCCCCGGACCCGGACCGGCTCCGTCCGGCGCACGCCCACGCGCCCCACGACCCGCCGTGACCACATCACCGAGGTGCGGCCCTTCGCCGCCCGCGACGGCCGGCCGCTGACCGTCGTCCATGTGCAGGGCCGGCATCCGCCGACCCGTGGTCCGGTCCTGGTCGTGCACGGCGCGGGCGTACGGGCCGAACTCTTCCGGCCGCCGCTGCCCCGAACCTTCGTCGACGTCCTCATCGACGCCGGCTGGGACGTGTGGCTGCTCAACTGGCGGGCCTCCATCGACCTGGACCCGATGCCCTGGACCCTCGACCAGGCCGCCGCCCACGACCATCCGGCCGCTGTCGACCACGTCCTCGCCGCCACCGGGGCGGACCGGCTCAAGGCGGTCGTGCACTGCCAGGGCTCGACGTCGTTCGTGATGGCCGCCGTGGCCGGGCTGCTGCCCCAGGTGGACACCGTGGTCAGCAACGCCGTCTCGCTGCATCCCGTCGTGCCCGCCGTGTCCCGGTTCAAGATCGGCAAGGTGGCGCCGGTCGTCGGCCGTGTCCTGCCGCACGTCTCACCGGCCTGGGGCGACCGGCCCGAGGGCTTCGCGGCCCGCTGCGTCGCCGGCTTCGTCCGCGCCACCCACCGGGAGTGCCGCAACGGCGTCTGCCGCATGGTCAGCTTCACTTATGGGTCCGGACGGCCGGCCCTGTGGTCCCACGCGAACCTCGACGAGCCCACCCACGACTGGATCCGCGGCGAGTTCGCCGAGGTCCCCATGACCTTCTTCGCGCAGATGGACGCGTGTGTGCGGGCCGGCCATCTCGTGGCCACCGGCGAGGTCGAGGGTCTGCCACTGTCCTTCACCGACCGGGCACCGCAGACCGACGCCCGCTTCGCGCTGTTCGCGGGCGAGGACAACCGCTGCTTCCTCGCCGAGAGTCAGCGCCGCACCTTCGACTTCCTGCACCGCCACCGCCCAGGCCGCGACAGCATGCACATCCTGCCCGGATACGGCCACCTGGACGTCTTCCTGGGCCGCCGCGCGGCGGCCGACACCTATCCGCTGATCCTGGAGGAGTTGGCGCGATGAATCCCGCACTGGGCCTGGCTCGGATGGTCATGTCGGCGACCCGGTCACCGGTCCCGTGCCGGCAGCGACGACTTGCCGGACGGCACGCTCTCGTCGACGGCATCCCGTTCGTGCTGCCGGTGGATTCCGCCGACACGCCCGCGCTGATGGCCGCGTTCCCCGTCGACCGCGCGGCGGCTGCCCGGCTGCTGCCCGGCGGCGAACTGCACCCGCTCGCGATCCCCGGCGGCCGCGGTCTGCTCGTCGTCACCGTCGTCGACTACGCCCGCACCGACATCGGCCGCTACATCGAGTTCTCCGTGGCCATCGCCTGCACCCACGGCCCCAGGCCCGCGCCGCCGCTGCTGCCTGGGCTGCTGCGCGGCACCTTCGGCACCGGCCAGTACGTCGTGGACCTTCCGGTGAGCAGCGAGATCTCGGTCAAGGGCGGCAAGGGCATCTGGGGCATGCCGAAACACCGGGCCAGCCTCGACTTCAAGGTGGGCGACCGGGCCGTCTCGAGCCAGTACGAGGACGACGGCCGGCTGGGCATGCTCATCGAGATCGAACGCCCGCCCGAGACGCGGCTACCGCTGCGGGTGGCCGCGGTCAACTACTGCGCTTTCCGGGGCATGCTGATGAAATCGTCCATCTACTTCGAGGGCGCCGCCGACATCGCCCTGGGCAGGCGGGCCCACGCCCGCCTCGTCCTCGGCGACGCCCCGGGGGTCGCCGCACTGCGCGGCCTCGGGATCGCCGAACAGCCCCTGTTCACCTGCTTCCTGCCGTCGACCCGGGGCATCCTCGACGACCACTTCGAATGCTGGTTCCTCACGAGTGAGGAGGCCGGGCGGACGTTCGGCGAACCACTCCAGAGCATCGTCGATCTGGGCCTGTCGGAGGAGTGGCCCGCACCACCGCGGATCGACGTGGGGGCCCGGCCGTAGATCCAGTCGACGCGATACGCGATGGCCGTCGATGCTCAACCAGCCGCCACCGTCCACCCACGGCCCCCAGCCACCCGGCTCGGCGACCTCCACCGGCCCGCCGGTCAGCTCGGCCGCCGGCAGCCGCAGTACGTACCCCCGGCTCGGCTACCTCACAGACACACACCGACAACGCCGCTGACCCTCCACCAGCCCATCCGCGACCTCCACCAAGCCATCGACGGGCCACAGTCTCCAGAGGCAGATCAGCGGCGTGACCGGTTCCCCAGGGACTCGCAGCCGCCGGCGTGCACTCGCGTGAGTGAAGCGCAATGGAACAAGGAGCTGACATGTCGACGCCACTTCATCCGACCTCCCCGGGCCCGCCCCGCCGAAGGCTTCGTCCCCTCCCAACTTGACTGTAAACAGAGAGAGTTGGGGTCATTCCGTGGGTTGCCCCGATGATGTCGGAGAGGTGCCCGGACCGGTTCGCCTGGAGCTGCCGGTTGCTGGCTCTCGGCCGCCGACCGGGGGCAGTTGACATCGAAGATGTGCCCGTACACCCGCCTGGCGGGGCGCCATCAGCCGCGTCGCTGCCATCACGTGCTGCCGGGCGCCCGCATTCTCAAGTGTTCTCTTCGCTGAGGCGGTCGACTGCCCACGGCATGAGATCCTTGGCCAGCGCAAGGCTGAACGGCCGGACCAGCGAACGGAGTTCGGCGCAGGCGGCAGGACCGATCGTGAGGTAAGGGAGGGCGGCCAGCCTGTCGGTGGTGTGCTCGACCTCCGCCCTGCGTCGCATACCGTCCTCGGTCAAGGCCAGGTGGGGGCCGTCGTCGAGCCATCCGCGCTCACGCAGGTCCCGCACGGCCTGTTCCCACTGCTCCGGCGTCCATGCCCGCGAGTCACGCAGCACCCTTGCGTCGATGTCGCCTGTGGCGGCGTGCGCGACGAGAGCCTCGAGCCCGCTCAGCCCGGCAGTCAGCAGTGCCGCCACATGTCCGTCGCCACGGAACTCCCGCAGCAGAGTCTGCGCGTGCCAGAGCACGAGGTGGGGTGCACTCGGCCACGGCAGTGCGGCGTGCGCGGCGAAGAGGGGGCGGCCTTGTGGATGGCGCACGGTCACTTCAGCCGCGGTACGGGCCAATTCCGCCGCGCGGGCCATGGCCGGTGAGGAGACGTCCGTGCCGAGGACGCGGCGGAGCGTGGCGTCGATCCCGGTGAGCCGGGCGGCTGCGAACCGCTGCGGCGTGGCGGCTTCCCATGCCGCGGGTATGGCTTGGCGTACCAGTTGGGGATTGAAGTTGTAGAACGTGGCGATGACCAGATCCGCCGGAGCGGCGCCGAGCGCGGCGGAGCGGGACGCGAAGTACCCCGTCCTGGCGTCCACGCCCAACTCGGCGTACTGCCCTGCGGCTTCGGGTGAGAAGTAGACAGCCCCGTGGTAAGGCTCGAGAGTTCTCCAGGTCTGGCGTGCGAGGGCCAGGCTGTCGCGGTCCGCGTTCTGCGTCATGAGGGACTCTCTGTCCTGTGGGGGGATGAAACGTTGCGGTTCATCAAGCACGCGAGGGTACGCGGGAAACGCCCAGTCGTACCATCTGGTCGGTACGTTAGCGGAGGGCGGCTCCGGCGACTACTGCCCTGCAACCCGTTGGCCGGTGCCCGGCGACGCGCCGGGCCCGTTCGACAAGGCCGGCCGCGGTTTTCGGGGCGCCGTAGTTGAGCGGGACCATCGCCTCCGCGGTCGAGGCCCCGTGCGCGCGGCTGGTCGTCGCCGGATTCGGCGGCGGCCCGGGCTGCGGTGGAGAACCGGGCGCGGGATTCCCGGCGGCTGCCCAGGTCGTGTAACGACTCCTGACAAAGGAGGTTTCCGAACCTTCGGGAATGACAGTGTGTCAGTTCTCTTTGACGCTTGCCGAAGGGGGTGGGGCCGGTCGAGACGAGGAAGACCACTGCCAGACCGTGGGAGATCGACGACGGATTGTGGGCGCGTATCGAGCCGCTGCTGCCGGTCATTCCGCGTAATCTGCGGCGTCCAGGTCGTAAGCGTCTGGATAGTCGCCAGGTGCTGTGCGGGATCCTGTTCGTGCTGTACACCGGGATCCGCAGGGAGTATCTGCCTCAGGAGCTGGCCTTCGAGTCGGGGACGTGGCTGGCGAGGGCTGCGGGACTGGAACGAGACCGGGGTCTGGCAGTACCTGCACGAGCTGCTGCTCTCCGAGCTGCGGGCCGCAGACCTGCTCGACTTCTCCCGCGCCGCGGTCGACTCCGGCCACATCCGCGCGATGAAGGGCGGATCGGCCACTGGTCCGTCCCCCGTGGACCGGGGAAGGTCGGCAGCAAGCACCACCTGCTCGTCGAGGCGCACGGCATCCCGCGTGCGGCAATCACCACCGTCCGTAACCGCAACGACGTCACCTGACCGATCCCGCTGCTTCAGGCCGTCCCGCCGATCCGCGGCAAGCGCGGCCAGCCACTACGGCGCCCCAAGCACCTGTACGCCGACCGCGGTTGAAACACGAGGTCTACTGGGACAAGGTCCGCCGGTTCCAGATCACCCTGCACCTCGCCCGGCGCGGCACCGGGCACGGCTCCGGCCTGGGCGTGTAGCACGCGGTGCCCCCTGGAGGGCCGGGCTCGGCGGCCCTCCAGGGGGACCGGGGGAGGGGAGGATGGTTCACAAGCCGACTGTCATGAGGCGACGGTCAGCAAGTTCCCCTGCCCGGAGGGCATCGTCCGCCGCCTCACCGGCCGCCCCTCGGGGGACGGCCGGTCAGGCGCCCGGCTCAGCGCTGGGCTGGGCGCCTGACCGGCCGTCTGGGGCACCCCTGCGGACCACACCGACCCCGGACCGGTGACGGACCGGCGCCGGGGGAGCCCTGACCCCGAGCCTCCCCGCAGACCTTCGTCGTGTTCGAGGCCGTGGCCTCGCCCGCGGTTGTTGTTGCGGGACGCCACGGGTGAGCTCAGACTTGTCGCGGAGGAAGAGCCTCCGGTACGCGCGCCGCCGCACCGGTGTCGGCTTTCGCCCTGACGCGCGAGGGCGCTCTCCTCGACCAGGCGCACCTCCATGGCCGAGGGCACGCCGGCCGGTAGCCCGAGGCGGGTCTTGGCGAGGAGGCCGTCGATGAGGCGGGTGGGCTCCGCCGGCGATCTCAGGTGCGGCCACACACCTCCGACCGGGGCGAACTCGCACGTCCACGGCAGCAGTTGGTAGAAGGTCCGTGATGATCGGACGTCGATCAGCTCCTGCGCGGTGTGACCCCCGGGCGGAATTGCACGTCTTACATTCGAGACCGCATCCCGGCGGCCCCCAACGGAAGGTTCTTCGATGGACAGTCAGATCGTGAAGGTGAAGATTCACCCCGCCATCGGTGTCGCCCGGGTCGGCAACAGTGTCGAAGCACCCTTCATCGGCCCCGAATCACCGGACCAGAAACCAGCCGACCCCGGCTCCTACAAGGACGCTTCCGGGGCGCTCCGCAGACAGGCCGCACGGTTCCGTGTGTACGGCTACAACGCCGCGGGGGAGGTGGTGAGGGAGCTGAAGCCGGGCGCCGAGGGTGTCTCCGAGATCGAGTGGACGGTGCATCTGGCCAACAAGAAGGCCGCCTGGTACCAGTTCCATCTGGCGCTGGACATTCCCGAGGGCAAGACGCTCGCGGCAGAGCAATACGCTCTGCGCAACGCCGACGTCGTGGGCGCCGAGAGGAAGAAGCTGGTCAACGACCCCGGAAGCCGCACCGTCCGCGGCTCGAAGACCGAGACGCAGAAGTTCGACACCGGCAAGATCATGGGCAAGGCGGTGTACCTCGGCGAGATCTCCACCCGTTCCGACGGCCGCCTGGTGGTGCTCGGTGGCCGGGGAAACTCCGCCTCCTACAAGAACCAGCCGATCACCGGGGTCGCCAACAACAACACCTGGTACGACGACGTGTCCGACGGCCCGGTGACGGCGAAGGTCCGTATCGACGGCAAGGATCTGACCGCCGCCCCGGCCTGGGTCGTGGTCGGGCCTCCGCACTACGCCCCCGGCGTGAAGTCCATCCGTACCCTCCACGACCTGCTCTTCGACGTCTTCGTCCAGGCCGGTTCGCTGACCCGCCCGGAGAAGATCTCGTTCACCGATCACATCGAGCCGATCCTCCGCCGGTTCTGCGATCTGCAGTGGGTCAACCAGGGATTCGCGGCACAGTTCGGCTGGAACGGCCCCCACTTCTTCCTCTCGCCTGCCATGCGGAAGAGGCTCGCCGATCCGTCCGACCGGAACCGGGAACTGCGCCGCCAGACGTACGCCGCCCTGCGCGACTACGACCGGGACGGAATGTCCCCGCTGCCGTGGCCGTGGATCTACGGTGACGCCATGGCCAGCAAGCCCAAGTCCGTGCGTCAGCACCTGGTGCTGACGCCGACCCAGGACTGGATGCTGCAGCGCTGGGCGGACGGGGCTTTCCGGGCCGGGTCCCTGTGGCAGCCGCGGCCCACGGTCGACGACGCCCCTGTCGGCGAGCAGCCGGGGCTGCTGGACCGGGCGGCCCTGGAGAACTGCGCCGCCGACGCGTTCCACCCGGGGTGCGAGGTCACCTGGCCGATCAGGCACGCGACCATGTTCAGTGAACCCTTCCGCATCCGGCACCGCGCCACCGGCACCTCGGAACCCGACTACGGGCCCACCCTCACTCCGCAGGAGGCGCTCGCCGCCAACGGCCCCCTGCACGCACAGGGGCCCGGAGACCTCACTCGCTGGATGGCCGCCCCCTGGCAGGCGGACACCGCGAGCTGCCGCTCCGGCTATGAGGTGCTGGCCAACCTGGGGCCCCGGTACACCCCTTACCTGCCGACCTTCTGGCCTGCCCAGGTACCCAACCATGTCCTCAAGCTGGAGGACTTCGAGAAGGTCAACAAGCCGTCGACCGGGAGCGACGACA
The DNA here is from genome assembly GCF_023516595.1 of Streptomyces neyagawaensis. GTDB lineage: Bacteria > Actinomycetota > Actinomycetes > Streptomycetales > Streptomycetaceae > Streptomyces > Streptomyces neyagawaensis. The sequence goes on along the minus strand of NZ_JAMGBG010000048.1, from coordinate 54,879 downwards.
GCGTCCGGGAAGAGGCGTTCGAGCGACGGGCGACCTGGCTGCGCGGCCTCAACGGCACCATGAACCAGCAGCGCACACAGATGATCAAGGACTGGCCCAAGCTCGGCATCGTCGAGGTGCGCGACTACACCGTGGGCGACGGGAAGTTCCCGGAACGGATCCTGGTGGAGTCGCGCCCCGGACAACCGCTCGATCAGGCACCGGACACGGCGAACCTCGTCAACCTGCACATGCCCGAGGCGGGCCCGCACGTGTTGTCCGCGGCGGCGGGCATCCGGCCCGAGGACAGGCCCACCCCCGAAACCGCCGAGGCCGAGTCCGCGGCACAGGTGGTCGGCGAGGCCGCCCGCGCCACCGGCTACCGCGAGGAGGAGATCACCGCCGGATATCTCGAGCTACTCGACCCCTTCCGCGACGCGCGGTGAGCGCCGCACACGCTCCCGGCACGGACACCTACGACGTCGTGGTGGCGGGCGGCGGCCCGGCCGGCTGCGCCGCCGCGCTCGTGCTCGCCCGTGCCGGCCGTACGGTTCTGCTGGCGGACGCCGGCACCGGGCCGCCCAAGGTCGGCGAGACGCTCGTGCCCGCCGGACGGGTACTGCTCGGCGACCTCGGCGTCGCCGACCGCGTTCTCGACTCCGGGCATCTGCCCTGCTACGGCAGCCTCTCGGCGTGGGGATCGGCCGACCTGCACGCCGTGGACTTCATCAACGACCCGCACGGCCACGGCTGGCACCTCGACCGGCGGTTGTTCGACCGGCGTCTGCGCGACGCCTCGCGCGCGGCGGGGGCCGAGGTCGCCGAGGGCTCGGCCGTACGCGACACCGCGCGGACGCCGGGCGGCGGCTGGATCCTGGTCCTGCGCGGCGGCACCGGCCCTGCCGGTACCCGGTCCGGTGGCGAGCGTACGGTGCGCTGCCGCTGGGTGATCGACGCCACCGGCCGCGCTGCCGCGATCGCCGTCCGGTGCGGGGCCCGGCGGCGGGTCGGGGACCGGCTCACAGCTCTGTACGTGCCCCTGGAGGCGGACCCGCTGGACACCGACCGCCGTTCCCTCGTCGAGTCCGACGAGGACGGCTGGTGGTACACCGCTCCGCAGCCCTCCGGCGGGCGACTGGTCGCCTATTTCACCGACGCCGACCTGCCCGCCGCTTCCCACACCGCACGCCACTTCCGCCGACGGATGACGGCCACCCGCCACGTGTCCCGATGGGTCCACCGGGACGGGCCCCCGCCCACGTCACCTGCCGCGCCCCGCCGGGCCGCCGCGCACACGGCGCACCTGGACACGGTGTACGGAGACGGCTGGACCGCCGCCGGGGACGCGGCGGTCGCGTTCGACCCGCTCTCCTCCCAGGGCGTGCTGACCGCTCTCTACACCGGGCTGGGCGCGGGCCTGGCCGTCGACACCCGTCTGGGTCGCGCCCCCTACGGCACGGACTCGGCCCTCGCCGCATACGCGGACAAGGTCGCGGCCGCACGGAGCGCGTATCTGCGCGGCCACCGAGTCATCCACACCCAGGAGGCCCGCTGGGCCGACCGCCCCTTCTGGGCGCGACGCCTGACCGACCTCCCCGACTCGCCCTACCGACCGCAGGAAGCGCCCAGCGCGCCATGAACACGGAACGACCCCGAGTCGACGCCGAGTTCGGCTGGACCGCGCCGCAACGAAGGCACCCCGGCTGGACGGCGCCTTCCGGCTCCCCGGCGTCGGCCTGACCCACCCGCCCGTTCGGCCGCCCGGGCGACCGGCTACCGCGACTGACATCTCCTGTCAGTGCTGTGCGGGCGGCGCACCACCGCACAGCACGTTCGCCGGCCACCGTTCCGGCCGAGCCGGTCGCGGGGCCGGCGGCCGACCTGCTGCACCCCCGTCATGCCGAGCTGGATCCGAGCTCCGACACCAGCCGGTCTACGCGATGCTCACCCACGCCGCCGCGAACCTCCCCTTCGGCGACGACCTCCGCATGGCCACCACCTACTACGACGTCCACGTCGAAGCCCGCCGTCCCGACGGCAGCGGCTACACCCTGCTGCGCCTCGGGCCCCACACCCAGACCTGGCTCGCCTCCGCGACGCCGACCCCCGCAACACCCATCCGGCCGGCCGCGCGGCCCTCGTCATCCCCGGCTGCACCTTCCGGCTCGACGGCATCGCCCACCTCGACCTCCGCAGCGGCCGCTGCCCGACGGACAGGCGGCCGCTTGTCCACGGCTACGCGGTTCCCCAGTCATCCGCCTGTCCCCTGTCGGGCGGACCGCCGCGGCGCCGAAACCACAACCGGATAGTTCATCCGTATGTGTGCTACCGTCCGGAGCTAAGTGGATGAGTTATCCGTTTGGTTGGCGGGGTGGAGGCCTACATGAAGAAGACAGCAGTGGTCACGGCCGGAACAGGGGGCATCGGCCTGGAGACGTCGCTGGGACTGGCCGTCGCGGGGTTCGCCGTCACAGTGATCGGGCGCGACGCCGAACGGGGAGCCAAGGCCGTCGAGTTGATCAACGCGACGGGCCCGGCGCACCCGGCCCGGTTCCTGTCCGCGGACCTCGCCTCGCTCGACCAGGTGCGTGCGCTCGCCCGCAGGATCGCGGCCGACCACGCCGCCTCGGGGGAGCCGCTGACGGTGCTGGTCAACAACGTCGGGGCGATGTTCGCCGAGCGCCAGACCCGGGCAGGTGTCGAGGCGTCGTTCGTCGTCAACCACCTCTCGCCGTACCTGCTGACCGAACTGCTGCTGCCCACACTCGCGGCCGGTGCGCCGAGCAGGATCGTGAACGTGACGTCGGGTGCTGTCGCCGTCGCCAAGCGAGTGTTCGACGCGGTCGAGCCGCCGGGCGGCTACTACGGCTTCCACTGGTACGGCCGCGCCAAACTGGCCAACCTGGCCTATACGTTGGACCTGGCAGCCCGGCTGGACGGCACGGGCGTCTCGGTCTTCGCCGCCGATCCCGGAGGGGCTGCGACCGACATGACCAACGGCACCATGACCGACCCGAAGATCGTCTCGCCTGCCCTGCGGCTGCTGTGGCCGCTGGTGCGTCGCACATTCGAACGCTCGACCTCGGGTCCGGCGTCCGCGGCAGCCAGGCCCTCCATCATGGCCGCCACCGACGACACACTGACGGGCCGAACCGGCATCGTCATCGGCGCCCAGGCGCACCCGGTCGCCCCGTACCGCGCGGCGACCGACCCCCGCGTCGCCGAGGCCGTACGCCGACTCAGCGAACGGCACGCACCGCTCGCCCTCGCCTGAGCCTCGCACGCGCGGCGGCGCGGGCACCGGGCGGGCGACGGAACCATCCGGATGAATCATCCGATTAGCATGGCCTCATGACGACGCCCCTACGCAAGGACGCGGCCCGCAACTGGAAGCGGATCGTCTCCGTCGCCCGCGACCTGGTCGACGAGGGCACACCACTGCAGCTCAACGACGTCGCACGCCGGGCAGGACTCGGGGTCGGCACCGTCTACCGGCACTTCGCCACGCCCGAGGCGCTGCTGGAGACCGTCGCCGCCCCATGCCTGGAGGCCCTGGCCGCCCATGGCCAGCAGGCGCTGACCGATGCCGACCCCTGGCGCAGCCTGACGGGCTTCCTCTTCCACACCGTCGAGGCGCAGGTCACCGACGCCGCCCTGCCCCCCGTCGCCGCCGCGACCACGGACGCCCTGCCGCGCACCACGGAACTCAAGAAGTCACTCACGTCGGCCGGCGCAGCACTCCTCGCCCGGGCCCGCGATGCCGGAGTGGTCCGCCCCGACCTCGCCGCCGCCGACCTCGTCCCGCTCATGTGCGGCATCGCCCACGCCGTGGACGTCCACGGAGGCACCCCCGCCGACCGGTCCGACACCGCACACCGCTACCTCGCCGCCCTCCTCGAGGGTTTGCGCATGTGATTGGGCGGTGGGGTGGCAGTGGCTGAGTGTCAGCGGATCGTGGTGTGGATGCCCTGGTCATGGGTGGGGGCGGGGCTGTGGTTGCTGATTCACCTCGCTGGTACAGGCCACGGGCCCGCCCGACCACGTATTGATACCCCCGTTACCCGTCATCCGTGAGCCGCTCTGGTTGGGCTTCGACGCGTGGAAAGTGCACTCCGCTGCTGCCTCAGGGCCCACATCCCTGCGTGGTCACCGTGCGCTGCCCGTGCTTGAACGCTCGCGACGACGAACTTCTGCCCCAGCACTTCGAAGCCCACATGCACGACCGCGCCCTGGGATGCCGCGCTCCAGTGCTCGGGTCGGCTGCGGAGCCGGAGGTGATGTCCGGGGGAGGGGCTACGGTACGTTGCCGTGGACGCTGCTGATCTGGACTGTCGGACCCGGACGCAGACTGGCTGCGTCCCGCGGCACCTCGTCTCCCGGCTTCTCGAACTCGGCAATCCCGGAACGGTGGAGTTGTGGGCCGGCCGAGGGGAGTGGTTCTGCGCGCGGGAGTGGGCGCGGCTGCTCGGTGAACAGGGACGACGGGCTGAGGCGCTGGAGATGCTCGCCCCGTATCTGGCTACGGGCTGGTGGACGGCCACCGAGACCATGGCGGAATTGCTGGAGAGCTGGGGGCGGGCCAACGGGAGGCAATCGTGCTGATCCGCGCTCGTATGAAGGTCGGGCATCGTCTGGCACTGGAGTCTTATGCGCGATTGCTCGCCCGGCACGGCCGGCGTCGGGAGGGCGCTGAAGCCCTGGCCTGGCAAGCTACCGGCCACGGCGCCCCCGGGGACCGGGACGGCGCCGAGACTTTCTACCGGCAGGCTGCCGACGCTGGAGGCACGTTCGCCCGCCTTTGCCTTGCCGCGATGCGGGAAGAGCTGTGCCTTGCTGCGATCCGGGAAGAGGCGGGCGACCGGGTCGGCGCCGAGGCCTTGGCCCAACAGGCCGCCGACGCCGGAGACACCTTCGCTTTGGCCCATCTCGTCAGGGCACGGGAGGGGGCCGAGGACCGGAAAGTAGCCGAACAACTCGCGCGTGCCGCCGCCGTTGTAGGCGACACCTACGCCCTTGGTCCGGCTGGCCCGGACGCGGGAAAAACGGCGGACAGGGAAGGTGCCGAAAGCCTCTACGGGGAGGCCGCCGACGCCGCCCCCCAGTCAGCCTGTCGGCTGCGGCTTTCGAAAGGCGATGGCCCTGCGGCTTGGACCCGGACGGCAAACCCACGGCCCTCCGGAAGTGATGCCCGCACTCCGCCCTGGCCGAGCAGCCTCGCTTGGTCACAACCGCCAGACGTCGGTGCCGCTCGTTCAGATGAGGCAGCAACTTTGGAAGGCTGCCGAGCCCTGCTGGGGTCACTGGGCCCTGTCGGCGGCCGCCATCCAGATCGCCGTCAGCCGCCGCAGCTGGAGCTTGTCACTGATCGGCAGTGACTGGGCGTGGGAACGTCGCAGAGTCAGGACGGTGGTGGGGATGTGGAGTTCCGCCCCGCAGTTACCGTCCGCCACGGCGACGGCGATCTCTCGTTCACGCAGGGCGGAATTGGCGCCCTGCGTGCGGTAGTCGTCCTTGAGCTGCTCGTAGGCCGTGTCGGGGGATGTGTAGGTGTATCCCTTGCCGCGCATGCATGTGCGCCAGTCGTTCATGGCGCTGCGGTACTTCGGGGATTTCTCCACGCGGGAACTGAGCTCACTGTTGAGATTCTGCGGGAAGTATGCGATGGACACCCAGTCGTCGAGGCTTCCGTAAAGGGATGTACGGCTTTCTGCCTCGCAACCACGCGCCGAGAAGGTGATGTTCCGACCGCCGCCGAACCTCATCTCGCGAAAGTCCGTGGCGCCGCCCCGCAGGGTTTTCATGTACGCGTCGGCCTTCTTCTTCGACAGCCCGGCCAGATAGGCGTCGTTTGGCGCGGTGCCGACCGATTCCTTTTCTGAGGCGTACTGGGAGGCGAGGCCGTATCCCCTGGTGCGTCGCTCATTCATGTTCAGGGAGCGTTCCTCATCGGATTCGGCCGCCGGGTCCGCTGACTCGGCGCGGTAGCGGAATCCCTTCGCTGCCATGCAAATCGATATGAGCTTTGATTCCGCGTTCGCGAGATCGACGCTGATCCGGGCGAAAGTCCCGGAACGGGTGAGGAGGTCGAGTTCAGTGCTGGTGAGTTGAGTGCTGGTCACATCGCTGCCGGTGGTGGATGTCCCGCATGCGGTCAGCGCGAGAACGCCCGCCACCGAGCAGGCGAGCGGGGCAAGTCGCATGGTGCCCGGACCCCTCTCGGTCGTCGGGTGGGAAGGTGGCGCAAGAAGCTCGGTGTCCGCAGGCGGTTGCCCGCGGACACCTTGGAACGGCAGGGTTCTTCTGGGTACCGGTTACGGCACGGGGCCGCCGCATGCCGAGCTCGTACCGCCGGAAGCGGTTGCCCAGCTGTTCGAAGAGACGGCGTTGTTGAACGTGGAGTTGAAGTTTCCGCCTGTACCGCGCAAGACCATGCCCGCGGTTCCTGTGTACGACCTTCCGGTCCAGACGATGGCTTCGCAGCTGTTTCCGTTGTTGTAGTCCGAGGACGCGCAGTTGTCCCAGTTGTTGTTGGGACAGTCGCCGCGACGGAAGACGGACCAGTCGGCGTTCCTACCGGATAGCTCGCCCGGATTTCCCGACGGCGAGTAATTGGCATTCGGCCAGAAGCAGAAGTTTCCCGGACTGCATCCGGCCGGCGCTGCGGCAATCTTCACCGATTTGAGTGCCACCGTCGCAGACACCGAATTCTGACTTCCGGCACTGTTCGCCGAACTGGCCACCGAGGTACCGGCCATGCCACCCAGCAGCAGTACCACTCCTGCGATCATGGCCAATATACGCCTCATCATTCCCCCTAACTGTTCGAGTTGGTCGCCTTCACTATTGCCAGCACCAGCCCCACCTGGCCATGCTGTGTCGCCAGAAGGAAAAAGCCCTGGCTGCAGGGGGGAACGGCATGCTCCGGATCCACTTCACGGACGCCGACCTGGCGACGACCCGGGTGGCCAAGGCACCTGACGCGCTCTGGGAGGTGGCCGCGAGCCTGCACCGCTTCCAGACCCGCGCGGGCCGTTGGGCGTATGCCGAGTGGTATCGGACTACCCACACCCGACTACGTGAGCGGCAACTCGACCGCACCGTGCGCGAGGTGCTGCTGCCGCTGTTTCCCAGAGCTCGGTACTTCCCTGACTTCCTGACACCCAGCCGGCCGAGCTGTGCCGACGGGGGGCTGGACGCCGGACTCGACGCCATCGTGTCCACGCCGGCCGACCGTGTGAGCCACGAACTGGCCCTGCTGGAAGGGAAAGTCGGAGCGCCGACGTGGGTGCGACGGCTGACCGGCACGCAGGAGCGCCGGGATCTCGCGGCCGCGATCCGCGCCTACCATGACGTCGCCGTGCGCCCGTTCGCCGACAGGATCCACGCTCACCTGGAGGCCAAGCGGTCGGCGTCCTGCCGCCACCTGCTCGACGGCGGTGTCCAGGGGATGCTGGCCGGACTCGGGCCCGCCATGCGCTGGGAGCCGCCGGTCCTCAACGTCCGCTATCCGGCAGATCGGGACCTGCACCTGGACGGCCGGGGCATACGGCTCGTACCGTCCTACTTCTGCTGGGACAATCCCGTCAGCCTGGCCGACCCCCGTCTGCCGCCCGTGCTGTTCCACCCCTTGTTGCACGAACCGGCCGCAGCGACTCTCGCCACCCCGCTGACCGCACTGCTCGGGCGCACCCGGGCGACCGTGCTGCGGATCACGGCGTCGGGAGCGGGCGCCACCACCGGGGAGATTGCCCGCGCGGCGGGAATCTCCCCGTCCTCCGTCAGCAAACACGCCGGGGTACTGCGCGGCGCGGGTCTGCTGATCAGCAGCCGACACGGCGGGCACGTACTGCACACCCTCACCCCGGCCGGTGCGTCCATGCTCCGCGCCGACGCCCGGGCCTCGACGGCTGCCCCGAGGCCCACTGCCGCCGCCGCACGCTGAGCGAAGGCTGCGGCTGCGCAGGACACACCTCTCCGTGGCACTGAGCTTGTTTTAGACGTCGTTCTTTGGTGTGCTCGTTCGTTGAAACGTGCATGACGGATCTGGTTGAGCGGCTGGTGTCGGACGAGTTGTGGGTGCTGTTCCGGCGGGTGGTACCGCCGAGGTCATACGCCCGCAGGGCGGCGGCCGGCGTCGAGCGGGTGCTCGTGAAGCCTTGGCCGCGATCATCTTCGTGGCGACCTCGGGTCGCACCTGGCGGCAGCTCCCGCCTGTGTCCGGCCCGAGCCGGCAGACGGTCTGCCGACGTTTCGCCCAGTGGAGCCGGGCCCGGGTCTGGGCCAGGCTCCACCGCGTCATCCTCGACGAACTCGGCGCCCGCGGGGAACTGGACTGGTCGCGCTGCGCGATCGACTCCGTCAGCATGCGGGCTGTAAAGGGGGGCCTCTGACGAGACCGAATCCGACCGACCGCGGCAAGCCCGGGGATCTGCACAGCGACATCCTTCCCACCCGCCCCACAGGGCAAGCCAGTTCAGATGTCACCCGATCGTGCGGCAGACCCATGATGTGGTGGCAACACCTGACAACGAGCCCCGGCCTGTCCGGAGCCATCGGAGCCATCGTCGGCATCCTGGGCCTGCTTGTAGCCATCGTCTCGGTGGTGGTTACCGTCATGGTCGCCTGAGCGGTGTCCTGATCTCCCGCTCCGGCCGCCGATCACGGTGCTCGGCTGTCCTTTGAAGAACCCGGGTCAGGCGACCGAGCGTGCGTTTGAACTGGTGGAGAGGCAGTACTCGGATCGTGCGCTATTCGGCTCTCAGGCAAGCAGCACTGGGCAGGTCCGCCAGTGAGCTTCTGTGAAGGGAGTGCTGCGCTCGGCAGACGAGCCGGTTTTCGAGCGTTCGCCCACTGAGTGCAGGAGCTGCTGGAGGGGATCGGGAGCACTGTTGCCGACCATGCGATCCGAGCACTGTGGTCTTGGCTCGGCTTTCTGGCGGCTCTGTGCCTTGGCGTCCGTTGTGACTGTCGTGCCCTGACGATCGTTAACCGTTGTGACTGTCGGCCCTGACGATCGTTAACCGATGGCCCGTTGGGGGGAGGCGAGTGAGTCATCCTCGCCCTGAGCGTTTCTTCCCAGGTCACAGTGGTGCTTTCCAGGTACTAGCGTTGTCCTTCAGGCTGGTCTTGAGTCACGCCCAAAGCGAGGGGCTACCTCGTTCGGGTGATTGGGGTGGGTGGCCTCTTGTCACTCGGTTGGCCGTGTGGGTCACTAAGAGTGTGAACCGGCGGGCTGCCCATCCCTGTGCCGGGGGAGCCTTCGAACAGGCAGCTGTTGCCGGTTTTCTCTGTGCCCACAGCAGACGCCGGATGTTGTAGGTGTGGCTGCGTTCGTGGCAGTACGGCTGTTCGTCTTCCCTGGCCCTGTCGGCGTTGACCGCTTGGCGTCCCCGTCCCTGTGACGCGCCGCGGCGGCGGGCTGGCTGGTCCTGCTGGTTCCTCGTCAGTTCCTTGAGATCCATGCGAGGAGTTCCGCCATGCCTATCTCTCCGAATCAGGGTTCCACCGGTGGTGGCACGCTGGTGACCATCACGGGCACGAACCTGTCCAACACCAGCGCGGTGAAGTTCGGCAGCAAGTCGGCCACCAACATCACGCAGGTCTCCCCGACTCAGGTCACCGCCGTCTCCCCGTCCGGCACCGGCACCGTTGGTGTCACCGTGACGACTCCTGGCGGCACCAGCAACCCGGTGTCGTTCTTCTATGTCGGCGCCCCGTTCAAGTCGTCCCTGGGCACCACTTCCGGCCCGCTGGCCGGCGGCAACACCATCACCCTGACCGGCACCGGCCTGTCGACGGCCACCAGCGTGTCCTTCGGTGGCGTCACCGCCACCCCGACGGTGAACTCCGACAGCTCCCTCAGCGTCACCGTCCCTGCCGGCGCTGCCGCGGGCCCCGTCTCGGTCAGCGTGACCACGGCCGGCGGCACCAACAACGGTCTGACCTACACCTACGTCGACGCCCCGACGGTCACCTCCCTCACCCCGACCTCGGGCCCGACCTCGGGCGGCACGGCGGTGACCATCACCGGCACCAACCTCGACACCACCGACTCGGTCACCTTCGACGGCGCCCCGGCACCGTTCTCGGTGATCAACGCGACCACGCTGTCGGCGGTCACTCCGCCCGGCACCGCGGGGGCGGTCGACGTCGTGGTGTCCAATCCCGCGGGATCGGACACGGCAGTCGGCGCGTTCACGTACGTCGCCGGCCCCGGCATCTGATCCCTCCTCCCGCGACGGCGCGCCGTGCCGCCGGCCCTGGCACGGCGCTTCGTCACCTTCCCGCCCACGACGGCCTGACCGGGCCTCATGGGCGGGTCCTCCCCGGCAAGGGCCGTCCCGAGGAGAGGGAGCTGCTCTTGTCCGTCGATCTGCTTCCGCGCGCGCGTGCCGTGGCCGCCGCGCTTTCCGCCGCCCCGATCGCCGTCATCCCGGTGGGTGACAGCCCCGCCCGAGTCGCCGTGGGCCGTCTCGGTCGCGCGGGCTATGTGACGAACTTCGGCTCGGACACGGTGACCGCCTTGGACACCGGGACCCGTTCCGCCACCGCCACCATCCCGGTGGGATCCGGTCCGTGGGGAGTCGCCGTCGACCCCGCCGGGGCCGAGGCCTACGTGGGCAACTCCTCTTCCGGGACGGTCAGTGTGATCGACACCGCGACGAACACCGTCACGGCGACGATCGGGGGCATTTCCTCCCCGGCCGGCATCGCGTTCTCCCTCGACGGCAGCCGCGCCTACGTGGTCAGCGAGGACACAGGCCGCCTCGTCGTGCTGGACACCGCCACGCGCACCGTCGTGACGAGCGTGACGGTGGGCAGCACCCCGTATGAGGTAGTGCTCTCCCCGGACGCGCCGTACGCGTACGTCAGCGGCGTCGGCACGGTCACGGTCATCGGCACCGACGCGCTGACGGTCGTGGCCACGATCGGCGGGTTCACCCGGCCCCGAGGCCTGGCCGTCACCCCGGACGGCCAGCGCTTGTACGTCGCCGACCAGGGAGCCGGCACGGTCAGCGTGGTGGACACCACCACGTACACCGTCGCCACCGTGATCGGCGGCTTCGACGCCCCCGTCTCGCTGGCCATGGGTCCCCGCGGCGCCCTGGCCTACGTCACCGAGAGCGGCTCCGGTGCGCTCGCGGTGATCAACCTGGCCACCAACGCCCGCACCGCGACGGTCACCGGGCTGGGCGCCTTGAGAGGCCTCGCTGTCACCCGCGACAGTCGTCATATCTACGTGGCCGATGCCGGGGCTGACGCGGTGAGCGTGCTGAACATCCCGGTGCCGGTCTCTCCCGACCAGGGGCCCACCGGCGGTGGCAGTGCGGTCATCCTCTCCGGGCGAGGTTTCCTCGGCACCACCCAGGTCCGGTTCGGCGACCGCCCGGCCGCCTCCTTCACGGTGGTGGACGACGCCACCATCACCGTCGTCACTCCTGCGGGCACCGGCGCGGTCCCGGTCACGGTCACCGCCGCCGGCGTCACCCGCACGATCGGCACGTTCTTCTACCTGCAGCCCCCGCGGATCCGGACCGTGGCGCCGGTCTCCGGTCACACGGCGGGAGGCAACACCCTGACCATCACCGGCATCGGCCTGTACACCACGCAGGAAGTACGCCTGGGCACCACCAGCGTGTATCCGACCGTGGTCTCCGACGGCCGGCTCACCCTCACCGTGCCACCCGCACCCCCCGCTCCTCCCGGAACCGTCACCAAGGTCCCTGTCGTGGTGGCCACGCTGGGCGGCGTCGCCAGCGGCCCCTCCTACACCTATGTCGATCCGCCGACGACCACCACGCTGACCTCCTCACCTGTACTGCCCGTGGTGGGCGAGCGGGTCACCTTCACCGCGGAGGTGGCCCCTGCCGCTGCCGGGACGGGAACGCCCACGGGTACGGTCTGGTTCGACTTCGGAGACGGATCCATTCCTGTCACCGCCGTGGTGGCGGACGGGGTGGCGACAGCGACGCACACCTACCTCAACACAGGCGGCAGCCCGTACACGGTCACAGCCGCCTACAGCGGGGACCTGCACTTCGCGCCGTCGTCGGACTCCGCGGAGCAGGCGGTGGCACCGGCGCCCACCTCGACGACGGTCGTGTCCAGCCCGGAGCCGTCGAATCCCGACGGGCCGGTGTCCGTCACGGTGCGGGTCATCGTGGCAGCCCCCGGCAGCGGGCGGCCGACGGGCACCGTGACCGTCGACTTCGGCGACAGCACACCAGCTGTCGAGCAGCCCCTCGTGGACGGTGCGGCCACAGCCACCCACACCTACCCGGCCGGCGACGCCACCTACACGATCACCGCCTTCTACAGCGGAGACACCGACTACGCCTCCTCCACCGACGTCCGCACCCACCGGGTGCTGGCCGACGTCCTGGCCACCACCACAACGGTGACCTCCGCGCCCGATCCGTCGACTGTCTGGCAGTCCGTCACCTTCACCGCCACCGTCACCCCCGCCGACCCCGGCGCGGGCACTCCCACCGGCACGGTCACCTTCGACTTCGGCGACGGCACACCACAGGCCCCCGCCACCTTGTCGGGCGGGACCGCCACCATCAGCCACACCTACACCTCCGGCACCGGCAGCCCCTACCCGGTCATCGCCGTCTACACCAGCGACAACGAAGAGCTGAGCTCCTCCGCGGGGTACGACGTCCAGATCGTGAACCCGGCCCCCACGACCACCTCGGTCACCTCCTCACCCGAGCCGGCCGTGGTAGGCGAGCCGGTCACCTTCACCGCCAACGTCGAGCCCGTCACACCCGGAGCGGGCACCCCCACCGGCACGGTCGTCTTCGACTTCGGCGACGGTACGACACCGGCCGCCGCCCCGGTCCTGGACGGCACAGCGGTGATCATCCATGCCTATGCCACCACCAGCGGCAACCCGTACACGGTCACCGCCACCTACGACGACGACGCGGACTTCGCCGGCTCCGCCGCAACCCACACCCACATCGTGGGCCAGGCATCGACCACCACGGCGCTGGCGTCCGTACCGAACCCGTCCGTCGTGGGCGAGCCGGTGACCTTCACCGCCACCGTCGTGCCCGTCGCCCCTGGTGCGGGCACCCCGACCGGCACCGTCACGCTCGACTTCGGCGACGGGACCGCGCCCGTGACCCTGCCCCTCACCGAGGCGGTCGCCACCACCGACCACACCTATACGAGTGCCGCGGGCAGTCCGTACATGGTCACCATCGCCTACGACGGCGACGCGGATTTCACCGGCTCCACCGGCACGGACACCCACAGGGTGCGCCGGGCTCTGACCACCACGACCGTGACGTCGGCGCCGGACCCGTCGGTGGTCGGCGAAGCGGTGACCGTCACCGCCACCGTCGTGCCCCTCGTCCCCGGTGCGGGCACCCCGACCGGCACGGTCACCTTCGACTTCGGCGACGGAGCCACCCCCGCCACCGTCCCCCTGACCGACGGCACCGCCACCGTGAGCCACTCCTACACCAGCCGCTCCGGCGGCCCCGACGCGGTCATCGTCACCTACAGCGGCGACCTGGACTTCGTCTCCTCCGGAGGCGCCGCACTGCACACCGTGAACCGGGCGTCGACCACCACAACCGTGGCCGCGGCTCCGGACCCGTCGGTGGTGGGCCAACCGGTGACGTTCACCGCCACCGTCGCACCCGTCGCCCCCGGAACAGGCACGCCCACCGGCACCGTCACCTTCAACTTCGGCGACGGCACCACCCCCGCCACCGCCGCCCTGGCAGGCGGCACCACCACTGTCACCCGCCCCTACACCAGCAGGAGAGACGGCCCCGACACGGTCACCGCCACCTACAACGGTGACACCGACTTCACCGGCTCCAGCGGCACCCACTCGCACACTCTGAACCGGGCATCGACCACCACCTTTGTCACCTCAGCGACGGACCCCTCGGTGGTGGGCCAATCGGTGACCTTCAGCGCCACCGTCGTGCCCGTCGCCCCCGGAGCGGGCACCCCCACCGGCACCGTCGTCTTCGACTTCGGCGACGGCACCAGCCCTCTCACCACCACCCTCACATCCGGCACTGCGACCATCCCCCACTCCTACGGCACCAGAGGCACCAGCCCGTACACGGTCACCGCGACCTACGAGGGGAACACGGCGTTCGCCGGCTCCAGCGGGACGGACACCCACACCGTGAACCGGGCGTCGACCACCACGACCGTGTCCTCGGCGCCGGACCCGTCGGTGGTGGGCCAACCGGTGACCTTCAGCGCCACCGTCGCCCCCGCCTCGCCCGGAGCGGGCACCCCCACCGGCACCGTCGTCTTCGACTTCGGCGACGGCACCAGCCCTCTCACCGCCACCCTCACATCCGGCACCGCCACCACCACACGCCCCTACACCAGCAGGACCGGCAGCCCCTACACCGTCACCGCCACCTACAACGGTGACACCGACTTCAACGGCTCCAGCGGCATCGACCCCCACACCGTGAACCGGGCATCGACCACCACGACCGTGACGTCTGCGCCGGACCCGTCGGTGGTGGGCCAATCGGTGACCTTCAGCGCCACCGTCGTGCCCGTCGCCCCCGGAGCGGGCACCCCCACCGGCACCGTCGTCTTCAACTTCGGCGACGGCAGCAGCCTCGTCACCGCCACCCTCGCCTCCGGCAGCGCCACTGTCACCCGCCCCTACACCAGCCGGTCCAGCGGCCTGTACACGGTCACCGCCACCTACACCGGCAGCACCAGCTTCGCCGGCTCCAGCGGCACCGACCCGCACACCGTCAACCAGGCACTGACGACCACCACCCTGGTCTCCTCCCCAGACCCATCGTGGCCAGGACAGTCCTTCACCCTCACAGCGACCGTCACACCTGTCGCACCCGGAGCGGGCACCCCCACCGGCAGCGTCACCTTCACCCTCCACAACCGCACCCCCGTCACCGCGCCTCTCGTCAACGGCAGCGCCACCACCACCGTCAACGTCCCGCTGCATATCGGCACGCATCCCATCACCGCCAGCTACCCCGGCAGCGCCGACTTCGCCGGCTCCACCGCCACGGACACGCACACCGTCGCCCCGTGACCCGCTCCTGCCATGGAACGATGGCCCGTCATCAAGCTCGAACGGAGTGCCTCGGAGGGCTGCGGGCCGACGGGACATGCCTTCAGACCACCGCGAGCGGCACGGTGACAAACAGCACCAACCGCAATGTCACGCTCTACCCCAGCCCGGCCTGCCAGGGGGAACCGCTGGGCACACTGCCCCCGAAGGGCACTGCGAGCGCACTGACCTTCGCCAGCGTCATTTTCACAGCGCCGTGAGCCGCCGACAGCCATGCCGCAGCAGCGGGAGCCGGCGGTGAAGCGGCTGAGCGCTCTCCTCACCGCAGTGGCAGGTGCTCTGCCGCTGGTCCTGACACCCACCAGCGCCCAGGCCTCGACCGGCACGTTCCTATACACGCACGCCTACACGAAACTGCAGGTCATCCTCAGTAACCCGCCCCGCGGCACGCGCGTCGCGACAACGAACAACGGCTGTGCCCGCAACCTCATCGATCGGGCAGTCACGCTGTATCCAAGTCCGGCCTGCCGGGGGAGCCCGGGACTGTCAAACGAGTGGTGTAACTGGGGTGGTTGGGGTTACTGACGGGCCGCCGACAGGCGGCCGTCGAAGGTGATGTCGATAGCGTTCAGCGCGGTCTTCCAGCGCATGGTCCAGCGGGCCTGGCCGTTGCCGGTGGGATCCAGCGACATGATCGCCCTGTAGCTCCCAGGCGTTCTCCCACAGTTTCACGATCGCCGGATACTTCCTGCCCCATACGTCGGCGAACTCCGCGAACCGGTCCAGGGCGGCTTCTTGGGTCGGCGCCGTGTAGACGGGCTTGAGGAGACGGGCGATCTTGTCCCAGTCCTGGCGGGCGGCATAGCGGAAGGAGTTCCGCAGCAGATGCACGACGCAGGTTTGCACGATCGTCCTGGGCCAGACCGTCTCCACCGCTTCGGGCAGGCCTTAGAGTCCGTCGCAGACCGGCATGAGCACGTCGCCGACGCCGCGGTTCTTGATCTCGGTGAGGATGTGCAGCCAGTGCTTGGCGCCCTCGCCACCGTCGCCGGCCCGCAGCCCCAGGATCTCCCGCCGGCCCTCGGTGGTGACGGCCAAGGCCACGTAGACGGGCCGGTTGGCGACCGGGCCGACCGCGTCGGCGCGCTCCTCACCCCACAACTTGTCGGCCAACTCCGACAGGCACCGCTCACGCGCTGACCCCACCGTGCCGTCCACCCACGTCAAGCAGGTTTGCGCCTGACGAAGAACTTGCGGAACGGCATACTCGGTTCCAGTCCGGCGTCGGTCAGGCAGCCAGCGCGGGCCCTGCCTTGCGGTGATCATCGCGGCCGGGAGTTCCACGGGGTGATGGCCGCCAGCCCCGCCATGACGGTTGCGCGTCGTCGAGCAGGGGGAGTTCGGCGAGGACCTCACCGGTGGAGGGGTTCCGTATCACTTGGTGATCGGCAGGCTGGTGCCGAGGGATGGTTCGCCGGCCCGCCGGACGCACATCGCGCAACCGCGAGATCCTGGACGGCCGAGCCGACGGACTCGTGGACCACGACCGCGTCGAAGGCCTGCCCAGTTCGCGCTGCTCGGGCAGGGGGCGCCGATCGGGACGACCGTGGCGTCGCGCGAAGTCACGGGACGCGGGCGATCATCCCACCTGGAAGCGACGTTCGCGGCAGTCCTACCGCCGGCGCCAGGGCAGCGGCTCGTGGTCGTCCTCGGTGGTGTCCGCGAACTGCAGAGCGGAGTTGATCGTCTCGCCGATCTCCGCGAAATGGCGCACCTGCTCCGGGGTGAGCGCGTCGAAGACGACGCGGCGTACAGCCTCGACGTGGCCGGGGGCTGCCCGTTCCAGAAGGGTCTGCCCCTGCGCCGTGAGGACGGCGAGCTGATTGCGGCGGTTGCTGGGGTCGTCGCGGCGGCTGACGTAACCGGCCTGCTGGAGGCGGGTCACAGCATGGGTGAGCCGACTGCGCGTGACTTTCAGGCGCTCGGCCAGCTCGGACATGGTCAGTGCGCGGTCGGGGGCCGCGGACAGGCGGGCAAGCAGGCTGTAGTCCGAGTGCGTCACCCCCGCGTCCCGGCGGAGCTGCCGGTTGAGATGGTCGGCCAGCAGCGTGGAGAAGTCGATGTAGGCCAGCCAGGCCCGCTGCTCCTCGCTGTTGAGCCAACGTGGCGACGTGGTCATGATCGCAAGCCTAACCGGCTCGCGGTTGAAGTTTCAAACGACTTCTCAAACCGTCACTGAGTCTCGGCTTGGGAGAGCGCCTGGCCCCATCCACCGTGTGGATGGGCCGGATACGGAATTCGGATCGCGCAGAGGATGGCGACAAGACCCCGAACCGCTCATAGTCGTCCCTACCCGCACGCCGCTGTCCGGATCAGCCGCCGGTGTGCGGCCGTCCCCAGCATGCCGTGCGCCGTCGGCGCTCTTGAAAGGCATGCCCGCTCCCGTCCACCGTCCCTGGAGTCGCCATGCCCGGTTCCGTTCCGCCACCGTCCCCCACCGTGGCCGACGACGCTGCTCCGTCACCCGTTGCCGTCTCGGGTCCGCCCCATCTGCTGCGCGTGACCCTGCTGATGGCGGGCAGCTGTCTGCCGATCCTGGGAGCGGTGCTGATCGCTCCGGTGCTGCCGAAGATGCAGGACCACTTCGCGTCGACCGCGGGGGCCAAGGCGCTGGTTCCCCTGGCACTGACCGTTCCGGCGCTGGCGCTGGCGTTGCTGGCCCCGTTCGCCGGGGTGATCGTGGACCGGCTCGGCCGCAAGCGCCTGCTGCTGGTGGCGACCGTCCTCTACGCCGTGTTCGGTACGGCACCGCTCTGGCTGGACTCACTGGGTGCGATCATCGCCAGCCGCGCCCTGGTCGGTGTCACCGAGGCCGCCATCATGACCTGCTGCACCACCCTGATCGGCGACTACTACAGCGGCCGGCAGCGGGTGAAGTACCTCGCACTGCAGACCATGTGCGCCTCCGCGTCGGCCACCGCCTTCTTCGTGCTGGGTGGCGCCGTGGGCGCGGCGGGCTGGCGCCTGCCGTTCTGGGTCTACGCCGTGAGCCTGCTGATCGCCCCGCTGATGGCCATCGCCCTGCCCAACCCGGCGTCCCGCACGGCCATCGAGGAAGCCCGGGTCGAGGAGGAGACCCGCCGTCCGTTCCCCTTCCGGCAGCTGGCGGGCATCTGCGCGCTCACCTTCTTCGGCGCGATGGTCTTCTACACCGTGCCGGTGGAGATGGCGTACCTGCTCGACGACCTCGGGGTGGAGAACACCGGTGTGATCGGTCTGGCCACCGCGCTCGCGAGTGCCGCCACCGTGGGCGGAGCTGTCGTCTTCGCCCGGTTGGAGCGCTCCCCGGACCCGATGCTGCCCGCCGTCTTCGCGGTCTGCGCTGCCGGCTTCGGCGTAATGTTCCTGGCGGGCAGCGCCCCGCTGCTGGTCGTCGGAGCAGTCATCAACTGTCTGGGTACCGGCATGCTGCTGCCGGCCCTTCTCACGAGTGCCATGTCCCGGCTGGCGTTCAAGGACCGCGGCCGCGGCACAGGGCTGTGGACGGCGGCCTTCTTCGGTGGTGAGTTCGTCTGCCCACTGGTGCTGCTTGTCGTGGAGTCGGTGGTCGGGTCTCTCGCCGGTGCGGTGGGCATCCTGGGGCTGGCCGCCGCCCTGGTCGCGGCGGGGCTGCTGGCGGCCCGCCGCCGCGCGGGCGCCGCGGACCCCCGGCCGTTGCCGGAGCAGTTGGCCTGACGGTGGGGACGCCGATGAGCCGGGGAGTGCCGGAGACGGTGCCCCGGCTCGCGGCGCGAGGGCCGGACTCCCCTGTCTCTCCGTGCGCCGACACGGCCGGTTGTGTGGGCCGGGAGTGCCGCTGGTTGCCGACTACTGCCCGGTCGGCAACAGGGCCGCTCCGGTGCCGGCTATGCGCCCTCTGCAGGAGGTACGGCCGCGCCCGCCCCGCCGTCCGTCAGCGTCGCGCCCACCTCCGCGGCCTTCTGCCGCAGCCAGATGTGGGCCGCGTCCTGGGCGTGCACGGGGTGCCACCACAGCGCTTCCTGGACCGGTACGGCCTCGAAGGGGCAGGGCAGGACGCGCACCGCGGCGGAGCGGACCGCGCGGCGGGCCAGGCGTGCCTGGATCATCGCGACGCGGCGGGTGCCCTCGACCATGTGGGGGAGGAGCTGGAAGGTCTGCACGGAGACCTCCACCTGGGGGCTGATGCCGAGCATGCTCAGCTGACGGGCGGCCGGGGCGTCGTAGGGGCGCTGGTAGACGGCCCAGGGCAGGCGGGCCAGCTGGTCGAGGGTGAGTTCGTCGCCGATCTCGGGGTGATCGTCGGCGACCAGGCACAGCCAGCGGTCGCTGAAGAGCTCGACGGCGGGCAGGCCGTTGATGACACCGTGCGGCATCAGCAGTCCGTCGACGGTACTCAGCACGGTCGCGGTGTTGTCCACGACCGACGGCGCCGGGTGCTGGAAGGTGAACCGGATCCCGGGCGCCTCCCGGTGCACGGCGCGGGCCAGCGCGGCGCCGAACACGGCCACGCCGTAGTCGGAGGCGAGCAGGGTGAACTCGCGCGTCTCAGCGGCCGGGTCGAAGTCGGCCTGGCTGGAGAACACACGCTCCAGCAGGTCGCAGGCGGTCGCGCTTCGGTCCCGCAGGGCGGCGCCGAGCGGGGTCAGCTCGTAGGAGTTGCCGGTCCGGGCGAGCAGTTCGTCGTCGAAATGGCGGCGCAGCCGGGACAGTGCCGCGCTCATCGCCGGCTGGCTCAGTCCGATGCGCTCGCCGGCTCTGGTGACGTTGCGCTCCTCCAGCAGCGCGCGCAGGGCGACGACCAAATTGAGGTCGAGTCGGGAGAGGTTCACCGGGCACCACCTAGCAGCCTATAAAGGTATCCATCTCGTGGATTTGCTGCATCCACAGGATTGATTTCCTTGATTCGTTGATCGGGGTCAGAGTAGACCGCACACCAGCAGGAGGAAATCTGATGGCAACGCTCGCGCAACCTGTCGGCCCTTTCGCGCTCGGCACGTTCTCGGCCGCGGACAAGGACGCGTTCCCCGGTCTCGTCGCCCGGGAGCGGGTGCTGGATCTGAGCCGGGTCCTGGCCTGGGAGCCGTCCGACATACGTGCCGTACTGGAACAGTGGGAGGAGGCCCTCCCCGTCCTGCACACCCTCGCGCACGAGGACGCCCTCGACTGGCGGCCGTTGGATGGCCTGAGGGTGCACGCCCCGCTGGAGCCCCGCCAGATCTTCCAGTCCGGCGCCAACTACCGCCAGCACGTGATCGACCTCGAGGTCGCCCACCGCTCCCCCGACGACCCCCGCACCGTCGAGGAGGCGCGGGCCGAGATCGCCGCGATCATGGACCGCCGGGCCGCCGAGGACCTGCCGTACGTTTTCATCGGCCTGCCCAGCACCATCGCCGGCCCGTACGACGATGTCGTACTCCCCGTATGGGCCGAGAAGCCCGACTGGGAGCTGGAATTGGCGGCCGTCATCGCCAAACCCGCCTACCGGGTCTCCGTCGAGGAGGCCCTGGAGTACGTCGCCGGCTACACCATCGCCAACGACCTCACCGACCGTGCCACCGTCTTCCGCCGGGACATGCCCGCCATCGGCACCGACTGGCTGCGCTGCAAGAACGCCCCGGGCTTCACCCCGCTCGGGCCCTGGATCGTCCCCGCCGGGTCCATCGCCGACCCGGGTGATCTGCGGGTCACGCTGAAGCTGAACGGCAAGACCATGCAGGACGAGTCCACCAAGGACATGCTCTTCGGCATCGCGCGGCTGGTGTCGTACATCTCCCGGACCTCCCGGCTCCTGCCCGGCGACCTGGTGCTGACCGGCAGCCCGGCCGGCAACGGCATCCACTGGGGGCGGCTGCTGCGCGAGGGCGACGTGATGGAGGGTTCGATCACCGGTCTGGGTGTGCAGCGCACCCGCTGTGTGGAGGAGAAGCCATGAGCCTGGACCGCCACGACCCGGAGGGCGCGATCGCCGAGGCCGCCAAGGCGTACTCCAACTGGGGGCGCTGGGGCGAGGACGACGTGCTCGGCACACTGAACTTCCTCGACGAGGCCAAGCGCCGCGAAGGGGCGGGGCTCGTGCGCCGGGGCGTCAGCTTCTCGCTGTCGCAGCGCTTCGACATGAACGGGCCGCAGAAGGGCTGGCGCCGGCGGACCAACCCCGTGCACACCATGCTCGACACGGGCACGGACGCGGCCCTCGGCAACCAGGGCTTCCCGCACGGCATCGGCGGCGCGGACGACGTGATCGCGATGCCTCTGCAGTGCTCCACGCAGTGGGACGGCCTCGGGCACATCTTCGACCACGGCAAGGCCTGGAACGGACGCGACGCGGAGAAGGTCGTCACCTCCGACGGCGACCTGGTCACCGGCATCGAGCACATGGCCCCGTACGTGGCCGGTCGTGGCGTCCTGCTGGACGTGGCCCGGGTCATCGGTGACGACGACGGCGGGCCGGAGCTGCCGGACGGTTTCGCGATCACCGAGGAGCACCTGACCGCTACCGCCGAGGCCCACGGCGTGAGCGTCGGACGCGGCGACATCGTCCTCGTCCGCACCGGACACCTCGCCCGTGCCCGGCGCGACGGCTGGGGCGACTACGCGGGCGGGCCGGCGCCCGGCCTGTCGTTCACCACCGCCGGCTGGCTGCACGGCACCGAGATCGCCGCGATCGCCACCGACACCTGGGGCTTCGAGGTACGGCCGAACGAGTTCGAGAACGCCTTCCAGCCCCTGCACCAGATCGTGATCCCCAACATGGGCCTGCTGATCGGCGAGATGTGGGACCTCGACGTTCTCGCCGCCGACTGCGCGGCGGACGGCGTGTACGAGTTCTGGCTCACCGCCGCACCGCTGCCCATCACCGGAGCCGTCGGCTCCCCGGTCAACCCCATCGCCGTCAAGTAGATCAAGTAGCCCGCTCAGCCGCCGGATGCGCCTCCTCCCCGGACAGCAACGGGCGCATCCGGCCCGGACCGCTCCACCCGTTCTGCCGCACCCCGTCCCCACCCCAGCCCCGCACTCCCAGCGGGCGAGCCGCACCTCGCCGCGCGAAGCCGCGCGGCCCAACCCCGGGAGGTATCCCCGACATGGCTGACAGCCTCACCCGCCCCCAGCCGCCGGCTGGGGGCACCCCCAGCGTCCTGGTCATCGGCGGGGGTGCCTCCGGCAACGCCGTCACCGTCCTGCTGCGCCGCGCCGGCATCGCCGTCGACCTGGTCGAGGCGAAGCCCGACTGGAACGCCACCACCGGCTCCGGCATCACCCTCCAGGGCAACGCCCTGCGCGTCCTGCGCGAACTGGGCGTGTGGGAAAAGGTGGAAGCCTCCGGGTTCGCCTTCGGCTCGTTGGGCGTGACCGCCCCCGACGGCACCGTGCTGTTCGTCGCCGAGGACATCCAGACCGGCGGGGAGGACCTGCCCGCCACCCTCGGCATGCAGCGCCCCCAGCTGCAGCAGATCCTCATCGACGCGGTCCACGCCTCCGGCGCCCGCGTTCTCCTCGGCACCACCGCCGAGGTGCTGGAGCAGGACGCCGACGGCGTCTCGGTGCGCTTCAGTGACGGCAGAGAGGGGCGGTACGACCTGGTGATCGCCGCCGACGGCCTCAACTCCGCCACGCGTGCCGCGATCGGCATCACCGACAAACCCGAGCCGACCGGCATGGCGATCTGGCGCATCGCCGCCCCGCGGCCCGAGAGCGTCACGCGCACCGACCTCGCCTACGGCGGCCCCGCCTACATCGCCGGCTACTGCCCCACCAGCGAGAACACCATCTACGCGTACGTCGTCGAAGCGTGCCGCGACCGGGCCTCCATCGACCCGGCCACCTACGCCGACGAGATGCGCCACCTGGCGCAGGCCTACGGCGGGGTCTGGCCGGAGATCACCGAGCACATCACCGACCCGAAGAAGGTCAACTACACCTGGTTCGACCGTCTCCTGATCGAGGGCTCCTGGCACCGGGGCAGGGTGGTGCTCATCGGCGACGCCGCCCACTGCTGCCCGCCGACTCTCGCCCAGGGCGCGGCCATGTCCCTGGAGGATGCCTCCGTCCTCGCCGAACTGCTCACCAGCGGCCGGGACTGGGACGACGAGCTGTTCCAGGGCTACTACGAGCGCCGCATCCCCCGGGTGCGCACCGTCGTCGAGGCGTCCGTGCAGATCGGCCAGTGGCAGTTGGACGGCGTGCGCGACGCCGACATGGCCGGGCTGGTCGCCCGCACCATGGACTTCCTCAAGGAGCGCCCGTGACCGCCACCGCGTCCTCCACGCCGACCATCGACGTCCACGCCCACCTGCTGCTGCCGGAGATCGAGGAGGCCGTCGCCGGACACTCAGGCCTGGCCGAGGCACGTAACCTCGACGCCCGACGCAACGGCCCTGCGGCCCTCGCCGTGAACGGTCCCATGGTCGGCGAGCGGGTGCCACGGCTGACAGATGTCGCCGTGCGCCTGGCGGCCATGGACGTGGCCGGCGTCGACGTGCAGCTGGTGAGCCCCTCACCCGGCCACTACCACTACTGGGCCGACCCCGGACTGGCCGCCCGCGTCTGCCAGTTGGCGAACGAGGGGACCGCCGCGCACTGCGCCAAGGCCCCCGACCGGCTGCACGGCCTCGGCCTCATCCCGCTCCAGCACCCCGACCTCGCGGTGGCGCTGCTCGACCACGCACTGGACCAGGGGCTGAAGGGCGTCGAGATCTCCTCGCACGCCCCGGGCCCCGGCGGGACACGGGAGGTGGAGCTCTCCGACCCGCGGCTCGCACCCTTCTGGGCCCGCGCCGAGGAGACCGGGGCGCTGCTGTTCCTGCACCCCTTCGGCTGCACCCTCGACGAGCGCCTCGACCAGTGGTACCTGTCCAACACCGTCGGCCAGCCCACCGAGAACGCCGTCGCGCTCTCGCACCTGATCTTCTCCGGTGTCCTGGACCGGCACCCGGAGCTGAAGCTGATAGCCGCGCACGGGGGTGGCTATCTTCCCACCCACATCGGCCGCTCCGACCACGCCTGGCGGGCCCGCCCCGACGCCCAGGCCTGCACCCGGGAACCGAGCAGCTACCTGAAGCGCCTGTACTTCGACTCCCTCGTCCACGACCCGCACGTACTGCGGGCACTGATCGGCGCGGCCGGCGCCGACCGGGTCCTGCTCGGCTCCGACTTCCCCTTCGACATGGGCACCGAGGACCCCGTCGGCGCACTGCGCGCCGCGCGCCTGCCCGACGACGACTTCCACGCCGTGCGCGGCGGCAACGCGACAACGCTGCTGCGCCTGACCTGACCCCCCACAGGAGGAGAACCCACCATGAGCGCACGCCTGCTCACCCATCTGCGGCACGTCGACCTCGCCGTGCCCGACTACGACAAGCAGCTCGACTTCTACGCCGGTGTCTGGGGCCTGACCAAGGTCGCCGAGGACTCCGGCATCTCTTTCCTCGCCGCCGAGGGCAGCCCCGAACAGTACGTGGTGCGGCTGCGCAAGGCCGAGGAGAAGCGCCTCGACCTCGTCTCCTACGGCGCCGCGAGCGCGGCGGACGTGGACGCCCTCGCCGAGCAACTCCTCGCGGGCGGCGTGCAGTTGATTTCCCAGCCGGGCAAGATCGACACACCCGGTGGCGGCTACGGCTTCCGCTTCTTCGACGTCGACGGCCGCACCATCGAAGTCTCCGCCGATGTGGACGTACGGCAGCACCGCAAGATCGAGGAGAAGGAGTCGATCCCGGTCAAGCTGTCGCATGTCGTGCTGAACTCGCCGGACCTGGACAGGACCCGTGAGTGGTACGAGACCCACCTCGGCTTCCGCCACTCCGACACGCTCAGCTCGCCGCACGTCGGTGACGTCATGCACTTCATGCGGATCTCCAACCAGCACCACTCCATGGCCATCGCCAAGGGCCCGCACACCTCCCTGCACCACGTCTCCTTCGAGATGCGCGGCATCGACGAGTACATGCGCGGCTCCGGCCGCGTGATCCGCGCCGGCTTCAAGAAGGTCTGGGGCCCGGGCCGGCACATGGCGGGCGACAACACGTTCACGTACTTCCTGGACCCGCACGGCAACACCGTCGAGTACACGACGGAGTTGGAGCTGCTGGACGAGGACACCTGGCACCCGCACGTCTATGACTTCTCCCAGCCCGAGGTCACCGACCAGTGGGGCACGGCGAACCCGATGAACGAGCTGATCGCCAAGGAGTCGTTCAACGACGTCGACCGCGGCTGCTTCGTCGCCCCGCCGGTCTGACCGGCGAGTCCCTCAGTCCCCGGGGGCGCGGTGGCCCTGTCAACTGCCCTGACTCCCGACGCCGCACCCCCGGTCTCCATGCTCGCCCCTCACGCCGACAGGAACCTCCGCATGCGTTTCGCCGCGTACGAGTACCAGAACCGACGCCATGTGGCCGTCGTCGCCGAGGACGGGATGCTCCGCCCCCTGCCCGGTGTCCACTCCCTGACCGGACTACTCGCCGAGGAGGGCGGCCTGCCGCAACTGCTCGAAGCGGGCTCCGCGACGCTCGACGTGCCGACCGGTCCACATGTCTCCGAGGTACGGCTGCTGCCGCCCCTCCAGCCGCCCACCGTGCGGGACTTCGTCACCTTCGAGGAACACGTCGAGGGCGTACGGCGGTCCGTGGACGGCACTGCCGGCGTACCCGAGCGGTGGTACGCGGCCCCGACGTTCTACTTCACCAACCCCTACGCCGTGTACGGCCCGCACGACGACATCCCCATGCCCCCGGGATCGAGCGTGCTCGACTTCGAGCTCGAGGTCGCCGCCGTGATCGGCAAGGAGGGCCGCGACCTCACCCCCGAGCAGGCCCGCGACCACATCATCGGCTACACGATCTTCAACGACTGGTCCGCCCGCGACCTTCAGTCCGCCGAGATGAAGGTCGGCCTCGGCCCCTGCAAGGGCAAGGACACCGCCACCACGCTGGGCCCCTACCTGGTCACCGCCGACGAGTTGGAGGAGTACCGCGACGCGGACGGCTTCCTGCGCCTGGCGCTGACCGCCTCGGTGAACGGCGAGGTCGTCGGCAAGGACCTGCTGTCCAACATGAGCTGGACCTTCGAGGAGATGGTCGCTTACGCCTCCCGGGGCACCTTCGTCCGCCCCGGCGACGTACTCGGGTCCGGTACCTGCGGCAACGGCGGCTGCCTCGCCGAGCTGTGGGGCGTACGCGGCAGACAGGACCCGCCGCCGCTCAAGCCCGGCGACACGGTCACACTCACCGTCGAGGGTATCGGCTCCGTCTCCAACACCGTGGTGCCCGGCCTTGATCCCCTACCGGTTCCGGTCGCCCGGCGCCGCCCCCGGGAGCGGCCGTGACCGACCCGCACCCCAAGAGGCTCCTCGGCAGGGTCGTCGTGGTCACCGGCGCGGCCGGCGGACAGGGTGCCGCGGAGGCCGAGGCCCTGACCCGCGAGGGCGCCCGGGTGATCGCCACCGACGTGACCGAGGCAGCCGGCTGCCGCCGCCTCGACGTCACCAGCGAGAAGGACTGGGCGGAACTCGCCGCCGACCTGCGCGAGGCGTACGGGCAGGTGCACGGCCTGGTCAACAACGCGGGCGTCACCTGGCGCGCCCGGATCGACGACGTACGCTCCGAGGACATGGCCCGTGTCCACGCGGTCAACGTCACCGGGCCGCTCCTGGGCATCCAGCACCTGGTGCCACTGATGCGTCCGGGCGCGTCGATCGTGAACGTCGGTTCGTCGGCGGCGCTGACCGCCCACTATCCGGTCGCCTACACGGCGAGCAAGTGGGCGCTGCGCGGCCTGTCGAGGACCGCCGCCATGGAACTGGGGCCCCGCGGCATCCGCGTGAACATCATCCACCCCGGCTTCATCGAGACCGACATGACCGTCTCCGCGGCGCCCGGGTTCCGCGAGGCGAACCTCCACGGGACACCGCTCGGCCGCACCGGAACCGTCGACGACATCACCCCTCTCGTCACCTTCCTTCTCTCCGACGAGGCGTCCTTCATCACGGGCGCAGAGATCCCCGTCGACGGTGGCCTCACCGCCCACGGCGGTGCGAAACCGATCTCGGACGCCCTGCGCGAGCACGCCTGAACCCGCAGCGAAAGAAAGGCACTTCTTCTCATGAACAAGGTCTGGGCGAGCGCCGACGAGGCGGTCGCGGACATTCCCGACGGTGCGTCCCTGGCCGTCGGGGGCTTCGGCCTCAGTGGCATCCCCGACGTGCTCATCCAGGCCCTCCACGCCCAGGGCGCCACGGGTCTGGAGGTCGTGTCGAACAACTGCGGCGTGGACGGGCGTGGACTGGGCGTCCTGCTGGCCGACGGCCGGATCGCCCGCGTCACGGGCAGTTACGTGGGCGAGAACAAGGAGTTCGCCCGTCAGTACCTGTCGGGCGAACTGGAGGTGGAGCTGGTCCCGCAGGGCACGCTCGCCGAACGGCTGCGCGCCGGCGGCGCGGGCATACCCGCCTTCTACACCCCGGCCGGTGTGGGCACCCAGGTCGCCCGCGGCGGACTGCCCTGGCGTCACACGGCGGACGGCGCGGTCGCCCTCGCCTCCCCGCCGAAGGAGACCCGCGACTTCGACGACCGCACCTACGTCCTGGAACACGGCATCACCACCGACTTCGCCCTCGTACGGGCCTGGCGCGGCGACCGCCACGGGAACCTCGTCTTCCGCAAGTCCTCCGCCAACTTCAACCCCCTCGCGGCGATGGCCGGCCGGATCACCGTCGCCGAGGTGGAGGAAGTCGTCGAGCCGGGTGAGCTGAGCCCGGACGAGATCCACCTGCCGGGCATTTTCGTCCAGCGCCTCGTGGTGCTCACCCCGGCCCAGGCCGCCGACAAGCAGATAGAGAAGAGGACCGTACGCGCATGAGCACCACCCTTGGTACGCAGTTGGGCTGGACCCGGGACCAGATGGCCGCCCGCGCCGCCGCCGAACTCACCGACGGCTCCTACGTCAACCTCGGCATCGGCCTGCCCACCCTCATCCCCGGCCACCTCCCGCCGGACGTCCACGTGGTCCTGCACTCCGAGAACGGCATCCTCGGCACCGGCCCCTACCCGTACGAGCACGAGGTCGACCCGGACCTCATCAACGCGGGCAAGGAAACCGTCACCGTCCTGCCCGGAGCCTCCTTCTTCGACTCCGCCCTGTCCTTCGGCATGATCCGCGGCGGCCACATCGACATCGCCGTCCTCGGCGCCATGCAGGTATCCGCCGTCGGCGACCTCGCCAACTGGATGATCCCCGGAAAGATGGTCAAGGGCATGGGTGGCGCGATGGACCTCGTCCACGGCGCCCGCCGGGTCATCGTGCTCATGGAGCACACCGCCAAGGACGGCAGCCCCAAGATCGTGAAGGAGTGCACCCTCCCGCTCACCGGCGAACAGTGCGTCCACCGCATCATCACCGACCTCGCCGTCCTCGACGTCACACCCGAGGGCCTGACGCTCGTGGAACGCGGGCCGGGTGTAACCGCCGAGGACATTGCCGCCCGCACCGACGCGCCTCTTGTCCAGAAGCCATGAGCCGTCGATGCGGAAGGCCGGGCGGGCAGGGATCACGATCCCTGCCCGCCCGGCCTTCCGCATCCTGCTCCCACCGCCCTTACGACAGCGGCATGACCTTGCGGTAGGCGAACACCGCGACCACCGCGACCACGACATGCATCAGGAGCAGCGCCACGACGCCGGTCACGCCACCTTCACCGAAGAGCAGGAAGTCGGGAACGAAGGACACCACGACGACAGTCGGCACCAGCCATCGCATCAGGGCCTCGGGGTCCTTCGACACCTTGCGGACGATGGCCCAGCCGATGACGCCCGCCACCATCCCGACCGCCGTCAAGAAGATGTACGAACCCGGCTCCAGCGGTTGGAAGTCGTCGGGCGCGCCGACGGCGAGGGCGAGAAGGGCGATCACCGCGTCCGCCAGGGACGCCGCCACGATCGCGGCGAGCACACCCCCTGCCACGACGAGCGGACCACGGCGGATGGGTACTGCTTCAGGGGTGACAGACATGGCAACTCCTGGAGGGAACTACGAGAAGCGCTCCGGAAGGAACGTTTGAAGAATCAAACATAGGGTTGCAGGGGTTGTTTGAAAATTCAAGCTACCGTGTCGTGTCTGTGCGCATACTCGTGAAGCCGCCGGACCCGGCCGGGAAACAGGGCCTGAGGCTCGCCGGCTCCGGCGCCGGCACGCCGCACCGGTGGTAGCGGACCGCCACCTCGTGAGGTGCGCGGCCCGGTGGGTACTTCAGTGTCGGCGGCACCTTCCTCAGCGGACTGATCAGCACGTGCGCGCTTCTCCTCCGGCGCCGCTGACCCGGTTCTGCCGACCGGCTACCGGAACCGAGAAGCCCCCTGTGAGCGGAGGCCGCTTCCTGGGGGCTACTCGCCGAAGTGTGGCACCTGAGCTACCGCGATGTCTGTGCGGACGCGGTGTGCCCGAGCGGGGTGCCGCCATCGCCCGGCCGCATCGCGGGCGACATCGACAGCCACTTCCATCACGATGTCGGGCTGCACCAGGTGCACGTCCAGGGTCCGCTGCGTGCCCCACCCTGCGCTGAACGTCCACCCTTCCCAGGGGTGCACGGACACGGCTGGGGTGAGCAGCTCGGCGAGCGCGCGGCCAGCGGCCTGGGACAGGGTGGTGCTGCGGTGGCCGATGTACTGCAGGCGCCCGGCGCGGTCGTACCGGCCCAGTAGGACCGTCCGCGGAGCGGCCGGCGAGCCGGTGATGGCACCCACGATGGCCTCGGTGGTGACCCGCACCTTGTACTTCCTCCACGAGCGCAGCGGCCGGTACGGCTCATCGAGCCGCTTGAAGCACAAGCCCTCCATCCCGGCCGACGCCCACCCCAGCCACTGGCCGGCCACGGCCGGGTCGGTGGTCGACGGGCACAGCGTGAACAGTGCCCTCAGGCCGCGCTCGGCGAACAGCACCTCCAGGGCTGCGCGGCGCCGCCGGTAGCTCCAGCCGGTCACGTCGGTGCCGCCCTGGTGGAGCAGATCGAACGGGACGTAGTGCGCCGGCCACTGCCGCGCTGCCTCGCCCGCGCCCTTGCCGCGGCGGACCAGGCGCTGCTGCCGCCGCTCGAACGCCAGCCGGCCGGACTCCCACACCACCAGCTCGCCATCGAGGCCGACATCGTCGGCCGGCTGCGCGAGGGCTGCGGCCCGGATCTCCGGGAACGAGCCGATCATGTCCGTGCCCTGCCGAGAGCGCAGCAGCACCCGCCCGCAGGCGTGCACGACCAGCTGCGCGCGGAAGCCATCCCACTTCGGCTCTGCGGCGAACCCGACGGGCAGGGCGGGGCTGTCGACGGCCGCAGTGAGCATCGGCGGGCAGGGGCCACGTCATGTGGATGCCTTCCACGCTGCGCGCTGCCGGGCACGGGGCCATCCGGCAGGTAGCCCGAGGCGCCGTGCGTGCAGCTAGTCGAGGATGCCGAGGGCGGTGTCGGGGCGACAGCGGATGCAGGGTGGTACCTGCTGGCGCAGGGCGTCGATGGCCTGCTGGCGGGTGGCACCGGCTGCTCTTGGCCGCTGCCCAGCAGTCGCCGGTGTGCACGGCGTCCTCCTGGCCCCGGCCGCGTCGGTCCCGATGGGTGCGGACCGCACCAGAGAGGAGGTGACGATCTCCGTCACCGCCATGACTGCGCTCGGATCGAGACCCTCAGCCGTCGCCGTTCCGGAACCCGGGTTGACGCCGGGCCGGAATCCACGGTATTAATCCACCAACCGGTTGGTGGGCTAAGGGGTGTGTATGCCAACGGCACGACGAGGCAGACCGTCGGCTGGACCCGAGCGTCGGGAAGCCCTGGTGAATGCGGCGTTTCGCTGCCTGGCTGAAGGCGGGTTCGAGGAGCTGCGGATGCGGGACGTGGCCGGCCGGGCGGGCATCGACCACTCGACGATCCATCACCACTTCCCCACGAAGCAGGCCTTGATCGTGGCGGTCGTGGATCACGCCACCGGGCAGTTCGGGTCCACTACACCGCCCGACGGCAGCGCGGCTGACCGCCTGCGCGGCCACCTCACCGCCCTTCGTCAGAAGATCCATGACCAGCCAGAGCTGCACGTGGTGCTGCGCGAACTGGACCTGCGGGCTCGCCGTGACCCCGAGCTGCGGGAGATCATCGCCAGTCGCGAGGAGGGCTGGAGGGCCTCGCTGTGCACGCTGTTGGCCGAGGCCGCCGCGCACGGCGCGCTGACAGCCGGTGTCGATCCGGCCGCCGGCGCCGAGCTGATCATTGCAGCGGTCAAGGGTGCGAGTCTGGCTGGCGACCGGGCCGATGACGTCCTCGGTCTCCTCGAGCGGCTCCTGATCCAAGTCTGACCAGATCCACACCTGTCCTCGGGGAGGAACGCACCATGTCCACGCATCCGTTGCGGGTCATCATCGTGGGGGGCGGTATCGGCGGGTTGTGCCTGGCGCAGGGCCTGCACGCCGCCGGAATCAGCGTCGCGGTCTACGAGCGTGATATCGCGCCCGACACGCGGCTGCAGGGTTACCGGCTCAACATCGAGCCGGTGGGCAGCCGGGCACTGCACGACTGCCTGCCCCCGCACCTGTGGGAGGTCCTCGTGGCCACTGCCGGGGATCCCGGGCCCGGTATGGGGGTACTCACCGAACGGCTGCGGCTGCTGATGCGGGAGGACGCCCCACCCGCAGAGCTCGATTCATTCGAACGCACATACGCGGTCAGCCGGATCACCCTGCGTCGACTGCTACTCGCCGGGCTGGACGACGTCGTCCACTTCGGCAAGGAGTTCACCGGCTACAAGCAGAATCCCAACGGCACGGTCACCGCCTTCTTCACCGACGGCACCACGGCCACTGGCGACCTGCTGGTCGGCGCGGACGGCGCCCGCTCACGCGTGCGACGCCAGCTCCTACCACGTGCCAAGCACCACCAGGCCCTCGGCGTCGGCATCGGCGGCAAGTTCCCCCTCGGTGACGAGGCGGCCTGGCTGCCTCAAAAGATGACCAGCACCAAGAACATGGTGCTGCCCAAGCGGGATTTCCTGTTCACTGCCGTGTTCCGGCGACAGGAGAGCAGCGCCACCATCGCCGAGCGCGTGGGCGACCCGCTGCGGGCCGTCGGTCTGAACCCGGCACTCATCATCCAGGACATCCAGGATGACGACTACATCATGTGGGCCTACGTCGCCCACCCGCACACCCTGCCCGTCGATGTGACCGGCCGACGCGGGCAGCAGTTGCGCGATCTGGTCGCCTCCCGCCTGGCCGGCTGGCACCCCGACCTGCGCCAACTCATCACCCGCACGCCTGCGGACAGCATCGAAAAGTTCGACTTCACAGCCGCAGCCCGGGTGAAACCCTGGCCCACCACGAACGTGACCCTGCTGGGCGACGCCATCCATCCCATGCCACCGGTCGGCGGACTCGGCGGCAACGCCGCACTGTTCGACGCCAACGCACTGCGCCGCGCGCTGATCACGGTCACCAGTGGGCAGGAACTGCTTCCCGAACTCGCCTGCTACGAGCGCGCGATGCTGAAGAACGGCTTCGCCGCGGTACGAGCAGCGACTCTGTACCTACGCCTGGCCACCCTGCGCAGCCGTACCCTCCGAGCGGCCGCACGCACGTTCTTCCGGCTGTGCGGCGCAGTACCCTCTCTGCGTCGTGCCGTCTTCGCAGACTGACAAGCTGCTGGCCGATACACCGACTACCGGCACCAGATCAGCCGACGCATACAGGAGAAGGTGTCCACTCACAGCCGCGACCACGCTGATCACCCTTCCGCTTGACGTCACTCCGAACCGAGAGCCTCGGTAGCGGTTGGCGGCGAGCCCCGCAAGCAGGGCGACGAGGACGACCACGATGACGAGCCACACGAGCGGCAATCTCCGGGAACGGGGCGCGAAATTCCGCTGCGGACGCAGTCAGAGCGCCGTGATCACGCCCTGGCCGTCACGACACCCTGACCGCAGAACGATCACCCGCCTTCGCACGAGTGACTCACAGCCACGTACGGCACGTATGCGGTCGTTGGCACGCCCGGCCCTTCGGTGGTTGCTGCCTGCGGTGCTGCGGATGTTCGCGCCGACGCACCTGGACCGAGGCGGTGAAGCGGCCCGCGCACCTCGGCCGAAGCCGGCTCGCCCCGGCCGGACATGACGGTGGGGCGGCACCAGGCCGCCCCACCGAACCCCCGTTGCCCGATCGGCTCGCTCAGCGCAGGAGCGCACCGAAGCGGGCGCCCGTGGCGGGCGCCGAGGGGCCGCCAGCGCCGAACGCGAGGGACGACGTGGCCGTGAGACCGGTCGCCGTGCCGCGCAGCACCCAGACCGCCCCGTTCCAACTGTTCTCGGCCGGGGAACCGGCCGCGAGGTCGGTGTGGCCGTCACCGTCGAGGTCCAGTAGCGCGCTGCTCGCGCCGAACTGGTCGCCGTTCTCGGCGACTCCGGGTACCCCGGCGGTGTCCTGGTGGAAGGTCTGCGTACCGGCGCCCGTGACACCGGAGGCGCTGCCGGGGACCAGGGCGACGGACCCGGCGTCGGTGATGTCGCCGATGTCCTCGCCCGGGATGCCGAGCGCGATGTCGCCGAAGCCGTCACCGTTGACGTCCGCCACCGAGACCGCCGAGCTCGACCGGCCGTCGAAACGCTCGTAGCGTTCATCGACGCTCACCGCGAGGTGTTCGGAGTCGAGCCGATCTGCCGAGTCCTGACCAGCCATGGACTGAAGATCGCAACGAGCACCTACTACGCCGCCAAGAACCGCACCCCGAGCACTCGGGCGGTGCGAGATGCGGAGCTGAAAGCCCAGATCAGCCGCATCCACTCGGACAACTTCAGTGTCTACGGAGTGCGGAAGGCCTGGCGGCAGCTGCACCGCGAAGGCATACCGGCGGCCCGCTGCACGGCCGCCCGGCTGATGCGCGACCTCGGCCTGGAGGGCGCCCGACGCGGGAAGAAGATCCGCACCACCATCCGGGACGACGGCCAGGAGCGGGCCGCTGACCTGATCAGACGTGAATTCACCGCACCCCGGCCGAACGAGCGATGGGTCGCCGACTTCACCTACGTCGCCACCTGGTCCGGGATCGTCTACGTCGCGTTCGTCGTGGACGTGTTCTCCCGGGCGATCGTGGGCTGGTCCGCCGCCACCAGCAAACGGGCCAAGCTCGTCCTCGACGCCCTCGACATGGCGTTGTGGCGTCGCGATCGCTCCGGAACTCCCGCTGGACCGGGCTTGGTTCACCATTCGGATGCGGGGAGCCAATACACGTCGTTCGCGTTCACCGCGCACCTCCTCGACGCCGGCATCGACGCCTCGATCGGCACCGTCGGCGACGCCCTGGACAACGCGCTCATGGAGTCCCAGATCGGCCTCTACAAGACGGAACTGATCAAGCCCCGCAAGCCCTGGCACGGCCTCTCCGATGTCGAACTCGCTACCGCGGAATGGGTCGACTGGTTCAACAACCAGCGCCTGCACACAGCGATCGGAGACATCCCGCCTCACGAGCACGAGACCGACTACTACGCTCAACACCAGCCCCAACTGGCGGCTGGGGTCAACGCATAGAGCCTCCACCGATCCCGGAGCGGTTCACACTTCCCGGTTCCGGTCTCCTGGAACGTCCCGCTCCGAGGCGGGTGAGGCATGTGGAGTCGACGTGTGCCGACCGGTGCACTGATGTCCGGGTGGGGACTCATGGGCGATGGCCCGGCGCCCGGCTCAGGTTAGGGGGAGGATACGGCGCGTTTCGTAGGCCCACATCGCGATCTCGACCCGGTTGCGGGCGCCGAGTTTGGCCATCAGGCTGGCCAGATGCGTCTTCACGGTGCTGAGGCTGATGTGCAGTGCATCGGCGATCTCGGTGTTGGTCAGCCCGCGAGCGACGGCGAGGAGTACCTGCTCCTCGCGGGCGGTGACGGGGGAGACCGGCTGGGCCACGGGCCGGCCGGCGGGCAGGTCCGCGAATGCCTGGAGCAGACGGACGGTGACGCTGGGCGCGATGAGCGCCTCACCGTCGGACGCCGACCGTACGGCCTGCGCCAGAAGGTCCGGTCCCGTGTCCTTGAGGAGGAATCCGCGGGCGCCGGCCCGCAGTGAGCCGTAGACGTACTCGTCCAGGTCGAACGTGGTGATGACGACCACGGCCAGCGGGTCGGCGACGCCCGGGCCAGCGACCAGCCGGGTGGCCTCCAGCCCGTCGAGTACGGGCATGCGGATGTCGAACAGGCAGACGTCGGGGCGCAGTTCGCGGGCCAGGCGTACCGCTTCGTGTCCGTCGGCGGCCTCGCCGACCACCTCGATGCCGGGTTGGGCGTTCAGTATGATCCGCAACCCGGTGCGGATGATCGTCTGGTCGTCAGCGACGAGGACGCGAATGGACACCGCTTTCGCTCCTCGCTCTCGGCAGTTCGGCTTCGACATGCCAGCCCCGGTCGGTACCCGGGCCGGCTCGTAGTGTGCCGCCGAGCAGGGTCGCGCGCTCGCGCAGTCCGGTAAGGCCGTATCCGTCGCGGCCCCGGCCGGTGCGCCGGCCGTTGTCGCGCACGCTCACCCGTACCGTGTGCCGTTCCGCGGCGACCCGAACGACGAGCTCGGTCGCGTCGACCGCATGGCGCAGTGCGTTGGTCACCGACTCCTGCACGATCCGGTAGACGGCCGCGTCCACGGCCGGGGGCAGCGCGTCCAGTTCGCCGTCGAGCCCCAGGTCGACCGTGAGGCGACCACCCGGGGTGCGCACCAGGCGCTCCAGATCCGCGACTCCGGCAGGGGGCGCCAGCTCGGCGCCGACCCCGCGGTCGCGCAGCGCGGCGACCATGGCGCGCATTTCCTCCAGCGTGCGCGCCCCTTCCTCCTCGACCCCCTCCAGCGCCTTGACGGCGGCGGACGGGTCGGCGCTCGCGAGCACCCCGCCCGCCTGGGCGATGATCACCATGGCCGACACGTGGTGGGCCACCGTGTCGTGCAGTTCCCGGGCGAGTTGCTCGCGCTCGCGGGACCGCACCTGCTCCAACTGCCGCTCGCGAGCGGTCACCCAGAACCGCACGGCAGCCCCGAACACGCCGGGCAGCAGCAGGAAGACGAAGCCCACGACGTTCTCGACGACCGGCGTCTCGTCGGTGACGGAACACAGTGCGCCGGCCGCGAGGATCACCGCGCCGCCCAGCACGATCTCTCTTCCCGATCCCCACCGGGGCAGCGCGTACACCAGCACGAGCACGACCGCGCCGGTGTACAGGCCGACGGGCTCGCGCGGAGCGGCGACGAGCCAGGCCACCTGGAGCAGGATCACCGAGCCGAACGCCAGCGTCACCATCGCCAGCGGGCGGGTCCGGCGCCACAGGGGTAGCAGGCACAGCCATACGGCGAACACCACCGCCACCGGCCGCCACACGACGTTCTCACGCAGGGTGGCTTCCAACACCACACCGCCCAGGCCCGCAGCGAGCAGAGGCCAGTCCCGCCACACCCGGGCGGGCGCGTCGGGCGGCCGAGGTTCGGTCCACAGGGTTCGCAGGTCGTCTCGCAGCACGGTTCTCAGCCTAGGGACCGTGCTGTGCCGCGCATCGGCCGAAAGGACGGTTCGTCACTCCGCCCCGGGGCCGACGGATCCGCGACCCGCGGGCCGATGCCGCCAAGCGCCGTGGCGACGAGCCTCGGCATCGACGGCCGTACAAGGACGGCCGACGAGGTGGTTGGAGGACCCGATGCTCTCGAGAGCCCTGTTGCGCCTGGGCGCAAGCGCCGCACGCCATCCCTGGCGGGTGATCGCGGCATGGCTGATCGCCACCACGCTCGCCGTCCTCGCCGCGATCACCATCGGCGGGCGGACCGCGGACTCGATGACCGCTCCAGGACTGGACTCCCGACGGGCCGCGCAACTGATCGAGCAGGCAGGCACCGGCCAGGAGGGGATGACCGCCCAAGTGGTCGTCACCCCCCTCGACGACGGTGCGACCTTCTTCGACCACGGCAGCGCGCGCACCGCTCTCGCGCGGCTGCGGACCGAGGTGCAGCGACTGCCGCACGTGCTCGGCACGAGCGACCTGGCGGGGGCACTCGACGCGGGCGGGGACACCGCCGTGCGCGGCGGCCTCGTTTCGGCCGACGGGCGGATCGCGGTCGTCCGGGTGCAGTACCCAGACCAGAGCCGGCTGTCGGCCGAGGACCTCGACGCCCTCGTCGACCTCGGCGACCGGCTGCGCGCCGAGCTGCCCCTGCGCATCGAGATGGGCGGGAACCTCTTCTACGCCTTCTCCGACCCCGACGGCGGCGCGAGCGAGCTGATCGGCCTCCTCGCCGCGGCCGCGATCCTGTTCCTGGCGTTCGGTTCGCTCGTCGCCGCCGCGCTGCCGATCGGCATGGCCGTCTTCGGACTGACCGTAGGGGTCGCCACGATGACGGTACTGGCGGGGGTGACGGACGTCCCCACCTTCGCACCGGTCCTGGGCAGCATGGTCGGGCTCGGAGTGGGCATCGACTACGCGCTGTTCGTGCTTGCCAGGCACCGGGAGTACCTCGCGCGCGGGCTCGATCCCCGCGCGGCGGCGGGGCGAGCGGTGGCCACGGCAGGGCGGCCGGTGGTCTTCGCCGGCGGCGTCGTCGTCGTGTCGATCCTCGGCCTGGCGGTCGCGAACGTGCCGTTCATGACGGTGGGCGGGCTCGCCGTGTCGATCGTCGTCCTTATCATGGTCGTCGCGTCGGTGACGCTGCTGCCGGCTTTCCTCGGCGCGGCGGGCCTGCGCCTGGCCCGGGCCGGCCGGATCGGCCGGGCTCTGCAGACCAGGAAGCCGGGCCGACTCGTACGGCGGCGGGTCCCGGCGGCGGGCGCCGCCCACGCCGCCGGGTGGCGGCGCTGGATCGGGCACGTCAGCCGGCATCCGGTGCCGTACGCGGTCGGCGCGGCGGGGCTGCTGCTGACCGCGACGCTGCCCGTGCTCGGCCTGCGCGTCGGCCTGCCCGACGACGGCTCACTGCCCCACAGCCGTACCGAGCGCCGGGCCTACGACCTCGTCGCCGAGGGGTTCGGCCCGGGCACCAACGGTCCTCTCGTCATCGCCGCGGACCCCGCCGGTGATCCGGGAGTGCTGGACCGACTCGTCGTGGCGGTCGCGGCGGATCCGGGCATCGCATCCGTCGCGCCGACGCACATCGACCGGGCCACCGGCATCGCGACCCTCGTGGTGTTCCCGACCACCAGCCCTCAGGACAAGGCCACGGCCGACACCATCGCCCGGCTGCGCACCGACGTACTGCCCACGGCGATCGGGCACGGCCCGGCGAGGGCCCACGTCGGCGGCGCCGCCGCGAGCCTGTCCGATGTGGGCCAACGCACCAGCGAGCGCCTGCCGGTCTTCGTCGCCGTCGTGCTGGCGATGTCGTTCCTGCTGCTGACGCTGGTCTTCCGCTCGATACTCGTACCGCTCAAGGCGGTACTGCTGAATCTGCTGAGCATCGGCGCGGCCTACGGCATCATGGTCGCGGTCTTCCAGTGGGGCTGGGGAGGCGCACTCATCGGGCTGGAAGCAACGGTTCCGATCGTGTCGTTCATCCCGATGTTCCTCTTCGCCATCCTGTTCGGCCTGTCGATGGACTACGAGGTGTTCCTCCTCTCCCGCGTACGCGAGGAGTACCTGCGCACCGGCGACAACGGCACGGCGATCGTCGAGGGCGTATCGGGCACCGCCCGGATCATCACCTCGGCCGCCCTCATCATGGTGGCGGTCTTCCTGTCCTTCGCCGTCGCCGAGGACCCCTCCACCAAAATGTTCGGGCTCGGCCTGGCCACCGCGATCTTCATCGACGCCACGGTCGTACGCATGGTGCTGGTACCGGCGACCATGACGCTCCTCGGCCGGACCAACTGGTGGCTGCCGAAGTGGCTGGACCGGATGCTTCCCCGCGGCCCGGTCGGCACCGACGACACAGACGCGGAATCCACGGGTGATGCCTCGCGTCCACGGCTGGTTGACCGTTGACTCAACTCCTGCCCGCCCTTGGGGGTTGGGTGTGGGAGCCGCCTGGGGATGCCGGGTGCCTGTGACCGGCGCGGGGGGTCTGCTTGTCTGGTTGCCGGGTCGGATGCCGGTCATGTGGACCTGTTGTGCTCGTGAGTCGACGGTGGGTTCCGTTCCTCAAGGTGTCCGTGAGGGTGCGGTCCCGAGCGACGCTCTAATCCTGGTCTCAGGTTGATCGGGGACAATGAGCGGCAAAAACATCGACTGGAAGGGGGCGGGCCGGCGTGCGGATCATGATCGCGGATGATGAAGCGGCCATCCGTGAGTCGCTGGAGCGGGTGCTCCAGGTCGAGGGTTACGACACCAGCACCGTCGCCAACGGTTTCGCCGTGCTCGACGGGGTCGTTGGGGCCGACGGCGACACGCTGGATCTGCTGATCCTCGACGTGATGATGCCCCGCCTCGGCGGGTTGGAGACCTGTCGGCGGTTGCGGGCCGCGGGTCGGGATCTGCCGGTGCTGATGCTGACCGCCCGTGACCAGGTCTCCGACCGGGTCACGGGGCTGGACGCGGGCGCCGACGACTACCTGCCCAAGCCGTTCGCCACCGAGGAGTTACTGGCCCGGGTGCGGGCCCTGCTACGGCGGCGCACGCCGACCGACGAGGAGTCGCAGATCCTGTCGTTCGCCGACGTCCGGCTCGATCCCGACAGGTTCGAGGCGTGGCGCGGCGGGCGGCCGCTGCGCCTGACCCGGACCGAGTTCTCCCTCCTGCAGGTGCTCGTGGGCAACGCGACCCGGGTCCTGACCCGCGACGCGCTGTTCGAGGCGATCTGGGGCTTCGACATGAGCGCCACCGCCAACAATCTCCAGGTGTACGTGAGCTACCTGCGCCGCAAGTTGGAGGCCGGGGGTGAGCCGCGATTGATCTACACGCTGCGCGGCCTGGGTTACGTGCTGCGGGAGACCCCTCCGTGAGCGGGCCCGCCGGCCGGGGACCGCGTCGGCTGACCCGGTGGTGGCGCGGGCGGTCCCTGCGGGCCAGGCTGACGGTGATCGCGGCGACGGCCATCGCGGTCAGTGTGTTCGTGGCCTTCCAGGTGGCCAGCGAACTGCTGGGCTGGGAGCTGCGGGACACCGCCGAGAATCAGCTGCGCGCCGACTCCCGCGTCCTGGCGACGACCGCGCAGCGCGCCGGTCTGGGGCAGGTCCCGCTACCGCCGTATCCCGGATCCGGTCGGCTGGTGCGGGTCATCCTGCCCGACGGCTCGACCCGGACGCCGGCCGGCCAACCCGCGCTGCCCCCCGTCAGCGAGCACGCCGGGCGCGTGGCGCGGGGCGCGTCGGCCGACCTGATGGAGTCCGACGACAGCGACGAGGACGGCTACCTCGTCTACACGCTGAGGGCGGGCGACGGCGCGGTCCAGGTGGCCCAGTTCGCCGACGACGGCCCGATCAACCGGTTCGGGTTCGGCATGTTGCTGATCGGGCTGCTCTGCGTGGTCGGCGGCGCCCTTGTCGGGCGGACCGTGGCACGGACCGGGCTGGCACCGATCGACCGGCTGACCGCCGCCGCGGTACGTGTCGCGCACACCCGGGATCTCGACGCCGACATCCCGGATGAGGGCGGTGGGGAGATCCGGCGGCTGATCCAGTCGATCAACGACATGCTCGCCGCACTCCGGGACTCCCGGCGGGCCCAGCGACTGCTCGCCGAGGACGCCGCCCACGAGCTCAAGACCCCGCTCACCAGCCTGCGCCTCAACGTCGAGCTGCTGATCCGGCTGGATCGGCGCGGCACCCTGGACACCGCACTGCCGGCGGAGAGCCGGACCCGGCTGCTCAACGATGTCGGCGCCCAGGTGGCCGAGTTGAGCACCCTTGTCGCCGAACTGACCGACCTGGCGCGCGGTGACGTCAGCGACGAGAGCACCGAGGTGCTCGACCTCGCCGACGTGGTGGCGGCCGCCGCGACCCGGGCACGTTCCCGCGTGCCCGACATCGAGGTCGCGCTCGACGTGACCTCTGTGTGGGT
Organism: Streptomyces neyagawaensis; assembly: GCF_023516595.1. Classification (GTDB taxonomy): domain Bacteria; phylum Actinomycetota; class Actinomycetes; order Streptomycetales; family Streptomycetaceae; genus Streptomyces; species Streptomyces neyagawaensis. Next base: position 13,887 of record NZ_JAMGBG010000048.1, on the reverse strand, counting down.
GAGCGGGCGTCCCGCTGCGCTGGAGCGGGCGGTGCTCAACCTCATCGACAACGCCGGCAAGTGGTCCCCCGCGGACCAGCCGGTCCAGGTGCGGCTGCGTGCCGAGGACGCGTCGGTGGTGCTCGAGGTCGACGACGCCGGGCCGGGCATCGACCCCGCCGACGTACCGCGGGTGTTCGACCGGTTCTACCGTGCCGACAGCGCCCGGGCGTTGCCGGGATCCGGTCTGGGGCTGTCGATCGTGCAGCGGGTCGTCGACGCCCACGGCGGCCGGGCCACCGTCGCCCGCTCCGCACGCGGTGGCGCGCTGCTTCGGGTCGACCTTCCGGCCGCGGCCCCGCCAGCCCCGATCGCGCGGCTCACCGCCGGGGAGGACACCGCGGCGTGCTGACCCGCCCCGGCGGCACGCGCAGAACAAGGGACCGCGGCCCTCGGGCATGGCCCCGCGCGGCTCACCGCCGGGCCAGGACACCGCGACGCGCCGGCCCCAGCCCCGGCGCGCGGCGCAGGACCAAAGGGCGGCGACCGCCGGACCCATGAAAAATCCGGGACGGGCCTCAGGCCCGTCCCGGATCTCGTCCGTGCCACCGCCCTCACCGTTGCAGCACGGGCTCCACGTCGTCGGCGAGCGGCTGTTGACCGGCCGGCAGCTCCGCCGCCGGCCGGGACAGCCGGCTCGGCCACCACATCCGCCGGCCGATCAGCAAGGTGAGGGCGGGCACCAGGACCGACCGCACCAGCAGGGCGTCGAGCAGCACGCCGAAGGCCACCAGGAACCCGACCTCGATCAGCATCACCAGCGGAAGTGTGACGAGGACCGCGAACGTGGCCGCCAGGACCAGCCCTGCCGAGGTGATGACGCCACCGGTGGCCGAGAGGGCTTTGAGCAGGCCCTCTCTGGTGCCCAGACGCACGGTCTCCTCCCGGGCCCGGCTGGCCAGGAAGATGTTGTAGTCGACGCCGAGCGCCACCAGGAACAGGAACGCCAGCAGCGGCACCGAATAGTCGACCCCCTTGAACCCGAGGATCGTGTCGAAGACGAACACGCTGCCGCCGAAGGCTGCGGCGAATGAGACGATCACGGTGGCCATCAGGACCAGCGGGGCCAGGATCGCGCGCAACAGCAGCCCGAGGACGATCAGGACGACGGCGAGCACCAGCGGGATCACCTGCTTCTCGTCGCGCGCGGTGGTCACCTCGGTGTCGAGGTTCTCCGCACTCGGCCCGCCGACGATCGCCTCCGCCCCGCTCACCGCGTGCACGGCCGTGCGCACCCGCAGAATCGTGTCGTACTCCGCGGCGGTGTCCGGCGCGTCCTTCGGGAACACGGAGATGTTGGCCCAGCCACCGCTGGTCTGCTCCGGGACGGCCAGGGCCACCCCGCGGGTGTCCTTGACGGCGTCGAGCACCCGCTCCTGGTGCGCCGGCCGCGTGAAGACCGTCATCGGCTGGCCGCCGAGCTCCGGGAAGTGCTGGCGCAGAACGGTGAAGCCGGTGACCGACTCCGGCGCGGACAGGAACTGGTCCTGCTCCCGCAGCGCGCCGGTGTTGCCCGCCAGCCCGAGGGCGAGCACGCCGAGGACTCCGAGCGAGCCGAGCGTCGCCACCCACCGGCGGCGGCTGATGGCGGCGCCGAGCCGTCCCCACAGCCCCGGCTTCTCCTCCACGGCCGTGCTGAACCGCGGGATGGCCGGCCAGAAGATCCGCCTGCCGAGCACCACGAGCACCGCCGGGAACAGCGTCAGCATGGCCACCAGCGCACACAGGATTCCGGCCGCACCGATCGGGCCCAACCCGCTGGTGCTGTTCAGGTCCGCGACGAGCAGGCAGAGCAGGCCGGCGACCACGGTGGCCGCGGACGCGACGATGGCCGGCGCCGCGCCACGTAGCGCGTGGACCATCGCGACCCGGACGTTCTCCTGGTGGTGCAGTGCCTCCCGGTATCGAGCGATGAGCAACAGCGCGTAGTCCGTGCCGACGCCGAACACCAGGATCGTCAGCAGCGCCGAGTTCTGGTCGTTGACCACGATGCCGAAGCCCTTGACGAGCAGGTAGACGGTCCCCATCGCGGTCAGTGCGGCCGCTCCCACGGCCACCAACGGGATGATCCACAACACCGGGCTGCGGTAGGTGAGGATGAGCAGGAGCGTGACGACGACGATGGTGGTGAGGAGGACCTGCACGTCGATGCCGTCGAAGACGGCATCCATGTCGCCGTCGATCGCGCCCGGGCCGGTCACGTCCAGTTCCAGGCCGGAGGGGCGGTCCTTGGCGGCGTCACGCAACGGGCCGACGATCTCCTCCGGTGCGCCGTAGGCCGTGCTCACCTCGAGGGTGAACATCATCGCCTTGCGGTCGGTGGAGGGGCTCAGCGGTGAGCCCTCGTCGTCCTCGCCGGCCGCCGCCGTCGTCTTCGGCGGGTACCGCTTGGCAAGGGTGTTGTAATGGCGCTCGACCGTCGCGCGGTCGGCGTCGGTCATGCCGCCGGCGCGGTGGTACACGAAGACGAAGGTGTTGCTGTCACCACCGGGGAGACGGTCGTCCAGCACCGCCACCTTGGTGGACTCGGCACTGGCCGGCAGGGTGTCCACGGCGCTGTCGGTGGTGACCGAGCTCAACTTTCCGCTCAGCGGCACCATGCCCGCCGCCAGCACCAGCCACAAGCCAATCACCAACCACGGCACCCACCGGCCTGCCAACCGGCTGGCCGGCGCTTCCCTCGACGGTGCTGCGCTGACTGCCATCACTAGCCTCCTGCATACGGGTTGCATTGCTTATCCGGATGCCGACTTCCTACTGAGCGAAGCTGAGACGACTGTTAATGCGGTGCTCAGGCCGGTTGGCCGAACCATGTGTTCAGCGCACGCACCAGCGTGACGGCGTCGAGGTCCCGCCCGGTGGGCAGGGCCCAGGCGACGAGGCCGTCGGGCCGGATGAGGAACGCGTCGACGTCCGCCCGGCCCGTGCGGGCGGTGACGGCGTTGACCCGCGTGCTCCACGCGGCCGCGGTGTCGCGGGCCTCCGCGCGGTCGACGAGGTCGAGCAGGAGCCCACGACCCTTACGCAGCAGGTCCGCCGACCGGGTCACCGCGGTGACGACGTCCGGGTTGGGCCGCGCCGGCGTCAACTCCGTGTCCGGGCACAGGGCGCCGTCGAACCGGTGGTCTTCGCCCAGGTCTTACCGGACGTCCATGCCGACGACGTACCGGTGGGCGTCGCCCAGGTCTTGCCGGACGTCAGGTCGGAGAACATCTCCCACAGCCGTCTGCGGGCGGGGTCGCCTCAGGGCTCCTGCCGGGCAGGTCGGGCGGATCCGCAGCGACCGGGTGATGCGGCTGCCGAAGCCCTCGATCACGGAGTACGCCCTGGCCTACCCCCGGGGCGGGCGACCACCGAAGCACGGCAAGGCCGAGGCCAGGCGTGGGACCGGGTCCACCCGAGGCATGGCAGAGCGTGCCGGTCGGCCCGTCGCGCCCGCGCCCGTTGCCATCGGTTCGCAGGGCGGAGGCCCTGTCGGCGGCAGGGGCGCAGGCGGTGCAGACACCCGATCACGAGGGGACGTATCGCCCGCCTGGCAGGCGAACGGCAGGCTCCGCAACAGCACTTGGCATGACGTCTTTGTTGGAGCACCGGGCCTTGGTGTACGTGCCGACGAGTGGAAGGGTTGTGTTGTTCTGCGCCAACGGACCTTGAGCGCCTGCCAAGGCTGGTTGAGTGACCCGTCAGTCCCACGAGTTGAAGATCGCCGCGCCAAGAATCGCGGCCTGCCAGTGCTTGATCTGGCGCCACTCCGCCTTCGACAGAGCCGAAGTGTCTTCATCCTCCAGCGAGGACAGGAGGTCCGCCGCAGTCAAGAGAGTGAAACCGAAACTGCCGAGGGCGGCGGCCCGGGAGGGCGGGTCGACGAACTCGATCCGGTAGACGAAGAGCCGCTCTCCAACGAAGGCGATCAGCGGGTAGTGGGCATGGAACAGGGCGACGTGAGCGCCTCACCGATCATCCATCGTGCCGACGTGAACTGAGCTGACCCGGATTTCGAGGCGACACGGTAGAACGGTGCCAACTGTTCGATAAAGGGACGCAGATCGCTGGCCGCCGGCCAGAGAATGACCGGCATCGTGTCATCGGTCGAGCGCATTCAGGGATTCTCACACCGGTACACAGCATGGATCCACGGGGCGACGAGAGCCATATGCGACAGCGTCGGCCGTCGAGAATCCGTCCGGCCTCTGCACCGCGACGGTTTAAGGCGGGTTCTAACGTTCGTCTCAGGTTCGCTCTGTAGGAAGTAGGCATCCGGATAAGCGATGCAACCCGTATGCAGGAGGCCGGTGATGGCAGTCGACGCAGCGCCGTCAGGGAAAGCGCCGCCCGGGCGGTTGAGGTTCGCGGCGGCCACCAGGGCGCTGGCGACGGCGTTCCCTGTCGCCGCCCGCGGGCAGCACGCCGACAACAGTGCGGGCCCGCCGCGGTCGGCCCGCACAGCGCGCACGCGGGCGGGTCGTCAGCTCCACCACAGCCGCTGCGCGCCGGCGAGCGGTTCCTCGACCTGAGGATGGCCGGAGTACGCCCGCGCCGCCGAGGGCGGCGGCTCGGACGGGTACCGGTGCCAGATGATCGATCCGGGCCTGACCAAGACGGCGTTCCTGACCGGGGCCCAATTCGCACCGGAGAGCGAGCAGGACGCGAAGACCCCTGGTCTCGGCCGGCAGAGTTTCGGCGGGACCGGCGTGGCCGGCGCCGAGGTCGACGAGGGGGACGCGACGTGGTGGACACCTGGGCGCGCCCGGTAACGACGAAGGGTCGATCTGAAGCATCTCGCAGGCGGATGCCGCACGGATACCGCACCACACAAACAAAGGAAGAGAGACTGACATGAAGCCCATGGGACGCCGCGGCCTTCTGACCGCCGCCACGGCACTTGGCATTGGTGCCGGCTTGTCCACGCATGCCATTGTCTCGGCAGCGAACGAGGACGAGACTTCGGACAAGACGTCGGACATTTCACTGCGGGACCAGGACCTGCCCTTCATCGGCACGGAAGAGACCTTTTCCACCCGTGAGTTGATGGTGCTGAACGACAGGCTGTTCCTCGAGGATACTGGTCTTGCCGAGCTCGGCCCGCGCCGCATCGGTGCAATGGATGAGGCGGGGATCAACGTTCAAATCCTCTCCGCACATACGCCAGGTGTGCAGAATGTCAAGGGTCAGAAGGGCATCGATTTTGCGTATCGCCTCAACAAGATGCTCGTCGATGGACCGATGGCCACCTATCCGGGGCGGTTCAAGGCATTTGCAACCTTGCCTCTGCAGAATCCGGAGGCCTCGGCAGACGAACTGGAACGCACAGTTCGGGAAGATGGCTTCCTGGGATGCTTGACCAATGGAATCATCGGGAAGAAATTCCTCGACCATCCCGATTTTGAGCCCCTGCTGGCGCGCGCCGAAGCCCTTGATGTGCCGATATACATCCATCCGGGCCTGCCGCCTGACGAGGTTTTCGAAATCTACTACAGCAATATGCGGCCGGAATATCAGAAGGAGTTCCAGGACCAGGTTCTCAGCATCTCTGCATACGGATGGCACCAGGAAGTCGTTACTCAGTGCCTTCGAATGATCACCTCAGGAGTATTCGACACACATCCCAAGCTCCAGATTATCATCGGCCACATGGGGGAGGGCCTTCCGTTCTTCTACAAGCGCATCGTGGAGAAGATGAGCGAAGTGACTGAGGAAAGCCTGGACAAGCCGTTCGAGCAGTACTTCCATGACAATTTCTGGTTCACAACCAGCGCATTCCCCCAGACTGAACTGCTCGATCTCCTGCTGAAGTTCATAAGCGTGGATCGAGTGATGTTTGCAACCGACTATCCGTTTGCAAATACGAAAGCTCAAACCGACTGGTTCCGCGGAGTCGATATGCCACGCGAAGCCAAGGAGAAAATTTCGTTCCGAAATGCGGAAAAACTGTTCGGAATGAAAGTGCACGTGAAGTGACGCGCCGGCGTCGGCAGAAGTGGAGAACGCTTTGGCTGTAAGGCGAGACTACAGCCAAAGCATGCGAAGGGCGGCTGCCGCGTCACGCGGGTCTTCATGCAACGGGGGATCGCATGCTCTTGAGTCTGCTGCAGGTTTGGGTGACCCGCCAGGAGCTCCTCAGGTCGGCTGGTTGGCACTCTCCGCTTTACCGGCTGCGGACAGTCGACGACCTCACGCACCGCCCCGGCTGGCTGCCCCCGCCCCAGGGTCCCGTCGTTCTCGTGATCGGTCCGGTTGCGGCGTGATGCCGGTCCTGCCCGGCTGACGAGCCTGTGTCAGGCGATGCTGCTGATGTCGCCGAACGCCAGGTCGGATTCCCGCCAGCTTTCGTTGGTGGGGCCCGCGATGCTCGACGGCATGAACCGACTCGAAGGAAACGTCGCCTTGATCACGGGCGGAAGCCGGGGCATCGGCGCCGCCACGGCGCTCCGGCTGGCGGAGGAAGGCGCCGACATCGTCGTCACCTATGAGAACAGCTCCAAGCGCGCCGCCGAGGTCGTGGAGCAGGTCAAGGCCCGAGGGCGTCGAGGTCTGGCCATCCAGGCCGACAGCGCGGTCCCGCAGGCACTGACCGCCGCGGTGGACGAGGCTGCCGCGACATTCGGCAGGCTGGACATCCTGGTCAACAACGCCGGCGTCTTTCTCGTCGGCCCGCTCGATGACCTGGGGCCGGCGGACATCGACCGCACCCTGGCCGTGAATGTCCGGGCACCGTTCGTGGCGTCACAGGCGGCGGCGCGTCACATGGGCGACGGCGGCCGCATCATCAGCATCGGCAGCAATGTCGCCGAACGCACGCCTTTCCCGGGCCTGGCGCTGTACTCGATGAGCAAGACGGCCCTCGTCGGCATGGCCAAGGGCCTGGCCCGAGAACTCGGCCCGCGCGGCATCACGGTCAATGTGGTCCACCCCGGCCCCACCGACACAGACGCCAACCCGGCGGATGGCCCAAACGCCGAGACGATCGCTGGCTTCACCGCTGTGCGCCGTTATGCGGAGGCGGCCGAGATCGCGGCCACCGTCGCCCACCTGGCAAGCGTGGACAGCAGGTACATCACCGGAGCCTCGTTTTACGTGGACGGCGGCTTCACCGCCTGACAAGGAGAGGTCGGGACGAGCAGATCGGTGCGAGACGGTCTGTTCGTCCCCGACCTCGGTGTCAGGAGATGCCCAGGGCTTCGAGGGGCCGGCCGGGGCGGCGGCTGTGATGGCGGAGGCCTTGGGCGATGTTGGTCCAGCCGTCCAGACGGAGGGTGCCGAGAGCGAGCACGAACCTGAGCAGGGAGGCTGTCTGCTGGGGCAGCGCCTCTTGATCGAGAATGGAACCCATGGAGTCTCGGGGGAGCGTGGCTCGCAGGGAGACTTGGCAGCTCTTGTGCAGGCGTACCTCCACCAGTTCCCCGGGCCGGGCGGTATCCCACGTGCGGGGCCGGCTGACGGGGATGCTGACGGTCGCGTGTGTCTGAAAGCTGGAAGGCGTCATGGCAACGTCGCTTCTGACCGTCCCGGTCTGGCGGATCCGGTCCGTCAACGATGTGCCGAACCCCTCGAGTTCTCGGGCGGAGCAGCCCGCGAAATCCATGGGAAGAACGTGTAGTTCCAAGAGGGGGACGTTGGCGCCCGCTTCGACACTGACCTCGTCCAGGCTCCAGCGCAGTGGAGCGGGTTGTGTCAACGGCGCGAAGGACAGCGGGGACGTGCCTGACTCCAGCTCCTTCACCTTCTGCACGACCTTGGTCATCAGCTCGGCAGTGTCGTGGAATGACGGAACACTCCCGCGCGTGGACTGTGTGGTCGCGGCGTGGGGTCGCATGAGCCCGCCTGGTGCGGGCAGGCGGTTCGATCCAGTGCCGATGCCATTCAGGCGACCGAGTGGGTGATGGTGGCTTGGTAGGTGCCGGCGACAGCGGTGCTGGGCACGGTGATGGTCAGGGTGGGGTTCCAGCTGCAGCTGTGCGTGTTGTTGCCGCCGGTTCTGGTGAAGGCGCTGCGGGTCGCGTTGAGTGGGACGGCTTGGGCTGCCGTGGGCTGGCCGGGGGTACAGGTCCCCGCGCCGGAGGTGGCCGTGGCGAGGCCGGACCAGTAGCGGATGTTGCCGTTGGAGATGGTGCCGCCGTTGGTGGTCAGGTGGGTGGCGGTGACGGTGGCGGTCCAGCTGGGGGCCTGCTGGGCGTTGACGGTGATGGTGCCCAGCTGGGTGGTGCGGGTGCCGCCGATGGCGGCGGTACCGAGGTTGGCGGTGGTGGGGGCGGTGATGGTCAGCGTGGCGGCTTGTTGTGCTGGAACGGCTGCAGGGTTGGCCGGGTGGGCGGCAGTGGTGAGGAGGGCTGCGCTCAGGAGGGCCACGAGCTGCACTCGGCCTCCATTCAGCGCTTTCTGATCAGCCGTCTGCGGACGGCGTAGGCCAGTGGTGCTGCGGCAAGGAGAGCGATGGTGATCCACAGCAGCGGTGAGGACTTGGTGGAGGTCAGCACGGCGAGGACGGGGTAGCCGGTGCCGGCGTCCGGGAACCTGATGCGGCCGCTGGCGGTTTGTTTCAGCATTCCGGACTGCAGGGTGACGACCGCTTTCCAAGGTCCTTTCGGCACGCTCTTGCCCAGCGTGAATGTCAGGATGCCCTTGTGGCGCGGGGCCAGGGTGAGCACCCGGTCGTTGGTGAAAGGACCGGCGGTCAGCCCGTCCGGCCCGTTACGGAGGCGAAGACTGCCGCTGATGTCGACCGCGCGGGCCCCGGTGTTGTGGATCCGTACTCGCAGCTGCGGCTGGCCCTTTTGGGTGCGGGCCGGGGTGAGCCGGGTGATGCGGAAGGAGGAGGGGAGTTCTCCGCCGGGGCCGATGTCGAGGTAGACGCGTACGCCGGCGCGGGTGACCATGCCGATGTTTCCTCCGGGCCCGGGCTTGGAGTGGTGCTGGGCCCAGATGACGGCATAGCGTTCTCCGGCGCTTGCGGTGCGCGGGACGCGGACGGTGGCCGGGACGGCGGCTTTCTGCCAGGGATCCAGAGTGAGCCGGGTGCGCGCGAGGGAGATCCAGCCGGCGAGTTCGTTGCGTTTGCCGACGGGTGTGAAGGTGAACGTGCCACCGCGGATGGTGGCGGCTCCGGGGTACAGCGTCACCTGCAGCGGGTGTGGGTTGTCGTTGACGACCTGGATGTCGCGGTGGATCACCGCGCCGGGCGGGAGGTGGTCGATGATGTAGCTGGATGCGCGCGGGTCCTGCCGCCGGTCGACCGGGGCTTCCAGCAGCTTGATGCCCAGCCGGACCGGCCTGCCCTCCCGGGGGTCCGGAGGAGACGGCAGGGCCACAGCGGTGTCGGCACCAAAGGCGCAGCATGCTGCTACCAGCAGGCAGCTCAGCAGTCGCCGCATAGGGTCAGGCCACTGAATGGGTGATGGTGCCGGTGTACAGGCCGGCCGCGGCCGTGCTCGGCACGTCGACGGACAGCGTCGGATTCCACGATGCCGAGTTGGCACCGCCGCCGCCGGTGTGCGTGAAAGCCGTGCGGGGGGGTGGCCAACGTCACCGCGTCCGATGCGGCCGGCTGGCCGGGAGTGAAGACGCCGCTGCCGCTGGTGGCAGCGGCAGGCCCTGACCAGTAGCTCGCATTGCCGGCAGCGATGGTCTCGTTGGACGAGCCGCCTCCGGTGGTGAAGTCCGACGAAGCCACCGTCGCTGTCCACGGCGCGGGCACCACACCACGCTGATCGCTGACCGTCACGGTCCCCAGCTGCCCCGTCGACCTGCCACCGATGGACGTCGACGGCAAAACCGCATTGGACGGAGCAGCCACCGTCAGCTGCGCTCCCTGCACCGTGAATGTCACCACGGTGTCCGCAGCCCCGGCCGGGCTCGCCCCAGCAACCGCGACCATACACACAGCCCCCACAACCACCGCAGATGGAATTCTCATCTGATCTCCCGATTAGCCGCTCAATCACTGCCGGAAGAACTACCACCGAAGATCGAAGACGGACGCGGCTCAGTACACCGTCTCCCCCAATCGCACCCGGAGTTCACCGATCTGGGCCATTCTTCAGGAGTGTGCAGATGACCGGCCGCGCCAACCGGTGCGACCGCATCCGTCATATGGACGTCCTGCCTGTCCTGGCCCGGCTGGGTGCGCTGATCAGGCGACACGACGCCTCGTGACGGGTCAACGGGCCGGAATGTGCTCTGGTCCGGGCCGCAAGGAAGGTGAGGCGGTCGACGATGGCCGCGCACAGCCGCGGATCGGTGAAGGTCTTCGTCCACCCGGAAAACGACTCGTTGGAGGCGATGGCGACGCTGTACTTCTCCTCCCGCTCGGTCAGTACCTGAAACAGCAGCTCAGCGCCCCTGCGGTCCAGCTCCATGTAGCCCAGCTCATCGATGCGCAAAAGATCGACGCGGCCGTGGCGGGCGATCATCTTTGACAGCTGCTTCTCGTCCGCGGCCTCGACCAACTCGTTGACCGGCTTGGTGGCCAGCACGTAGCGGACTCGGAAGCCCTGCATGGCGGCTTCGGTGCCCAGGGCGATCAACAGGTGGGACTTGCCGGTGCCGGAGTCGCCGATCAGGCAGAGCGGCTCGCCCTTCTTGACCCACTCGCAGGTCGCGAGCGTGTTGACGGTGGCCGGGTCGACGCTGGGGTTGGCATAGAAGTCGAAGGCCCGCAGGCTCCTCTCCCGGGGGAAGGCCGCCGTGCTGATACGGCGTTCGGACCGGCGCCGTGCCCGGTCGTCGCACTCGGCCATCAGCAGCTCCGCCAGGAAAGCCCGATACGACATCCGGTCACGGGCGGCTCCGTCGGCCAGTTCCTTGAATTGCTGGCGGATGGAGGGCAGCCGCAGCATGCGGCATGCCTGGTCGATGGATGCGGTGGCGGCTTCTTCAGTCAGCCCGCGCTTGCGAGGACTCATGATCCTTCTGTCTCGCCGGCGGTGCGGCCAGGTCGTTTCAGGAGCTGGTCGTAGTGGGCCACCGAGGGCAGCGGCCGGTCATCGGGCGGAAGGTGGGACAGCTTCCAGTCGGCAAGGAAGGTCACCGACACCGTCGGCCCCTGCGCCTCCTCCCCGGTCACCGGTCCCGGCCCCGGTGCTGGGGAGAGGGCCGGGACCGTCTCGCCGTCGGCTTCGGCGAGCTTGCGGGCCTCCAGGGCGACGGCGTCCGCGGTCAGGGCGTCGGCCCGGTAAGCGGCGGCAAGGCCGGCGACGACCTGTTCGTGGTCCATGTGCCGGGCGAGCAGCGGGACCTCGATCAGCGCGCTGGTGCCCGCGGCCTCGCCGTGGGCGGCCTTGGCCGCCGCCCACCACTTGTCGTGGGCAGAGGTGAAGCGGCCCGCGGAGCGGGCCTGCTCCAGCGCGGTCGTCGACGTCACCGACCTGGAGAACAAGGCCCAGGTGCTGGAGGCCGCCAGGGGTGGCCGGCGGCTGCTGGCCGCGATGGGCACCACTCGCTTCCCGGCCGCCGCCTTCACTGCCGCAGCCGGCCTGCCGCACCAGTGCGGCACGGACGCCGCCCGCGCCGGCGTGCAGCAGGCCAGGGGTGACAAGGCCGAGCCGGCGGTACAGATCGGATTCGGTGCCGGTGAAGGACAGCACCACCCTGCGACTCACCGAAGGCCAGCAGCTCGCCCTCGACCAGCTCCACCGCATCGTCCAGGCCTCCCAAGGAGCCCGAAAGCCCGGACCAGCTGCGGGAGAGCGCCGCTCTCCCGGCCGTCGCCCGCGTGTTTCTCGCCCCCGCCGCCGTCACCACGACGCACCTGACGTTCGAATACCCGCTCACCGCGCGGGAACTGGTTGGCTTCGTCCATCCCAAGGGACAGCGTTTCTTGACGAGTTTCGGCGGCAGTTGTTGACCAATCCCGCTCGAGGTGTTCACGAGAAATGATGGCGGTGCCGTGACCGGGCGCGTCTCGCTGTCTGTGCTCAGCTGCGGTCGGCGTCTGATGGGGCCTCGCGGGTCATGGGCAGGGTTGGGAGTCTCCCTCGCCAGAGGTAGCACTCGCCTGTGATCGCAAAGCCGTGGCGCTGGTAGAACCGGATCGCACGTTCGTTGTAGTCGGCAACCCCCAAGTGGATGCGTGCAGGCCCTGCCCAGGTGAGGAACTCGGTCATCATTCGGCCACCGAGGCCGTGCCCCTGGGCGTGGTCCAGCAGATACATCGGTCCGAGGGTGACCGATTCCGATTCGTCCCAGTGGCCGCAGAGATAGCCGACGATCTCCGTCTCGGACCGGACGACACGGCAGAAGTGTGGGGCAGGGTGCTGGTTTGCCACCTCGATGAACTCCCGCCACTGCGTGATGCCTTCCGCCGTGGCGGACGACCCGCGGTGCTCACGGATCCAGGACTCGTCGATCCCTGCTTCTGTGTTTGGGTAGTTCTGCAGCCAGTTCCGCAGGTGCAAGGGCCCCAACGTTGCGGCGTCGTCAGGATGAGCGGCAGTGATCACATAGGTCATGTCAGACAGTACTGGTGTCCTGACGTCATCGTGCAACTGCCTCCTGGGGAGGTTCACCCGGCTTTGGTGGGCTCTTCCGCTCGGGCTCGAGTGGTCGCGAGGCGGTAGGAGTCGGTGCCGGTTTCGATGATGGTGCCGTTGAAGGTGAGGCGGTCGACGATGGCCGTGCAGAGGCGGGGGTCGGTGAAGGTCTTGGTCCAGCCGCCGAGGGACTCGTTCGAGGCGATGGCGACGCTGTTGTTCTCTTCTCCGTTCGGTCAAGACCTGGAAGAGGAGTTCGGCGCCGTGCCGGTCGAGTTCCATGTAGCCGAGCACTCAAGGACCCGGCCTCGCTCGCGCCGCCGAGGAGGGAGGCAGCAGATCAGCGGCCCCGACGAGTGGTGGACGAGGTCGCGCCGCTGATCGACGCGATGCTTAGTCCGAGATCCTGCTCAAGGGAAAGGTGATCCACGAGCGTCTGGCCCAGGAGTACGGAGTCACCATCAACTACCAGCGGGTGAAGCTCTATCTGCAGGAAGCGCGGCCCCGGATCGCGGATGAACTGGGCATCAGCCCGGGTGAGCTGGCGGGCCTGCACGGTTCGAGGTCGTCCCGGGTGCTCAGGCCCAGGTCGACTGGGGAGACGAGGGCAAGAGCCTCGCCCATGTCGGCATCCCGAAGGTCTACTCCTTCCACATGACGCTGTCGTACTCGCGCGATCCGTTCTGCTGCTTCACCACCAGCCAGGACCTGGCCACGTTCTTCGACTGCCACCGGGCCGCGTTCGCGCACTTCGGCGGGGTGCCGATGAGCATCGTCTGCGATCGCACCAAGACGGTCGTGCGCCGGCACGTCGCCCCCGGCGAGGCAGTCCCGCTGCACCCGGAGGCAGTCGCCTTCGCCGGACACTACGACTTCGACATCGACGTGCTGGCCGCCTACCGGCCGCAGGGCAAGGGCCGGGTCGAGCGGCAGGTGAACATCGTCCGCGACCATGTGCTGGCCGGCCGGGCCTTCTCCTCCATCGAGGAGCTGAACGCCGCCTTCGCCGCCTGGGTCCCACTGCGGCGGGCGAAGGTCCACGGCACCCACGGCGAAGTCATCGGACACCGGGCAGTGCGCGACCACATGGCCCTGCGTCTGCTGCCGGCGACCCTGTATGTGGTCACTCAGCGGCATCTGCGGCACATCGGCAAGGACTGCCTGGTCGCCTTCGACGCGAAGCTCTACTCCGTTCCCGCCCGCAAGGTCCGACCCCGTCAGCTGGTCGAGATCCGGGCCACGATGTCGCAGGTCAGCGTGCACTCGACCGTCCCCGACACAAGTGGCCAGACCTTGCTGGCCGTCCACCCGCGGGCCGTTGGCCGAGGCGCCCGCATCGTGGATGAAACGCACTGGGACGGCCTTCCCACCGGCGCCGGCCGCC
>NZ_JAMGBG010000047.1 GCF_023516595.1 Streptomyces neyagawaensis | reverse complement strand
GGGCGGGCTGCGGACGGGCGGGCTGCGGACGGGCGGGCTGCGGACGGGCGGGCTGCGGACGGGGAAAGCCGGGGCGTAGCCCCTGGCTTTCAGGGGCGCGGGGAACTGCGCGAACGGCCACGACGCTCCCGCAGGCGCCCGAGCACGCGCACCCCCGAGCTGGTAGGCGCCCGGCCCCACCGACCGGGCACCCTGCCGAGCCGCGCAGCCACCCCGCATTACCGTGGCCCCATGCGCCCGAACGTCCCGAGTGATGCCGATCCCGGCCCCGGCCTCGCCCCAGGTCCCGGCCCCGGCCCCGGCTTCGACTCCGGCCACGGCCCCGTCACCCGCGACGGAGTCGGCCCCCTCCCCGCAGACGGCGACGGAGTCCGCCGCCGCTCCGTCTCCCCCGTCGGCCCCACGCCCTCCTCGCCCCCCGCACCCCCCACACCCCCCGAGGCCGTCGCCCCCCTCATGCGGGGCATCAGCGTGCTGCGGCGGCTCACCGAGGCGGACGGCGTGCTGAGTCTCAGCGCGCTGGAGAAGGCGACCGGCCTCGCGCGCTCCACGGTCGACCGCATCACCGCGACCCTGGCCCGGATGGGCTACGTACGCCTGGACGGCCGCGACGCCGTCCTCGCCCCCCGGCTGATGGAACTGGGCAACGCCTACCTCGCCTCGATCCGCCTCCCCCGTCTCCTCGACGCCCACGCGGACGCCCTCGCCGACGAGTTGGACGAGTCCGTGTCGCTCGCGGTCGCCGACCAGGACGGCGTCCGTTTCATCCACCAGGCGACCCGCCGCCGCGCGATGTCCCTCAGCTTCCGCATCGGCGACCTCCTCCCCGCCGAACGCACCGCCCCCGGCCCCCTGTTCGCCGCCGAGTGGGGGCCCGAGGACTGGGCCCGCTGGCGCGCGCGCCGCGAGGCCGACCCGGAGGGCCGCGGCTTCCCGGCCGTGCCGCCGCGCGAGGGCGCGTACGACGACTTCGAGGCCCGTACGGAGTCGGCGGCGGCCCGAGGGTGGGCGCTGGACGACCAGTTGATCGAGCCGGGGCTGGTCGCGGTGTCCGTACCCGTACGGGACCCCCGTACGGGCCGCGTCGCGTGCGTGGCCAGCGTCGTCAGCCACACCAGCCGGCACACCACCGACTCCCTGCGCTCGACACTGCTGCCGCGACTGCGGGCGACCGTGGCGCGCATGGAGGGGGAGCTGGCAGGCACCCCGCGCGAGCCCGCCGCCCCGGACGGCGGCTCCCCGCCACCGTCCCCCACCCCGACCCCGACCCCGTCCGGTCTCGCCGCGTGGACCGGCGCGTCCAAGCAGGAACTGGGCCGGGAGTTCATCGAGTCGCTGGCGCGTGGTCTGACGGTCGTCACCTCGTTCGGCGAGGGCCGCGCCGACCTCACCCTCACCGACGTCGCCCGGGCCACCGGCCTCGCCCGCGCGACGGCCCGCCGGGCGCTGATCACGCTCGAACACCTCGGGTACGTCGAGTCGTCCGACCGTGTCTTCCGCCTGACCCCGCGCGTCCTGGGCCTCGGCTTCCCGCCCCTGTCGATGCTGCCGCTCCCCCGGATCGCCGCCCCGCACCTGGCGGAACTCTCCGCGAGGGTGCACGAATCGGCGTCCCTCGCGATCCTCACCGCGGGCGGGGACGAGGTGCAGTACACGGCGCGGGTCGCCACCAGCCGGATCATGAGCGTCAACATCACCCTGGGCACACGGTTCCCCGCGTACGCCACGTCCCTGGGCCGCGTGATGCTCGCCGGGCTCCTCCCGGAGGTCTCCCTCCCCGAACGTCTCATCCCGCTGACCCCGCGTTCCGTCACGGACCCCCGGGAGCTGCTCACCGTCCTCGAACGCGTCCGCGCCGACGGCTACGCCCTCGTCGACGGCGAACTGGAGGAGGGCCTCCGCTCCATCGCCGTCCCCGTCCACGACCGCGACGGCCGCGTCACGGCCGCCGTCAACGTCGCGATGCACAGCAGCCGACGGTCGGTGGAGCAGTGCGTGGAGGAGATCCTGCCGGAACTGCGCGCGACGGTGCACCGGATCGAGAGCGAGCTATGGGTGGCAGGCATGTTCCGCCGGGTGCCCGGCGTCTGACGCGTACGCGCGGGCCTCCGGCGTACGGGCGTTTCCCCGGCGAGCGGGCGGGCGGGCGCCTGGCGCGCACCGACGGCCGGCCGTGCGCGGACGCGGCGAAGAACGGTGTACGCAATGAGGTACGTCGTACGCACGGCGGGAAAGGGCTAGCGGCGCCGCCCGCGCGAGCGAGCGGTGTGCGAACACCGTGCGCCCGCCTCTTCGCCCGTACGCACCTTGCGAATGCCGTGCGCTACGGTGGCCGCCACCAGCCGTCGACGCGAGAGGAACCGGCGATGCCAGCCGAGCAGCAGGGCTTCCAGTCGGTGTGGACCCGCCCCCGGACCGGCCGGGAGCAGCCCGCGCTGAGCAGGGAGCACATCGTGTCCGAGGCGCTGCGGCTGCTCGACGAGGAGGGCATCGACGCCCTCAGCATGCGCAAGCTCGGCGGCCGGCTGGGCGCGGGCGCCACCTCCCTCTACCGTCACGTCGCCAACAAGGACGAGCTGATCGAGCTGGCCGTCGACGAGGTCTACGGCGAGATCGAGGTCACCGCCTCCCCCGACCCCGCCACCTGGCGCACGGACACGGCCGCGTGCGCCCACAGCCTGCGCGCGACGATCCTGCGCCACCCCTGGCTCGCCTCCGTGCTCGGCGAGATGGGCATGTCGTACCTCGGCCCCAACTGGATGCGTGTCTCCGAGGCCATGCTGAAACTGCTGACCACCGCCGGTTTCCCGGCGGACGAGGCGGACCGTGCCCTCGGCACCCTCGTCGCGTACGTCACCGGCATGGCCACGAGCGAGGCCGCCTGGCTCACCGTCCTCGCCCGCAGCGGCCAGGACGAGCAGACGCTGGTCGAGCGCCTGTGGCCGGCCGCCGAGGAGGCCGCCCAGGACTATCCGCTGCTGCGGGAGGGCTACGCCGAACAGCGCGGCGCGGACCCGCGGACCGCGCGGGAGGAGGGGTTCCAGTACGGGTTGGAGCGCGTACTGGACGGGTTGGCGACGCGACTGCCGTAGCCGCGCCGCCCACCGCCTGGCCGCCCACCGCCTGACGAACGTCCTACCCGTTGACTCCCGTGTAGCGGCTGAGGCTCCAGTTCCACAGCAGCCGGGACAGGACGAAGGCGACGAGGCCGATGAAGGGCGCGGCCACCGCGAGCGCCCGAGGTACGCCCATGTCACCGCCGTGGCCGGTCAGTACCCCGGCCGGGAAGTAGGCGATGAAGGCGAGCGGTACGACGAAGGTGAACGCGGCGGAGGCGGCCTTCGGCAGGATGCTCAGCGGGTAGCTGCCGAAGGTGCCCATCAGCTCCTCCAGCCACTGGCACCAGTACGAAGTGGCCGGGAAGTGGAACGCGGCCGCGGCCAGCGCCGTGAACAGCGCGGCCTCGACGAGCATCCCGCCGAGAACCCCCGCCACGACGTACGCGATCCGCCCCGCCGTCCAGTCGAGCGAGCTCCGCTGGAGCGCGGCGGCGAACAGCCCGACCGCGACGACCAGGTCACCGATGGCGTTGACGGGGAAGAAGGCTAGCTGGACCTGCCGGTACACCGGCATGGGCCGGATCAGGCAGGGGTCGACGATCCCCTCCTGGACGAGGACGTTCATGTACTGGATCCGGCCGAGGAACAGCACGTACAGCCCGTGGGCGAGCATCCGCATGCTCGCGATCAGCAGCACGTCGGAGCTGGACCAGCCGCCGAGCCCGGGGAACCGGGTGAGCAGCACCGAGGCGAAGACGATGATCGAGACCTGCCAGATCGCCCCGATGGCGACCCCCATCAGGAACTCGCCCCGGTACTCCAGCCGCGCCTTGAAGTTGAGCTTGGTGATCCGCCAGACGACGCGGGCGGCACGGACCCCCCTCACGGACGCGGCGGAGCCCCCGCCGGTGGACGGTGTGGTCATGGTCATCCTCGTCATCCTCCTTGGGCCACGACACGGCGGCCGGCCATGTCCCACAGCCGGCGGGTGAGCAGGGCGAGCAGCACGATCCACACCCCTTGGATCGCCATCTGCCCGAACGCGTCACCGACCCCGATACGGCCGACGTAGATGGAGAGCGGCACGCCGAGGGTCGCCTGGAACGGCAGGAACGCGCTGAGGGTGATGAACCAGTCCGGGAAGTACCAGAGCGGCGCGTACACGCCGGACAGCAGGTTCTGGGCGAAGACGAGGATGAGGAGAGCCGACTCGTTGCGCAGCGTCCAGAAGCACAACAGGTCGACGAGCATCATCACGTAGTACAGGACGAGTTGGCCGAGCAGCATGCTCACGACGAAGACGGCGGCCACCTCGGCGGAGGCGGGCGGGGCGACGACCCCGGCGGCGAGGCAGAGCACGTAACCGCCGAGCACCCAGCCGAAGCCGTACACCTGGTCGCCGAGGGCGCGGAGCGCGTAGTAGCGCTGAGGCCGCAGGGGTCGCAGGTACCAGTAGACGATCGTGCCGAAGTGAAGATGCTGGATGACGGTGTCGCGCCCGGCATGCCGGTCCAGCCCACGGATCCGGCCCGCCAGCACGGCGAGTACGGCGTACCCGACGGCCTGGGTCTCGTCGAGCCCGGCGCTGGACTGGGTGTTCGCGTACAGCCCCCGCCAGAGATAGACGACCAGACACACCTGCACGAACAGCCGTACGGCGGTGGCGGTCATCCGGGGCGGGGCGAGGAACTCCCCGCGCGGCGTGATCGAGGCGATGCGCCGGAGGCGGGAGAGGGCGGTCGGGGTGGGGGTGGAGGTGGGCGTGGGCGTGGGGGTGGGGGCTGATGTGGGGGTCGAGGTGGGGGTCGGGGGTGGAGTCGGCGCCATGGTCAACCGCCCTGGGAGGCGGAGGTGACGGCGGCCGAAGAGGACGAGGAGTGCTTCTGTCCCGGCACGTCACTGAGGTAGGCGGAGCGCATGACGTCCTCGAGGTCGTTCTCCTCCAGGGCGAGATCGGTGACCTGGAAGCGCCCGATGACGACCTTCAGGGCCTCGTGCACGGAGGGGGCGCCGTCCCCGACGGGCCCGAACACGACGCGGGGCCCTTCGCGCCGCTGGACGCCGATGCCGGCGAAGCCGGGCAGGGAGGAGAGGTCGCGCTGACCGCCGTGGGGACCGCCGGGGCTGTGGGAACCGCCGACGCCGGGGGAACCGTCGGGGCCGGGGGAACCGTCGGGGCCGTCGCCGCCGACGAGTTGCTCCTGGCGCTCGATCTCCTGGACGTCGGCGGGGTCGGCAAGGGTGGCGCGGATCTGCCAGGTGCCACCGAAGCGGCGCCGGATCTCCTGGAGCGGCCCGTCGAGGACGATGCGGCCGTGGTTGATGAGGACGACCCGTTCGGCGAGCCGGGCGACCTCGGTCATGTCGTGCGTGGTGAGCAGTACGGTCCGCTCCCGCTCCTCGACCTGGTGCCGCAGGAACCGCCGGACCTGCTCCTTCACGACCACGTCCATGCCGATGGTGGGTTCGTCGAGGAAGACGACGGGAGGGTCGTGCAGCAGCGAGGCGGCGAGATCGCACCGGACGCGCTGCCCGAGGGACAGATGCCGGACGCGGGTGTCCCAGAACTCGGAGAGTTCGAGCAGCCCGTCGAACTCGTCGATGCGTTCCCGGTACCGGTCCTCGGGGACGCCGTAGATGTCGCGGAGGATCGCGAACGACTCCCGGGCGGGCAGGTCCCACCACAACTGGGTCCGCTGCCCGAAGACGGCACCGATGTTGTGGGCGTTGCGCTCCCGGTCCCGGTGCGGCACGACGCCGGCGACGAGAGCCTCGCCGGAGGTGGGGGTGAGGATGCCGGTGAGCATCTTGATCGTGGTGGACTTGCCGGCCCCGTTGGGACCGAGGAGTGCGAGCAACTCCCCTTTCCCCACACGGAAGTCGACGTCCCGCACCGCGACCTTGGCCACGCGTTCCGGGCTGACGAGCGACCGGAGCGCCCCGCCGAGCCCTGGCCGGCGCACGGTCGTATGGAACACCTTGGACAACCCGCGCGCCTCGATCACCGCGTTCAATGGCATCACATCCGTTCTGTTCAGCGCCCTGCCACACGGGCGGCGCCCGCCGTGCCAGAACCGCACTCCGACAACCATCCGGACGCCCACCCGAGATCCCGTCCGAAGCCCACCCGAAGGCCACCCAAAGCCCGTCCGAAATCCCGAACACCGTCCGACGCAACGGCGCCGATGCTAGGCCCCTCCCCCGACAGGGAGAACCGAATTACCAGCCCCCAGCCCCAAACAGATCCGACCACCCCACCCCCACCCGCTACACTGACGGCGGCGAAGCACCACACCACGCCACCCCGCCTTCGCGCCTTCGTAGCTCAGGGGATAGAGCACCGCTCTCCTAAAGCGGGTGTCGCAGGTTCGAATCCTGCCGGGGGCACCAGCCAAAAGGCCCCGGACCGATCATGGTCCGGGGCCTTTGACATCTACTTCTGACATCAACGAGGACGGTCACTCACAACCGGCCGCCGCTTGAGCAGCCGATCCATGTGGCTGATGGCCTCGCGCTGCGTGTCCTGCACGACGTGCGTGTACACGTCCATGGTGATGCTGATCTGACTGTGCCCGAGGATCTCCATCACGACGCGGGGCGCGACTCCGGCCGCCGTGAGGAGGGTCGCAGTGCCGTGCCGAGCGTCATGGAGCCGGATGACGCGGAGGCCGGCCGACTCGGCGACGCGGGTGAAGGAGCGGTACACGTTCCGCGGCTCGACCTGGCGACCGGTGCGGGTGGTGAAGACGTAGCCCGACTCGTGCCACTGCTCCCCCGCCTTGACGCGCGCGGCCGACTGCCGCATACGGTGCCAGCGCAGCGGGGCGATGCAGAGCGCGGGCAGAGGGACGACGCGACGACGGCGGCTCTTGGGGTCGTCGTCGTACAGGACGCCACGGCGTCGCTGGGTCTGCTGGCGGACGTAGAGGACGCGGTTGTCGAGGTCGAGGTCGGACCAGCGAAGACCGATGATCTCTCCCCGGCGCAGACCCATGGCGATGGCGAGCACGAAGGCCGCGTAGAGCGGATCTCTGCGGGACGCGGCGAGGAAGTCGAGCGTCTCGTCCAGGCTCCAGGGCTTCAGCTCCCTGTTGTCCGTGCGCGGCGGCTCGACCAGCTTGGCGACGTTGCGCGCGATCAGCTCTTCGCGGCAGGCCGATGACAGTGCGGAACGCAGAACTCGGTGCGACTCCTTGGCGGTTGCCGCACTGGTCTCCTTCTCCAGGCGGACGAGGAAGCGACGTACGTCGGCGACGCCGAGAGATTCGAGCCTCTTGGAGCCGAGCAGCGGCACCAGGTAGAGCCGGACGTGCGACTCGTACTTGTCGTACGTGCTGAGCTTCCGCCGAGGCTTGATCACGTTGTCCAGCCAGTACGGCAACCACTCGGAGAGCTTGGCCGAGCGGGTCGGCACCGGCACGCCCTGGTCAACCTTGGCGAGCAGCTCCCGGCGCTTGGTGTCGCACTCCTGCCAGGTCTTGCCGTAGGCGAACTTGCGGGCGCGGGTGCCGTCCGGCTGGAGCACGTAGACGGCGCACTGATAGCGGCCGTCCTTGCGCTTGGTGATCGTGCCCGCCCCGTTCGGGTTGCGCTTGCGCTGGCCGGCCATCAGGCAGCCGCCTCCATTTCGTGGGTGATGTAGTCGCTAAGGGCCCGCGCGGGGATGCGGCGGCATCGGCCGATGGTGATCGAAGGCAGCCGACGGGAGCGGATCAGGTCGTAGACCGTCGACCGGCCGAGCTTGAGTCGCGCCATGACGTCAGCCACGGTCAACAGCTCGTCGTCACGCATGCGTCGGTTCTCCTTCCGTTCCGGCGGCGGGGGCGAGGGATTCGGCGAGCCAGGCTTCGGTGTCGGATAGGCCGGTTCCGGCGAAGACCCAGTGCGCGAGGACGTACGTCGTGTCGGGCGCGGAATCGTTGGCCGTTGCGGCTTGGGCGCGGCGCCATTCGGCGCGGGCGTCGCGGAGTGCGCCGAGGGTGGTGGAGTAGCGGCGGGATTTGGTGGAGAAGTGGCCGCGGAAGCCGAGCATGTGGGCCCAGGCGCGTAGGCGGAGGTGTTCGAGATCCTTGCGTGCGCCGAGGGCCCAGGCGGTTCGGATGAGGCGGCGGGCGTGGTCGCTGATGTCGAGCTGGGCGAGTTCGGCGGCGAACTTCAGCGGGCGGTCGAGAGCTCCCGTGGCGGCTTCGGCGCCCTTGGTTGCGTACTTGGCGATGTACGCGGCGACCGCGCGTTCGGTCAGCTCCTGGCCGTCGTTGAAGTCGGCGGAGCGGATGGTGCGGACGTCGAGTTGGCGGCCGAAGGTGAAGGTGTGGGTGCGTCCGTCGATGGCCAGGCCGTCGACGCGGACCTTGGCTGCGGCCATCTCGATGGCGTCCGTGAGTAGTTCGGCGGTGGCCCAGGCCGGGGGTGGGGTGTCGCCCCCGGTGGGGCCGTCGATGCGGATGACGGCGTGGAAGTGGACGGCGCCGCGCTTTTGGTATTCGGCGACCTTGGCGAAGGAGACGCGGGCGTGGTCGCGGAAGCGGCGTTGTGACAGGCCCGCGCGCTTGGCGACTTCCCGTCGCAGGTAGGTGGAGAAGCGCTGCCAGAGCGGACCGGCGTGCGCGTTCCAGAGAACGGCCGCTCCGTAGTCGTACGTGTCCGGGTCGAGCGCGGTGCCGAGTACGGCGTCGTCCTGGTCGTGGCGGGTGCCGCAGCGGCAGGGGCGCCCGCTGGAGGGGCGGTTGTGGACCGGGCCGAAGCTCGGGGCGGTGAAGGTGGCGAAGACGCGCGGGTGGGTGGCGACGTGTTCGGGGATGCCCTTGCCGCCGCGCAGGCCGGAGGTGATCAGGTGGAAGGTGTCGCGGCGGTAGACCTCGGAGCAGGCCGCGCAGCGGGTGGTGCGGCGGTTGTTGCAGCGGACGAGGAGTTGACCGGCAGGGAGGTCGGTGGAGTCGAGGTGCTGGAGGACGCGGCCGATCTCGCCGGTTGTGGTGTCGACGTCGTGCTCGGTGCGGTGGCCGTCGAGGCGGATGGGGTGGGTACAGCCGCCGAGTCCGGAGAGCTGACGGAGGATACCGGGCAGGGTTCCGTGCTCGGCCAGCTTCGCGAGTTCCGGGAGCGGGGGCGGCGTGGTGCGGGTGAAGATGGCGATTCTCCTTCTGACTGGCTCGGTCAGGAGTGATGGCCCCGGGGCGGCGGATGCTTGGTCGTGTGTGCCGCCCCGGGTGTCGTGCGCGTTCAGCGCTGGTTCTGCTCGCGGATCAGGGAGCGCAGGACCACGGCCGCGATGGCGACGGAGATGGCCGAGACGGCGACGGCGGCCAGGAGCGCGGTGAGGACGACACCGCCGACGACCACGGCCGCCACGACTCCGGGGCTGATGGAGACCGCCGGGAGTGAGCGCCGTACGGGCGCCGGATCGGCCGGGGCGTGGGTGTGTGCGGGCGGCGGGGTGGGGCTGTCGGGGTACTTGGGCAGGAACACGGTCAGGCTCTCCTTATCTACTCGTCTAGGCATGTGAGCCGTTTATGACGTCCACGCCGGAGCGGGTGCCGGATTCGATGGCGGGGGCGAGGAAGGTTTGCGAGAGGTAGAAGCCGAAGAGGGCGATCAGTACGACGACCCAGGTGCGGACGCCGAGGAACTTGACCGCGCCCCAGGCGAAGAAGCCGAGGACGACGACGAGCGGCAGGCTGACGGTCACGGTGTGCGGGGTCCCTTCGGAGGATCAGCGGACGGGGCAGCGGTGGGTGCGGGCGGCCAGCTCGGCGGCGGCGCGGCTGTCGTAGTCGGCGGAGAAGTTGCAGCGCGGAGCCGTGCAGGCGGTGGTGTGCTTCTCACGGCCCCGGCCGTCGTAGGACGTGGCGACCTGGACGGGGCCGATGCGGGTGACGTTTCGGAAGCGGCGGTTGGGCATGATCAGTCCTCCTGTCGCAGGCTGGGGCCGGGGAAGTCGTGCAGGATGCGGGCGGCTTCGGCGGGGTCCGTGACGCGGTCGGCGGCTTCTTCGGCGAGGAGCCGGGCCAGCGTGGTACGGCCACTGACGGCCATCTCGCGGGCCGCTTCGAGGTAGTCGGCGGCGGTGTTGAAGGTGAACAGGGGCACGGGTCAGCTCCCGGTCGGGGCAAGGTGGGCGGCGATAACTTCGGCCATGGGCGCGGGGACGCCGAGGCGAGCGCGGAGGGTTGGGGTGTCGATGGGTGTTCCGGTGCGGGTGTGGTGGTCGGCGGCGACCTTGCGGGCGTGTTCGACGAGGGCGGCCGGGACGGGCACGGCGGGCCGCTCGGGCGGCGGTGGCTCGATGGCCGGTGGTGTCGGCGGCGGTTCCTCGGGGGCGAGTTCGGGCGCGTGCTCCTGGTCCACGGTGTCGTCCGTGTTCTCCGTGTCCTTGTCGGTCGTCGTCGGTGTGGAGTGGGCGAGGAGGGTGCCGCCAAGGAAGGCCACGGCAGGCCAGCCCGCGACGAGGATGCGCAGCCAGGCCGGTACGTCGTTGAGGTCGAGTAGGCCGGCGGTGGCGACGTTCGCTCCGAGGGAGGCGGCGAGGGCGATGACGAACCAGCACCACCCGGCCGCTTTCGCCTCACCGGACCGCAGTCGGCGCCAGGCGGCGACGAGCAGCAGGTCGACCGAGATCGGGTAGGCCCACGCTTTCCACCCGTCCTGACCGGCCGCCGAGGCGATGTCGTGCAGGTGGGCGAAGGACAGCGCGGCGGCGATGAGCGCCTGGACGAGCACCGCGTCGACACGGGCCAGTTGGGCGCGCATGGTGCAGCTCCTTTCCGATTCAGGCATGGCGGGGGTAGGGAGTTGGCGCGAGGCGGTCACGCCGACCGGGGTGAGGGGTGGGCGAGGGTCAGTCGGTCACCGGGTGCGGCTGCATTGCCGGGGCTGAGGACTCGACGGACCGTACGGGGATGTCGGGCTGGAAGGGCTTGAGCGCAGGCAAGTCGGGCACGAGGTGGGCCGAGTCCCGGCAGATCTCGGCGGCGGCGCCGAGGGAGAGGTACGGCGTGCGGATGCGGGACCAGCCGCCGGAGGTGTCACCGGCCACGGCCAGGCCGGGCAGTTCGGGAGCGATGGCGCAGGCGGCGAAGACGGCTTCGGGGGCGATGTCGCCGAGGGCCATTTTCGCGGAGGCTTCGTCGTTGACGCGGTGGCAGACCCGGCCGGTGAGCTGAGCGCGGAGCATGGTGGCGCCCTTGCCCAGCTCGGCGCCGAAGCGCTGTCCGCAGACCTCCAGGTAGATCCCGGCGGCGCGGCCGAGCTGGGCGAGGCGGATGAGCTGGGTGACCATCTCGTCGCGCCGTTCCTCGTCCTTCTTCGTGGCGACGAGGAAGAGTTCGGCCACCTCGTCGACGAACAGCACGATCGGCACCGGGCGTTCGCTCTCGGGCAGGCCCCAGATGTCGGAGGTGATCTCCTCGTCGGGGGTGCCGGGGGCGATGCCTTGCCGGGCCTTGATCAGGTCGTATCGGTTCTCCATCTCCTTCACGAGCACGGGCAGCAGCTCGGCAGCTTCGTCGGGATCGGTGGCGAGGGCGGAGAGCCGGGAGGCAAACGGCGCCAGCTCCACACCGCGCTTGCAGTCGATACCGACCAGGGCGACGGGCTGTCGAGCGAGTCCGGCGATCAGGTGCCGCAGGTACATGGACTTCCCCGAGAGCGTGGCGCCGAGGGTGAGTTGGTGCGGGATGGTGCGGTAGTCGCGTACGAACGGGGTGGCGTCCTCCCGCAGTGCCACGGGCACCTTGAGGAGTTCGGCGGTGGCCTTGCGGGGCATCCGCACGTTTCGCAGTACGTCGAAGCCGACGAGTCTCAGTTCGACCACGCCCGGCTTGACCGTCGAGACGTACACGGCGTGAACGCCCCAGGCATGCCGTAGCCGTTCGGCCGAGGCGGCAACGTCGGCGGGTTCCTGCCCCGGAGCGAGCCGGAGACGAAGCCGCAGCCCGGTCGAGGTAGGCCGGATGATGCCCCGACGCGGCGGCACCGGCCGGACCTCCCGGCGAGTGGTGGCCTTGACGGCGAGGACCCGTAGCCGGGACGGCGCCACGGTCAGGCCGCACGCCTCCATGACCGAGCCGTAGGAGCCGAGGAGCCGGGCGGTGGATATCGGCAGGCCGACCGTGGGCCAGTACACGCGGGGGTGCTTGGCCCGGGCGTAGGCAGCCCCGCCGCCGAGTGCGGCGACAGGACCACCCACCTCCAGAAGTGTCACCAGATCGGACATCAGGCGGTGGCCCCCATGGCGGCCGGGAAGGCGGCCGGAGTCACGGCGGCGGCGCGGAAGGCGATGCCGTGTCGCTGCTGCCCGTTGAACACGCTCTCCCACGGCCGGGCAACCAGCCCCGGCAGCGAGACCGGCGCCCCCAGCGCCAGCCCGTCGGCCACACCGCCCTCAGGAACGGTGACCTTGACCAGCGACGACTCCCCGTCCTCGATGTAGACGACGCCGAGCGTCATCAGCGCTTCCCCACTGACGGCGTCCTTGGCGATCTCACCCGTCTGCCGGTCCCGGACCTTGGGCTCAGGAGCCTCGGTCAGCAGGATCGTGGCGGCCGAGGTCTCAACACGAATGGTGCGCAAGGCAGTTCACCCATCTACTCGTCTATACATGATGCGGTCTGCGAACCCGATCTCCGGGCTCACGTTGACCACCCTGCCACACCACTTGCCCACTCGTCTATACGAGTATGCCTGTTGGGGTGTACGAGTCGGAGAAGCGTCCCCCGCGCACCACCGCAAATCACCTCATCACGTCGCCGGAAGCTGATACGACAGCACGTATGCGTCCGCAGCCATGACCGTGTCGCAGACCTCCACGGCCCGGCCTTCGGTGTCGAAGGCGGTCCGGATCAGGTGGATCACCGGCACACCGGAGGCGAGCCGGAGCGTCTTGACCTCGGCCGGCGAGGGCATCCGGGCCCGAATCTCCTCCTCGAAGTGATCGAGGCGATGCCCCAGCTCCTCAAGACGGGCGTAGATACCGCCGGGTCCGGGGTTGGGTTCGGCGATAGGCGTACCGCGCGCGATGTCGAGCGGCAGATACGAGGTGGCGAACTCGACCGGCCGCCCGTCCAGCAGATAGCGCCGCCGACGAGCCAGCACCCGCCGCACGGAGCCGAGCCGGGTGGAGACGTCCTGACTGGCCTTCTCTTCCTTGACCTCAAGGCTGTCGACCTGGGGGTGACTGCCGGCCGCGTTGGCTTCGACGATGAAGGCCGCCTTGCCCTGCTCGCGGTGGCGCCGGGCGAACCGGTCGGATGCGAGTCGCCGCACGGGCGGCCGGGGCCGGACGAAGACGCCCTTGCCGTGCTCGGCGTGCACGAGCCCTTCGCCCTGGAGGACGGAGAAGGAGTTGCGGACCGTCATCCGGGATACCCCGTAGTGGTCAACAAGCTCAGCCTCCGAGGGCAGTTTTTCACCCTCCTTGAACCGCCCGCGGTCGATGGCTTCACGCAACTGGTCGGCGATCTGCCGAAAGACCGCACGATCGCTCGTGGGGTCGAGATCACCGAGGAAGCCGGAAGGAAGAGAGGGCACGTGTACTCCTTTAGATATCTAGACGAGTGGGCGATTGTTGTTGCTACGGTGGAGAGCCTAGCCAGCCGAGAGGGCCGAGGAACGTGAGCACCGACCGTCCGCACTCCGTGAGCGTCGCCGGAGTCATCGTCGACGACCAGGGCCGGGCCCTCTTGATCAAACGCCGTGACAACGGCAAGTGGGAGCCCCCGGGCGGAGTCCTCGAACGCGAGGAAACCTTGCCCGAGGCCCTCCAGCGCGAAGTACTCGAAGAGACCGGCATCAAGATCGCACTTCCCGCGACCCTGACCGGCGTCTACAAGAACATGACGGGCCTGATCGTCTCGCTGGTCTTCCGCTGCGAGGCGGCCGACGGCACGCCGACCACCGGCGACGAGACCCGCGCACTGCGCTGGGCCACCCGTGAAGAAGTCACCGAGCTTGCCGACGAGGCATACGCGATCCGCGTCCTGGACGCACTCGACGCCGCATCCCCGCCGGCCATCCGCGCCCACGACGGCGTGAAACTCATCTAGCCCGAACCCGCTGCACATGGCGGCCTACCAGCATGAAGGAACTTGTATGCACGAGTATACGAGCAGTGCGCGGGTCTGGGGACTCACTTGCCCAGGATTTCCCGAAGAGGTGAGCCGGGCCCGCCGCTGGACCCGCGACATCCTGCGCGGATCTCCCATGGTCGAGGACGCCGAGTT
Source organism: Streptomyces neyagawaensis (assembly GCF_023516595.1). Taxonomy (GTDB): domain Bacteria; phylum Actinomycetota; class Actinomycetes; order Streptomycetales; family Streptomycetaceae; genus Streptomyces; species Streptomyces neyagawaensis. The sequence goes on along the minus strand of NZ_JAMGBG010000047.1, from coordinate 1,241 downwards.
GATCGTGAGCGAGCTGAGCGCGAACGCGATCCTCCACACGGCCAGCGGCATGGAATCCGGCAGCTTCCACCTGGCCCTTGCGGTGACCCGGCAGGTGATCGCCCTGTCGGTGACGGACGGCGGAGGAACAGGGACCGCCCCCAAGGCCGAGCACCAGGACGGCGAGGCCGAACACGGCCGGGGCCTGGGCATGGTCACCGCACTCGCCCACCGGGTCGTGGTCCACGGCAGCGAGGGCGGCTACACGGTCACCGCGGAACTGTTCATCGGCACCCGACCGGGAGACCACCTGTGCTGAAGAGCGAAGCCCGCAAGGGCTACTGGTGCGAGTGCTGGACCGAAGACCTCACCGACGAGGGCGGGTTGGTACTCCGTGCATCCTTCGACGCCTACTCGGCGCCCCAGGCTGACAGGTGGGTTGCCGTCGCGCTGCGCACCATCTCACCGGCATTCGACCCGGAAGCATCCGAGCAGGCATGGCAGTGGCTGTACGACGGCCGCATAGACACCCGACGAGCCCTCCTGCGCTCCGAGCCCTGCACCGTGTCCGTCACCTTCTTCACCACCCGCATCACCTGGACGATCCGACCAGTGATCTTCCTGCCGCTCGCACACCGCCAGAGCACGGAACTGCCAGCTTGCGCATACGACTTCAAGCCCCGACCGCCCCAGCGGACCGACTGAGTTACAACTTTCTCTACTGATTCAAGGCGGCTCGCTCCGCTCCCCGCGCGCGGCCCGGCCCCCGGCCGGGCCTGCGCTCCTGCCTTCGTCCCGCTCCAGCCCGGCCGACGTCCGTACCGCGCTCAGAGCCGTCAGCAAACGAAGCCAGAGAGGGGTACATCGCGGGCGAAAGGCGGCTCCGTGATTACATCTAAGCCGCGAGCTTTCGCCCTAAAGCGTCAAGCGGTCAGCGAGTTTGCCACTTTCTCGCTTACAAACTGATCCCTGAGATATCCAAGAATCCCATGTGGATTACCCTTAGGATTCTTGATATCGTCGACATTTTCAATCTTGGCTGGAAAATTATCCCGATCCAGCCTCTGGAAAAGTGCAATCGGATCACGAGGATCCGACGCATTAAACCATTGATCGACGCTTGGGGGTTTGGTCAACTGGGGGAGTGCATCCTTGACCGTTGGGATGCCCAGCGGTGAGCCCAATGTGACAAATAGAGGGGCGCTGCACTCACTCTCCAGAAGAACACAGTAAGCCACAATGGTGCCTAGCGAATGACTCAC
>NZ_JAMGBG010000046.1 GCF_023516595.1 Streptomyces neyagawaensis | reverse complement strand
ACAGTAAGCCACAATGGTGCCTAGCGAATGACTCACTACTACCGCCGGGCCGTCACCAAGCTCTTTGGAGACAAGAGAATTTACCATTTCACGCGTATCTGGGAACATTAGATACGCATGCACATCCGCGGTGAATTGGCGAATGAAAGAGGCTGTTATGAACGGAACCCTGCGACAGACCAAACGACCTGCCGCTTGCACCCACTGCCAGTTCTCAGGAGCACGTGCGACTACCGGCTCATTAAGCTCGGCGGTAATCTCAGCATTAGTGATTCCTGCTCTCCGTGCTATATCTAGAACGAGTTCCCTTTCGAAAGGATCGGGAGCGGCTTCGCTTCCACGCACGACGGCCCGTGAGGGACCAGCCGCCGTATCTTCATCCAAATCTTTTGCATAGAAAGGAGCGTAGACGTCGAGAGGGTCAGGGAGACTAACACCAGCACGTCGACATCCGCGACGCAGAGCCCGTAGCCAGCTCGTCTTTATTTCCTCACTACTCGACTTTCCTTGAGCGCGTCCGTGTACGAAAACGAGTCGCACAACGTCCTCCTAATCCTCGCAGGTGCCCCCACTCAGCAGTCGTGATGAACCAGTTGTTCCACCAGCTTTCGAGGCGGGTCAAGAAGAGTGGTCCAAAATTCGGGAGCCAAGTAAGGCCTTACCGCCTTTTCGAACCCTCCATACTTTGTGTCTGCAAGGACATTCCACCCTCGGGCCATCCATGGATAGTTCGGGAAGACATCCCTTTCATGGGGAAATCTACCTTCGCCAAGCAATGCAACATCGAACGGAATAGGCATTCGCCTCTCTCGCAGATGGCTGAGCAGCCTCCCTATTTCGCCGATTTCACCTTGCCTATGAAACGCATGCGCCATCAACACGGCCAAAGTGGGGTTGCAGGTTTTGTACAGCATGTCGACAACTCTCGGGTTCTTGGATATAAGACCACCCCAACGCGCATAAGCAACAGCCCATGCCAGAACGTCGGGCTGGTTATCCGAGTCAACCTTAAGGAATGAGAGCTGCTCGACCCCGCGTAGCCCGACTCGCACTTGCGTCAAATATCCCGGAAGCACCATGAGAGCTGGCCACATGCTTCGCTTCTGCCAGGACTTGTCCAAGTGAAGCATGATAGGTCCAGGCTTATTGTGCGGAGCACGGATATGCCATCCACTCTCACCAGAACGAAATTGGTCGGCTATTCCAGCCCGACTCACCTCCGCGCTTTTGGCTTGGGCACCGTCAAGATAAATGGTCATCCCATGGGCCATCGAGTCCACAGCAGACGCAATGGCTGATCGGTTAGCCGCAATCTCGGATGTCATTTCTGGTGGCTCGTGATGAGATGCATCGTTCTCACGTCGATCGGAATCGTTGCTACGCTCCGCATGACCCTCAAGCTCACCCGCTGGCTCATCAGAGGCAGAGCCCCCCGGTATCCAAGAAATCACGTGCGGCTGCCAGCGAGATCGAGCCTCAGTCTGAGGGACCTGAACGATGCGATGTTTCCCTGCCCGTCGCTGCACTTCCCTGCCCAGATAATCGTCAAGGCTTTCGGCGACGACAGCTCGGGGGTGCTCTCCGCCTGGAGTGGGCCGGATGGCCTCCAACGCCCGACCCCATAGCGCGTCAAGGAGGCATTCGGTATAGACCCCATAGCCCACGGAGGCAGGGTCCTCGTCAGGTCGCAGGGCATGTGCCGGCCTCCCCGGGTACGCAGCATAGAACTCGTCTAGGTACACCTTGTCCTGAGACAAGCGGCCAGGGAAGAGGGGGAGACCGTGCGCGTAGACATCGGGCAAGATCCGACAAGCGTCGATGAAGAACCCTACGTGAGGGATCTTGCACGCTCGGGAACAGTTGATGGTCCTCGACAAGTTGATCGCTTCATGCCCGTCGGACTTCGCCCGTGTCAGCAGAAGAACATCGCTGTCTCCATCGCAGACGCCGTGACCCGCGAAGTAGAAGAAGAGCTTGTATATCTGACGGGTTGTCGTAGCTTCCTCATGCAGATCATTGGCGACGTTGCGTAGATCATGGATCGTGACTTCGGTGTGATCGTCGATCTTCTCGATCACCTTGAAGCCTTGTGACGAAGCCCACTTGGCGAACTTCCGAGCATCCTCACGAGCATCTGGAAGGACCCGGAATCCTTCTACATCCCCGACGCCTATCACGAGTGCAACGCACCGAGCCATAGCCACCGCCCCTCGGCCTGACCCCCTCCATACAAATTGATCACAAGTTGACATCGCGCGCAAATCGGACGAGTTGAGGACTCGGGCCATCCGTCACGGGCTGGCCGTGGTCGCTTGCTCTGGTCGACGACAAACCTCGATAGCGTGGCTGAGGCCGGTGGGGGTGCAGCGAGGCATACGCGTGCGTGCTCGGTCGGCGCACCCGCCGTCGTGGCTGACTTTCGTCGGCTGAGGTTCGTGCCACTACCGTGCCAGATCCAGGGGTCAGTCAGGGTCAGCATGGGCGTCTCACGGTCGAGTTCCCGACCGCCTGACCAGGCACCGAAGCCCCAGGTCAGCCGCCCGCTTTCCCCGCCTCTCTCCTAAAGCGGGGATCATTTGGCTTGTGGACTGTCTGTAATGCAGGGGGACGCGTGATCGGCCACGCACGAGGCCTCTCAACGTTTCCGCAGGAGTCGGCACTGAGGCACCTGGATGGCCTCTGCCAACATCAGGTAGACAGCCGATGACTCTGCCGGGCTGGCCTGCACCTGGCTCAAAAGGATGCAGTACCGGTGGAACCCGTGTGCGCCCCCAAACCCGAAGACCCAGAGGCGCCGGGCGCGTCGATCAGTCGTTAGTCAGCCAGGCTCTGCTGCGAGCCACCTCGTGCGCCGCGCGCAGCATCTCCTGCTGGTCCTCGTCCAGACTTCGCGGGCGGGGGCTGGAAGCGCCGATGGCGAAAAACGAAATCGGCCCGTAGTAGGGGCCGTCGTGGCAGTCCAGCAGGCGCAGCATCTCGTCCGCGACCGGGTTGTTGTGCTCGGATGATGCGGTGACCAGCTCTGCGACGTAAGCATGGACGGTGGACGGCGACGGCAGGTGGATCCGGTCGACGACACCGGCGCCGGCCGAGCCCACCTTGTCCCGCATGCCGTCGACTGGATCGGTATGGAACTCAAGCTCGCCGTCCGGGGTGACGAGGGCGTAGGTGATGACCGGGCCGCTCGATTCTCGCTTCCGGCCAGCCCGCAGGTCGTCGATGAAGGAGCCCATGCTGTGGTCAACGTCGCTCTCCTGCTGGTCCTGGAGATCGGCGATGTCGCCGTCGAACTCGGCGGCCTCGAGCGAGCGCGCTTCAATGCGCTGCCTGACGGTTCGGAAGCGGCTGAGCGCTTCGATCTCCGCGGTGTGTTGCTCCAGGATCCGCAGGGCAGTCCCGAGGGTGGCCGGGCGGGCAACCCAGTTCGGCAGGTCGTACTCGTCGATGCGTCGGTCGTGCAAGAAGCCGATACGCCGGCCGACGTTCGTGACAGCGGCCGCCGACACGTTGCCGGGCTTCAAACCAGGGGTGCGCTGTCCCCAGGCCACGGCCGCGGCCGCGGCGCTCCACGCGATCGCGATCAGTTGCCCGAGGGTGAAGCCTTCCCGTAGCGCTCCCAGGAACGTCTCGTAAGCGTCCGGCAGACGGTGCTCCGGGATGGGCTCCTCGTCGTACGTGCGGATCAGCAGGCCTTCGAGGTAGTTGACGGCCATGCCGGCCTGGAGAGCGTGCGCCTGCTGCTGCACCTCGTCGGCACGGTTGATCATCATTTCGCCCAGTAGAGCCGTGATATCGCGGCGCGCTGCCGTCTTGCTACCCAGGGAGGGCGCTAGACGCCACGGGATCTGGGTGATGTACACGCCACGGACCGTGCCGTCGTCGTTGAAAGCGAAGTCACCGGTCGTGGCCGGCAGGGTCGGGCAGATCCAGCGCTCCTGATGCAGAGTGCGGAACACCTCTACGTCGGTTTCGGCGGACGCGGTCAGCGTGTACCTCAGGTCCTGCAACGGGCCGATCGACTCAGCGTCCTTCCGCAGCATGATCTCCACCATGGAGACCAGCGTCAGCGCGCCGATCACGCTCGGGTAACCGGCCGGGAAGTCCCGCTCCACCTGCTCCTGCAACCACGCCGAGGCGGCATCCAGACGGGCCTGGTTCTGCTGTTGCTGCTCCTCTGCGGCCCGCTCGGCTTCCCGGGCGGCCTCCGCCGCGGCAGCCTGCTGGCAGTCCTTGCACGGCGCGCCGGAGACGGTGGCCACGCTGGGGAAGTCATCCGGCGCCCATTTCCGGGTCGCGGTCATGTCCGAGCGACTGTGGATGACCTTCGGGGCCTCGCAGTCGGGGCAGACGATCGTCAGCAGGTAAGCGCGGCACGACGCCTTGACAGTCCGCAGCACCGCAGTTGTGGGCCCGATGTCGGCGACCTTGTGCGACCAGGACCCGGGTTCGGTGAACGACCAGTAGTCCAAGCAGATCGCTTTGTCCTCGTCGGACACGTCAGGCTCGAACACCACTTCCAGCAGCGGCGTGTCCGCATTCGGGATCAGGTACCGGCGCACGGCCGGTTTCTGCTGATTGGCGGTGGTCCTAATCTGCTTCTTCCGACGGTTGCGTCGCCCATGACTCTTCCCCATAGCGTCCCCCTCCTGGTATCTCACCAGGTTATCGGCCTTCGCCGATAGCGTCGGGCGTCCCGCGCGTGCGCAGCACCGTGCCCCCAGATCCGAAGACTTAGGGTCACTGCGGCCGACCGAAGCACAAGCAGCCGACCAACTTGCTTCGAGCCAAGGCGGAGAGTCGTGCCATCGGCGTGCCAGATCCTGCGGGGACTCACGGGGAACAGCGGGGACTCGGCCACGGAGCTGCAGAGGCTCAAGCACCGTTCCGACGCAGGCCAGTGCACTAATCGCCACCAGAAAACCCCAGCATCCCAGGCGGAGAGCGCGAGTTCGACTCTCGCCAGCCGCGCCAGCACCCCCAGGTCATGGACCGGGTGGAGGAACCCGGAGGCGGGTGCCAGCCGGTGGGTTGTAAGGGTGTGGAACTCCTATGCCGTCTGCCATCGCCCCTGGCAGAGCCCGGGCAGACAGGACACCGAACGTGCAGGTCGTTCGTGCGTGGCGCTCTCCACCTGGACGCCTGGCACAGCGCCTTCTCCGCTATGCATGGGGGCGACGGCAGACGGGATTGGAGTTAGAAAGGGCCGGTCTGGCGGGGTCAACTTTCGGCCATGTTGCAAACTTACGTTAGGTGAGTCAATTGAGCCCTCCTTCTACTTTTCCCCTAGGAAAGTAGAAGGAGCCAGGGGCGAATGCCCGTTATTTCGTAACTCAACGTAGCTGTAAACTATAGTTTACAGCTGAGAGTTGCCGGTGGCCCCGCGGTAGCACCTTTCGACAGCCAAGATCTTGCTACCGTCCGGAGGCAAGAAAGCGCCCTCGATCGCCAGTGCTTGGCGGTGCGTGCGATCGAGGGCCTTAAGCCATTTGGAGGCTCACATGAGTGTCACCCTAAACTCCGGGGCGCTGTCAAACCCCATGCCCAAGCCATGGATCGTCGGAGTGGTCGTCATCGTACTGGTGCTCTCTCGCTCGGCCGCACAGATCGCTGACGCTTACGCGAGCGCCCTTGCTCTGACTTCTGCGCTGGCAGGCCTTGGCACGGCAGCGGCGTACAGCAGCCGCCACAAACCACACATGACTGCACGTGACCACGCAGGCCGTTGAAGCGGCCGGCATGACCGGTGCTGACCGGTCCGGCTAGAGCTATGGATCAGTCAGTGCACAACGAGTAGGCGGCTCGACCTCGGCCGGGCCGTCAGCTTCGCCAACCACGATGTCGATCAATTCGTACTCATGGAGGTAGGTAACCCCGACTACCCGTGCTACCTGGACTTGTTACGGGCCCCATCAGCTGTAACCGACCCTGCCGTCTACCGTCGCACGTAGTCGAACCGGGCGGGGGTACCTGACATCCACAGCTGACATCAACAGCACCGGATGCCAGCAACTCCAGGTGGCCGTAGGCGTCAGCCTGGATCTCGCGCCAGCTGCTGGCTGAGGACGTAGGACCGAACTCCTAAAGCGGGTGTCGCAGGTTCGAATCCTGCCGGGGGCACAGAGAAACACCAGGTCAGGGGCCCTTCCGTCCAGCGGGCGGAAGGGCCCCTGCGCTTGCAGCACACATATGGCACACATGCCGTGCGCGCGGATGGTGGGGAGCTGGGCAGGATGCCCGTCAAGGATGAGCTGGCCCGGCGCCGGTACGAGAAGCTGGTCGACCGGCTCGAATCGCTGATGCGGGCCGCCCTCAAGCCCGAGTATCAGGGCTACTACGGACAGCTGATCCTTGGTCGCGACGATCTTGCGGTGCCGGGCGAGCTGAAGGACGTCCGGCATGCCGCTCGGGAAGCGGGTCGTCGTCTCGGCTGGAGCACCACCACTCGTCTCGTCAGTGACCGGCTCTTCGTGCTGGACGAGCGAGAGGTGCCCGAGGAGATCAGGCGACTGGCTGGCGATACGGCCGCTGCTGCCATCGACCGAGCCCGGCAGGAGAGCCGCCGACCGCCCGGTTGACCTGATCCGGAGGAGACACAAGGCGCCGCCCCACCGCATCAACGCGGTGGGGCGGCCCCCTCGGTTACGGGCTCCCCGGCACGGATCAGGCACACATCACGCGGCATCGTCCTCCAGGGCGGCCACCGCCTCGGCGGCCTTACGGGCCTTCTCCTCTGCCTTGTCCAGCTTGGCCTTCGCCTTGGCCAACTGCTTGGCGCGGCGCTTGTGCATCTTCTTCGAGACCTCGTCCAAGCGATCTGGGAAGAGGTGCCCGTACGTGTCCAAGGTCAGCGTCGCCGACTTGTGGCCCAGCATCGTCTGCACGACGTTGACGTCCGCGCCACTGGCGATGGCGAGCGAGGCCGCCGTATGCCGCAGCTTGTGAGGGGTGACCTTGAGGTGTCCCAGCCCGGCCTTCACGACCGCTGGCGCGAAGAACCGCTGACGGAAGACGGGCCCGCAGCGGTCCGCCCTGCGGAGCGGTGAAGAGCAACTCCTCATCTCCCCGCCCCTGGACATGGGGCTCCAGCTCCTCGGCCAGGAACCGCGGGATCGGCACCGACCGGCGCTCGTGGTTCTTGGGGGTGTCGAGGTAGAGCTTGCCGTTGTCCTCGGCGTACGCCTCGACGATGCGGGCTCGGCAGACGTCCAGATCCAAGCGGCCCACCTTCAGCGCGGACGCCTCGCCCCAGCGCAAACCGGTGTAGGCCATCAACAGGATGAACACCCGGTAAGCACCTGACGCGTTGGCCAGCGCGTCGACCTGCATGTCATCGAGGTACACGTGGTCGGCCGGCGCCGCCTTCGGCAAGGGCACGCCGACAGCCGGGTTGACCGCCAGACGACGAGCCTTGACCGTGTAGCCGAGAACGCGGCTGAGGACGCCGTACGCCTTGCGGACCGAGCGGGGGCTGAGCTTCCGACCGCCGGTCGCCTCGCCGGACAGCAGGTCCGCGAGCCACTCGGCGATGTCCTCGAAGTTGATGCGGTCCAGTGGAGTGGTGCCCCACTTGGGGATCACGTGGACGTCGAGAACGCCGCGATACCGGCCCCGGGTCGAACGCTTGAGATGGATCTGCGCGGCCAGCCAGGACTCGGCCACCTCTGCGAACTTCACGCGGGCGGCTGCGGGATCGCGGTAGGAGCCGTCGTTGAGGCGGGACTCCATCTTCGTTCGCTCGGCGTCGGCGTCGACCTTGCGGGCGAAGGTCTTCATCTTCGGCTTGCCGTCGGGGTCGTACCAGCGGACCCGGTAGCGCCCGGGTGGCGTACGGCCAGCCCTCTTGGCATCAGCCACGGCACGTGCGTACGCCGCGTGCCCTATGCGGTCCTCAATCCAGACCCGTGCCAACTAGCACCCCCTCCGGTCATCGCTGGACACCGACGGGAGCGGCAGGAGCAGGGCCATGGGAGGAACACCGAGCGCGGTGGCGATGGCGACGAGGTCGTCGATATCGCAGCGTCGGTGGGCGCGTTCGGTTCGGCTGAGGGCCGTGTTGGACATCGGGCGGCCCAGCGTCGTACAGCGGGCGGCGAGCTGGTGCTGGGTCAGGCCGCGCACGAGGCGTAGGCGCTCGATGGCGCGGGCGGTGTGGAGGCCGACGGGGCCTATTTCGACAGGTCGGGTTGCCATGACAGGTAGCTGTAACTTGCGTCCGGCCGTCATGGCAAGAGTTAGTTCTTAAACTCTATAGAAGTCACCCGGGCCGAAGTGGTGTTCGTCTCGTCGAATTCCGGCACATCACGAGCCTTTTCAACTGAGAGGCCGTGCTATCTTCCCTCCGCGTAATGAAGATGGGCGATTTGAGCAACTATCGACCACAGTGCCCGGCGGGCTACAGCGCCACTGATGACTGCTGGTCGCCATCTCTGAGCTGCGGAGGTAACGGATTCCGACCCCTCTGCCAGCCGTTGGGCCACAGAAAAATTTCAGCCTCCGCAGAAGCGATTTCGGCAGCCGGGGATCCGCCCTTACTGTTTGGTCTCCCCCGGCCACGCCGACAGAAATAGTACAGAGTTTTAGAACTAACTCTGGACTTTTCTCTGGGCGGTGCGGCTGTGTTGTCCATGCCCGTTCTGCAAGACCGAAAAGGAGCCTTGTGCCGAAGACCTCTACCCGCAATACCAACGCCTCCGCCACCACCGCGACTGCCCAGCGCGGCCCGCTGGCCACCCCTGCGGAAGTCGCCGCGTACCTCGGGGTACCGGTGAAGACGCTCTACCAGTGGAAGTACCGGGGCATCGGCCCCAACGTGCACAAGGTCGGCCGCCACCTGCGCTACCGCTGGCACGAGGTGGACGCCTGGCTGAACGCCCAGGCCACGTACGACCTCGTGGTCTGACGCCGCCCTTTCAGGGACAGCGAAACGGCTCTCGGCGAGCCACCGCCGAGAGCCGCACAGTCCCTGCCCCATCGCCCCTGAATGACCGATCCGGTGGGCCGGGCCTTGCCCGTCCGGCCCACCAGGGAGGAACGCCTGTGGACGAACCTACGTCCTCCACCACCCCTACCGCATCCCCGACGCCCACCTGGCCGCCCGTCGCCGTCCCCGGCCAGGCAGCTCCCGCAATACCCGAACCCTCGCCCGCCGAGGACGAGAAGCCGCCCCAGGCTCCAGAGGGCGCCGCCTTGCTGGACGAGCTGCGGGAAGCCATCGCCCGGTACGTGATCCTGCCCAGCAGCGAGGCGCTGACCGCCGTCACACTGTGGGTCGCGGCCACGCACATCCAGCCCGCCCTCCAGCACGCGCCTCGTCTCGCGGTGGTCGGACCGGCGAAACGGTGCGGCAAGTCCCGCCTGCTGGATGTGATCACGAAGACCGTGCGCGAGCCGCTGATCACGGTCAACACCAGCCCGGCGGTCGTCTTCCGCGCCATCGGCGATGACCCGCCCACCCTGCTGGTGGACGAGGCCGACACCATCTTCGGCAGCATCAAGGCCGCCGAGAAGAACGAGGAGCTGCGCGGCCTGCTCAATGCCGGCCACCAGCGCAACCGGCCCGCCCTGCGCATCTCCGGGCCCGAGCACAAGCCTCAGGCGTTCCCCACCTTCGCCATGGCAGCGGTCGCCGGCATCGGGGATCTACCGGACACGGTCATGGACCGGGCGGTGGTGATCCGCATGCAGCGCCGCAAGGATGGTGAGCGGGTCGAGCAGTTCCGCTCCCGCCGCGACATCCCGACCCTGCACGGCCTGCGCGACCGGCTGACCGCCTGGCTGCGCCCCCTGATGGACACCGCAGCGGACTTGGTACCGCCGATGCCGGTGCAGGACCGGGCGGCAGACACCTGGGAACCGCTCGTAATCGTCGCGGAACTGGCGGGCGGCACCTGGCCCGAGGAGGCCCGTGCCGCGTGTGCGTCCATGTGCGCGGCCGAGGCAGGCAAGGACGACGAGTCGAACCTGAAGACCCGCCTGCTGCAGGACATCCGGCGCGCCTTCGCACGCTGCGGTGATCCCGACATCATGCGCACCCGGGACCTGCTGGACGAACTCCTCAAGGACCAGGAGGCGCCGTGGGCCGAGTACGGCACCGCCGGCCTGAGCCCACGCCACCTGGGCATCCACCTCAAGGACTTCGATATCAAGGCCGCCACTCACCGCTTTGAAGGCGGCCGGCAGGCCAAGGGCTTCGCCCGCCTCCGCTTCGCCGACGCCTGGGCCCGCTACTGCCCCGAGGAGCCGACGCCCGACAGCGGCGACGAGAGCACCGCCCCCGGCCCGGGCCTGCACTCGTAAAGACTCGTCGCACTCGTCGCGTCGCAGGTCAGCCCCGCGACGAGTGTCCTCGCCGTGACGAGTCCACTCGTATCACGCCAACCTTCCGTACCTGCTGTGACCAGGCACGCGACGAGTGCGACGAGTGCGCACCCCCTCCCACCAGCCTCACTCGGTGCCCATGGCACCCGCTCCCCGCCTGGAGTACCCCGCTTGCCTTCACGCACCGCCCAAGCTCCCTCGCCAGTACTGACCGCAGCGATCCGCCTCGGGGTCGCCCTGGTCGGCACGATCGGCTTCGCCCTCTCCTACGACGCTCTGCGGCAGATGGCCGTCGCCATCCACGTCCGCGGAATCCTCACGTACGCCTTCCCCCTGGTGATCGACGGTTTCATCGCCATCGGCGTCGCCGCCCTGCTCATCCTGCGCACCGCACCCTGGCGCTCCCGGCTGTACGTCTGGGCACTCGTCGGCATCGACACGATCACCAGCATCTGGGCCAACGCCCTGCATGCCGTCCGCCTCAACCAGCAGGCTCACACCACCGGGCTCCACCTGGACGACATCACCGTCGGCGCCCTGTCAGCCATCGCCCCGCTGGCACTGGCCGGAGCCGTCCACCTTGACCTGGTCATCCGCCGCCACCCCACACGCCACGTTCAAGAGGTCGCCACCACAAAGAGCCACAACGCCCCTGGCTACGGCCACAACCACACCGACTACGCCGAGCCGACTCCGTCATCCGAGGGCAACGCCGGTCTGCCAGAGCAAGCAGAGATGCCCGATGTGGCCGGTCGCCCCCGCGACGTGGTGCGGGACGCCGCCAATGTGCCGCAGGCTCGGAAACCGCTCGCCACGGCAGAGGGCCACGAACGCGACGTCACCTTCGACGAACTCCTCGCCCTCGCCCGCACGGCACCGCTGGGACGCGGAGGCCGCGCGTCACGCCGCAACATCGAGGCGGCGATACGAGACGTCGGCTACCGCATCGGCAAGGACCGCCTGACCCGGATCAAGGACTGGGTGCAGGCCGAACTCGACCAGGCCGCCAGCCAGTGGCGGGCCGAGCCCGACAAGGAACCCGCCAACGCCCTCTGAGGCTCCCAGCAGCACCCACCACCCTGCGAACTCGACTTCTCTCGCTCGTCCCCGCGCTGACCAGTACGGGGACGAGCCAGCCGTCGAATCGCGTCACCGTCGCACCGCAACACCACATGGAGAACCGCTCTATGCCCGACCTCCACAATGAACTCCCCACCAGCCAGCAGGAGGTGACCACCGCCGTCACCCAGCCAGCAAGGTATGACGTTGGACCGTCCAAGGGCCGGTCCAACGCGGACACCTCCGCCCCGGGGGTGGCGGAGGACTTCGGGCACCAGGGGGTGCCCGAGGAGGAGGCACCCGCCGACGCAGCCGAGCAGTCGCCCGCCGCCAGCGCCGACGAAGTCACCTTGCGTCGTCTCGCCCGCCGCCGTTCCCGCGAGGACGTCCAGCGCAAAAAGCGTGTCGCCGTCCGCTACAGCGTCGACGAGAAGACCCGAATCCTCACCCGGGCCCGTGAGATGGGCATCGCCGGCGCCCACCTCGTCGGCGCCGTGATCATGGCCTACCTCGATGGCGATCTCACCGTGGGCCTGGCCGGGCAGCGCACCCAGCTCGATGATTGCCTCGACAAGCTCGACGCCCTGCGGGCCGAGGTCGCCCGCATCGGCAACAACGTCAACCAGATCGCCCACCGCCTCAACGCCGGAGGGGATCCACACCCTGTGGACACCGCCGTCCTCGCGCAGACCGAGCGCACCCTGGACGCAGTCCGCGCCGCGATCGGCGACATCGCGCAGACCATGAACCACGCTGTCTCCGCGAAGGCGGCCCAGTGATCGCCAAGATCGGCAGCGGCAAGGACACCGCCGGCCTGATCCGGTACCTGTTCGACACGAAGAAGGCCAAGGACCACACCGACCCGCACCTGATCGCCTCCTGGGACGGCTTCGCACCCGACCCAGGCCGCGCCGACGACTTCGACGCCACAAAGAAGCGCCTCGTGGCCGACCTCGACCTGCGGGTCAAGCAAGCCCGCCGACTGGGCCGGGTACCCGAGCGGCACGTGTGGCACTGCTCGGTACGTGCCGCCCCCGGCGACCGGCACCTCACCGACGCCGAGTGGGCGGACATCGCGCGCCGCATTGTGGCGGCCACCGGCATCGCGCCACAAGGCGACCCCGACGGGTGCCGTTGGGTCGCCGTACGCCACGCCGACGACCACATCCACATCACCGCCACCAAGGTCCGAGGAGACCTGAGCACCGCCCGCCACTGGAACGACTACCTGAAGGCCGACAAGGAACTCGCCGCCATCGAGAAGGAATACGGACTCCTGCAGGTCGTGCGCGGCGACCGCACCGCCACCAAGCGCCCCACCCGCGCCGAGATGGAGAAAGCCCGCCGCGCCGGCACGACTCGGACCTCCCGCGAGCGCCTGCGCACCACCGTCCGCCAGCTGGTGTCCATCGCCACCAGCCCGGAGGAATTCCTCCACCTGCTCGACGGCGTCGAAGGCGTCCTCGTCGATGTTCAGCACTTTCCCTCCGGCGACGTACGCGGGTACAAGGTCGCCGTGGCAGGCGACACCAACGCCGCCGCCGAGCCGATCTGGTTCTCCGGCGCCAAACTCGCCCCCGACCTGTCCTTCCCCAAGATCCGCGAACGCCTCACCGCCATCGAGGCTCCGCCCGCAGCGGAGCCGGGCAGCCGGCGCAGGCCCAACCCCTGGTACCAGGCCACCGCCGCGGCCGAGCGCATCCCCCACCACCTCGACCACGGTGACGACGCGGCAGCCCAGGCCCACATCGCAGCCTTTGGCGAAGCCATCGATGTCCTGCCGCTGCTCGCCCTCAGCCACCTGCGGCCACAGCTGCAACAGGCCGCCACAGCGTTCGAACGCGCCACCCGCTCCCGCATCCGCGCCCAGCAGGACCAGGCACGCACCCTCCGGGGCGCCGTCCGCGCGCTGCGCACCGTGCCGGTCACCGGTGACGGGTCCGGGCTGGCGATGTTCCTCGACATCGCAGTGCTCGTCATCTTCGCCACAGCCCGCTGGCACCAGGCTCGCCAGCACGACCAGCAGGTCGCCGCCGCCCACCAGGCCCTGGTCCACCTGCAGGCCGTCTCCCAACAGGCTGCTGCCGAGCCACTGGCCGCCCTGGCCCAGCGCCAACCACCGGCCCGCACCATGGAACGGCACGCCCAGCGGATCCTCGTGATCGTGCCCGAACACGCTCAGCAGATCCTCGACGACCCCGCCTGGCCGGCACTCGCCGCCGCCCTGACCGAAGCCGAGACCGCCGGCCACGATCCCGAGCTGCTCCTCCAGCATGCCGCCCGCCAGCGCACCCTGGACGACGCCCGCTCCACCGCCAGGACCCTCACCTGGCGCATCCAACGCCTCGCCGCCCGGCAGGCCCCCAGCGCCCGAGCACGAGCCGCCCAAGCCCGCACGAGCGTTGCAGCACGAACGGCACAGCGTGGCCAGACCCCACAGAGCCCTTCGCAGCCTGGGCCTGCGGCACCTTCTCGACACCGGTAATTCCGGCACTGACGGCCTCGCGCGCGAGGCCGTCAGCAGGAGGAAGGCACCTGTCCCGTTCACCCCCAGGCTCCCACACCGCTGACACCACACAACGGGCGCTTGGCCGGTCCACGACGGGCGCGGGTTTCCTGAGTGAACATTCGCGCGTTTCCTGAGTGAACGCTCTGGTGTTTCCTGAGTGAACGGTCTTTGCCCGGGGGACCCCCTCCTACTTCCGGATCAGCTCGCCTCGGCAGCAGCCCAGCACGTCCGCACGAGGAGGAGTGATTGCCTCGCTCCCCGGTGACCTCGTCGGCAGCCTGGCGAACGGGCGTCGACGATGATCACTGCGGTCCGTCCCCGGTGAAGGAACCGCGTCACCGCACCGTGCTGACCAGAGGCTCCAGCAACTCCAGCGCTTCCTCCCAGCGGAAGCGATCCGCCGCGCCACCGGCCCTCGGCCGGTGCGGTTCGCACGAGCCGATCAGGACGCCCATCCCCTGCAGACGGTCCAGGCTCTGCTGATAGGCAGGGTGGGCGGCCTGGGCTGAGTTCAGGTAGGGCAGTGCCACGGTCGGGATGCCCATGCCGTACGCCTCGCACAGGATGCCCAGGGCGAGGGTGTCTGAGATCCCGGCGGCCCACTTGTTGATCGTGTTGAACGTGGCGGGAGCGACGGCGATCGCGTCCGCCGGAGGCAGGGGGCGCGGGTCTCCCGGTGATCGCCAGGCGGAGCGGATCGGGTAGCCGGTCTGTGCCTCGATCGCCTTGGCGTCGATGAAGCCGAGTCCCTGCGGTGTGGCGATGGCGCCGACGTCCCAGTGCGCCTCCTGGGCGGTGGTGATGAGCTTGCCGACGTCACGGGCAACACCTGCCGCGCACACGACGACGTACAGGAAGGGCTTCTTGTCCGGAGCGGTCGGCTCGGTCACGCGGGGACTCCCAGTTGGCGGCTGAAGTGGTGCAGTTCCGGCAGGGTACGACGGCGGTCGCGGGCGGCCATGTCGGCGACCAGGTTGCGGACGTCGGGACGGCGGATGTCCTGGGCGGCGCAGGTCTCGGCGATGCGCAGGGCCTGGTAGCCGTCGGCGAGGCGGCCCTGCTGGCTGTAGGCACGAGCCGCCTCCACCCATAGGGCGGCGCGGCGCTCGGGGACCGGGATGTGTCGGCGCATGAGGGGTCGGGCCGCCTGGAGGGCGAGGCCGGCGTCACCGAAGGCCACCAGGGCGCTCAGCTCGTGCAGGGCGACATTGGTCGGGCTGAAGGTGGCCCAAGCGTCAGGCCGGTCCAGGGTCACGTACCGGGAGACTTCCTTGGCCTCTGTGAGGAATTCCTTCGTGGCCGCGCGATCACCGCGGCTGCTGGCCGCGGTCACGCCGCGCAGGAGTAGCAGTCCTACAGCAGCGAGGTACTTCGGAGAGCGCCGGTCGTACGAACCGGTGAGCTGGTCGGCGGTGTGCCTGACCAGAGTGACGGCTTCGGTGGCGTGCTTCTCGCGCACCAGGACGTGGGCCTGGACACGGACGCTGGAGGCGAGGACCACCGGGTCGCCCGAGCGTTCTGCTTCGGCCATCGCCCGGCCGACGGCGAGCCATGCGTTGCCCTGGTCGTGCTGTTTGAGCAGCAGGCTGGTCGCGGTCTGGTACGCCGTGGCCAGGAGCCCGGACACCGTGTCCCTGTCCGTCGCATCGCCGGCGGCCATCCGCAGGTCGGCGATCAGGTTCGGGAGGGTGCGCTCCAGCTCTGTGTAGTGACAGGTGTGGAAAAGCCTGAGTGCTGATCCGACGCGTTCGTACAGGACGGCCGTGTCCTGTGGGCCACCGGCGCCCGCAGGGCCGGCGCCGGGCAGGAGGGCCTGGACGAGGGCGGTGTGTGAGGCCGAAGAGCCGGCCGGGGCCGCGAGCGCTGCGATGCTCGCGGCGAGGAAGGTGCGGCGGTGCATGTCGGAACGAGCGCGACGCGCTCATAGAGACCGGCCTCCACTGGATCGGCCATCGTCAACCGGACGCGGACGGCCTGCTGTACATCGTGAACTCCACGGCCGCCTACCTCGCTGCCATGCCGCACATCCTGGACGAGATAAGCAACGTCACCGGCGCCCACGCCTTCCACGTGCGCAACCTGCCCCTGCTGAAGGGTCAGCGCGTCACAGTCAGCCGTCTCAAAACCTGATCTTCAGACGCCGTGTCGTCGGGGCAAGTCCGCCCGCGCTGCAGGCTGCCTTACGGGAGGGGACACGCTGGAGGTGGCCTTGGCAAGCCGGGCCTGGCGCGAACCCATGCGCTCGTACTCGCGGCAGAGCCCGGACCGTGGGGACGGCCCGTGAGGTGATGCGGCCCCTACCGTGCCGCGCGCCCGTCGAAGCAGCCGCTTCCGGTTGCGGCCGACGTACGGTTGAAGTACCGAGGGCACCACGCACTCCGGCCGCCCCGCCGGGTCGTCCTCGGCGAGAGACGAACCCCGGGCCGCCCCAGTGGTCGGCGCGGAGACGGGTCGGCATCATGTCCGCCGCGGTCGAAGCAACTCCGCGCAAGCTCATCATGGCAGGGGCCGCGCTGAACACCCGTGCAGGTCCGCAACCCCGCCGAGGGGAGGCGTGATGGCCTTTGCCCGGCTGGACATCCATCGGCGGAACCGAGGAGAGCGGACGCTCGTCACGCTTGCCGGCGACATCGGGCCGGCCACGACGCCGCTGCTGCGGGCCGCAGTGGAGCAGTGTCTGCTGGACGGTGTCACCGTGATCGACATCGATATGACCACGGTCGGCTCCTGCGACGCCAGGGGCTTGGACGTCCTCCTGTCGGCATCACGGCGCGCCAGCCGGGTCCACGCTCGCCTGCGGCTGCACCATCCGTGCGCGCAGATCACCCGGCTCCTCGATACCACCGGATCGACTTCGCTGCTCCTTACGGCCCCCGTGAGTCCCGTGCCGCCCGCCGCATCCGGCGACCTCATGAGTATCGCGACGCGGGCGCCCGAGGACCCCGCTCGTCGGCCGGATCAGCCGGTCCTCAGGGACGGGATCCGCCTTCGACGGCTGACCCGCTGGCAGGCAGAAGACATGCGCGAGGACATCGCGGACCTGGCTGCGGAGTCCGTCGCGGGCACCGCCGGCGAGGCGTACCACGACCGTGGAGACTTCCTGCACCGCTTGGCGGTCACCGCCCACCGCCCTGGCTTCGCCCTGCTGGTCGCAGAAACGACGGTGCTGATCGGTTGCGCCTTCGGTTATCCGGTGGACCCTGACGGCTCCGACCGCCGGTGGTTCGACGGAACGCTCCAGGAGATCATCCAGCGGCTCACCTCCCGCGCACGGTTCGTCGTCCTCACCCAGGTCGTGGCCCATCCGCACGCTCAGCACCGCGATATCGCCCGCCGCCTGCAACAGCGTCTGCTCACAGACCTGCGGTCCTCCCTCGGGGTCACCCTGCTGCATCCTGCCGACCAGGCAGGACAAGCCGCCTTCTCGTCCTGGGGCTGGCAGAACATGGGCGAGGTGGTCGGGCTGCCCGGCCCCGTCGCCCCCTGTGTGTTGACCCTGTCTTCCGAAGGGCAGCCCTCGGCACGCCGATGATTCGGCAGAGGAGCGATGAGCCGGCGGTCGTACGCGGCCCGGGCCGCCACGCCACCCGTCGTCCGCCGTACGGACGTGTCTCGACGCGATGGCTGCGCGCCACGCCGCCCGCCACAGCCGGGAGTAGCCTGACAGGTACCGAGAACTGTCGGGCGCACGACCACGGCGGCGCCGTTCCCGGCGAGTGACAGACACGGGCAGCCGGAAACCGCCCGGATCGGGATCGCACGATGAACGCCATCACCAAGTCCGCCAAAGGTACGGCCCCAGGTGACGGACACTCCTACCGGATGCCCTTGCCCCGGCTGCGCCTCACGCCGGATGTCAGCCATGGCCCGCTGGACGGCGCATGGTGGCCGCGCTGCGACGCACTGGAACTGGAGCTGCCCGCGCTGGTCGGCTCCTTGGATCCGAGCATCGGCACCATCACGCGCGTGACCGTGGGTACCGCCGCCTGGCCAGATGCCCCGCAGGAGGTGATGGCACCGGGGCATGTGATCGAGGTGGCCCTGAGCAACGGGGCGGCCGAGATGCATGCCATCACCGTGGACTGCGGCACCGTGGGGCGCTGGGAACTGCTCGTGGTCCCACCGGACGAACCGGCCGGAACAGCAGCCCTGCTGCTGACCGCCGCCTCCGACCCCGAGAACCCCTTGTCCGCCCCGCGCCTGCTGGCACTCGCCGAGAGCGGCCTCGACGGACAGGACACATGGGAGTCGGAAGGAGGAGCCGGACCCAGGTAAGCAGCCCGACCCGGCCTGCCACGCGTACCCGGCGGGCCCGGGCGTCCACTACCCCGTGATGGAGCCATGGCACCGACAGATCCCTTGTCATACCGGCCCGCCCCTGACCATGGCGGGTGAGGGGATGACGGCAGGACGGCGCGCGGACCGCTCCGAGAGCTTCGGAGAAGCTCTCCTCGGAGAGATCCTCGACAGCGCGCACGAATTGCCGCCCCATCTCATCGGGCCCCTGATCGCTGACGTGGTGGACCGGCTCGGTGGCCGCCGACCGCAGGTGCTGTTGCAGGACTACGGCCAGCTGCTGCTCGTACCGCTGCCCGGTGAGGGCCTCACGGGCGGGGAACCTCAGGTGATCGACGACTCCGAGGCGGGCCGCTGCTTCCTCGACGCGGTCCCCGTGGAGGTGCCCCGGGAGGACGGCGTCCGGGTCCACCTGCCCCTGCTGGACGGCGGTGACCAGGTGGGGGTCATGGTCGTGACGCTGGACAGCGTCGACGACCACGACCGCCGCCTGCTGCTCAGAATCTCCGGCCTGGTGGCCGACCTGCTGGTGACCAAGCACGGCTACTCCGACCTGTTCTTCGGCGTCCGACGCGGCGAGGCGATGAGCGTCGCCGCGGAGATCCAGTGGTCGCTGCTGCCACCGCTAGCGATGATCATGCCCCGGGTCGCCGTCGCCGGGATCCTGGAACCCGCCTACGACGTGGGCGGTGACAGCTTCGATTACGCGCTCAACGATGACGTCCTCCACGTGGCCATGATCGACGCGATGGGCCACGGACTGGACGCGGCCACGATGGCCACCGTGGCCATCGGCGCCTACCGCCACGCCCGCCGGGCCGGCATCGGACTGCCGGAGATCTACGACTTCATGGACCGCGCCGTGGCAGAGCAGTTCGGTCCCGAGCACTTCGTCACCGCACAGATGATGCAGCTGGACACGACGACGGGACGGGCGCAGTGGATCAACGCCGGGCACCCGTCGCCGATCCTCGTCCGCGACCACCGCGTCGCACAGCGTCTGGTCGCCCCGACGACCCTTCCCGTCGGCCTGGGTGGTTCGGTGCCTCGGATCAGCGAGCTGGGGCTAGTGCGCGGGGACCGCGTCCTCTGTTTCACCGACGGAGTGGTCGAGGAGCACAAGAGCGGTGGGGAGGAGTTCGGGGAGGACCAGCTGATCGACTGCGTGAACCAACTGGAGAGGACCGGGCGCGGCATCCGGGCGGTGACGCGATCCCTGTCCCACACGCTCAAGCAGGCGAGGGGCGGGCGGACCAGCGATGACGCGACCCTGCTCATGGTGGAGTGGCGCGGCTGACCTCTCCCTCCCGCCGTCCGACACCGTTGTGCCGGCCGCGCCCGGCGGCGACGGCCCTTCAGCCCGAAGGACGGGAGCTCCCGGCACGCGCTGACACTGCCGGGAGATCACCCGGCCGGTACTCCACTCCATGTGGCCACTGCTCCGCGCCGCAGCGAAACGCGGAGTAGTGTGGACAGTACCGAGGGCATTTCGCACACCGGCTTCCACGCCGGGTCGTCCCCGGCGAAAGATGAAACCCGGGCCGCCGCAGAGGCGGCCCGGAGACGGGTCCGCATCATGTCGGCGACCTTGTACTCCACTCTGCCGCACCCCGAGTCCGTCGCAGCCCCGGCCGCGCGTCTCGCACTGAAGACCGAGAGCCCCTCCCGCGGACTCCTGGACGGAGCCTGGTGGCCCCGCTCCCGTGATCTGCTGAGCGAACTGCCGGCACTCACCGACGTGTTGGATCCCCTGTGGGGCCGCATCACCCGCATCGCCGTAAACCCGGAACACTGGCCGGTCATCCCCCGCACGGTTCCCGTGGACGGCCACATCGTCAAGGTCGGCTGGTTCACCCCGGAGATCGACCCGCACAAGCTGCTGCTGCTCTCCTACGGCACCGGCCGCTGGGATCTCCTGGTCATCCCGCCCGAGACCGGGGCGGAGTCTGCGGCCCGGCTGATGGCTGCCGCGTCCGACCACGACGGCCCGCCCCTGACCGCGAGCGCGCTCATCGCCGCGGACGAGGCCCGGCACGGCGTCTTGGCGGCCGACCAGCCACTGGACCCGGGCGAGGCATGGGAGTACGAGGGCGGCGCCTCCGCGGTGTCCGTAGCCGTTCCCCCGCAGACCGGTCCGCCCGGCCGGGCCAGCCGGCTGATCATCGGTATGTGAGGTGGCCGCCATGAACGCCTTCCTGACAGCCGCCGCTTTCGTGGTCCTCATCGCAGCGGCGGCGTACGTGATCCACCGGCTCGGCCTCCAGCACGCCGACAGGATCGCCGCGTACCGGTACAGCACCCCCCGGCCCGGCCGCCGCGGCCGCTGCCTGCCGCAGCCGTACCGGGCACCACGAGTGAGCATCCGGGCGCCCCACCGGCCGCCCGGCCGCGCCTCGGTACCGTCGGTTCAGTCCGCGGCGACGCGTGCCCGGGGTGTACACCCGGGCCCCGGACCGGGCGGGAAGCGGCCGGGACCCGTGGACCGAGGCATCTGAGCATCCGAACCGAGGCGTCATGACTCTTCCGCAGCTGAACATCTACCGGCACGACCGGGACAGGCGGGCACTGGTCACCCTGGCCGGTGTGATCGACCCCGCCACCGCGCCCCAGGTGTGCGCCGTTCTGGAGCGGTGCCTGCAGGACGGCATCACCCTCATCGACGTCGATCTGACCACCGTCGACCGCTGTGACAGCAGCGGCCTGCGCGTCTTCCTCGACGTGTCACGGCACGCCGCCGAGACTCACGCGTCCCTGCGGCTGCACCACCCCTCCCCGCAGACCGAACGACTGCTCATGGACACGGGCTCCGACCGTCTGCTTCGTACGACGAGGCCAGGAGGGGCGCGGCCTCAGCGGGCCGGGCGCCGAGGAGATCGCCACACGGAGCGGGCCGCCAGGTAGAGCAGATCGGCGATGAGGAGCAGTACACCGGCGGAGGTCAGATAGAGCATGCCGTCGACGCCCGCCCCGATGGCGATCAGAGCGATTCCGGCGACGAGCAGGGTCAGGAACAGGACCATGCGGAATACCTCTCTGGAGAGAACCGCGGCGTAGATGACTTTGTGGCTGACTTTGGGGCAGTCGTGAAGACCTGCCCTGCGAGCCAGACCGGGTCCCCCGTTGGGAGTCAGGCCCTGTGGATCTCAGCCGACGCGTCGTGCGCGGTGGCGGACTTCCTTGAGTCGGACCTTCGAGGGGAGGCGGTCCAAGCCGGCCGAGTCCCGCGCGTGCGTGAGTGTTTCCCGGCTCAGTCGCCCCAGAGTCCACGCTGGATCCGCATGAGGCTCCAGCAACAGCCGCACGCGCGCAGCCGGAGCGGAGCTTCGGCCCGTCAGCCGTGCATGCGCCCCCGAGACCCCGTCCAGGGCCTGCGCCTCTTCCTCGATCACGTCCTCCAGTGCGCCGCCGTCGAGCCGGGCCGCCGCCCCGTCCCCGCTGTCGACGAGGACGCCGCCCAGGCGGCGCCTGCGCTGTGCGAGGAGCCACCACAGCAGCAGGACCAGCAGCACCGCGAGCACCGCGATGACGGTCGGCCACCACCAGCCTTCCTCCCGCCACCGGGTGCGTCCCTCGGTTCCCAGCACCACGTCGTCCGGCCCGCGGAAGGGCCACCAGCCCGGCATGCCGAAGTCCCAGCGGCGCGGCAGGTCCAGCCCGCCCAGCAGCACACCGCCGCCCAGAGCGAACAGTCCAAGGCCGAGAAGCCCCAGCAGCACCCGGTTCACCGTCCTGAGCATCAGGATCACCTCAGCCCTTCTTCGGACGCCGGACGCGCACGGTCAGCGTGGGTTGCCGGGCGAGTCCCAAGGACGTCACGGCTTGGCCCAGCTCGCTGTCCAGGTCCGCGCGGACGTCCTCGAGTTCGCGGAAATGGGCGCGCGCCCGGGCTTTGACCTTCCGGCGGCCGACAGCGACGCGTGCCGACTGGACACCGGGCACCTGCACGGCCCGGTCGCGCAGAACCAGGGCGGCCGCGCGGCGGTCGAGCCCGGCGCGGACCTCCCCTGTCCCAGGGATACCGGTGGGCTGGCGCATGGGCAGCAGCCTGCGCAGTCCCGGCGTCACCGCCAGCAGGAACAGCCACAGGCCGAGGGCCATCGCCACTGCGGCCCCGACGATCACCCAGATGTCATCCAGTGGCCGTGTGGCCAATTCCTCGGCGAGCCGCAGCCGCCAGCGCATCGCAGACCGACCTGCCCGGACCGAGACCACGTCGTACAGGAGCAATCCGATGGCCGCGGCGGACAGCAGGGCCACCACGGCCGCGGGAATCCGCCGCGTTGACCAGAAACGGCGCGCCGACCGGCCTGGTTCATCGATCGCCGCCGTCGCGCCCGAGCCCGCCCCCGGGGTGCCGTCGGCGGACGGAGCTGCCTGTCCGGGTTCGGGGGGAAGGTCGCTGTCACCGGTCGGCTGCCGCCAGGTGTTCGCGCTCATCTCACCCTCTCCTGGTCCGTGTGGCGCGTATGCACCGAGTGCAGCCTCTCGACCGACACCGCAAGGTCGGACACCTCCATGCCGGCCCATGTCCTGAGCCGTTCGGTAACCTCCCGGCGCACTGCGGCGCACTGCGCCCCGATGTCGGACGGATAGCCGAGCTCGACGGTGATGCGCAGCCGTGCCTCGCCGAGCGCCGCCTGCCGTCCGCCGACAGCCTCGGCGCCTCGTCCTGCGGTATCCCGCTCCGGTGCCCGCCGCACGGAAGTGGTCACGCGTGGCATCCGGCGGCCGGGTGGTACGTGGTCGACCGAGTCGGTGAACCGGCTCAGCGCCTCGCGCGCCACGTGGGAAGCGATCTTCGCAACGACCCGGTCGGCGATGGTGATCGCACCACGCTCCCCACGGGGAATGCCCGGACGCCGATTGGCTTCACCGGTCACTGCCGCCAGTCTCCCCGTGCCCGTCGCCGGTCATCTCGGATCCGCTCCTGCCGGTCCCGGCGGCGGACGAAGTCGCCCGGTTCGAGATCGCCTTCCATGAACCGCCCGACCACGAGTCCGACGACACCCAGCCCCAGCACCAGCAGGAAAGCCCAGAAGTCACCGAAATACGCGGCGAAACCCAGCGCCATCCCGGCCATCAGGCCCACCACGGCTCTGCTCATCACGCGCTCCTTCGCTCACGCGGGCTGCTGCGCCCCGGCTACTGGATCCGCTGCCGCTCTTCCCCTTCGTCCTCCTCGTCGGGGAGCTTCACATCGCTGACCGTGATGTTGACTTCGACGACTTCGCGATCCGCCATCCGCTCCACCGCGGAGATCACGTTCTCCCGCACCTCACCGGCCACGTCCGTGATGGAGACGCCGTAGTCGACGACGATCTCCAGGTCGATGGCCGCCTGCTTCTCTCCGACCTCGACGCTGACCCCGCGTGTGACGGACTTGCCGCTGCCGGCGCCGGGCATCCGCTCCCGCATGGATCCCATTGAGCGCGCGAATCCGCTGCCCAGGGCATGCACGCCGGGCACGTCCCTTGCCGCCATTCCGGCGATCTTCTCCACCACCACATCGGCGACCGTCGTCCGGCCACGAGAAGCGGGAGCGCCACTGCGCCTTACGGCGGTGATCTCGGTCATCGGGATATTCCTCCCTTAGAGGCCCACCTGGCTCTCTTTTATACAACTATATTTACATTAGGGCGCATTGCCGGAATTGAACACTGCGAGGCACGAGGGTCCGACAAGTCACCTGAAAGAGGGTGCGAGGCCGGTGAAGACCGAAGCAGGGACGCAGGCGGTACGGCACCAGTTCGGCCTGGGCCGGCTGCTCCCGCTGGGCGGGCCCGCCGACGGGGCTTGGATCACCGAGCAAGCGGCCGTCCAGACCCTCAGGCGGGCCGCGAACGAGATTCCCGGGGTGCGGCTGGAGTCTCTGCGCATCGGGCCGGCGCCGCTCGAATCCGTATCCGAGCCGGCCGTCCGTCCGCCGGCCAGCGCGATGCCGCCGGGCCCGCTCAGGATCGAAGCCGCCTTTTCGGCATCACTCGGGGAGCCACTGCCCGAAACCGCCGACCAGTTGAGGAGCAGACTGCTGGACACGGCCGCTCGACGGCTCGGCCTGGCCACCGTGGCAGCCGACCTGCGCGTCACGGATCTCCATGAGGCCCCGCAGACAGCTACGGAGACGCGGACCGTTGTGAGATCCATGACGCTCACGCCGCAAAGCACAGCCGCAGCAAGGACCGCAGCCGCACGGAGCTCGCTCCCCGTGACCGGAGCGGGCTCCCCGCGAAGGCCCGTCGGGGATCTGGCGGACGTCGCAACGGGTGTTCCGGGCGTCGCCGGCCTCACAACCGTGCTGGGGAGCCGCCCGGTCAAGATGGAGGACCATGCCGACCCACCCGGCCGGCGTGTCGAGGTCCACCTCGCGGTCGCCCCTGGACACCATCCTCTGGAAGTCGCGCGCACCGTCCGGGCCGCCGTGGCCGACGCGGCGACCACCGACGCCCCGGGCCCGGTCACCGTTGCCGTCCTCATCACCGAGACCGCGGCTTGACCGGACAGGCGTCGAGCACTCATCAGCGATCAGCAGATCCGCTTCACCGGCCGGAGTCGGTTCTGTCTGCCGACATGCACGCGGACCGCTCCGGAGGCCCCGTCTGACACGGTGTGAGACGCCTGCGGCGGGGTACCCGCTAGAAACAGAGGGCCTGCGCAGCAGCCGCTGACGGACGAAGCAGACGCCTCCCAGCTCCGTGGTCGTGTGATGTGTCCCGCAACCACGGAGGACGAAAAGCCCTGCCTGCGGCCCGGTCCAGCGGCTCCCGGGGCGGCGCCGGGCCACTCGGCCCTTCTTCGGAGAGAGTTTCACCATCATGAGCAGTAACACCGCGGTCCGCCCCCCGCCCTCGGAGGCGTCCGGAAGTGACTTCGCCCGCCTGTCGAAAAAGATCGCCGCCGCCGGGCTGCTGGGGCGCCGTCCCGGCTACTACGCGCTGCGGACCACGGTGGTGGCCGGGCTCTACGTCAGTGGGTGTGCCGCCGTCGCGCTCATCGGCGACAGTTGGTGGACTCTGGCGGTCGCCGCGTTCCTTGGCGTTGTCTTCGGCCAGGTCGCCCTGCTCGCCCATGACGCGGCGCACCGCCAGGTGTTCCGCCGACGCCGGGCCAGCGAGGTGTCCGGACGGATCGCCGGTGCCGGTATCGGGATGGGCTACTGCTGGTGGCAGGACAAGCACACCCGCCACCACGCCAACCCCAACCACGAGGAACTCGACCCCGACCTCGACCCCGACCTGCTGGTCTGGTCCCAGGACCAGGCGCGGGCGGCCAAGGGGCTCCCCCGCCTGATCGGCCGCTGGCAGGCGTTCCTGTTCTTCCCGCTCCTCACCCTGGAGGGCTTCAACCTGCACGTGTCGAGCGTGAAGGCACTGGCCAATCGTTCGCTGAAGCACCGCACGCTCGACGGCGTCCTGCTGTTCACGCACTTCGTGCTCTACCTGACCGTGCTGCTGTGGCTGCTGCCGCCCGGCATGGCGATCGCCTTCCTCGCCGTCCACCAGTGCCTGTTCGGCGTCTACCTGGGCTCCCTCTTCGCGCCCAACCACAAGGGCATGCCGATCCTGACAGGCGAGGACCGCCCGGACTTCCTCCGTCGCCAGGTGCTCACCTCACGCAACGTGCGCGGCGGCATGCTCACCGACATCGCACTGGGCGGGCTGAACCACCAGATCGAGCACCACCTGTTCCCCAGCATGCCCAGCCCCAACCTGCGCAGGGCCCGGACCATCGTGCGGCGCCACTGCCAGGAACTGGGTGTGGACTACGTGGAAACCGGGTTGGTCGCCTCCTACCGGTTGGCCCTCGCCAGTCTCCACCGTGCCGGAGCACCGCTCCGGCAGGCACGTGTCCCCATCTGAGAGACCCTGCCGGAGCCGTCGGAGGCCGTGATGTGGCCACCGTCGACACGCCCCGGTCCGCGCGGAGCACCGCGAAGAGCACGACGGCTGCAGTGGCGCGGCTGACCTCGCCCCGCCGTCCGACACCGTTGCGCCGTCGAGCCCGGCGGTGATCCGTCAGCCCGACGAACCGCGCCCGCTCCCGGTGTCGATGAGGATCTGTTCCGCCTGGCTGATGTTGTCCGCCAGGACCGCCTGGGCCATCGCGGTGCGGGCGGCGTCCGGTGCCGCGTCCGGCGGGACCACCAGGAGCGAGAAGATGTCCCGGTCGCCCCGGGTGATCAGGACCGTGTCGTCACCGACCGGGAAGGAATCGATGTGCACCACGCGGTCGTCCACGAGGATGCGCGTCGGGAGACCTTCCCAAGCTGCGGTGTCCAGCCCCACCCGGGTCACGGGGCCGAGGTGGGCGATGAGGGCACTCAGCAGCGCGGGCAGCTCGGCGCCCATGTCGCGCGAGCGCGGCCACCACGCACCATCGAGGACACCTTCACGTGATGCGGTCGTCTCCAGCCGGAGAAGCGCACAACCCGGCCGCACGGCCTCGTGGACACCGCTGGGCAGACGCCGGGGAACAGGAGGTGTATCCGAGCTGGTCATGAGGACCACCCGTCTGTAGGGCAGGTGCGACAACGGGACCGCCTCGCACCTGCCACGCTACTCCTGGTGCCACGCGCGCCGACGTCTCCGAAATCGCCCTCTACCGACCGGCCCCAGCCGGAACGGATCCAGCACACATGAGGCCGGGAAACCCCGTGAACACACGAGAACTACAGAGGAGTGTTTTCCCAGGCCAGGCGGCCTGAAGCGAGCGTTTCAGCAGGTCGCAGGCCCGTTCGGAGAAAACTCCTAAAGCGGGTGTCGCAGGTTCGAATCCTGCCGGGGGCACAGCAAAAGGGCCAGCTCAGGAGGGTTTCCTCCCAGGCTGGCCCTTGGCCATTGCAGGCGCCGTGCCACATCCATGCCCTACGAGCCCGCCCGATCCTTCTCAGAGGGCTCGGGGCCGGCCACTCCCCCGCCGCCCCGGATCATGGCCCCAAGCCGGTCGGCGATGGCCCGGTCCCGGTCGCTGGTCATGTGCTGGTAGATCAGCGCGGCTCTGGAGCTGCTGTTGCCCATGCGCGTCATCAACTCCCGGGTGCCGGCTCCCGCCGTCTGGGCGAGCGTGTTGCCCGTGTGCCGAAGGTCGTGGAAGTGCAACTCGGCCGTGACACCCGCAGCCTTCCGAGCCTTCACCCAGTCGCCCCTCCGCCGCAGTTGCCCGCCTCTGCGGATCGACGAAAACGTGTGTCTCGGTCGGCAGCGGCGAAGTGCTCCAGACGAGGCGTGACCGCGTCGAGGAGTGTCTGAACCACCTCAGGTCAGGAGGTATGCCTTCAGGATCGTCACCGCGTAGGTGTTGCCGGTGGTGTCGGTCAGGGTGGACTTGAGGGAGACCGAGCGGGCGTTTTCCGGGTGGGTCAGGGTGAGGGTCCTTTTGCCGTGGGTGGTGGTCACTGGGGCGGGGGACCAGGTCTTGCCGGCGTCGTGGGAGACCTTCACCGTCAGGGATTTCAGGTCAGTGGCCGCCGGGCCCTGGAGGGAGAGGGGGATCGTGGTGGGGCGGCCTGCGGGGGCCGTGCCGGTCGGGGTCAGCTTCGGGTGGAAGCGGACCGTGGAGAGGGGCACGGAGCCGGAGTCGGACGGGCCGGACGTGAAGGTCCAGGCCGCTGTCAGGCGGCTCGTGGTCGTGGCCACGCCCGGCGGGCGGGTCAGGTTCGTTCGGATCGTGTAGCGGGCCGGGACGGACGGGAGCTTCTCCACGGTCTGGCAGAGGTCGCCGTCGTTGTCGAGCAGGGTGCTGCCGTCCGCGGTGACCGTGGTGTGGCGTTTCGCTGTGGAGGAGGCGGGGTGTCCGCTCCCGTCGGCGAGGGCGGGGACGCACAGGTCGAGGGTGTCGCCGTCGCGCCGCGCGCCGTACGGGCCGCCGGTGATCGGGCTGAAGACGCCGACGTTGTACGTCGCCGCGTAGGTCCGGCCCGCTTGGTACGACCTCGCGCCCTCCGCGCCGTAGAAGACGTTATCGTCGTCTCCAGAGGCGTTTCGCTGGCCCAGGTTGGCTGTCCACTTGAAGCCCTTGGGCGTGGTGACGTAGATCTTCGCGGTCGTCGGCAGCGGGAAGGGGGCGCTCACCGTGCCCAGCGACAGGGTGGGGCCGCTCCACAGGACGTTGACGATGCCCTTGCGGTGGGCGACGGACGAGCCGAAGTTCCGCTTCAGCAGGGCCAGTTCGCTCATGCGCGTGGTGTGCCGATAACCGGTGGGGAAGCGGTCGGGCAGGTTGTGGAGCAGGTGGTAGGTGGTGCTGCCCTTCTGCCACAGGCCGCCGAGCTGCGTGCTGAGCCTCCCGGCCGGGGCGGTCGGTCCCAGGGTCGCGGTGCGCAGGTTCTTGAACGTTCCCCAGAACAGGGTGCTGTTGTGCGGTTCGCTTCCGGTGTCCCCGGTGCCCACGGCGAGGTTGAGCTGGCCGTCGGACATCTTCGCGCCCTGCGGCGCGGTGATCCCGACCGGCTTCGCCTTGCGCGCGTCGAGGACGACCGTGGTGTCCCCGGTCAGCGAGAGCCGCGGCCGGACCAGCGCGGAGGTGCCCCCGGGGCCGTCCATCACGGTGTCCACGACGTAGTCGCCGCGCGGGACCCGCACCCGGTACACGCCCTTGGAGATCTGCTCGGAGTCCCTGAGGTTCGTGGTCCAGTACGTGCCCGAGTACCCGAGGATCTCAGTCAGCGGGGCGCTCACGGGCTTGCCGCCGCGGTCGAGGAACTTCAGGGTGAGGTCGTATGACTCGGCCTCGCGTACGACGCCGAAGGCGGTCCGTACGGCAGCGGGTTCGGCGCCGTTCCGCGCGGTGGCGACCAGCGTGCCCGAGTAGGCGCCGTCCGCCGCCTCGACGCGGGTGTCCGCGGTGAGGTCGACGCCCGCGGTGCCGCCCGCCGGGATGGTGAGCCGTGTGCTGCTCAGCGTGAACATGCCTTCGGTGGCCGTGCTGCCTCCGGGGCCGGTCGCGGTGGCCGTCAGGTCGAGGGTGACGGGGTGGTCGCCGTCGTTGCGGTAGGTGATGTGCTGGGTGACCGGCCGGTCGTCGGTGTGGGGCCACAGCTGCTTGCCGAAGGACACGGAGGTCTGTTCGCTCGCCACCGCCCCCTCCAGTGCCCGGGACACGTCGAGCCGGCCCGTCCCCTGCTGGTAGCCGGTCGCGCCAGTGGTCGGGGTGGTGGACGCGGTGAGCGCCTGCTTGATCCGTGCGCCGGTCCAGTCGGGGTGCCGCTGGGCGAGGATCGCGGCCGCCCCCGCCGCATGTGGTGTCGCCATCGACGTACCGGACATGGAGACATAGCCGTCGGCCGCCGGGTCGCCCAGGTAGCCGTGCGCCGCCTTCGCCGAGACGATGTCCACGCCCGGCGCCGTGAGGTCCGGTTTCAGCGCGCTGTCGGCGGTCGGGCCGGTGCTGGAGAAGTCGGCGAGCCGGTCCTCGCCGTCGACGGCGCCCACGGTGAGCGCCGATTCCGCGGCCCCCGGGGAGTCGACGGTTCCCGCGTCGGGGCCCTCGTTGCCGGCCGCGGCGACGGTGAGCATGCCGGTGCTCTTCGAGAGGGCGTTCACCGCCGCCTCGACCGGGTCCTCCCCCGGGGTGTCGACCTGGCCCAGGCTGAGGTTGGCCACCCTGGCGCCCTGCCCGGCGGCCCACTCCAGGCCGGCGATGACGCTGGAGTCGCTGCCCTCGCCGCTGTCGTCCAACACCTTGGCGTTGAGGATCCCGGCACCGGGCGCGACGCCCTTGAACCGGCCGCCGGACCGTGCGCCGGAGCCCGCCAGCGTCGCGGCCACATGGGTGCCGTGGCCGGCCATGTCCTCGGTGCTGTCGGTGCCGGTGAAGTTCTTCGAGGCCTTCACCGCCGGGGCGAGGTCCGGGTGTGTGGTGTCGACGCCGGTGTCCAGGACGGCGACCTTGACGCCCTTGCCGTCGTATCCGGCCGCCCAGGCGGCCGGGGCGCCGATCTGCGCGACGTTGCCGCCCGCCTCCCCGGCCTTCGCGCCGTCTTCGTCCGCCGACGCCTTGAACCGGCCGTCCAGCCAGACCCGCGCGACTCCCTGCTCCTCGGTGAGGGCCTGCCACATGTCGTCGGCCCCGGCCTTGGAAACGGTGATCGCGGCGCCCGCCACACTGGGCAGTTCCCGGCGCACGGTGGCGTCCGCGTCCGCGACCAGCGACTTCTGCGTACTCCTGCGCTGGGCGGACTTGCCCTCGTACGACACGATCAGCGGGAGCGTGCCGCGCCGGGTGTCGTCGTAACCGGCGCGTACCAGGCCGCTGACGTCGAACAACCGCATGTCCAGGACGCCTTGGCCGATCAGGGCGGCGGCGTCGGCGGGAACGACGTACTGATCGCCCCCGACGCCGCGCACGGACACCGGGACGTGCTCACGGCCCGGTGCCCGCCGTACGCCCGTCACCCGGCCCCGGGGGTCCAGCCGGACCCGGTCGCCGGTGAGGAGGGTGACGTACCGGCCTGCCGCGGAGGCGGAGCCGGTGGTCCGCGCGCCGGAGGCGGGGCTGCCGGGCGCCGCGACGGTGGCGGTGTCCTGCGTCCGTACGCCGAGGCCGGAGCCCGTGGCGGCCACCGAGACGCCCGTCATCAGCCCCGCCACCAGCAGGGCGGCCAGCGAGGCGCTTGCGGTTCTGTCGCGCATTCAGCTCACCTGCCCGGGGAGCTGCTTGTTGGCGTCGACGACCGCGCGCTCGGTGATCGCGCTGGTGTGCGTGACGGTACCGACCTTGAGGGGATTGTCCGCCGTGGCCTTGACCACCACGATGCGCTGGCCGAGGAACCGCAGCGTCTTCTTGTCGAAGATCCACTCGATGCGCTCGCCGTCGTTCTCCCGCGCGATCGCGACCCCGTGCCGGCCCGTGGCGTCGACCGCGTCGTTCACCGCGACGACGCCGGGGATCTTGGCCGCGGCCTTGTAGAGGGCGGCGCCGACCTCGGCGGGCGGGTAGCTCGCGTTCAGCAGATCGCCGATGGCGACGAAGGCGGCCTGGTCGCGCGGGACTTCAGGGTCCCGGACGGCGTCCGACTCGCGGTAGATCTGCTGGAGCAGCGTGTCGGGGTCGGTCGGCAGCGCGGCCAGGGCGTTGTAGGCGCCGCTGAGCGGGGTGTCGCCCTTCAGGGTGATGCCCTTGTCGCTCGTCCTGCCGGCCTCGATCAGCCAACCGTCCCTGCCGTCGAGGGAGTTCCAGACCTGGCGGAAGTGCAGCTCGTCGCTGACCACCTCGCTCTTGTCGCCCTCGGTCTTGATGTAGGTGTCGGCCACCTTCGAGGCGATGTAGATGTACTGGCCCTTGCGCGGGGTGGGCGCGGAGGTGTCGGCGGCGGCCAGGGAGATGCGTTCGAGGAGCTGGGGGGCGCCCTTGGGGTCGGCGACGCCGATGCTGGTGGTCAGTGCGGGGCCGGTGGCCAGGGCGGTCTTGCCGCCGTCGGTCCCGCCGCCGGTGAGGGCGAGACCGCCCACGACCGCGCCGGCCAGGGCGAAGGCCGCGGCGGGCAGGAGGATCGTACGGCGCAGGAACGGGTTGGAACGCTTCACGGGGGCGACCGGAGAGGCACCGGACGTGCGGGAGGAGGTGCGGAGGTCTTCGTGGATCTGGGCCATCATCTGCTCCTTGTGGAACTGGTGGCGGCCCGCCGGCAGATCCCGCTCGGCGGAGGGCAGCAGACTCTGCGTCTCCGTCCACTCGGCCGGGTGGGGCCGGTGGGAGGGGCTGGCGTTCATCGGTTTCCTTCCTGTGCGGACCGGACCGCGTATCCGCGATCACCTGTTATCTGCCGGTTCGTGCGGGTGGGTTCCCTTTTTTCTCCGAGCAGTTGCGCGTCGGTGAGCTTGCGCAGCTTGGCGCGGGCGCGGGAGAGGCGGGAGCGGACGGTGCCGACCGGGATGCCGAGGGCGCGAGCCACCTCGGCGTACTCCATCCCCTCCCACAGGCACAGCGTCAGGACCTCACGCTCGGGGCGCTTGAGCAGGCTGAGGGCGGCGAGCGTGGCGTTGATACGCCGCCGGTCGTCCAGGCGTCCGGCGGTCTCCTCGGCGTGGTCCTCGACCCGTTCCTCGGCGGCGTGCGCGGCGGCCGCGGCGCTCGCCGCGTTGCGGTAGCGGCGGTTGCTGCGGTGGTGGGAGCGGGCGACGTTGGTGGCGATGCCCAGCAGCCACGGCCGCAGCGAGCCGCCTTCGGCCTCGACCGAGGCCCGGCGCCGCCACGCCTCCATGAAGGTCGTCGACATCACGTCCTCGGCCAGCGACCAGTCGGCGGTCAGCCGAAAGGCGTGGTTGTACACCGCGCGGGCGCACGCGTCGAAGAGTTCCGCGAAGGCGTCCGGATCTCCGTTTCGCACCCGGGTTCGCAATCTGTGGTCACGTCTTGAGCTGACGTACTGTGCGGGCGAGTTCCGGTGAGACACGTCACAGCCGTCGTACAGGTCACCGGGGCGGTGACCTGTACGAGGACTCGGTGGACATGGCAGCCGCTCCGCCGCGCACCGCTCAGGCTGCGAGGCCCGAAAGTCCGGACGGGTGGTCCCACGACGCGGAGTCCCAGACGGGAGGTGCCCGTACTGAGGCGGCGCAGCACATCGGGCGCGCACAGCGCCGGCCGCACAGCCGGTGGCTCCTGCTGCCAAGGGCGCTGACTCGCACAGACCAACGCGGCCCGGCTCACCCAGGTCAGCGGGCGGGGGCGACGGCACAGATGCCCGCCGACCACGGAATATCGCCTTGGCTTCGGTCCCCGTCAGTCGAGAGGGGATACGTGGCCTGGGCGTCGCTCTCAACAGGAGGTTTCGGACGTTTCTCCGAGCGTGTCCGTGCGCCGTCTCATGTCGCACGGTCGCGGGGAGGACCGCCCGGCGACGGTAAGCGGGCTCGAGGGCGGACATTGTCCGACTCCCGAGCCCGCTTACCATGTTCGGTCGACTTTACATGCTTTCGTGCTACTTCTTGAAGATGTACAGGGCCAGGGCCAGCTGCTCGTCAAGCGCCTGCATCGACGTGAAAGACCCACTGCCGATGTGGTAGTTCAAGGGCACGTGGTTCTGTGTCGAGTTCTCGGCCGCATCGGACAGGCCTCCCCAGTTGTTCTCCAGATCCATGGACGTCAGCTCGATGGCGCCCGACCCGCCGTTGATGAAGGACGAGGACCCGGCGTAGAAGATGCCGCTGTTGCGCATCGCGTGGCCGATCCGGTAGGAGATGAAGTCGAAGCGGGCGCCCTCGGCAAAGGCCTGGACAAGGACGAGCAGGGCCCGCGCCTGGTCCCGGCTGTTGCCCCTCGCCAGGTCGCTGATCGCACCCTGGATGGCACCCATGGTGATACCGAGGGAGCCGCGGTCGACCCCAGCGGCAGCCTCCATCCGGGAGTAGTTGAGCCAGTTCCGCTCATCCGTACGACCGTTCTGCCCCGGCATTCCCCCGGGTCCGTCACCCAGCCGGACGTACTGGTGGGTCTGTTCGTTGTACCAGCCGGTCACGTACAGGTTCCGCGCGTTGAAGATCAGAGTGATCCGGCTCTGGCCCACCGACAGGGTGAGGGGGAAGTAGTCGTCCTTCGTCCGTGTGACACGGATGTTCTGGTAGATGGACCAGCCGCCGGCCCGCTCGCGGAGGAAGTTGATGATGGCGTCGTACTGGTCGGCGTCGACGTTCGTCATGTCGAAGCTCATGCCATCGGTCGGCTCCGTCGCGCTGGCCAGCTGGACGTGCCCGCCCAGCGACTGGTGCTGCGCACCGGTGGTGAGATTGCCGCCCAGACCGGCGAGGGCGACGGCACCGGCGAGGGCCGCCGAGAGTACGGCCGACGTGCTGAGCCTGCGGAAGATGTGTGCTCGGGACATGGAGTGCGCTCCGTTGTGCGTGGCCGGTGGGCCGGCCCAGGAAGGGAGATGGACTTTGTCGAACGGCGTGCGGGCCGTCGTTCTCCGACGTGACCGGACACCGGTACGCGGAGGTGATCGGAGGTTGCGCTTCGATGGGCTCGGCCCCTCGTGCTGCGCGCCATGCGGCAACAACGCTGTTGTCTGGCTTCCACCTGTGTGGATGGCATTGACGATGCAGGTGGGGGGCAGGCCGAAACAATGGGGGACGCATTGAGTGGGTAGGGCCGCCAATAAGATGGGGATGGCCGATGACGTCGGCCCGAGCGGCCACTGCGCGTGACCGAGCAGGGCGTCCCGTACAGGACGGTGATGGTATGGCGGCCCAGCAGGGCTCTTCGGGACTTGGGCGGGGCTTCGCGTTCGTCGGTCGCCGCCGTGAACTCGACCTGGTGCTCGCCGCCATCCGACAGCCACCGGCCGTGGTGATGGTCGAGGGCGACGCCGGCATGGGCAAGTCACGGCTGGTACGCGAAGCCACCGCGATCCTGAAGTCGGAAGGGTGGCGGGTGTTGACAGGCTTCTGCCACCCGCTGCGCGAGCCCCTGCCGTACGGGCCGGTGATCGACGCGCTCGGCAAGATCGGTCCGTGGCTGCCGGACAGCGCCCTGCCGCCGACCACCGGCGCGCTGGCCCCGCTGCTCCCGGACCTGGCCGACCGCCTGCCGCCGGCGCCGGCAAAGCCGCAGGGCCCGGGCGCAGCGCG
This sequence comes from Streptomyces neyagawaensis, assembly GCF_023516595.1. GTDB lineage: Bacteria > Actinomycetota > Actinomycetes > Streptomycetales > Streptomycetaceae > Streptomyces > Streptomyces neyagawaensis. The sequence continues at coordinate 133,137 of NZ_JAMGBG010000046.1, read as the reverse complement.
CCACCAGCTGATCCAGGCCGTGCGCTCGGTGCTGGCGCAAGTCGGCCGAGTGGTCCTGGTCGTCGAGGACCTGCACTGGGGCGACGACGCCACCCGCGACCTGCTCCTGCTGCTCGCCCGCGACCTGCCCGACCAGTTCGCGCTGGTGGTCACCTACCGGACCGAGGACCTGCCGCCCGGGACCGCGGCCCTGGGCGCCGCCTACCGCCCGCCACCCGGCGCCAGCGGCACGGTGATCCGGCTGTCACCGCTGACCGAGAACGATGTGGCGGATCTGGCCGGCGCGGCGCTGGGCAGCCATGCCACGCCAGAGCTGTGCGCGGTGCTCCACCGCCGCAGCGAGGGCCTGCCGCTGGTCGCCGAGGAAGACCTGATCACGTTACGGGACCAAGCGCGCCTGGACGTCAGGGAACTGGAGCGGGCCGAGGTGCCGGGCGGCCTGCGGGAAGCGGTCAGCGAACGGCTGACCTCCCTGTCGCCGGCCGGTGCGGCGGTCGTGAACGCGGCGGCCGTACTGGCCGTGCCGTCCACCGAGAAGCTGCTCGCCGAGGTCGCCGCCCTGAACGGCGACGAGGCCGCAGACGGGCTGATCGACGCGCTGCGGGCGGCCGTGCTGCGCGAGACCGCAAGCGGTCTCTACGGCTTCCGTCACGTGCTGGCTCAGCAGGTCGCCTACCGGCACATCCCCGGGCCGCGCCGCACGCGCCTGCACCAGCGGGCGATCGACCACCTCCAGACCCAGGACCCGCTCCCGCTGGTGCAGATCGCCCACCACACACTTGCCACCGGCGACCATCAGGGCTGGCTCGACCGCATCGAGCAGGCCGCCGACCAGGCCATCGCACTGGGTGACACCGGCACCGCGGCCTTCCTCCTGCACCAGATCCTGGACCGACCCCACGTGGACACGGGGCGGCGGTCGCGAGCCGCGCTCACGCTCGCCCGGATCGTCAGCTACGGCGTCGACTACGCCGTGACCGTCCGCGAGCTGCGGACCGTGCTGGACGATCCAAAGCTGCCGGATGCCATCCGGGGCGAGATCCGCCTGGGGCTCGGTCTGGTCATGCTCAACGTCGGCGCCGACCCGACCGGTTTCCGCGAGCTCGCCCACGCCGTCGACGAGCTGGCCACGCAGCCGCACAAGGCGGCTGTGGCGATGGTCAACCTGGCCCTCTACGAGCAGGACGGTGCCGCCGCGCACGCGTGGGACTGGCAAGGCCGAGCCGAGCGGGCCGTCCACGACAGCGCCGACGAGGCGAGCCGGAGGGCAGTCCGGATCAACCGGCTCATCCTGATGGCCCGGGACGGCGATCCCGCCGTCTGGCCGCTGCTGGACCGGCTACCGCGCCGAGATGCCGCCGGCGCGGTGCTGCGCCACGCCGCCTACGCGCTGTACGCCCTCGCCGAGGTGGCGATCCAGCTCGGCCACGACCGGCGGGCCCGCGCTTTGCTGGCCGAGGTCGAGGACTTGGTCGAACACGCAGCCCACGGGCGCATCGAGTGCCTCCCCCGCGTCGCGGAACTACGCCTGGACTGGCTGGCCGGGCGCTGGACCCGGCTGGAGGAGGATTACGCGGCCCTGGCGCATGCCCACTCCGACGTGAAGCAGATCAACGTGGACCGAGCTCTGTGCCAGGGACACCTCGCCCTCGCCCAGGGGCGGCGCTCCCTGGCCCACGACCACTTCGCCACCGCGGCGGAGGCCGCCGACGGCACGAGCGAGGTGGACGTGAGCATCAGGATCGCCGCCGCGCTCGCCGCGGTCCGGCTCGCCGAGGGTGACCCGCGGGCGGCCTGGGAGATCGCCGAACCCGCGCTGTCGATGTCGCGAGGACTCAGGTCCTGGACCCGGACCATGGACCTCGTCCCGGTCGCGGCCGAGGCCGCGCTGGCCTGTGGGCACCACACGTTGGTCGAACGACTCGTGGCGGAGGCCGAGTCGGACCTGTGCGACCGCGACGCGCCGGCCGCCCCGGCCGAACTGGCTCTGGTCCGAGGCATGTTACTCCGCGCCACCGAGCCGGCGCGGGCCGCCGAGCACTTCGCCGACGCGCAGCGGAGGTGGCAGGACATCGGCCGTCCCTACGAGGTCGCCAAGGCCGCCGAACGCCGGGGCGAAGCCTTGACCTGCTCGTCTCCCGAAGACGCGGCGGCGCACCTGGCCGACGCCACGTGCGGCTTCACCGGGCTCGGCGCGACCGGCGACGCCGCACGCTGCCAACACCGCCTTCGCGAACTCGGTGTCCAGACGTCGCGGCGACCGGGACGCCGCGGCTACGGAACCCAGCTGTCGCCCCGTGAACTGGAAGTCGCCAAGCTGCTCGCCGACGGCGCCACCAACCAGGACATCGCCCAGACCCTGTTCCTGTCCCCCCGCACCGTCGAGAAGCACGTGGCCCGCGTCCTGGCGAAACTGCGCACCGGGCGGAAGAACATCCAAAGCAGCCTGCCGGACTCCGACAAGCCCGGATCCCACGAACCTGCCTGAGAAACGCGCCGAACACCACCGACAGGACTGTGGAGACGCCGAGCAGGGCGGCTGGACCGCGAGACCGCCGCTGACGTCGGCGGAGCCGATCGCATGTCCACCCTCGCCGGGCATACCGTCGAGCGGCGCCGGCCGTGGAGCGATCTACCGAACGAGCCTGATGGCACGGAAGTTCGAGCAACAGTCGTGTCCCTCGCTTCGGGAATCGCTTTTCAAGCCGTGGTGCGGGGAATCACGGGGAAGGCAGCCGCGCCCGACGAGGACACGGCTCGGCGGTTCGCCGAGGTCGGGTCTGCGCCGTGAACCAAGCTCCATATGCGGACGTCGAGTTGTGTCTGATCGCCGGTCATGCGGGAGGCGCACCCGGCTGTGGGGTGCCGGGCGCGCCTGGGGGTGGTGGGGTCAGCGGTGGTGGTGGCCGTTGTCACCGTGACGGTGGTCGCCGTGGTGGTGACCGCCGTCGCCGTGGCGGTGGCCGCCCAGGCCCTCGTGGCCGTGGCGGTGGCCACCCAAGCCGTGGTCGCCGCGGCGGTGGTCGCCCAAGCCGTGGTCGCCGCGGCGGTGGTCGCCCCAGGATTCGCTGTCGATGAAGCGGCCGCGGTCGTTGCGGAGGGTGGCGGTGTCGGAGTGGTTGCCCCAGATGTGGTGGCGGCTGCCCTGGAACAGGTCACTGGCGGTGTCGCGGCCGAAGCCGGTGTGGATGCGGACCGTCGTACGGCCCCGGAGGCGGTAGTCGTCGAAGGTGTAGGTGCGGCCGTCCTCGTTCTCGAGGGTCCAGCCGTAGAGGTCGACGCTGCTCCTGGCCGTGTTGGTGATCTCCACCCATTCCCGGTTCAGGGAGCGGTTCGAGCGGTCGTCGCGGCCCGGGGCGTCGTACTGGACCTCCGAGATCGTCACCCTCGGCCGCTCGTGACGGCCGTGGTCGGCGGCGGACGCCGGCAGTGTGACGACCGAGATCAGTGCGCCGGCGGCGAGCGTGGCAGCGGCGAGACGGCGGGCGCTGAAAGAAGCGGTAGTGGTAGCGGACAAGGGGGCTCCCTCTTGGTGCGGACGGCTTCCCCGGGCAGGTGATGCGGGCCAACGGGAAGGCCGGTGTAGTGGCGGCCGGTTGGCCGCACGCACACTCTGTCCACGACGTGGAGAACTCGTGGCGCAACATCCCCCTCTGTTACCTCTTGTCCATATTTCCATGACTCTTGCCTGTAATATCCATCAATGCGCTTTACGGTCGGCCTGGCGTCGCCGAGCGGCGGGGGTTCCTTGGGGGCGTTGGGGTGCGACATCCGTTCATCGTCGTGCGCCCGCCCGTATGGGCCCGGGCGTCACCCGAAAGTGAGTAACAGGGGGCACCCCCTACTGTGACCCGCATCACTCCATGTCACACACGCCGGTCCTCCGGTGTCTTGAGGTCGAACGCCTTCAGACAGAGGAGAAAGCCATGGCCCCCAGGAGTGGCATGAGCGGCATGAGTGGCATGAAGCACCGCATCGTCGTTCTCGGCGCCGGGTACGCCGGGGCGTACGTGGCCGGGACGCTGGCTCGGCGGCTGGCTCCGGCGGATGTCGGAATCACCGTGGTGAACGCCGAGCCGGACTTCGTGCAGCGGCTGCGGCTGCATCAGCTCGCGGCCGGGCAGGAGATCGCGGCTCCCCCGCTCGCCGACGTCTTCGCGGGAACCGCGGTCCGGCTGCGACTGGCACGCGTCGCCGCCGTCGACCCCGAGCGCCGCGTCGTCACCGTGGCCGAGAACGACGGTGACGGCGGCGGTGGGAACGGTGACGGCGGTCGCGGCGCGATCGAGTACGACACCCTCGTCTACGCGCTCGGCAGCCGCGGCGCCGCGCACGGTGTCCCCGGTGTCGCCCCGTACGCCTTCGACGTCGCGGCCCGGCCCTCCGCGCTCCGGTTGCGTGCGCGTCTGGACGGTCTGGACGCGCGTGGCGGCGGCGGGAGCGTCGTGGTCGTCGGTGACGGGCTGACCGGGATCGAGACCGCGACCGAGATCGCCGAGTCCCGTCCCGGCCTGTCGGTGACCCTGATCGCCCGCCGTGAGCTGGGCGCCCCTCTGTCCACCGGGGCCCGTGAGCATCTGCGCCGGGCCTGTGACCGGCTCGGCGTCACCGTGCTCGAACACACCGGTGTGGAGGCCGTCGAAGCGGGACGGGTGCTGTGCGCGGACGGTACGGTCCTGGCGTCCGACGCGACCGTGTGGACGGCCGGGTTCGTGGTCGCCCCCATCGCCGCCACCGCGGGGCTGGAGGTCGCCGCCGACGGCCGGATCGTCGTCGACCGCACCATGCGGTCCGTGTCGCACCCGGACGTCTACGCCGTGGGCGACAGCGCCCACGCCATCGGCGACAACGGCCTTCCGCTGCCGATGTCCTGCGCCTCGGCCGGCTACACCGGCCGGCAGGCGACGGTCGCGATCGTGGCCCGGCTGACCGGCGGCACGGTCAAGCACACCGGGCTGGAGTACGTCGCCAACCACATCAGCCTCGGGCGGCGCGACGGAATCCTGCAGCTGGTCGGCCATGACGCGAAGGCGAAGCCGAGGTTCATGGCCGGCCGGAAGGCCGCACGGTTCAAGGCGGCCATCCTGCGGATGTCGCTGTGGACGACCTCTCATCCGACCTTCGGCCTGCCCACGCGCACGCGCCGCCTGGCGACCGCACCATCCGCTCCGACCGGTGAGACGGCCGTCCGCCCCCTGAGGAGCGGAGAGGCCGCGCGTGGCTGAGCCTGCCTGTCCCGTCGGGCCGGCCCGGCCTGGTGCCGGTCCCGTCGTACCGACCCGGAGTGAGAGCGAGAGATGACCGACGACATCACCGGGGTGGCGACCGAGGCGTTCGTCGCCCACCGCAATCTGCTGTTCACCGTCGCCTACGAGATGCTCGGCTCGGCGGCCGACGCCGAGGACGTGCTGCAGGAGACCTGGCTGCGCTGGGTCCGGGCGGACCTCGAACGGGTGAGCGACCAGCGGGCGTACCTGGTGCGGATCACGACCCGGCAGGCGCTCAACCGGCTACGGACCGTGAAGCGCCGCCGCGAGGCGTACGTCGGCCCGTGGCTGCCCGAGCCGCTGGTCACCGCGCCGGACGTGGCCGAGGACGTCGAACTCGCCGAGAGCATGTCGATGGCGATGATGCTCGTCCTCGAAAGCCTCTCCCCGACCGAGCGGGCGGTCTTCGTGCTGCGTGAGGTCTTCGAGATCGACTACGACGAGATCGCCGAGGCCGTCGGCAAGAACCCCGACGCGGTCCGCCAGATCGCGCACCGTGCCCGCAAGCACGTCGGCGCCCGGCGTCCCCGTACGACGGCGTCGTCGAGCGAGACGCGGGCGGCCCTGGAGTCCTTCCGGCGGGCCGTCGAGACCGGGAACCCCCAGGATCTTCTCGACGTGCTCGCCCCGGACGTCGTCCTGCTCAGCGATGGCGGCGGCAAGAAGAAGGCCGCGTTGCATCCGATCGTCGGCGCCGAGAAGATCATCCGCTTCTATGTCGGCGGCACCGCCAAGCTCCGGGCCACGGTCACCTGGGAGCCGACCGTGGTCAACGGCAGCCCCGCGCTCGCCGCGCATGTGGACGGCGTCCTCGACGGCGTCATGGCCGTCCGCGTGGAGAACTCCCGCATCAGCGGCCTGTACTTCGTCCGCAACCCCGACAAGCTGACCCACGTCACCTCCGCGACCCCGCTCGCCCTGCGCTGACCGTGCCGGTGGACACTGCACCGCGTCGGCCCCATCGCATCGAGGATCAGTCTGTGACTCCGTATTCGCTGGCGTTCTATCTGGACGTCGTCACCACCGGCACCGTGCTCGGCGTGGGCCCCGGGGATTCTCCCGACCGGGTCACCGACGTCCTCGGGCCCTCCTTCGCCGAGGACGCCTTCGGGGACCGCGGCCTGTGCCGGGACTACGGTCTCGCCGAGTTCTCCTGGGATCGTGCCGCCGCCGACCAGCCCTGGTCGGGTCACCACTTCACGCTTCAGGTGCACCGGCTCGCCCACCGGAACCGGGCCCTCGTCAGTGACACGCTGCGTGCCCGGTACGGGCGGTTCGCTCCGAGGCTCCGGTTCGAGAAGCTGCGCCGTCTGCTGGTGCGGCGGGGCGTCCCCCTGGTCGAGGTCCCGGAGATCGCGGCCAACGCCCCGTACTACCGCACCTTCTGGCAGCCCGACTCCCGCGTGGCCGTCTCCGTCATCGGTACCTACGGCGAGTACTCCACGCCGGACAACCTGCGGGTCGGCGACGTGTACAGCGTCCACGCCCCGATGGCTGCCGGGGAAGTGGAGTGGCGGAGGGCGCAGCCCCGGTAGTACCCAGCGGGTCGTACGCGTGACCGGTCCCCCCAGGTGGGGGGAGGTGGAGGTCGCCGCAAGAACTTCTAGGACGATCGGGCCGGGGCGTGCACACTGGGGGCAGAGTGCCGGTAGGCACCACCGGGAAGGACCGACATGCTGATCATCTTTGGCACCAAGGGTTACCTGTACCAGCTCGCGATACTCACGCTGGTGTGCGGACAGTGCGGGAACCCCTCCGCCCACACGCTGCGGAAGCGGGTCACGAAGTTCACGTTGTTCTTCGTGCCGCTGTTCCCGGTGTCGACGAATTACCGGACCCAGTGCACGTTCTGCGGGGCGGAGCAGAAGGTGACCGCCGAGCAGGCGGAACAGCTCCAGGCGCAGGTCGCGGGCGGCCCCAGCGGCCACCACCAGGGGCAGAGCCAGCAGCAGCCGTACCAGTCCTGACAGCCCGGCCGGACGCCCACCTCCCGGATCGGCCGGGCCCGGCCCCCGCTTCCGGCTCTCAGGAGGACAGGCGGGTCATCACCGCCTCGAAGATCTCCGAGAACTCCGAGGCACGGTGCAGTTCGGGCGACAGGGTGTTCATGTCGCGCAGGATGTCCGCCAGCCGGGGCAGCTGGGCGCGGATCTCCGTGTAGAGGTCGATGTCCTCCCGGAAGCCCTGGAGGTTGGCGGCCGAGACGCTCCGCATGGCCTCGTCCAGCTCGTTGATCTGCTCCTCCCAGTACCGGACGTAGCCGATGCGGTCCTGCGGCCGGTAGATACGGGCGTCGGGGAGCACCACGGGGAACACCCGGTCGGCGAACTCGCCGTGCCGGGCGGTCTCCAGCAGCTCGAACAGGCAGTTCTGCGACTTCAGATAGGCGTCGCCGATCACCAGGACCACGCACTTGCCCTGCCCGAGGCGGGCCATGAAGTCCTTGATGGACGCCTTGTAGCCGATGTCCCGCCGGTCGCGCACCACGGTGACGCCCCTGGCCTGGAACGCCTCGTCCAGTTCGTCGGCGAGCGCGTTGCTCGCCTTGCTCCAGGAATACGACAGGTAGACCTCCGTGTCGGACGGGGCCGTCGGCCGCACCACCACTGCACGCTCCTCACGCTTGTGTCGTTCCCACTCGTGCCGCAGCGTCCCGCGCAGCGGCTGGAAGGCCGGATGGGTGAAGGGGATGGCGTACAGCGTCAGCACCAGGTCGAACAGGCCGACGACATGGCGGGTGTCGTCCTGGAACCTGCCGGGCGCGAGCCCCCGCAGGAGTTCGACGGGCTGGAGGCTGTCGGCGGTGCCGGCCCGCAGCAGCGGGATCACCCGCGGCCATGCGCCGGCGCCGCGCCGGGCGCGGATCAGTTCCGCGTCGACGGCCGCCGCGCCCTCGGGGCGGGTCAGGACCCGCAGGTGGTCGGGGGTCACCACGACCAGGACGACGTCGTCGTCGCGTACGTCGGCCGGGTCGTCCACGATGAGCACCCCGGCCTCACGCAGGTCGCGGGCGAGCCGGGACGCCCAGGCGGCGTCGGCGGGCTGCCGGCTGAGGTAGCAGCGGGGCACCGTTCGGTCGCTTCGGAAGCTCTTCACCCGCACGAGCTGCGACTCGTACGTGCTGCGCAGCCGGGCCGCCGCCTCGTCCCGTTCGACGAGCCGGGTGTCCTCGGCGCCGAGCGCGACCGGCTGCTCGCTGTCGGGGAGGTCGATGCGGTCGCCGCAGCGGAAGCAGAACATGACCCGCACACCGTCGCGCAGGGAGCCCATCACCGCCGAGCGCTCCTGCCGGTGCCCGTTGGCGCAGGACACCGGCGGGAAGACGGTCACCGTCACCTCGCGCTGGTACAGGAACCGCTCGAACAGCCCCTGGAACATACGGCGGCCGTAGGGCGGCACCGCCGCGCTGTAGTGCAGGACGAGTTCGATCTCGCCCTCGCGCTCCTGGAAGAGCCGGAAGCCGCAGATCTGCCCGCTGCCCATGTCGAACTGGGCTTGGCTCTGCCAGTAGTTGACGCGGTTGAACGTCTGGGTGTGGCCGAGCAGCACCACCAGCGCGGGGTAGACGTTCTCGACCTGGCCGCGGACCACGTACGACACGTCGTCGACCGTCTCGATCGCGTCGAACAGCGGGCGCTTCTGCTTGATCAGACCGGGGAAGATCAGCAGGGTCTCCGCGCCGAGCGTGTCACGGAAGCACAGGTTGTGCTCCAGGAACCGCACGACGGCGGCGTCCAGCAGCACCTGCTGCTCCGCCGGGTCCAGGGTGTCGACCTCGGGGAGGGGGTAGTCGCCGCCGAGCAGCGTGGACTCGCTGAGCGCGCCCAGTTCCTGCGGATGCTTGTCGGCCTGGAGGAAGACGGACGAGGCGAGGTCGACCAGCAGCTCCGGGGCCAGCAGGACGGTCTGCGCGCCGGAGGAGGTCCGCAGCACCGAGACATAGCCGTGGTTCTCCAGGTGCCCGACCGCCGTCATCATCTCGGCGTCGGTGAACCGCCACTCGGGGTCCGACTCCAGCAGTTGCCGCCGCAGATCGGTGGGCGCCACGAGGACGCCGCGGCGGTCCGGCCGTTCCTTCAGCGCGAGCACGAACTCCTTGATCCGCTTGAAGGTGAGAGTCGTGACCGTGGTGGTCATCCGCTCCCACTGGATCTGCTCGCGCAGCAGCTCCATCAGCGCGCCGACGCCGGTGCCGGTCGCCGCGCTGGTGCTGACGTAGCCGCCGGTGATGCCCTGTGCCTGGCAGTACTGGTCCAGCTCCGCCTGCGACACCACGGGGGCGCCCCGGTCGACGCGCGCCCCGACCAGCACGGTCGGGGGCAGCGCCCTTCTCCCGGACAGCTGTTGCAGCCAGAACTGGACGCCTTTCAACGGCTCCTGACGGTTCGTCGGGTCGAACAGCACGAGGGCGAGGTCGACGTTGTCCAGGAATATCGCGTGCACGGGGCGGTAGACGTGCTGGCCTGCGAGATCCCAGAGGACGGCCTCGCAGTCCGTGCCGTCGGCGCGCTGGGTGCGTACGTCGTCGATGAGCCAGAACTGCTGGCCGTGCGTGGAGGCGTGCTCCTTGAACTCGTCGTGCGCGAGCCGCCATCCGAGCCCCGTCTTGCCGACCCCCGAGTCCCCCACGAGGACGACCTTGGCGGTCATGTACCGCACGGACTCACCGACGTCCTGATGCCCGAGGAGCTGGTCGAGGTCGTAGTCCCAGAGGGAGAGGCCGGCGTAGTTGTTCCAGACGGCCAGGCGGGGGAGGGTGGGGTGGAAGGCGAAGGTCGACATCGTGCGTTCGCGGTCGTGCAAGCCGCCGCCCATGATGTCGATGTCGTGCTCAAAGATGTTCTCGTAGTAGGGGTGGTTGTCGAATCCAGGGAGTTGGGAGTGGCCGCGGATGCTGCGGTCGAGACTGGCGTCCTCGTAAGCATCCTCGGCATCGTCATAGGGCAGCTTCAACACCGCGACCGTCGACCAGTCGTCGGTGCGCCACAATCTGATCGTGCGGTCACGGGAGGCTGATCCCAGGAGCTTCCCGTCCGCGGAGAACGTGACGTCGGAGATGCTGTCGGTGTGCCCCTCCAGAACGACGTGGCGTCCGAAGTCCCCCGAACGGACGTCCACGCAACTGACTTTCCCCTTGCTCGTGCCGACGACGAGGGTGTGGCCGTCCGCCGACGACGCGACGCAGGTCACGATGTCGTCAAACGGGTACAAGCGGGAGGCCAGAGTGGTCATCGGGAACTCCCGGATGTGCACGTCCCCGTCGGCCGAACCTGACGCCAGCCAGGTGTCATCCGGCGACCATGCGAGGCCGTTCACGTAGTCGCCGTGCTCATCGAGGGTGGCAACCGGCTTTCCGTCCCTACCATCCCAGAACCTGACCGTCCCGTCCTGCGCACCGGACGCGAACAGATCGGCCGAGTGCGACCATGCGACTTGACCGACCCATCGCGTGTGAGCCATTCCCCGCCAGGACTGAGAGGGCCTGTCGATGTCCCACACCCGGACGCCGTGTAGCCCGCACGCGGCGGCGAGGCGTGAGCCGTCCGGTGACCAGCTGACCCGGTTGACGTATCCCCTGTTGCCGCGTGCGCGAAGGACAGTCACGTCCGCGTCACGGTCGACATCGACGATCCGGACGCGACCGTGGTCAGCAGGCACCGCGATCCGGCTTCCGTCGGGTGACCATGCGACATACAGACCACAGTCCTTGAGCGGCGCCCTACCCACTAACCGGCTGAGCCACACACCCTCATGGGACGAAACCCCGTGTTCCGACATGGCCCCCCGATCCACTTCGCTCCCCCTCGTCTCCGCGGCCCAACCCCCGGAAAGGTGTTCCAGGTTAGTGCCGGGAACCGGGGGCGGGGTCGGTGTTCCCCTTCCTTGCCCTTCCCCCGGCCGCCCCCCGTCGCGGCAGTCGCGGTTGCGCGTGGGAGGCCGGGGGGCCGGTCCACGTGGTCGTTGCCGTGGTCGCCGCCAGGAGGATCGTCATGTGTTCGGCGAAGTCGGGTCGTGGCAGGGGGAGTTCGAAGTCGGGGTTGTCGACGTAGCCGAGCGTCACCGCTCCGGGGACGTAGTGCATGACCGCGTCGGCGAGTTCCGTGCGGGGCAGGGCCGTGCGGTCCAGGTGGGTCAAAGCCCGCAGCACCGTGGGGAAGCTCGCGTCGTACGCGGTGGGAACACCGGCGTCGGGGACCGCCGTGAGGGGTTCCGGCGAGGGGCGCGTGCCGATGTTGGTCTGTTCGCGCCACCACGCCGCCGCCTCCGCGTCGCCGAGCACCAGGTGCTGGAGGTAGAGGCAGTACGAGGCGAGGTCGTCGCCGGCGCCGGCCGCGTACTGCCACCAGGAGCGGGCGCTGTCCGCCGCGTCGGCGAGCTGGAGGACGCAGCCGAGGACGCGGGCGCCCGGCGGCTCGGGCAGATGTTCGGTGACGAACGCCTGGAGGGAGTCGGAGGTGGTGTGGGCGAGGACCGTCTCGCACAGGGTGCGCAGGTCGCGGGCGGCCATCGTGCGGGTGCGGTCGTGCTGGCGGGCGGCGCCGCCGACAAGCGGGTCCTGACCGGGCGCGCCGGGCACTATGTCGTGCGGTATCACCGGCGTCTCGAGGAGGCGGGCCCGGGCGAGGAGGTCGTCCAGCGGGGTCGGCGGGGGCATCGGGGTCATCGGCGTGGGGATCATTCGGGGATCTCTCCCGGGTGGTTCTGGGGCTCCGGGTCGTGTCCGTGCCGCTGCTGGAGGCGGAGCGCCGCGGTGAGGGTCTTGCGGGCGTAGCGGTCGGCCGTGTGGACGGAGGCGATGGGCACGCCCAGGACGTCGGCGACGGCGGCGTGGTCCATGCCGCGCAGATACGTGAGCGTCATGACGTCCAGCTGGTGGGCGGGCAGGCGGCTGATCGCCTTGAAGAGGGTCATCGACTCCTCGATCTGCGCGAACCGCGCCTCCGGCGTGGAGATCACGCTCAGGGCGACCGTGTCGAACGCGGTGCGGGCCAGTTCCGGGCAACCGTCGACGTGGCGGGCGCGGGCCATCACGCCGCGGCGCAGCACGGACCAGGCGAACGGCACCACATCGGAGCTGGCCAGCGCCTCGTCCCAGCGGAACCACAGCACGTCGAACGTCTCCGCGACGACCTCCCGCGCCTCGTCCTCGCCGAGGAACAGCCGGGCGTAGGCGAGGTAGGCGGAGCGGTTGAGTTCGGTGAACGCCTGGTGCTCCAACGGGGGTACGGCGGGTCCGGTCGACACGGTGGCCCGTCCGGGCGGCTGGGGGCGGTTCTGGATGCAGCCGTCTATCCAGTCGGGCTTCTTCTCCGCCTCCAGCGCGGCGGCCATCCAGAGCCGGCGCATCGGCCAGCTCGGTACGTCGAGGACGTCCAACAGGCCGTAGGTGATCTCCCAGCGGGGGTAGCGGCCCGTGCCGCGCAACAGTTCGGAGATCTTCGACTTGGCCCAGCCGGACCGGCAGCTCAGCTCGCTGATCGTCAGTCCGCTGGCCAGGAACCGGTGGCGCAGGGGCTCCAGCCAGGCGCGATGGGCGGCGCCCACGCCGTCGGCTATCGGCCCGAGTTTCCGGCCGGGCTTGCCCGCCGGCGGTCCCCCTCCGGGCCGCCGCGACAGGGACGGGGTCACCCGAGGCGCTCCTCGTCGGCCGCGACGGGGCCGCGGCCGGCCGTCACCGGACCGGGTCGTCCGCCCGCCACCGGGCCGGGTCGTCCGCCCGCCACCGGGCCCGTTCCGCCCGTCATCGCGGTGACGACCTGTTCCGCGCTCAGCACGAGCGTGGGGACGACGGCGGCGGCCGCGGCCGGCTGGCCGACGGCGACCAGCACGACGCTCCAGCCGAGGACCGTCACCAGGACGGCGACGGATAAGACTTGCCTTCTGGACATCGAAACCTTCCCCACATGTACGTCCGAGAGGGCCCCCTCCGCGGTGCCGGCGCGTCAACGGGGAGCCGGACGTCAGCATGGGGCGCGCGCTCCCCGTCCCGCCACGCCATCGGGGAATCGCGGAACAATACGGCCGCCGCGCGACAGCGCGCACCGTAGCGGCTACGGGCGCCCATCAACGGCGAAACGTGTGGCGGTACAGGCTTTCGGGGCGAAGTTCCCGCGTCCCGGCCGGCCGCGCCCGGCGCGCGCACATCATGAACGCCGAGGCGCGCTCAGCGCCGGAACCTTCCCGTCCGGGAGGTCCCGCCCCTCGTGCCGATCGAGGAGGGGCGGACCGCTCCCGCTCCGTCCGGCACGGGCGGGCGGGGGCGGTCGACCGCCAGCGCCAGCGTCACCGCCAGGGACGCCGCGGCCATCACCGCCATCGCCGTGCCCGGCGACGTCAGCTGGGCGACTCCGCCCGCGAGGGCCGCGCTGATGCCCTGGAAGGTGAGCATGCCGGCCGAGTGGAGGCCGAGGGCGTGGCCCGTGAGGTCCGGCGGGGTGAGGGCCAGCAGGTGCTGCTGCTGGACGAGGCTCGCGCCGAAGCCGACGGAGGCGAGCGTCGCGCAGGCAGCGGCCAGGGCGGTCGGGGGGTGGAGGGCGAGGACGAGGTACGGGGCGGCCAGGAGCAACAACAGGGGTGTGGCGAGGCGGTCGCGGACCCGGGGCGGGAGGAGTCTGCCGACGGTCACGTCACCCGTGAACATGCCGAGCGCCGCGCAGGCGAACAGCAGGCCCGCGCGGTCGGGGGCGAACGCCACGAACAGGGACTCACAGCCGACGACCAGGCCGTTGGGGATCCACAGGCCCAGATAGAGGCGCCGGCGCGGGACGGCCGCCCACAGGCGCGCGTTGGTCCGCCAGGTCTCGGCGACGGACGGACGGCCCGTGGTGCGCGGGGCGCGGCGGGTCAGGCCCGTGCGCGTGCACAGGGCGGCCGCCGCGTACAGGGCCGCCGACACCAGCAGCGTCACCCGGGGGGACAGCAACGCCACCAGGGCGCCGCCGGTGGCGTAGCCGGTGATCTGCGTGAGGCCGTGCAGCATGTTGAACACCGAGCGGCCCAGCAGGTAGCCGTCCTTCGGCAGGATCTCGGTCAGCAGGCCCCAGCGCACTCCCCCGCCGAGCGACGCGATCAGCCCCTGGACGGCGATCACCGCGAACACCGCCCACAGCGGCAGACCGGGCAGCGCCAGCAGGGCCGTGCTCACCGCGAACGACGCGGCGAGGCCGGTGAGTGTCGCCCTCGGCGGCAGTCGGTCGGCGGCGGACAGCAGGGTCGTCGCGCCGACCACCTGGGCCAGGGACGGGCCGAACATGCTGAGCGCCGACAGCAGCGGGGACCCGGTGGCCTCGTAGACGGATGTCCCGAGGGCCAGGCCGCCGATCGTGGACCCGGCGACCTGGAGGGCCGAGGACAGAAAGAGAGGGGTGAACTCCCTGGTGCGGAAGAGGGCTTGGTAGCTGCGCATGAGCAGGACGATCGGTCCGCCGTCCCGGCCGCCGCTAATGTTTCGCGCACACGCGAAAGCTCCCGGACGGCTTCCGCGGCGTCCCGGAGGTCTCGCAGTGGGCTGGTGGCAGGTCAACGCCGACACCCTCGCCGGCAGCCGGTTCGTGGTGTCGCCGCTCGCGGAGACGTTCGCGAGCCTGAAGCGGCTGCACGCCGGCACCGGTACCCATCCCGGGGAACGGTCCTGGCTGGCGTCCCATCTGCCCGGCTACCGCGCCGAGCTGGCCCGCGACCCGGTCACCGCCCTGCTGGTCCGGGCGGGCCTCGGCGAGGAGTGGATCGCCGACTTCCTCACCCCGGCCCCGCGCGAGGGCGACACCTTCGCGGAGGAGGTCGCCCGGGTCCGGGCCGTGGACCCGGCCGCCGCCCGCGCCCACCTCGTGCTGTCCCTGCGCGGCCCCCTCCCGGCCGCCCTCGACCGCGACGACCTGCCGGACCGTGCGGCCGACCTCCTGACGTACGTGTGGGAGGAGACCGTACGGCCGGACTGGGAGCGGCGGCGGCGCGTACTGGAGGCGGATGTCCTCGCCCGGACCGCGCAGCTGGGGCAGAGCGGCTGGGCGGCGGTACTGGACGCGTTGCGGCCCGGGATGCGCTGGCTCGGCGAGAACCGGCTCCAGGTCAACCTCCACGAGTACCCGCCGCGTGAGATCTCCGGAGCGCGGCTGGTGTTCGTGCCGGTCACCCCGCAGCGGGTCGGCTGGGTGGCGTGGGAGGAGGGCGAGCGGTACGCCGTCGTGTACCCGTGCTCGGGGGTCCTCGCCGACGTCGGCGGCCCTCCGGCCGCGCCCGCCGCCCTCGGCCCGCTCCTCGGCGCCGCCCGCGCCCGCGTCCTCGCCCTCCTCGACTCCCCGATGAGCACGACCCAGCTGTGCGCGGTCACCGGCCGCCCCCTCGGCTCGGTGGGCCGCCATCTGAAGGTCCTGCTGGACGCGGGCCTGGTCCGACGCGGACGAGCGGGCCGCTCGGTCCTGTACACACGGACGGCGGCCGGCGAGGTCCTGGTACGGGCCCCGGAACGCCGGGAGACCGACGGGAGCGGGGGCGGGGGCCGGGGGCTGACGCACCGCCGCCGATGAGGCCGGGGGCTGTACGTATCACGTCCGGAGCCGACCGAGGCCGAAGCTTCACGTTCCGGTCGGGCCGAGACCGAAGCCCCGCGTCGCCGGGCGGGCCGAGACCAGAACCCCGTATCCCGGACGGGGCCAAGGCCGAAGCCCCGTATCCCGGACGGGCCGAGACCGAAGCCCCGCGTCGCCGGGCGGGCCGACGCCAGAACCCCGTATCCCGGACGGGGCCAAGGCCGAAGCCCCGTATCCCGGACGGAGCCAAGGCCGAAGCCCCGCATCCCGGACGGGCCGAGACCGAAGCCCCGCGTCGCCGGGCGGGCCGACGCCAGAACCCCGTATCCCAGACGGGGCCAAGGCCGAAGCCCCGCGTCCCGGGCGGGCCGAGGCCAAGGCGGAAGCCCCGCGTCCCGAGCGGGCCGGGGCCGGAGCCTCGTTTCGCGGTCGGGGCGAGGCTGACGAACGGCCGCCGACGAGGGCCGGGCTGACGCGTCGCGTCCGGGGCGGGCCCCGAGGCGGCTGTGGTGTTCCGTCCGGGGCGGCGGAGGAGAAAAAGTTTCCGGAGATAGCATCCGTTTATGACTACAGACACCCCCCGTACCTCGCCCCTCGACGTCGAGATCGGTGCCCTCACGGGCGGCTCCGCGGACCTCGCGCAGTACGCCGGCAAGGCCGTGCTCGTCGTGAACGTGGCCTCCAAGTGCGGTCTCACCCCCCAGTACACCGGCCTCGAAGCCCTTCAGGCCCGCTACGCGGAACAGGGCTTCACCGTGCTGGGCGTGCCCTGCAACCAGTTCCTGGGGCAGGAGCCGGGCTCGGCCGAGGAGATCGCGGAGTTCT
Organism: Streptomyces neyagawaensis; assembly: GCF_023516595.1. Taxonomy (GTDB): domain Bacteria; phylum Actinomycetota; class Actinomycetes; order Streptomycetales; family Streptomycetaceae; genus Streptomyces; species Streptomyces neyagawaensis. Next base: position 116,516 of record NZ_JAMGBG010000046.1, on the reverse strand, counting down.
GCTCGGCGACGTACGGCGTGACCTTCCCGATGACCGAGAAGGTCGAGGTGAACGGCGAGGGCCGGCACGCCCTGTACGAGCGGCTGGTCGGCCACGCGGACGCGGAGGGCCACAGCGGCGACATCCGCTGGAACTTCGAGAAGTTCCTCATCGGCCGGGACGGCTCGGTCGTGGCCCGCTTCTCCCCGCAGACCGAGCCGGAGGCCGCGGACCTGGTGGCCGCCGTGGAGAAGGCCCTCGCCTGAGGCCACCGCCACCGACCGCCTGCCGGCGGCCACCCGTCACCCGTCACCCGTCACCCGTTTGACCTTCCCCCTGGGTCAAGGACCACCGTCCCTCCCGCCGGGCGCGGACGCCCGGTGACGGAGGATGACCCAGTGGCCACCGACGATCTGCTCACCATCGGTGCCTTCGCCGCCCGCGCACGGCTGTCGGCGAAGGCCCTGCGGCTCTACGACCGGCTGGGGCTGCTCGCCCCGGCGTACGTCGACGAGCTGACCGGCTACCGGTACTACCGGTTCGACCAGGTCGAACGCGCCCGTCTCGTCGCCCTGCTGCGGCAGCTCGACATGCCTCTCGCCCGCGTCGCGGAGATCGTGGAGGCCGTCGGGACGGACGGCGCGCTGGCCGCCGAGCGGCTCGCCGCGTACTGGGCCGGCGCCGAGGAGCGGTTCGCGTCGCAGCGGGCCCTGGTCGGCTACCTCCGTGGACGGCTCACGGGAAGGGACCCGGCCATGGACGCCATCAACGCTACGGACGGCACGAACAGCTCGAACGGTACGGAGGGTACGGACGGCACCGGCGGAACGAACGCCCCGGGCGGCGCGTACGGCACCTTCGTGGTCGAAACGGTCGACACGGCCGAGCAGGTGGTGCTCACCCAGAGCCGTCACCTCCTGGTCGACGAGTTGCCGGCGTGGATCGGGGCGTCGCTCGGGCGGCTGGAGGAGGGTGCGGCGGTCTGCGGCGGGACGGCGGGGGCGCCGTACGTCGTGTACCACTCCGAGGTGTCCCTGGAGAGCGACGGCCCCGCCGAGTCGTGTGTCCCGGTGGCCGACCCGGACGCGGCCCGCCGCTGGGCCGCGGAGCAGGGGCGGGCCCGGGGGGCCGGGGTGCGTGTGGAGCCGGCGCGCCGCCTCGCGTACACGCGGATCACCAAGGCGCAGGTGGCCTACCCGCAGATCGCGGCGGCCTTCGAGGCGGTCGAGCGGTGGATCGCCGCGCGTGGCCTGGAGGTCGTCGGCCCCTGCCGTGAGGTGTACTTCGCGGACTGGGACGCGGCGGGGCCGGAGGATCCGGTGTGCGACGTGGCGTTCCCGGTCGCATCCTGACCCATGTAGTACCGGTACGGCTGTGGGGGTTTTCCCTACGGCCGCACCGGAGGGAACAGGTCCTGTCGGCCAACTGTCAGCGGGTGGTTAGCGTCTACTCCAACACACGACGAACAACCGCCCGCACGAGTCGAACGGAACGGACGAGCCGCAGTGGCCTTTGCCGAGCTGACCCCACGACGTCCCGTCTCGCGCGCCGACAAACCGTCGCCGACGCGTGAGCCGTGGCGGGAACGCCACCGAGTGCCCCTCACGGCCACTCTGTGCGCCCTGCCGCTGTACGTCGTGTGGTGGGCGGTCTTCGCGACCGGCGGCGGGGATCTGGCCGCCCAGGTGGCGTGGGCGGAGTTCGCGAAGATGTACCCGGACTCCGCGGTCAACCTGTTCTGGTACGGGGGCCTGCACGCGGCGAACTACAGCGTCCTCTCGCCGTATCTGATGGCGGTGTGCGGGGTGGTCGCCGTGACGCTGGCGTCCGGGCTCACCGCGTCCTGGCTCGTCGGCGCGGTCGTCGCCCGGACGGGTGTGCGGGCGCCGATCCCGGTCGCCCTCGCGGCGACCTTCTCCCTGTGGTGCCAGGTGGTGTCGGGCCGCTCCACGTTCATGCTGGGCACGGCCTTCGCCATGGGGGCGCTGCTGGCGGTGGTGGGCGGGCGCGGCGGGCGGCGGCTGGCCGTGGCGGCGGTGTGCGCGACGCTGTCCACGATGGGGAGCCCCGTCTCCGGGCTCTTCCTCCTCGTGGTCGGCGCCGCCTATCTGCTGTGCCGCGAGTGGGGCCGGGCGGCGGCGCTGATCGTGCCGCCGGTGACGGTCGTCGCCGTGACCACGCTGCTGTTCCCCTTCGAGGGCGAGCAGCCCATGGCGTTCAGCCGGATATGGCCTCCGGTGGTGATCTGCGCGGTGGTCGTGGTGACCGCGCCGAGCGCCTGGCGGGTGCTCCGCCTCGGCTCCGCGGTGTACGCCCTCGGCGTGGTCCTCTGCTATCTGATCCCGACCCCCATCGGCACGAACGTCGAGCGGCTCCTGGAGCTGGCGGGCCCGGCGGCGGCCCTGGCCATCGCCCTGTACCGCGGCGAGGCCCGCGCGGAGGGGGCCCGGCTGCCGCTGTCCTGGTTCACGGCCCGGCGGCGGGTGGTGGCCGGTGTGGTCGCCCTGGCCCTCTCCCTGACGTGGCTGACGGCCAAGACCACCGCCGACATCGTCACCAACACCAAGGTGCCCGAGTGGGCCGTGAAGACCGACGGGGTGGTGAACGAGCTGAAGCGGCTGGGTGCCTGGAAGACCCGCGTCGAGGTGGTCCCGGCCCGCGACCATCGCGAGGCCGCGATCCTCGCCCCGTACATCAACATGGCGCGCGGCTGGAACCGGCAGGCCGACGTCGAACGGGGTCGCCTCTTCTACGAGGGCCACGGCGGCACGGAGGTGCCCGAGGGCGCCTTCACCCCGGCGGCCTACAAGGCGTGGCTGTCGCAGTGGGCGGTCGGTTTCGTCGTCCTCGTGAACGGCGAGCCGGACGGGCCCGCCGAGCTGGAACACGCCTTGGTGACCAGCGAGCCCGGCTATCTGGAGCGCGTCTGGGAGGACGCGAACTGGAAGATCTACCGGGTGAAGAACGCGACGCCGCTGGTCGACAGGCCGGCGTCGGTGGTCAGCGCCGACGGCGCCAATCTCGTCGTCCGGATGCCCGGACCCGGCGAGGTCATCGTCCGTGTCGCCTACTCGCCGTGGCTGTGGGCGGACAACGGCTGCCTCACCGCTGACCGCGAGTCCGACGGCGATCTCACGGAGTTCACCCGCCTCACCGTCCACGAGGCCGGGGACGTCCGCATCAGCTCGCAGTACGGGGGGCCGTCCCGGAAGACGGCGCTGGAGTGCGAGAAGGAGGCGGAGGGGGAGGGCGAGGAGTAGGACGGGCACTACTCGGCCCCCACTCGGCCCCCCGCGTGGGCCTAACGCATGAGGCGCCCCTCCCGGCCGGTGGTCGGGAGGGGCGCCTCTTCGTGTGCGGTGCGGGTGGCGGCCGGGCCGGTCAGCTCACGCGGGTGAGCCTGGGGACGAAGCCGGGCTCGGTGAGGTCCTTCTGCAGGGCCACCGGGACCTCGACGCCGTAGCCGGTGCCGTCGCCCACGCTCAGTGAGCCGACCTTCGTGCCGGCCTTCGCCTGGTGCGGGATGGTCTTGGCGGGCTCCAGCCCCAGCTTGACGGTCTTCCCGGCCCAGCCGACCGCCGAGACGTCCTCGGTGACGACGACGGGTGTCTGTCCGCCGAGCTGGTCGTCGACATAGCCAACGACGTCGCCCTTCTTCAGGATCGTGTCGGAGGTGAGGGCGTCCTGGGCGGCGATCATGGCCGTCTTGCTGACCGCGTTGACCGTGTCGATGATCGGCGGGGTGTGCTGGCCGAGGATCGCGCCGACGACGATGGCCGTCTCACCGCCGACCTCCTTGGTGCCGGCGAAGAGCAGGTTGCCGCCGGCGGCCGAGGTGGAGCCGGTCTTGATGCCGATGGCGTTGTTGTAGGGGACGAGGCGGTTGTAGTTGTCCCAGCGCTGGCCCGACGGGTCGTACCAGTAGGGCAGCTTGGTGATGTCGGTGAGGGCCTTCATCCGCACCAGCTCGTTGCCGAGCTTCACCTGGTCCTCGGCGGTGGAGACGGTCGTCTCCTTCAGCCCGGACGGGTCGGTGTAGGTGGTGTTCTTCATCCCGAGGTCCTTGGCGGCGGCGTTCATCTTCTTGACGAACTCCGCCTCGGAACCGTTGCTGTCCCAGCGGGCGAGCAGCCGCGCGATGTTGTTCGCGGACGGGATCATGATGGCCGCGATGGCGTCGTACTGGGAGAGCTTGTCGCCCTCCTTGACGGTGTTGAGCGTGGACTCGCCGTCCTTGTCGTAGCCGCCCTCGGTCTCCGCCTTCGCGTCGACCGGGATGGTCGCGCCCTTCGCACCCGGCTTCATCGGGTGCTCCTTGAGGATGACGTACGCGGTCATCGCCTTGGCGACGGAGCCGATGGCGACGGGCTTCTGCTCGCCGAAGCTGTCCAGGGTGCCGATGCCGTTGACGTCCATCCAGCCCTGGCCCTGCTCGGGCCACGGCAGGGTCACCTTGTCGCCCTCGAAGGCGTACGACTCCTTCGCTGTCAGCGCGAGCGTCGGGGCTGGGAGCGAACGGAAATTCTGTACGACCGCAAAGACGATCACCAGCAGGATGACCAGCGGGGTCCAGATCTTGACCCGGCGGACGGCCGTCCTGAGCGGGGTCTGCGGGGGCGGCGGCGTGTTCGTCAGCTCCGCCAGCAGATCCAGCGGGGGCTTCGGTGGCAACGGCTGCTGCGTGGTCCGCTCGGGGCCCACCTGAGGAACCGTCCGGGTGGCCTCGGCGGGCGCGACGGAAGGCTGCGCGGGCTTGGGCGGGGCGGCGTCGTCGAGCGACTTGAGCGCCACGAACTTGCTGGTCCGCTCGCTGGGGGCGGCATCACGGCCGGGGGCGTCGTCCCCGTCCCCGGCGGCACCGTCACGGCTGGGGGCGCCCGTGGCGTCGTCGGGGGTGCCCTTGGCCTCCTCGGTGCCCTTGCCGTCGCGTTCGGCCTTGTCGTCGGTCTCGTCGGCGGTCGCCTTGGGGGCCGCGGCGCCCAGCTTGAGCATGGTGGTGGGCTGGTCCACCGCGGGGAGCTTGGGCGCGCGGAAGATGGCGGTCGCCTGGTCGACGGGCGGCTCGGCGTCGGCCTCGGTCTCGACGTCGTCCTCTGCCGCGATGTCGCTGGAGCGGGACTTGGCGAAGAACACCCCGGAGCCGCCCTTGGGGGCGGGGGTGCCGGAACCGGAGCCGGAGGCCGCCGCGTCGGAGTCGGCCCCGGGCGACGGGGCACCGGAGCCGGCCTTCCCGCCGCCCTCTGAGCCCTTGGCGCGCTCCTCGTCGGGGCCGGCGTCGTCCACGTCCCCGGCCTCGGCGTGGGGCTCGGGCTCGGGCTCGCGGTCACGGGGAGTCCCGGAGCCGGAGCCTGAGTTGGCGTCGGCGTCGGCATCGGCGTGCAGGTCGGCTTCGTCGCGCTCCGCGGCACCGCTCTCCCCGTCACGCGACGGGTCGGCGTCGGCCTCGGCGCTCCCGCGGCCCGCGGCGCCGGTCACGTCGCCGGCCACAACGGCCTCGGGCTTCGCGTCCTCAACAGGTCCGGAGCCGGAACCCTCGCCCTCCGCGCCACCGTTCCCGACGTCACGCGACGAGTCGCCCTCCGCGTCGGCGTCGCCCGCGTCCCCGTCCCCGGCGTCGGGCCGGCGGTCACGCGGAGTCCCGGAATCGGCGTCGGAGGCGGCATGTGCGCGGCCCGCAGTCACCTGGTCGCCCTCGGCCTCCTCCGACTCCGCCTCGCGCGACGTGCCCGCGTCGGCCTCGCCGCTCACGTCCGCCGCCTCCCGCGCCGCCGGCAGGCGTGCCGCGAGGGCGAGCGTGGGCGTGGCGACACCCGGCGAGCGCCGGGACGCGTCGCTGGACTCCGCCTCGCCCACATCGTCGGGCACGGCATCCTCCGGCTCGGCGCTCACCTCGGCCTCGGCCTCGGCGGCCCCGGCCTCGCCGTCGTCGGCTCCATCGACGGCATCCGCCTCGCCCCGCTCGGCGTCCTCCGACGCAGCGCCGCCCGAAGTCCCTCCGGCACCCTCGGCACCCGACCCGGCACCTTCGGCGTCAGCCCTCGCACCGTCGGCGTCGGCCGCCGCACCCGCGACGTCGTCGGCCTTCGCCCCCGTGGCGTCGTCGGCCTTCGCACCCTCCGCGGCAGTCGACTCCGCACCCTCCACGTCGGACGACTCCGCACCCTCGGCGGCGGCACTCGCCCCCGCCCCGCCGGACTTCACGCCCTCCGCGTCGGCGTCGCCCTCCTGTTCCGCCCCTTCCGACCCTTCCGCCGTCTCCAGCAGCGCGCGGCGGGAGAAGACCGCCGTCGCCTGGTCCGGCTTCGGGCTGGGGGCCGGGGATGTCGGCCGGGAGAGCGAGAGGCGTGGGTCCTGGGAGGAGGTGGAGGAGCCGGAACCCGGGGTCTCCGGGATCGGAGGTTCGCTCCCCGACGCCGACGATGTCGACGACTCGTACCGCTTCGACCTGTCGGGGGACGTGCCCGCCACCGATGCCTCCTCCCGCGCGCCGCCCGTCCTCGGGACACGCGCCCTACCGATCTGTGAAACCCACCGCCCGGACACTAGTCACCCCGCGCACCACCGCGCCGCGCCGCTGTCCGAACCATGTACCAGTGTCCTGTGTGCGGGCTTAGCCCCTCCGGTAGACGAGAACGACATACCTATCGGTTCCACTACATTCCGGTCACGCACCCTCGACAGACCAATGTGAGAGGGGTCACCCTGTCATTCATCCACGCGGGGAGGCATGGATGGGCAGGAGCCGCAGAACCATTCCGGAGGAGCTTCTGCTGCTGGCGTTGGACCCGGCCACGGGTACCACCGCACAGCCGCAGTCGCTCGACCTTGGTCTGGCCGGAGCGCAGCTAGTGGAGCTGGCGCTGGCCGGACGGATAGCCCCAGACGGGGATCGTATCGCCGTGGTGTCCCCACGGCCGACTGGAGATCCAACACTGGACTGCGCGTTGGAGCTGCTGCGAAGGCGCGGCGCTCCGGTCCGTGCGGTGCACTGGATCGGCGGGCCCCGACTGGGGCTGCGCCAGACCTATCTGTCACACCTGGAGCGCTGCGGCATGGTGCACGCCGTCGCGGGCCAGATGTGCGGGGTGCTGCCGACGACGCGCTACCAGGCGACGGACACGGCCATCAGCCGGGAGATCAGGGCCCGGCTGGATTCCGCGATCCGGACCGGCGTACCGCCGGACCCGCGGACGGCCGCGCTCGCCGCACTGGCCCACGCCGTGGGCCTCGGCAAGCACCTGTACCCGGGGAACGAGGGACGCTCGTCCCGCTCCCGGCTCAGGGACCTCATCCGGCACGACCCCATGGGTGGTCTGGTGGCCCACGCCGTCATGGACGTGCAGAACGGTGTGGCCGCACAGCCGCGCCGCAGCCCGGCACCGGCCGGCCGGCAGGTCGCACCCGGCGCCCGGCCACCCGCACCGGAACCCGCACGCGGTGTTCCGATGCAGCCGCGCCGTGGCTCCATGGCACGCGTCGTGGCGCACTGAGCCATCGCCGGACCACCGCACCGCCGCAACACCGGTTCACCACCGCACCACGCACCACCGCACCTCCGAACGACCCGCACCGCACCGCATCACGATGCGCAGCGTGCGCACCACTCGCACCATCAGCGCCGGACCGAACCGCCTCAGGGACCCCAGGACCCGGTTCGGGAGCCGCTGGATCGCGCGGGGCGCGCGAGGCCGTACGGACATGCTCGGCCGGTCGATCCGTCGACCGTTCGGGCCGGTCCGTACGACAGGGCCTCGCCGCCCCGCGCGGCCGCATGTTCCGGTGCTGGCCGTACATTCGGCGGAGAACCCCCCAGGGCGGAAAAACTACGGCGCGAACGGCGCACGCACAGCGCATATCCGCTGTTTTCCAGCGGTACTCGGCGCCTTGGTGGCAATCTGCTCAGCAGCAGATACGCAAAGTAGAGGCCCGCAGCCGGAGGTGCACGTCCCGTGGCGTCCAATGTCAATCCCACCGTCAGGCGACGCCGGTTGGGCCAGGAGCTGCGTCGGCTCCGTGAGCTCAAGGGCATGACCGCCGAGGAAGTGGCCGAGCGGCTGCTGGTCTCCCAGTCGAAGATCAGCCGGCTGGAGAACGGCCGCCGCAGCATCAGCCAGCGCGACGTCCGTGATCTCTGCGGGGTCTACGAGGTCGAGGACCAGCGGGTCGTCGACTCGCTGATGCAGATGGCCAAGGACTCGCGCCAGCAGGGCTGGTGGCACGCGTTCGGCGACGTCCCGTACAGCGTCTACATCGGCCTGGAGACCGACGCGGCCAGTCTGCGCGTGTACGACCCCCAGGTCGTCCCCGGGCTCCTCCAGACCCGTCCGTACGCCGAGGCCCTCATCGCGGGAGCGCTGCCCGAGACGATGCCCGGGGACATCGAGAAGCGGGTCCAGGTACGGATGAGGCGACAGGAACGTATCTCCGCGCCGGAGAGCCCCCTGCGGCTGTGGACGGTCCTCGACGAGGCCGCGCTGCGCCGGGTGGTCGGCAACCGCTCCCTGATGCGCGAGCAGTTGGAGTACCTGGTCGAGCAGTCCCAACTCCCGCACGTCACCGTGCAGGTGATCCCCTTCGACCTGGGCGCGCATCCCGGTCTCAACGGCCAGTACGCGATCCTGGAGTTCCCGGACGCCTCGGATTCCAGCGTCGTCTACATCGAGGGCGTCACGAGCGATCTCTATCTGGAGAAGCCGGCGGACGTCCAGAAGTACAGCGTCATGTATGAGCACTTGAGGGCTCAGGCCCTGAATGTGGATCAATCCCGCCAGTTCATCGCCGACATCGCGAAGGACTATGCGCGGTTGTAGTCCCCGCGCGGGCCAAATCAAGGGGCTGCCGGATTGAAAGGGACGGAAGATACACCTTGGCACCCCTGAGAGGAAGGCTCAAGGGGAATATGCCACTCGCACGAGTGAATAGTCGCTTCGTCAGCCGATGTTGGCGAGTAGCGTCGATCACGTCAAGGAAATCAACGACCTTGGCGGAAACCGAACTGTGGGGTCCGGGAACGGGCGTGTTCCCACAGTTCGGCGACAGCAACTCAACGACCAACCGGCTAGCGGAGCAGAAATGGCAATTCAGCAAGGCGCCACGGACACGTGGGTCAAGTCCTCGTACTCCACGGGCAACGGCGCGTGCGTCGAGGTCAAGTCCCCCGTGGTCGCGGCACTCTCCGTGCGTGACTCCAAGGTTTCCGACGGTCCGACCCTGGCGTTCCCCGCCGACTCGTGGAACGCGTTCGTCACCGGGGTCAACCGGGGAGCTTTCGACCTCGCGTGACCATGGTTCACCCCCACCAGAAACACAACTTCACACACACCAACTGACAGAGCCCTCTCGACCGGCCCGCCGTCCTGGCCGAGGGGGCTCGGCCTTGCCCGCGCTCCGGCTACCGCAGTCGGTCCACGTACCGGTCCGTCCCCGGCACCGTCGGGATGAACGGGGCCAGCAACTCCAGCCTCCCCAGCCCCGATCCGTCCAGCTCCTCCCCCAGTCCCGCGAAGTGCGCCTCCCAGCAGTCGCGCGGGTCGGCCTCCAGGAACCACAGGAGGGTGAGGCGGGTGTCGACGCCCTCGACCTGCTTGACGTAGGACATGCGGTCCAGCGGCAGCGGCGTCGGCCGGAAGACCGTCACCAGGGCGGCGGGGGACCCGGCGAGCCGCTTCGGCAGCCGACGGGCCCGCAGCCACTCCAGCAACTCCGCCCGCTGCTCGGGCCCTTCGGCATCCACCACCTCCAGCACCAGACCCGCGTACGGGTGGTCGAGGGCATGGACGTCGCGCGGCCCGGCGGCGCCGTCCCGGTAGACGGTCACCTCGTGGTCCTGGAACGCGGTGAAGACATGCGTACGGTCCTGGTAGACGCGCGCGTCGCGATTCAGCCGCTTGTTGATGGCGACCGTCCAGCGCATGTGGTCGTCGTAGCGGCCGTCGGTGATCCAGTACGTGGAGAGGTAGCAGCCGGCGGTGACCGGCTGGGCGATCGCCGACTTCTCGGGGGTCCGCAGGAGTTGCAGATCGCGGGTGGCGACCCAGCGGCGGCCCGCGAACATCCAGGGCATCGCCATCGCTCCCGCGTAGTAGTGGTCGTCCTCGTACCAGCGGTTGTACGCGTACTCGTGGCCCGGATGCGGCTCGACCATCGTGATCAGGGCGTGGCCGGGACGGACGCCGTACGGGCCGACGGCGGCCAGCTCGGCATAGGCGGCGCTTCGGGTGTCGTCCGACATGGATGCTTCCCTTCCTTCCTCCACCGGTCGCCCATACTCTGACGCTCCGTCAGATAGAGCGCCAGACCCTGGAGGTAGCGATGACCCTGCCCCTGTTGAACGGCAAGACCGTCGTCGTGTCGGGCGTCGGAGCGGGACTCGGCCAGCGGGTGGCCGCCGCGGTCGTACGGGACGGCGGCAACGCCGTGCTGGGGGCGCGTACGGAGGCGAACCTCGCCAAGGCCGCGGCGGAGCTGGATCCGGACGGCGCGCACACGGCGTACCGGGCCACGGACATCACCGACGAGGCGCAGTGCGAGGCGCTCGCGGCGCTGGCGCGGGAGCGGTTCGGGGGCGTGCACGCGGTGGTGCACGTGGCCGCCTGGGACAGCTACTTCGGGGGCCTGGAGGACGCCGACTTCGCCACCTGGCAGGCGGTCCTCGACGTGAACCTGCTGGGCACCCTGCGGATGACCCGAGCCTGCCTGCCGGCCCTGAAGGAGGCGGGCGGCGGCTCCGTCGTCATCATCGGGACGCAGTCGTCGGTAGCAGCGCCCTCACAGGTGCGGCAGGCGGCGTACGCGGCGTCCAAGGGCGCGCTGACGAGCGCGATGTACTCGCTGGCCCGGGAGTTGGGCCCCCACCGGATACGGGTCAACACGGTGCTGCCGGGGTGGATGTGGGGGCCGCCGGTGGAGGCGTACGTCCGGTTCACGGCGCACGGCGAGGGGGTCCCCGAGGAGCAGGTGCTGGCGCGGCTCACCGAGCGGATGGCACTGCCCGAGCTGGCCACGGACGGGGATGTCGCGGACGCGGCGGTCTTCCTGGCCTCCGACCGGGCGCGGGCGATCACCGGCCAGTCGCTGCTGGTCAACGCCGGGGAGCTGATGCGCTGAGCCCCCGACCCGGGCGATGCGAGGCCGATGGGCCGAGCTGATCGTTTTCAGCCAACCAGATGTTCATGTACATGAACCAGAGTCATCGCGCAGAACTTCTTTGCCCCCTCTTGACTTACCTCTTCCTTGCCGCGGGAATGCCACCCCACCCAGAGTTCACATGCCTGACCGTTCACATGCCTGATCCTGGCGGCGGACCCTGGAAGGGGGCCCATGAACAGTCTCGACTGGGCCGTGCTCATCGGCTACTTCGGTGTGATGGTCGCGATCGGTGTCTGGTCGCACAAGCGAGTGGACAACGTCAGCGACTTCTTCACCGCCGGCGGCAGGATGCCCTGGTGGTTGTCCGGCATCTCGCACCACATGTCGGGCTACAGCGCGGTGATGTTCACCGGGTACGCCGGAATCGCCTACACCTGGGGCGTGACCTCGTTCGTGACGTGGTCCTTCCCCATCGCCCTCGGTATCGCCATCGGCTCCAAGCTGTTCGCGCCGCGCATCAACCGGCTGCGGTCCCGCCTGCATGTGGCGTCCCCGCTCGAATACCTGAAGAACCGCTACAACCTGCCCACCCAGCAGGCGTTGGCCTGGTCCGGCATGCTGCTGAAGATCGTGGACGTCGGCGCGAAGTGGGCCGCGATCGCGACCCTGCTGTCCGTCTTCACCGGGGTCTCCCTGAACCAGGGCATCCTCATCACCGGCTGCATCACCGCCGTGTACTGCACCATCGGCGGACTGTGGGCGGACGCGCTCACCGAACTCGGCCAGTTCGTCATCCAGTTGCTGGCCGGCATCGCGATGTTCGTGGCCGTCTTCGTGAAACTGGACGACTACGGCGGCTTCTTCGGCGTCTGGGACCGCCCCGAGCTGGAGGGGCACGCGGAACCTCTTGTCGGCCCGTACGGCACCGTCTTCCTCCTCGCGTTCCTCTTCATCAAGCTGTTCGAGTACAACGGCGGCATGCTCAACCAGGCCCAGCGCTACATGGCCACCGCCACCCCGTACGAGGCCGAGCGCTCCGCCCGGCTGTCGGCGATCCTGTGGCTGGTCTGGCCGCTGGTGCTGTTCTTCCCCATGTGGATGTCGCCGCTGCTGGTGACCTCGGAGAAGGGCGACGGCTCCGACACGTACGCCCTGATGACCGAACAGCTGCTGCCGCACGGACTGCTGGGCCTCGTCATCGTCGGCTTCTTCTCCCACACCATGGCGATGTGCTCCTCCGACGCCAACGCCATCGCCGCCGTCTTCACCCGCGACTGCGCGCCGGTGATCTGGCGCCGGGCGCGGGCCTGGAGCGAGGGGCAGGGGCTGCGGGTCGCCCGGATCACGACCGTCGTGTTCCTCGGCCTGTCCATGGCGGCGGCCACACAGGTCAACTCGCCCGCGTTCAAGGACATCATCACCGTCGTCATCAAGTGGGTCGCCGGTCTGATGGGGCCGATGGCCATCCCGATGATGCTGGGTCTGCTGCGGCCGTTCCGCCGCTCCGGGCCGACGGCCGCGCTCACCAGCTGGGCGTGCGGGCTGTTCGCCTTCTGGCTGGTCAACTACCCGATCCACTGGAACGTCGAGGGCGGTGTCCCGCTCCAGTACCAGGTGTCCATCCCGCTGGCTGTGTCGCTGGTGCTGTACATCGTCATCGGCTTCATCAAGCCGGAGGACACCCCGGAGCGGCTCGCCATCATCGAGAAGATCAACACGGACGGCGACGGCGACGGCCTCGGCGGGGCGGGAGCCGCGGCGGCGGTACCGGCCCCGGGACCGGGTTCGGGGAAGGACGCTGCCAGCCCCACGGGGGTCTAGGACGACGCGCTTCGTGTGCAGGGGGCCGCTCCGGGCGGGGGGTCCGGGGGCGGCCCTCCGGCATGCGGCGGGCTACTTCTCCAGGCGCATCAGCAGGTGTCCCCGCCGGAACCGCTCCCCCTCGCGGGGCTCGCGGAGCATGCGGCCGATCTCGGTGAAGCCGAACTCGGCGGTCAGAGCGGCGAGTTCGTCGATGGGCCAGCGGTAGGCCGTCGTCACCCTGTGGTCGAACGCGGTGACCGGTCCGCCCTCCGACTCGAAGAAGCCGAGCACGAGGTGGCCGCCGGGCGCGAGGACCCGGCGGAACTCCGCGACGTACGAGGACACGTCGCGCGGCGGGGCGTGGATGACCGAGTACCAGGAGACGATGCCGTCCAGTTCGTCGTCGGCCAGGTCGAGGGCGTGCATGGAGCCGACCTCGAACCGCAGGTCGGGGTAGGACTCGCGGGCCAGCCGGATCATCACCGGCGACAGATCGATCCCGAGGACGTCGAGCCCGAGGTCCCGCAGATACGCCGTCACACGGCCGGGGCCGCACCCCAGCTCGGCGACCGGCCCGCCGTCGACGGCCCGCACGGAGTCGGCGAACGCGGCGAGCATCGCCCGGTCCAGCGGCAGGGAGTCGAACTCGTCCCTGACCAGTTGGGCATAGAGGACGGCGATGTCGTCGTACGCGGCCGCTGTCGTACTGAGATGCGTGGGGAGTCCAGTCACAAGCGAGGACCCTAGAGCCCCGCCCCCGCGCGGACCACCGTTTTCCGCCAGGTCAGGCGGTGAACGACTCGGGACCGAAGCGGCCCCAGGCGATGAAAGCCGCGAGCGCGAGATAGACGACATTCAGCGCCACGAACCGGAACTCGCCGAGCCGGCCGTGGGTGATCATCGCGCCGATCATCAGCAGCACCCAGCACACGGCCGTCACCGGCACCAGGACCGGCGCGACCCCGAGTGCGGCGGGCAGGACCAGCCCGAGGGCGGCCAGGAGTTCCAGCACGCCGAGTGCCTTGATGAGGCCGGGCTCGATCCCCGCGGTCCATCCCCCGCCCGGCGCCGCGGCCAGCTTCTCCCTCGGCACGAACGTCTTCGTCACACCGCCGGTCAGCGCCACCGCGGCCAGCAGTCCCGCACCGATCCAGAGGGCGAGGTCCATGACAGTTCACTCCCGTCGCTAATTGTCGGACCCGGCCACCGCGGCGGGGTCCGACAACGAGACGAGACGGGGCGGCCGTTTGTGACATGGGGGAGCCCTGAGCCCCGGTGGCCCGGCCCTCAGTCCAGGTGGGCCGCGATGGTGTGGGCGCAGGCAAGGGGGGCGGTACGCGTGGTGTCGATCTCCAGGTCGTAGGTGACGCCCTCGTGGACCAGGGTGGCCTGGAGCGCGGCCATACCGTGCGGGCGGTCGCCGCGGGCGGCCTCGCGGGCCGTGGCCACCGCGCTCTCGCAGCGGACGCCGACCCATAGGACGGGGAGGTCACCGACGGCGTCGCGCCAGCGCCGCTGGGAGGCGGCGCCGCCCAGGAAGACGTCGTCGACGACGACACGGGCGCCCGCGCGGACCATGGCCGCGATGCCCGCCGCCCAGGCCGCGTCCAGCACCTGGAAGTCGGCGCCGGTGCTCACCGCGCCGTCCTCCGCGAAGTCGATGCCCTCGTCCGAGGACCGCATCCGCTCGGGCATCGCGTCCACCAGGGTGTCGACACTGAACGCCAGCCAGGGGTCCGGCAGTACGGTCTGCAGACTTCGCGCGATCGCGGACTTCCCCGAACTGGAACCCCCGTTGAGGATGATCATCCTGGTGCTCATGGCGTCACCGTAACCGCACGGGGGTGGGCGGCCGCCGGGTGGCGCACCATGAAGACGTCCACCGGGTCCTCGGACTCCGTGGTGAAGCCGTGCCGTTCGTAGAGGCGGCGGGCCGGGCTGCCCCGCAGCACGTTCAGGCGGACCACGGTGGCGTCACGGTCGCAGCGGTCCAGCAGTTCCCGCAGCACGGCCGTGCCGGTGCCGGAGCCGTGCAGGTGCGGGGCCAGGTAGAAGTGCTCCAGCCAGTGGGCGTCGACGGCGGGACGGAGCGCCACACAGCCGGCGGGCTCGCCGCTCACCTCGATGATCCAGGTGTGGGCCGCGTCGAAGCCGTCACGGAAGCGCCGGCGGACCCGGTCCTCGTCGTAGCGGCCGAGGCGCTCCAGGTCCGTCCGCATCACCACCGCCCGCAGCTCCGCCAGGGGCTCCACATCCGCCACCGAGGCCCGGCGCAGGGTCCAGTCCGCCATGAATTCCTTTCTCACCGGCCGCTCTCACCGGCCGTGGCTCTCAGCCGCGCGGGTATCGCGCCAGCCAACCCGGTACCGCGCCGTTGGGGCTGTGCAGGGCGGGGCCCTGGGTCATCTCCAGGGCGAAGTCGTCGGCGAGGACCAGGAGGGTGGGGCGGCCCTCGAGTTCGGCCAGCCAGGCAGGGGGGAGCGCCGTCTCGCCGTGCAGGGCGCCGAGGAGACCGCCGGTCAGGGCGCCCGCCGCCTTCGAGGGGCCGCTGTGGTTGACCGAGAGGCACAGGCCCTGGCGTACGTCCTCCCCCACGAGCGCGCAGTAGACGGCGACCGCGAGCAGCCGGTCGGCCGTGCCGGGGTCGGCCAGTTCCTCCACGAGCGCCAGGGAGGGCGGGCCGGTGCGGACGGCGGCGAGGGCCTGCTGGAGGGCCTCGGTGACGGGCTGGTGGCCGGGGCGGGCGGCGAGCAGCACCAGGGCCTTCTGCACGGCGGCGTCCATGCTCTCGCCCCGGGCCAGGGCGTGCACGACGACGGCGTACGAGCCGGCCGTGAGGTACGCGGTGGGGTGGCCGTGGGTCTGGGCCGCGCACTCGACGGCGAGCTGGAAGACGAGCTGGGGCTCCCAGCCGACGAGGAGCCCGAAGGGGGCCGAGCGGGCGGCGGCCTCCGCGCCGGCCTCGCCGGGGTTCTTGGGGGCGTCGAGCGTGCCCATGGTGCCGTCGGCGAAGCCGAGCAGGCAGACGGGGGACGGGTCGCGCCGGGCGTACAGCCACTCCTCGCGGGCGAGCCAGCCGTCGTCCTTGCGGCGCTCGTCGGGGCCCCAGTCCCGCTGGGTCGCCGCCCAGCGGAGGTAGGCCCGGTGCAGGTCGGTCGGCGGGTGCCAGGCGCCGGTGTCGCGGCGGACCTGCGCGCGGATCAGCCCGTCGACGGTGAACAGGGTCAGCTGGGTGAGGTCGGTGATGGCGCCGCGTCTGCCGTAGGCGGGCGCCAGGTCGGGCAGGCCCTCCGGGCCGTACGCCTCACGGATCCGGGGCAGGGTCAGCGCCTCGACGGGCGCGCCGAGGGCATCGCCGACGGCCGCGCCGAGCAGCGTTCCGCGCACCCGGCTGCGGAAGTCCTGCTGTTCGGCCCGGCCCCAGACGGCCCCGGCTGTCGCACCCACCCCGGCCTCCTCACGGCACTACCGTACGTCAGTACGTAAGTACATCCGTACGCCCGTACGACTTCGACAGTCCAGCACTTTGACGTGCTCCCTGGCCTAAAGTCCAGAGATTCCGGTCTGGATCGTCCGACCCTTCCGGAGGCTTCCTGCTTCGACGTGCTGCGCGGGCACGTGTGCCCGTCTTATCGGCACTCCACAGGCGTTTGACGTCTCCACCCGTCCGTTGGCGACGATTCGGCGTCCTTCGACGAGGACGTTGCGTGCTGCGTTGTGGTCGCGGTCGTGCACGGCGGCACACTCGCCGCACGTCCATTCCCGGACCCGCAGGGGCTTGGGGCCGTCCCGGAACCCACAGGCCGAGCAGACCTGGGAGGACGGGAAGGCCCGGTCCACCTTGGCGAAGGTTCGGCCGTACAGAGCCGCCTTGTACTCCAGCATGCCGACGAACGCGGACCATCCCGCGTCGTGCACGGACTTGGCAAGCGGCGTTCGTCCGAGGGCGGACACCGCGAGGTCTTCCACGTACACCGCTTGGTTGTCGCGAATGATCTGTGTGGATGCCTTGTGGTGCCAGTCCCGGCGCCGGTCCGCCACCTTGGCGTGCTGGCGTGCGACCTTGATGCGAGCCTTGGCCCGGTTCTTCGATCCCTTGACCTTGCGGGACAGCTCCCGCTGAAGGCGTCTGAGTTTCTTCTCCGCCCGGCGCAGGAAGCGGGGGCTGTCGATCCTGCTGCCGTCAGACAGGACGGCGAAGGCGGACAAACCGAGGTCGAGACCGACGTCGGTCCTCAGGCCGGGGAGGACGTCCGGCTCGGTGTCCACGACAAAGCTGAGGAAGTACCGGCCGGAACTGTCTTTGGTGACGGTCAGGGACGTGGGTGCGGCCGGAAGCCGACGGGACCACTTCACCCTGAGGTTGCCGACCTTGGCCACGTACACCGTGCCGTTCTCCTGGAGGGAGAAGGCGTTGGTGGTGAGGCGGATCGACTGTCGGGTGTCCTTCTTCGACTTGTAGCGTGGCGGGCCGGTCTTCCGGCCCTGCCGCCCGCCCTTGTGGCTGTCGAAGAAGTTCTTGAAGGCGGTGTCCAGGTCCCGGAGGGACTGCTGCAGGACGACCGCCGACACGTCGGCGAGCCAGGCGCGTTCCTCGGTGCGCTTCGCCTGGGTGATGCGAAGCCGGGACAGCTCGGCCGACGTCACGTACGGCAGTCCCGCCGCGTGCGCCTCCTTGCGGTGGCGCAGGCAGTCGTTCCACACCACTCGCGCACATCCGAAAGCGCTCGCCAGCGCACGGCGCTGAGAGGCGTCCGGGTAGGCCCGGTAGTTGTAGCGGAGCTGCACGCGAAGGACCCTACTTCGATCGGTCTCGTGGACGGGCAGTCCCGCGACGCATTCGTCGGCACGGTGTCCCGCAGTCGGGGAACGGTCGGAAGGCAACCCTTGCGTGCCCTCGGTGGTCAGACGGTCAGATGTGAACCATCGGCATCCTCTGATCCAACTCCAGGAGAATCCGTGCCTCTTCGCACCAGCCGTCGTACGAGTCCCGGCACCGCACGTCGTGCGCGCAGCCGTGCGGTCGCGGGCTGCGCGGCCGTCGCCGTCGCGCTGGCCGCTCCGCTCGTCACGGCCGGCCCGGCCGCCGCGGTCCCGAAGGCGCCGGTCGTCGACTTCAACGGCGACGGTTTCGCCGACCTGGCGAGCGCCGCGCCCGAGGCCACCGTCTCCGGTGTGCGGTTCGCGGGCTATGTCGCCGTCGTGTACGGGTCCTCGGCCGGCGCCGACACCGCGCACCCGCTGATCGTCTCGCAGGCCCTGCCGTGGGTGCCCGGCGAGCCCTCGCCGCACCATTTCGGCCAGTCCACGGCCGCCCGCGACCTCGACGGGGACGGCTACACCGACCTCGTCGTCGGCGCCTACCGGGGCGCCGCCGTCCTGTGGGGCTCCGCGAGCGGTCTGTCCTCCGCCACCGCTCTCGACGGCTCCGTCAGCCATCTGACCGGCGGTGACTTCAACGGCGACGGCAAGGCCGACCTCGCCCTCGGCAACAACGGCCTGATACAGGTCCGTCTGGGACCGTTCACCCGTGACGGGGCCCCGGCGGGCACGAACGTCTTCCCCGAGAACGAGAAGAAGGAGACCTGGGACGTCATCGCCGGCGACATGAACGGTGACGGCAAGGACGACCTCGTCACCACCCACGGCTTCGAGGAGCGGTCGTACGACACCCTGTGGTGGCCGGGCACCGCGACCGGCATCGACACCGCGCACTCCCGGTCCACCGGGTCCGCCTCCGTCGGCGGTCTCGTCGCCGACGTGAACGGGGACGGCTACGGCGACTACGTGGGGCGGCGCGTCGACGCCGTCTCCGAGACGCGGATGTACGAGGCGGGCAACGTCCGGGTCGTGTACGGCGGCCCCGACGGACCGAGCACCCGGACCACGAGCATCACGCAGAACACGGCGGGCGTGCCCGGCGTCTCCGAGGCCGGGTACCGCAACAGTGACGACAGCGACTACGGCGACCAGTTCGGCGCCGCCCTCGCCGCCGGGGACGTGACGGGCGACGGCTACCCGGACATCGCGGTCGGCGTGCCCGGGGAGGACATCGGGTCCGTCCGCGACGCCGGCTCGGTGGTCCTGCTGAAGGGCGGCCCCTCGGGGCTCACCGGCACCGGCGCCCAGGCCTTCGACCAGTCCGTCACCGGGGTACCCGGGGTCTCCGAGGCCGGTGACCAGTTCGGCGGGGCCGTCGCCCTGCTCGACGTCAACGCCAACGACCGCGCCGACCTCGCCGTCGCCGCGCCCACGGAGGACGGCACCTACAAGGACTCCGGCGCGGTGTGGCTGTTCCGCGGCTCCAAGGCAGGCCTGACCACGAACAACATCACGTCGTTCGGGCCCTCCACCCTGAAGGCCCCGGAGAAGGGCGCGCTCCTCGGCAGCGAGTTCGCCAAGTAGGCCTTGCCCCGTCCCGCCCCACTCCCGTACGGCCGGGGGTGGGGCGCACTTTCCGGCCAGTCGGCGGCCACTGATTCCGGCCCAACGCGCCGAAAATCACCTGGGGTCGGTCGGATCACGCGGGACATAGTTGATCCATGTCCGCTGATCTGAGACCTCGTTCGTCCCTTCTTCCCCTCGCCTCGACGCTCCTCGTCGGCACCGTCGCCCTCTACATGGCGCTCGTCGCCTTCAGCAACATCACCGACTTCGGCACCAACCAGCAGTTCGTACGGCATGTTCTCGCCATGGACACCACGTTCAAGGACGAGGACCTCATGTGGCGGGCGATCACGTCGAAGGGCCTTCAGGACGCGGCGTACGTCGCCATCATCGTCTGGGAGACGGTCGCGGCGCTGCTCCTCGTGGCGGCCACGTACTTCTGGGCCGCCGCCCTGCGTTCCCGCGCCTTCCACACCGCCCGCCGCTACAGCACCCTCGGTCTGCTCATGGTCCTGCTTCTCTTCGGCGCAGGCTTCATGGCGATAGGCGGCGAGTGGTTCGTGATGTGGCAGTCCAAGAGCTGGAACGGCCTCGACGCGGCCCTGCGCGTGTTCCTGCTGAGCGGTGTGGTCCTGCTGGTCACCTGCCTCCCCCACGACGAACCGGCGAAGGGCTAGGCCCCGGGACGCACGTCACCCCCGCCGCCGTACGGACCGTACGGACCGGCGGGGGTCACGGCTGTCAGGGCGCCGTTCAGCAGAGGCAGGGCTCGCGTTACTCGCAGTACTCGCAGTACTCGCAGTAAAGGTTGTCAGTCCACCACGGGCAGTAGCTCCGGCAGGTGGCCGTCGGAGGCGGTGGCCGCGCGCCGGCGTTCCTCCGGTACGGGGCCGTACAGGGTGGTGCGCGGCCGTGCCGGGCGGCCGGCGGTTTCGGCGACGGCGACGAGGTCCTTCACGGACTTGTACGAGCCGTACGAGGAGCCCGCCATGCGGGAGATCGTCTCCTCCATGAGGGTGCCGCCGAGGTCGTTGGCGCCGGAGCGGAGCATCTCGGCGGCGCCCTCGGTGCCGAGCTTCACCCAGCTGGTCTGGATGTTGGGGATCCACGGGTGGAGGAGGAGGCGGGCCATGGCGGTGACCGCACGGTTGTCGCGCATGGTCGGGCCGGGGCGGGCGATGCCGGCGAGGTAGACCGGCGCGTTGGTGTGGATGAACGGCAGGGTCACGAACTCGGTGAAGCCGCCGGTGCGCTGCTGGATGCCGGCGAGGGTGCGCAAGTGGCCGAGCCAGTGCCGGGGCTGGTCGACGTGGCCGTACATCATCGTCGAGGTGGAGCGGATGCCCAGCTCGTGGGCGGTGGTCACCACCTCGATCCAGGTGGCCGTGGGCAGCTTGCCCTTGGTGAGGACCCAGCGGACCTCGTCGTCGAGGATCTCGGCGGCCGTGCCCGGGATGGAGTCCAGGCCGGCCTCCCTCGCGGCCGTCAGCCACTCCCGGATCGACATCCCGGTGCGGGTGGCGCCGTTGACGACCTCCATGGGCGAGAACGCGTGGACGTGCATCCCGGGCACGCGTTCCTTCACCGCCCGCGCGATGTCGAAGTACGCCGTGCCCGGCAGGTCGGGGTGGATGCCGCCCTGCATGCAGACCTCGACGGCGCCCACGTCCCATGCCTGCTGCGCCCGGTCGGCGACCTGCTCCAGCGACAGGGTGTACGCGTCGGCGTCGGTGCGGCGCTGCGCGAAGGCGCAGAACCGGCAGCCGGTGTAGCAGACGTTGGTGAAGTTGATGTTCCTCGTGACGATGTACGTGACGTCGTCGCCGACGGCCGACCTGCGGACGTCGTCCGCGATGCGGCACAGCGCGTCCAGGGCGGGGCCGTCCGCGTGCAGCAGGGCGAGGGCCTCGTCGTCGCTGAGCCGGGTCGGGTCGTCGGCGGCCGTACGCAGCGCGTCCCGTACGTCGGTGTCGATGCGCTCGGGTGCCATGCCGGGCGCGGCGGCCTCGCGCAGGGCGCCCCAGTCGCCGTAGACGGAGTCGAAGTCGTCGCGGCGGTCGCCGGTACGGCCCTCGGTGTCGATGGCGGTGTGCAGATCGGTGCGTCCGGCGGCGACGAAGACCTCCTCGGGCTCCTGCCAGGGGTGTCCCTCGACGACGGCGTCCGGGAGGGCGAGGCCGGTCTCCGGGTCGGCGAGCGCGCGGACGTGCGGGAGGAGCCGCGGGTCGAGCCAGGGCTCGCCGCGGGTCACGAACTCCGGGTACACGCAGAGCCGTTCCCGCAGCTCGAACCCGGCGGCGCGGGAGCGTTCGGTGAGCTCCTCGATCTGCGGCCAGGGGCGCTCGGGGTTCACATGGTCGATGGTGAGCGGGGACACCCCGCCCCAGTCGTCGATCCCGGCGGCGATGAGGCGCTCGTACTCGCTGTCGACGAGGTTCGGCGGGGCCTGGATGCAGCCCGAGGGGCCCATGATGAGCCGGGCCACGGCGACGGCGGCGACCAGCTCGTCGAGTTCCGCGTCCGGCATGCCGCGCATCGCGGTGTCGGGCTTGGCGCGGAAGTTCTGGATGATCAGTTCCTGGATGCCGTGGTAGGCGCGGGAGACCTTGCGGAGCGCGAAGAGGGACTCGGCGCGCTCCTCGTAGGTCTCGCCGATGCCGAGGAGGATGCCGGAGGTGAACGGCACGGACGACCGCCCGGCGTCCTCCAGCACCCGCAGCCGTACGGCGGGCTCCTTGTCGGGGGAGCCGTGGTGGGGGCCGCCCGGCTCGGACCACAGCCGGGTGGCGGTGGTCTCCAGCATCATGCCCATCGAGGGCGCGACCGGCTTGAGGCGCTGGAAGTCGGTCCAGCTCATGACGCCGGGGTTGAGGTGGGGCAGCAGCCCGGTCTCCTCCAGGATGCGGATGGAGATCGCGCGGACGTAGGCGATGGTGTCGTCGTAGCCGTGCGCGTCGAGCCACTCGCGCGCCTCCGGCCAGCGGTCCTCGGGCTTGTCGCCGAGGGTGATGAGGGCTTCCTTGCAGCCGAGGGCGGCGCCCTTGCGGGCCACGTCGAGGACCTCGTCGGGCGACATGAACATCCCGTGGCCGGCGCGGCGCAGCTTGCCGGGCACGGTGACGAAGGTGCAGTAGTGGCATTTGTCCCGGCAGAGCCGGGTGAGCGGGATGAACACGCTCTTGGAGTACGTGATGACGCCGGGCCGTCCGGCCTCCGCGAGGCCCGCGTCCCGCACGCGGGCGGCCGACGCGGCGAGGTCCTCCAGATCCGCGCCGCGCGCCTGGAGCAGCACGGCCGCCTCGGCCACGTCCAGCGCCACGCCGTCGCGGGCACGTTTCAGGGCGCGCCGCATGGAGTTCTGGGTGGGGCCGGTTCCCTGGCTGGCCTGGCTGGCGGAAGTCGTCATTGGTCGAGCATACGAGCGACGGGTGGGGTGACCTCGGGGCGGCTCGTGACTCGGGGGTGCGGGATCGCCGGCGACGGCGGGTGGGTGGGGCCGGTCACGCGGTTCTCCGCGCCCCTGAGGGGTCGGGCCTGCGGCCTGCCCTTCAGCTCATTACTGCCGGTAATTACCACCCGGTATTACCACTCGGTACTTACCGGTCGGCATCCCGACAGCCGGCCCTCTCTATCCGTGCGCTTCCCGGGGCGCCGTTAACGAGCGCCGAACCAGGTGCCAAGTAACCCGCCAGTAGCTTCCTGGGGGATTTTACTTTTCTGAACTGCTTGTCTGGTCGATGGGTGTGCTGCCGGTCCGGCGCCACGGTTTCTCGTACCTGCCGCCACATGTCCTGCCCTGGGCTCGGAAGAGCGTGGCGGCCGGCCCCGTCTGCTCGCTCGGTTCGGCCGGGTACTCCGCGTTCTGGATCTGCGCAACGAGCCGCGGAGTGGCGCAGGTGCAGGAGCGGCTGCCCCAGGCCCGGGTGGCCCCGGCCACGGCTGTCTCGACGCATTCGGTGCGGTTGCCGTCGATCGGCCGGTGCTTCTTCTTGATGTTCGACGCGTTCTCGAACCGACGTTGGTCGGCCTTGCTGGGGACGATCAGCAGGAGTCCGGCCAGCAGCAGGAACGCCTCCCCGCGTACGCGCCCGGGGTCGGGGTCGAAGACGGCGGCCGGGACGCCGTGCTCGTCGACGAGGGGGACACCGTCGGCATACCGGGGATCGCCGGTGCTGAAGCCCACGGTCGCGGTGACGCCGTGCTCGTCGGCGAGCAGCGCCAGGGCCTGGTCGACGCCGCGGCGGAAGACGCGGGCCACCTGCCAGAGCCTGCCGGGTGGTTGGGTGCGGGCGGCCTGTTCGGCGGCGGCGGCCTCGGCGAGGGCTCTGGCCCGGGTGACCTGGTTCCTGGCGCGGATCTCCTCGCGCTTCTTCTCCTTCACCCGTTGCAGCGCGGCCAGACGGGCTTCTGGGACGCGCCGCTGCTGCTCCTCTTCCTCCAGACGCGCGGTCTCGGCCGTGATGTACTGCGGCGCTGTCCACACCGTGGCGAGCGACCGCTGCGGGTACCGCAGCGGCGTACGCGGGGTGTGCGTGACGATCCGGTGGGCGAACGCCCAGGTGGCCGAGGAGGGCGAGCCGATCGGCCAAGGCGGGTGACTCGGTGGGCAGGCGTCGCCCCGGTCCGGTCAGACCGGATCCTTCTGTCCGCGGGCCGGCCGGCCTGTCGGGGTGTTCGGTCCGTCCGGTGTGGTGATGCGGAATGACAGGTGCGCACCGCGCGGTGTGTTCTGGACCGTGAGGGTGCCTCCGTGGGCGGTGGCGATGTCGCGGGCGATGGCCAGACCGAGTCCCGATCCGCCCGCGTCACGTGCCCGGGCCTCGTCCAGTCGGTGGAAGCGCTGGAACACCCGTTCGCGGGCGTCGGCCGGGATCCCGGGGCCGTCGTCGATGACGTCCAGCCCGTCGGCCGTGACCCGGATGGTGACCCGGGACGCGGCGTGACGGACCGCGTTGGCGACGAGGTTGGCGACCATGCGTTCCAGGTGCGAGCGGGAGCCGGTCACGACGATGTCGGACGCCAGCTCCAGCGCGATCTTCACGGGCGCCGGGCGTGCGGCGGCATCGGCCGCCACCTGAGCCAGATCGACTTCGGTGCCCATCAGTGGCTCGCCGCCGTCGAGTCGGGCGAGGAGCAACAGATCACCGGTCAGCTCCTTGATACGGGCCACGTCGGTCAGTGCTTCGGTGACGAGGCCGGGTGCCTGCGGCATCCCCAACTCGAGTCGGGCGCTCAACGTGGCGACCGGGTTGCGCAGTTCGTGGGCGGCGTCGGCGACGAACTGCTTGTGCCGGTCCACCGCGGACTCCAGCTGGCCCAGGGTGACGTTCATGGTGCGGGCCAGACGTGCCACCTCGTCGCGGGTCACGGGCTCGGGCACCCTGCGGTGGAGGTTCCTGGCGGTGATGTCGGCGAAGGTGGCCCTGATCGATTCCACGGGGGCCAGCACCCGGCCCATCAACTGCCATGTCATCACGGCCATCAGCACCACCAACCCCGGGACACCCACCAGGAGCAACTGCTCGAGCACGCCGAGGGCGTTCCGCACGGGGGCCAGCGAGACCCGAGCCTTCACCGTCACCGGGCCGTCGGCGGTGACCACCACCGTGCTGGCGGTCGCGTAGCCGTCGGCCAGGACCACCTTCTCCTTGCCCGGGCCGGCGCCGTTCCCGCTCTTTCCTGGCGTCGGCTCGGCGCTGCCGTCCTCACCGGGTGGTGGAGCCGCGACGACGGGCGGGTCCTCCTTGAGCGCCGCGGCACTGGCCCTGACCTTTCGGGCGGCCTCATCGGCGACACCGTCTCGCAGACTGTCGCGCAACGTGAGGATCAGCACCAGGGAGGCCGCCGTCAGCACCGTGGCGACCATGACGGACGCGGCCAGGGTCACCCGCGTCCGCACCGACAGCCGGTTCACGGAAGTTCCAGAAGATAACCGCTGCCTCGCACAGTGGTGAGGGTGCGGACCCCGAACGGCGCGTCGATCTTGCGGCGCAGGGCACTGATGTAGACCTCGACGATGTTGGGGTCGCCCTCGAAGGCGAAATCCCAGGCGTGCTGGAGCAGTTCCGCCTTGGTCACCACCTGGCCGGCCCGGCGGCACAGCACATGCAGCACCGCGAACTCCTTGGGAGTCAGCGCGATGTGTACGCCGCCGCGCCGGGCGCATGCCGCCGCCGGGTCCACGTGCAGATCCCCCACCTCGATGACGGCGGGCCGTTCCTGCGCCCCGCGGCGGACGAGCGCCCGCAGCCGCGCCAGAAGCACCGCGAAGGAGAACGGTTTGGCCAGGTAGTCGTCCGCACCGCTGTCCAGTGACTGGACCTCGTCGAGTTCACCGTCCATCGCGGTCAGCATCATGATCGGTGTCCAGTTGCCGGCTTCGCGCAGCTTTCGGCACACGGCGAAGCCGTTGAGGCCCGGCAGCATCACGTCCAGCACGATCGCGTCGTACCGGTGTTCACCGGCCATCCAGACGGCCTCGCTGCCGTCACCGACCACGTCCACGGCGAAACCCTTGTCCACCAGTCCGGACTTGATGACGTCGGCGAGTCGTTGTTCGTCCTCGACCAGAAGCAGGCGCATCCACCCAGTTTCCGCCATGCGACCTGAAGAAATCCTGAGGACGCTTCTCAGGAGGGTTTCAGGTGCGGCACGGAAGGCTTGCCGCCATGAACACGACCCAAAGCTTCCGTGTCAGGCGTCAGGCGGCGGCCGGTGCTCTCGCTGCCCTCGTGCTCGCCGGATGCGGGACCAGCATGGCCGCCACGGACCCGGACGGGAACAAGGCCTCGCCGAAGACCCTCTCCGGTATCTGCGCGGCCTCCACGCAGCGAAACGGCATCGTGCACTGTACGGAACTGTTCGCGGGCAAGAAGCCGATCCGGCTGCCCAGCGACCCGTCCCGCACACAGCGCTACGGAGCCATCAAGCGCGACGGATCGAAGTTCCACACCCGCAGCGGCGATCTGCCGCTCTCCGCCGCCGTCACCAAGCAGCTGGAGGCGGAAGCGGAAGCGCATCACGGTATTGGCGACAAGAACCGCGCCGCCTACGCGAACACGATCTACCTCGCGACGATCTCCAAAGGCACCGTCACCAGGATCAAACCGGTCGCGGACATCAAGGAGAACGCCGTCCTCCGTGCCGCCTTCGCCGGCCGGGCCATGGAGGGCACCATCAGTGTCCGCACCCGAAAGGGTGACTACGCCTCCGCCGCCACCCTCCCCGTCCGCATCGAATTCGCCAAGTCACCGGTCCGCGGGGAACTGCCCGGAAAGATCACCAACGCCACCAGGGCCGTCCGGAGCGCCAAGGGCCCCTGCTTCGCCCCGCTCAACCGCACCCAGGCAAATCCTCTCGTCGGACATTTCACCGCCGACATCGCCATCTACCGGCACCCCTCCATGCATTGGGCGTTCAGCGACGAACTCGTCCTCCATTGGGCAAGCGGCAGCAACATGGGCTACGCGTACTACCCGAGCATCGCGACCCTGCTCGGCGGGGATCCCCTCGGCCGGACCTGGCAGACGACTCTCCACGGAGTCCCGACACGCGGCCCGTCCGTCGACCTCCGCCTCGTCAGCGGCGGCGGCGGAACCTGCTGAAAGCCGCTCCGCTCTCCGGCGCCACGAGGGGCCACTCCTCCGATCGGCTCGGCGTCCTGGCCCGGGACTCCTAGCTCAGACCCCAGCCGCAAAGTAGCGGCGGATCACGCGCCCGCGGTCGCGGTGGTCTGCTCGTTGTGATCGCGCAGCATCCGCATGACGGTGGCCGGCGAGGGGTGCTGGCCCCTCTTCTTGCCGGTGGTGATGACGAGCTTCGCGGCCATGTCCCGCAGGCTGAGGCCCTGCTCGCGCAGGTGGAGGGCCATGGCGAGCATGTCTGGGTCGGCGACGGTGGCGCCGCCGATGGTTTTGCCGCGTTTGCGGGCGGACTCGTGGCCTTCGAGGGTGCGGTCGCGGATGGGGGGATCGCCGAGGTAAGCCCAAAAGGGGCCATGGGATGATCTTGAAGCACGTCGGGACCCGGCAGCTGGCAGCCGTACGGAGAAACCCCCCACAAGTGAGCAGCAAACCCTGGATGTTCAGGGCGGCGGCGACCGGCGTGGTCCTCGCCACCACCGCGGCGACGTTCACCGTCGTCACCCCGCAGACCGCCGCGGCCCACACACCCCCCGCGGCAACGGACCACAGCCACCCGGCCGACGCGCACGCCGCGTACGCCGGGCACGAGCACGACTTCGAAAGCCCGCTGAGCAGGACGCAGGCCGCCCAGCGAGGAGGCCCTCAAGCAGCTCATATCCGGTGACGCCACGGTCGAGAACCGTGACGGCTCCAAGGTCGTCCAGCTCAAGAGGACGGCTCGACGGTCACGGTCCGGGTGAACCGGCGGGCAAGTGACCGAGGGCGGCGCCTGATCGCGCGGTTCTCCCGCGCCGCCGAGAAGCACGGGGCGCAGCCCCGGCCGCTTCTCGGGGGCGCGGGAACTGCGCGACCAACCACGACGGACCCGCACCCGCCGCCCCACCCGAACCCGGCAGACGAGCCCGCCCCGCCTACCCCACGAACTCCCCGTACTGATCCAGCAGAGCCAGTACCTCCGCCTCCCCCGCCGGAGGCAACTGCACCACCGCCTCCTCGATGCCCAGCTCCGCGTAGTACGCCAGCTTCCCCGCGCTCGGCTGGACCGCGTACGGCACGACCTGCAGCGCCGCCGGGTCCCGTCCCGCGTCGGCCCACGCCTCCCGCAGGACCGGCAGCGCCTCGCTCAGCCCCCGCCCGCCGATCGGCAGCCATCCGTCCGCGTACTCGGCGATGTGCGCGAACAGCTTCGGCCCGGCGGCGCCGCCGATGAGCGTGCGCGGCCCCACCACCGGGCCCCGCGGCTTCTGCACCGGCTTCGGATGCGCGAGGCTCGCCCGGACGCTCCCGAACTGCCCCTCGTACGCCGTTGGTTCCTCCGACCACAGCGCCCGCATCAGCGCCATGCGGTCGCGGACGAGGTCGCGCCGGGTGCGCCACTCGACGCCGTGGTCGGCGGCCTCCTCCACGTTCCAGCCGTAGCCGAGCCCGAGGGTGAGGCGGCCGCCGGAGAGGTGGTCGACGGTCGCGATCTGCTTCGCGAGGTCGATCGGGTCGTGCTGGGCGACGAGCGTGATGCCGGTGCCGAGCCCGAGCCGCTCGGTGACGGCGGCGGCCTGGCCGAGCGTGACGAACGGGTCCAGCGTGCGGCCGTACTCGCGCGGCAGGTCACCGCCCGCCGGGTACGGCGTGGTCCGCTCGACGGGGATGTGGGTGTGCTCGGGGAGGTAGAGCCCCGCGAAACCGCGTTGCTCCAGCTCACGGGCGAGCCTGGTCGGAGTGATCGTCTCGTCGGTGAGGAAGATCGTCACGGCGATGCGCATGGGTCATCTCTACCGGTGCGCGCCCCGCTTGTCCATACCGACTGGTCGGCATAAAGATCAGGTCGTCGGACGCGCTCGCACAGGGCCGTAGGAGGACGCCCGACGCGCGGCGCGACCGTCGTGACTCGGCCAACTCGAAAGCCGCCGATCCCCCTCCCTTGTCCCGGGGTTCACCACCGCATACGAAGGTGTCCCGCACCACCACCGCACCATCCACGCCACCTCACACACGACCACCCGGGGAGCAGCAGATGTGCGACGACCACCAGGGCGACGCGAGCGACAGGGACGGCGGCGGAAAGGGGCTCGGAAGGCGCGCGCTGTTCGTGACGTCGGCGGCGGCCGCGCTTACGTTGGGAAGCGTGACCTTCGGCAGCAGCGGCGCGGCCGCGGACAGCGACCAGGAGACCCGGACCATCCGGGGCACCCTCCCCACCGGCTCCCCCGACTTCGTGTATCTGCCGGTCGAAGTACCGCCCGGGGTCCGGGAGTTGAAGGTCGTGTACAGCTACGACCGGCCGACCGTCCCGGCGGGCACGGCCGGCAACGCGCTCGACATCGGCGTCTTCGACGAACGCGGCACCGACCTCGGCGGCAAGGGCTTCCGCGGCTGGTCGGGCGGTGCGCGCACCGAGTTCTTCATCCGCGCGGACGAGGCGACCCCCGGCTACATCCCGGGCCCGGTCCGCCCCGGCACCTGGCACATCGCGCTGGGCCCGTACACGGTGGCGCCGCAGGGGCTGCCGTACGAGATCACGATCACCTTGACGTACGGGCCCCCCGGCGAGCGCGTGAAGCCGGTCTACCCGCCGGAGCGGGCCAGGGGCCGGGGCCGGGCCTGGTACCGGGGCGACTGCCATCTGCACTCCTGGTACTCCGACGGCCGCCGCACGCCCGCCGAGATCGCGGCGCTGGCGCGGGCCGCCGGGCTCGACTTCATCAACAGCTCCGAGCACAACACGCAGTCCGCGCACGCCCATTGGGCCGAACACGCGGGTGACGACCTGCTGATCCTGCTGGGCGAGGAGGTCACCACGCGCAACGGTCACGTGGTCGCACTCGGCATGGACCCGGGCACGTTCGTCGACTGGCGCTACCGGGCCCGCGACAACCGCTTCGGCGCGTTCGCGCGGCAGATCCGCCGCGCCGGGGGCCTGGTCGTCCCGGCCCATCCGCACGCCACCTGCGTCGGCTGCAACTGGAAGTTCGGCTTCGGCGACGCGGACGTCGTGGAGGTGTGGAACGGCGGCTACTCGCCGGAGGACGAGGTCGCCCTCGCCGACTGGGACGGCATGCTCGTGGCGTCCGTGCGGGAGGGCCGTGGCTGGATCCCGGCGATGGGCAACAGCGACGCCCACCGCGACCCCGACCCGGTGGGCCGCCCCCAGACGGTCGTCCTCGCCGACGACCTGACCAGGGACGCCATCCAGGACGGGCTGCGGGCCGGACGGTCGTACGTCGCCGAGTCGAAGGACGTGGCGGTGGCGTTCACGGCGTCGGGCACGCGCGGCGAGCACGCCGGGATCGGCGAGCGGCTGAAGGTGGACCCCGACACACCGGTGACCGTCCGTCTGGAGGCGACGGGCTCGCCCGGTTGCCTCATCCGCTTCGTCACCGACCAGGGCGTCCTGTTCACCTCCCCTACGCTCCCGGACTCCGGCACCGGCTCGGCGGAGTGGCGGACGACCGCCTCGTACGCGGCGTACGTCCGCGCGGAGGTCCGTCACCCCCCGGTGGTCCCCGGCTTCCCGGGCCCGATGGCGGCGTTCACGAACCCGATCTTCCTCGGGCGGCGGTAGCGGCAGCAGGGAGGTAGGGGGAACCCTCGTACGAAACAGTCGTGTTGGGCCGTAGGTTTGGCTCGACACAACCCGTGCGTCCGCAGGTGTGACGCACCTGCTCGGTGGAGGAGAACGGCGCCCATGAGCGATCACGCGACCACGCCCGAACCCGCGGCGAAGGAGAAGGTCGACACTTCGGTGCCCGCCTCCGCCCGGATCTGGAACTACTGGCTGGGCGGCAAGGACAACTACCCGGTGGACGAGGCGGCGGGCGACGCGTACGCGGGCGCGTTCCCCGGCATCGTGACGATCGCCCGCAGCAGCCGGGCGTATCTGCGGCGCAGCATCCGGTACCTGGTGGAGGTGGAGGGCGTCCGGCAGTTCCTGGACGTCGGCACGGGGCTGCCCACCGCCGACAACACCCACCAGGTCGCCCAGCGCAGCGCCCCGGAGGCGCGGATCGTCTACGTCGACAACGACCCGATGGTCCTCGCCCACGCCCGTGCGCTGCTGTACTCCGCGCCCGAGGGGGCCACGGCGTACGTCGACGCCAGCCTCTACGACCCGGAGCGGATCCTGGAGGCGGCCGCGCGGACGCTGGACCTGTCGAAGCCCACCGCCCTGATCCTCAGCGGCATCCTGGGCCACGTCGGCGACTACGACCAGGCCCGCGACATCGTCCGCCGTCTCCTCGCCGGGCTCCCCTCCGGCAGCTTCCTCAACATCAACGACGGCTCCCGTGGCACCGACCCCGACTACGAGCGCGCGCAGGACGCCTACAACGAGACGGGCGCCGTCCCGTACTTCCTGCGCCCCGTCGACCAGATCGAGGGCTACTTCGAGGGCCTGGACCTGGTCGACCCCGGCGTCGTCTCGGTACCGCTGTGGCACCCGGACGAGGACGCGGACACCCCGAAGCCGATCGGCCAGCACGGGGGGTTGGGCCGCAAGCCGTAGGCCGAGGGCCGTGCGGTCGGCGGGTGAACGGGCAGGCGGGCCGGGAGGTGCCGGCGGGCCCCGGGTCGGCTCAGGTGGCGGGTGTCTCCGCTCCCAGGTCGGCCACGACGGCCGCGTGGTCGGAGGGCCACACGCCGTCGACCGGGGCGTCGCCCGCCCGCCGCACGGCCCGTACGTGGCCGAGGCCGTCCCGGCCCGGCGGGGCGACGTGGATGTAGTCGACGCGGACGCTGGGTCCGAAGGTGGGGGCGACGTACGGGTTGGCCGTGTCCCAGGTGGCCGAGGGGGCGCCGGGGTCGGCGTACTCCCACACGTCGAAGAAGACCTGGCCCGGTACGGCGGGCGCGGTCCGGTAGCCACCGAACAGGCGGACCTCGTCGGAGTCGGGCCAGGCGTTGAAGTCCCCGGTGACGACGGGCGGGAACGGGCCCTCGCCCCGGTGCCGGGCGACGAACTCGACGAGCGAGGTGACCTGTCGGCAGCGCAGCGCCGAGGCGTCGGTGGCGGAGCTGAGGTGGGCGGTGAAGAACGGTACGGGCGCCGCCGGCGCGTCCAGCAGCGTGTACAGCGCGCCCCTGCCGCTGCCGTTCGCCCCGGTGGGCAGCCCGATGGCCGCCTGCTCCCGTACGGGCCACCTGCTCAGCACGGCGTTGCCGATCCCGACGCCCGGGTCCCCGATCCGCCGCTGCCACGCCTCGGGATCGCCGTACGAGCCCCACGCCCAGTGCAGGCCCAGCTCACCGGCGAGCCACTCGGCCAGGTTCTCGCCGCCCTGCTGCCACACCTCCTGCAACCCGACGACATCCGGGCGCAGTTCCCGCAGGACGGCGAGGATCGCCTTCTGCCGTTCCTGCCAGGGCCCGAACCGCCACCACAGGTTCCACGTCACGACCCGCACCGACCACCCACCGCCTCGCGCACTCCGCTGTCCCGTACCGGCTCCTTCCACCGCACAGGGAGAACCACGCCCATGTCCCGCGATCCCGGCCTGAAACAACGCGTCGTCACGGCCTTCCAGCGCCACGTCGCCAACCCGGTCCTGCGCCGCGTCCCGTTCCAGACGGTCCTGGAGACCACCGGCCGAGTCTCCGGCCTCCCCCGCCGCACGCCCATCGGCGGCCGCCGCACGGGCGACACGTTCTGGCTGGTCTCGGAGTACGGCGAGAAGTCCCAGTACGTCCGCAACATCAAGGCCGACCCGTCCGTACGGCTCCGCCACCACGGCCGCTGGCACCACGGCACGGCCCACCTCGTCCCGACCGACGACCCGCGGACCCGCCTGAGCACCCTCCCCAAACTGAACAGCACAGCGGTACGAGCCCTGGGCACGAACCTCCTGACGATCCGCATCGACCTCCACGACTGATCCGGAGCCCCGTCCCGAGCCACTCCGGCCTCGCCCCCGGTCGTCAACGAAGCCCGAAGCACACCCGCCGCTGCCACCGCACCCCGTCGTGCACCATGAGATCGACCGAGGTCACACGGCCACTGACAGGCAACTGCCGATGGAGATCGGCCTCGACCCCGTCCAGCACGGCGTCGTCCTGCCCCTGGGCGACGGTCAGATGTGGCACCACCTCCGCGAACCGCCCGCCGAACGGCGGTGCCTCGGGCCACCGTTCGGCGATCGCTTCCGTGAGCCGCCGGAAGGGCTCGTCCGATCGCGGGGCCAGATACAGGATTCCGGGGAACCGCCCGCAGTGGTCGAACCGCGTCTCGAAGGACGGGTGACGCCCGATCACCTCGGCGACGGCCGCACACGTACCGCTGTCGATACGCGCCTCGTCGAGGAACGGGAAGAGCACGGTGACATGCGCCGGGACGCCCGCACGAGCCGAGGGGTCCAGCCGGTCCCGCCACACCCGAACAGCCGCCTCCGCCTCGGGGACCCGCACGATGAGCCCCGTCTGCCCCGCCCGGAACTCGCCGGAATCGTCGTCTGCCATGTCACGTGGGTATCAGCGGATCCGGCGAGCGGCGATCGAATATCGCCGGCGCGGTGGAGGAGTCGAGGGCGGCCCGGACTGCGGAGAGGCCCCGGCCGTGCGGTGGGCGCAGGGTGCTCGGTGGGTGTCGGTCGGGGCAAGGGGGTGATGCCGAGGCAGGCGTGGTCCAGCCCCGCTACGGCCGAAAGGCGACGAACACGAACTCCCTCCCCGGGCGGTCCGGGGCGTCCCGTACCTCCGTCAGTGCGTAGCCCTCCGCTGTCAGGTCAGCCTCCACCTCCTCCCGTTCGCGGAACCTCAGCGTGGAGTCGGAGGTCAGCTCCTGGCCGTCCGCCCGGAAGACGTAGTGCCAGCGGAACGTCACCAGCGGACCGTCGACGGCGATGAGATCCACCCAGCTCTCGACCTCGCCGACCCCCGGCACGTTCGTCACCCCGTACGAGTCCGCCCGGTTCCATTTCTCCCACGCCCGCCCGGCCGGGTCGCGGGTCTCGAAGACGAACGTCCCGCCCGGCCGCAGCGCCTGGAACGCGCCCCGGAGCGTCCCCCGCCAGGCGTCGGCGTCGACGATCTCCTGGGCCGCGTTGGCCGTCATCGTGACGAGGTCGACCCGGAGCGGCGGCAGCGCGGTCGCGTCACCGTGGATCCAGCGGACCCGGTCACCGCCGGGCTTCGCCCGCGCCACCTCCAGCGAGGCGAGCGCCGGGTCGACAGCCACGACCTCCACGCCCCGCTCCGCAAGCAGCAACGCGAACACGCCCGTCCCGCAGCCGATGTCCAGCACCCGCCGTGCGCCCAGTTCCTCCACGAGCCGCAGATAGGCGTCCAGGTCACCGCGGTCCGGGTCGAGCGGGTCGTAGATCCTGGCCAGCCGCGGGTCGTTGAAGATCTCGTCAGCCATGCGCTCACAACTGCCCACGGCGCGAGTCGAATTCACGCGACACCACGTCCCGCCTTTGAAACCCTGGGCGGCCGGGCCGCTGCCCGCAGAGCCACCGGGGCTCCGATTCGCCGACCGCCGACCGCCGACCGCCGACCGCCGACCAAGGAAGACCTCGCCATGTCTCAGCGCGTCACGTCCGTCTCCGTCACAGAGTTCGTCGTCTCCGGGCCCGAGACGGGCCCTATGGGACCACCGCCGGGCGGACGGCGCGCTGTGGTTCACCCTGGTGCACGCGGGGCGGATCGGTCGGCTGACGCCCGGCGGGGAGAGCACCTCGTACCCGCTCGATCCCGCCTCGGGCGGCCCCTCCCTGATCACGCCGGGCCCGGAGGGCGAGAGACGCCGCGCCGAGGGCTGGGAGCACCTCGACGGCCGTATCGAGTCACGGGGGCGGGCCTGCGCGCAGGTCCACTTCTGACAAGGCCGGGCCGCGGCCCGGCTCCCCGGCCCCGCCCCGCCAACCTCAGATCAACCTCTGAACCCGCGCCCGAGCCTGGTCCCCTCCCTCCCTCCGGTGTCACGATCACGATCTCGTCCGCCGTACGCGCCACGGGCCACGCACTGCGCACCGCGCGCGCTGCGCACCGCGCCCTGCGCCGTCCGCGGACCGACCGGACTCACGGGGGTTTCCATGTCGCACCGCACCCGCTCCGCCCTCACCCTGTCGGCGGCTGCCGTCCTGCTCGCCGTCACCGCCACCGCCTGCTCGTCGGCCGTCACCACCACGTCAGAGGCCACGGCGTCCCAGCCGCCCGTACGGTCGTCGGGGCAGCGCCAGGCGAAGGTGACGCAGCCGGTGGACCTCACGGCGCCGGATCTGGACGGTGGCGAGGTCCTCGTCCGTCAGGACGGGACGCACGGCAGCCGGGTCCTGGAGTTCCCGAGGGCGGGGAAGGGCGACGGTGACGCCCTGATCGTCGCCGTGCGCTGTCTCGGCGAGGGGCGGCTCGACATCCGACTGCGGCCCCTCGGCGTCGACTTCCCCGTGAAGTGCCGGGCCGGTGACGTCGGCACCGTCCGTCACGAGGCCGCCCTCTCCCACGCGCGGGACGCGGGCACCATCGCGGTCACCGCCACACCCGCCTCCTCCTCCGCCGCCGCCTCCAGCTCCGTGCGCTGGTCCCTGACGGTGGGCCGGGGCACCCTCACGTCCGTCGACCCGATGCCGTGACCCCGCCGCTCGCCCCGTACGCCCCGCCCGGCCCCCTCACATCCCGTCGGCGAACTCCGCGAGCGCGGTGAAGTCGGAGGCGCGCAGTCCCAGTCGGGGGTCGATGCGCAGCAGCAGGGCGGGGGCCTTGTGGTGGACGCTCACGTGGGCGCGGTCCCGGCTGCCGAGTTCGTCGTCGACCCAGGCGAAGGGGCGGCCGTCGGCGTGGGCGACGAGGTGGCGGGTCTTCCAGAAGAGGCCCGAACCGTCGGTCCCGGGCGACGCTTCCCCGTCCGGCCACTCCACGACGGGGAGTTCCGGCAGGCCGAGGACGGGGGCGATGAACGTGTTGGCCTCGCCGACCCAGGTGGTCGCCCAGATCAGGTCGAAGCGGTCGGCCAGAGCGCGGAGTTCGGGACCGTGGGCCTCGTTGAGCCAGACCCGCAGCGGCTTCACCGCCGCCGGGGGCTGGCCCGGATGCCGGGCGATCCAGCCGTCCGGCTTCATCCGGTGGGTGGTGTAACCGGCGGGCCGCCGCTCCGGCTTCGCCGCGTAGGGATTCAGCGGCCCGTCCACGTCGAGGTAGAGGAGCGGCCGGGTCGTCGTCATGACCTCGCGCCCCTCCACGGTCCGTACGAGGAGGGTCGCGCCCCGGTCGTCGTCATGCCCTCGCCCCCCTCCACGGTCCGCACACGGATGCTATGCGTCACGCGCCGCTGCCCGCCTGTGCGTTCTGCCACTGGGTGAGGAGCCGGCGGGTGCCGGCGGCGGTCGGGTGGGCGGCGCCCAGTGTGCGCTCCATCGCGGCGACGATCGCGGCCATGTCGTCGACGGCCGCCCCGTTGTCGGGGCCGGTGCGGTCGTAGCGCAGGATCGTGAGGGAGCTGCGGGCGATCAGCACGAGGTTGTGGTCGGCGCCGAGGTGCTCGGTGCCGGCGGCGATGACGTCCTCGTACGCCGCCTCGGCCTCCTCGGTGCGGCTGTCCTGGCCGAGCCACTCCGCGAGGCACTGCCGGGCGGCCAGGGTGTCGGGGTGGCCGGGGCCGAGGACGGGGGTGATCTCGCCGATCAGTTCGCGTATCGCGGTGAGACGGTCGGGCAGGTTGCCCGTCTCGCCCCGGATCTGGAGGCTCAGCAGACGGGTCGAGAGGGTGTCGGGGTGGGCGGCGCCCAGGACGCGGGTCAGATCCGGTAGGACGGAGTTCAGCCGGTACAGGGCGATGTCGGGCCGTCCCCTCTGCAGGGACATGGCGGCCGACAGGGCGCGGGCGCGCAGTACGGCCGGATCGTCGCCGCCGAGACGCAGCTGCGCCAGGGCCACCGGGAACGGCACCTCCCGGTTCGCCATCCGGACGAGGACGACGACCGCGCCCAGGGAGATCAGCAGATGGACCCAGATCAGTCCGCCGATCGGTACGAACAGGGCGCCCGCGCCGGCCACCACGAGCCCGCCCACCGGCCAACGCCATGACTTCGACACTCGCTGCATTCGAACATCATTGCGGCCCGGCAAGTCCGGCGGAAGAGCGCGCAGTTGACGACCGGCGACCGCTGAGATGCCCGCTGGTGATTGCTGTCCGCCCCAGCCCTCCCCTCTCCCTCACCCCGCCCAGACGATCGCCTGGAGTTCGCTGTAGGCGTGCAGGGCATACGAGCCCACGTCGCGTCCCACTCCGCTTTTCTTGAAGCCGCCGAACGGCGCCTCCATGTTGCGGCCGACGGTGTTGACGCCGACGCCGCCCGCGCGCAGGCGCCGGGCCACGTGGAAGGCACGGGCCACATCGCCGGACCAGACGTAGTCGATGAGGCCGTAGTCGGTGGCGTCGGCGAGTCTCACGGCGTCCTCCTCGTCGTCGAAGGGGAGGACGACCACGACCGGGCCGAAGATCTCCTCGCGGACGACCCTCATGTCGGCCGTGCAGTCGGCGAGGAGGGTGGGGGCGACGTAGAAGCCCCGGTCGGCCGGCGGGCGTTCGCCGCCGGTGACCACGCGGGCGCCCTCCTTGCGGCCCAGTTCGACGTAGGACTCGACGCGGTCGCGGTGGGCCGCAGAGATCACGGGGCCGACGACGGTGCCCCGGTCGCGGGGGTCGCCGACCGGCAACCGCGACGCGTACGCGGCGAGCCGCGTCACCACCTGGTCGTAGACGCCCCGCTGGGCGAGGACCCTGGTCGGCGCGGTGCAGATCTGTCCGCTGTAGAAGGAGAAGGTCGTGCCGATGCCGGCCACCGCCGACGGCACGTCCGCGTCGTCGAAGACGATCGCCGCGCCCTTGCCGCCCAGTTCCATCAGCTGGCGTTTCATGTCGCGCCCGCAGACCTCCGCGATGCGCCGGCCGACCGCCGTGGAGCCGGTGAAGCTGACCATGTCGACGTCGGGCGAGTCCACGGCCGCCTCGCCGGCCCGCGGGCCGGTGCCGCTCACCACGTTCACCACGCCGGGCGGGATCCCGGCCTCCTCCAGGGCCTCCGCCATGCGGTACACGGACAGGGGATCCTGGGGCGCGGGTTTCACGACGACGGTGTTGCCCATGGCGAGGGCGGGCGCGATCTTGCCCGCCGGGTTGGCCCACGGGTTGTTGTACGAGGTGATGCAGGTGACGACACCCACCGGCTGCCGTACGGCGACGGCGCCCATCACGGCCGCCCGGCCGAACGGGCCCGCCTCGTTGACCTGGGGGGCGATCGGTTCCTCCGCCGGTTCCGGCCGGGCGTAGCGCTGGAAACGGGCGGCGGCCACCCCGACCTGCATGCCCCGCGCGGTGCCGGTGGTCGCGCCGGACTCGGCCCCGGCGAGGTCGGCGTACGGGACGAGCCGGGCGCGGATCAGCTCCGCCGTGCGGGCCAGGACGGAGGCCCGCTCGTCGGGGGAGGTCCGCGACCATGCCCCGAGGGCCTCGCGGGCCGCGGCGGCGGCCGCGTGCACCTGGTCCCGGGAGGCCTCCGGCGCCAGCCCGACGACCTCCTCGGTCGCCGGGTCGATCACCTCGTAGTGCCCGTCGACGGGCTCCAGCCAGGAGCCGCCGATGAACAGCCGCTGCCGCTCCGGGGAGCCTGCCCCGGTGCTCACCTCGTGCTCACCGTGCGGGTGTCGCGGCCCGAGCGGAGCACCGTGCCGGGCACGGCCCCGGTCACCACGTCGTCGCGGATGGTCTCGACGCCGTTGACCCAGACCGCCCGTACGCCGAGGGCCTTGGAGTCCAGGCGCGGGCTGTCACCCGGCAGGTCGTGCACCAGGGTGGCCTTGCCGGCGTCGATCCGCTGCGGGTCGAAGAGGACGAGGTCGGCATGCCAGCCCTCCGCGATCCGCCCGCGTTCCCGGAGCCCGAACAGCCGCGCGGGGTCGTCGGTGAGCATCTTCACGGCCTGTTCGAGGCCGACGAGCCTCCGGCCGCGCAGACAGTCCCCGAGGAACCGGGTGGTGTAGGGGGCGCCGCACATGCGGTCCAGATGGGCGCCGGCGTCGGAGCCTCCGAGGAGGACGTCCTCGTGCCGCCAGGTCTCGGCGCGCAGCGCCCAGGAAGCGGGGTCGTTGTCGGTGGGCATGGGCCACAGCACCGTACGGAGGTCGTCGGCGGCGCAGATCTCCACCAGGCAGTGGAAGGGGTCCTGGCCGCGCTCGGCGGCGATGTCCCTCACGACCCGTCCGGTGAGGCCCTCGTTCGCGGCGCTGTAGGTGTCGCCGATGACGTACCGGCCGAAGTTGGCGAGCCGCCGGAAGACGCCCGCCTCCTTGCTGTCGGCGCGCCGCAGCAGTTCGGCGCGGACCTCCGGGTCGCGGAGCCGCTCGATGCGCTCGGGCACGGGCAGACCGAGGACCGGGCCCCAGCCGGGGATCAGGTTGAGCGCGCAGAAGGTGCCGAGGGACATGTTCATGGGGGTGAGGATCGGCATGGTCAGGGCGACGACCCTGCCGCCCGCCTTGCGGGCCCGCTCGCTGGCCTCCAGCTGCCTGGGCACCCGTTCGGGGACGGCCGCGTCGATGGTGAGGACGTTCCAGTTCAGGGGGCGTCCCGCGACCGAGCTCATTTCGACGAAGAGGTCGATCTCCTCGTCGCTGAACTGGTTGAGGCAGCCCGCGACGATCGCCTCGATCTGGGTGCCCTCGTGCTCGCCCACGGCCTTCGACAGGGCGATCAGCTCGGCGGGCCGGGCGTGCCGGGACGCCACCGGCTTGCCGTCGCCGTCGCTGTGCGAGGACGACTGGGTGGTCGACAGGCCCCAGGCGCCCGCCTCCATCGCCTCGTGCAGCAGCCGGACCATGTCGGCCAGCTGCGCCTCGGTGGGCTGCCCGCCGATCGCGTCCGGTCCCATCACGTACCGCCGCAGCGCGCAGTGCCCCACCATGAACCCGGCGTTGACCGCGATCCGCCCGTCGAGGGCGTCGAGGTACTCGCCGAAGCCGTGCCAGTTCCAGGGGGCACCCTCCTCCAGCGCGACCAGCGCCATCCCCTCGACCTTGGACATCATCCGGCGGGTGTAGTCGGCGTCCTCGGGCCGGTCGGGGTGGAGCGGTGCCAGGGTGAATCCGCAGTTGCCGCCGGCGACCGTGGTCACCCCGTGGTTGAGGGA
The DNA here is from genome assembly GCF_023516595.1 of Streptomyces neyagawaensis. Taxonomy (GTDB): domain Bacteria; phylum Actinomycetota; class Actinomycetes; order Streptomycetales; family Streptomycetaceae; genus Streptomyces; species Streptomyces neyagawaensis. The sequence goes on along the minus strand of NZ_JAMGBG010000046.1, from coordinate 76,507 downwards.
GGGCGTCGCGTACGGGTCCCAGAACAGCTGCGCGTCGTAGTGGGTGTGCGGGTCGACGAAGCCGGGGGCGAGGACGAGCCCGGCCGCGTCCTCGGAGGTACGGGCCTGTTCGGTGACGGTGCCGATGACGGCGATACGGCCGTCGCGCAGGCCCACGTCGGCGGTGTAGGCGGGCGCGCCGGTCCCGTCGACGACGGTCACGCCCTTGATGACATGGTCGAGCATGCCTCGCTCCTTCCGGGTGCCTGGGGACGATGGGGGTGCCGGCGAGCCGTCGGGGGCAGCCTCACCCGGCCGCCCGGAACCGCGACGTCCGGTGCACGGGGTCCGTGTCGATCTTCGGGATGACGTGCTCCCCGACAAGCCGGATCGTCTGGAGCGTCTCCTCCTTGGGCACCCCCACCGGCAGTCCGAAGCTCAGCTGGTCCGCGCCGGCCTGCTCCCACCGCTTGCACTGGGTGAGGACCTCGTCCGGGTCCCCGCAGATCAGCAGTTCCTCGGCGATGAGCAGCTCGATGAACTCCTCGTCGTAGGGCGGCAGCGTCTCGGGCCACACCGGGAACCCCTCGGGGCGGGGGAACGTGTCGTGGTAGCGGAACACCAGCGACGGCAGGTAGTGCAGACCGCCGTCCACGGCGATCCGTACGGCCTCCTCGTGCGTCGGCGCGCAGATCGCCGTGGTGGTCACCATGACGTTGTCGTTGACGAAGTCGCCGATGGGTTCGGCGTCGACGACCGCGGTCTTGTACTGCTCCAGCACCCACTCCATGTCGGAGACCTTCTGCACGCTGAAGCCGAGCACACCGAGCCCCTTGCGCGCGGCCATGGCGTACGACGGCGGCGACCCGGCGGCGTACCACATCGCGGGGTGGGACTTCCCGTACGGCTTGGGCAGGACCTTGCGCGGCGGCAGCGACCAGTGCTTGCCCTGGAAGCCGACGTACTCGTCCTGGAGCCACATCTTGGGGAACTCGGCGATGGTTTCTTCCCAGATCTCCTTGGTGAAGTTCATGTCGGTGACGCCGGGGATGAAGCCGAGGATCTCGTGGGAGCCGGCGCCGCGGCCGCTGCCGAACTCGAAGCGGCCCTCGGAGAGGTGGTCGAGCATGGCGACCTTCTCGGCGACCTTCACCGGGTGGTTGACCTGGGCGAGCGGGTTGAAGATGCCGGAGCCGAGGTGGATCCGCTCGGTGGCGTGCGCGAGGTAGCCGAGGAAGACGTCGTTGGCGGAGAGGTGCGAGTACTCCTCCAGGAAGTGGTGTTCGGAGGCCCAGGCGTACTTGAAGCCGGACCTGTCCGCCTGGATGACGTACTCGGTCTCCTCCATCAGCGCCTTGTGCTCCGCGAGCGGGTCGGTCTCGGCCCGCTTGCCCACGTACCCCTGTACAAAGAGCCCGAATTCCACGGAGGTTCACCGTCCCCACAGCCCGTGGCCGCGCCGGCGGCACAGCCTTTCTGACGATGCGTCAGATTCTGATACGGCCGACTGTTCCACCGGCCCCGTGGAGCGTCAATAGCTGATGAACCGTCAGCTCGACCGTCGGCGGGAGTTCAGAGGAGGCTGACCCCGGCGAGCCATCCACCGTCGATCACGAAGGGCTGCCCGGTGATGTAGGAGGAGTCCTCGCAGGAGAGGAAGAGGGCGAGGCGGGCGATCTCGTCGGGGCGGCCGATCCGGCCGAGCGGGATCCGCTTGCGGTAGAGCTTGTCGATGGTCTCGGCGGACACCCCCTCGCCCGGGTCGGTCATCGCGGTGTCGACGGCGCCGGGGCAGACGGCGTTGACCCGGATGCCCTTGCGGGCGAGTTCCAGCGCGGCGACCCGGGTGAGGCCGACGATGGCGTGCTTGGTCGCGGCGTAGGCGCCGACGTAGGCCATGCCGGTCAGGCCCGTGTAGGACGCGGTGTTGACGATGGTGCCGCCGCCGGCCGCCTCGATCTCGGGGGCCAGGGTCCTGATCCCGAGGAAGACGCCGACCTGGTTGACCCGTACGACCTGCGTGAACTCATCGAGGGAGGTGTCGACGAGGGCGTTGAAGCGCAGGACTCCGGCGTTGTTGACGAGCCCGTCGACCCGGCCGTACGCGTCCTTGGCGGCGGCCGCGGCGGCCGTCCAGTCCTCCTCGCGGCCCACGTCGAGGTGGACGTAGAGGGCGCCGATCTCCTTGGCGAGGGCCTCGCCCTGGTCGTCGAGGACGTCGGCGACGACGACCCGGGCCCCTTCCGCCCGGAACAGCCGGGCCTCCTGTTCCCCCTGCCCCCGTGCGGCGCCTGTGACGAGGACGACACGTCCGTCGAGCTTGCCCATGTGGACTCCCTTCGCGCGGCGTTGGCCGAGGTCAGCGTACCGCTGAACTGACGATCCGTCAGGTGAGCACGAGACGCTTGCATATGCGACCCAAGTGACCGGCCAGTAGGGATATTTGACTCTGTCGAGAGTCTTTGTAGAGACCAATAATTCTCCACCGGAAGGTAAAGCCACCCCCAAGGAGTGAACGCAAGATGGCGAAGAGGCGGTTCAAGAACAAGAAGGTCCGGTACGTCGCGATCGGCGCCTCACTCGTGACGGGCGCGGCCGCTGCCGCCGTACTGCTTCCTTCGGCCAACGCCGCCGAGGAACTGACAGCCGACCAGATCATGCGGAAGTGCGAGAGGGCGGCGGTACTGAACGGGAAGAAGCAGACCACCGCCGATTTCGGTGGCGGCCTCGGAGACGGCTTCGAGTCCGACACCTGTGATTTCGTCGAGACCAAATTCGAGACATTCGACGGACCCACCGAGAAGGTGACCGTCGACTTCCCGAACTGCGAGCCGAACGCCACCGCGCCGGCGAAGGTGACGACCGAGTTCTCGAAGGCGATCGGCCAGGGCCAGGGCAAGTACACCTCCACCCAGCAGGGCGCGCTCGGTGGCCTCTTCGGCGCTCTCAGCGGCTCCTGGGTCAAGCACAAGGGCACCCTGGACATGACCGTCAAGACGGCCACGGCCAGCGAGTCCGAGCAGCGGGAAGTGCCCGTCGGCAAGGTCATGCATGTGACGTTCACGCCGAAGATCCAGCGCATGACCGGCGAGTGGCGCGTGCACGTCGACGCCCGCGAGGCGACGACCACCACCAACGCCACCCCGGAGCAGAACTTCGTCGCCCCGGAGGTCGTCGAGGGCCCGGTGATCCTGGCGAGCGCCGCGGGCACGCCCGGACTCGCGGACGGCACCTCCAAGGTCGTGCTGGAGGACTGCTGACCGGCACCGGCCGGCCCCCGAACCCGAAGACACCCCCACGGGATCCGCACCGCCTCCCCCCTCCCCACGGTGCTCCCCCCTCCCCGGGAACACCTCCCCACCAGCCCTTTTCCGCTCGATCACCCCTGCAGGAGACACGCATGACGAACACCGGGCGCCGCGGCAACCACCGCAGCAAGAAGAAGCGCATCACTCTCGCGCTGGCCCCGATCGCCGCCCTCGGCATGGCCGTCCCGCTGATGTACAGCGCGGGTGCCGCCACGCCGAACGAGGTGGCCACGGACTGCCGTACGGACTCGGACAAACTGGAGAACTGCGAGTTCGTCGACGTCCAGGTCAAGCGGGACAGCCTCGGCCCCAACGAGCGGGTCACCAGCGTGAGCGACAACTGCGGAAGCACCACCGCGGCGACCAAGTCCTTCAGCGGAACGGCCTCCGTGACCCGCACCATCCAACTCGAGGACGGCTTCAGCGTCGACGGGAGCACCAAGCTCGGGAACTCGTTCTTCGAGATCGGCGTCAAGTTCGCCACGCAGGAGATCAACATCAAGCGTGACGACACCACGTCCTCGTTCTCCTTCACCCGGAGCGACACCGTGCAGCCGGACCACATCGCCTTCTTCATGTGGTCCCACAAGCGCACCGACGTGAGCGGGTTCCTGAAGGCCACGTACAAGGAGGAGCAGAACGGCCAGAAGGTCTTCTTCTCCCCCAGCGAGGGCGCGACCACCGTGCACGTCTTCTACCCGCAATTGCTGCAGAGCGGCACCCCGGACGGCCGGCTGTGGCTGCGCAATGTGAAGTGTGGCACGCCTCAGGCCAACGGCATCATCAACAGCGAGAACAGCGCCCGCGCGGAACCCGGATTCGGTCAGGGCGGCGAGAACGTGACCGATGTCGAGGTGTCGCTCTCGGATGTCTCCGTGCAATAGCCGATGCGGCTTCGAAGTCGAATCCGAAGCCCCGGAAAACCCTGAAAAGAAAATGACGGAAAGCCGGCCGGTGTGAACTTCGGCCACCGGTCGGCTGATTCGGGCGAGCCTCCGCGTGGACGTGGAGGCTCGTTCTCATTTGCGAAGGGGTGCGTTCACACGCGGACCGAGGGGGCCGCGCCCAGCCACTTGAGGACCGCTTCCGTGCCTCCTCGGACGTCGAGCTTGGCGTAGATGTTGCTGAGGTTGTTGCGGACGGTCTTCTCGCTCAGCCCTAAGCGCAGAGCGATCTCCTGGGCGCCGAGGCCGGTGGAGAGGAGCTCCATGATCTGCCGTTCCCGGGGCGAGACCAGCGACCGCAGCCGCTCCACCGCCTCCCCGCCGTCCGGCGTCGGCCGGGCCTCGTCACGGAGGGCGGCACAGGCGTCAGGGGACAGATAGGTGTGCCCGACCGTCGCGGCCATGACGGCCGAGGAAAGCATGCGGGAGCAGAAGTCGCCCTCCACCAGATAGCCGACCCCGCCGCGGAACGCCTGGACGATCGTCTCGGAGTCTCGGCACGGCGTCATCAGGATCACCGGCACGCTCATGTCCCCCATCGCCTTCAGCAGCTCCGGAAGGGAGTCGCACGGGTCCGCGCAGTGCAGGACCACGACGTCCGCGCCGGACACGCGAAGGCCGCGGTAGGGCGGCGCCATCGGCACCGCGCGCGCGATGTACGGATCGTCGGGCGCGGGCCAGTCGGCGTGCGGCCAGTCACCCTCCGCGGATGCGAGAGCGATGGTCAGTCCACGCGGCTGCACTGCGGAAACGGTGGTGCCGATGCGCTGGGAAGTGAGGACGTGCTGGGGGGATCGCACTTCGCGTGTCCTTCCGCCGAAGCCATGACGAACGTACATACGTGGCTCGGGCGTCGATTGTTCGAACTTTCAAGGAGAAGTGTCCGCCCGCACGACGCACCCAACGCGCGACTGCTGTCCGAAAGCCGAGGTCAGGGGCCTTCTCCCGGTCCTGCCCGACGGAAAAAAGGGAACCCACTCCGCCCGTGCGCCCGCTCTTGTCTTGGCCTTCACGCAGCTTGCCCAATGGTTACCGGAGGGTAGAGGCATTTGACCCTGTCGCCGCGGCGTCTTCGCCTTCTAGGTTCACGATGACCCTCTCGGATATGTGCCGGATAACCGCTGCCGAGGGTGGAATGTCCCGTGGAAAGCGAGGAGTTCACTGATGGCGGGCACCAGATCGCGTAACAAGCGGCGGAGCAGGCTGCGGTTGTTCGCCGGCTTGTTGACCGCAGTCGGACTGTCGGGCGTCGTCGTTTTCGCGGCGAACGCCGACAGCACCGTCGACGGCACCCTCGACTACGTCGCGCTCGGAGATTCGTACTCCTCCGGCCACGGCGCGAGCAGTACCTATGCGGACAAGACCTGCAAGAGAAGCGACTCCGCGTATCCGGCGCTCTTCTTCGCGAAGTACAAGGCCGATCAGCAGCCGTCCATATCGTCCAGCATCGTCAACCGTGCATGCACGGGGGCCAAGATCCAGGACGTCATCAACAACCAACTCGAGTTCATCACGGGCTCCGTCGAGATGGTGACCATCACCATCGGCGGGAACGATGTGGACTTCGCCAGCGTCGCGACCACCTGTGTCCTGAATGGTTCGGTCACCTGCACCCAGGCGCTGAACGAGGTCGGCCCGAGGATCTCAGCGCTGCGGCAGCCGCTCACCGACCTTCTCGGCACGATACGCAAGCAGGCTCCGGTCGCCAACATCGTCATCTCCGGGTATCCGAAGATCTTCGCCACCGGGTCGTGCGGCGCCCTGGCCATCTCGGAGGACAACCGTGACCAGATGCGGAGCCTTCAGGAGTCGATGAACACCCTGATACGTGAGGTGGCGGCGGCCAGCGACCGGGTCCAGTACGCCGACCCGGACGGCCTGTTCAACACCCACCGGGTGTGTGACACCGGTGACCGGTGGATCAATCAGGTGAGCGACGGCATCGCGCAGTTGGACACCGGGGCGGCCTACCACCCCAACGCCAACGGCCAGGCGGCCATGGCCGATGCCGTCTTCGACGCCGCCACGGGCTTCACCACCGGGCCGTCATAAGCAGCCGAAGAAACCAGCCGTCGACCCTGAGGACCGATCATTCCGGTCCGCATCCCATTCTGTAAGGAGTTCAGCCACTCATGCCCCTGAAACGGACGCACGCCAGACGCTCTCGGCCCGTCAAGGCAGCCGCCTTGGGTATGGGGCTCCTCACGGTCATCGGCATCGCCGGCGTGAGTGTCGCCACCGAGGAAGGCGGTACCACCAGTACCGCCAGAACCCTGGCGGCTGATTCCAATCGCCGCGACGAGGTGTTCGAGCTCATCGCGGCCGCCAAGATACCGGGGCTGGACGGCTTCTCGGTCGGTATCGATCCGGTCGCCGACCGGATCGGGGTGTCCCTTTTCGCCCCCAAGGGTCTGCCGGATGTCGTGACCGGAACACTGAAACTCGGTGACGATGTGACGGTCACGGTCGAGAAGAGTACGGCGCCGCTGCCGAACATCGACGTGAGCGGCGGGGCAGGTATCGGCAACGTCGGGACCGTGGGCTGCACCGCGGGTTTTCCTGTCGGGCTCGTCAACGGGAAGTCGGGCTTCGTAACCGCCGGACATTGCTTCGACGCCGCGACTCCCGCCACCCAGCAGACCGTCCGGATCGGTTCCGTGGCGGCAACCGGGTTCGAATTCAACTACGGCCCGTCCGATCACGGTGTCTATTCACTCGACAACAGCACCGACACCGACAATGTGCTGCCTCAGGTCATCGCCGATGACGGGGCCCACCCGGTCAAGGGGATCACCCAACCCACGGTCGGTATGGCCGTGTGCAAACACGGCATCACCACCGGCACGACCTGCGGGAAGGTGACTCTGGTGAACACCCGGGTCACCTATGCGCAGGTGAATGACGCGACGGGAAGACTGATACGCCCGAGCACACAGATCACCAATGTGATCCAGAGCGATCTGTGCACGGAACCCGGTGACAGTGGCTCCCCTGTCTTCACCCAACCGGCCGCGGGCAGCAACACCCCTGTCAACGCCGTAGCCGTGCACAGTGGAGGACTCACCACAAAGCAGAACGGCAAGAACGTATGCGGTGAGAAGGTGGGATCCACCAATATCGCCTACCACATACCCCTGTCCGACACCCCCGCCAAGAGCACCAACCCGTTCGACGACGTCTTCCTCAAGGTCTCCTCCTGACCCGTGAGGCGAGGCCGGTGAAGTCACCCTGCTCCGCACGACGTCGGCAGGGGCAGGGGCAGGGGCAGGCGGCTCCTACAGCAGCGGAGCCACCCGCTCCCCGAACTCCCTGATCTGGTCCGTGAGTTCGGCCCGTCCACGGCTGCGGAACCGTATCTGGATCTGGTCCACGCCCATCGCCGCGTACCCCCGGAGCGACTCCGCGAGTGCCTCCGGAGGGCCGCTGAGCGTGCGGCGGCCGACGTCCCAGTCCGGCTCCCCGATGTACAGCGGCTCGGTGATCGCGCCGACCGTGAACGGGTCGGTGACCCCCGCCTCCTCCCGCAGCCGCCGCAGCCGGGCGATCTGCCCCGGCAGCCGGTCGCGCGGGTCGCCCTGCGGCAGCCAGCCGTCGCCGCGGACGGCGGCCCGGCGGACGGCCGCCGGGGAGGAGCCGCCGACCCACAGCGGGACACGGGCCTGCGCGGGGCGGGGCCGCTGGCCCAGGTCCTCGAAGTCGTACGCCTTCCCGTGGTGGGCGGGGAACTCGTCCGGGCCGAGCGCCGCCCGCAGCGCGTCGACGCACTCGTCCAGGACGGCCCCCCGACGCTCGAAGTCCACGCCGAGCGCCTCGAACTCCTCCCGCACGTGCCCGGCGCCCACCCCGAGGATCAGGCGTCCGCCCGCGAGGTGGTCGAGGGTCGCGTACTGCTTCGCCGTCAGCAGCGGATGCCGCAGCCCGACGACCGCGACATGGCTGAGCAGGCGGACCCGTTCGGTGACGCCGGCCAGGTAGGCGAGCGTGGCCACCGGGTCGTACCAGACCGTGCCCATCGCGTCCGCGAGCCGCCGGGGGATCGCCACGTGGTCGCAGCTCGCGATGTAGGCGAACCCGGCCCGGTCGGCGGCCCGCGCGATCTCCACCAGGTCCTCGGGCCCGGCGTCCGCCTCCCACGGCTCGGCGTAGAGGGTGCTCTGCGACTGGACGGGCAGCTGCATCCCGTAGGCGAGGGACGCGCCGGTCCCGTTCACGCCGTGCTCCCCGGACCCGGCCAGAGCCCTTCGTCGGTCAGGCCCAGCAGGTCGATGGCGTTGCGGCGGACGATCCGGTCGACGACGTCGGGGGCGAGGTGTCCCATCTGGGCCTCGCCGACCTCCCGCGACTTGGGCCAGGTGGAGTCGGAGTGCGGGTAGTCCGTCTCGTAGAGGACGTTGCCGACGCCGATGGCGTCGAGGTTGCGCAGGCCGAACGCGTCGTCGAAGAAGCAGCCGAAGACATGCTCGGTGAACAGCTCGGACGGAGGTCGGTGCACCTTGTCCGCGACGCCGCCCCAGCCCCGGTTCTCCTCCCAGACGACGTCCGCCCGCTCCAGGATGTAGGGGATCCATCCGATCTGGCCCTCGGCGTACATGACCTTGAGGTTCGGGAACTGCTCGAACTTGCCGCTCATCAGCCAGTCGACCATCGAGAAGCAGCAGTTGGCGAAGGTGATGGTGGAGCCGACGGCGGGCGGCGCGTCGGCGGACGTGGACGGCATCCGGCTGCTGGAGCCGATGTGCATCGCGATGACCGTGCCCGTCTCGTCGCAGGCGGCGAAGAAGGGGTCCCAGTCGTCGGTGTGGACGGAGGGCAGACCCAGATACGGCGGTATCTCGGAGAACGCGACGGCACGCACCCCGCGCGCGGCGTTGCGGCGGACCTCGGCGGCGGCGAGTTCGGCGTCCCACAGGGGGATGAGGGTGAGCGGGATGAGCCGGCCGCGCGCCTTCGGCCCGCACCACTCCTCCACCATCCAGTCGTTGTACGCCTGCACGCCCAGCAGACCCAGCTCGTGATCGGCGGCCTCGGTGAAGGTCTGGCCGCAGAAACGCGGGAAGGTCGGGAAGCAGACGGCGGACTGGACGTGGTTGACGTCCATGTCGGCGAGGCGCTGCTCCACGTCGTAGGAGCCGGGGCGCATCTGCTCGAAGGTGATGATCTCCAGTTTGATCTCGTCCCTGGAGTAGCCGACGGCGGTGTCGAGGCGGGTCAGGGGGCGGTGCAGGTCCTCGTACACCCACCAGTCGCCGATGGGGCCGTCGTCTCCGGGGGCGCCCATGACGGGCCGGAAACGGCCGCCGAGGAACGTCATCTCCTTCAGCGGCGCGCGCACGATCCGGGGGCCGATGTCCCGGTACTTCCTGGGGAGCCGGTCCTGCCAGACGTGCGGGGGCTCCACCGTGTGGTCGTCGACGGAGATGATCTTCGGGAATACCGTCTCGCTCTCCATGGTCTCCATGTGCGCCACGGTAGCGCCGATCTGACGGATCGTCAGCTCCCGTGGCGGTCATTGCCCCGTTCCCGGAGAGTCGAGGAGAGGTTGTGTGGACCTGGTGACATCCCGGACGGCTCCCTGTGATCGGGGTCTCGCACGGCTGACGTATCTGCCATGAACAAGGCAAACTGGCCTGGATATCAGAGGGCCTTGGGGGGCATCGATGGGCGGTGAGTCGCGAGTGCCGGAGGCTGGTGAGCCGCGGGTGCCGGAACAGCGGGGTTCCGGGGAAGAGCGGATTCCGCCGTCGGCGCCCGGACCGACGGATCCGGATCCGGAGGGCGCCGCCGCGCCGGAGCCGGAGGCCGGGACCGCCGCGGGGCTCCGGTTCAGCGTGCTCGGACCCGTACGGGCCTGGCGCGGCCCCGAGCCCCTCGCCACCGGCTCACCGCAGCAACGCGCCCTGCTGGCGGCACTGTTGCTCCGTGAGGGCCGTACCGCCACGGCGAGCGAACTGATCGACGCGCTGTGGGGCGACGACCCGCCGTCCCAGGCGCTGGCCGCCGTACGCACCTACGCGTCCCGGCTGCGCAAGGCACTCTCCCCCGACGTCCTGGTCAGCGAGTCCGGCGGCTACGCGATCCGCTCCCTGTCCGGTGGCGCGCTCGACCTCGCCGTCGCCCAGGACCTCGCCGCCGACGCGGAGAAGGCCAAGAGCTCCGGGGACCTGTACCAGGCCCGTCTGCTGCTGAACAAGGCGCTCGGCCTGTGGGACGGCGAGGTCCTGGCGAGCGTCCCCGGCCCGTACGCGGAGACCCAGCGGGCCCGCCTCGACGAATGGCGGCTCCAACTCGTCGAGTCCCGGCTCGACATGGACCTGGAGCAGGGCTGCCATGCCGAGGCCGTGTCCGAGCTGACCGCCCTGACCGCCGCGCACCCCCTGCGGGAGCGGCTGCGGGAACTGCTCATGCTGGCCCTCTACCGCAGCGGCCGGCAGGCCGAGGCCCTCGCCGTGTACGCCGACACCCGCCGCCTGCTCGCCGACGAACTCGGCGTGGACCCGCGCCCCGGCCTGCGCGAACTCCAGCAGCGGATCCTGCGGGCCGACCCGACCCTCGCCGAGCCCTCCGCCCCGCTCGCCGCCGAGCCCTCCGCGACCGCCGTGCGCCCGGCCCAGCTCCCGGCGACCGTGCCGGACTTCACGGGCCGGTCCTCCTTCGTGTCGGAGCTGAGCGAGGTGCTGTCGGCGGCGTCCGCCGCCGAGGGCCAGGTCATGGCCGTCTCCGCGCTCGCGGGCATCGGCGGTGTCGGCAAGACCACCCTCGCCGTGCACGTCGCCCACCAGGCCAGGCCGGCCTTCCCCGACGGACAGCTGTACGTCGACCTCCAGGGCGCCGGCGCCCGGCCCGCCGACCCGGAGACCGTCCTCGGCTCCTTCCTGCGGGCCCTCGGCACCGCCGACTCGGCCATCCCCGACTCGCTGGAGGAGCGCTCCGCGCTCTACCGGTCCGTCCTGGACGGCCGCCGGGTCCTGGTCCTCCTCGACAACGCCCGTGACGCCGCCCAGGTCCGGCCCCTGCTGCCCGGTACCGCGGGCTGCGCGGCCCTGGTGACCGCCCGGGTGCGCATGGTCGACCTGGCCGGGGCGCACCTCGTCGACCTCGACGTCATGTCCCCGGACGAGGCGCTCCAGCTGTTCACCCGGATCGTCGGCGAGGAGCGGGTCGCCGCCGAGCGGAAGGCCGCCCTCGACGTGGTCGCCGCCTGCGGTTTCCTGCCGCTCGCCATCCGTATCGCCGCGTCCCGCCTCGCCGCCCGCAGAACCTGGACGGTGTCCGTCCTCGCGGCGAAGCTCGCCGACGAACGCCGGCGGCTGGACGAGCTCCAGGCGGGCGACCTGGCGGTGAAGGCCACCTTCGAACTGGGCTACGGCCAGTTGGAGACGGCCCAGGCCCGTGCCTTCCGTCTGCTGGGCCTGGCCGACGGCCCGGACATCTCGCTCGCCGCCGCGGCCGCCGTCCTGGACCTCTCCCCGGAGGACACCGAGGACCTGCTGGAGATCCTCGTCGACACCTCCCTCCTGGAGTCCGCCGCTCCCGGCCGCTACCGCTTCCACGATCTGGTCCGGCTCTACGCGCGTGCCTGCGCGGAGCGGGACGAGCAGCCGCCCGGTGAGCGGGACGCGGCCATGTCCCGTCTGCTGGACTTCTATCTGGCGACGGCGGCGGAGGTGTACGCGATCGAGCGGCCCGGGGACCGGCTGGCGGACGACCTGGAGCCGACCGAGTACCCGGGGCTGCGCTTCACCGGCCGGCAGGAGGCCCTCGACTGGCTGTACTCGGAGGCCAACTGCCTGCTCGCCTGCGCCCGCCAGGCCTTCGCCACCGACCGGCTGCGCCGGGGCGTGGACCTGCTGTGGGCCGCCAAGGACCTCGGTGAGTCGGGGGCGAACTCGAAGCAGTACGAGTCCGCCGCGCTGGCGGCCAGGGACGCCTCCCGCGCCGCAGGCGACCCCCGTACGGAGGGCCGGGCCCGGACGACGTTGATCAACGTCCACCTGGTGGCGGGACGCTACGACGACGCGGAGGACGAGGCGCGCCGGGCCGTGCACCTGGCCGAGCAGGTCGGGGACCCCACCGCCCTGTACTGGGCGAGCAACGACCGGGGGATCATCGCGCTCATCCAGGGCCGCAACGCCGACGCCGAGGCCTGCCTCCTCGCGGCCATCGAGGGGTCGCGGGCGGCGGGCAACCAGCCGCTGGAGGCGAGCGCGCTGTGCAACCTCTCCCGGGTCCACCTGGCCATGGGCCGCACCGGCCGCGCGATCACCCTCGCCCAGCAGGGCATCGACCTGTACGACCGCCTGGGGCTGACCCTGCGGCTGGCCAACGCGCGCTACGCCCTGGGGCTCGCCCTCACGGAGGCGGAGCGCACCTCCGAGGCGCTGGACGAACTGGGCGAGGCCCTGCAGATGTTCCGGACGAACCGTCAGCGCCTGTGGGAGGGGACGACGCACTTCCGTATCGCCCAGGCCCATCTGGCGGGCCACCGCCCGGCGAGGGCGGCCCAGCACGCCGAACAGGCCCTGGCGATCGGCTGCATCGGCGGCGACCGGATGCGGGCCAACGTCCTGACGGCTCTGGGGCGGTCGCTGGACGCCCTCAGCCAGGCGGACCGGGCCCGCGCCTGCTGGCGGGAGGCCCTGGCCCTGTACGAGCAGGCGGGCGCCCCCGAGGCCGCCGAGGTGAGGGCACTGCTCTCACCGGCCCCCGCGGCCTGAGGCCCTCGTGGGCGGGGGCGTTCATCGATTGTTTATGCAGGCCTGACATGCTCAGCGCAGTGATCCGTCGCGTCGGGGGGCAGGCGGGTCCTCGGCCCTCACGATCCTGTGTGAGGGCCGACCCGGCCTCGGTCCGGCGACCCCTCGGGGGAGCCGCCGGACCGGGGCCCGTACAGCCTTCACTCGAACCAGGGGAGAGTTCGTCAGCATGAGCGACAAGAAGAAGAAGCCGGAGAACGCCGCGCTGGACAACCACGCGCCGGTCCCGCCCGCCGACGACACGATCACCACGCTCGACAACCACGCGCCGGCCCCGCCGAAGGGCGACCCGGTCGCCCCGCTCGACAACCACGCGCCCGCGCCGCCGGTCGACGACACGATCACCACGCTCGACAACCACGCGCCGGCCCCGCCCGCCCTGAACCTGGGCGGCGGCAAGTAGACCTCCATCCCGACGGGGATCGGCCGCGGTGGCACGGAGGGGGAGCCACCGCGGCCGAGTCGTGTGCGGGGGCGGACATCCGGGGCGGGCGGCGGTCGGGGGGACCGCTGCCCGCCGGGGGCCGGAGTGTGGGGCCGGGGGGCCGGGATCCGGGGGCCGGGATCCGGGGACCGGGGTCCGAGGCACCGGGGGACCGGGGTCCGAGGCACCGGGGGACCGGGGTCCGGGATCCAGGGATCCGAGGGTCCGGGGTCCGGTTCCGGGGACCGGGGTCCGAGGGTCCGAGGGTCCGGGGACCGGGGGCCGACGGACCGGGGACCGACGGACCGGGGACCGGGATCCGAGGGTCCGGGGCCGGGGTCTGGGTCCGGGGGCCGGACCGGGGGCCGGACCGGGGTTCAGGGCCCGGTGGGGGATCACATCACCCGGCGCCGTGACCGGAGTTCGCCCTTGACGACCTTGCCGCCCGCGTTGCGCGGGAGTTCGCCGACGAAGTCGACCGTCCTCGGGACCTTGTAGTTGGCCATCTCGCGGCGGGCCCAGGCGATGAGGTCGTCGGCGGTGACGAGGGAGCCGGGGCGGCGGACGACGAAGGCCTTGCCGACCTCGCCGAGGCGGGCGTCGGGGACTCCGATGACGGCGACGTCGGCGACGTCCGGGTGGAGGCCGAGGAGCTGCTCTATCTCGGCGGGATAGGCGTTGAAGCCGCCCACGATGAACATGTCCTTGATCCGGTCGGTGATGCGGAGGTTGCCCGCGTCGTCGAGGACACCGACGTCACCGGTGCGCAGCCAGCCGTCGTCCGTGACGGCGCGGGCGGTCTCGGCGGGGTCCTCGAAGTAGCCGCGCATGACGTTGAAGCCGCGGACCCGGACCTCGCCGGGGGAGCCGGGCGGCAGCGGGGCGCCCGAGGGGTCCACGACCCGTACCTCGGTGCCGGGGACCGCCCGTCCGGAGGTCGAGGCGATCACCGACGGCTCGTCGCCGCGCCGGCACATCGTGACGATGCCGCTGGCCTCGGACAGCCCGTACGCGGTGAGGACGGTCTCGACGCGCAGCTCCGTGCGCAGCCGTTCGACGAGCCGCAGCGGGACCACCGCGGCGCCGGTGACGACCAGGCGCAGGGCGGAGAGGTCGTAGTCGTCGCGGTCCGGGTGGTCCAGGAGCGACTGGTGCAGGGTCGGCGGGCCGGGGAGGACCGAGACGCGCTCGGCGGCCACGTTGGCCATGGCCGTCTTCACGTTGAACACGGGCTGCGGGATCATCGTCGCGCCCCGCATGAGGCAGGCGATCACCCCGGCCTTGTAGCCGAAGGTGTGGAAGAAGGGGTTGACGATCAGATAGCGGTCGCCCCGACGGAGCCCGGCCAGCCGGCACCACACCTCGTACGCGCGCAGGGTCTGGGCGTGGGTGATGACGGCGCCCTTGGGGCGGCCGGTCGTGCCGGAGGTGAAGATGATGTCGGACGGTGAGTCGCCGTCCAGTGCCGCCGCCCGCGCCCGTACCGTCGCCGCCGGGATGCCGTCGCCGCCCGTGAGGAAGTCCTTCCAGGTGCGGAAGTCGGCGGGGGCGTCGTCGGCGAGGACGACGACCTGTTCCAGGTGCGGGAGGCCGGGCAGCGGTCCGCCGCCCACCACCGCCGGGCCCGCCGTCCGCCGCAGCACCCCCTGCCCGGCCGCCCGCCGCAGCGACGCCACGTAGGAGGTGCCGAGGAAGGTGCCGGTGACAAAGAGGAGTTTGGCCCGGCTGCGGGCCAGGACGTCCGCGGCCTCGGCGCCCTTGAAGCGGGTGTTGAGCGGGACGAGCACCGCCCCGGCGGAGACGGCGCCGAGCGCGGCGGTGATCCAGTCCAGGGAGTTGGGCGCCCAGATGCCGACGCGGTCGCCGGATCGCACCCCGGCCGCGACGCACGCGGCCGCCGCCCGTTCGACGCGTGCGCCGAGTTCGGCGTAGGACACGCGTGTCCGCCCCTCGACGACCGCCTCGGTATCGCCGTACCGCTCGGCGGCGGCGCGGACCAGTCCCGGGATGGTCCCCCACTCCAGGTCACCGCGTACCTCCGCGTCGCCGCGTCCTTCCGAGTCACCGCGCACAGCCGGCCTCCGTACCCGAATCCCAGTAGCTGACTGTCCGTCAGATTAGCTGTACCCTGACGGACTGTCAGCAGCGAGCGACGCTCCGGTGCGGAGGTGTGCCCCCATGGCTCCCATGGCCGTGCTCAAGGACGCGACTGCGATCGTCGGCATCGGCCAGACCCCCTTCGCCAAACAACTCCCGGAGACGGAGCGGGCGTTGGCGTGCCGGGCGATCCTCGCGGCGCTCGACGACGCCGGGATCGCGCCGGACGAGGTCGACGCGCTGGCCTCGTACACGATGGAGGAGACGGACGAGGTGGAGGTGGCCAAGGCCCTCGGCCTCGGGGACCTCACCTTCTTCAGCAAGGTCGGCTACGGCGGCGGCGGTTCGTGCGCCACGGTCGCGCATCTGGCCGCCGCGATCGCCTCCGGACAGGCCACGGTCGGTGTCGCCTGGCGGTCCCGCAAACGCGGCTCGGGCCCCCGCCCGTGGAAGAACACCACGGTCCAACTGCCCACCCCCGCCCAGTGGACGAGACCCTTCGGCCTGCTGCGGCCCGCCGACGAGATAGCCATGCTGGCCCGCCGCCACATGCACGAGTACGGCACCACCCGCGACCACCTCTTCAACGTCGCCCTGGCCTGCCGCAACCGGGCCAACCAGAACCCGGCGGCGATCATGTACGACCGCCCGCTGACCCGCGAGATGTACATGACCTCCCGGTGGATCAGCGAGCCCCTGTGCCTGTTCGACAACTGCCTGGAGACGGACGGCGCGCTGGCGTGCGTCCTCGTCTCGGCCGAACGCGCCCGCGACTGCCGCCGGACCCCCGTCTACGTCCACTCCGCCGCCCAGGGCCTGCCCGCCCAGCACCACGGCATGGTCAACTACTGGAACGACGACCCGCTGACCGGCCCCGCCTGGACCGCCGCCCGGCATCTGTGGAAGCACGCGGACCTCACCCCGGACGACATCGACGTCGCCCAGATCTACGACGCCTTCACCGCCCTCATCCCCCTCTCCCTGGAGGGCTACGGCTTCTGCGCCCGCGGCGAGGGCGGCGCCTTCACGGAGGGCGGCGCCCTGGAGATCGGCGGCCGGCTCCCCCTCAACACCTCCGGGGGCGGCCTCAGCGAGGCGTATGTGCACGGCTTCAACCTGATCACCGAGGGCGTACGGCAGTTGCGCGGCACGAGCACCGCCCAGGTGCCCGGCGCCGCGACCTGCCTGGTGACGGCGGGCGAGGGCGTACCGACCTCGGCCCTGCTGCTGCGCAACTGAGAAGACCGGGGAGTTGACGGAGCTGAAGGAGTTGAGGGCATGCTGACACCGGTCGTGGACGTCGACGGCGCCCCGTTCTGGGAGTACGCCGCCCGGGGCGAACTACGGGTCCAGACCTGCGCCGACTGCGACGAGCCGCGCTTCCCGCCCCGGCCCTGCTGCCCGCACTGCCGGTCCTTCGACCACGAGTGGCGGCCCCTGAGCGGCCGAGGCCGCATCTGGTCGTACGTGCTGCCGCACCCGCCGTTGCTCCCGGACTACGCCGAGCAGGCCCCGTACAACGTGATCCTCGTCGAGCTGGCCGACGCCCCGCGCATCCGGCTCGTCGGCAACCTGGTGAGCGAGGCGGGAGCCCGCCTGGACTCGGTGCCCGCCGACCGCATCCGCATCGGGGCGCGCGTCCAGGCCGTGTTCACCCCGGAGGGCCTGCCCCAGTGGGTTCTGGAGCGCCCATGACCGTGCGCCTGACCACCGACAAGGACACCGGCGTCGCGCTGCTGACCCTGGACCGCCCGGAGAAGCTCAACGCGATCGACGCGGACATGGCCGAGCGACTGGGCCGTGCCTGGCGGGAGGTGCGGTTCGACGACACCGTGCGGGCCGTCGTCGTCACCGGTGCGGGCGGGCGGGCGTTCTGCACGGGCCTCGACCGCGACACGGCGGCCCAGGTGCCGCAGCCCGGCTCCCCCTACTCGATCGACGATCCGCTGCTCGCGATCGGCCCGAAGGCCAACGACCTCTGGAAGCCGGTGATCGCGGCCGTAGACGGCATGGCCTGTGGGGGCGCGTTCTATCTGCTGGGTGAGGCGGAGTTCGTGATCGCGGGCTCGACGGCCACGTTCTTCGACCCCCACACCACGTACGGCATGGTCAGCGCCTTCGAGTCGATCCTCATGGCCCAGCGGATGCCCTTCGGGGAGGCGACCCGCATGGCGCTGATGGGCACCGCCGAGCGGATGTCGGCGCGCCGGGCGTACGAGGTGGGGCTGGTGTCGGAGGTGACGGAACCGGGAGAGGCGGTGGCGGCGGCCCTGCGGTGCGCGGAGGTCGTCGCCGGGTACCCGACGGAGGCTGTGCAGGGCACGGTACGGGCCTGCTGGGCGGCCCAGGAGGCGGCGCGGACGCACGCCCTGGCGCACGCGCCGCACCTGATCTCGCTGGGCAACCTGCCCGCCGACCGGCAGTCCGAGCTGTTCGCCGGACGCCGGCCGGGCGGATTCCGGGTGCGGTGAGCCCCGGCGCGGGGCTCAGCAGGAGTACCTCAGGAGGAGTACCTCAGGAGGAGTACCTCAGGAGGAGCTCAGGAGGGGCTCAGAAGGAGGAGCGCTCCAGGTCGGTCAGCTTGCAGCTGCCGCCGCTCGCGCCGCCGTCCTCGACCGCGCCGGCGGGCGCCTTCACGTCGATGGTGGCGGACTCGCCCGGCGGCACCGAGGGGATGAGGTTATCCTCGGCGGTGTGCAGCACGGAGCCGCTCGCGTCCGTGAACTCCAGGTCGAACGTGTAGGAGTACGTGGCGGTGGAGCTGCTGTTGGTGGCGCGGACGCGGGAGACGAGGCCGTTGTCGTAGGTGCAGGTCTCGATCTTCAGATCCCTCGCGGCGCCGCGCCGGGAGCTGGACGAGCCGCCGGTTCCCACGGTGCTGCTGCCGCCCGAGGTGGACGAGGAGCTGCTGTCGGAGCCGCCGGAGCTGCTGGAGCCGCCGCTGGAGCTGGACGAGCTGGACGAGGACGAGCCGCCCGAGCAGCCGCCGCCGTGGGAGCCGCGGGCTCCGGTGAGGGCGATGACGGCGATACCGAAGACGGCGACGGCACGGATGTGACGGGCACGGATGTGACGGGACTTCACGTGTTCACCCCCCGTTGAAACGTTGCGAAATGAGTGCCGAAATGGCGAAACGCCAGCAATTGCTGGCAGGTGCACGCCACGATAGCAGCGATTCGGCCACCCCTTTTCGGGGCAAGCGGTTGCCCTCCGGGGGCGGGGGCGACATGCCACCCCCGCCCCTTCGGCCGGCTCAGCCGGCCGGTTCGTGGACGAGGGCCGTCACGTCAGCCGTGGGTGGAGGCGAGGTGCCAGACCGTGGCCTTGTCCAGCTTCACCGAGCCGTTCTCGGCGAAGACCTGGACGCCCTGGCTGGCGGGGTCGGGGAAGATCTGGTCGGTGATCACCGCTTCGCCGTTGCCGCCGAAGACCTCGACGGACGACCAGTCGACGAGGACCCGCAGTCTGATCTTGCCGTTCACCGCTTTCAGGGGCGCGGTCTGGATGCCGGGGAAGGTGCCGCCGAAGTCCACGGCGCCGGAGCGGGTGCGGTCGACGTACAGCTCCTGGGTCGTGGTGTCGTAGCCGATGACGGTCTCCTCGCCCGCGGCGCCGGTGCGCACCTTGAGACCGAAGCGTGCGGCGTCCTTGACGGAGAACGTGGCCTCGATGTCGAGCGCCTTGCCGTCCGCGGCGGGACCGATCAACGCCTTCGACGTGTTCGTCACGATGCCGGGGGTCGCGGTCGCCGGGGCCTGCCGCAGGGACTTCACGCTGCTCACCGGCTCACTGGTCAGCCGGACACGGCCGTCGACGGTGCGCAGCGCCATCCGGCGGGGGATGCTCTGTGCTCCGCGCCAGGGGGAGGTGGGGACGGCGCCGGCGTAGTCCCAGTTGCTCATCCAGCCGATCATGTACCGCTTGCCGCCCGGGGCGTCCTCCCAGGAAACGGCCGCGTAGTAGTCCTGGCCGTGGTCGGCCCAGTGGGCGCGCCGCAGGACGGAGAGGGCGGGTGCGTCGGCTGCGGTGAACCGGTCGGCGAGGAGGTGGCCCCAGCCGCCGGTGTTCATGTCGACGAGTTGGATCCGCGCCTTCTTGCCGAGGTAGGGGCGCATGTCGAAGGAGGCCCAGTCGAGCTGCTCGCTGTCGGTGCCGGTCGCGCTGCGGACGACCTGGCCGTCGACGATCAGATCGACGGAGGTCTCCTGGGAGCCGGGCCGGGCCCGGGTGTCGGACAGCACGATCTGGTCGGCGTTGATGTGGCCCCAGCCGCCCGTGTTGTCGTCGACCACCCTGATCCGCGCCTTCCTGCCGGCGAGGTCCCGGACGTCCCAGGAAGCGGCTTCGAGTGCCTCGGCGTCCTTCCCGGTGGCACTGCGGACGACCTGGCCGTCGACGAGGAGTTCCAGGGCGGTGGGGTTGGCGGAGTCGGCGGGGTGGTTGCCGCCGCCGATGAGGAAGTTGACGTACCGCTTGTCGAGGGTGAACTCGGGTGAGGTGAGGGTGCCGGTGCCGGCGTCGCCGTTCAGGAAGGTGTTGACGAGGCCGCCGCCCTGGAAGCCGGAGACCTGCTGCTGGCCGGGAAGCGTGCCGGTGGCCGGTGCCGGGCCGAAGGCGTCGCCGGTCGCCGTCCAGTCGCCGTAGGTGCCGCCCTCGAAGTCGGCGAGGACCTTCCCGGGCCGGTGCGGGTGCCGGCCGCCGCCGACCTTGAAGTTCAGGTAGGGGCTGTCGACGGTGAAGGAGGGGGAGGTGAGGGTGCCGGTGGCGGCGTCACCTCCGTGGAAGCTGTTGGCGAGGCCCTTGCCGTCGAAGCCGGTGACGGTCTGCTGCCCGTCGAGCGTCCCGGCCGCGGGTCCCGGCCCGAACGCGGTGCCCGTGGCCGTCCACGAACCGAAGTCCGGGCCCTCGAAGTCCTGCACGACGGCCCCGGCGGGCGGGGTGTAGGTGCCGTCGTCGTCGGGGGTGAACTTCGTGCCGTCGAAGTCGCCGACGAAGTACTGGGCCGCGGAACCGCCCGCGATACCACCGGGGTTGAGGTTGACGACGAGGACCCACTTGACGTTGTCCGGGTCCCCGTCGACGGCGAGGGGGAACAGGTCGGGGCACTCCCACACACCGCCCGTCGCGCCGGCCGGGCCGAAGTCACTGAGCCGGGTCCAGTCCTTGAGGTTCTTGGAGGAGTAGAACCGCACCTTGTGCTCGGCGGACAGCGACACCGTCATCAGCCAGCTCTTGGTCGGCGCGTACCACTGGACCTTGGGGTCGCGGAAGTCCCGGGAGCCGATGTCGATGACGGGGTTGCCCTGGTACTTGGTCCAGGTGCGGCCGCGGTCGGTGCTGTAGGCGAGCGCCTGGGACTGTATGCCGGTGGTTCTGTCGTGCCTGGTGTAGATCGCCACCATGGGCGGGTTCTTCCTGGTGCCGAACCCTGTGGTGTTGTTCGTGTCGACGACGGCACCGCCGGAGAACACCATCTCCTTGTCGTCGTGCGACAGGGCGAGCGGCAGCTGCGTCCAGTGCACGAGATCCGTGCTCACGGCGTGGCCCCAGGACATGTCGCCCCAGGAGTCGCCGCTCGGGTTGTACTGGTAGAAGAGGTGGTACTCGCCCTTGTAGTACACCAGGCCGTTGGGGTCGTTCATCCAGTTCTTCTCCGGAGTGAAGTGGAACTGGGGACGATAGGTCTCGGAGTACGGCGGGGCGTCGGCCGCGGCGGCCTGAGGGGCGAGCAGGCCGGCGGACAGGGCGCAGACGGCGGCCACCGCCGCGATCGTCCGCACGCGGGCAGGCCGGTGTACACGTCCAGAGCTCATGGCGACTCCTGGGCTGCGGCCGCCCTCGCAGCACAGCCTGCGGCGAGCGACCCGACGATGTGGCGCCCTGGCCCGCGCTGTCGTCCACACCGCCGGCCAGAGAGTGTCATCGATGACATATGTCAACGCTGACATCGAGTGGCCCGATGATGAGCGCCACCCGCCCAACACGTCAATGGTTCGAACGGGATTGCCCGGCACGGCCCGTCCGGCGAGGGCATGTCTGCGGGTCTCCGCGCGCAGGAACTCACGGCTTGTGGGTCACCCAGAGCAGCTCCGCCGGCCAGCGGTGTGCCCAGTCGGGTGGGTCGGTCTCGTTGTAGCCGTTGGGTGTTCCCTGTTCGGGCCGCGGCTCGATGAGGTCGTCGATGACGAGACCCGCGCCGCGCAGCACCCTGACCCAGTCGCCGTAGGTGAGCTGATAGCTGGTCGCGCCGTCGCCTTCGTCGATGCCGTTCAGCCCGAAGTAGTCCTTCCGCAGCGTCGTGGTGACACGGCTGGCGGCTTCGTCGTAGCAGGCTTCGAACCAGGGGCTGGCGACGTTGAACACCAGGCGCCCGCCCCGGACCAGGACGCGCGCGGCCTGCGGGACGGCCAGATGCGGAGGCGCCCAACTGAGCCCGCCGAAGTCGCAGAACACCAGGTCGAAGGTCTCGTCGGCGAAGGGGAGTCGTTCGGCGGCGCCCTGCACCAGCGGGTAGCGGGCCGCCCCCATCGCATCGGCCGCCGCGGCGAGTTGGGCCTCGGACAGGTCGAGCCCGACCACGGCGGCGCCCTCGGCGGCGAGCGCCCGGGACCATTGGCCGGCGCCGCAGCCGAGTTCGAGGACGCGCTTGCCGGTGACATCGCCCAGGGCGCCGAGGTGTGCGTCGGGGATGGAGTACATGCCCCAGAGCCGGGGTGCGGCACCGATCCGCGGGTCGTGCCTGTGCTGGTAGGCGCCGCTGATCCGGTTCCAGAGCCGCCGGTTGGCGGGAATGCTGTCCACGCACCGACTCCAGCACCGGCTGCCGGGGCGGTCAACCGGATTAGGTCACCGCTGGCTTCAGCCCCGCCCCGGCCGCCGTCATCAGCGTGTTGCTGCGCTTGTGCCCCAGCGCACCAGCATGAGCCGGTCGCACTCGGAGCGTGCGGGTCGTCTCAGTACCAGACGGAGAAGGTGGCGTCGGCTCTGGCGGTGGCGGTGGAGATCGGGTCGATGCGCAGCGCGTAGTTGTAGTGCCGGATGTAGCGGTCCGGGTGGCTGTGGGAGCGGAACGACGACCAGGACGGGTCGGCGAGCCCGGCGGTCTTGTGGAAGGTGGCGTCCTGGGCGAACCTCGTGGTGCCGTCGTTGGTGTCCAGCCGCAGCTGGTAGAAGGAGTGCCGCAGATAGCGGGTCGGCTGGGTGAGGGACTGGAAGGAGACGCCGGAGGGGTCGGCCAGCCCCGGCACGAGCTTCCACTGCGAGTCGGTGTAGGGGTCGAACGGGTACGGATCGATGCGGCCGAGGGAGTCGACCTGCCGCCAGTATCTGTCCGGGAAGTTGTAGGACTTCAGCCGGTTCCAGGCAGGCTTTCCCCACTTGGCGATCATGTTGTCGTACACCGTCTGGGGGATCGGCTTGATGTCGGCGTGCTTGGAGTTCAGCGGCTGGGTGTAGAGGCGCCGGTCGGTGGCGGTCCAGGTGCCGGTGGAGAGGTCGTTGGTCTGGTAGGCGTAGAACAGCGCGTTGGCGTCGCCCCACAGGTACCAGGTGCCGGAGGCCTCGGCGAGGATCGGGCCCTCGATGCCTCCCTGTGGTGCCAGGCCCGAGGTGAACTGGGTGAAGCTGCCGGGGGCGAGGGAGGTGGACCTCGCCCCCACCAGGCTGTTGCGGCCCTTGTAGTACAGGTAGTTGACGCCGTTCACGTTCTTGGCCAGGGTGCCGTCGATGATGTCGTAGCCCGGGTCGAAGAAGACCTGCGGTGCCGTCACCGTCTGGAAGTCCGTGGTGTAGTTCACCATGATCACGTTGTGTCCGCTGCTGTTGACGGCCGAGTAGGTGAGGGCGTACTGGCCGCGGGAGGGGTCCCAGAAGGCTTCGGGCGCCCAGGTGTGGGTGTCCATGTCGTGCAGTTTCAGCAGACGGTAGTTGTCGAAGGAGCGCAGGTCGGCGGAGTCCCAGACGTGGATGTACGGGGTCTTCTTGGTCCAGTCGGTGCCCTTCAGATTGGTCGCCAGGACGACGTAGGTGCCGTCCTGCTTGGGCAGGATGAAGGGGTCGCGCAGACCCCCGTCGCCCGCGGTCGGGGTCACGACGGGGTTGTTCTGGTTCAGCGGCATCCATTGCAGCGCGTCGGTACTGACCGCGAGGTGCAGGCCGTAGTCCGTGCCGAGGTTTCTCGGTGACTGGGTGAAGTAGGCCATGACGAACGGGGAGGTCGTCGCGGCGCTCGCGGACCGGCTGCCGAGGGTCAGCACGCCGGTGGTGGACAGCGGCACGGCCGCGGCCATGCCGAGGAAGAGCCGGCGCGACGGGAGGGGTGTTGCACTCATCTGGTGCCTCCGGGGCGTAAGGACGTGGGGGGGGACGCATCCGTGCCGGCACCGCCCTGGCGGCGGCGCCGGCACCCATGGCGATGCGGGTCAGTTCGTCACACGGAAGGTGGCGTCACTGCGGCCCAGAGTGGTGGTGATGGGGTCGAGGCGGAGCTGGTAGGCGTAGTGGCGGATGTAGCGGTCGGGGTGGTTGTACGACTGGAAGGACGACCAGCTGGGGTCGGCGAGTCCGGCGACCTTGTTGAAGGTGGCGTCGGCGGCGAACTGGGCGGAGCCGTCGTTGCGGACGAGCTGGAAGTCGTAGTTCTGGTGGCGCAGGAAGTAGCCGGGGTAGTTCACCGACTCGAAGGAGACGGTGCCGGTGCCCACCAGGCCGGGCCGCAGCCGGAACTGGGAGTCCTCGACGGGGCTGACGTTGGGGTCGATGCGCACGTCGAAGTTGGTCTGGCGCACGTAGCGGTCCTGGAAGTTGTACGACTGGAGCCGCTGCGCCGGGGTGCTGGGCCAGCGTGCGAGGACGCGGCTCTCCTCGGCGGAGGTGAGGGGCATGATCGCGCCGTGGCGCTTGGCGGTGCCGCCCATGTCGTAGTTGGCCGCCGGCTGGAGCTGGTAGGTGCTGACGTCGAACGGGTTGGTCGTCAGGATCGGCCTGTACTCGCGTACGCCCTGCGGGCTGTTGTAGTCGATGTAGAGGGCCCACTGATTGCTGTTCTGGAACTTCATCCAGACCGGGCCCTCGACCACGTTGCCGGTGAGGCCGATGCTGGAGAGGTTGCCGAGGTTGGTCCACGTCCCGAGGATCGAGTTGCTGCCCTCGATGTTGTTCTGGCCGTCGCCGGAAGCCCTCAGGTAGCGGTAGGGGCCGGTACCTGCGGGCACCTCGGTCATCTGGGTGTCGACGACCGCGGTGCTGCCGGGCGGGTCGATCCAGATCTGCGGGGTGGTGATGGTGCGGAAGTCCTTGGTGCGGGCGGCGTAGATGCGGTACTTGTTGATGCCGTTCAGCGTGGCGTTCGTCGCCCAGTACAGGACGTAGTCGTTGGTCTCGGGGTTCCAGATCGCCTCCGGCGCCCACGCGTTCTTTCCGCCGGGGACCAGTGAGGCGGCGGGGAGCAGCCACGGGTCCGACCAGTTCACCAGGTCGGTCGACTCCCACACCACGAAGTTGGGGCTGCCGTTGGCGTACGTCGAGCCGCAGCGGATGCACAGATCGGTCGCGATGATCCAGTACTTGCTGCCGTCCTGGGAGCGCACCAGTGCGGGGTCGCGCACGCCCTTCGTACCGATCTTCGAGTTGAGGACCGGCTGTCCGCCGTTGAGGTCGTTCCAGTGCAGGCCGTCCGCGCTGTGCGCGACGTACAGCATCTGACCGGTCGCGGAGTCGTTGAGGAAGTGCACCATCAGGTAGCCGGGTTCGGCGGCGGCCGCCCGCTGGGGTGTGGTGAGGGCTTGGCCCGTGAAGAGGAGGCAGACGGCGAGCAATATCACCGTCAGCCGGGCGCGGAGCGCAGACATCGGATCTCCTGTCGGATGCGGGTGCCACCGCCGGGCGAAGGGGGAGCGGGGTGACGGGGGGGAACTTGGTCTCGGAGTGGGCGGGACGGGCCCCGGGCACCGCGCGGACCGGAAGGGGAGATCCGAGCGACGGTGTTTCACCGCTTCGCCCAGGGCGCCATGGTGACAGCAGGTCAGGGCGCGCTAGCACGTACGTCTGCCCAGGTGGGGCGGTTGCGGCACGCGCCGGGTGGCTGTGCTCCTCAGCGCCCGCGAAGGCGTTTCAGGTGGGCGGCGCTTCCGCCGGAAGCCGTCATAACCAACTCACTGTCCAATCGGGCACGTTGAGCGATATATCGAACACTGTTCGCGAAATCGGGCAGAGGTTAAATCCGGAAAAGAGGGCGCGTCAATACATCGGACACATTCGATTAACCGAACGTACAAATGAGCGACCCGGCACCCACCCGGCCCGCGATCGACACCGCCCGAGCCCCCACGAGCCGGACGCGAACGACAGCGCGACAGCGCGACAGCGCGACAGCGCGACAGCGCGACAGCGCGACAGCGCGACAGCGCGAAGAAAACCATGGCACCCCGGCGGGACCGGCGACGAGACTGCTCGAATGAGCACCTCCTCCCCCGCCCCCTGCCCCTGCCGCGGGCATCGCGTGCTGGAAGCGATGCCCGGCTCGTGCGAGATCCGCCCCGTCTGCTGGTGGCTCCCCACGCCCTGGCGCCTGGACCACCCATGACCACGCACATCGAGAGACTCGTCCAGCAGCTCGACGACGCGACCGGCCCGTCGTACGACGCCCGCGCGGAACTGATCGAGATGGGCGCCGACGCCCTCCCCGCCCTCATCGACGGGCTGCCCTCCCTCGGCGGTTTCGGGCAGCTGACCGCCATCGAGGTCTTCGAGGAGGTGGGCGACCCCCGCTGCGGACCCGCCCTCATCGGGCTGCTGAACAGCGACAACCCGACCGTCCGCGAATGGGCGGCCACGGCCTTGGCGAGCCTGGACGTCGAGGGTGCGGTCGAGCCCCTGCGCCGCGCCCACCGCGCGTGTCTGGAACGTGCGACTCCGCCGGACTGGACCGAGCCGGTCGGCATTCGCTGGGCCCTGACCGAACTGGGCGCGCGCACCCCTGTCGTCCCGCCGCTCACCGCACGCCTCCGAGCCACCGCGGCGGACGACGTCCCCCGCTGGCCCTCGGCTCACTTCACCGACATCGTCAACGACCTGGCCGACCACGCCCAGGTGATCCTGTACTCCCAGTTCTGGCGGCTGGACGCCGGCCGCGAGTACGGCATCCCCGGCACCACCCTGGACTGGGAACTCGACTGGACCGCACCGTGGGAGCACCTGGTCGAGGAGTCCCGCGCCTGGTCCCTGCGGGAAGCCTCAATGGCCTCTGTCGGCGACGGCATCTTCGTCGCCCCGTCCTGGATCGACCGCAGCGACCTGCACCTGGAGGGGTGACGGATGCCGTTCCAGCACGAGCACCTCTACAAGCGTCGCAACGTCGTGGAGCGGTGCTTCAACCGGCCGAACAGACGAAGGGCGCACCTTGCCGAATGATCCTGGTCCGGGCCGTCGCACGGTTCGAGAGGGTGTCCTGGTAGAGCACGAGGAGCGGGCCGCGTGAACCTTCAGGACATCCTGCGGAACCCGGACGAGCACATCCGCTTCGCGGCCTACCTCGACAGGCTGGGGAACGTCGCCGACGCGGACGAAGCCGACCTAGTCAGCCGTGTGCTCACCGATCCGGACCAGACGATGGCCCGGTCCGCCGTACTGCGACACCTGGACCGTCGGGCCGCCGGCCTCCACCCCGGTCGCGCCTATGAGGAGTGGGCGCGGGAGATGACCCGGACCACGATCGACCACCCCCTTCTGACTCAGCGCCTGCGCGAGTGGTCGATCTTCCGCGCCGTCACGCTCAAGCTGCCCTGGCAGCCGGACGACCTCCTCGCGTCCTCCGACTGGCTCCAGCTCAAGACCGCCGCCGGGACGAACACCGAGGCCATGGAGATTCTCGCCGTAGCCGGCCGCACCAAGCGGATCCGCAACACCGCCAGGGCGGGCCTCAAACCCCATGGCCAGGGCTGAAAACAGGCGGCCCGCAGCCGCGCCCATTCGATACCTCGGACGGAGGTTGCCCTGGCCCGTGGGGGAGTTCATTCGCAGGGCGCTCCGAATGAGTCGCGCACGGACATCAGGAGTGCCGCCCGGACCGCTTCCGCTACCCGAACGCGCCGCTCTTGGCCCCGTCGAGGAAGGCACGCCAGCCGTCGGGGGTGAGGTGGAGGAGGGGGCCGCGGGCGTTCTTGCTGTCGCGGACGGCTCGGCCGCCGGTGGAGGTGGAGGCGACTTCAACGCAGTTGCCCTCCCCTCCGGAGTGCGAGGACTTCCGGAAGGGGCCTATGACCTCGGTCACGATGCGTCTTCCTTGCTACTTCGCAGTGCGCTCCGAATCAGCAGCGCACTGGCATCAGGTGCCAGTGCTGCCGATCGTAGATGGTCGTGCGCATGGGCGTAAGCCGCGAGGTCCTCGGGTGCCTCCAAGACCGAAGTGCCCCGCAGGTTTTCCAGGGTTACGGCTTCGACGATCGGCTCGGATTCGAAGCTGAAGGAGGAGAAGGGATCAGTCAGGCCCGCCACCGGTCCCGCGCTGAACGGCAGGACCTGCACGGTGACATTCTTCCGCTCTCCTACCTCAAGAATCCTGGAGAGCTGATCCCGATGGAGGTCGGGGCTCACTGCCGGGTGCGCGATCACCGCTTCCCAGATGATGACGGCGTACGTTGCCCCGCCCTCCTCGATCTTCGCTTGCCTCCCCGCACGCACCTTCACCAGATGGTCGATCCGGTCAGGAGCGATGTAGTGAGGAGTCGCCGAGATGACCGCCTCGGCATAGGCCGGGGTTTGCAGAAGCCCTGGCACCAGAACCGGGGACCACTCACGGATGTACGTCGCGTCGTCCTCCAACGCGATGTGGTCGAGGTAGTCGGGCCGTAGGTGCTCCGCGTGTTCGAGCCACCAGCCACGGTTCTTGGAGTGCTTGGCCAAGTCCTCAAGCTTGTCGCGGACTTCCTGGTCCGCGATGCCGTACGCGTCCAACAGCAGCCGCACCTCGATGACTCGGGGCGTCGCATGACCCGTCTCAATGCGGCTGATTCTTGCCTGACTTGACGCGATCACTTCGGCGGCCTGCGGCTGATCGACCTTGGCGGCCTGCCGATAACGTCCTGAGTGCCGAACCCAAGCGCCTACTGCGCACGGTCGGTCGTCCACCTGCGGGCATGAGCACCCCCCTCTCCTGCGGCAAACCATGCCACGTCCGGCACCCTCCCAGAGAGCGACATCACTCCATCGAGTGGCACTCATGCATGTATTCAGTCGTTGTCATTGCACGGGTCGCGAATTTGCCTCTAGCTTCCAAGCACGCGCCGCCCCTCAGCGGCCGGTCTTGACGACACGTCAGGGGGTCTTCTCGCCATGCCCGCACTCGCCCCTCGCCCCTCCCACCCTCGCCGTGACTCCTTCCGTATCCCCAAGCGCAGACGGCACGTCCCCGAGGCTCGGGCCGAGGTGCGGCGGATTCTCAAGGACTGGGCGGTCGGTGGTGAACTCGCCGCCGACATCGCCACCGTGGCCACCGAGCTCGTCGCCAACGCCGTGCGGCACTGCCAGGTGCCCCTCGCCGAGATCGAGGTGACCCTCTCGATCCGGGGCTGCGGCCTGCTCGTCGAGGTGGCGGACCCGGACCGGGGGCGGCTTCCAGCGCCCCGTGCGGAACGCGGCCCCGAGGCCGACGGCGGGCTCGGACTCGTGCTCGTGGCCGCGCTGGCGGAGCGGTGGGGGTGCGAGGCGCGGCCGTTCACCAAGTCCGTGTGGGCCTACTTCCTCGTGCCCAGGGAGTCCGGTTGCGACCGGTAGCCCTGCCGCCGCTCAGCCCCGAACGCGGCCGGTGGCGCCGCTGGGCCGCGCGCTCGGAGCGGCATCGCGTCGCACACGGCCGGTGGCTACCGCTGCTCCCCCGCGAACCGTGCTGGGAGTCGGCGCGTCCCCACAGGAACGCGTGCCCCGAGGAGCCGGTGCACGCGGAGCGGGATCTCGTACGGCCGTATGTCGCGGCCTACTTGAGGGAGGAGCGGCCGAGATGGGCATGAGCGAGGGAGCGCCGGGGGCGCCGCCCGAGCAACCGGACCCGGTCAGGGCCACGTTCCATGCGTGGCTCGACCACGTCCTCGTCTGCGACGACGGCTGCCGCGTCCGCGCACGCCACTGCTACCACTCGGCGCTGCTGGGCGACCGCCACCGCGAGGCCGCGAGAGCAGCCCGCTCCCCGCGGTAAGCCGACGACGTGAATCCCGTCGGGGTCTGTACCGCCGGCTCCCGTCCGCGCCGCTGACCCGCTCCCGCTACGGAGAGAAGGGACACAATCTCCTGGCTGGTTGCATACCCAGGCCGCGATGCCCGGGCAGGCGCCAGAGGTCGCGCGGGAGGGATCCGTTTTCAGCCTCGCCATAAAGCGGAGGGTCGTTTTCCAGTAGGCCGGACTCGTGCGGTGGTGCCGTTCGGCCCACCCAGGACTGAGGGTCTTGGCGCTGGTTGGCGTCCTCTGGAGAGATATTCGACCCCACCCGCGTCGGGTACAACACCACCACCGCCGAATCCGGCCCGCACACGCACCAAGCCTCCGTCAAGAAAGCGCTCTCAGTCGATCTTCTCGAACGCCCTAGCGAATCCTTCTGGCTGCCTGGTTGAGTACTCATGGTCACCTCAGGAGCACCACTGGTAAGGAGATGCTGCATGAGCACCAGACGAAGCAGGAACGTCATCACCGCGGTCATGGTCGGCGGCCTGCTGGCTGCGGCCAGTCCCGCGCTCGCCGACACACAGTCGCCCAAGAGCAGCGAGCCGACGCCCGTGACATCCTCCAGCATCAAGTCCAAGGCTGCCGCGGAGCCCCTGGGCCTGCGCAACCTCAAGTCCCAGAAGTACCTTCAGCCCGCAGGTGGCAGCACCTCCGTGGGTGCCAGCCTCGTTCAGCAGCCCCTTTCCTCGGGTGCCTGGCAGTCGTGGTGGCTCGTCGCCGACGGGTCCTTCACCACCTTCTGGAACGACAACTCCGGTCTGAACGCCGGAATCAATGGCGCCAGCACCTCACCCGGCGCGGTGGCCATCCAGGCGAACCCGTCCGGCGACCTCAACCAGGACTGGACCCTCAACTGGCGCAACGACACCGTCTTCGAGCTCAAGAACCGTAAGAGCGGACTGTGCCTCGGCATCTCTGGCGGGAGCACCGCCAACGGCGCCGTAGCCGCCCAGTTCAGCTGCGACGGCTCGACCAATCAGGGCTGGTCGCTGATCACCCGCTAGCCACCCGGCCTGCTTGCTCCGCCTTTGACGACGCCCCGGACACCGGCCGGTCCGGGGCGTCACGGCGTGCCAGGTTCCGTCCCCATCTCTGGGCCGGTGCCTCGACACAGCGATAGGTCAGCACGCAGAGGGGCAACAGCACGACATAGAAGACGACTTCCAGCACGAGGTCGTCGTGTCGCCGGCGGCCGATCGTGCTGTCACTCACCGCCAGCAGCAACGGGTGCACGAGGTAGACCGAGTAGCTGATCGTGCCCAGTCCGGCCAGGAGACGCGGGATCCGCCGACGGCGCAGCAACAGGCCGACGCCGAAGGTGGCCACGGCCAGCAGGAAGGACAGGATCCACGCGCGTCGGGTGAAATGACCCCCGTCGCCGTCGACGTATGCGCTCCCGATCGCGCAGGCGACCACCACAGCGGCCGCGCACCCCACGTACGCCCACCTGCTCTGACCGGTGTCTGCCCGATAGACCGCCGTGCCGAGGAACATCACGGCGAGGATCACGAGGCCCTCCCACACCGGGACCGTGCCGTTGAAGGCGACCAGGACCAGGGCGAGAACGCCGCCCAGCACGCCCCCGAACACGCGCAGCGCGGTCGACCCGAAGCACGCGCAGCAGATGGCCACCACCATGACGACCGACGTGAGTGCGATGAGCCGGCCTGTGCCCAGGGCGTGGGAGAGGGCTGAGACCGGGAGCGCGAAACCCGCTGCCACGCTCAGCGCGGCGAGCCCCGCCAAGGTGACCGCGACCGCGATGGACCGCTGGTGCGAGCGGACGGTGAAGAGGGCGACCACCAGCAGGTAGAAGGCCATCTCGTACGAGAGTGTCCAGAGAACGAGCAGTAGATTGGGTGTTCCCAACAGCTCCTGGAACAGCATGAGATGGGCTGCGGCCACCGAGGCGACGTTCTGTCCGTCGAAGTCGCGGACCTCTGCCACGCCCAGCGCCGCGGCCGCCACCATGCCCGTCACGACGGCCGCCCACAGAGGGTAGATGCGGAAGAGACGGCCGATCCAGAACGTTCTCACGGAGCCCCTGCGTTCCAGCGAGGCAGGGATGATGTAGCCGCTGACCAGGAAGAACACCATGATGCCGTAACGGCTTGTGTTGAACTCCGGCATCAGCTCTCGTCGGAACTCGGCCATGAACGAGTACGACGAGTGGTCGAACACCACCACCAGCGCCGCGATGCCGCGCAACGCGTCGAGCCAGCCGAGCCGCGACGAACCGGACAGGGTTAATCGGGGCGACGCCGAGAGCGAGGGGTTCATACCCGTACTCACGTGCTGACGATCTCGGGTGTTCAGTTCCGCTCCTGCGAGGATCTCGCAGTCGTTGAGGGCAGTCGCCAAGGCGTCCGATGCTGGTCCGAAGTGCCCTGGGAGCAGTCAACTACCGCTTCAGCCGCCGTGCCAACGGCACGGCGGCTGAAGCGCGCCTGACCCTGGAAGATCACAGCAAGTCAAGGATCCAGCGCTGGTTCTCCGACCCGTCGCAGGTGAACTGGGCGGCCTGCGCGCCGTTGGCGGTGCTGGCGCCGGAGATACCCAGGCACTTGCCACTCTTACGGTTCTGCAGCCTGGCATCGTCCGTCTGGCCGCCCGACACCGGGACGATCACCCAGTCCTGGTTCGTGTCACCGGACCCGTTCGCGATGATCGCCGACGCACCATTGGCCGTGCTGGCGCCGTCGATCCCCAGGTTCCTGCCCGAGCGGCCGTTCTCGAAGCTGAAGTAGTCGCCGTCCTGAATCATGTCCCAGTACTGCGAGGAATTCTGATCATCTCCGGGCTGCTGGACGACTTTGGCGCCGTTCGCCGTGCTGTTGCCTGTGGGCTGCAGGAACTTGCCGGACTTCGCGTTTCTGAGCCCGACGATCGGGGCTGCTGTCGCCTGCCCTTCAAGGGTCGACAAGGAAAGGGGGTTCGGGGTCCAGGAGCCGCTAGGCGACTGTGCCGAAGCGAGCGCCGGACTGGCCATCCCCGTCAGCGCTCCGATCGCGACGACCGCGACGACCTTCATGATGCGCGATGTACCCATGGGACATCTCCTCACGTCTGGTGCCCTTGGTATGACTGCGAGTACTCAACCAAAGGCCCCGAGGGAGCCGCCAGATCATTTGGGAGATTGACTGAAAGCGCTTGCTTGACAGGGGCGGCGCCGGATCCGCCGCTACCACGACCGTCCTCTGGGCACTCCTTCGAGGGGCGGACAGAACACGCCCGCGCCACCGACGCGATGCTGCACGCCCGCCCTCTCCCCGCCGACGCCGTCCCCGGGGCATGCTTCGGGGTACCGCCGGAGTACCACGCACCCGGCACTCAGTTCGTGCGGGCCGTCCCCGTCCCCTTCTCCGCGTCCAGCGCGTACACGCAGCGGTCCTTGCTGCACGCGTACACCACGCCGTCCTTGACCACCGGGGAGCCGGTGATCTCCCCGCCCGTCGCGAGCTTCCACCGCAGGCGGCCGTCGTCCGCTTTCAGCGTGTAGAGGAGGTGGTCGGTGGAGCCGAAGTGGATGCGGCCCTCCGCCACCGACGGGGCGCCGACGATCTCGCCGCCCGCCTGGAAGCGCCACTTCGGCGTCCCCGTGACCGCGTCGAGGGTGTAGAGCCCCTTGCCGCTGCCGACGTGGACATGGCCGGCGGCCACCAGGACCGGCTCCAAGGAGGAGCGGGACTCCGTCGCGATGCGCCAGCGGTCGCGGCCGTCGGTCGCGTCGAGGGCGTAGACCGTGCCCAGGTAGTCGGCCAGGTAGATGCCGCCTCCGGTCACCGCCGGGCCCGGCGCGAACGTCGGCGCGGACAGGAACACCGCCGGTGCCTCGAAGTGCCAGCGGACATGACCGCTCGCCACGTCGATGGCGAGAACCCGGCTGCCCGCGGAGACATACACATAGCCGTCCGACGCCGGGGTCAGCCGGACGGGGACACCGCCGCAGGACGCCGCGTCGCCGATGGGGTACGACCAGCGCTCCTCACCCGTACGGGCCTCCAGGGCGCGCAGCCGGGCGTCCTTCCAGACGTAGACCGTGCCGTCGTGGACGAGCGGCCCGGCCTCGGGGGACTCGAAGTCGGTCTGGGTGCCGGTGATCTCCCAGAGCTTGTGCCCGTTCGAGGCTTCCCAGCCCTGGACGCCGCCGCCCCGCGTGGCGGTGACGACCGTGCCCCGGTCGGCCTTCAGCGAGTACACCCAGGCGTCGGTGGACAGCCGCCACAGGTCGGCGCCCTCCCGTGCGTCGAGTGCGAAGAGCGTGGGGCCGTCGGAGGCGTGGATACGGCCGTCCGCGACCGCCATCGACCAGGCGACGTCACGGGTCTTGAAGCGGCGCCGCCCCGTGGCCACGTCCAGGGCGTGCACCTCGAAGGAGGTGACGTAGACGAGGTCACCGGCGACGGACGGGGTGCCCCACACATCGTTCGACATGCGGAAACGCCAGGGGCGCCAGCCGGAGGCGGCCGGCTCGTGCGCGGGCTGGGCGGTCACGGCGGGCGCCGGGTCGGCGCCGTTCACCCCGGCGCGGGGGCGGGACCAGGACGCGGCGAGGCCCGCCCGAGGCGGGGGCGCCTTCACGGCGGCGGCACGGGCGTCGGCGACCCGCGGGCCGGGCCCGATGGGCACCTGGGCGCCGGCGAGCCGTACCGGCCCGGTGTCGGGGGCGCCGACGGAGACGGGCGCCGGGTCGTACGAGGGCGGGGGCGGCACGGGGGCCGGGGCCGTGGGCCGGCCGCCACCGCGGCCGCCGGAGGTCTGGCCCGGCTTGGGGGACGGGCGCCCGCCGCGGCGGGACTCGATGAGGCCGACGGCCTTCTCGGGCAGCCACGCCGACGCCGTACCGCTGTCGTCGGACCCGGAGCCGAAGAGATGAGGGGCGAGCTGCGCCTGGAGGTCGGCCGGGTTGGGCCGGGCCGTCGGGTCCATCTGCATACAGGACTCGATGAGGGGCCGCAGATCGTCCGGGAGCCCGGACAGGTCGGGGCCCTCACGCAGCAGCATGAAGACGGTCTCGACCGGGTTGGCGCCGTGGAAGGGCGCGTGCCCGGTGGCCGCGAAGACGAGCATCGACCCGAGCGAGAAGACGTCGCTGGCGCCGGTGACGCTGCGCGAGTCCTTCGCCTGCTCGGGGGACATGTACGCGGGCGTACCCACGGCGACGTTCGTCATCGTCAAACGGGTGTTCGATACGCCGGAGGCGATACCGAAGTCGATCACGCGGGGCCCGTCCTCGACGACGAGGACGTTCGACGGCTTGAGGCCACGGTGGACGAGACCG
Source organism: Streptomyces neyagawaensis (assembly GCF_023516595.1). Lineage (GTDB taxonomy): Bacteria > Actinomycetota > Actinomycetes > Streptomycetales > Streptomycetaceae > Streptomyces > Streptomyces neyagawaensis. The sequence goes on along the minus strand of NZ_JAMGBG010000046.1, from coordinate 41,509 downwards.
GCGCCATGGATCGACTGGAGGGCCTCGGCGACACCCGCGGCGAGCCAGCGCACGGCCTGGACCGGCAGCGGTCCGCAGTCGTTCACTATCTCTTCCAGCGAGGGCGCGGGGACGTACGCGGTCGCCAGCCACGGCACGGCGGCCCGCGGGTCGGCGTCGACCACGGCCGCCGTGTAGAAGCCGGACACCGCGCGGGCCGCCTCGACCTCGCGCGTGAAACGCACCCGGAAGAGCTGGTCCTCCGCGAGTTCCGTCCGCACGGTCTTGATCGCCACGCGCCGACCCGACGCCGAGCGCGCCAGATAGACCAGCCCCATGCCGCCGGCACCCAGCCGTCCCAGCACCTCGAACGGCCCGATCCGCCGCGGATCGTGCTGCGTCAGCTGATCCACTTGCCCTGCCACCTCCCCGTACGGCCCGCGTCACCCACGTTGTGTGCGCGGCCCCGTGCAGCGTCTCACCACCGCACCGCCCTGGCGGCACGCACCCCGATTCTTCCTGTACCGGGGGCAGGTTGCGAACCCGGGGGCGGAACGGGGTGTCTCAGGACAAAACCACGCCGTCCGCCCCGTGGGAAGCGGGAGACCGCATGATGAAACACCGCGAACGGTGGCGTACCACCGGCGCACAACCCCCTCGTCCGCCCCCAGGACGCTCCAAGAGGCCTACCCGTACGACGTTGGCGCGACAGCCCCTCAGCCTTCGTCTTCGCGCCCTTCGTCCCCTTCCAGCCGCAGATCGTCAGGGTCCTGCCCCTCCCGACCCTCCTCCTGCGGCGCCTCCCGCCAGTCGCCCCCGGCGCTCCGCTGGAGCAGCGCGAACGACGCGCCTTGATTGTCCGTGACGACCGCCACATTTCCGTACGACGTGTCGAAGGGCGGCACCTGGACCCGCCCGCCGAGCCGGGTGACCACGCCCAGGGCGGCCTGGCAGTCCTCGGTACCGAAGTGGACGAGGAAGTGCGGCGGCATCTCGGCGGGGAACACCTCGGTGACGGCGGCCCGCCCGAAGTCGGGGTCGGCGTCGGGCCCGAAGAGCGCGTCGTGGAAGAGGTGGGCGTAGAAGGCGTTGGCCGCCTTGGTGTCCCGCGTGTACAACTCCGCCCAGGCGAAGGTCCCCGGCTCGTGCCGCCGCCCGAACCCCGGGTGCGTGCCCGCCTGCCACAGCCCGAACACGGCCCCCTCCGGGTCCGTGGCCAGCGCCGCGACCCCGAGGTCCCCGACCGGGGTCGGCGGCGTGATCACCTGCCCTCCGGCCGCCCTGATCCGGGCGGTGAGCGCCACCGCGTCCGGCGTCGCGAAGTGCGGCGTCCACACGGTGGGCATCCGCCCGTCGGGCTTGGGCACGAGCGCGGCGACGGGGGCGAGGGGGACGTCCGAGGAGACGGCCGCCGAGGCGTCCCGGGGGGCGTCCGAGGGCGTGTCCGAGGAGGCGTCGGGCGGGGTGGCGTCGGACAGGGTGGCGGACGTCACGGGGATCCCGGGGAGATACGCCCAGACCTCGTGCGCCCCGTCGCCGGGGGCCACCTTGAACGTCCACCCGAAGAGCTCGCCGTAGAAACGCTTCCCGGCCTCCACGTCGGGAAGCTGCACATCGATCCAGCACGGAACGCCCTCGGGGTACATACCGCCAAGCTAACGGCGCCCCACGCCGCCCGCGCGCGGAGCGGGTGCGTGCGGGTGGCCGGCGATGCGGGGGCACGGCCCGGCGTACCCGCCCACCCCGGCGTACCCGCCCGTTCCGCTTCTCCCCCGCGGCGAAAGAAACCCGCCACCCCGCTGCCCGTCGCGTCCCGAGAAGCCCTTGGTGAAGCCCGCACTCCCCATTTGCAGTCGGCCGAATCGCGCTCCGATCACCCCTCGGTAAGCTGACGGCATGACAGGACAAGTGCGTACCGTCGACGGCCGCGTGGCCGGCCGACGTGGGCAGGCGACCCGGCAGAAGCTGCTCGACTGCCTCAGCGAGATGCTCAGCTCCTCCCCCTACCGGGACGTCAAAGTCATCGATGTCGCCCGGAAGGCGGGGACTTCGCCCGCGACCTTCTACCAGTACTTCCCGGACGTCGAGGGCGCGGTTCTGGAGATCGCGGAGCAAATGGCCGCCGAGGGCGCCACGTTGACGTCCCTCCTCGAAGGACGCTCCTGGGTGGGCAAGGCCGGCTGGCAGACCGCCCAGGAACTCGTCGACGGCTTCCTGGAGTTCTGGCGCAAGAACGACGCGATCCTCCGGGTCGTGGACCTGGGCGCCGCCGAGGGCGACAAACGCTTCTACAAGATCCGCATGAAGATCCTGAACTCGGTCACCAACTCCCTCTCGGAGACGGTGAAGGAGCTTCAGGCCAAGGGCCGGGTCGACAAGGACGTGAGCCCGGGCGCCCTCGCCGGTTCCCTCGTGGCGATGCTCGCCTCGGTCTCCTCGCACCAGAAGGGCTTCCAGTCCTGGGGTGTGAAGCAGGCCGAACTGAAGCCGAACCTGGCGCTGTTGGTGCACCTGGGCATCACCGGCAAGAAGCCCACGAAGTAGCCGGGAGCCCCCGGGCGGCCCAGGACGCGGATTCCTGTCACGCTGGCGGCGCCCTCACCCGAGGGGCACCGCCCGCCGCGTCTCACCGCCGCCGGACGAAACGGAAACACCCGCGCCCTCGCCGCCGCCGGACGATCCGGAACAACCGCGCCCTCACCGCCGGGCGATCCGGAACACCCGGATCTCCCGCTCCACCCGGGCCTGGTAGGTCGCGTACGGCGGCCAGAAGCGCAGCAGTTCCTTCCATGCCGCCGCCCGTTCCTCGCCCTGGAGCAGCCGCGCGGTGACCGGGATGTCCTCGCCCTTCCAGCTGATCACGGCGTCGGGGTGGGCCAGGAGGTTCGCGGTCCAGGCTGGATGGTCGGTCCGGCCGAAGTTGGAGCCGATGAGCAGCCAGCTCCGGCCGCCCTCCTCGGGCATGCAGGCCAGCGGTGTGCGGCGCGGCACCCCGCTCCGCGCCCCGGTCGCGGTCAGGACGATCCCCGGCAGCAGTTGCGCGCTGAGGAGCACCTTGCCCCGTGTCATCCGGTGCACGGCCCGGTCGAGGGCGGGGATGACATGGGGCGCCACCCGCGCGAACGCCGGAGCGGACGACACCTTCTGCACCCATCGCACGCCTGCGTCCTTCAGGCCACTCGCGCTCTTCGAGGCCATCAGCCCCGCACCTCCTCGTCGTCGCCGAACATGCCCGCCAACTCCGCCGCCCGCCCCCGCAACCGGTGCACGGGGCCGAGGAGCAGTGCGTCCGCCATGGCGCGCTTGACGTACAGATGCACCTGGTGTTCCCAGGTGAAACCGAGGCCGCCGTGGAACTGGACGCCCTCCGCGGCGGCGGTCCGCAGCGCCTCCAGCGCCTGGGCGAGGGCCTGCCCGCCGACCCGCTCACCGCGCACGCCGACCCGCTCACCACGCACGCCCGCGCTCCACGCCGCGTAGTACGCGGCCGACCGGGCGGCCTGCACACCGACGTACACGTCGGCCAGCCGGTGCTTGACCGTCTGGAAGGATCCGATCGGCCGCCCGAACTGCTCCCGCTGCCGTACGTGGGCGACGGTCCGTTCCAGGGCCCGGTCCGCCGCTCCGACGGCCTCGGCGGCGAGGACGGCGGCGGCCGCGTCGCCCACATCGGCGAGCGCGGCCGGTACGTCCGCCTCGTCGTCCTCTCCCAGCAACTCGGCCGGGGAGTCGCGCAGTTGGACACGGCCCACCGGCCGGGTCTCGTCGAGGGCGGTCTGCCGTACCCGTACGAGTCCCGTCGCCTCCGCCCGGACGAGGAAGAGCAGGGTGCGTGACCGGGCGAACCCGCCGGTGTGGGCGGCCACGAGGAGCAGTCCCGCGCTGTGCCCGTCGAGCACCTGCGTGACCTCCCCGTACAGCCGCCAGCCGTCACCGGACCGCCGTGCCTGCACTCCCCCGGCGCGTCCGCCACCGGCCCACGCCCCGTGGTTGTCACCGGTCAGGGCGAGCGCGGTGGCGAGGGCGGCGCCGGGGACGGCGAGCGCGGCGGTGAGGCGGCCGGTGGCGAGGCGGGGGAGGAGCCGCTCGCGCTGGCGGTCGGTGCCGAGGGCGAGGACGAGGGGGGCCGTGAGGAGGGCGGTGGCCGGCAGCGGCGAGGGGGTGAGCCCGCGCCCCAGTTCCTCGCAGGCGAGAGCCAGTTCGGTGACCGAGCAGCCGACCCCGCCGTACTCCTCGGGGAGCGCGAGCCCCGGCAGGCCGAGCTGTTCGGCGAGCGTCGTCCACAGCGCGGCGTCGTATCCCTCGCCGGTCCGTACGGCCGCCCGGACGTCCTCCGGGCCACTGCGCTTGAGCAGCAACTCCCGTACCGTGCGGCGGATCTCCTCCTGCTCGGCGGTGAAGCGGGCGTCCATGGGCGGGTCCCCCTCTGCTCACCCTCTGCTCGATCCGACATCCATCCGGCATCGATCTGACGGTGCGTCATGTTAGAGCGGGAGGCGACGGAAGCACAGGTCCCCCACGGCGGTAATCTGATGTACCGTCAGATCCATGACCGCTGCCGCCGTACCGGGGATTCGCAGGGGAAGGGCCGGCCGCCGCGAGGTGGCCGTCGTGGGGGTCGCGCTCGCCGACTGCGGGCGGGTGGACGACGCGACGCCGTACGCGCTGCACGCGCAGGCCGCCCGCCGGGCCCTCGCGGACGCGGGCCTGGAGCACACCGTCGTGGACGGACTGGCGTCGGCGGGCCTCGGGACACTGGCGCCGGTGGAGGTCGGCGAGTACCTCGGGCTGCGGCCGACGTGGGTGGACTCCACATCGGTCGGCGGCGCCACCTGGGAGGTCATGGCGGCACACGCGGCCGACGCGATCGCCGCCGGGCACGCGAACGTCGTGCTGCTCGTGTACGGCTCCACGGCCCGCGCCGACATCAGGGCGGGCCGCCGCACCGGCACCCTCTCCTTCGGCGCCCGCGGCCCCCTCCAGTACGAGGTCCCCTACGGGCACACCCTGATCGCCAAGTACGCCATGGCCGCCCGCCGCCATATGCACCAGTACGGAACGACCCTGGAGCAGCTCGCCTCCGTGGCCGTGCAGGCCCGGGCGAACGCGGCGGCGAACCCGGAGGCGATGTTCCGCACGCCGATCACCGTCGACGACGTGCTGTCCTCCGCGCCGATCGCGGACCCCTTCACCAAGCTCCACTGCTGCGTCCGCTCCGACGGAGGCGCGGCGGTCGTCCTGGCGGCCGAGGAGTACGTACGGGACTGCCATCCGGCCACCCCCGCCTGGGTCCTCGGCACCGGGGAGCACGTCTCCCACACCACCATGTCCGAGTGGCCCGACTTCACCGTCTCCCCGGCGGCGGTCAGCGGCCGCCTCGCCTTCGAACGGGCCGGGGTCCGCCCGTCCGAGATCGACTTCGCAGAGATCTACGACGCGTTCACCTACATGACGCTGGTGACGCTGGAGGACCTGGGTTTCTGCGCGAAGGGCGAGGGCGGCCCCTTCGTGGAGAAGAACCGCCTGACCCTCACCGGGGACCTCCCCGTCAACACCGACGGCGGCGGCCTGTCCGCCCAGCACCCCGGGATGCGCGGCCTCTTCCTCCTCGTCGAGGCCGTCCGCCAGCTGCGCGGCGAGGCGGGCGAGCGGCAGCTGCGCTCCCCCGGCGGCGATCTCCCCCGCCTCGCCGTCGCCTCCGGCACGGGAGGCTGGTTCTGCTCCTCGGGGACGGTGGTCCTGGGGCGGGGGTGAGGGGTCCCGGCGCGGCCCGGCAGAATCGCCGCATGAGCATTCCCGGCGCCGACGCCCCCTCCGGCTTCGTCCAGCTGCTGCGGACCCTGCGGGTCTGGGACCCCGAGGTCACCGAGCTGCCCGGCCTCGACCCGGCCGCGGCACCCGCCGCACCGGTCCCCCTGTTCACCACCTGGTTCGCGGACGCGGTCGCGGCCGGGCAGCCCGAGCCGCACACGATGTCGCTGGCCACGGCCGACGAGGAGGGCAACCCGGACGTCCGTACGGTGATGCTGCACGACGTGGACGACCACGGCTGGCACTTCGCGACGCACTCCGGCAGCCGCAAGGGACGGCACCTGGCGGCCCGCCCGTACGCGGCCCTCGGCTTCTACTGGCCCGTGCGGGGGCGGCAGGTGCGGGTGCGCGGCCGGGTCACGGTGGCCCCCGCCGCGTTCGCCCAGGCCGACCTGCACGCCCGCTCGACGGGCGCGCTGGCCGCGGCCCTCGTGGGGCAGCAGAGCGCCGTCCTGCCCTCCCTGGCGGAGCTGGAGCGGGCGTCCGACGACGCGTGGGCTCGGGCCGAACGGGAGCCGGACGCGCCCGTACCGTCCTGGACGGCGTACACGGTCGAGCCGGACGAGGTGGAGTTCTTCCAGGGCGACGCCCGCCGACGCCACGTCCGGCTCGTCTACCGCAGGGCGGAGGGGGGTTGGGCCACGGAACTTCTGTGGCCCTGAGGCACGCGGTCGCCTCGTGGGCGACCCCGGCCGCTACCTGGCCGGAGGGGGAAGCCGGGCTCAGCCGTCCGTGCCCTGCCTCGGGAGGAGCCGGGCTCAGTCGTCCGTGGCGTCCGTGCTTCGCCGGGCGGCGGACCGTTCCATCGCCCTGTCCAGGTGGGCGACGACGGCCGGGACGTCGTCGCTCTCGGTGGCGCGGATCAGCTCCAGGGCCGGTCGGACGAGGCCGCCGGGGCGGGCGATCAGGCGGGCCAGTACGGCGGCCCGGATGTCGAGCCGCTCGATGGTCTCCGCCTGCTCCTCCTCGGTCTGACCGGCGAGCAGCACGGCGTTGTGCCAGGCCTCCTCACGGGACCGGCGGATGCTGAAGTCAAGGATCCGCTCGTCGGTGCGGGCCCCGATCCGGTCCAGCAGCGACAGGAGCGGCGACAGGGCGTCGATCGAGTCCTGCACCTCCAGTACGACCCGGCCGAGGATGTCGTTGATCAGCAGGAAGTCGCGCCGCAGCGCGTGGATGGACGCACCGGGGGCGGTCCGCGCGGCGGCGACGGCCAGGTCGAGGTTGATGTGCGCGTTCACGCCGAGCAGCAGGTGCTGGACGATCACGGTGTCGGAGTCGTCCAGCAGCCCGAAAGCCACACGCCAGCAGCGCGGCCCCCCGCGGTCGGCGCGCCAGGCGTCGTACGCCTCGAAGTAGCGGTTCCCGAAGTGCGTGTCGAACCGGTCCATGCGGGCGCCGTCGTCGAACCGCCCCTCATGGATGGCCGTACGGACCTCGACGGTCACCTGCCGGTACAGCGCGGCGAAGTAGCCGATCCGGTCGCCGGCGCGGCGGGCGTCCCTTACGACCTCGGCGAGCCCGTCCACGACCTCGTCGATGTTCCCTGCCGCCATGTCCCACTCCCGTCCCGTGCGCCCTTGGCCCTACCGGTTCAGTCCTTCTCCCACACCGACACGTGCCGGGTGCTGTCGCTGGTGAACGGCCGCCGGTCCCAGTCCTCCCAGCGGTCGCGCAGCCGCATCCCGGCGAGCCGGGCCATGAGGTCCAGCTCGGCCGGCCACACGTACCGGAACGGGATCGAGAGGTGTGTCGCCCGCCCGTCGACGACACGCACATGGTGCGACCGCATCCTCTGCGTGGCCACGTCGTACGTGTCGAACCCCAGCCGGTCCGGGCCCACATGGAACGGCACCGCGTCCTGCCCCGGCGGCAGACTGCGCAGCGCCGGCACCCCGACCTCGATGACGAAGTGCCCGCCGGGCACGAGGTGCGCGGCGGCGTTGAGGAAGCAGTCCACCTGGGCGTCCTGCGTGAGCAGGTTGTTGATCGTGTTGAAAACGAGGTAGGCGACGGTGAACTCGCCGTCCGCGCGGGCGGTGGCGAAGTCCCCGATGGTCACGCCGATCGCGTCCCCGCCGGGCTTGGCCCGCATCCGCTCCACCATGGCGCGCGACATGTCGATGCCGTGCACGGGGACACCCGCGCGGGCGAGGGGCAGGGCGATACGTCCGGTGCCGACGCCGAACTCCAGCGCGCGGGGCTTGTGTCCGGGCAGTTCGGCGAGTTCCGCGATCAACGCCACGGCCGGATCCACCGTCTCCGGGGCGAACATCTCGGCGGACGTCTCGTCGTAGTGGGCGGCGACGGCCTCACCGAAGTAGCCGTCGGGGTCGTCGACGGTGGCGTACCCGTGGTCGGGGGCCTGTGTCTTCACGTCGTGGTCGGGGGCCTGTGTCTTCACGTCGTCGTCGGGTGTTTGTACGTTTCCGTGGTCACGTCCCTCTGCACGCATTCTCACGACCGTACAGAGCAAGGCCCGCCGCCCGCACGCGGATTTCACGCCCCCTTCATCCGGGGCCGGACGCTCCCGCGCGGCCCTCCCTATGCATCCCCACCGGGCTCGGGGTCGGTGGCCAGGCGGGCGTGGAGGTGGGCGTCGCGGAAGGCGTCGTGCCGCCCCTCCTCCCACATCGCCCCGCGCAGGGTCCCCTCGTACGGGTACCCTGCCCGCTCGGCGATCCGGCAGGACGCGTCGTGGCCGAGGGCGTGGTCGAGTTCGATGCGGTGGAGGCCGAGTTCGGCGAAGGCCCAGCGCGTGGCGAGGTCGACCGAGTGGCGGGCGACCCGCCGGCCGCGGGCCTCCGGCAGTACCCAGTAGCCGATCATGGCCCGTCGCATCAGCCGGTCGATCCCGCTGAACCCGACCTGCCCGAGCGTGACCCCGCTCTCCGCGTCCACGACCCGGAACGTCGCGGTGCTCCCCTCCGCGTCGGTCTCCGCGCGCCGCCGCAACGACTCACGCGCCCCCTCGGGCCCGTCGTCCAGCATCAGGGGCGTGTTCCACCGCCGGAACTCCGGGTCGGAACGCCCCCGGAACCAGGCGTCCACATCGGCGTCGGACTCGGCGTCCCAGGCGCACAGCACGAGCCCGTGCCCGTGCACCTCGGCGCGGGACACGACCCCGGACGACTCGGCGGCCCCGGCGGACCCCGTGGACTCTACGAACCCGGCGGACCCGGGGGGCAATTCGTCGGCACACGACTCAGGAGTACGGCTCACCCGCCCATTGAAACCGAAGCCCGCGCGCCCCTCCCCTACGGGGCCACGCACACACGGAACACCGGCACCCGGAACTCCCCGGCCTCCCGGAACACCGCCTCCACCGCCATCCCCACCCGCAGGTCCGCCGCCTCGCACTCCACGACCTCGGTCATCAGGCGCGGCCCCTCGACGAGATCGACGACGGCGGCGACGTACGGGACCCGCTCCCCGAAGGGCGGCAGATCGTTGCGGTGGACGACGGACCACGTGTACAGCGTGGCCCGGCCGCTCGCCTGCTCCCAGCGCACGTCCTCGCTCCAGCAGTGGGGGCAGAACTCACGGGGGTAGTGGTGGGCCCGCCCGCACGCCCCGCACCGCCGTACGAGCAGCCGCCCCTCGGCGGCCGCGTCCCAGTACGTACGGCTGAAGGCGTCGGCCTCCGGCAGATCGAACCGGCCGCCGGCCCCGCCGGAGCCCATCAGAAGAGCCCCAGCGCGCTGTCGAGCGACCAGCTCTGCCATGACATCCCGAACAGCGCCACGACCGAGATCAGCGCCATCATCGAGTTCTGCCCCTGCTCGGCCCAGTCGTGGATCATCAGCACGAAGTAGAGGAGGTTGAGCAGCAGCCCCCCGACCAGCGCCACGGGGGTGAGGAAGCCGAGGATCAGGCCGAGCCCGAGGGCGAGTTCGGCGTACGCGACGACATACGCCATGGTCCGGGGCCGGGGCTTCACCACCACGTCGAAGCCGGTGCGCACCGTCTCCCAGCGGTGTTTCCCGGCCACCCCGGCCGCCCAGGCGATCCCGGCGCCCTGGAACCAGGTCTTCTTGTCCTTGTGCCGCCAGCTCTCCAGCCACCACAGCCCGAGCCCGATCCGCAGCACAGCCAGCCATTCACCACCGGAGAGCCAGACCGAGTCCATCGCTGCCGCCCTTCGACGCGTCCGCGCGGGGTTTCTGACGGTACGTCAGTTCAGCGGATGGGAGGGGTAAGCGCAAGACGTGGAGCGGGAAGCGCCCAACGCGCGGGACCACCGGGACGCGGCGCACAACGCGCGGACTACCGGGACGCGGCGCACACCGGGACTCCGCGCCACCCCCACCCACACCACGCGCCCGCCATATTCCGGGAGACCTACGCCACAGACCTCACGCACTCCTCCTCAGCCGTGATCAATCCGCAACCAATTCCGGTCTTGACCGAGACCCATCAATGAGGGACGTGAATACGCTCGGCTCATGGCCGACTCCAGAGCATCCGCGACCCCCGCCTCCGACCACCCGGTCTATGTGATCGGTGGCGGTCCCGGCGGGCTGGCCGCCGCCCACGCGCTGCGTGCCCGGGGGATACGGGCCGTCGTACTGGAGAAGTCGGACGCCGTGGGCGCGTCCTGGCGGCGCCACTACGACCGGCTGCGCCTGCACACCACCCGGCGGCTGTCGGCGCTGCCCGGCCTGCCGATGCCGCGCCGTTTCGGCCGGTGGGTGGCGCGGGACAACGTGGTGCGCTACCTGGAGAAGTACGCCGAGGTCCACGCGCTGGAGATCGTGACCGGCGTGGAGGTCACTCGCGTGGAGCGGAACCCCGACGGCACCTGGCTGCTGCGCGCCACCGGCGGCCGGGAGCTGACCGCCGGCGCGGTCGTCGTCGCCACCGGCTACAACCACACACCGCACATCCCGGACTGGCCCGGCCGCGACACCTTCACCGGCGACCTGTCGCACGCCTCCGCGTACCGCAACCCCGAGCCCTACGCCGGCCGTGACGTCCTCGTCGTCGGTATCGGCAACACCGGCGCCGAGATCGCCGTCGACCTCGTCGAGGGCGGGGCGAAGCGGGTACGGCTCGCGGTGCGGACGGCCCCGCACATCGTGCGCCGCTCCACGGCCGGCTGGGCCGCCCAGTACAGCGCCGTCCTCGTGCGGCGGCTCCCGGTCGCCCTGGTGGACCGGATCGCCAGGCCGATGGCCCGGCTCAGCGTGCCCGACCTGTCCGCGCACGGGCTGCCTCGCCCCACCTCCGGCCTCTACTCGCGGGTCAACGAGGGCTCCATCCCCGTCCAGGACGTCGGCATCATCGACGCCGTCCGCAAGGGCAAGGTGGAGATCGTCGCCGCGGTGGAGAAGTTCGAGGACGGCAAGGTCGTCCTCGCCGACGGCTCGCACGTCGAGACCGACGCCGTGATCGCCGCCACCGGTTACCGCCGGGCCCTGGAGGGACTGCTCGGCCATCTCGACGTCCTGGACGAGCGCGGCAAGCCGGTCGTGCACGGAGCGCGCTCCCCGCGGAACGCGCCCGGCCTGTACTTCACCGGCTTCACCAACCCCATCAGCGGCATGTTCCGCGAACTCGCCCTCGACGCCGAGAAGATCGCCAAGGCCGTCGCCCACACCGGGGGCGTCGCCACACGCGACGCGGTCACCGTGCAGGTGCGCGCCGCGCGCTGAAGGGGCCGCCGACGTCAGTTCACCGCCAGCACCGCCGTGTTGTTGGACGTGTCCGGGTCGAACGCCAACTGCCCGGACACCGGGTGGACGCTCACCGCCCCCGTCGCGCCGGGTGTCACGCTGTCGATCCGCACCTTGAACGCATACGTCTTCCCGGCGTCCTCCAGGACGTAGTACGGCAGCTCACAGTCGTAGAGCGGCGCGCCCGTGCGGTTCGGGTAGGAGCCGCCGGAGAGGGTGCGCGGGTCGCACTCCGCGGGGGCGTCGGTGACCGTCGTACCCCGCGGGACGACCACGCGGACCCGGGCGACCGGGTCCCCGGAGCCGAGGTGGGCGACCCAGGCGGGGCCGTTGTTCCGGAAGGTGAGCGAGGCGGTGACCGTCTCGCCCGCCGCCCCGGTGACGGCCGCGCCCGTGACGGAGAAGTCGGCGGTGTTGTCCGCACTGACCTGGAGGGAGGTGTAGTTGTCTCCCGTGTTGATGTCGGTGGCGCCGCCGCCCGGCTCGACGCCGATGTCCAGCCGCTCCTTCAGCGCGTGCCCCGTCACCGAGAGCGTCAGCGGCTCGGGCAGCGCGAAGGAGTCGCCGGGGGTCAGCTCCTCGTCGAACTCACAGGTCGCGTAGGAGAACGGGGCGTTCTCGGCGCCGCCGTCCACAGGGTCCGCCGTGTAGGTGCACGCGGCGTACTTCGACAGGTACGCCAGCCCGTGCGAGGCCGTCATCGTGACCTTGAAGCCGTGCGCGGTCGCGTCGCCCTTGTTGGTCACCGCGAAGGGCACGGCCCGGGTGCTGCCGGGCCGGGCGTGCGTGATCGGGGCGGCGTCGGCGAGCGCGAGGTCGGGTCCACCGCTGACGGTCAGTGTGGTGTCGAAGCTGCCCGAGGGCGCGGCGAGCGTGCCGTCGGGGCCGCCGGTGGCGGTGGCCTCGTAGGTGATCCGGCCCCGCGCGCCGGTCTCCGCGCCCTCGGCGGCCCGCACCGTGAGCGGGATCTGCCGGCCGTAGTCCGGGCCGATCACCGGCACCTCGGGCACGTCGCACACGGCGGTCGTACCGCTGGGCGCGCAGTTCTCCGGCCAGGTCACCTCGGCGATCCCGGCGAGCCCGGAGATGTCGACGGTCACCCTGCCGTCGGTCACGGTGAAGGTGTCGTTGTCGTGGTAGAGGCCGATGTCGAGCGTGCGGCTCTGCGCCTCCCCGCCGTCCGCTCCGCGCGGCAGGCTCTGCTCCGCCGGAGCGTCGATCCACAGCTGGTCGGACTGCGGCTCGTCCGCCGCGACGGCGGACGTCACCGGCACCGCCGTGAGCAGCCCCGCCGCGACCGCCGCGGCCGCCGAGGTCCAGCCCTTGAGTCGTCGCACTGCGTTCCCCCCGATTGTTCGGTGATCTTGGTCGACAGTTGGACCGCCAGGACGAGCCGACGGTTGTAGCCGCCCGGTCGTGGAAACCGGTAGGCGGTCGAAACCGGCCGACGGTCGAAACCGCTCGACGATCCAAACCGGCCGACCGTCGAACCCGGCCGGACGAAACCCGCCCGCCGCCGTATACGTCTGACGGCCGTCCCCGGCGGGTACAACTCCCCGTACCGCCACGTAACTTTGCCCGCACACCCATTCCTGACACAGCGTCAGTTCAGTAATCTGAAATCTGACGCTGTGTCAGTTCGATGAGTGGTAGTGACCGCGTCACCTCAGTGAATTGGCTGTCACACAGGAGCGGGCGGACCGATGCTTGGATCAACCCACGGCACCCTCACCACCGACTCCCGCCGGTCCCGGGCGATCGCCTGCGGCGAGACCCCCCAGCAGATCGTGCACGGCAGACCTGCCGAGGCCGGTGACCTGGACGTCAGCGGCCGCCCGCTGTACGCCGCCGTCCCCGATCTGGACCGGTTCTTCCGCCCCGAGTCCGTGGCGGTGGTGGGCGCCTCGGACGCGGAGGGCCGGCCCAACACCGGAATCACCCGGCAGTTGCTCGCCTGGGCCGAACGGGTCGGCGCACGGCTGCACCCGGTGCACCCCACGCGCCCTTCCGTCTTCGGCATCCCCTGCTCCCCTTCCGTCGCCGCCCTGCCCGAACAGGTCGACCTCGCCGTGCTGCTCGTCTCCGACCCCCTCCCGCTGATCGACGAACTCGCCGAGGCCAAGGTGAAGTTCGCGGTCGCCTTCGCCTCCGGGTTCGCGGAGACCGGCGAGGAGGGCGCCCTCGCGCAGCAGCGGCTGGCCGCGGCCGTCGCCCGCTCCGGAGGCATGCGGCTGCTCGGCCCGAACACCAACCTCAACGCCTTCGAACGCTTCCGCGACGACCTGGACGGGCCCGCGATCGCGCTGATCACCCAGTCCGGCCACCAGGGCCGCCCGGTCTTCTCCCTCCAGGAACTCGGCATCCGTCTCTCCCACTGGGCCCCCACCGGCAACGAGGCCGATCTGGAGACCGCCGACTTCATCTCCTACTTCGCCGAGCGCCCCGAGGTGGGCGCCATCGCCTGCTACATCGAGGGCCTCAAGGACGGCCGCTCCTTCCTCCTCGCCGCCGACCGGGCCGCCCGGCGCGGAGTGCCCGTCGTGGCCGTGAAGGTCGGCCGCACCGAGGCCGGCGCCCGCACCGCCGCCACCCACACCGGCAAGCTGACCGGCGCGGACGCGGTGGTCGACGCGGCGATGCGGCAGTACGGCGTGATCCGCGTGGACGGTCTGGACGAACTCCAGGACACGGCGACCCTGCTGGCGCGGGCCCGGCGTCCGCGCGCCGAGACCCCGTCACGTCCGGTGGCCGACGGTGTCGTCGTCTATTCGATCTCGGGCGGCACGGGCGCGCACTTCGCGGACCTGGCGACGGAGGCCGGGCTGCGCCTGCCGACGCTGTCGGAGGCCAAGCAGGCCGAACTGCACCAGTGGATCCCCGACTATCTGAACGTGGCCAACCCGGTCGACAACGGCGGCCACCCGGTGGGCGACTGGCGCGGCCCCCGCATCCTCGACGCGATCCTCGACGACCCGGCGGTCGGTGTGCTGATCTGCCCCATCACCGGCCCCTTCCCGCCGATGAGCGACAAGCTCGCCCAGGACCTGGTGGACGCCGCCGAACGCACCGACAAGCTGGTGTGCGTGGTGTGGGGGTCGCCGGTGGGCACCGAGGACGCCTACCGCGAGACGCTGCTCGGGTCGTCGAAGGTGGCGACCTTCCGCACCTTCGCCAACTGCATCACCGCCGTCCGCGCCCACCTCGACCACGCCCGCTTCACCACCGCCTACCGCTCCCCCTTCGACGAGGCCCCACGCTCCCCCTCCCCCTCCTTCCGCAAGGCGAAGGCCCTGATGCGGCCGGGGCAACAGCTGAGCGAGCACGCGGCCAAGCAGCTGCTGCGCGCCTACGGGATAAGGGTGCCGCGCGAGCAGTTGGTGACGAGCGCGGCGGCGGCCGTGCGCGCGGCGAGCCTCGTCGGCTACCCGGTGGTGATGAAGGCGTCCGGGGCGCGGATCGCCCACAAGACGGAACTCGGCCTGGTGAAGATCGGGCTGACCTCCGCGAGCCAGATCCGCGACGCCTATCGCGAACTCACCGACATAGCCCGCTACGAGGACGTGTCGCTCGACGGGGTGCTCGTCTGCCAGATGGTCGAGCGGGGTGTGGAGATGGTCGTGGGGGTCACGCACGACGACCTCTTCGGGCCGACGGTGACGGTCGGGCTCGGCGGTGTCCTCGTCGAGGTGCTCCGCGACGCGGCCGTACGCGTGCCGCCCTTCGGGGAGGACCAGGCGCGCGCCATGCTCGCCGAACTGCGTGGCCGGGCCCTGCTGGACGGGGTCCGCGGGGCGGCCCCGGCCGATGTCGACGCGCTCGTGGAGGTCGTGCTCCGGGTGCAGCGGATGGCGCTGGAACTGGGGGACGAGATCGCGGAGCTGGACATCAACCCGCTGATGGTGCTGCCGAGGGGGCAGGGCGCCGTGGCTCTGGACGCGCTGGCGGTGTGCCGCTGAACGCCACCGCACCACACCGGACAAGGCCATCACACCTCGTAACAGATGGAGCACCCACATGTCCGCATCCCCCCTTGAACGTCCGGAAAAATCCCGTGACTCATTGATACTGCACGCCACTGACAACGCCGTCTCGTGGATCACTCTCAACCGCCCCGAGGCGATGAACGCCCTCACCCCCGACCAGCGCGACCATCTCGTCCAGCTGCTCTCGGACGCCTCCGCGGACCCCGCCGTGCGGGCCGTCGTGATCACCGCGGCGGGCCGCGGGTTCTGCGCGGGCGCCGATCTGCGCGGCGGGGCGGCCCGCCCCGCCGAACGGGTCGCCGGTGACGTGGCCCGCACCATCCGTCTCGGCGCCCAGCGGCTCGTCGCGGCCGTCCTCGACTGCGAGAAGCCGGTGCTGGCGGCGGTGAACGGCACGGCGGCCGGTATCGGCGCGCATCTCGCCCTCGCCTGCGATCTGGTCCTGGCGGCCGAGGAGGCCCGTTTCATCGAGGTGTTCGTCCGCCGCGGACTCGTCCCCGACGGCGGCGGCGCCTACCTCCTGCCCCGACTGATCGGGCCGCAGCGCGCGAAGGAGCTGATGTTCTTCGGCGACGCCCTGTCCGCCGCCGACGCGGAACGGCTCGGCCTGGTCAACCGGGTCGTCCCCGCCGCCGACCTGGAGAAGACGGCCCGCGAGTGGGCCGAACGCCTCGCCGCCGGCCCCACCCGCGCCCTGGCCCTGACCAAGCACCTGGTCAACGCCTCCCTCGACACCGACCGCGCCACCGCCTTCGCCGCCGAGGCCGCCGCCCAGGAGATCAACATGACGACGGCGGACGCCCAGGAGGGCCTGGCAAGCTTCACCGAACGCCGCGCGCCCCGCTTCGAGGGCCGCTGAACACCCGCCCGCAGAGACGGCGGACCCAACGGCGACCCGCACGGCCCTTCATTTCTGACGGTTCGTCAGTTTCAATGGGGTGGTGATGGGACATGCGGGAATGGCGGCGGCAGCCGTCCGATATCTACGGTCCGACCGGACTCGGACGGCCGCGCCGGTCCGCCCGGTCGAAGCGCTGCCGCGCCCCGAGCTGCGCTGTGTCCGTGAGGGCGAGCGGGCGCCCGTCGACCAGGCGGAGTTCCGCCGCGTCCTGGGCAGCTTCGCGACGGGCGTGACGGTGATCACCGCCCCGCCGCCCTCCGCCACCGGCCAGGACGACCCGACCCACGGTCGCCCCGTCGGCAGCCGCCCTGCCGAGGGCCACCCCACCGACGGCCGCCCCACCGGCAGCCCCCCTCCCGACGACCGCCCCGCCGGATTCGCCTGTCAGTCCTTCTCCTCGCTCTCGCTCGACCCGCCCCTCGTCGTCTTCATGGTCGGCCGTACGTCGACGACCTGGCCCCGGATCGCTCGCGCCGGCGTCTTCTGCGTGAACGTACTCGGCGCGGATCAGGGCGAGTTGTGCCGGCGCTTCGCGGTGAGCGGTGCGGACAAGTTCGCCGGTGTCGCCCACGACCCGGCCCCCGTCACCGGCTCGCCCCGCCTCGCCGGCGCCGCCGCCTGGATCGACTGCGCGATCCACGCCGTGCACCCCGGAGGGGACCATCTGATCGTGGTGGGCCGGGTGGAGGCACTGGGCACCGCCGACGCGGACGAGGCGTCGAGCGCGCCCCTGCTCTTCCACCGGGGCCGCTTCGGCGGCTTCACAACCGGCTGAGACACCCCGCCGCTTCACAACCGGCTGAGACACCCCGCCGCTTCACAACCGGCTGAGACACCCCGCCGCTTCACAACCGGCTGGGCCACTCCACCGCTTCACAACCCGGCTGACCCACCCCGGCCTCACCCCACCGCCACGACCGCCCCGCCGCCGATCACCACGCACCCGACGGCCAGCGCGCCCCACGAGAGGATCGCCGCGCAGGGCTGTACCGGTCGGCCCGCCCGGGCCCGTACGACAGTGACGTGCACCGCCAGGGCCGGGGGCAGGGTCACGGCGTAGAGGCCGAGGCCCGCGAGGTGCCAGGCGGGAACGGCCAGGGCCGGGAGGACCCACAGGGTGCAGGCGGGTGGGATCCACCACCAGGCGGTGCGGCCGGTCAGCTGCCGCGCGGTCCAGTGGGCGAGGCGCACCGCCGGGACGACGTACGCGGCGGTGAGCACACCACCGGCGAACAGGGTCAGCACGAGCATCAGCGGGACGACCGCGAGGGCCGCGAAGGGCTCCCCGCCGCCGGGGCCCTCCTGGGCGCCGAGCACGGCCACGAACAGCGCGGCGCACACCAGCGCGCCCTCGACCCCGAGCACGGCCATGGACACCGCCGACGGTTCGGCGCTCCCGCGGGCCACGCCCTCGTCCGTCGTCTCTGCCTTCGCCATGGACATCACCAGCACCCTCCCCGCCTAAAGGGAGTGTGCCCGCCCCGAAACGGTTGCGCCCGCCCCACCCCGAAACGGTCGCGCCCGCCCCGTCCGGAATCGCCGCAGGACGGGTTCCGCCCGGAATCGCCGCAGGACGGGTTCCGCCCCGGAGCCGCCGTACGTCAGGCCCCGGCCACCGCCACGCCCCCGCTGCCGGTGGTCGCCGACGGGGTCGGCCGTCGGCGCCGGATGACCAGCGCCATCAGCGCCGCCACCGCGCACAGCGCCCCGGAGGCGTACCAGACGACGTCGTACTCGCCGAAGGTGTCGCGGGCGAGGCCGCCGAGGAAGGCGACGAGGGCGGCGCCGACCTGGTGGGAGGCGAGGACCCAGCCGAAGACGATGGCGCTGTCGTCGCCGTAGTGCTCACGGCACAGGGCCATGGTGGGCGGGACGGTGGCGACCCAGTCGAGGCCGTAGAAGACGATGAAGAAGATCATCGGAAGGTGTACGGAGGGGCCCAGCAGATGCGGCAGGAAGAGGAGGGAGAGGCCGCGGAACGCGTAGTACACGGCCAGCAGCCGCCGCGGCTCGTAGCGGTCCGTGAGCCAGCCCGAGGCGATCGTGCCGACGACGTCGAAGACGCCGATGACGGCCAGCAGGGAGGCCGCCGCGGTGATGGGCATGTGGTGGTCGTGGGCGGCGGGCACGAAGTGGGTCTGGATGAGGCCGTTCGTGGAGGCACCGCAGATCGCGAAGGTGCCGGCGAGCAGCCAGAACGGCCCGGTCCGCACCGCCGAGAGGAGGACCCGGATCGTCCTGCGCGCCGCCCCCGGCACGGGCGCCGGCTTGGGTACGAACTCCTTCGCCCCGTACGGCTTCAGCCCCGAGTCCGCCGGGTGGTCGCGCAGCAGCAGCCAGACGAAGGGGACGACGGCCAGGGCGGCGAGGGCCACGGTGACGGCGGCGGGCCGCCAGTCGTGTTCCGAGACGATCCAGGACAGCAGCGGCAGGAAGATCAGCTGCCCGGAGGCCGAGGCGGCGGTCAGGATGCCCGAGACGAGGCCGCGCCGCTCGGTGAACCAGCGGTTGGTGACCGTCGCCGCGAACGCCAGCGCCATCGAGCCGGAGCCGAGCCCCACGAGCAGGCCCCAGCAGAGCATCAGCTGCCAGGCCGAGGTCATCCACACCGTCGAACCGGCGCCGACCGCGATCACCGTAAGGGCCACCGCGACCACCCGGCGGATGCCGAAGCGGTCCATCAGCGCGGCGGCGAACGGCGCCGTCAGCCCGTACAGCGCCAGGTTGATCGACACGGCGGACGCGATGGTGCCGCGGGACCAGTGGAACTCGTCGTGCAGCGGGTCGATCAGCAGACCCGGCAGGGAGCGGAAGGCCGCCGCGCCGATGATCGTCACGAAGGTGACGGCCGCGACGAACCAGGCGCGGTGCACCCGGGGGGATTTCGCGGGGCGGGGATCGTGGGGCTGCTGATCGGTGGTGGTGCGGGCGAGCGCGGGTGCGTCGTCGGCTCTCTGCGTCATGCGGACAAGCTTCGGACCTGCGATCTTCCGGAACGAGTGGCCCGAAGGACAGCGTTCGTTAGGATCGGGCCATGAACCCGGAGTCCGCCCGCAAGCCCGCCCGCACGCCCGCCCCGCCCGGCGCCCGGCACCGTGTCGTCGTCCTCGCCATGGACGGGCTGCTGCCGTTCGAGCTGGGGATCCCGCAGCGCATCTTCGGCAAGGCGCGGGGAGCGGACGGCCGCCGCCTGTACGACATCGTCACCTGCTCGATCCGGCCACCGGGACCGGTGGAGACGGACGCCGACTTCGCCGTCCTCGTCCCGAACGGACCGGAGGCCCTGGCGACCGCGGACACCGTGGTGGTGCCCGCCTCGCACGAGCTGGGCCCGGTCTACGAGGACGGCGTCCTCACCCCGGAACTGGCCGCCGCCCTCGCCCACATCCGCCCCGGCACCCGGCTCGTCTCCATCTGCACCGGCGGCTACGTCCTGGCCGCAGCCGGCTTCCTCGACGGCCGCCCGGCGACCACGCACTGGTACCACGCCGAGCACTTCCAGCGGCTGTTCCCCAAGGTGCGGGTGGACGCCGACGTGCTGTTCGTCGACGACGGCGACGTCCTCACCTCGGCGGGCGTCGCCGCCGGCATCGATCTCTGCCTGCATCTCGTCCGGCGCGACCACGGCACCGCCGTCGCCAACGACGTGGCCCGCCGCACGGTGGTGCCGCCGCACCGCGACGGCGGTCAGGCCCAGTACATCCAGCGGCCCCTGCCGGAGCAGCAGACCGCCGGGACGACCGCCGCCCGCGCCTGGGCCCTCGCCCGCCTCCACGAGCCGATCCAGCTGCGGGACATGGCCCGGCAGGAGGCCATGTCGGTGCGTACGTTCACGCGCCGCTTCCGGGAGGAGGTCGGGGTCAGCCCCGGCCAGTGGCTGACCCGGCAGCGCGTCGAACGGGCCCGCCACCTCCTGGAGTCCACCGACCTGTCCATCGACCAGATCGCCCACGACGCGGGGTTCGGCACCGCCCAGTCGATGCGCCAGCACCTCCAGGGCGCCCTGGGGGTGACCCCGACGGCGTACCGGCGCACGTTCCGCTCGGGCGAAGCGACACCGGCGGCCCCTCAGCGACAGCCCTGACCGCAACCGCTCGGCGACGGCCCTGACCGCGGCTCCTCGCGACAGCCGTGACCGCGGCTGCGGCGGCGCCCGTCCGCGTCACCCGCCCGCCGTCACCCGTCCGCGTCACCCGCCCGCCGTCACCCGCCCGCCGTCACCCGACCCCGTCGAGCAGCAGCTTCGCGGCCACCTCCGTCCCGTCGGTGCGGACCGTGGCGGCAACCTCCCCCGCCCGCTCCCCCGTCTCCGGGGCGAGCGCCACCTCCAGCGCGGCCGACAGGGACGCGTAGGTCGGGACGGGGCCGTCGTGGGCCGCGCCGATACCGAGGGCCGCCACCCGGCCCGCCCAGTACGGCTGGTCCGCCAGCTGCGGTACGACGACCTGGGGCGCGCCGCACCGGGCGGCCGTGGTCGTGGTGCCGGCGCCTCCGTGGTGGACGACGGCGGCCACCCGACCGAACAGCGCCTGGTGGTTGACCTCGCCGACGGCGAGGCAGTCGTCCCGCTCGTCGATCAGGGCGAGATCGGCCCAGCCGCGCCCGACGAGCACCCGGCGGCCCTGCGCCCGCACCGCGTCGACGGCGATCCGGGCGACGTCCCGCGAGGCATGCATGGGCATGCTGCCGAAGCCCACGTAGACCGGGGGGTCGCCGGCGTCCAGGAACGCCGACAGCTCGTCCGGCAAAGGCCGTTCGTCGGGCAGGAACCACGCACCGGTCTGGACGACGTCGAAGTCCGGCATCTCCGTCGGCGGGTCGAGGACCGGGTCCGTCGCCAGCCACGGCCGGTCGCCGACGACATGGTCACGGACACCGTCCACCGGGGGCAGCCCGGCCGCGGCCCGGTGGGTGTTCAGCGCCTCCCCGAACAGCGCGTCGATGGCCTCGGCGTCGAGGTCCCACAGCGCCCGGTTGTCGGTCACGTCCGGCGGCAGCGGATGCCCCGGGTACGCCAGCGGCGGGCGCTGCGGCGACGGCAGCGTGAGCTGCTGGAAGGTCACGGACACCGAGGGGATGCCGAGTCTCTCGGCCACCGAGCGCGCACCGGCCGCGGCCGGGATCATGCCGGTCGCCACGAGGACGTCCCAGCCCTCGGCCGCCGCGGCGATCACCTCGAACTGGCTGGCGATCACCTGTGCGGCACGCTCGGGGACCGTCGAGGCGGGCGGCGCCGCCTTGGTCAGCGCCCGCGCCGACGGCCCGTACGGCACCATCTCCACGCCGATCCCGGCGAGCAGCTTCCCGAACTCCTCGTCCGACGGGCCGCACACCCGTACCTCGGCTCCTGACTCCCGCAGACTCGCGGCCAGTCCCGCCATCGGCTGGATGTCCCCCCGCGACCCGTAGGTCGACAGCACAACGCGCACTCCACCACTCCCGATCTCCGCCGAAATCCCGCTCAGGTCGGTGATTCTGCGGTACGACCGGGCCCTTGCCGCAAGACCCCCCGTGCGCTATAAGTTGAGCACGGCAAGGAGTTCGGTGACTCCTTGCCTTTGTGTTTGCGCCCCGGCGCTCAGCCGCGCGCCCACGGCTCCCTCCCCCGGCTCAGAACGTGAGCACCGCCCGGGCGACCCTCCCCTCCGCCGCGTCCTGGGCCGCCTTCGTGAAGTCCTCCACCGGGTACGTGGCGGTCACCAGCTCGTCGAGCAGCAGCCGCCCTTCGCGGTACAGCTCGGCGTAGAGCGCGATGTCCCGCTGGGGGCGGGACGATCCGTAGCGGCAGCCCAGGATCGCCTTGTCCAGGTAGAGGGAGGAGACCCGGAAGGACGCCTCGGCCGTGGCCGCCGGTACGCCCAGCAGCACCGCCTGTCCCCGCCGGTCCAGCAGATCGATCGCCTGGCGGATGAGTTCGACGCGGCCGACGCACTCGAAGGCGTGGTCGACGCCGGTCGGAACGACCTCCCGCGCGTCTTCGGCAGAGGTGAGGAAGTGCGTGGCACCGAACTGCCGGGCCACGGCCTCCTTCTCCGGGTTGGCGTCGACCGCGACGATCCGGGTCGCGCCCGCGAGGCGCGCCCCCTGGATGACGTTGAGCCCGATGCCACCGGCCCCGATGACGAGTACGCTCTCGCCCCGGTCGACGCGCGCCCGGTTGAGGACGGCGCCGACGCCGGTCAGTACGCCGCACCCGATCAACGCGGCGGACGTCAGCGGAATGTCGTCCGGTATCCGCACGGCCTGCACGGCCTTGACGACCGTCCGTTCGGCGAAGGCGGAGTTGGCGGCGAACTGGAACACCGGCTCCTCACCACGGGTGAACGGCCGCTCCGGGCGCCCGATCGCGCGACGGCACATGGTGGGCCGTCCCCGGTCGCAGTCGGTGCAGGTCCCGCAGTTGGCGAGGGTGGACAGCGCCACATGGTCACCAGGCCGGACATGGGTGACGCCCGCGCCCACCGCGTCGACGACGCCCGCGCCCTCGTGCCCGAGCACGACCGGCGCCGGGAACGGGATCGTCCCGTCCACCACCGACAGATCGCTGTGGCAGAGCCCGGCCGCCGCGACCGCGACCCGCACCTCGCCGGGCCCCGGCTCACGGACGTCGAGATCGTCGACGACCTCGACCCGCTTCCCGTCGAACACGACGCCTCTCACGCCGACACCCCCCGACCCACCGTCGACAGGCCGACCCTCGCCCTCCGTACCGTCGTCACGTCCCTCAACCCCTCGGTTCCCTCGGCAGACCGAGCACCCGCTCGGCGATGATCGTGCGCTGCACCTCGTCCGAACCGCCGTAGATGGTGTCGGCCCGGCTGAACAGGAACAGGTGCTGAAGCGGGTCGAGTTCGTACGGCGTTCGCGGCGACCACTCCACGGGCCCCACCGCCGCCCCCGCGCCCCGTACCTCCATCGCCAGCTCGCCGAGCCGCTGATGCCACCGCCCCCACAGCAGCTTGGCCACGCTCGGCGCGCCCGGCTCCTCCGAACCGCCCAGCGTCCGCAGGGCGTTCCACCGCATCACCCGCAGTTCGGCCCACTGCCGCACGAGCCGCTCCCGTACGACGGGGTCGTCGGCGGCGCCGCTCGCCACGGCGGCCCGTACGACGTCGCGCAGCTCCTCCGCGAACCCGATCTGCTGGGCGAGCGTCGACACGCCGCGCTCGAAGCCGAGGAGACCCATGGCGACCCGCCAGCCGTCGCCCTCGCCGCCGACGACATGGGTCGCGCGCGCCCCGTCGAAGAACACCTCGTTGAACTCGCTCGTGCCGGTCATCTGCCGGATCGGCCGCACCTCGACGCGGCCCGGCTGCGCCATGGGGACGAGCAGGAACGACAGTCCGTGGTGCCGCCGCGACCCGGGTTCGGTGCGCGCCAGCACGAAGCACCAGTCCGCCTCATGGGCGAGCGAGGTCCAGATCTTCTGCCCGGTGACGGTGTACGTCCCGTCCGGGCGGCGCTCGGCCCTGGTGCGGACGGCCGCGAGGTCGGAGCCGGCACCGGGCTCGCTGTAGCCCTGGCACCACAGCTCCTCGCCGCGGGCGATCGGCGGCAGGAACCGCTCCTTCTGCTCACGTGTCCCGAAGGCGATCAGGGTGGGGGCGAGCAGCTTCTCCCCGATGTGCCCCGACCTGGGGGGCACGCCGGCACGCGCGTACTCCTCGGCCCACACGACCTGCTGCACGAGCGTGGCCGTCCGGTTCCCGTACCCGCCCTCCGCCCACCCGAGCCCGATCCACCCGTCGGCCCCGAGCGCCCGCTCCCAGTCCCGCCGGTCCCCGGCCGCCCCGGCATGCTCCGCGAGCCAAGCCCGCACCTCCGCCCGAAACGCCCCGTCCTCCACCCCAAAGTCCACGCCCCACACCGCCTCCGGTCGACCGCACGAACCGTTGTCACCCAGGCAGAACAACCGACATCAAAGCCGCACCCCCACTCCGCTCAGGGGCGCGAGGAACTGCGCGACCAGCCACAACCCACCCGCACGAACCAACCAACGCAAACCCCCACCCCTCAGGGGCGCGGGGAACTGCGCGAGAAGCCACGACCCACCCGCACAAACCGAACAACCCACACCCCCACCACCCCAGCGGCGCGGGGAACTGCGCGACCAGCCACACTCCACCCGCAGCCGCCCGACAACCCCCGGTCCCGAGCTATGAGGCGCCCTCGTTCGGCCGCGCCCCCGCCGCCGCGGCCCGCGCCATCTCCTCCACCCGGGCCAGCATCGGCATCGGATCCACCCCCACCACCCCGGGCAACACCTCGGCGATCCGCTCCGGCGTCCACCCCCCCTCCGCCCAGGCCGAACGCAGTTCCCTCGGCTGGGCCCACACCGCGATCCTCGGCCCGGCCACCGTGTACACCTGCCCGGTGATCCGCTCCTCCCGGGCCCGCTCGGACAGCAGGTACACCACGAACGCGGCCACATCCTCCGGCTCACCGATGTCGGTCAACTCCACCGGCACCCCCGCGGACATCCGCGTCCGCGCGACCGGCGCGACCGCGTTCGCGGTCACCCCGTACCGGTGCAGCCCGAGCGCCGCGCTCCGCACCAGCGAGATGATCCCGCCCTTGGCCGCGCTGTAGTTGGCCTGCGACACGGACCCCTGGTGATTGCCGCTGGTGAACCCGATCAACGTCCCGGCCCGCTGCTTCCGCATCACCGCCGACGCCGCCCGGAACACCGTGAACGTGCCCTTCAGATGCGTGGCGACCACCGGGTCCCACTCCTCCTCGGACATGTTGAACAGCATCCGTTCCCGCAGGATCCCGGCGACGCACACCACCCCGTCGATCCGCCCGTACGCGGCGACCGCCGCGTCCACGACCCGCTGCCCTCCGGCCATCGTGGAGATGTCGTCGGCGACGGCGAGTGCCTCGCCCCCGGCCGCCTCGATCTCCTTGACGACGGTCTCGGCGACGGAGCTGGTCGGTTCGGAGCCGTCGACGGACACGCCGTAGTCGTTGACGACGACCCGCGCGCCCTCCGCCGCCGCGGCGAGGGCGACCGCGCGGCCGATCCCCCGTCCCGCGCCCGTGACGGCGACGACCTTGCCTGCCAAGAAGTTTCCCACCCCGGCCCCTTCCCCTCATCGCGGTTTCTGACGGACCGTTAGATCTGCTCGCACGCCGATTCTACGACCCGTCAGATACACCGACACAAGCCCCGGGGAGGGCCGATGTCACTGCCCACGGAGTTCCACGAGATCGCCAAGCGCGTGAACAACTGGGGCCGCTGGGGGGCGGACGACGAGATCGGCACGCTCAACCTGATCACCGACGACGTGGTCCGCGAGGCCGCCGGCTTGGTGCGTTCCGGTCGCCGCGTCCCGCTCGCGCTGCCCCTCCGGCAGGACGGTGTGCAGACGGGGATGATCCCGGGCCGGGTCAATCCGCTGCACGTCATGGTGCAGATCAACCAGGAGATCTTCGGGCCGGGCACGGTCGCGTGCAGCGACGACGCCGTGACGATGGGCCTTCAGGCGGGCACCCACTGGGACGCCCTGACCCATGTCTCCCACTCGGGCCGCGTCTACAACGGTCGCCCGGCCGACACGATCACCCCGCACACGGGGGCCGCGTTCGCCGGCATCGACAAGGCCCGCCACATCGTCTCGCGCGGCGTGCTCCTCGACATCCCGCGCGCACTGGGCCTCGACACCGGTCGGCTGCCCGGCGGCCACGCGGTCACCCCGGAGGACCTGGACGTGGCGGAGGAGTCGGCCGGGGTGCGGGTCCGCGCGGGCGACATCGTCCTCGTGCGCACCGGACAGGTCCAGGCGTACCTCGCGGGCGACAAGCACGGGTACGCGTTCCCGTCACCGGGGCTGTCGATCCGTACCCCGGAGTGGTTCCACGCGCGGGACGTCGCCGCCGTCGCCAACGACACGATGACCTTCGAGATCTTCCCACCGGAGATCGAGGGCCTCTGGCTCCCGGTGCACGCGCTGCACCTGGTCGAGATGGGGATGCCACAGGGCCAGAACTGGAATCTTGAGGAGTTGTCCACAGCCTGTGGAGAAGTCGGCCGGTACGACTTCCTGCTGTCGGCGATGCCGGAGCCGTTCGTCGGTGGTACGGGCACACCGGTGGCCCCGGTGGCGGTGCTGTGAGAGAGGGTCGGTGGGCGGCGCGCCGCTGCCCGCCCCGAGCTCGGCACCGCGCGCCGCCATCCGGCCTCGGCGTACCCGCCCCGCTCCCCGGGCCCTTTCGAGCCGACGCCGAAACACGACCCACACTCGCCGAGGACTCCCGTCACCGAAGCCCTCGTCGTCCCCTCGCGGCGAATCGATGACCACAAGCGTGATCAAACGGACACGACACGTCAACACCCGTTCGGGGATTTGCCCCTCAGGACCTGGGTCCCGGCGCCGCGTACGGGAGCACCCCCGGCGCACACAGCCGTCACCGCGAGCCAAGGGGGCCGATGCCGTGCTTCGGCGCGCAGGCGCATGCGACACGGAGGCGCACGCCGGGCGCCCGCCGGGCCAGGGATGCGCGCCACCTGGCAGATCCGCGCCACCTGGCAGATGCGCGCACAGGGGGAGACACACAGCGGGACGGGAACCACCCCGCCCCGCCCGGGCCTGACCTGGATCACCCGCCCGGTACCCCAGTCCACCCGACCATGGACGGGCCCCCTACGCCGATCCGCCCGGCCCCAGACGGCCCCTTACGCCGATCCGCCCGGCCCCAGACGGCCCCTTACGGCAGTCCGCCCGGCCCCAGACGGCCCCTTACGGCAGTCCGCCCGGCCCCAGACGGCCCCTTACGGCAGTCCGCCCGGCCCTAGACCGCCCCGTACGCCAGTCCGCCGCGGGACACCGCCGCCACGCCCGTGACGGCGCGGCCCGAGGGGTACACGGTGGGGGTCGCGACGCCGCCCGCGCCGGTCGTTCCGGGCGGGCCGGGGGTGGCGCGGTCCAGTTCGCACCAGATGCGTTTGCCGATGCCCTCGTGGCTCCAGCCCCACCGGTCGGCGAGCCCCTCGACGAGCGCGAGGCCGCGCCCGCCCGTCTCGTCGCCGTCGGCGCAGCGGGGCGCCGGCGGGCACGCGCTGGTGTCGGCGACCTCCAGGCGGACCGTGCCGGCGGAGCCGTCACAGAGCCCGGACAACAGCAGACGCAGCACAGCCGGCCGCCCGGTGTGGACGACCGCGTTGGTGACCAGCTCGGAGACGAGCAGGATCAGCGTCTCGCCCAGCGGCTCGTCGTCCCCTATCCCGGACCCGGCGAGCCGTGAACGGGCCCATCTCCGGGCGCGACCCACTTCTGCGGGGTCGGGCCGGATCTCCAGCTGCACTTGAAGCACCTGCACCGCTCACACCATCCGAACCGGCGGACACATCGCCGCACGCCCCTCGGGGGCCACGATCGTGGTCATCTTCTGCTCGGCCGACTCCACTGCCGTCGGCACCGGAATCACGGAACGTGATCCCCTTACTAGACAGCATGGTTGACGTACAGTCACCCCAACAAGCGCTTCGGGCATATTCCAGCGCGAAGGAGTACGCCTGGGGCATACTGTGCGACGCTCATCGCGGGGAGTCGAACAGACCGGAGTGACGCGCCTCCGGCCCACTTCGCGAACGGCGGGCACCGCCGCGTCCGGGGTCGCCACAGGGGCAACACCGGGCTGGCTGGGCCTCGGAACCACTCGCATCCCCCAGAAGGTACCGGAGTAAGACTCCGACTCCAGGCCGTGACAAGTCACACCTAGGACACAACCCGGTATCAACGCTCGGTAATTCCGGTATGCCACGTTCCGCGACATTCCCTCATGATGCCGCCACGGACTTCGCGGCAGCCCTGGTCAACGCGGTCAGCGGGACTCGACCAACAGTTCACCCGCCAACACTTCCTCACTGTCCGTCACCAATCCGCCACGTTCCGCCCGGACCCACGCCCGCTTCAGACACAGGTGTACGTCGGCCTCCCAGGTGAACCCCATACCGCCATGGACCTGGAGACAGTCGCGGGCTCCGCGCACGGCCGCCTCGTCGGCCAGTAGCCGGGCCGCCGCGATGTCCACGGGGTCGGCGGTGACGGCCGCCGCGTAGACGGCCGCCCTGGCGACCTCCACGCGGACCAGCAGTTCGGCGCAGAGGTGCTTGACCGCCTGGAACGCGCCGATGGGCCGCCCGAACTGCTCGCGCGTCCGGGCGTGTTGCACGGCCGTCTCACAGGTCCGCACCGCCGTGCCGAGCTGCTCGGCGGCGGTGAGCAGGACGAGGAGGCCGTCCGGTTCGGCGGTACGCGAGCCCGCCGGGACGCGGTGCAGCGGCGTCAACGGGTCGACGGACCGCACCGGGACCGCGCCGGTCGCGTCCCCCGTCACCACGTCGGCCGCGTCCAGCCACTCCACCAGGCCCCCGCCCCCGACGGTGGTCACGACGGTCTCCCCGGTCGCGGCCCCCGGCACGTCGCCCGCCGCGAGATGCGTGGCCGCCAGCGGCCCGGGCAGCAGCGCACGCCCCGCCTCCTCGAACACCAACACGGCCTCGGGCAACCCCAGCCCGACCCCACCCTCAGCCTCCGGCAAGCGCAGCGAGAAGAACCCGGCGCGCCCCAGCTCCCGCCAGAGCCCCCGATCGACCCGAGGAGCGTCGACACCCTCCCGCAAGGCGTCCCGCCCGAACCGCCGATCAAGCAACCCTCGCACAGCACGCTTCAAGTCAAGCTGCTGCTCATCAAGTCGAAACCGCATCCAGGGACCCCCAGTCAAAGCCGAGCACACCCACGCCTTTCAGGGGCGCGGGGAACTGCGCATCGAAAGCAGGGCGCAGCCCTGCCTTTCAAGGGGCGCGGGGAATTGCGCGACCAGCCACACCCCACCCGCACCCGCCAACCCACCGCACACCCCCACCCCCTAGGCGCCCCGGCCGAAACCGTCACCCCTTCGGCAGCCCAAGAATCCGCTCACCCACGATGTTCCGCTGAATCTCCGACGTCCCCGCCGCGATCGTGTACGACAACGAACTGAGCCGATCGAGCACCCACGCCCGCCCGAGATCGACCCCCTCCGGCCCCAGCACCTCCGCCGCCGCGTCGTACAGCTCCTGCCGGGCCCGCGAGTACCTCAGCTTGAAGACCGAACCCCCCACCCCCGGCACCCCTCCGGAGGACTCCGCCGCGCTGACGTTCCACTGGGTGAGCCGCCACAGCGTCCGGAACTCGGCGTTGAGCCGTCCGAGCCGCCGCCGGACCCCGGGGTCGTCCCACCGCCCGTTGGCCCGCGCCTCCTCCGCGACCTCCCCCAACACCCGCCGACAGGCGACGACTTCACCCACGAAGGCCGTGCCGCGCTCGAACGACAGGGTCACCATGGTCACGCGCCAGCCGTCGTTCTCCTCGCCGACCCGGTTGACGACCGGGACGCGGACCTCGTCGAGGAACACCTCGGCGAACTCGGTGGACCCGGCGAGCGTGCGCAGCGGCCGTACGGTCACACCGGGCGCGTCCATGGGCATGGCCAGCCACGAGATGCCCCGGTGCTTCGGCGCCGACGGGTCGGTCCGCACCAGCAGCTCGCACCAGTCGGCGACCTCCGCGTGGGAGGTCCAGATCTTGGACCCGGTGACCACATAGTCGTCGCCGTCGCGGTACGCGCGCGTGCGCAGCGCCGCGAGGTCGGATCCGGCGTCCGGTTCGCTGAACCCCTGGCACCACACCTCCTCGCCGCGCAGCACGGGCGGCAGCCAGCGCGCCCGCTGCTCGGCGGTGCCCTCGGCGGCGATGGTGGGCCCCGCGTGCAGCAGTCCGACGAAGTTGGCGCCGACATAGGGGGCGCCGGCCTTCTCGGTCTCCTCCAGGAAGATCAGTCGTACGGTCGGGGAGGCGTCCCAGTGGACGTGGGCGTACCCGGCGTCGTACAGCGTCCGCTGCCAGCCGAGGTCGTAGGCGCGCCGTGCGGGCCAGTCGTCGGGGGACGGCTTCGGCGGCAGGGTGGGCAGGACCTTCGCCAGCCACTCCCGCAGCCCGGCCCGGAACTCCTCCTCCTCGGGGCTGTACGTGAGATCCATGACCGGGGGCCGCCCGTCACGTGTCGAGGTCGAGGTCGAGCATGCGGATCGCGTTGCCGCGCATGAGTTTGTAGACCGTCTCGTCGTCGAGGCCCTTCACGTGGTCGAGGGCGACCTCCTTGGTGTGCGGGAAGGTCGAGTCGACGTGCGGGTAGTCGGTCTCGAAGGTCGCGTTGTCCCGGCCGACGACGTCCAGCGAGGCGACGCCGTGCTTGTCGCGGAAGAAGCAGCAGAACATCTGCCGGTAGTAGTACGTCGACGGCGGCTCGGGGATCAGATCGCGGACGCCGCCCCAGGCGCGGTGCTCCTCCCACACGTCGTCGGCGCGTTCCAGGGCGTACGGGATCCAGCCCATCTGGCCTTCGCTGTACGCGAGTTTCAGCCGAGGGAACCGCACCAGGACGCCGCTGAAGAGGAAGTCCATCATCGAGGCCATCGCGTTGTTGAAGGACAGCGAGGCCTGGACGGCGGGCGGGGCGTCGGGCGAGGCGGCCGGCATCTGGGAACTGGACCCGATGTGCATGTTGATGACGGTGCCGGTGTCCTGGCACACCGCGAAGAACGGGTCCCAGTAGCCGGAGTGGATGGAGGGCAGTCCCAGGTGGGTGGGGATCTCGGAGAAGGTGACGGCCCGGACGCCGCGGGCGGCGTTGCGGCGGATCTCGGCGACGGCCAGGTCGATGTCCCACAGCGGGATCAGGCACAGCGGGATCAGCCGGCCGCCGCTGTCGCCGCACCACTCCTCGACCATCCAGTCGTTGTAGGCGCGCACGCAGGCCAGGGCGACCTCCTTGTCGTGCGCCTCGGCGAAGGTCTGCCCGCAGAAGCGAGGGAAGGAGGGGAAGCAGAGGGAGGCCTCGACGTGGTTGAGGTCCATGTCGGCCAGCCGCGCCTTGGGGTCCCAGCAGCCGCGCCGCATCTCCTCGCGGGTGATGCCCTCCAGGGTCATCTCGTCGCGGTCGAAGCCGACGGCCGCGATGTTGCGCTTGTACGGGAACTTCAGGTCCTCGTAGATCCACCAGTCGGTCGGCTGGCCCTCGGGGTCCATCGTGATCTGGTACTTCCCGGCGACATAGGCGAGCTCGCCGATGCCGGCGGTCAGCGGCTGGGGGCCGCGCTCCCGGTACTTCTGCGGCAGCCAGGTCTCGAAGAGGTGCGCGGGCTCGATCACATGGTCGTCGACGCTGATGATGCGGGGCAGTTCGGTCATGGATCCCCCACTCGATATCACTGACATCCAGTATCTGATGGGTCGTCAGATCCTTGTCGAGCAGGTTAGTGGCACACCCCTGGACCGACAAGGCGCCCCGGCCTACGCTCTGCCCACCATCTGACAGCTCGTCAGCTCTGTGGACGAGTCCTCCAGGCAGGGGGCCGCTGTGAACGAAACCGCCCACGCGCTCGGCACGTCCCGCACCCTCTGGGAACTCCTCGACCGCCGCGCCACGCTCACCCCCGACCGGCCGGTCCTCCTCCAGGACGACCGCACCCTGACCTTCGGCGAGCTGCGCTCCCGCGCCGAACAGGTGGCAGCCGGGCTGTACGACAGGGGTGTACGCCCCGGCACGGTCGTCGCCTGGCAGCTGCCCACGCGCATCGAGACGGCCCTGCTCTCCTTCGCCCTGGCCCGCCTCGGCGCCGTGCAGTCCCCGGTCATCCCCTTCTACCGGGACCGCGAGGTCGGCTTCGCGCTCCGCGAGTCGAAGGCGGAGTTCTTCGCGGTACCCGGCGAGTGGCGCGGGTTCGACCACACCGGGATGGCCCGGCGGCTGGGCGCCCGCGGGGTCTTCGAGGCGTACGACGCCCTCCCGGACGGCGATCCGGCGGTTCTGCCCGCCCCGCCGACCGACGGCACCTCCGTGCGCTGGATCTACTGGACCTCCGGCACCACCTCCGACCCGAAGGGCGTCCTCCACACGGACCGCTCCCTCATCGCGGGCGGCTCCTGCCTCGCGCACGCGCTCCGCCTGACCAGCGACGACGTGGGCTCGATCGCCTTCCCGTACGCGCACATCGGCGGCCCCGACTACATGGTGATGCTCCTGCTGTACGGCTTCCCGGCCGTGCTGTTCGAGCACTTCGCGCTGCCGGCCGCGCTGGAGGGCTACCGCAAGCACGGGGTGACGGTCGCGGGCGGGTCGACGGCGTTCTACTCGATGTTCCTCGCCGAGCAGCGCAAGCAGCCGGGCGTCCCGGTCGTCCCCTCGCTGCGGCTGCTCGCGGGCGGTGGCGCGCCGAAGCCGCCCGAGCTGTACCACGCCGTCGTACGGGAGATGGGCGTGCAGCTGACCCACGGGTACGGCATGACGGAGGTCCCGATGATCACGATGGGGGCGCCGGACGACTCGGCGGAGAACCTCGCGACCACGGAGGGGCGGCCGCCGGAGGGCATGGAGATACGGATCGTCGACGGCGAGGTGCGGTTGAGGGGGGAGGCCGTCTGCCGGGGTTATCTGGATCCGGAGCAGTCGGCGGCGGCGTTCGACGCGGACGGGTTCTTCGTCACGGGCGACCTGGGCCGGCTGACGGACAGCGGGCACCTGGTGCTGACCGGGCGACTGAAGGACGTGATCATCCGCAAGGGCGAGAACATCTCCGCCAAGGAGATCGAGGACCTGCTGCACCGCCACCCGGCCGTGCGGGACGTGGCGGTGATCGGACTGCCGGACGCCGAACGCGGGGAACGGGTCTGCGCGGTCGTGGAACAACCGCCTGAGGCCGAGGCGCTGACCCTGGCGGCGGTGACGTCGCACCTGCGCGCGGAAGGGCTCTCCGTCCACAAACTGCCGGAGCAGGTGGAGATCGTGGACGCCCTGCCGCGCAACGAGACCCTGCGGAAGGTCCTCAAGTACAAACTGCGCGAACGCTATGCGTGAACCGGCCGGAGGGGGTCACGAACAGAACGAACCGGGTCGGATCAGACCGGACCGGATCCGATCGCGCGGGACCGGATCCGATCGGACAAGGCCCCCTCGGTGATCACTCCGGCACGGTGAAGTAGCGGGCGAACGCGGTCACGACCTCCACCTCGTCGACCTTGCCGTCGGCGTTGGTGTCGAGGGCGGCGGCCGTGGCGGTGGCGATGTGCTCGGGCACGCCGAGGGCCTTGAGGATGCGGGCGGTCTCGTCGACCGTGGCCGAGCCGTCCCCGTCGGCGTCCGCGACGGCGAGGGCCGCGTGCAGGAAGGGGCGGGCGATCTCGGCGAACCGCTCGGGGTTGTCGCGCAGCCGCTTGACCGCGCCGTTGACGAACTCGTCGCGGGTGATGCGCTGGTCGCCGTCCCGGTCCGCTATCCCGGCCATGCCCTGCCAGAAGGCCTCCGCGCCGCCGTACAGGGCCTGGCCCTTGTCCGAACGGGCGGGGGTGCCGAACTCGTTGAGCACCGCCTTGCTCGCCGCGATGAAGTCCTCGCGGTCGATCCAGCCGTTGCCGTCCTGGTCGAAGGTGGCGAACCGGGCGGCGATCCGGCGCTCGTACTCGCTGCTGACCATGTTCTTTCGGGCCCGCCTTACGTCGAGTGGAATGCTTGATCCATGCCTGTCGGTGTTCCTCGCACGGAGCGTACGACGTCCGCGGGCGGTACGGAGCGCGAAAGCGACGCTTGTACCAAGACTGCGGGAATTCCGGGACAACTGTGTGGCCCCCGGGACACAGGGGTGCGGGGGGAGGATGGGGAGGGCGGGCCTGTGATCAGGCCGAGAGGGCGTCGGCCTCGTCCTCGGGCTCCGGTGCCACGGCCGACATGACGTCCGGGTGGACGTCGAAGAGACGGCGGACGCCGAGGGCGGCCATGACACGGTTGACGTGCGCGCCCTCCGTCGGACCGCCCGCCCTGCCGTCGGGCGGGAGGATCAGCCTCAGCCGCCCCCGGCAGGACCGCATGAGGCGGCGGGTGGCGATGAGGACACCGACCCCGCTGGAGTCGCAGAAGACGACGCCCGAGAGGTCGAGGACGAGACTGCGGCGACCGTCGGCCACCGCCTCGTGCACCCGCTGACGGAGCACCGGTGAGGTCACCAGATCCATCTCACCCGACACCCGCAGCACGGCCCACTCACCCTGCTCGCCGTCGGTCACTTTGAACTCCACCGCGATGCCTCTCAGTCGCCGAACCGGAAGCCAATACACCGCTTCCTGCTGCGCGGCTGCCCCGCCGTCGTTCCATGAAACACCCGTACTCCGCCGAAAGCGCGTGGCAACCGAGCCATTTCAGGGGCCTTTTCGGTGAGATTTACATCGAGTACGGTCGTTAGTGATCGAAAACCGATCAACAAGCGATTGAGATCGGTACAAGTGCGGTTCCGAGTGGCCGTTTTCGCGCCGTGGAAACGGCGCGCGGGACCCCGGCGGACCGGTGGACGCCCATGTGGGCGGCCTGAACAGCGCAGCGGAGGAGGCCTCTACCACCTTCGGCGTCGCGAGGGGCGCACATTGCCATAAAGGGGCGTGCGCGGTCAGCGGTGCCGACTACATTCGAGAACCCGATGCACACAGGCTGGACACACCGGTGCGCACAGGCAGGAGAACAGGCTGGACTCCGGTGCACACGGGTGGGACTCAGTGCGGGACGACGGCTCGGCCAAGGGCCGGCCGGAACGGCCCGCGACAGGAACGGCGCAGGCCAGAGCAGGGTGAGGGGGCCGTATGGCGACGCAGGACGCACCGCCCCGGTGGGACCTCAGGATGCGGCAGCGGCTGACGCGCGGCGAGGCGGCCGCGCTCGGTGAGCTGTACGACCGGTTCGCGTCGCTCGTGCACGGCCTCGCCCACCGCGTCCTGGACGACGAGCGGGCCGCCGACGGCATCACCCGCGAGGTCTTCGTCCGGATCTGGGAGAACCCCGAGGCGTACGACCCCAAGCAGGGCCCCCTGCGCTCCTGGCTCGCCGCGCTCACCCACCGGCTGGCCGTGCAGCGGCTGCGGGTCACCGAGACCGCCGCGCTCGCGCAGGGCGGCGAGGGCAGCGCCGAGGAACTGGAGCGCAAGGTCCACCAGGCGTCGGTCGCCGCCCGCGCGGACTACATAGTGCAGGCCATGCCCACACCGTTGCGGACCGCACTCGAACTGGCGTACTTCCAGCGCCGCGACTACCGGCGGACCGCGGCCGACCTGGGCGTCACCGAGGACGAGGCCCGCCGCCGCCTCCGCCTCGGCCTCCAACTCCTCGCCACCGCCCACGACACCGGCCCCTCCGGCACCCCACCCGAACCCGGAGGCACGGCGTGAACAACGCGACGAACGCCTCCGGCGCGCACGAGGAAGAGCCGGAGAACACGGAGCCGACGGTGCCGGGACAGACGGAGGGGGCGAGCGGAGAGGACCGGGGAGCCGGAGACACCGAGGCCGACGGAACCTGGGAGGACCTGGAACAGCCGGAGGACGCGGAGGAGATGTCGGCGGCCACGGGGTCAGCGGGCGCACCGAGCGCTGGTGGCGTCGCAGCCGACGGCGCGGAGGCGGAGGGTGCCGACGGCGCGGAGGCGGAGGGTGCCGACGGCACGGAGGCGGAGGGTGCCGACGGTACGGAGGCCGGGGGTTCCGAGACCAGCGGTACGGGGGCCGGTGACGCGGCGGCCGGTTACTCGAAGGCCGGTGACGAGGAGCGACGCGCCGCCGACGTAGGGCCGGAGCGTGGCACCTGTGCCTGTGCGCGGGAGCGCGGCGCCCGTGGACCGGACGGTGACGCGCGCGACTTGGAGAGCGGCGACGGTGAGCCGGTGAGCGGTACCGAGGGCTCGCGGGGCGGCACCGGCGGGGCCGACAGCGGTACCGGTGCGCCCGAGGGCTCTGCCGAGGGCGCGCAGGACGGCAGCGGCGGGACCGAGAGTGATGTCCGTGGAGCCGGGAGCCGTGGCGTCGACCCGCTGAACGGCGCCGAGGGCACGATCGGGGCCGTTGGGCGCCGTGAGTCGGGGAGCGGAGCGGAGGACGCACCATTGTGGCCGCCCCGGATACCGCTCCCGCGCTCCTCGGTGGAGGACACGGGGCTGCCGCTGCCCGACCCCGCCCCGCGGCGGACGCCCCCGCCGGCGCTCCCCCAGGAGCACCCGACGCCGCCGCGCGACGACCAGGACGAGTCCGCCGCCGAATCACCGTGGGCCACGCCCGGCGCCCCGTCGGCGTCCCCGGACTCCCAGGCCCCGTCCCACGAGTCGCCGGCCTCCTCCGCCCTGCCCGAAGAACCGCCGACCGCGCCGCACACCTCATCCCCCGCCCCAGACGCCTCCCCCCACCCGACGGCCTCCTCCAGCGCACCCGATGAGACGTCGACCGCGCCCGAGCAACCCCCGACAACCATGCCCGACGGCCCCTCCCTCCCCTCGTCCGGCGAACCGGCGGCCCCCACCCCCGTGCCCTCCCCCCTCGTGCTGGAGCACCGGGTGTTGAGGGCGTTACTCGGGGCGTGGGCGTTGGCCGTGTGTTCGGGGGACGAGGCGGCGGCCGTGGAGGAGCATCTCGGGGTGTGCGGCGGGTGCGCGGACGAGGCGCGGCGGCTGCGGGAGGCCGTGGGCCTGCTGCACCCGCCGGAGAGCCTCGACCTCGACCCGTCCCTGCGCACCCGGGTCCTGCGGAGCTGTCTGGACCGCCGTGCGCCCCGTATCCCCGTACCGGCGTGGGCGGCGCCGTACGACGCGGAGGCGGCCCGGCTGGACGCGCTGCTCCAGGACATCGACGACGCCGACTGGCACGCGCCCGTACGGCTCCGCTGGTTCGAGGGCGAGGGCCCGGTGACCCGGCGGACGACCGTCGCCGGGGTCATCGCGCACCTGCTGACCGTCGACGGTCTCGTGGCGACCGCGCTGGGGCTGGAGGACCCGCTGGAGCAGCTGGCGGCGGCCCCGGGCAGCCGTACTCCCGACGCGCGCACCGAGGCGTACTGGAAGGCCGCGCACCTCCTGCCCGGTCGCGCGATCCGCGGGCCCTGGCGGGAGCAGAGCCATGACATCGTGCGGACGGCGTCGTTCAGGGGCGGCGGCGCCGAGGACGCCGACGGCCACAAGGAGAAGGAGACAGAGGGCTCCGGGCGGCTCGTCGTCTCGTACGGCGGGTTCGAGCTGCCGCTGCGGGACGCGATGCTCGACCGGGCGTTCGAGTGCTGGATCCACGCGGAGGACATCGCGGAGGCGGTGGACTACCCGTACGCGGCGCCCTCGGGACGCCATCTGCACGGGATGATCGATCTCGCGGCCCGGATGCTGCCCCTGGTGCTGGCCGAGCGCCGGCGCACGGGCCTCGCGTCACGGGCGCCCGCGGCGGGCCGTCATCTCGTGTCGGTCGGCGCGCCCGGACGCAGTCTCCGTCTGGAGATCGAGGGTTCCGGTGGCGGCGAGTGGCTCATCCCGCTGGACTCCCCCGCCGCGGTGGGCTCCGCCGAGCACGAGGTCGCGCATGTCGCCCTGGACGGCGTCGAGTTCTGCCGGCTCGCCGCGGGCCACGTCCCTCCCGAGGAGGCCGCGGCCGGGCAGATGGGCGACCGCGACGCCATCCGGGACGTCCTCTTCGCGGCGGCGTCCATGAGCCGCATGTGACCGGGTAGGCCGCATGCCCCGCGGCCGCCCCACGACTTCGTCGTGCCCTCCGGCTAGGCGAACACGACCGTCCGGCGGCCGTTCATCAGGATGCGGCGCTCGGCGTGCCACTTGACCGCGCGGGCCAGGGCCTGGCACTCCACGTCCCGGCCGACCGCGACGAGCTCCTCGGGGGTCACCCCGTGGCCGACCCGCTCGACCTCCTGCTCGATGATCGGCCCCTCGTCGAGGTCGGCGGTGACATAGTGCGCCGTCGCCCCGATCAGCTTCACGCCCCGCGCGTGCGCCTGGTGGTACGGCTTCGCGCCCTTGAAGCTCGGCAGGAACGAGTGGTGGATGTTGATGATCCGCCCGCTGAGCTGCTTGCAGAGGTCGTCCGACAGCACCTGCATGTACCGGGCGAGCACCACCAGCTCGACCTTCTCCTGCCGGACGAGCTCCAGCAGCCGCGCCTCGGCGTCGGCCTTGGTGTCCTTCGTGACCGGGATGTGGTGGAAGGGGATGTCGTAGGAGGCCACCAGCTCGGCGAAGTCCGTGTGGTTGGACACGACCGCCGCGATCTCGACCGGCAGTGCCCCGATCCGCGCGCGGAACAGCAGGTCGTTCAGGCAGTGCCCGAACTTGCTGACCATCAGGACGACGCGCATCTTGTCCTCGGCGCGGTTGATCTGCCAGTCCATGTGGAAGGAGTCGCCGATCGCCGCGAAGCTCGCCCGGAGCTTGTCCAGGGTCACCGGAGCCTCCGCCGAGAAGTGGACGCGCATGAAGAACAGACCCGTGTCGTGGTCGCCGAACTGCTGGCTGTCCTCGATGTTGCAGCCGGTCATGAAGAGGTAGCTCGACACGGCGTGCACGATGCCCTGCTTGTCGGGGCAGGAGAGGGTGAGGACGTACTGGTCGGCGGGCGCCGCGGCGGGAGTGGGCTGCGCGTTCATGCCCGACAGGGTCGCATATGGCGTCCCCATGTCGGCAATCGTCCCGAGGACCGGACCGACCGGAACGACCCCGTCCGGACGGCGCCCCGCACCACCCCCGCACCGCCCGACGCCGACCCCGGGCCGCCCCGACGCCGACCCCGTGCTGCCGCCCCTACGCCGCCCTCGTCATGATCCGCAGTACCTCCAGCGTGCGCGGCGGTGTGTCCGGGTCCTCGCCGTCGCTCACCGTCAGGCGCACATGGGCCTCCCGGGCCGCGCGGACCGCCTCGGGCCACGCCGGGTGGTCGAGGTACGCGGAGACGGGGGCGTCCGGCCCCACCTGGTGCATGATCCGCAGCACACGCAGCACGGCGGTGTCGACGAGCGCCGCCTCCTGGGCGTCGCGGAAGATCGCGCCCACGTACTTTTCGGCGGACCAGTTGTCCAGCCAGGTGTCCTCGACCAGGCGGTACACGGCGTCGGTGACGTCACCGTAGCCGTCGACGCCGGCCAGCCAGACGTCCCGCTGGAACACCGGATCGGAGAGCATGTGCAGCGCGGAGCGCACATTGCTGCGCCAGCGCCACCAAGGCATGTCGTTCAGTGGCATGCCGCCCATGGTGAATGAGCGACGCCCACGACGGGAAGAGGTCTCCGAACCTTGGACGGTCATCGCTCCCGCGTTCCTCTCTGCACTCTCTCGAAAATACGATCGTAGCTTCCCGCAATTCACCTCCCGGTCACCTTCCGTTGACCGATCGTCACGCCTGGGTTGGTGATGTGGCGGAATCGTGCGGAGTCATGACCGGCAGGCGACGCACCCCAGTAGACCGTCCCAGGCCCAACCGTCCCGGCGATTCCCGCCGTACCGGGATGAAACGGGCCGGTACCGCGAGAGTCGTCGCACTGGCGCTGTGTGCGTCGCTCGCCGCCGGGTGCGGGGTCGTGTCCGGCGTCACGGGGGATTCCGGGGACGGCCCCATCACCGTCATGACCTGGGCGCCGGAGAAGACCGCCGCCACCAACAAGCCAGGCATGCCCGCCATGGCCAAGGCGTACGCCCGCTGGATCAACGCGGGCGGCGGGATCAACGGCCGTGAGCTGCGCATCCTCACCTGCAACGACCACAACGACACCGTGGGCGCCGCGCGGTGCGCCCGCCGCGCGGCGAAGGAGGACGCCGTCGCCGTCGTCGGCTCCTACAGCCAGCACGGCCGCTCCTTCCTCGCCCCGCTGGAGTCCGCCGGCATCCCCTACATCGGCGGCTACGGCGTGACCGACGACGAGTTCTCCAGCGCCCTGTCCTACCCGGTCAACGGCGGCCAGGCCGCGCTCATGGCCGGGCTCGGCGAGCAGCTCGCACACGCCTGCGGCCCCGTGGCCCTCGTCCGCCCCGACTCCATAGCGGGGGACCAGCTTCCGCTGCTGCTGAACTCGGGGCTGCGCTCCGGGGGGCACCGGGGGGCCGAGGACCAGCTGGCCGCCGAGGACGCGACCGAGTACGCGGAGCATGCCCGGCAGGCGCTGCGGCGGGCCTCCGGCGACCCGGTGAAGCGGGGGTGCGTGGTGCCCGCGCTCGGCGACCGGACCTCCACGTTCATGGACTCGTTCCGCCGGGACCGCAAGGACTACCCCGCCGTACGCACCGCCTCCGTGCTCGGCAGCGTCGACCAGTCCCTCGTCGACGCGACCGGCGGCAGGTCGGGGCCGTACGAGGGGACGTATGTCACCGGCTGGTACCCGGTGGAGACCGACAAGCGCTGGGACCGGATGAAGAAGGTGATCCGCGAGCACGCCTTCGACGACAACCGGATCGACCCGGCGGACCCGGGGGTGCAGACCACCTGGATCGCGTACACCGTGCTGACGTCCGTCATCGAGAAGATCGGCGACCGCGAGGTCACCGCCCAGGCGATCCGCAACACCCTCGACAACGGCATGAGGGTCACCACGGGCGGGCTGACCCCGCCGCTGACCTGGCGCTTCGAGGACCTGATCGCCGCCGCCGGCCTCCCCCGCCTGATCAACCCGGAGGTCACCTTCCAGGTGGTCCGCAAGGGCCGCCTGGTCGCCGCCCGCCAGGGCTTCGTGAACGTCGAGAAGACCCTCGTCGAAGCGGAGCTGTGACCCGCCGGGGCCTGCCCTCCTGACGGCCGCCACGCGAACGCGGGGACCCCGTCAGGAGCGGTCAGGCCGGACACGGCCTAGAAGGCTCATGAAGATCTTGGGTTCTGGCCCTGCCGCGTCAGCGGCAGGGCCAGACTCGTCTTGTGGCGATGGGTGAGTGGGTCGGCGAGACGGTCGGGCCAGACGTGTGGGAGACGTGCCGGGGTCTGATCCCGGCCGGGAGTGTGTTCGCGTTTCTGGCCGAGCATCGTGGCGAGCTGTTTCCGGCTGAGATGTTCGCGGACATGTATCCGTCGGCGAACGGACGGCCGAGCATGCCGCCGCAGATCCTGGCCGCCGCGATCACCTTGCAGGCCCTGCACGGGCTGTCGGACTTCGAGACGGTCCAGGAACTGCGGTGCGACCTGCGGTGGAAGGCCGGATGCGGGCTGGGCCTTCACGACATGGCCTTCGACCCGTCGCTGCTGGCCTACTTCCGCCGCCGGCTGGCCCGTTCCGCCCGCCCGAACCGCGTCTTCGAGGCCGTGCGCGAGGTCGTGAAGGCCACCGGCGTCCTCAAGGGC
>NZ_JAMGBG010000045.1 GCF_023516595.1 Streptomyces neyagawaensis | reverse complement strand
ACCTGCGGTGGAAGGCCGGATGCGGGCTGGGCCTTCACGACATGGCCTTCGACCCGTCGCTGCTGGCCTACTTCCGCCGCCGGCTGGCCCGTTCCGCCCGCCCGAACCGCGTCTTCGAGGCCGTGCGCGAGGTCGTGAAGGCCACCGGCGTCCTCAAGGGCAAGCACCGCCGGGCGCTGGACTCCACCGTGCTGGACGACGCGGTCGCCACCCAGGACACCGTCACCCAGATCATCGCCGCCGTCCGCGCGGTGGTCCGCGAGGTCCCCGGCGCCGACGTGGTCGCCGCTGCCCAGTGCGGCGCGCACGACTACACCGACCCGGGCAAGCCCCGCATCGCCTGGAACGACGAGCAGGCCCGCGCCGAGCTGGTCGACGCGCTGGTCACGGACGCGCTGCGGCTGCTGGGTCACCTCCCCGACCAGCAACTCGGCGAAAGGGCGGCCAACGCGGTGGGCATCCTGGCCCTGGTCGCCGGCCAGGACGTCGAACCCGCCGAGGACTCCGACGGCCGTGACGGCCGCTGGCGCATCACCCGGGGCACCGCCCCTGGCCGGGTGGTCTCCACCGTCGATCCTGAATCCCGACACACCCACAAGACCCGCAGCCACCAGCAGGACGGCTTCAAGGCCCACCTGGCCATCGAGCCCGAGACCGGCTTATACACCGCCGTCGCCCTGCGGCCCGGCGCCGGAGCCGAACACCACGAGGCCACCGTCGGCCTGGACCTGCTCGCCGACGAGGACAACCCGCTGGACGTTTTCGGCGACACCGCCTACTCCAGCGGCGATGTCCGCCAGGCCCTCCACGAGGCCGGGCACCGGCTGTTCATCAAGCCCGCCCCGCTGCGGCCCGCCGTCCGCGGCGGCTTCACCCTCGACGACTTCGCCATCGACACCACAGCCGCCGTCGTGACCTGCCCGTCCGGACACACGGTTGCCCTGTCCGGCCCCGGCGGGCAGCACCACCAGCGCAAAGCCTCTTTCGGGGACTTATGCACCGGATGCCACCTGCGCGAGCGGTGCACCAAAGCCAGGGCCGGACGCATCCTGACCATCCGGCCCCATCACAACATCCAGACCTCCGCCCGCCACCAGGCCACCACCGACCCCGCCTGGCAGGCCGACTACCGCCGCTGGCGGCCACCGGTCGAACGCGCCGTCGCCTGGCTCGTCCACCACGGCAACCGGCGCCTGCGCTACCGCGGCACCATCAAGAACGACACCTGGCTCCACACCCGGGCCGCCGCCCTCAACCTCCGCCGACTGATCAACCTCGGACTCACCCACACCCGTG
>NZ_JAMGBG010000044.1 GCF_023516595.1 Streptomyces neyagawaensis | reverse complement strand
CTGGCCCGCGTCTGTGTGGCGTTGGCCGACGACGCCCTGGTCTCGGCCCAGCGGCTCGCCGAGTGGACCACCCGCGCGCCCGAGCTGGAGGAGGAGGTCGCGCTCGCCAACATCGGCCTCGACCTCCTCGGCCAGGCCCGCCTGCTGTACTCCCGCGCCGGGCAGGTCGACGGCACGGGCCGCGACGAGGACGCCCACGCCTACTTCCGGGACCCCGACGACTTCCGCAACGTACGCCTCGCCGAACTCCCGGGCGGCGACTTCGCGTTCTCCGTCGTCCGGCTCCTCGTCCTGTCCAGCTGGCGCCTCGCGCACTTCGAACGGCTGGTGGACCATCCCGACCCCGTCCTCGCGGCGATCGCGGCCAAGGGCGTCAAGGAGCTGACCTACCACCGCCAGTACGCCGCCGACTGGTCCGTACGGCTCGGCGACGGCACCGAGGAGTCGCACCGGCGGATGCGGAAGGCGGTGGAGCAGGTCGGCCCGTACGTCGGCGAGCTGTTCACCGCCTACGACGTACGGGACGAGGTCGTCGACGTGCTGCGGCAGGTCACGGAGGCCGCAGGGCTGCCCATGCCGGTGTACCGGCCGCTGCCGGGTGCCGGCCGCGCCGGCGAGCACACCGAGCATCTCGCGCCGCTGCTCGCCGAGTTGCAGAGCGTGGCCCGCGCCCACCCGGGGGCGACATGGT
Source organism: Streptomyces neyagawaensis (assembly GCF_023516595.1). Classification (GTDB taxonomy): domain Bacteria; phylum Actinomycetota; class Actinomycetes; order Streptomycetales; family Streptomycetaceae; genus Streptomyces; species Streptomyces neyagawaensis. The sequence goes on along the minus strand of NZ_JAMGBG010000044.1, from coordinate 1,793 downwards.
GACCACCCTCCTCGACGTACGGCGGGCCCGGCAGATCGCCGGGCAGGTGCCCGACCCCGAGCTGCCGATGCTGACCCTCGCCGACCTCGGCGTCCTGCGGGACGTGGAGCTGACCGGCGACGGCACGGTGATCGCGAGCCTCACCCCCACCTACTCGGGCTGCCCGGCCATGGCCGAGATGCGGGCCGACGTGGCGGCGAGGCTGCGCGCCGCCGGATACGAGCGGGTGGAGATCCGCACGGTCCTCAGCCCGCCCTGGACCACCGACTGGATCACGGAGTCGGGCCGCCGCAAGCTGACCGAGCACGGCATCGCCCCGCCGGGACCCGCCCCCCGCGGCCCGGTCCCCCTCCAGCTGTCCGCCACCCGGCGCACGGTCCCCTGCCCGCGCTGCGGCTCCCGGGACACAGGGGAGACCTCCCGTTTCGCCGCCACCTCCTGCAAATCCCTGTGGCGCTGCCACACCTGCCGCGAGCCGTTCGAGCACGTCAAGGAGATCTGAATGAAGGGCTTCACGGAAGGGCCGACGGGGGGCCTTCGCGGGGCACCGGTGGCGGAGGCCGCAGGCGAGGCCGCCGTCCAGGTCGCTGCCGAGGCCGCTGTCGGGGCCGCGGGTTCGGTCGCCTCCGCCGTGCCCGGTCCGGCCGCCCGCGACGGCGGCGCGTCGGCCGTACGCCCGCGTGCCCGACGCCGACCCGTCTTCCACGCCCTGCGCGTCGCCGAGGTACGGCCGTTGTGCGAGGACGCGGTCGCGGTCGGGTTCGAGATCCCGGACGAGCTGGCCCCGGAGTTCGCGTTCGCGCCCGGCCAGTCGCTGACGCTGCGGCGCGAGATCGACGGACGGGACGAACGCCGCTCCTACTCGATCTGCTCACCGGCGGGTTCGGCGCCGCGCATCGGCGTCCGGGTCGTACCGGGCGGCCTGTTCTCCTCCTGGCTGGTGAACGACGTACGCCCCGGCGACACCGTCGAGGTCATGCCGCCCACCGGCTTCTTCACCCCGGACCTCGCCACCCCCGGCCACCATGTGCTGATCGCGGCGGGCTCCGGCATCACTCCGATGATCTCCATCGCCGAGTCGGTCCTGGCCGCCGACCCCCGCTCCACGGTGACCCTCTTCTACGGCAACCGGCGCACCGGAACCGTGATGTTCGCCGACGAACTCGCCGACCTGAAGGACCTGTACCCGGCCCGTTTCCAGCTGGCCCACGTACTGTCCCGCGAGCCGCGCGAGGCGGAACTGCTCTCGGGCCGCCTGGACGCCGGGCGCCTCTCGGCGCTCATCGGCTCACTTGTCGACGTCGACACCGCCGACCACTGGTGGCTGTGCGGCCCGCACGGCATGGTCCGCGACGCCCAGCGGGTCCTCGCCGGCCTCGGCGTCCCCGCCGACCGAGTCCACCAGGAGCTCTTCTACGCCGACGACGAACCCGTCCGCGAGGTACGCCACGAGGAGGCCGCCGCCGAGGGCCCCGTCAGCGAGGTCACCATCACGCTCGACGGCCGCACCACCACCGCGCCGCTGCCCCGCGACCGCACGATCCTCGACGGGGCGCAGCGCACCCGCCCCGACCTTCCCTTCGCCTGCAAGGGCGGCGTCTGCGGCACCTGCCGCGCGCTCGTCCCCGACGGCAAGGCGGACATGCGCCGCAACTACGCGCTGGAACCGGCGGAGGTGGCGGCGGGGTACGTGCTGACGTGCCAGACGTATCCGGTGTCGGAGACGCTGACGGTCGACTTCGACACGTGAGGGATGGGGGCCGGGCGCCTAATAGCTCGGGTGTGTGTGGTTT
>NZ_JAMGBG010000043.1 GCF_023516595.1 Streptomyces neyagawaensis | reverse complement strand
CCGGGCGCCTAATAGCTCGGGTGTGTGTGGTTTGGCGGGTGCGGGTGGTGTGTGGTTTCTCGCGCAGTTCCCCGCGCCCCTGAAAAGCCGGGGGCTGCGCGCCCCAGGCTTTTCAGGATGAAGGGCGGCCCGCAGGCCCGTTCCCTTCAGGGGCGCGGGGCGGTGACATATGCGGCGCCGCCGCGTGGGCGCGACCAGCCCCCACCCACCAACGCACCCCCACCCCCCACCCCGGACGCGCCCTCGCCTCAACGGACCGCGATCCAGGCCAACGCCTCCCGCGCTGTGAACCCGGCCTGGCCGCCCCGCACCAGAAGACCCGCCGTAGCGAAGGGCGGGGCGTCGGCCTGGGCGGGGACGTACGGGACCGCGACGCAGCGCATCCCGGCGGCGTGGGCGGCCGCCGCGCCCGGCGCCGCGTCACCGATCACGACACAAGAGGTCCGGCGCGGGCTTGCCGCGGGCGACCTCCTCGGCCGACACCACGACCCGCGGATACACGTCGAGGCCCGTCCCCGCGAGGATCGCCTCGATCGCCGCCCGCGACGACCCGGAGGCCACGGCCATCGGCACCCCCTCGGCCGCCAGCAGTTCCACGAACGTCCGCATCTCCGGGAACACCGGGGTGGAGACGCGGGCCCGCTCCAGATACCGGCGGTCCAGCTCGTCGACGAGTTCGGTGAGCGGCGCGGCGATGCCGTACCGCTCCTTCCACAGACCCAGCGTCTCCCAGGTGCTGATGCCCACGTACGCCTCGTTGTCCTCCCAGGTGTAGCCGGGAGCCCCGTGCGCGGCCAGCAACTCACGCGCGGCCTCGTAGTAGTTCGGCTCGCTGTCCACGAGCGTTCCGTCGAGATCGAGGACGACCGCCGTGTCGCCGAGAGTGCCCATGCGTTCCAGGATGTCAGCGGCCGGGGGGCCGGCGGTCACCGGCCGCTCCGCGGTCAGGTGCCGGCGGCCCGGCCGACCGACTCCACCAGGGGCAGCAGCCGGTACGGCACCCGCTCCCGCAGCGCGACCTCCGTGCGGGTGCGCACCACGCCGGGCAGGCTGATCAGCGACTGGATCACGTCCTCCAGGTGTGCGTTGTCCCGGGCCACGACCCGGGTCAGCAGATCGCCGCCGCCCGTGATGGAGAACGCCTCGATGATCTCCGGTACGGCCGCCAGCGCGTCCCCCACCTCGTCGAGGTGCCCCTGCGTCACCTCGATGTGCACGAAGGCCAGCACCGGATGACCGAGCGCGGCGGGGGAGAGCGACGGCGCCGTCCCGGTGATCACACCGTCCCGCTCCAGCCGGTCGAGCCGCGCCTGGAGCGTCCCCCGCGCGACACCGAGCACCCGGGCGTACTCCCGCACACTCGTCCGCGGCTGCTCCAGGAGCAATCGCAGGATCCGGGTGTCGAGTTCGTCCACGGCCATGATCCGTCGACCTCCCTGCGCCATTCGACGATCATGGAAACGGTATCAACGGCCCTCGCGCCCCTCACTGTGGCGCCGCCTCGCGGCAAGCCGGACGGGCCGCGGGGAGGGGCGGGAAGGCCGTTCGACCGACGCCTGATCCGATGGCCCACCAGGGGCCCGCCTCGCCTCTCGTCGCCTGGGCCAATGGCTCACCCACGGACCTCCGTGTTGAGCCATTGGGGCCAAGGGTGCTTATCTCTTGTTCTATCCACGTAGTTTCGGCGCCGCGCAGTGCCGGACGGCGACGAGGCCGGACCCGGAGCGCGGCGCCTTCGCTGTGCCCGCCGCCCGCTGAGACCCAGCACGCCGCGGACGGGGCACGCACCAGTGCAAGGGGGCGGTACACGGCCATGAAGAGGATGTTCACAGCGCCTGATCCGGGGCGTCTGCGGCTGCGGAACTCCGTCCGCGCCGTCATCGGCGTGGGCGCCGCGGTGGCCGTCTCCGAGCTGAGCGGCTTCCCGCTCCCCGCGTCGATCACGGGGGGCCTCGCCGCGCTCCTCGCCCTCTTCACCGTCACCGACGGCACGGTCCGTGCCCAGCGGATCACCACCGCCCTGCTGCCCCTGGCCGGATTCCCGGTCCTGGCGTTCGCCACCACGCTGCACGACCTCACGGCCGCCCGCGACATGGCATTCGTCGCCACCGTCTTCTGCGGGGTCTACGCCCGCCGCTGGGGAGCACGCGGTCAGGCGCTCGGCATCTTCGCCTTCATGAGCTTCTTCATCACACAGTTCCTGCACGCCGTCCCCGCGCAACTGCCCGGGCTCTACGCCGCCATGACCCTCGCGCTGCTGATCGCCGGGGCCGTGCGCTTCGTCCTGTGGCCCATCGAACGCGGAGCCCCGCCGGTCGCGCCCCCCGCCGAGGCGCCCCGCACGGGCCTGGACCGCCCCACCACCCGGCAGGCGTTCCAGGCCGCGGCCGCCTGCGCGGTCGCGCTGGTCGTCGGCCAGGGCTTCTCCGAGGACCGCTGGTACTGGGCCGTCGGCACCGCCTGGTGGATCTTCGTCAACACGACGTCCCGGGGCGAGACCCTGGTCCGCGGTTTCCGTCGCGTCCTCGGGACCGTGATCGGCGTCGCCGTCGGTCTCCTCGTGGCCGTCCCGCTCGACGGGGCGCCCGTGGCGTCGGCCGCCCTCGTCGCCCTCTGCGTCTTCGGGATCTTCTACACGGCGGCCGTGTCGTACTCCTGGATGATGCTGGCGGTCACCGTCATGGCCAGCCTCCTCTACGGCCTCCTGGGTGTCCTGGACGCCCAGTTGCTCGCGCTCCGGCTCGTCGAGACGGGGGTCGGGGCGGGCTGCGCCATGCTCGCTGTCGTCCTCGTCCTGCCGGTCACCACCCACGCGACGAACGACGCCTGGATCCTGCGGGCCCTGCACTGCGTGCACGCCGCCGCGACCGAGACGGCCGCCCGGCTGGAGGGCGACCCCGAGGCCGACCCGGCCCCGCACGCCGCCGAACTGGAGGCGCTGTTCGGGCGGGCCCGTGTCGCCCTTGCCCCGCTGGTGCATCCGCTGAACCCGTTCCATGGCCGCAAGGCGCGCGCCCGCCAGGCCCTGCGCCTCCTCGACGACTGCGTGAACGAGGTCCACGCCCTGGTGTCGTCCACCGCCGAACCGCCGGCCGCCCACGAGGCGTCCCTCGTGGCCGCCTGCTGGCGGGTGAAGGCCGCGGTGGAGGCCCTCACCGTCCACGAGACGCGGCCCCCGGCCTGGCCGCAGCACCTCACCGGTCAGGAGGCCCCGCACCAGCCGGAGCCCGGCACCCCCCTGGTCCACCTGCACAACCTGGAGCGGACCCTGTCCGACCTGGCCCTGCCGCTCGGCAGGACCCCGGGCTCCAGGCTTGCCGGCTCCTGACCCGCGGCGCTCCACCGCGCTCCACCGCGCGACGGACGACGACCACACGCACCCTGCTGATGGTCTAGACCTGCTGCTACCCTCACCCGCACCGAACACCACCGGGAGGGGACGGCAGTGGCAGCAGCACACGGGAAGCGGGAGCGCCGCGCGTACATCGGCTCGTTCACGACGGAGGGAGGCCCCGGCGTCCTCGTCGCCGCCGTGGACGAGGACAGTGGCGCCCTGACCCTCGTCGGAGACGCCGCCGCCGACGTCCCCGACCCGTCCTACCTCGCCCTCTCCGCGGACGGCGAGACGCTCTACGCGGTCAGCGAGAACGCCGACGGCGCGCTCGCCGCCTACCGGGTGACGGACGACAAGCCCGCCCTGACCGGCCCGCCCGTCCCGGTCGGCGCCGGCCCCACCCACCTGTGCCTCCTCGACGGCCACGTCCTGACCGCCGACCACACCGCCGGCGGCGTCACCGCCGTCCCGCTGCTCCCCGACGGCACCCTCGCCCCCACCGCCTCCGGCACCCTCCGCCACCCCGGCGTGGGCCCCCACCCGGACGGCGGGCGGCGCCCGCACGCCCACCAGGTGGTGCCGACCCCGGCCGGCGACCGGTTCCTCTCCGTCGACCTCGGCACCGACACGGTGCGGGTCTGCGCCCTGGAGGACGGAGTGCCCGACGTGCGCTCCGAGACCCGGCTGCGGCCGGGCTCCGGTCCGCGCCACCTCGCCCTCGCCCCCACCGGCGTAGCGGACCCGTCCTCACCGACCGCACCGGACGGCGTGTACGTCCTCGTGCTGAACGAACTCACCCCGACCGTCACCGTGTGCCGCTGGAACGCCCTGGACGGCCCTCTGGAGCCCCTGGAGGAGGTCCCGGTGCTCCCGGCCGCCCCGGACGGTGACGCGTACCCCTCGGGCATCGTGGTGTCGCCCGACGGTCGCCATGTGTGGACGGCGACCCGAGGCGCGGACGTCCTGTCCGTGCTCGCCGTCGAGGGGCCCTCCCTGCGCCTGGTCACCACCGTCCCCTGCGGCGGCCGCTGGCCCCGCGCCCTCACCTACGCGTCGGGCACGCTCTACGTCGCCAACCAGCACTCCGGGGACGTCACCTGGTTCACGGTCGACCCGGACACCGGCGTCCCGGCCCTCGCCGGCTCCGTCGAGGTGCCCGCCGCCTCGTGCGTGGTCCTGAACGCCTGACGGCGGCCCGCGCCAGGCGGGCGCGGCTCCCCGGGCACGCGTACGGCCGAGGGCCCGCTCCTGCGAGAGGAGCGGGCCCTCGGCCGTACGGGTCGAGACGGACCGGGCGCGGCCGGGGTCAGCGGACCGGCATGCCCTGCTGCTGCGGCGGGGCGATACCCAGCGCCGTCGTGTACTTGCCGAGCGCCAGCTTGCCGATCGCCGGGTACGGGCCGAGCGCCTCGGCGGCCGAGCACCCCGCCTCCGCCGCGGCGTCCGCGATGAGGGTGGCGTCGATCTCCGGCCCTATCAGGTACGGCGCGAGCGCGAGCTGCTGGGAACCGGAGGAGCGCAGCTGCTCGGCCACGGAGCTGATCGAGCCCTCCTGGTCGAGCGCGGCGGCCATCACCGGCACCGCGAGCCGCGCGGCCAGCAGCATGCCCGTGATGCCGGCCGCCTGCACCGCCTCGTCGCCGCCCACGGAGGCGAGGATGATGCCGTCCGCGGCGGTGGCGACGGTGAACAGCCGGGCACGGTCGGCACGCGCCAGACCCGCCTCCGACAGCCGCACGTGCAACGCCTCGGCGAGCAGCGGGTGCGGGCCGAGGACATCGGTCAGCTCGGCCGCGATCCGGCTCTCCATGACCGCCTGGCGGACCTGGCGCAGCGTCGCGTTGTCCGGACCGGCCAGCAGGGGCACGACGACGGCGACGGGACCGTCCGGCTCCTTGACGTCGAGACCGGCGGCGCGCGCCTGCTCGTAGCGGGCGGTGCGCTCCTCGGCGGCGCCCGTGAGCACCGACTGGAGCGTGGGGAACTCGTCGCCGCCGCCGTCGACGTAACCGATACGGGCGTCGAGGCCGGGCAGCTCGGAGCGCGCGATGCTCACGACCTCCTCGGCGAGGCTGCGCGTGGCGGCGCTGGGCGTGCCCGGCACCGCGAGGAGCAGCGCGGGCGCGCCCTCGGGAGCCGCCAGGGGTTCCGGTCGGCGGTGCCGGCCGGGCTGGCGGGGTCGCGGCATTCGTACTGGCAGGCCGGACGCGGGCCCAGTGGGGGAGCTCATGGCGCCGCATGTTACTTGTTTCCGGGGTTCCCCTGTTCGGGGAGGGTGCAGGTGAGCGGTATCCGTCCTGATTTGTCTGATGAGTTACGGGTCGATCAGGCCGGTCGATACCGCATTTATCTGCCAAGCAGTGCTCTTGACGGCCCACAGTGGTGCTTGTCCGACAGGCTGTCTTTGGTCCGTATTTCAGGTACTACTTTTCGGCCACTGTGTACAACAGTCGATCGTCGTACGGCAATCGGAGGTCGCCGGTGGCCAGATCGGTTGCGATCCGTACGGCGCCGTGCAGTGGATCGCCCTCCGTGGGCACCCTCCGGGCCCGTGGCAGCCGCTGTGCCAACTCCTCCTCCAGCGGTACGAGGAGAGGGCCGCCCAGCTTGAACAGGCCGCCGGTCAGCGCGACCAACGGTTCGCCCGACGCCGGGCAGACGGCGGCCGCGGCGTCGGCCATGTGCCGGGCCGCGGCGCGCAGGATGTCCGCCGCCACCGGGTCCTCGCCCGCGCAGGCGGCCACCTCGGGCGCGAAGGAGGCCAGCACCGCCGGACGGTCGGGCCGGGGGTAGAGCTGCCCGGGCAGCCTGTCCGGTGGGCCGAACACGCCCTCAAGGCGCCCCAGGAGCGCCTCCGAGCCGCCGCCGCGCCCGTCATGGGCCCGCAGCGCCGCCTCCAGCCCTGCCCGCCCGATCCACGCCCCGCCACCGCAGTCCCCGAGGAGGTGGCCCCAGCCGTCCGCCCGCCGCCAGGTCCGCAGATCGGTGCCGATCGCGATCAGCCCCGTACCGGCGGCGATCACGGCACCGGGCCGCGCCCCCAGCGCGCCGGTGTACGCCGTGACGGCGTCGGCCACCAGCGCCGTCCGCCGGACGCCCAGTTCACGCGCGAACGCGGACGGCAACTCGGCCCGCAACCGCTCCCCGAGCGTCGCGAACCCGGCCGCCCCGACGGCGACCGCCTCGGGACGCTCCCGCCCCGCGCCCGCGAGCAACTGCCGTGCCCTGGGCAGCACCAGCTCCAGCAGATGCCCCGCGTCGATGCCCGAGGTCCCGGTGCGCACCGGCTCCCCGGAGGCGAGCGGCTCCCTGACGACGGTGCCACCGACGGCGAGCGCCACCCGCAGCCCGGACCCACCCGAGTCCACAGCGAGGACGACGGGGCCCTCCCCGCCGCCCGCCGAGGCGGACACCGGTTCCGGCCGCTCCCCGGGCGGCGCCCCGGCGGCCGTCATGGCAGACGCCAGTCCACGGGAGTACCGCCCTGACGGGTGAGCAGGTCGTTGGCGCGGCTGAAGGGACGGGAGCCGAAGAAGCCGCGGTCGGCCGACATGGGGGAGGGGTGGGCGGACTCGATGGACGGCAGATCGCCCAGCAGGGGGCGGAGGTTGCGGGCGTCGCGGCCCCACAGGATCGACACCAGGGGGCGCCCGCGCGCGGCCAGCGCCCGTATCGCCTGCTCGGTGACCTCCTCCCAGCCCTTCCCGCGGTGGGCCGCCGGCTTGCGCGGGGCGGTGGTGAGCGCCCTGTTGAGCAGCAGGACGCCCTGCCGTGTCCAGGGCGTCAGATCGCCATTGGCCGGCGGCGGCAGCCCCAGGTCGTTGCCGAGCTCCCGGTAGATGTTGATCAGGCTGCCCGGCAGGGGCCGTACCTCCGGGGCCACCGAGAAGGACAGGCCCACCGCGTGCCCCGGCGTCGGGTACGGGTCCTGGCCGACGATGAGGACGCGGACGTCGTCGAAGGGCTGCTGGAAGGCGCGCAGGACGTTCGGTCCGGCCGGGAGGTAGGTGCGTCCCGCGGAGATCTCCGCGCGCAGGAAGTCGCCCATCCTGGCGATCTGTCCGGCCACGGGCTCCAGCGCCTTCGCCCAGCCCGATTCGACGATTTCATGCAACGGTCGTGGTGCCACGGCGTCACCCTACTGCCGCGACCGCGCCGACGATCAACCACCGGTCGCGGTGCGACCGGTGCTGACCGTTTCGATGCCGAACCGCACGCGTTTCGGGCCGACTTGGGGTCCGGTACGCGGGCCTGGACGACGATGCCAGAACCCTGGACGGCGAGATGCATGGCGACATGGACGGCGAGATGCATGGCGACACGGATGGCGTGATGGATGGCGTCATGGACCACTTCATGGACCATGTCATGGACGATCCGCTTCCCCCGTCGGCCCGTGGGCCGTCAGCTGATCACCGCCGCCCGTACGCACAGCACGTCCGGCAGATGGGACGCCAACTGGCGCCAGCTGTCCCCGTCGTCCGCCGAGGCGTACACCTCGCCGTTGCGGTTGCCGAAGTAGACGCCCGCCGGGTCCGCGTCGTCCGTGCACATCGCGTCGCGCAGCACCGTGCCGTAGTGGTCGTCCGTCGGCAGGCCGCTGGACAGCGGTTCCCAGCTCCGGCCTGCGTCCGCCGTGCGGAAGACCCGGCAGCGGCGGTCGGCGGGGACCCGGTCAGCGTCCGCGTTGATGGGGAACACGTAGGCGGTGTCCCCGCGGTGCGGGTGGGCCACGGCGGCGAACCCGAACGTGGAGGGCAGCCCCTCGCCGATGTCCGTCCAGTGCGCGCCGCCGTCGTCGCTGCGGTACACGCCCCAGTGGTTCTGCAGATACAGCCGGTCCGGGGTCGCCGCGTCCCGCGTGACCTTGTGCACGCACTGGCCGAACTCCGGGTCGGGGTCCGGCAGGAACACCGCGGAGACCCCGGAGTTGGACGGCGACCAGCTCGCGCCGCCGTCCTCGGTGCGGAACACCCCGGCGGCGGAGACGGCGACGGTCGTGGCGCGCGGGTCGCGCCGGTCGGTGAGGATGGTGTGCAGCCCCTCGCCGCCCCCGCCCGGCTGCCACTTGTCGCGGGTCGGGTGCTCCCACAGCGGCCGCACCAGCTCGAAGGTCTCGCCGCGGTCCTCCGAGCGGTACAGCGCGGCCGGCTCCGTGCCCGCGTACACCACGTCCGGTTCGGCGGCCGACGGGTGCAGCTGCCACACCCGCTCCAGGGAGGCGCCCGTGTCCTTGGGGAACTTCACGGCCGGACGGGCCGGTTCCGTCCAGGTGCGCCCGAGGTCGTCGGAGTGGAACACGGAGGGGCCCCAGTGCGCGCTGTCGCCCCCGACGAGCAGGCGGGGCGTGTCCCCGCGGGTGTCGATGGCGACCGCGTAGACGGCCTGCGCGTTGAAGTACGGGCTGTCGTCGAACTCCCAGGCGCCGCCTCGCCGCCGCCCGATGAACAGGCCCTTGCGCGTGCCTACGGTGAGCAGTACCTCGGCCATCCCGGCCACCTCCCTGGACATCGTCGTCTCAGTCACGGGCCAGTCTGCACCCAGCCACTGACAGTCACCCCCTGAGACGTCATCGCCGCAGGTCGGACGGCATGTGACGGGTGGGGAAGGGGTCGGATCGAGCCATGCGGCGGGCGGGGTGACCCACGTCGCATGAGCAGGGGCGGGGCCGCCGCCGTATGGGAGTGCGGTCCGGCAGTCCTGTGTGCGTGAGGGAGGGTGCCCCCGATGGTGGCATTCCGTGGTCCGAAGGTGTGGCTGTGGCGCTGGCGGCGGAACCCGCTCAAACGGCGCGGTGACCGGCTGGAGTCCTGGGTCGTGCTCGTCGCCTGGGTTCTCACCGTGGGTGGCGGCCTGGTCGCGGGGCTGCTGTCCGCGGACTCCGTCGAGTCCGGTCTGGCTCGGCAGCGCGAGGAGTGGCGGCCCGTCGAGGCCCGGCTCGTCGAGGACGCGCCGGAGCCGGGCGCCGACAGTGGCGCGGGGGCCGAGAAGGTGTGGGCGAAGGTGCGCTGGGCGGCGCCGGACGGCTCCGTGCGCGAGGGGCAGGCCCGGGTCGACCCGGCCGACGTCGTGGGCACGCCGGTCACCGTCTGGACGGATGCCCTGGGCCGGCTGGTGACCGAGCCCGCCGGGGAGGCCCAGGCGCGGCTGCGGGCCGGCCTGGTCGGGGGGCTGGCGGGAATCTTCGTGGCGGCCGTGCCCTTCGCGGGCGGCAGGCTCGTCCGCGGCCGTCTGGAGCGGCGCAGGATGGACCAGTGGGACGAGGAGTGGGAGCGCATCGCCCCCCTGTGGGAGCGCAAGATCTGGTGAGGGCGCCCCTGCCCGCACCGGTGTCCGCTGCCCGCACCGGCGCCCGCTGCCCGCACCGGGCGGCCGGACGAGGCCCGTGGGGGGAGACTCCGTCCGGCCGCGGGGAGCGGACTCACCGGTGGGTGACGAGCGGCCTCACCTGTAGGTGATGTCCGAGCTTGAGTACAGGCAGTTGGTGCTGTCGGGGCCCGTACCGACGGCCGTGTTGTTGTTGTACTTCTGGCAGGGCACGACCTTGCGGCCGCTGTCGTTGAGGATGGTGATCCTGCGCAGGGTCGCCACGTCGCCGCGGTTGACGTTGATGCCGACGAGCCGGGCGGTGGAACCCGTTCCGGTGACCTCGATGTTGTTGAGGTTCACCTTGCGGGTGTACTGCGTGGAGCAGTCGCCGCAGGAGCGGTACAGCGTCTTGAACTCGCTGACGGCGAAGTCGGAGATGTTCAGGGTCCCCGGTCCGTTGTGCTGGAACACCTTGTCCGCGGCCTTTCTGGCCCCGCCGCCGGTCACCGTGTAGGTGGAGCCGCCGCGGAAGGTCGCCGCGTCCTCGCCGACGTCCTCCCACCACACGTTCTGCAGGGTGCAGTTGCCCTCGCAGTGAATGCCGTCGGCGCCGGGAGCGCCGATGATGACGTTCTTCAGCGTCGCGCCGGCCGCGAGCTTGAAGATCGGGTCCTGACCTTCCTCCTGGCCGTCTCCGGCCAGATCGCCGCTGCCGTAGTAGCGCTTCATGCCGCCGTCGCGGACACCGGACACCGAGATGGTGGAGGACACCGGCTGGTTGCCGGCTGCCGACGGCCAGGTCGCGGCGCTCGCCGGAGTGGCGCCGCTAGTCATGGTCATGCCAAACGAAAGGCCGAGCGCGGCCATCGTCCCGGTCAGCGCGCGCGTGCGGGCGCGCGTACGTGCCGCAGAAGTCATGTCCCGATTCCTTCTGTCTCCGAGTGGATGGGGGTTTCAGAGCTTTCCGGTGCCCGCGCCCGACGTCACCGAGGCGACGACGGACGAGGCGGGTTCCGCGGTGTAGTGGTACGGCGGGGAGGCGAACGTCCCCGTCCGGGAGATCTCGGTGGCGGCCCCACCGAGGTCGTTGTCGCGCAGATGGGCGTAGCCGTCCACGTCACTGCTGCGGTTCGTGGTGACGGCGGCCTTCGTGTCGCGGAAGACGTTGTTCTCCACGAGCATCTGGGCGCCCATGCGCGAGTGGCAGGCGGTCTCGGCGCCGTCCACGTAGTTGTTGTAGAAGTGCCCGGTGCCGAAGCGCAGGCTGGGGATGCGCGAGTGGACGTCGCCGAAGTGGTTGTGGTGGTACGTCACCTTCAAGTGGCCGGTGTCCTCGTAGGTGTTGTTGTCGCTGTGGCCGACGAGTGAGCCCTTGAAGTGGTTCTTGAAGGTGTTCCAGGACACCGTCACGTCGTCCGAGCCGTGGTTGATGTCCAGCAGGCCGTCGTAGTGGTCCTTGTCGTGATCGCGGTCGGCGGAGAAGGAGTTGTGGTCGATCCACGCCCTCCTCGACTCCTGGACCGTGATCCCGTCCGAGGGTGCGACGGGCTTGCTGATGTTCAGGTTGCGGACGACGACGTCGGTCTCCTCCTTGATCCGCAGGCCGCCCCCGGTGAAACCGGAGGGCGAACCCACACCCAGGACCGTCGTGTGGGAGCCGATGCCGGCCTGGCCGCTGAGCGGTGTCAGGCCGCTGACGCGGACGACCTTCGCCGTGTCACCGGCGACGGCGCTCTTGAAGGCCGCCAGGGTCGAGACGGTGACCGGCGACGCGCGGCCACCGCCGGTGGTCCCGGCGCCGTAGCCGATCGGCGGGCTCTCCGCGGCCCCCGCCGGCCGCGGCAGGGCGATCACCGCGGCCATCGAGAAGGATCTTCGCGCGTGTGTATGTGGGGGACGGTACGCATGCGGGTGCGTCCCTTCAGCCAGGAACTGATGGGCCATGTATATGAACGTCGTGCGTCATGTTGATCGCCAAGGGCGGCTTGGGTGGTCGAGCTGGGGGACTCGACGCTCCGGGAAATGCTTGGGTGCCGGCAGATGGGGTCCAGGCGCCCCTCGTCCGCTCCAGCCGGGTAATGGCGGCCGGTTCACACTGCTGAACGGAACGTAGGGGGCAAGCGCTTTCTAGTCAACGCTTCGCGCAAAAGACCATGGGGCGTCCCAGGTGAAGCGGGCGTCCTGGTCGGCGGGTCCGGCGCATGCGCTCCGATGGTGCGCAGGGAGCGAATTCTTTCGATGTGTGGGAGCGCTTCCAGGGCGGCCATGTGCATGTCACGATGCTCGGCGGACGCTTCCCTCCCGGCCCGTTGAAGGGACAACGACGTGCCCCGAACCCCCCACCGAACCGCGCGCCGACCGCTCCGCAAAGCCCTCGTCGCGCTGTTCGCCGCCCTGGCGCCGTTACTCGCGGCCACGTTCCTCACCGCCCCGGCGGCCTCGGCCGCGCCGCCCCCCGAGCCGCCGTCGCTCGCGCAGGCCGCTCCGGACGCGGGCGCCGCCCGGGACGCGAAGGCCGAGGCGGCGCCCCGCGCGGCGCTCACCCAGATCACCGGTTTCGGGCAGAACCCGAGCAACCTCCAGATGTACCTGTACGTGCCGAACAACGTCGCCAGGAAACCGGCGGTCGTCGTGGCCGTTCACTACTGCACCGGCTCCGGGCCCGCCATGTACAGCGGCACCGAGTACGCCTCGCTCGCCGACCGCTACGGCTTCATCGTGGTGTACCCGTCCGTCACCCGCAGCAGCAAGTGCTTCGACGTCGCCTCGCCGCAGGCGCTGCGCCGGGGCGGCGGCAGCGACCCCGTCGGCATCAAGTCGATGGTCGACTGGACGGTCCGCACCTACAACGCCGACACCAGCAGGATCTTCGCCACCGGCATCTCCTCCGGCGCGATGATGACCAACGTCCTGCTCGGCGTCTACCCGGACGTGTTCGCCGCGGGTGCCGCCTTCGCGGGTGTCCCGTTCGCCTGTTTCGCCACCACCAACGGCTCGGAGTGGAACAGCGAGTGCGCGGGCGGAAGGATCATCCGGTCCCCGCAGGCGTGGGGCGATCTGGTCCGCGGCGCCTACCCCGGCTACAACGGCCCCCGGCCGCGGATGCAGCTGTGGCACGGCACCCAGGACGACGTGCTGCGGTACCCGAACTTCGGGGAGGAGATCAAGCAGTGGACCAATGTGCGCGGCGTCGGCCAGACACCGAGCTCCACCGACTCACCCCAGAACGGCTGGACCCGCACCCGCTACGGCGGCACCGGTGACCGGGCCCCCGTCGAGGGCATCAGCATGCAGGGCGTCGGCCACAACGTGTACGCCTGGGGCATGGGCCAGCGCGTCCTGACCTTCTTCGGCATCACCGGCCAGTGAATCGTGCCCCCGGCCCTCGACCGGCCGCGGCGGGAGAGGGTTGACCGGCGGACCGTCACCGGCTGGGGCGCCCCGTAGAGCCCCGCGCGGGCGCGTGATCGCGACCGACGCCACCCGCGACCACGCGTCCGCGCGGGGTGCCGGTCACGTGATGGCGCCGGGCGCCGGGGCTGGGCGCGCGCTCGCGCGGGGCGCCGGGGCCGGTCGCGTGATCGAGCCGGGCGTCGACGCCGGCACGCGGGCCGACCGCTCCGGCAACAGTGCCGCACCCACCTGCCGGGCCCTCCACGGGACGAGCCGCGCCTGACCCGCCGACCTGTCTCCCGCCCACCCACCGCCGGGCGCGCACCCACCGCCGGGCGCGCACCCACTGCCGGGCGCGCACCGACCGGGTGCGCGCCCGGACCCCGCGCGCCTTGGCGTCGAGGCCCCTCACGTACGGCGCGGGGCGCAGCCCCGGCCGTTTCAGGGGCGCGGGGAACTGCGCGACAAGCCACAACGCACCCGCAGTCGCCGACGCACCCGCACCCGCCGACGAACCCGCACCCGCACCCTCAGCCGCCGACGATCCCGCACCCCCGAGCCCTTCCAGCAGAGCCCTGTCCCGGAGAAAGGCATCGCCCGTGCAGCCGTCCCAGTCGTCCAAACCGTCGAGCCGTGTGTCGCTCGCCCCTCTCGTCGCCGCCTGCGTCCTCGCGCTGGCCCTCGTCGTGACGTCCTCCGCCGTGGTGGCGCTCGTCAGGAGCCCGCAGGGCACCGCCGGTGCCGCCGCCGGTGACACGGCCACGGCCGCCCGGCACTGGGTCAACACCTGGTCGGCGATGCCGCAGCTCACCGAGGCGCACAACATGCCGCCGGCGCCGTTCACCGGCGACCGGGCGGTGCTCGTCGACACCACCCTCCGCCAGACCGTGCGCGTCACCACCGGCGGCGACCGCGTCCGGCTGCGCTTCTCCAACGCCTTCGGCGGCACCGCGCTGCCGCTGACGGCGGTCACCGTCGCCCTCCCCAAGGGCGGGCAGGCCGGGGTCGGCGCCATCGAGCCCGGCACCACCCGGACGGTGACGTTCGGCGGCCGGGACGCCACGACCGTGCCGATCGGCGCCCAGGTCGTCTCCGACCCGCTGGACTTCACGGTGCGGCCCGGCTCCAACCTCACCGTGACCACGTACCTGGTCGAGGGCCAGGCGTCCCTCGCCCTCACTTCGCACCCCGGCTCCCGCACCACCTCCTACCTCCAGCACGGCGACCGCACCCGCGACGAGGACCTCCCCGGCGCCACCCCCACCAACCACTGGTATCTGCTCAGCGACGTCGAGGTCCTCTCCCGGCCCGCCACCACCGCCGTCGCCGTCCTCGGCGACTCGCTCACCGACGGCCGCGGCTCCACCACCAACGGCAACAACCGCTGGCCCGACCAGCTCTTCGACCGACTTCAGCAGAAGCCCGCCACCCGGGGCATCGCCGTGGTGAACCAGGCCGCCGGCGGCAACCGCGTCCTCAACGACGGCCTCGGCCCCAACGCGCTGGCCCGACTGGACCGCGACATCCTGGCCCACAGCGCTGTCGAACAGCTGATCGTCTTCGAGGGCATCAACGACATCGGAACGGCCGAGGCCACCCCCGCCGCCCAACAGCGCGTCACCGCCGACCTCGTCGCCGCCTACGACCAGATCATCGTCCGCGCCCACGCCCAGGGCATCCGTGTGTACGGCGCGACCCTGCTCCCGTTCGACGGCAACACGCTCTACGACGACGCCGGCGGGCACCGCGAGGACGCACGGCAGGCGGTCAACACCTGGATCCGCACCAGCGGCCGCTTCGACGCCGTCCTCGACTTCGACCGTGTCGTCCGCGACCCGCAGAACCCGAGCCGGCTCCAGCCGACCCTCCACGACGGCGACTGGCTCCACCTGAACCCGGAGGGCTACCGCGTCCTCGCCGATGTGGTCCCGTCCCGGCTGCTCCGGCAGCGGTGAGGCGGACCGTACACGACTCCAGCGCCCCCAGACGCACCCCCGGACGCGCCCCCATACACGTCCGCACGCCATGACCGAGCGCCTCCGCGAGCCCACGCGCCGTACTGCGCCCCATCCACCCCGGAAGCATGGATGACGAGCCGATTCGCGGGAACCCGGCTCCCCCGGAAGGGCGTCACGCGTGAGGTGAGGGAGAGCCATGGCACCTGGTGGCCGGTGGGGTGATGCACAGGCTGAGCGGGGGCGCGCCGGAGGACTCGGACTGCTGACACGTCCGACGGCCGCCGCCACCGGGCTCGCGCTGGCCGGGCCCCGGCTCCTCGCCCGAGGAGCCGGACCCGCGGTCGGTCTGGCCGCGGGAGCGGTGGCCGGAACGGCACGGGCGGGCGTCCGGGGCGCGGACAGCGCCGCGCACGTCGCACGCGTCGCCCGCAGCGCGCTGCCGGGTGGTGCGCGCCCCTGGCGCTCCGGCGCGCGGGCCCATCTCGCGCTGCGGCCCGAGACACCCGAACGGGTTCACCGCGAGGGAGGGATGGAACACGCGGCCCGCAAGGTGGCCGCCGCACTGGCCGAGCGGCCGGACGTGGCGCTCGCCTACTGGGACCGGGGCCTGGCACGTCTCGTGGTGTCCGCCGCCGAGGAGGCCCTCGGCGACACGGTCGTGGACGAGGCGGTCGCACTCGCCGCCCGGCACGGGCTGTCCCTCGCCGACGAGGACGTCGAGGGATACGCCCACCCCGGCGACCCGGCCGGCACCCGGGCCGCCGCGACGGCCCTCGCCGCCGACACCCTCGGCACCGGTGTCGCCCTGGCCGGCTCCTTCCTGCGGCTGCCGCGCTCACCGCGCGTGGTCACGGCGGTGGCGACGCTGCTGCGCGAGAACCCCCGCTTCCGCGCCTTCCTGCGCGACCGGCTCGGCCCGTCCCGTATGGACGTGCTGCTGGCGACGGCCAACGCCGCCGTCCACGCCGCGGGCCAGAGCCCGATCGCCCTGCTGCTCGACGGAGCGCTGCGCACCTGCCAGCTGGGGGACACCCTGGCCCGCGCGACCGCCTTCGACACCGTCCACGACCAGGTCTGCACCCCGCGGCGGGTCGGCCTGCCCCCGCGCCCCTCCGTACGGCCGCCCCTGCGGTCCACCCCCGCCCAGGAGTACGCCTCCCACGCCTCCACCGGGAGTGTGCTGGGCGCCGCGGCGACCCTGCTCGTCAAGCACGACGGCAAGGAGGCCGCGGAGGCCGTCCTCGCGGGCTCGCCCAAGGCCGCCCGCTACGGCCCCGCCGCCTTCCACTACGTCCTCAGCGCGGCCCTCGCCCGCACCGGCGTGCTGGTCCGCGACCCCGAACGGCTGCGGCGGCTGGAAACCGTCGACACCGTCGTACTGCACCCCAGCGCGCTGAGGAGCCCCGGCGCGGGCGCGGACCCCTGGGCCGAGACCGTGCTCGACGCGGCCCGCCGGGCCGGACTCGCCGTCGTCATGGTGGACGACCCGGCGCTGCGCGACTTCACGAACCTCGCCGACCAGGTCGTGACCGGCGACCGCCCCCTGCGCGAGGTGGTGCGGGGCCTGCGCGACGAGGGCGCCACCGTCCTGACCGTCGCCCGCTTCCCCTCCACCGACCCCGAGACGGGCGTCGAGAACACCCACGTACGGGACGACTCCACGAACGCGCGGGACGACGACACCCCGAGCGCGCCCGGCGACGCCCATGTGCCGGACGAGGGCACGGGCGGGCGGGACGACGGGGTCCGCGCACGGGACGAGTACGGCGGCGCCCGGCACACCACGACCCCCGCGCCGGAAGGCATGGCCGTCCTGGACGGTCTGCTCAGTGGGGACGTGGCCGTCGCCCTCGCGGACGGGGACTCCGCCGTCGTCTGGAGCGCGGACGTTCTCGCCCTGGGCGGTCTCGCCGACGTGTGGCGACTGCTGACCGCCGTACCGGCGGCCCGTGCGGTGGGCCAGCGGTCGCAGACCCTCGCCCGGTCCGGCGCCGCCCTGTCCGGGCTGCTCGTGGCCGTCGGCGAGGCCGAGGGGGCGCGCCGACGCGCTCGCCTGCCCGGACTGCGCCACGTCCCCGTGGACGTCGCCGCCGCGACGGCCCTGCTCAGCGGCGTACGTGGCGCCCTCGGCGTGGCCCTGGCCCGGGCGCCGCACCCCCAGCCGCGCACGGCCTGGCACGCGCTGCCCCCGGACGACGTCCTCGACCGGCTCGACCACGCGGCCGACGAGGAGGCGGACACCACGGTGGTCGAGCAGGCCGCCGGGCGGCTGCACGAGGTGGCCGACACGGTGGGCCACACGCCCGCCGCCGCCCCCGTGCGCTGGACCCTGGACCTGGCCCGGGCGGTGCGGGGCGAGCTGGACGATCCGCTCACCCCGGTGCTGGCGGTCGGCTCGGCGGCCTCCGCGATCCTCGGCTCGGTCGTGGACGCCCTCCTCGTCTTCGGCGCGCTCGATCTGAACGCCCTGGTCGGCGGTCTGCAACGGCTGCGCGCCGAGCGGGCGCTGTCGGGACTGCTCGCCGACCAGCAGCGGAAGGCCCGCGTCACGCCCCGGGACCCGGAGGAGCCGACGGGCCCGCCGGCCGAGGACGCTTCGGCGGAGGCCGAGACCGTGGACGCCGCCGTGCTCGACCCCGGCGATGTGATCGAACTGAAGGCGGACGACGTCGTGCCCGCCGACGCCCGGCTGCTGTGGGAGGACGGTCTGGAGGTGGACGAGTCGGCGCTCACCGGGGAGTCCCTGCCGGTGGACAAGCAGACGGCCCCGACACCCCGCGCGCCTGTCGCCGACCGGAGCTGCATGGTCTTCGAGGGCACCACCGTGGTGGCGGGCCAGGCCAGGGCAGTCGTCGTGGGAACCGGTGACCGCACCGAGGCCGCGCGTGCCGTGGCCCTGGCCGCGCGCACACCCCCGTCCGCCGGTGTCCAGGCCAAGATCCATGAACTCACCCGCAAGGCGCTGCCGTTGACCCTCGCCGGCGGCGCCGCGGTGACGGGTCTGTCGCTGCTGCGCGGCACGCCCATCCGGGAGGCGGTGAGCGGCGGCGTCGCGGTGGCCGTGGCCGCCGTCCCCGAGGGGCTGCCACTGGTCGCCACGGTGGCACAGCTGTCGGCGGCCCGTAGGCTGAGCCGCCGCGGCGTCCTCGTGCGCACCCCGCGCACCCTGGAGGCGCTGGGCCGCATGGACACCGTCTGCTTCGACAAGACGGGCACCCTCACCGAGAACCGCCTCCACCTGGTCCGGGTCGGCGAGGCCGACGGCACGGTCCGCACCCTCAAGGACACCGCCGCCGACGGCACGGCCCGCACCCTGCGTGTCGCCGCCCGCGCCTGCCCCCGTCTGAACGGCGGCTCGACCCGCCCGGTGCACGCCACCGACGAGGCGGTGCTGGACGCGGCCGGCCCCGACCCGGAGTGGGAGCAGACCGAGGGCCGGCCCTTCGAGGCGGCCCGCGGCTACGCCGCGGCCGTCGGCACAGCGGCGGACGGCACCCCCGTCCTGGTGGTCAAGGGCGCCCCGGAGACGGTCCTGCCCGCCTGCCCCGGCCTCCCCGACCACGCGTCCGGAACCGCGCAGTCCCTCGCCCGCGACGGTCTGCGCGTCCTCGCGGTCGCCGAACGCCCGCTGCGCGCGGACGAGGAACCGTCCGCCGCCCTCGAAGAACCGCTGGACGACCTGGAGTTCACCGGCCTGCTCGCGCTTGCCGACGTCCCGCGCGAGACGTCCACCGACCTGGTGCGCGGGCTGCGCGAGGCGGGCGTACGACCGGTCATGCTGACCGGCGACCACCCGCAGACCGCCCGGGCGATCGCCGCCGAACTCGGCTGGCCCGAGGACACGACCGTCGTCACGGGCGACGAACTCGCCTCCGCCGACCGGTCCGTACGGTCGAGGATGCTGCGGGACGCGGGTGTCGTGGCGCGGGTCGCTCCCGAGCAGAAGCTCCAGGTCGTGGAGGCGCTGCGGGACGCGGGCCGGGTGGTCGGGATGGTCGGCGACGGCGCCAACGACGCCGCGGCCATCCGCGCCGCCGACATCGGCGTGGGCATCCAGGCCCGCGGCTCCGCCGCCGCCCGGAACGCGGCCGACCTGGTCCTGACCGACGAGGACCTGTCGGTGCTGATCGAGGCGGTCACCGAGGGCCGCTCCCTGTGGCACAGCGTCACCGACGCCATCGCCATCCTGATCGGCGGCAACGCGGGCGAGATCGGCTTCGGCATCCTCGGCACGGTGCTCGCCGGACGGGCCCCGCTCTCCACCCGCCAGATGCTGCTGGTGAACCTGTTCACGGACCTGTTCCCCGCGATGGCGGTGGCGGTCACCCCCAAGGAGGAGCCGGGCGCCACGAACGGCGGCGACACCGAGGGTGCCGCCCCGGGCCCGGAGCCGCTCGGCACCGACCTCCTCGGCGCGCCCCTCATGCGCCAGATCCGCCACCGCGCCCTGACCACCTGCCTGGGCGCCACCCTTGCCTGGCTGGCCGGCCGCTTCACGCCGGGCACCGCGCGCCGCTCCACGACGATGGCCCTGTGCGGAGTGGTCGGCACCCAGCTGGCCCAGACCCTCGCCGACCGCAGGCACAGCCCGCTGGTCCGCACCACGGCCCTCGGCTCCGCCGCGGCCCTCGTCGTCCTCGTCCAGATCCCGGGCGCCAGCCACTTCTTCGGCTGCACCCCGCTCGGCCCGCTCGCCTGGGCGGGCGTCGCCGCCGCGATCGCTCTCGCGGTGGCAGGCCAGCGGACCCTGCCCGACCTGGAGCGGACGGTCCAGCGGTTGTTGCGACCCGGGCTCCGAACCTCGGCCGAGCCGAGCCCCGCCTGATCCCCACCCCGCCGTCCGCCGGGGCGCGCCCCGCCTGACGAGACCATCCGGGGTCCGCCGGGGCGCGGAGGTCAGACCGACCGGTGGTACTGCTCGGGAACGTGCACCTCGCCCCCCAGCTCCCCGGCGGTCTGCCGGGCCCAGGAGGGGTTGCGCAGCAGCTCACGGCCCAGCAGCACGGCGTCGGCCTCCCCATTGGCGAGGATCTTCTCGGCCTGCTCGGCCTCGGTGATCAGACCCACCGCCGCGACGGGCAGCCCCGCCTCGTCCCGGACGCGGGCGGCGAACGGAACCTGGTAGCCGGGGCCGACGGGGATGCGGACACCGGAGGCGTTGCCGCCGGTGGAGACATCGAGGAGGTCCACGCCGTGGGCCTTCAGTTCGGCCGCGAGCCGGACGGTGTCGTCCGCCGTCCAGCCGCCCTCCTCCAACCACTCGGTCGCGGAGACCCGGAAGAACAGCGGCTTGTCCTGCGGCCACACCTCCCGGACGGCGTCCACCACCTCGAGTGCGAAACGGATCCGGTTCTCGTACGAGCCGCCGTAGGCGTCGGTACGGCGGTTGGAGTGCGGGGACAGGAACTCGTTGATCAGGTAGCCGTGGGCGCCGTGGATCTCGACGACCTCGAAACCGGCGGCGAGCGCACGGCGGGCCGCCTCCGCGAACTGCCCGACGACGGCCCGGATCTGCTCGACCGTCAGCTCGTCCGGCACCGGGTGCTTCTCGTCGAACGGCACCGCGCTGGGCGCGACCGGCTGCCAGCCGTGCGCGTCCGGGCCGACCGGGTCGCCGCCCCGCCAGGGCTGGTCGGTGGACGCCTTGCGCCCCGCGTGCGCCAGTTGCACCGCGGGCACCGTCCCCTGCGTCCGCAGGAACCCGGTGATCCGGCGGAACGCCTCCACCTGCGTGTCGTTCCAGAGGCCGAGGTCGTACGGGGAGATCCGGCCCTCGGAGGCCACGGCGGTCGCCTCGACGATGATCAGGCCCGTCCCGCCGGTGGCGCGTGCCGCGTAGTGCGCGAAGTGCCAGTCGCCCGGGGCGCCCGTCCCGGGCCCCTCCGGCGCGGCAGAGTACTGGCACATCGGGGGCATCCACACCCGGTTCGGGATGGTCAGTTCACGCAGGCGGTAGGGCTCGAACAGCGCGCTCACGGCGGACTCCGATCGTCAGGGGATGCCGACACGGGTCGGGTACGACTCGATGCCTTGTACGATAGCCATCGTAGTACGGCGGATGTCAAACTACGATGGTCCTCGTACAATGAACTCCCCGAAGGCCCGACGCAAGGGAGCCGCCGTGACCACGCCCGCCGTCAGCAGTCGCGATCTCCCGCATCCGGAGACCGCTCAGATCCGGCTGGAGTCCGTGCTGCACGCGCTCTCCGACCCCATGCGACTGCGTATCGTGCGAGAGCTCGCCGCCGACGGCGACGAGCTCTCCTGTTCGTACTTCGACCTGCCGGTCACCAAGTCCACGACCACCCACCACTTCCGGGTGCTGCGCGAGAGCGGGGTGATCCGGCAGGTCTACCGGGGCACCGCCAAGATGAACGGCCTGCGCCGGGACGACCTAGACGGCCTCTTCCCGGGGCTTCTCGACGCCCTCCTGGACGCCGCCGACCGGCAGGCCGCCCAGGTCCGGGACCTCGGCGACGGCTGAACCGGCCCTCGACGGTAGGTGGTTGAAGAGCAGGTTCAGCGCGATCGCCGTGAGGCAGCCCGCGCTGATGCCGCTGTTCATCACCGTCTGGAACCAGTCGGGGAACTTCGCGTAGACCGTCGGCACCCCGACCGGCAGCATGCCGACGGCCACCGACACGGCCACCACCGTCAGGTTGTGGTTGTCCTGGAAGCCGACCCGCGCCAGCGTGCGCAGCCCGCTCGCGGCGACCGTACCGAACATCACCAGGCCCGCACCGCCGAGCACCGGCGCCGGGATCGCGGCCACCACCGCACCCAGCTTCGGCAGCAGCCCCAGCAGCACGAGGATCCCGCCGGCGGCCGCGACGACCCAGCGGCTGCGCACCCGGGTCATGCCGACGAGACCCACGTTCTGCGCGTACGCCGTGTACGGGAAGGTGTTGAAGACCCCGCCGAGGACCGTGGAGAACCCGTCGGCCCGCAGCCCGTCGGCGAGGGAGCGCGACTCCACCTTCCGCCCGGTCATCTCGCCGACCGCGATCAGGTCACCGGTCGTCTCGGTCATCGTCACCAGGGCCACCACCAGCATCGACACGATCGCCGGCACCTCGAACGTGGGCGCCCCGAAGTGGAACGGCGTACTGACACCGAGCCAGTCGGCGTCCCCCACCCCGCCGAAGTCGGTGAACCCGAGGGGCACGGCGACGGCGAGGCCGACCATGATGCCGATCAGTACCGCGATCCGACTCAGGAACACCGGGGCGAACCGCTGCACCCCCAGGACCACGAGCAGCACGAACGCGGCGAGGGCCAGATTCCTCGGCGCGCCGAAGTCCTTCGCGCCGACGCCGCCGGCCGCCCAGTTGCCGGCCACCGGCAGCAGGGACAGACCGATGATCAGGATCACCGTTCCCGTGACGAGCGGCGGGAAGAAGCGGAGGAGCCGGCCGAACACCGGCGCCAGCAGCATGATCGCCAGGCCGGCCACGATCACCGAGCCGTAGATGGCGGGGAGCCCGCCCCCCTCCGTGCCGATCAGCACCATCGGGGACACGGCCGCGAACGTACAGCCCTGCATGATCGGCAGCCGTACGCCGAAACGCCAGACGCCCACGCACTGGATGAGCGTCGCGACACCGCACACCAGGAGGTCCGCGGTGATCAGATACGCCAGGTCCGCGGGCGGCAGCCGCATCGCGCCGCCGACGATCAGGGGGACGGCGACGGCGCCGGCGTACATCGCGAGGACATGCTGAAGGCCGAGTGCCGCGAGGTGACGTACGGGAGGGACCGCGTCGACGGGGTGGACGGGCGCGGCGTCGGTCATGGGCGCTCCAGGGTGGGGCCGGGCGGGGGGACGTCTTGAGACCGTAGGAGGTTTGAACAGTTTGTTGATGTCGGCGGTGTTGCCGATCCATGTCGAGGCGGCGGGCCACGGTCCGGCCGCGTGCGTCTAATCCCGGGCCTCACCTTGAGCGGCCGTCAACAGGGACTCCCAGTCCGGGAGTTTCACCACGCCGCGGCCCAGGGAAGCGCCCAGTTCCGCCTCCGCCCGTTCGATCGCCTGCCAGCCCGACCACTCCACGGGGCGGACGCCCTCCGCCCGCAGGGCCGCCAGCGGGTCCGCCGGGACCGCGCGGCGCAGGAGCGCGGGGGCGTCCTCCAGCAGGGAGGTCACCGTCTCCTTCGCACAGGGGCGGTTGGTGCCGATCACCCCGGTCGGGCCCCGCTTGATCCATCCGGCCACGTACTCGCCGGGTGTGGCCACGCCCTCCCGCACGACCCGGCCCGCGACATGGGGGACCGTGCCCCGCGCGGGATCGAAGGGGAGCCCGTCGAGCGCCACGCCGCGGTAGCCGACCGAGCGGAGCACGAGCTGGGCCTCGATCTCCTCGTACCGGCCGGTCCCGACGAGACCGCCCCGGCCGTCCGGCCGGGTGCGCTCCAGCCGGACGCCGCAGACCCGGTCACCGTCGGCGAGGAGCTCGACCGGGCGCAGGAAGAACCGCAGCCGGATACGGTGGCGGCCGCTCGGCGCCGGCGCGTTGGCCCAGCCGCGCAGGACCTCGATGTTCCGGCGCTGCGCGGCGGGCAGGGCCGACGGGTCGACGTAGTCCGGGTCCATCTCCAGCTCCACCGGGTTGACGGTGACCTGGGTGTCCGGGAGGGTGCCCAGCTCGCGCAGCTCCTTGGTGGTGAAGCGCGCCACGGAGGGACCGCGGCGGCCCACCATGTGGATGCGGGAGACCTGGCTGGAGGCGAGCGAGGCGAGGGCGGACTGCGGCATGTCGGTCGGGCTCAGTTCGGCCGCGCCGCGCGCCAGCATGCGGGTCACGTCCACGGCCACGTTCCCGACGCCGATGACCACCGCGGTACGGGCACCGAGGACGAAACCGTCGGCCACGGCGTCCGGGTGCGCGCTGTACCAGGACACGAACTCGGTCGCCGACCAGCTGCCCCGCAGTTCCTCGCCCGGGATGCCGAGCCGGCGGTCGGTGGCGGCGCCCACGCAGTACACCACCGCGTGGTACAGCTCCCGCAGCCGCGCCACCGGCACACCCCGGGGCCCCACCTGGACCCCGCCGAGGAAGCGCACCCGCTCGTCCTCCAGCACGGTGCGCAGGTTGTTCTGGAGCGACTTGATCTTCTCGTGGTCCGGCGCCACCCCGTACCGGACCAGTCCGTAGGGGCAGGGCAGCCGGTCGAGGACATCGACCAGGACGTCGGGATCCCGCTGGACGAGGCTCTGGGCGGTGTAGCACCCGCTCGGCCCCGAACCCACGACGGCGACATGGAGCACGGCGGAACTCCTTACGCGAGGAGATCGCTGATGCCTCCAGGATCGCACTGTGGGGGCCGCCGGGGGAGGGGGCGCTCGGCGTGGCTGTGCCGAACGATTGTGATCACTCCCTTACGTTGCGTGTGTGCTCGAAGCTTCCTTTCTCAACCTTTCTGATCGGCATTGGCAGGACGGTGCGGTCTCGGTGTGGCCCGCGTGGGAGGTGCAGGAAGGCGGGGGAGCCACCGTCTGGTTCAACGCCCGGCTGAGCTTCCCGGACGGGGCCCGGGTCGAGGTCCTCGCCGTGGTGGCCGGGGGGCGGCTGTCCCTGGAGGACGTCCGGGCCCAGCCGCCGCTGTCCCTGGACGACCTGGCGGAGCTGGCCGACTGGATCGAGGGCCCGCTCTTCGAGGCGTGCGGCACCATGCTGCCCGACCCGGTCGAGGACAGCGCGCCGGGCGCCCGGCACGCGGCCGCCCGCCGGGCCAGGCCCGCCTGGCCACGGGGCACGGAGGGGCGGCGGCTGGTGGCGGTGGAGTACCTCACCGCGCAACGGGAGGGCTTCGACCCGGTGCTCGCGGTGATGTGCGCGACCGGGCACAGCCGCCGCAGGTCGCTCCGGCTGATCGCCGGAGCCCGTGACGCCGGCCTCCTGACCCCCCGCCACGCCCGGCGCTGAGCCCTTCGCGACGAGGGCCCAGTGGCCGGGCAGGAGGTCGCGTGGCTGGGCCAGGAGGGCCCGTGTCGGCCAGGAGGGCCCGTGTCTAGGCCACGAGGTCGCGCATCCTGCTGATCTCAGTCGTCTGCTGGGCGATCACGTCGTCGGCCATCTCCTCGATCAGGATGTTGTTGCCCTGGGTCTTGACGTCCGTGGCCATCGTGATCGCCCCCTCGTGGTGAGTGATCATCAGTTTCAGGAAGAGGCGGTCGAACTCCGCCCCGTCCAGCGTGCCGAGTTTCTTGAGCTGCGCCTCGGTCGCCATGCCCGGCATCTCCCCGTGATCGTGCGACGTGCCCTTCTTGTCGCCGTCGTGGACCTTCAGCCAGCCCTCCATGGCCTCGATCTCCGGCTTCTGGGCTGCCGAGATGCGCTCGGCGATCCGCTTCACCTGTGTCGACTTCGCATGCTTCGGGGCGAGTTCGGTCATCTCCAGGGCCTGGCCGTGGTGCACGATCATCATGCGGGCGTAGGCGAAGTCCGCGGAATTCGGCGAGTCGTCCTCGGCGCGCCGCTTTTCCGCCTCCTCGGGCGACAGGGTATGGGCCGCCTCGCCGGGTTTTCCGGGAGCGATCACCGCGGGTCCGCTGGACCGGACGGAAGCGCCGTCGGGTTCGGCGTCCGACCCCGAGTCACAGGCCGCGAGCGCGAGGAGAGCGGCCGTCAACGAGGCCGTGACCAGCGACGCGCGGGATGTGCGGCGAACGAGCACAGTGACCTCCTGGGCAGAGCAACGGGTGTGCACCTGGCGAGTGTTGACGATCGTTCCTAACACGCATTCAGGTGCCCGTGATCAAATTTGTTCGTTACAAATACATGGCCACCTGTTGTTCTGTGCATGCTGAAGACGATACTTCGGAGGTGCCTGAACCGTTCGACTGCGAACGGCTACGAGGGAGGACACAGTGACCCTGTTAAACAACCTTCGGACGCGCCACAGACGGCTGGGGGTGGCCGCGACGGCGGCCGGACTCCTGGCCGCGCTGCTCACGGCCGGTCCGGCGGCCGCGACCCCCGACCCGGGGGACGGGCCCACCGTGCGTGAGAAGGTCTCCAAGAGCGACGCCGCCGAGGCGCGTGAGGCGATCGCCGCCGGTGAGATACCCGGCAAGGACGAGATCGTCCACTCCGCCAACATCGAGCACCTGACCAACATCCCGAAGGAGGCGCTGCCGGGCACCAACTCCGACCTCGCCTTCCAGGGGAAGTACGCGTTCGCGGGCAACTACGACGGCTTCCGCATCTTCGACATCAGCAACCCCAAGTCCCCGAAGACGGTCGCCCAGGTCCTCTGCCCGGGCTCCCAGAACGACATCTCCGTCTCCGGGAACCTGCTCTTCCTGTCCACGGACTCCTCGCGCAGCGACAGCTCCTGCAACAGCACCACGCAGCCCGCGAGCGAGAAGTCGTCGTGGGAGGGCATGAAGATCTTCGACATCAGCGACAAGGCGAACCCGAAGTACGTCGCCGCCGTCGAGACCGCCTGCGGCTCGCACACCCACACGCTGCTGCCGAAGCGGAAGAACATCTACATCTACGTCTCCTCGTACTCGCCGAACGCGGCGTTCCCCGACTGCCAGCCGCCGCACGACGGCATCTCGGTCATCAAGGTGCCGCGCTGGGCCCCCGAGAAGGCGGCCGTGGTGGGCTTCCCCGTCCTCTTCCCCGGTGAGGGCCCGGACGGCGGCGGCAACCCGGGTGGGCCCACGAACCCGGGCGTCTCCAAGACCACCGGCTGCCACGACATCACGGTGCTGCCGTCGAAGGACCTCGCGGCCGGCGCGTGCATGGGCGACGGCATCCTGTTCTCCATCGAGGACCCGGAGAACCCGAAGATCATCGACCAGGTCCAGGACAACGTGAACTTCGCGTTCTGGCACTCGGCGACCTTCAACCAGAAGGCCAACAAGGTCGTCTTCACCGATGAGTTGGGCGGCGGCGGCGCGGCCACCTGCAACGAGGTCATCGGCCCGAACCGCGGCGCCGACGGCATCTACGACATCGTCGGCAGGGGCGACCACCGCAAGCTCGTCTTCAAGAGCTACTACAAGATCCCCCGCTACCAGGCGAACACCGAGAACTGCGTCGCCCACAACGGCTCGCTGATCCCGGTCCTGGGCAAGGACATCATGGTCCAGGCCTGGTACCAGGGCGGTGTGTCCGTCTGGGACTTCACCGACTCCGCCAACCCCAAGGAGATCGCCTACTTCGAGCGCGGTCCCATCTCCACGGACACGTTCGTCGGCGGCGGTGCCTGGTCGGCGTACTACTACAACGGCTACATCTACTCGAACGACATGGTCAAGGGATTCGACGTCCTGAAGATCGACGACCGGCGCACGAACCCCGCCCGGTGGGTGCATCAGCGTGAGCTGAACGTGCAGACACAGCCGGACTACTTCGACTTCGGCTGGTAGGACGCAGGACCGACACCGTCAGGTGGCGAAGAAACGCGACAGATCCCTGTCGCGCGTCCCGCCGGTCCCCCCGGGGGCCGGCGGGACACCCGACTCCCAGTCGAGTCCGTAGCGCCGAAAGAGCTCCGCCCGCAGAGTGGTGAGCGGCAGCGGCGCGTTCGGCAGCACCATCGCGTACACGGCACCCATCAACAGGGCCCGCAGCAGCGGGTAGTCGGTGTCCGGGTCCGCGGAGCCGTGCCGGGTCACCGTGTCCCGCAGCAGTTCGCCCAGCCGCCGCTGCTCGGCGCACTGCACGAAGCCCTCCGGTGCCTGGAGCAGCCCCGCCATGTGCTGGCGCATCAACACGGGCCGGTCCAGGGCCAGTCGCAGGATCGCGTCGACCGCCCGCGCCATCCGCTCCCGCCCGTCGTCGCTGCGCGGCTCGCCCTCCAGCGCCTCCTCCAGCGTCCGGTGCATCAACCGGTGCACCGCCGACTGGACCAACTGGCGCTTGCCGGGGAAGTAGTACGACACCAGGCCCCGTGCCGATCCCGCGCGGTCCGCGATGTCCCCGAGCGTCGTGGCCTCGTAGCCCCGCTCGTCCACCAACTCGACGGCGGCCTGCAGCAGTCGCTCCCGGGAACGCCGACGCAACTCTTCATTGACCGAGGCGCTGCGCGGGGACATCCTGTAACTCCTGCGTTGACTGGCTGCCAGCCAACTATACTCAGTGCTTCCGGGCGGCGACCCTGTGTGTCCCTCCCGGCCGCTGTCCGTCCCGGGCCGCACGGGGGACGGTCCGGGACGGACGACGGGTCGCCGACGGCGGCGCCCCGGACGCCATGACCCGCCCGACGGATCCGCGACCGGGCGGTGTCTCAGCCCACCAGCCTCAGCACCGGGCGCAGTCCGTCCGGCCGGCTGTCCGCGGGCAGATGGTCCACGAAGTGCACCGCACAGCCCAGGGCCGCCGCACCGCCGTCGGCCCGCCGGTCGTCACCGACCATCAGGGTGTCCCGCGCGTCGACGCCGAGCGCCTCGCAGGCGAGCGTGAACAGCCGCGGATCCGGCTTCTGGATGCCGTGCTCGTACGACAGCACATAGGTGCCCACGTACGGGTCGAGACCGTGCGCGCGGAACACCGGACGCAGATCCCAGCCGATGTTGCTCACCACGCCGACGGCCACCCCCCGCTCCCGCAGACCGGCGAGCACCTCGACGGCGTCCGGGTACGGGCGCCACGCGGATGGCGTCATATGGCGGTCGTACAGCGCGTCGTGGAGCGCGGGGTCGGGCAGGGACACCCGCCGCGACAGCCCCGTGAAGGCCGCCCGATGCTGCTCGGCGCTCCGGTCCCGGACCGTCCACAGCTCACCCAGCTCACCGGTCGGCAGCTCCACGGGGGCCGGCCCGCCGGGCAGCGCGCCCGCCCGCTCCAGCGCCTCGGCTGCCCGCACCACCTCCTGCTCGGGCAGGTCGACACCGGTGTCCGCGAGCACCGCCCGCAGCCAGGACTCGCCGGACTCGATACGGAAGAGGGTCCCGGAGAAGTCGAACAGCACGCCTTTGATCGTCATGGCGGCGATCCTTCGCGGTGGTCCCGACGCGGTCAAGTACGCCTCGGCGCGCCCCACTTCTCGTACGTCAGTACGGCCAGTGCCACGGTCAGCGTGCCCAGCAGCCAGCCGCCCACCACGTCCGACGCCCAGTGCACGCCCAGCCAGATCCTGGTCAGACCCACACCGAGGACCGACACCGCGGACACCGCCAGCGCCACCCGTGTCACGACGCGTCCGGCGCCGTACAGATGGAGGAGCCACAGCAGCAGACCGCACACCACGGTCGCCGTCATGGCGTGACCCGACGGGAAGGCGGCGTAGTGCGCGGAGTCCACGGGGTCGGGCCACGCGGGCCGCTCCCGGCCGACGGCGGCCTTCAGCCCCTGCTGGACCGCCGTGCCCACCGCACAGGTGACGGCCAGCCAGATCGCGAGCCACCACTCCCGGTGCCGCCACACCAGCCAGACCACGGCGGCCGCGACGATGAGGCGCATCGTCACCGGATCCCACACCCAGTCCGTCAGGATGCGGAAAACATGGGTGACCCCGGACTCGGCGACGGCCCATCTGTGGGTGGTGTCCGCGATGCCCTCGTCCAGGGACATCAGCGGCGCCCAGGAGAGCGCGACCAGGAAGAGCAGCAGGACGGTGGGCGCCGCGAGGGCCGCGGCGACGCGGCCGGTGCGGGTGTGCGGCGGCCGGTGGGGCGGCGCGTCGACGGTGGGGGTGTGCATACAGCGATCCTCGCCGACCCGTGGGGCTCCGGGCCAACGCCGGGGCGTGAGATCACTGTCACGCGCCGCGACCGGAGCACGAGCCGTGCCTCGCGCGTTGTTCTTGGGGTTCCCTTTGTCGGTTCTTTGCCGGGTCACGGTTACCCGAGTGCCCGCAACCCCGGTACGAAAGCCACCAGAACCGGCAGCGCGGGCAGCAGGGCCGCGCACGCGGTCAGCCTCAGCCGACGTACGGGCGTGAGGCGGTCCGGGGGAGCGAGCAGCCGGTGGACGCGCCGCGGCACATGGTCCTCGGGGGCCGAGCACGGCCCGAACACGCCCCGGTCCTCGTTGAGGCCGACGAGCGCGAGGGCGGTCGTCAGGCGTCCGTGGCGGCGGGAAGCGGTGTCGTCGGCGGCGAGTTCGACCAGGCGGTGCATCTCGTCGCGGAACGCGGCGAACACCGGCACCCTCGGGAAACCGCCCGCCAGCGCCGCCGAGCAGTGCAGCAGCCAGTCGTGCCGGGCCCGCGCGTGCCCCTGCTCGTGGGCGACCACCGCGTCCACCTGCCGCCCCTTCAGCCGGCGCAACGCGGCGGTGGTGATGACCAGTCGGGGCGCCGAACCGGGCAGCCACCAGGCGTCCGGCCGTTCGCCCTCCACCACCACGAGCCGGTCCGCCCCCGGCTCCTCGCCGGGCAGCAGGGGCGCGCGGCGCAGAAGCTCGGTCTCCCGCCGCCGCCGGTGCCGCCGGGCCAGCGCGATCTCGCCGACCAGCATGGCCCCGGTCCACACCCCGCCGCACGCGAGGGCGACCGCGGTGACCGCCGCCCACGAACCGCCGGTGCCCAGCGCGTACGCCTCGACCACGCCGTGCGGCGCCGGCGCGAACAGCGGTCCGCGCACCGCCGTCCAGGCGGCGGCCGCGCTCAGCGCCATCGACAGCGCGCAGCACAGCAGGACGGCCGCCACGACGCACTGCCACACCCACAGCGCGACCACAGGTTCACGGTCCGGCCAGTCCGCCCGGGCCAGCAGTCGCGGAGCGACGACGGCGGTCAGGGCGCCGAGCAGCAACAACGCCGCGGGGACCATCATGGGTGAAGCCTATGAGCGGGACGGGGCGTGACGACATGGGCCGGGCGGCCCAAGTGACGCAGACCACGGTGTGGATCACACCGTGAGCAGCATGGCGAACATCCCGATGCCCATCGACAGCCGGCAGGCCCGCGCCACCTCGGGCCGGTCGCCCCAGCCGGTCCCGGCCCCTGCCGCGAGCCCGGTCCCGGCCCCTGCCACCGGCATCAGCCGTACGCCCGCCCACAGCACATAGCCGGCGAAGTACAGCAGGAGCGTCCCGGTGAGCAGCGGCGACCCGCTGCCGCCGTGGCCGCCGGGGGAGGCCGTCATCACCACCGCCATGTAGACCATGGCGACGGCACCCACCAGGTGGTGCAGGTGGTGCGGGCTCGTGCGGGCCGCCCACAGCGCCCGCAGCGCGGCGGCGCCGAACACGACGGCGTAGGCCAGCCAGGTCCAGCGCGGGGGCGCCGCCGCGGCGGCGGGTACGGCCATCGCGGCCATGCCGAACCCCATGAGTGCCTCACCGCCCGCGGCCCTGCGCTGCTCCTCGACGGAGCTGCGCATCCGCAGCAGGCAGTACCCACCGGTCAGCGCGCAGAGCGCGACCAGCAGCCAGCCGGGGGAAGCCGGTCCGTGCACGTGCACCTCCACGCTCGACGGCGTCGAACAGTGATGACCGTGAGGTCGACCAGTCGGTCAGGGCATGCCCCTGCCCGGTGGCGCGCAGACGAGCGCACGGGAGTACGCGGGGGAGCGCGCGGGGTGCATCGACGCGCGGGGTGCGTCGGGCAGGGGCTCGCCTCCCCCGAGCGGCGGGCGGGCTGAGCAGGGATGCGGCTGAGCAGGGGTGCGCGCGCCCCGCCGTCGGAGCGGGTGACCGCGTCCGGCGGGCCGGACGCCGTACGCTCACGGCGACGGCACGACAGCACGGATTCCACGCTTCGGAGGGCGCACCGGCATGACGGCAGGCAACGGGCGGACGGCGGCGGGGAGCGGCGCGGCTCTCGGGGACACGGTCGCCAAGGTGGTGCGTCAGTGGCAGACGGTGCACCCCGGTCTCGACACCGGACCCATGGAGATCATCGGCCGGGTGAACCGCTGCGCCGCCCTCCTCCAGCAGGCGGAGGACGCCCCGCTGCGCCGCGCCGGGCTCACCCGCCCCGAGTTCGACGTCCTCGGCACCCTGCGCCGCACCGGCCACGAGCTGACGCCCAGTGAGATCGCCCGCGAGACGTTCGCCTCCGGCGCGGCCGTCACCAAACGCGTCAAGCTGCTCAGCGAGCGCGGGCTGGTGGAGCGGCGCGGCGACGCCCGGGACCGGCGCGTCGCCCATGTCCGGCTCACGGACTCGGGCCGTGACCTCGTGGACAGCGTCCTGCCGGAGCAACTGGCCTACGAGATGAATGTGCTGTCCGGGGTCGGCACCGACGACCGCCGTGAACTGGCCGGACTGCTGGGCGAGTTGCTGATCCAGCTGGAGGGCCGGCTGGGCCTGCCGCGCACCTGAGGCCCCGGCGCGCGCACGGCCGACGGCGGCAGAGGCTCAGCGCTCCTCGTCCACCAGGTACACGCCGAACATGGCGCCCTGGGGGTCGCGCAGCACCGCGATGCGCGGACCGTCCGCCACCGTGGTCGGCTCCATGAGGACGGTGCCCCCGGCCTCGACGGCGATCCGGGCGCTGTCGTCCACGTCCTCGACGGCGAAGTAGGGCAGCCAGTGCGAGGGCACCTCGTGCGGGAACTTCTCGTCCATGGTGATCATGCCGCCGAAGTCGGCGCCGGCGATGCCCCACTGTGTGTAGTGCTCGGAGGCGTGCACGGTCCAGCCGAACACGGTGGTGTAGAAGGTCTCGTCCCCCTCCGGCGCGCGGGTCAGCAGCTCCACCCAGCCGAGGGCGCCGGGCGCGTTGAACAGACCGGCACCGGGGAAGGTACGGGCCTCCCAGAGCTGGAAGGCCGCGCCGCCCGGGTCGAACGCCACCGCGAACCGCCCGAGGTCGAAGACGTCCATGGGCTCCAGGACGATCGATCCGCCGGCCGCCCGCACCGACGCGACCGCGGCGTCCGCGTCGGCCACCGCGAACGACACGTTCCAGGCCACCGGCTGCGACTCCTGGTACAACGGCGCGAGGGCGGCGACGGCGGCGTCGCCCAGATGCGCCACCGTGTACCCGCCGGCCTCCTGGCGCGGGTCGGTCTCCGGACGCCATCCGAACAGGTCGGTGTAGAACCGCTTGGCCGCCTCCAGATCACTGGTCCCCAGCTCGGTCCAGCAGGGCCCGCCGGTCACCGGCCTGTCGAGCTTCATGGCGCTCCTCGTGGAAGGGACGGCCCCCACCAGCACGCTATGCCCGCACCCCGGCCCCCGGCCACCGGGGCTCCGGGGCGCCCCGGTGGAGCTGCCGACGGAGAACCGGGGCGGGCACGGGGCAGCCACCGAGCCGGTGTCAGGCGGGCCGGCTCAAATGCCCGGCCGGTACCGCAGCGGATGGTCCGCGGGGATCTCCACCAGCACGATCTCCGTACCGTCCGGGTCGGCGATCCACATCTCGATCAGCCCCCAGGGCTCCTTCACCGGCGGCCGCCGCACCTCCACCCCGGCCGCCACCAGCTCCTCGTGCGCCGCCGTCACGTCCGCGACCTGGAGCCACAGCTTCAGCGCGGGCGAGGGCGGGGTGTCGCAGCGCCCGGCGACCTCCAGGAAACCGCCGCCGAGGAAGTACACGACACCCCGGTGGTCACCCGTACCGAACTCGCGGTACACGGGGAGCCCCAGCTTCTCGCCGTAGAAGACACGGGAGCGCTCCGGGTCGGTGGGGCGCAAAAGGGTACGGCTGCTCAATACATGGACCATGCCGTCGGAGCCTAGTGGGCGCGGGGCTACGCTCTTGCGTGCCCGCGCCGCCGCCAGATCCGTCAGGAGCGCCCATGGACACCGCCCCCGGCCTGACCTTCCGTGATGCCACCGACGCCGACGTGGACGTGCTCGTCGCGTTGATCGAGTCGGCGTACCGGGGGGACTCCAGCCGGGTCGGCTGGACCACGGAGGCGGACATCCTCGACGGGCGGCGCACCGACCCGCAGGGCGTGCTGGACGTCATCAAGTCGCCCGACAGCCGGCTGCTCACCGTGGAGCGGGACGGCACGGTCGTCGCCTGCTGCCAGCTCGAACACCGCGGCGACCATGTGTACTTCGGGATGTTCGCGGTGAGCCCGGCGCTCCAGGGCGCCGGCCTCGGCAAGACGATCATCGCCGAGGCCGAGCGGATCGCGGTCGAGACCTGGGCCGCCGGGGAGATGCACATGACCGTGATCTCCGTACGGGACGACCTCATCGCCTGGTACGAGCGGCGCGGCTACCGCCGTACGGGACGCATGAGCCCGTTCCCGTACGGCGACGAGCGCTTCGGCATCCCGCTGCGGGACGACCTGCGCTTCGAACTGCTGGTGAAGGAGCTGGAGCGGCCGGTCACGCCGTGAAGCGGCCGGTGCGCTTGATGTCCGGATAGTCCGTGGTCGCGCCGTCCAGCTGCAGCGCGCGGACCAGACGCAGATGGTCCTGGGTGTTGACCACCCAGCCGATGATGCGCAGATTCGCCTTGCGGGCGTGCTCGACGACCTCCAGGGTGAGCCGCCGGATGTTCAGGACGAGGGTGGAGGCGCCGACCGCCACCGCCCGGTCCACGACGTCCAGGCCGTACCGGCTGGCGACCAGCGCGGTGCGCACGCCGGGGACGAGCCGGGCGATCTCGGCGACCGCCTCGTCGTGGAAGGACAGCACCTCGACCCGTCCCACCAGGTCGCGCCGGTGCATGACCTCGGCGAGGGCGCGGGCCGCCGCCGTGTCCTTGATCTCGGCCTGAAGGGGCGCCTGGACGGCGTCGAGCACCTCCTCGAAGGTGGGGATCCGCTCGCCGCGCCCCGCGTCGAGGGCGCGCAGCTCGGCGAGGGTCTTGTCGGCGATGGGGCCCGTGCCGTCGGTCGTCCGGTCCACATCCGCGTCGTGCATGACGACGAGGGCGCCGTCCTTGCTCAGATGCAGATCGAGTTCGATGACGTCGAGGCCCGCGCGATCGGCGGCGGTGAAGGAACGCAGGGTGTTCTCCGGTTCGACACCCATGACTCCACGGTGACCGATGGTGAGGAAGTTCAAGGTGGACTCGCTTCCGTCGACGGCGGCTCGGGCCGCGTGACCGGGAGGGGACGGCACGCGGCTGGGCCGCAGCGTAGTCGTCCGGCCCCGCGATGCATCCGTACGTGCACAAGCCCTTTCGAGCCATCTCAGGCCGTGTCACGTCGGAGAACCGGACCGTTTCCTCGCGTGTCCGCGCGAACCGGGTCATCCCTGAGTGGGCGAGTCCGGCGCGCGTTGACCCCGGCGACCCCTCTGGCCGATGGCCTCGCACAAACTGTGACCTGGAACGCGTGTGGCAGGAGATTCAGCGGTTAAGTACTGGGGGTGGCGGGAGAATTTCCGGCTTGGTCAAGTGGTCGACCTTGCGGGAGACGAGCTTCCCTACATACGGTGTCCGTACGAAAGGTTCTCCCGTGGAGGATGGGTCATGACGGAAATTCTTGTGCAGGTGGGTGCGGAGGGCGTTGTTCCTCCGGTCGGTAGGGTGGTGGAGCACCCGGCCTGGCCCGTGCTCAAGGATGCCGTGGAGCGGATCCGGCCATGGCAGTCCAAGGACGGCTCGATCGACTTCGACGCCGAGGGAGCCCCCGGCGCCGCCGACGCCGAGCAGGCCGTCCGTGATGTCATCGGCGCCGTGGAGGAGCTCTCCGCGCTGCTGCCGCACGACACGGCGTACCACCAGGCGCTCGTCAAGGATCTGCGCCGGTGGGCCGAGGGCGGCTTCGAGGTGCCGGACTTCCTCGACTCGCTGCTGGCCTTCCAGCCGGCCGCCGACCGCCGGGACGGCCTCCAGCACCTGGTCGTCTTCCCGATGTACACGCAGAACGGCAACCCCGACCGCAATCTCGAAGCGGTCGTGCTGCGCATGGTCTGGCCCGAGTGGCTGGCCGAACTGGAGTGCACCCGCTACGACAACCCGCTGTTCTGCGGCATCAAGTTCGAGGACTTCACGGCCGGCTACGACACCAACTCCGCCGTGCTCTTCCCCGAGACGATCGCGGTCCGCGAGGCGCCGGAACGTTTCTCCTGGGGTGGCATCTTCTGCGACCGCGAGGCCGCCCGCTTCCGCCGGGTGACCGACGCCGCCGTCGACATCCTCGGCCTGGAGCTCCCCGAGGACATCGCCGCGATGGTCCACGACCAGAAGCGCTGCGAGGAGGCCTTCGTCCTGTGGGACATGGTCCACGACCGCACCCACAGCCATGGCGACCTGCCCTTCGACCCCTTCATGATCAAGCAGCGCCAGCCGTTCTGGATGTACGGCCTGGAGGAGCTGCGCTGTGACCTCACCGCCTTCAAGGAGGCCGTGAAGCTGGAGTCCGACGGGGTGCCGCAGGCCCGCGACGTGCAGTACGCCGTGCTGTTCGACCGGATGTTCCGCTTCCCGGTCACCGGCGAGCGCGTGCGCAACTACGACGGCCTCGGCGGCCAGCTCCTCTTCGCCTACCTGCACAAGCACGACGTCGTCCGCTGGACCGACAACAAGCTGTTCATCGACTGGCAGCGCGCCCCGCAGGTCACCAACCAGCTCTGCGCCGACATCGAGCAGCTCTACCGCGACGGCATCGACCGCCCGAAGCTGGTCCACTGGTTCGCCGGCTACGAGCTGGTCTCCACCTACCTCGCACCCCACCCCGGCTCCCGCTGGGCCAAGGGCCCCGACGCCCTGGATCTGACGCAGCCGCCGCGCAAGCTCGTCGACGACGTGCTTCCGGACGAGTTTCCGCTCAGCATGTTCTATGAGGCGCTCGCCAAGAAGCTCAAGAACGTGATCGCCTCCACCAAGGGCATCACCGCGGCGAACGCCGAGCGGGCCGCCGCGTGAGCGCCCGATCCGCAGAGGTCCCAGTGGCTGCTCAGGAGGCGAAGACCATGGGGAACGGCAACGGAGCACTCAGCGGCGCGGTGATCGCGGTGGCGGGCGCGGGCGGGCCCGCGGGCCGGGCGACGCTGGCGCGGCTCGCCGAGGCCGGCGCGATCGTCGTCGGCTCCGACAACGACCCGGAGCGCCTCTCCGAGGCGGTGGACGCGGCCCGCTACGCGCACGGCGGCGCCACCGTCGTCGGCGACACGGTCGATCTGCTGGACCTCAAGTCGACCCGCGACTGGGCGCTGCGCGTCGAGAAGGACTTCGGCCGGGTCGACGGCCTCGTCCACCTCGTCGGCGGCTGGCGCGGCAGCGAGACCTTCACCCGGACCAGCCTCGACGACTGGGACTTCCTGGAGATGCTGCTCATCCGCACCGTGCAGCACACCTCCCTCGCCTTCCACGAGGCCCTCCAGCGCAGCGACCGCGGCCGGTACCTCCTGATCAGCGCGGCCGGCGCGAGCAAGCCCACCGCGGGCAACGCCGCCTACGCCTCCGCCAAGGCCGCCGCCGAGGCGTGGACGCTGGCCATGGCGGACTACTTCCGCAAGGCCGGGGGGCCGGAGGGACCGACGTCCGCGGCTGCCATCCTGGTGGTCAAGGCATTGGTGCACGACGCGATGCGCGCTGACCGCCCCAACGCGAAGTTCGCGGGGTTCACCGACGTCAAGGAGCTGGCCGAGGCCATCGTCGACGTCTGGGAGAAGCCCGCCGCCGAAGTGAACGGGAACCGTCTGTGGCTCACCGAGAAGCCGTGAATCCCCCCAGGACCGACGCACGACGCCATCACGACCCGGAGGTCCGCGGCTTCGCCAGCGACAACTACGCGGGGGTCCACCCCGAGGTGCTCGCCGCCCTGGCCCTGGCCAACGGCGGGCACCAGGTCGCGTACGGCGAGGACGACTACACCGAGAACCTCCAGCGGATCATCCGCAGCCACTTCGGCGCCACCGCCGAGGCGTTCCCGGTCTTCAACGGCACCGGCGCCAACGTCGTCGCGCTCCAGGCGGTCACCGACCGCTGGGGCGCGGTGATCTGCGCCGAGAGCGCCCACATCAACTGCGACGAGGGCGGCGCCCCCGAGCGCATGGGCGGCCTGAAGCTGCTCACCGTGCCCACCCCGGACGGCAAGCTCACCCCCGAGCTGATCGACCGGCAGGCGTACGGCTGGGAGGACGAGCACCGGGCGATGCCGCAGGTCGTCTCGATCACCCAGAGCACGGAACTGGGCACGCTGTACACGCCCGACGAGATCCGCGCGATCTGCGAGCACGCCCACGCACACGGCATGAAGGTGCACCTGGACGGTTCCCGGATAGCCAACGCGGCCGCCTCGCTGGACGTGCCGATGCGCACCTTCACCGACGCCGTCGGCGTCGACATCCTCTCCCTGGGCGGCACCAAGAACGGAGCGATGTTCGGCGAGGCCGTCGTCGTCATCAACCAGGACGCCGTCCGGCGGATGAAGCATCTGCGGAAGCTGTCCATGCAGCTCGCCTCCAAGATGCGTTTCGTCTCCGTGCAGTTGGAGGCGCTGCTCGCCCGGGACCTGTGGCTGCGCAACGCCCGCCACTCCAACGAGATGGCGCAGCGTCTCGCCGAGGGCGTCCGCGCGGTCCACGGCGTGGAGGTGCTGTATCCGGTCCAGGCCAACGGGGTCTTCGCCCGGCTGCCGCACGACGTGAGCGAGCGTCTGCAGAAGCGGTTCCGCTTCTACTTCTGGGACGAGGCCGCGGGCGTCGTCCGCTGGATGTGCTCCTTCGACACGACCGAGGACGACGTCGACCGGTTCGTGGCGGCACTGAAGGAGGAGATGGCCCGCTGAGCGGCGGCCCTCACCGACAAGACTGAGATTGCATAGATATACGGTCGCCTGAAAATGCATTGACCCTCGGGCGGCCGTATTTCTATGCTCTGCGGGCATGGAGCTGATCCAGGAAACCCCTGACCTGTCCGCCTACTTGACCGCCGACGATGTCATCGACCACCACCACCCGGTGGTGCGGGAGACCGCCGCGCGGCTGGCCCGTCAGTCAGCCGACTCGTATGACTATGCGCGACTGGCCTTCGAGTTCGTCCGCGACGCCATTCCGCACTCGGCGGACGCCGACGACCCGCGCGTCACCTGGCGCGCCTCCGACGTCCTGGAGCAGGGCACCGGGATCTGCTACGCCAAGGCGCATGCGCTGACCGCCCTGCTACGGGCCGAGGACATCCCGACGGCCCTGTGCTACCAGCGGCTGGCGCACGACGACGGCGGCGGACACGCCGTGCACGGTCTGGTCGCCGTGCGCCTCGACGGGGGCTGGCACCGGCAGGACCCCCGCGGCAACAAACCGGGCGTGGACGCCCGCTTCTCCCTCGCCGGGGAACGGCTGGCATGGGTCCCCGACCCTGCGGCAGGGGAGTGCGACTACCCGGTCCTCCACGCCACGCCCCACCCCGACGTCCTCGCAGCACTCAGAGCCGCGCCCGACCGGACACGGCTCTGGGAGACGCTCCCCGCGGCGCTGTAGGCCGGGTCAGCGGGCCTCGGCCTCGCGGACCTGCTCCGGGGTCGGGGCCGTGCCGCCGAGGTGGGCCGGCATCCACCAGGTGTCGTCCGGCCCCTTGGGGCGCACCGGGTAGGCGCGCTGCGCGGCTTCCAGCAACTCCTGGACGCGCTCGCGCAGTTGCCGGGTGATCGCACCGGCGTACTTGTCCTTGGATGCCTCTATCGCCTCGCCGACCCGGATGGTGATCGGGGTGTGGCTGCGCTTGAAGTTGCGCGGGTGGCCCTTGGTCCACAGTCGCTGCGTGCCCCACACCGCCATCGGGATCAGCGGGACACCGGCCTCCTGGGCCAGCCGGGCGGCACCCGACTTGAAGCTCTTGAGGGTGAACGACTGCGAGATCGTGGCCTCGGGGAACACCCCGACGATCTCCCCGGAACGCAGCGAGTCCAGCGCGTGCGCGTAGGCAGCCTCGCCCTGGGTGCGGTCCACGGGGATGTGCCGCATGTTGCGCATCAGCGGGCCGGAGATCTTGTGCCGGAACACCGATTCCTTGGCCATGAAGCGCACCAGCCGCTTCTGCGGCAGAGCGGCCAGCCCGTCGAAGATGAAGTCCAGATAGCTGATGTGATTGCTCACCAGTACGGCGCCGCCCGAGCGCGGGATGTTCTCCGACCCCTTGCAGTCGATCTTCAGGTCCCAGGCCTTGAACAGGGTGAGGGCGAGACCGATCGCGGGACGGTAGACAAGCTCTGCCATGGACGGAGTGGACCCTTCTCTCTGCCTGGGAAGGGGGCTCCCGGCGGAAAAGTTACGCAGCCGTAGGTTTACGGCTTGTCGCAGATCGTGCCCGAAGAACGCACGAGTAGCCAGCCCTGGTGCCGGTGAAGTGCGAGATTCTCGTCACGTCGGCCCACTCGGCCCCCTCCCGGGCCTTCTCATGTCCTCACCCGGCGCGTACCGTCACCCGGCGCACGAGCAGGTACATCTCGCAGCCCAGGCAGTACCCGAACACCGCGTTGAGGAAGGCCGCCGCGAGCGCCGCCCCCGTCGCCGTGAGCCCCAGCCACTCCGGGCCCAGCGTGAAACCGGCCAACCCCACCAGCGCGAACACCAGCCCGACGGACTGGGCGAACCGCGGCGGCCGGGGCGACTCGAACTCCGTCGGCGGCCCGAGCCGCGGCCGGACCACCCTGCGGAAGACCCAGCCGTACGGCGAACGACCCACCCCGCCCGCCGCGCCCAGCGCGAAGGCGAACGTCTGCCAGGCCAGCAGCCAGGCGCTGCCACTGATCAGCGCGGCGGCCAGCACGACCGCCGTCACGGCCGCACCGAAGCGCGGTCCTCTCACATCGATGTCGTCCATGCGTCAAGCATTCCGCAAGCCAATCTCTTCGAGGAGTCGGGAATCTTTGCAGTCTCATGAACGCTGAAGCACCCTGTGACCGGACTGGTGGTGTGCGTACTGGTGCTTGCCGCGGCGAGCGCCTTCGGAGTGCTGCAACGGCGGCGGAGCGGGAGAGTCGGAGTGCGCGTGCGGGACGGCGAGAAGCGGCTCGACGCCGCCGAGTTGGGGGAGGCGCTCGGCGAACGGGCCACGCTCCTCCAGTTCTCCAGCGCCTTCTGCGCCCCTTGCCGGGCCACCCGCAGGGTGCTCGCCGAGGTCACCGCGATGGTCCCGGGCGTCGCCCATGTGGAGATCGACGCCGAGCAACACCTCGACCTGGTCCGCCGGCTCGACATCCTCAAGACCCCGACCGTGCTCGTCCTCGACGCGGACGGCCGGATCGTACGGCGTGCCGCGGGTCAGCCGCGCAAGGCGGATGTGATCGCCGCGCTCGGCGAAGCCGTGTGAGGGGAGTGGCCCGTGACCTACCTCCCGGATGACGGGACGCGCTTGACTGTACGCGTCACGTATCGTCAATCTGACGGCATGCCCCGGGAACTCCTTCTCTTCGAGCGTGTCCATGTGGACCTGGTCCGCACGGCGAGTTCGCGCTGTCCAGGCTGTTGAGCAGCCACGGACCCCGCTCGTCGACCCCACCCGAAGGACATCACCCATGACGGCCACCTCCGGCCTCGGTTCCCCCCGGCTCGCCTCCCCCGACCTCCTGCGCTCCGTGTTCCGGCGGCACGCCGCCGGAGTCGCCGTGATCACCGCCCAGGGCCTCACGGGCCCGGTCGGCTTCACCGCCACCTCCCTCACCTCGGTCTCCGCCGAACCCCCGCTGCTCTCCTTCGGCATCGGCACCGGCGCCTCCAGCTGGCCCGCCATCGCCGAGGCGGAGTACGTGGGCGTGCACATACTCGGCGAGCACCAGCAGGAGCTGGCCGCCACCTTCGCCCGCAGCGGCGCCGACCGGTTCGGGGCGCCCACCGAATGGCGTAGCGGCCCGGAAGGGGTTCCCGTCCTCGACGACGTGCTCGCCTGGCTGGTGTGCCGGGTAGTGGCCCGGGTCCCGGCGGGCGACCACCGGATCGTCCTCGCCGAGGTCGTCCTCGGCGACCCTTGCGGTACCGGACGGCCGCTGCTCTACCACCAGGGACGCTTCAGCGGCCTGCGCGACTGATCCGCGCGGGCGAACGAGGCGCGAGGTTTCCCGCTCGATTCCCGACCGATTACGCAGGGTTGCCTACCTCACAGTTCAAAGCGCTT
This sequence comes from Streptomyces neyagawaensis, assembly GCF_023516595.1. Taxonomy (GTDB): domain Bacteria; phylum Actinomycetota; class Actinomycetes; order Streptomycetales; family Streptomycetaceae; genus Streptomyces; species Streptomyces neyagawaensis. The sequence continues at coordinate 140,483 of NZ_JAMGBG010000043.1, read as the reverse complement.
GCTTAGCGGGGATGAGATGCGGGACGGTAGGCGTCGTACTGGCGAGTAATATTCCGACCGGAGCGCAGGTCGCCCCGATCGGGATCGGCCGCTTCAGGCGCCTATGCTGCCTCCATAGCAGGCAGCCCAGAAATGACGATGCAGTAGGAGAGCCGGCGTGAGCTTGAGGATCGTTGTCACTGTGAAGTACGTGCCCGACGCCACTGGCGACCGGCACTTCGCCGATGACCTGACCGTCGACCGTGACGACGTGGACGGTCTGCTCTCCGAGCTGGACGAGTACGCCGTCGAGCAGGCGCTGCAGATCGCCGAGGACGCCGACGACGCCGAGATCACCGTGCTGACCGTCGGCCCCGAGGACGCCAAGGACGCGCTGCGCAAGGCGCTGTCGATGGGTGCGGACAAGGCGATCCACGTCGAGGACGACGACCTGCACGGCACCGACGCCATCGGCACCTCCCTGGTGCTCGCCAAGGCGATCGAGAAGGCCGGCTACGACCTGGTGATCTCCGGCATGGCCTCCACCGACGGCACCATGGGCGTCGTCCCGGCCCTGCTCGCCGAGCGCCTGGGCGTGCCGCAGGTGACCCTGCTGTCCGAGGTGTCCGTCGAGGACGGTGTGGTCAAGGGCCGCCGTGACGGCGACGCCGCCTCGGAGCAGCTGGAGGCTTCCCTGCCGGCCGTGGTCTCCGTGACCGACCAGTCGGGCGAGGCTCGTTACCCGTCGTTCAAGGGCATCATGGCGGCGAAGAAGAAGCCGGTTCAGTCCTGGGACCTGTCCGACCTCGACCTGGAGGCCGAGGAGGTCGGTCTGGAGGGCGCCTGGACGGCCGTCGACTCCGCTGCCGCGCGTCCCGCGCGCACCGCCGGCACGATCGTGAAGGACGAGGGCGAGGGCGGCAAGCAGCTCGCTGAGTTCCTCGCGGGCCAGAAGTTCATCTAAGGCCCCCGCGGCCCGGCCCGGCCCCCTGCGGCCCGGCCGAGCCCAACTCCCTTACGCCCCCTCAGACTTCGTAATTCCGCTAGGAGAACCATTCCCATGGCTGAAGTTCTCGTCTACGTCGACCACGTGGACGGTGCCGTCCGCAAGCCCACCCTGGAGCTGCTGACCCTGGCCCGCCGCGTCGGCGAGCCCGTCGCGGTCGCGCTGGGTGCCGGTGCCGCCGACACCGCCGCCGCGCTCGCCGAGCACGGCGCGGTCAAGGTCCTCACCCACGACGCCGCCGAGTACGCCGACTACCTGGTCGTCCCGAAGGTCGACGCCCTCCAGGCCGCCGTCGCCGCCGTCTCCCCGGCCGCCGTGCTGATCCCCTCCTCCGCCGAGGGCAAGGAGATCGCCGCCCGTCTCGCGCTGCGCATCGGCTCGGGCATCATCACCGACGCCGTCGACCTGGAGGCCTCCGACGAGGGTCCGGTCGCGACGCAGTCGGTGTTCGCCGCGTCCTTCACCACCAAGTCCCGTGTCTCCAAGGGCACCCCGGTCATCACGGTCAAGCCGAACTCGGCCGCCGTGGAGGCCGCCCCGGCCGCCGGCGCGGTCGAGGCGCTGGACGTCACCTTCTCCGCTCAGGCCACCGGCACCAAGGTCACCGGCCGCACCCCGCGTGAGTCGACCGGGCGTCCGGAGCTGACCGAGGCCGCGATCGTGGTCTCCGGCGGCCGTGGCGTCAACGGCGCGGAGAACTTCGCGCTGATCGAGTCCCTCGCCGACTCCCTCGGCGCGGCCGTCGGCGCCTCGCGTGCCGCGGTGGACGCCGGCTGGTACCCGCACACCAACCAGGTCGGCCAGACCGGCAAGTCGGTCTCGCCGCAGCTGTACATCGCCTCCGGCATCTCCGGCGCGATCCAGCACCGTGCCGGTATGCAGACCTCGAAGACCATCGTCGCGATCAACAAGGACGCCGAGGCCCCGATCTTCGACCTCGTCGACTACGGCGTCGTCGGCGACCTCTTCGACGTCGTCCCGCAGCTCACCGAGGAGATCAAGGTCCGCAAGGGCTGATCCTCCCTGCGCTGAAGGCCCCCGCGACCGTGCGAACGGTCGCGGGGGCCTTCGCTCATCCCAGGGTCAGTGAGGCCTGCACCGGCAGATGGTCGCTCGGGTACAGCCCGTCCACCGAGAAGGTGTTCATCGCCGCCCAGTTGGCGGTCACGCCGGGCGAGGTGAGGATCCAGTCGATCCGCCGGCCGCCCGGTCTCAGTCCCCGGTAGCCGTGGTAGGTGCCGTACGCCTCGCTGCGCGAGCCCGCCGCGTCCCAGGCGTCCACGAGTCCGATGTCCAGCATCTGCTCGTACACCCGGTTGTCGTGGGCGGCCGCGTTGAAGTCACCGGTGACGACGACCGGCAACGACCGGTCCCATCCGGCGATCGTCTTGCCGATGAGCCCGACGGACCGCTCGCGGGCGTACTGGCTGACGCTGTCCAGATGGGTGTTCAGGGCGTAGAACTCCCGCCCCCCGTCGGCGAGATCGGCGAAGCGGACCCATGTCACCATGCGCAGCCAGTCCGCGCCCCAGGTATTGGACGCGATCGTGTACGGGGTGTCCGACAGCCAGAAGTGGTCGAACTCGATCGGCTCCAGTCGGCGGGTGTCGTAGAAGATCGCCATGAACTCGTCCTTGCTGCCGCCCCCACGGCCGGTGCCGATCCAGTCGTAGTGCCCGCCGAGATCCTTCTCGATCATGCGCAGCTGCTGGTAGAGGCCCTCCTGGGTGCCGATGAGGTGGGGCCGCTCGCGGCGCAGCAACGCCCGCATCACCGGACGCCGGACCGTCCAGCGGGGCGTCTCGTCGACGACGGTCGCGAAGCGCACATTGAACGTCATGACGTTCAGTGCGCCCGCGTACTCGCCGGCGGCGGCGGGCTGTGTGGAGCCCGCCGTGGTGAGCAATGGTGCGGCGATGGCGGCCACCGCCGCGGACTTGAGTCCTTGGCGGCGTGTCACTCCGGCCTCGTTCGGCACGCGATCTCCTCCCCTTGGGAGTCAGGATGAAGCTTGCCGAATGAATACGGAAGAAGACGGTGGGATAGCGGTGACCAGGGGGAAGCATGGGGAATCCCACGCCGGGACGGTGTTGACCCGGGCCAAGATCCCCGATTAGCTTCGTCATGCGGATCGTAGATTCCGTAGAGCGGAAGATGGAGGTCGGAATGGGGCAGGGTCGGCAGGAGAACGTGGCGACGAGTCTCGCGGGCGCCGTCAGCGAGAAGATCAGCGCCTCCCTCGCCCCCGTCGACGCGGAACTGGAGCGCCGCTACCCCGGCGACCCCGGCACCCGCCAGCCGGTGCACACCGTCTACGTCCCCGGCGACGCGTTCGCCGCCGACACCCTCCGCACCTGGGGCGACCGGGCCCTCGCCGCCCTCGACGCGCACGCCCCCGACGCCGCGTCCTTCGCCACCGTCCTCGGACTCCCCGACCACCTCGCCGGCCCCGTCTACGACCGGGTCCGCGCCAAGCTGGAACGCGAACCGATCGAGGACCTCCGCGTCGACTTCGAGGACGGCTACGGGCCGCGCCCCGACACCGAGGAGGACGAGGCCGCCGCCCGCGCCGCCCGGCTGATCGCGCAGGCGTACGCGAACGGCACGGCCGCCCCGTACATGGGCATCCGCATGAAGTGCATGGAGGCGCCGGTACGCGACCGGGGCATCCGCACCCTCGACATCTTCCTCACCGGCCTGATGGAGGCCGGCGGCCTGCCCGACGGGCTCGTGCTGACCCTGCCCAAGGTGACGTACCCCGAGCAGGTCACCGCCATGGTCCGCCTGCTGGAGGCCTTCGAGAAGGCGCGCGGCCTCGCGCCCGGCCGGATCGGCTTCGAGATCCAGATCGAAACCAGCCAGGCCATCCTCGCCGCCGACGGCACCGCCACCGTCGCCCGCATGATCGGCGCCGCCGAGGGCCGCGCCACCGGACTGCACTACGGCACCTTCGACTACAGCGCCTGCCTCGGGGTCTCCGCCGCCCACCAGGCCAGCGACCACCCCGCCGCCGACCACGCCAAGGCGATCATGCAGGTCGCCGCGGCGGGCACCGGCGTCCGCGTCTCGGACGGTTCGACGAACGTCCTCCCGGTCGGTCCGACCGAACAGGTCCACGACGCCTGGCGCCTCCACTACGGCCTCACCCGCCGCGCCCTGGCCCGTGCCTACTACCAGGGCTGGGACATGCACCCCGGCCACATCCCGACCCGCTACGCGGCCGTCTTCGCCTTCTACCGCGAGGGCTACGAACAGGCCGCCGCCCGCCTGTCCCGCTACGCCAACCGCGCCGGCGGCGACGTCATGGACGAGCCCGCCACCGCCAAGGCCCTCAGCGGCTATCTGCTGCGCGGCCTCGACTGCGGCGCCCTCGACATCGACGAGGTGTCCGGGGCGACCGGACTGACCCGCGCGGACCTGGAGGGCTTCGCCACGCCCCGCAGGGCCGACCTGACTATTTCCGGCCAATGACGCGGCCGGTCGTGTAGCGGTCCTGTGACAGCCGTCGTCGCTGGTCCGAGCCGTCACCGCGGCACCGTAGTCTGTACGCCCACTCATTGACGTGTTCAGAGGAACGGGGCACTGGTGTCTTCGGGGGCGAACGAACAGGCGGACGGCGTCGGACGGCTCCTCGTCGGGCGGTACCGGATCGTGCGGCAGCTCGGACGCGGGGGGATGGGCGTCGTCTGGCGGGCCGTGGACGAGGTGCTCCACCGCGAGGTCGCCCTCAAGGAGCTACGCACCTACACGGACGCCGACGCTCCTGAACTCGCCGATCTGGGGCTGCGGATGCAGCGCGAGGCACGGGCCGCCGCCCGTATCCGGCACCCCGGGGTCGTCGCCGTGCACGACGTCGCCGAGGTCGACGGCCGCCCGCTGATCGTGATGGAGCTGGTCGACGGTCCCTCCCTGGACGACGTCCTGCGCGACCGGGGCCTGCTCGACCCGCGTGAGGCGGCCGCCATCGGCGCCAAGGTGATGGACGCGCTGGCCGCCGCCCATCAGGTCGGTGTGCTCCACCGCGACGTCAAGCCCGGCAACATCCTCCTCGACCGCTCCGGCCGGGTCGTCCTCACCGACTTCGGCATCGCCACCATGGAGGACCCGAACGACGGCTCCGCCACGCATCTGACGCGCAGCGGTGAACTCGTCGGCTCCCTCGACTACCTCGCCCCCGAGCGCGCCCAGGGCAACGACCCCGGCCCCGCCTCCGACGTCTGGGCGCTCGGCGCCACCCTGTACGCGGCCGTCGAGGGCACCTCCCCGTTCCGCCGTACGTCCACCTGGTCGACGCTGACCGCGATCGTGGCCGAACCGCTCCCGGACCCCCGGCGCTCCGGCCCCCTCGCGCCCGTTCTGCTCCAGCTGATGGACAAGCGCCCCGAGCACCGCCCCGACGCCTCCCGCGCACGGGAACTGCTGGAGGCGGTGGCCTCCGGCGCCGCGTCCGCCCCGTCGACATCGGGCGCCACGGGCCCGACGGCACCGCGCGGACAGGAGACCGAGCGCGGCGTCCCCTCGGTGCCCCCGGGCTTCGGCCCGCCCACGGCGGGCGCGGGCGGCGGCTTCGGTCCTGCGGGCGCGGGCGCGGGCGCGGGTGCGGGTGCGGGTGCGGTTGGCGGTCCCGGTGCAGGCGCCGGCTTCGGGCCGCCGCAGCCGATTCCGGGGTCCGGGACCGGGGCGTCCCCGTCGGTCGACGGCACCGGTTCCGGTGCGCAGCCCCAGGTCCCCGCCTCGGGTGCCGTCACCACCGTCTCCACTCCCGGCACCCCCCGGCGCCGCAAGGGGCGCGCCCTGCTCGCCGCCGTGGCCGTCTTCGTGGTTCTCGCCGCGACCGGGGTCACGGTCGCCCTGGTGAACGGCGACGACGACTCCGGGACGGGCGCACGGTCCGCACCCACCGACTCGACCGGCGCCACACCGTCCCAGCGCGCCGACCGGGACGCGGTCGACGTCTCGGACGACTCCGGGGACAAGAAGAAGGACGACGAGAAGGCGGACCCGAGCAAGAAGCCCAAGGAGGACGACGGCAAGAAGACCGAGCCGTCCCCCTCCCCGTCGAAGGACGGCACGGGCGGTACGACGGGCGGGGGTACGGGCGGTTCGGACACCTCGGGCGGCTCCACCGGCGGCGACACGACCGGCGGGACCACCGGAGGCGGTGCCACCGAGGAGCCGGTCTGCCACGCGATCGGCGGCGGCAAGTACAACTGCACCGTGTGGACCACCGCCAAGTCCTACGACGCCGCAGGCACCGAGGTCGGCGTCCTCAAGGCGGGCACCAACTACTTCTACTGCCAGCAGAACACCGGCCGCCGCGAGACCTCCGGCCGCTGGACCAACGTCTGGTGGGCCAAGACCGACGACGACAGCGGCAACCGCGACGTCTTCGTCAGCGTCGTCTACGTCAAGGGCGGCGACAACGACGCCCCGGTGCCCGGCCTCCCGGTCTGCTGAGGATCCGTCGGCCGCCGTGACCGGGGATGCGGCCGTACGTACGGCTCCAGGCCCGAGGTCGTCGTCCACCTCTTCTCCGCGAACAGCTGCCGCCCCCGGGCGCACAGGGCACGGTCGCCGCGCGCCCGCGCGCAGAAATCGTCGGGCGTCGTGCCGAACAGCTCACGCAACTCGGCCGACGACGCGAGGAGTTCGGTGAGCAGCGGGCGCTGCCGGCCGGGGTGCGGGCGCGGGCCGGGGCCGCTGTCGCGCAGGACGCCCCACCGGTTGACGTAGATCCAGGCGGTGTCCAGGACGTCGCCCGACTCCAGCTCGACACGGAAGTCGGCTGCGGGCAGGGCGGCCCGATGGAAGTTCCCCGTCGGTGAGTCGGCGCCCTCACTGGTGTCGATCACGGCGAGCTGCGCCTCGTCGAGCCAGGTGATGAACAGGTCGCGGGTCGTGCCGGGGGAGCGGAACGGCGACGCGGACAGATAGCCGAGCAGGCTGACATGGGCGGAGACACCGATGCCGATACCCGTCACCCTGGCCCTGACCATGGGGACGCGGCACTCCACACCGTGCTCCGCCATCTTGTGCACGAGCTGCGCGGGACAGGCGTTGGAGCCGACCGAGAGCACGGGGGCACGGTCCTCGAAGCGCAGCGTGTCCAGGGGCAGCATGCGGTTGCCGTCCAGGAGCGCGGACTCCTCGGGCCAGGCGCCCGGATAGCTCAGCGGGTCCTCGCGGGGCGCCACGTCGAGGCCGAGCGCTTCCAGCGTACGGGGGTCGGGGGGTGCCAAGGCTCAGTCCTCGGGCGGCAGTTCGCCCGAGCCGCGGGCGATGAGCCGTGTCGGGAGCTCGATGCGCTCCGGGGCGAGCAGGGAGCCGTCCAGCTGCTGGAACAGCCGCTCGGCGGCGGTCCGGCCCATCCGGGCGGGGTCCTGGGAGATCACCGTGATGCCCGGCTGGAGCAGATCGGCCAGCTCGAAGTCGTCGAACCCGACGAGGGCGACCCGCCGGGCGTGCTCGGCGAGGACCCGTACGACCGTCACCGTGACGCGGTTGTTGCCCGCGAAGACCGCCGTCACCGGGGCCGGACCGGAGAGCATCTCCTCGGCCGCCCTGCGCACCCGCACGGGGTCGGTGACGCCCAGGGACATCCAGGTGTCCTCGACCGGTATGCCCGCGTCCTCCATGGCCGCCCGGTAGCCGCGCAGGCGCTCGGCGGCCGTGTGGATGCGCGGCATGTCGCCGATGAACCCGATGCGGCGGTGCCCGTGCGCGATGAGGTGGGCGACACCGTCACGGGTGCCGCCGAAGCTGTCCGACAGCACGACGTCGGCGTCGATCCCCCCGGCGGGACGGTCCACGAACACCGTGGCGACGCCCGCCCTGATCTCGGGCTCCAGATAGCGGTGGTCGTCACCGGCCGGGATGATCACCAGCCCGTCGACGCGGCGCGCGCACAGCGCCAGCGCCAACTCCTGCTCGCGGTCCGGGTCCTCGGCGCTCGAACCGTTGATGAGGAGCGAGCCGTGGGCGCGGGACACCTCTTCCACCGCCCGGCTGAGCGGCCCGTAGAACGGGTCGGCGAGGTCCTCCAGGACGAGACCGATGCTCGCCGTACGGCCCTTGCGCAGCACCCGGGCGCTGTCGTTGCGCCGGAAGCCGAGCGCGTCGATCGCCTCCTGCACCCGGCGCTCGGTGTCCGGGGTGACGCCCGGCTCGCCGTTCACCACCCGTGAGACGGTTTTCAGGCCCACGCCGGCCCGGGCGGCGACGTCCTTCATCGTCGGACGGTTTCCGTACCGGCTCTCCGGTCTGCGGGCGATGCTGCGGGCGGTCTCGGGCACTCTGCGCTGTCCTGTCCTGTCGTCCCCGTGCGTGGCCGGTGGTGCCGTGTCCCGCGGTCCACGCCGTCGTCGTGGCCACGGGTCCCGCGGTGCTCAGGTCCGGTCGGTGGTCACCGGTCGGTGGTCACCGTTCTCGCGGTCCTGGTCGTCGGCGTCGGGCACCGGCTGCGCTGTCCTGAGGTGGTGTCGGTGGTCATGAGTCCGCGGCCCTCGGCTCTCGTCGGTGGTCGCCCGAGGCGCGGTCCGCGGTGTCATGGTGGTGCGTGTCGGATTTGTGCGGCTGTTGAGGATGTGCCGTCGAGCATAGAGCCTGGACAACGTTGTCACGGCCGGGAGAGACTGTCTATCGCATTCTCTGGCCGGCGCCCCCCACCAGGCGAGCGTCGTGCTGCCCGTTTTTCCGGCCGGAGATCCGGGCGCCGCAGGATCCGGGTGCCCGGGAGGAGACTCGGAGCGGGAGAACCGACACTGATGCAGACCGACCTCGTGGCCGCGCTCGACATAGGCGGCACCAAGATCGCCGGGGCCCTGGTGGACGGCCACGGCCGGATCCTGGTGCGCGCGCAGCGCCCGACGCCCGCGCGGGAGGACGGCGACACCGTGATGCGAGCCGTCGAGGAGGTCCTCGGTGAGCTGACCGCCGCCCCGCAGTGGGGCGCCGCCACGGTCGTGGGAATCGGCAGCGCGGGCCCGGTGGACGCCTCCGCCGGCACGGTCAGCCCCGTCAACGTCCCCGGCTGGCGCGGGTTCCCGCTGGTCGACCGGGTACGGGTCGCCACCGGCGGACTGCCCGTCGAGCTGATCGGCGACGGCGTGGCCATCACCGCCGCCGAGCACTGGCAGGGCGCCGCCCGCGGCCATGACAACGCGCTGTGCATGGTGGTGTCGACGGGCGTCGGCGGCGGCCTCGTCCTCGGCGGCCGCCTCCACACCGGGCCCACCGGCAACGCCGGCCACATCGGCCACATCAGCGTCGACCTCGACGGCGACCCGTGCCCGTGCGGTGCCCGCGGCTGCGTCGAGCGGATCGCGAGCGGCCCCAACATCGCCCGCCGCGCCCTGGACAACGGCTGGCGGCCGGGCCCCGACGGCGACACCTCCGCCGCCGCGATCGCCGCCGCGGCCCGCGCGGGCGACCCCGTCGCCGTGGCCTCCTTCGAACGGGCCGCGCAGGCCCTGGCGGCCGGTATCGCCGCCACCGCCACCCTCGTCGAGATCGACATCGCCGTCATCGGCGGCGGCGTCGCGGGCGCCGGCGACGTCCTGTTCGCGCCGCTCCGCGCCGCCCTCAAGGACTACGCGACCCTGTCCTTCGTCCAGCACCTCACCGTCGCCCCGGCCGAGATGGGCACGGACGCGGGCCTGGTGGGGGCGGCCGCGGCGGCGCTGGCACGGGGGCGCTGAGGCGGGCGCCGCCACGCCGGCGAACCGGCTGGGGAGGGCGGGGGACTGCCTGGGGCGTGGCGAAGCGGGGCGGCGTGCCGGCGGGCCGGCCCGGGCGCCGACGACCGGCGGCAGTGTGGCCGCCTTCGACGGTGCGGCGGTCGCCGACGTCCGCTGCTGCGGCTGGTGGAGTCCCGTGCCGGGGTTGTCGTCGGTCGGTGTCGTGGCTGGTGAAGTCCCGTGCTGTGGCTGCCGTCGGTCGGTGCTGTGGCTCGTGGAGCCCCCTCCGTGCTGTGACTGTCGTCGGCCGGTGTCATGGCTGGTGTAAGTCCTGGCTGGGGTTGTCGTCGGTCGTGCTGTGGCTGTCGATGCCCGTTCCCGGTGGGGCAGCCGGGCCTGTTGTGGCTGGGGTGGCCGGGCTGGTGGGCGCTGGGTGGGGGAAACGGTGGGGTGGCCGTGACCCGGTGGTGGGGTGGCGCGTTGAGCGGGGCATGAAGAAGCGCAGCATGCTCGCCATCGCCTCCCTCGCCACCGGTTTCGTCGTCGCGGCCATCACGCCGTCGCACGGTCTGGACGCCGCGGACACCCTCGGCAAGGCCGACGGGCTGAGCAAACTGGACGTCGGGGGAACCCTCGACACGGTCGGCCGAACGGTCGCCGACGACAGCCTGGCGCTCGGCGACGACGCCCTGGGGAGCGCCTCGGGGCAGCAGGGCAAGGCCGGTAAGAAGGGCTGACGCCCTCCGTCGGGATCGGCGGCTTCTCCCATCCGCCTCGAACGACGCGGTGGCGGGTTCCCACTCGGTGGGAACCCGCCACCGCGTATTTCACCTCCTCATCAGCGGCTGGTTTCCGCGTCGTAGTGGAGGGCAAGCCTCAGGGGGTCAACAGAAGAGGGGGAACCGTGATCGTCTGGATCAACGGTGCGTTCGGTGCGGGGAAGACCACCACCGCACGGGAACTGATCGACCTGATCCCGAACAGCACGCTCTTCGACCCCGAGGTCATCGGCAGCGCACTGACACACATGTTGCCGGCCAAGCGCCTCGCCGAGGTCGGCGACTTCCAGGACCTGCCGAGCTGGCGTCGGCTGGTGGTCGACACCGCCGCCGCGCTGCTCGCCGAGCTGGGCGGCACCCTCGTGGTCCCGATGACCCTGCTCCGCCAGGAGTACCGCGACGAGATCTTCGGTGGCCTCGCCGCCCGCCGCATCCCCGTACGGCATCTGCTCCTCGCACCGGCCGAAACGATCCTGCGGGAGCGAATAGCGGGGCGCGACATACCGCCGGACCTCCCCGACGGCGAGATGCGGATGCGCCAATGGGCGTACGACCACATCACGCCCTACCGCGCCGCCCTCGGCGGCTGGCTCACCGCCGACGCCCACCTCGTCGACACGAGCGCCCTCACCCCGTACGAGACGGCGCGGCGCATCGCCGACGCCGTACGCGACGGGAACGTACCCGTGTGCGACATCGTGCAGACCCCCGAGCCGACCGCGGAGACCGTGGCCGCCGGGGTGCTGATGTTCGACGACGACGACCGGGTCCTGCTCGTCGACCCCACCTACAAGCCCGGCTGGGAATTCCCTGGCGGTGTCGTGGAGCCCGGCGAGGCACCGGCCCGCGCGGGCATGCGCGAGGTCGTCGAGGAGACCGGGATACGCCTCGACCACGTCCCCCGGCTGCTCGTCGTCGACTGGGAGTCCCCCTCGCCGCCCGGATACGGCGGACTGCGCCTCCTCTTCGACGGCGGCCGCCTCGACGTGGCCGGGTCCCAGCGGCCCGTGCTGCCCGGCCCCGAGCTGCGCGGCTGGCGCTTCGTCACGGAGGAGGAGGCTGCGGACCTGCTGCCGCCGGTCCGCTACGAACGGCTGCGGTGGGCCCTGCGCGCCCGGGAGCGGGGCGCCGCGTTCTATCTGGAGGCAGGAGCGCCCGTGTGACGGCAGCCCCTGCCCCACCACCCTGTGCGGGAGGCGCGTCCGGCGCCCCCGGTGGGCTGCGGTGCCGCACCGGGGACGCCTCCTCCGCTCAGCTCGCCGCGTAGTTCGTCAGGAACAGCGCCTCCGTGACCGCCATGCGCTCCAGCTCGTCCGGTGACACGCTCTCGTTCACCGCGTGGATCTGCGCCTCCGGCTCGCTGAGGCCGATGAGGAGGATCTCGGCCCGGGGATAGAGGGCGGCGAGGGTGTTGCACAGCGGGATGGAGCCGCCGTGGCCCGCGTACTGCATCTCCTGGCCCGGGTAGGCGACGGCCATGGCCGCGGCCATCGCCTCGTACGCCGGGCTGGAGGTGTCGGCGCGGAACGCCTGGCCGTGGCCGATCGGCTCGCAGCTCACCCGGGCACCCCACGGGGTGTGCGCCACGAGATGGGCCTCCAGCAGCTTCATCGCCTCCTGGACGTCCACGCCCGGCGGGACACGCAGCCCGATCAGCGCGCGGGCGCTCGCCTGGATCGACGGGGTCGCCCCGACCACCGGCGGGGCGTCGATGCCGAGCACGGTGGCGGCGGGGCGCGCCCAGATCCGGTCGGCGACCGTGCCGGACCCGACCAGTTCGACACCGTCGAGCACCTTGGCGTCCTCACGGAACCGCTCGTCGTCGTACTGCAGACCGTCCCAGGTGCCGTCGCCCGCGAGCCCGTCGACGGTTGTCGTGCCGTCGGCGGCGCGCAGTGAGTCGAGGACGCGGATCAGCGCGGCCAGCGCGTCGGGCGCCGCGCCACCGAACTGCCCGGAGTGCAGGTTGCCCTCCAGGGCGTCGATCCGCACCCGCATGAGGATCATGCCCCGCAGAGACGCGGTGACCGTCGGCAGCCCGGCACGGAAGTTGCCGGCGTCGCCGATGACCACGGTGTCCGCCGCGAGCAGTTCGGGGTGCTGCTCCGCGTACTGCTGGAGCCCGCCCGTGCCCATCTCCTCAGAGCCCTCGGCGATCAGCTTGACGGTGACGGGGACGCCACCGTTCGCCTTGAGCGCGCGCAGCGCCAGCAGATGCATGATCACGCCGCCCTTGCAGTCGGCGGCACCGCGCCCGTACCAGCGCCCGTCCCGCTCGGTCAGCTCGAACGGCGGCGAGACCCAGGCGGCCTCGTCCAGCGGCGGCTGCACGTCGTAGTGCGCGTACAGCAGCACGGTCTTCGCGCCCTCGGGCCCCGGCAGGCAGCCGTACACGGACTGGGTGCCGTCGGGGGTATCGAGCAGGGCCACGTCCTGGAAGCCCTCGGCGCGCAGCGCGTCGGCGACCCAGTTCGCGGCGCCCTCGCTCTCGCTCCTCGGGAACTGGTCGAAGTCCGCCACCGACTTGAAGGCCACCAGTTCGGTGAGCTCCTCCTTCGCCCTGGGCATCAGTGAGGCGACGGTCTCGGCGACCGGGTTCGACGACATGGGCACGCTCCTCGTGGGTGCGACGTTGGTGCTTCTGTGGGTGTGCGTGCGTACGCGCGTACCCGGTGTGTCGGTGTAGGGCGCACGCGCTGCCGATCCTCCCACAGCGACTCTCGGTGACGACCGCCGTAGGATGCGTGGGAAAGGTGCGGCAGGCGGCTGGATCGGGAGCAGTAGACCATCGTGAGCAGCGAGAACTCTTCGGCGGACGACGTACAGCGGGTGTGGGACGTCGTCGTGGTGGGCGCGGGGCCCGCGGGGGCTTCGGCCGCCTACGCGGCGGCGGTCGCGGGACGCAGCGTCCTGTTGCTGGAGAAGGCCGAACTGCCCCGGTACAAGACCTGCGGCGGCGGCATCATCGGCCCCTCTCGGGACGCGCTGCCGCCGGGCTTCGAACTGCCCTTCAAGGACCGCGTGCACGCCGTCACCTTCTCCCTCGACGGCCGCTACTCCCGTACGCGCAAGTCCAAGCAGATGCTCTTCGGGCTGATCAACCGGCCCGAGTTCGACCAGCAGCTCGTCGAGCACGCGCAGAAGGCCGGCGCCGAACTGCGCACGGGCGTCACGGTCACCCGCGTCGAGCAGCACGGCTCTGCCGTACCGGACCGCCGCACGGTCGCCGTCGTCCTCCAGGGCGGCGAGACCCTGCTGGCGCGGGCCGTGGTCGGCGCGGACGGCAGCGCCAGCCGCATAGGGGCGCACGTCGGCGTGAAGCTGGACCAGGTCGACCTCGGCCTGGAGGCGGAGATCCCCGTCCCGGAGACCGTCGCCGAGGACTGGAAGGGCCGCGTCCTCATCGACTGGGGCCCGATGCCGGGCAGTTACGGATGGGTCTTCCCCAAGGGGGACACGCTGACGGTGGGTGTGATCTCCGCGCGCGGCGAAGGCGCCGCCACCAAGCGGTACTTGGAGGACTTCATCGGACGGCTCGGTCTCGCCGGTTTCGAACCGAGCATCTCCTCCGGGCACTTGACGCGCTGCCGCGCCGACGACTCGCCGCTCTCCCGGGGGCGGGTGCTGGTGTGCGGGGACGCGGCGGGGCTGCTGGAGCCGTGGACGCGCGAGGGCATCTCGTTCGCGCTGCGCTCGGGGCGGCTCGCGGGGGAGTGGGCGGTCCGCATCGCCGAGGCGCACGACGCGGTGGACACCCGGCGGCAGGCGTTGAACTACGCGTTCGCCGTGAAGGCCGGCCTCGGCGTCGAGATGAGCGTCGGCAAGCGGCTGCTGATCGCCTTCGAGCGGCGACCCGGCCTGTTCCACGCGGCACTCACCGGTTTCCGGCCCGCGTGGCGCGCGTTCGTCGACATCACGCGCGGCTCGACGTCGTTGGGCGAGATCGTGCGCACCCACCCGATCGCCCAGCGCGCACTGACGGCGTTCGACCGTTAGGCGGGCTGGGGCTGGGGGTTAGGTCTGGCGCTGGGCTGGGCTGGACGAGCTGGGGTTCCGGAGCTCCGGGGCGGGTGTGGGGCGAGGAGCGGTTGGAGGCGGGCGGGGCAGGTCCCGGTCGTGCTGGGTTGCTTCGCCTCGCCATGCGTTGCGTTGCGTTGCGCTGCGTTTCGTTCCGGCCCGTGCCTCGCGGCCGGTCACTTCTTGATGGTGATCCGGAAGACGGGGTGCTTCGGGGCGGCGGCGAGCAGTTCCTCGTCCGTGGAGTCGGCGTTGACGTCACCGAAGAAGCGGCCCACCTCCCAGCCCCACTTCTTGAGGTAGGTCCGCAGGACCACCGGCTTCTCCTCGTCGGGCAGCTCGACCGCCGTGAACTCCTGTACCCGGCGCCCCACCTGGAGCCGGCCCCCGCCCGCCGCCCGCATGTTCCGGACCCACTCGGAGTGGCCGCGCGCCGAGACGAGGTAGGGGCCGCCCTCGTACGGCAGCGGGTTCACCGGCAGGCGCCGCCACTCGCCGCTCTTGCGGCCGCGTACGGACAGTTCCGCCGTGCCGAGGAAGCTGACGCCTCGCCGGGCGAGCCAGCCGATGGCGTTGTTGACGGCGCGGTCGACGGCGCTGACCTTGATGTAGTGGGTCGACGACATGGTCCCCTCCTGGGGCGCTCGATGAGCCATGGAGAGAGCGGTGCTCTCGCTTGAGAGCAGTGTGCACGAGACGGATGCTCCAAAGCAAGAGCAGTGCTCTTGTTTGTGGGTGTCGCTCTTGATTGTGTGCGGCGTTCTGATTTGAGAGTGCCGCTCTAATTTGTGTTCAGTGCTCTCGAATGTGTGCAGTGCTCTGCCTCTGTGGCACACTGCTGCGCATGAGCACCCCACAAGGAGCCCGTGCCCGCGCCCGGACGGAAGTCACCGCAGCGATCAAGGACGAGGCGCGCAGACAGCTCGCCGCCGAGGGCGCCGCCAAGCTGTCGCTGCGCGCCGTCGCCCGCGAGCTGGGCATGGTCTCCTCGGCGCTCTACCGCTACTTCCCCAGCCGTGACGAGCTGCTCACCGCGTTGATCATCGACGCGTACGACTCCCTCGGTGAGGCCGCCGAAGCGGCGTACGCGAAGGTGAGCGGGGAGAGTCCGGCGCGGCAGTGGGTCGCCGTGTGCGAGGCGGTGCGGGAGTGGGCGTTGGCGCGGCCGCACGAGTACGCGTTGATCTACGGCTCGCCGGTCCCCGGCTACTCCGCGCCGTCGACGACGGTGCCGGCCGCCGCGCGGGTCGGGCTGCTGCTGATCGGGATCGTGCGTGACGCCTACCAGGACAAGGGCGTCGCCCAGTGGAAGCTGCCCGCCGAGTTGCGGCCCGAGGCGCGGCGCATGGCCGAGGACCTCGCCCCCGATCTGCCGCCGGAGGTGGTCGTCGTGCTGATCGGGGCGTGGGCGCAGCTGTTCGGGCTGGTCAACTTCGAGGTGTTCGGGCAGTTCAACCGGGTGGTCGAGGACCGGGGGGCGTTCTTCCGCCACGCGGCGGGCCAGCTCGCCCACCATGTGGGCCTCGTGTACCCGCGGTCCGGCGCGAAGGAGCGCTGAGGCGCCCCGGGCCACTCGACGAGGCCAGGGCCACTCAACGAAACCAAGCCAGTCGACGAGGCGAGGCAGGCCGAGGCGGTCGGGCGGGGCGGGCCGGGTCGGGCCGGGGCGCGTACGTCCCGGGGAGTATGTGTGATCACCTCGCTCGGGTGACGCCGGGGGCGGGGCCCGGCGTCTAGCGTGGCCGTCATGGCAGAGCAGGGTGCGGGAGCGGGTGGTTCGCCGGGATGGGGCGGTGGTGGGCTTCGGCACCGTTGGCACGGGGCGCCGCCGTGGTGGAACCGCCCGGACGGCGACGTGTCGCGCCCCAGCTGGCCGTGGCGCTCGACCCTGGCGCTCACCGTTTTCGTGCTCCTCGGCTCGAACGCCGCCGCCGACATGCAGGAGGGCGAGCGCGCCCTCCTGGACCCGTTCGCCCGCGTCCTGTTGCTCCTGGGCACCCTCATGCTGCTGTGGCGCTGGCGGCGGCCGGTGGTCGTCGTCTTCGGCACGGCCGCGACCGCCATGGTCTATCTGGGCGCCGGCTACCCGTACGGGCCGGTGTTCCTCACCGTCGCCGTCGGCTGCTTCAGCGCGGTCGTCACCGGGCACCGCAAGGCCGCCTGGACGGCGATGGGCGCGCTGTGGGCGGGGCACGTCCTGGTGGCGCACTGGCTGTACGTGTGGCTGCCGCCCGGCGGGGACGACGCGGCGAGCTGGGTGGCATTGCCCTTCGCCACGGGCGTGTTCCTGGTGGACGGCGTCGCCCGGCAGGGCGGCGGGGCCTTGCTCACTCTGGTGTGGGTGCTGCCGCTCGGTCTCCTGGCGACCCTGCCGCTGGGCGCCGTCATCGGCTCACTGGTCGACAGCCCGCGCGCCGTCGGGCTGCTGATGTTTCCCGTGCTCGGCCTCGTCGTGATCTCGGGGGTCTACTTCCCCCTGTCGAAGCTGCCCGAGTGGCTGCAGACCGTCGGGCAGATCTTCCCCGTGTACTGGCTCGGCCTCGGACTCCGCTCCGCGTTGCTGCCCGGCGAGGCCGTCGCCGCCGAGATCGACGCGTCCTGGCGGCACTGGGAGACGGCGGCCGTCCTGGGCGCATGGACGGTCGCGGGGCTGCTCCTCGCGCCGTCCGTCCTGCGCCGCATGGCCCGCCGCGAGTCCGGGGCCGCGATGGCCGAACGGCAACGGAAGGCCATGCAGCGGGTCGGATAGGGGACTGCCCCCGGCCGGCGGCGCAGTGGCCACGACGGTGGGTGGGCGCTGGTGTCGTCGTGGCGCGCCGGTGAGGGCAGGGGGTCAGCCCATGACGATGCCGGAGTTGTCGCGCCACAGTGCGGCGAGCGAGGGGTCGCCCGCGACGGACGGGAAGGGCACGCGATTCCAGAGGGACAGGTAGAGCTGTGACGCGGGGCCGGCGATCTCGCAGTCCACGTCCGGGTCCGCATCCACAGCGAGGTTCGCGTTCACGTCCACGCCCGCGTTCGACCCCCGCTCAGCGCCCCCGGGCGGGCCGGCGGCAGTGTCCGTGCGGGTGGTGACGGGCGGCTCCGGGCTCAGGCGCATGGTCCAGACGACGCCCGTGTCCGTGGCCCGCACCCGTAGGACGCGGGGCTTGTCGGTGCGTACCCGGCTCTTCGGGCGGGCGTGGAAGGCCAGGAGCAGTTCGTCGATGCCGTCGACGGCGAGGGCTGCCGCGGGCCCGGCGGGTGTGCCGCCGAGCGCGGACTGCGCGTCGGCGCGGTGCACGGTCGTCTCGTGCGCCTGACGGCGGGCCCAGAAGGCCAGCGGGGACGGCGCGGGCAGGAAGCTCCAGCACGCGATGTCGGCCGGGGCGGTGCGCAGGGTGTCGACCAGCCGGCGGTGCCCCTCCTCGTACCAGGCCACCAGCGGCTCACCGTCCAGTTCGGGCTCCGCCCCCGGTGCGCGCGGCACGGGGTGCCCGTCGGCGACGAAGCCCGTCGCCCAGCGGTGCACGGTTCCGGTGTGCCGCAGCAGGTCCCGTACCCGCCAGCCCGGGCAGGTCGGGACCTCGGCGTCGGTGCCGGCCTCACGCGCGGCCGCCGCCAGCAGACGGCCCTCCTCGTCCAGGGTTCTCATGTGCTCGGCAGTGTCCATGGCGAGAGTCTGCCGGATGGAGTGCGGTCCAGGCCGCCGACCGCCAGCGGCCTGCCGCTCCCCCCTGTCCGGGCCGTCAGGGTGTTGCCCGGAGTCGGTCGTCCCGTCGGGTCTGCCGTTCCGGTTCGCGGTGGGTCAGCCAGTCGGCGACGGTCTGGGCGATCGGCTGGTCCGTGTCCATCTCCACGAAGCCGAACTGGCCCGACTGGTTGCACTCCAGGAACCACCAGATCCCGTCGGCGTCCTCCGCGAAGTCGAAGGCCCCGTAGGCGAGTCCCGCGTCACGGAGGTAGGCGTGGACGGCGGTGGCCGTGCGCGCCGGGACGTCGACCGGTTGCCAGGGCGCGTCCGAGACGGCGTAGCGGACATCGATCTCGTCGGGGTGGGCGTCCGGGTGGACCGGCTTGCGGGCGGCCAGCAGACGGTCGCCGACGGCGGTGAGGCGGATGTCGGCGGTCTTGGCGATCCGGCGTTGCAGCAGTGTGGGCCCGAAGGCGACCGCGGCGAAGTCCGTGCCGGGCGCGACACGGCTGGTGGGGACCGTCCTGGCCGGTTCCTGCGGATGGGTGCCGGAGACCGGCTTCACCACCAGGTCGGGGAAGCGCTCGGCGAAGTCCCGGGCGGCCTGCGGGAACGTGGTGATGAGCGTGGCCGGCACGGGCAGCCCGACCTGTTGGGCGTGCCGCAGCTGCCACGGCTTGTGGCGGGCGCGCCGGGCCGCGTCCGGGTCGTTCATCCAGCGGGCGCCCGTGGCGCGCAGCATGCCGTACAGGGCCTGCGAGGACTCCTCGGTGAGCCAGCCGGACGGCTCGGCCACCCGGCTGGCGGGAATCCCCGGCCTGCGCAGCCAGATGGACCGCAGCCCGCTCATGCCGACCAGGCGCCCCCCGGCGGACAGATGCCCGCGGAAGGCGCCGTGGACGTACTCACCGGAGAGCGCCACCCCGCCGGGCAGGTCGGCGGGGTCGAGGCGGACCACCGGTACGCCGGTCCGGTTCAGTCGGGCCACCACCAGGTCTGCCGTCACATCCTGTTCGCACGTCAGGATCAGCACCGTCATCTGTCGTATATCCGCGTTCAGTCGTCGAAGTGGGTCTTCGAGCCCGCCGTCGATGTGGTGGCCCCCAATTCCCGCATCAAAGCCAGGTCGTGGGCGGCGATCCGCCCGTCGGGGAGCACGTTCAACTGCAGCCCGGAGTCGTAGGTGTACGGAGCGCTGAACTCCAACTGCTCAGTGGTGCGAGCGTAGTTGAGTACGAACAGTCGCATCGTTTCTCCTTGGTTCGGGACCATCCGGAAAAACGGATGGTGACGCTCCGGCCGCGCTCTGTGGGGCCGGGTCGCTGTGCCTCCAGGGAGTTATACGAATCGAACGACTGAATGGTTGCCTCATCTTGTCGGCAGTTTCGACTTGCACCGCGAGGCGTCAAATGGCAACGGTACGTGGTCATTTCAGGGCTGCGTGCCGAGTGGCGAAAGCGAGGGCCGGGGAGCGGTGCGGGCGCCGCGGCCCTGGTGAGCGGGGTGGGAGCGGGAGCGGCGCTGGATGGGCGGGGGTGCTCCCGATGCTCCCTGTGTGCTCTGCGTGCTCTGTGTGCTCTGTATCTCTGAGTGGCGAAGGCGTTGCTGTGCGGAAGGCCCGTATTCCTATTCCCGGTTCGGCGCGTGGATCCCGTCCTATCGCCCTTTGCGCGGAACCGTGGCTGCCGGAAGCGCACCCCGGAGACGAAACGGAACTATGCGCTTGCCATTGCGATTCCGCTTTCGTCCCGTGGGTGCGGGAAGAGGCTTGTTCCGTGCCGCATCGGCGAGAAATCGCTTGTCGACCTCCGGCAGCCAGGGCCCGGACGGTTGTTTCAGCGGCCCGTGGGCTGGAATCCGCGCAGTCGCAGGCTGTTGCCGACCACGAAGACCGACGAGAAGGCCATGGCCGCGCCCGCGATCATCGGGTTCAGCAGGCCGGCGGCTGCGAGGGGCAGGGCGGCCACGTTGTAGGCGAAGGCCCAGAAGAGGTTGGACCGGATGGTGCCCAGCGTCCTGCGCGAGAGGCGGATGGCGTCCGCCGCGACCCTCAGGTCGCCGCGCACCAGCGTGAGGTCACCCGCCTCGATCGCGGCGTCCGTACCCGTACCCATGGCCAGGCCCAGGTCCGCCTGGGCCAGCGCGGCGGCGTCGTTGACTCCGTCGCCGACCATGGCGACCGAACGCCCCTCGCCCTGCAGGCGCTTGACCACATCGACCTTGTCCTGCGGCATCACCTCGGCGAACACGTGCTCGGGAGCGATGCCCACCTCGGTGGCGACCGCGTCGGCGACCGCCTCGTTGTCCCCGGTCAGCAGGATGGGCGTCAGGCCCAGGGCCCGCAGCCGCTCGATGGCCTCCGGGCTGCTCCCCTTGACGGCGTCGGCGACCTCCAGGACCGCGCGCGCCTCGCCGTCCCAGGCGACCGCGATCGCGGTACGTCCGGCTGCCTCGGCCTCGGCCCTGGCGCGCCGCAGGTCCTCCGGCAGGGACATGGCCCATTCGGCGAGCAGCTTCTCGCGGCCGACGAGGACCGCGTGGCCCTCGACGACGCCCTGGACGCCCAGTCCGGCGATGTTCGCGAAGTCCTCCGGGGTCGGCAGGGCGCCGACGCGGTCGGCGGCGCCGGAGGCGACCGCCTGCGCGATGGGGTGCTCGGAGGCACGCTCCAGGGCGCCCGCGAGACGCAGCACCTCGTCCTCGTCGGTGCCGTCGGCGGTGTGCACGGCGAGCAGGGTCATCCTGCCGGTGGTGACGGTGCCGGTCTTGTCCAGGACGATGGTGTCGACCTTGCGTGTCGTCTCCAGGACCTCGGGCCCCTTGATGAGGATGCCGAGCTGGGCGCCGCGCCCGGTGCCGACCATGAGGGCGGTCGGCGTGGCCAGGCCCAGGGCGCAGGGGCAGGCGATGATCAGGACGGCGACCGAGGCCGTGAAGGCGGCGGTCAGCCCGGCGCCGTTGCCGAGCCAGAACCCCAGGGTGCCGAGTGCGAGGGCGATGACGACCGGCACGAAGACCGCGGAGATCCGGTCGGCCAGCCGCTGGGCCGCGGCCTTGCCGTTCTGCGCGTCCTCCACCAGCCTGGCCATGCGGGCGAGCTGGGTGTCGGCGCCGACCCGGGTGGTCTCGACCACCAGGCGGCCACCGGCGTTGAGCGTGGCTCCGGTGACCGTGTCTCCGGAGCCGACCTCGACCGGCACCGATTCGCCGGTGAGCATGGAGGCGTCCACGGCGGAGGCCCCCTCGACGACCACACCGTCGGTGGCGATCTTCTCGCCGGGCCGTACGAGGAACCGGTCGCCGACCTTCAACTCGCCGATGGGGACCAGTTCCTCGCGGTCGCCGCGCAGCACGGTGACTTCCTTGGCGCCCAGTTCCAGCAGCGCCTTGAGCGCCGCGCCCGCCTTCCGCTTGGAGCGGGCCTCGAAGTACCGGCCGGCCAGGATGAAGGCGGTGACACCCGCCGCGGCCTCCAGGTAGATGTTCCCGGCCCCGTCGGTGCGGGCGACGGTCAGCTCGAAGGGGTGCGTCATACCGGGTTCGCCGGCCGTGCCGAAGAACAGCGCCCACAGCGACCACAGGAACGCCGCGGAGGTGCCGACCGATATCAGGGTGTCCATGGTGGCCGCACCGTGTCGGGCATTGGTCCAGGCAGCCCTGTGGAACGGCCAGGCGGCGTACGTCACCACGGGCGCCGCCAGCGTCAGCGAGAGCCACTGCCAGTACTCGAACTGAAACGCCGGGACCATGGCCATCGCGATCACCGGCACGGCCAGGACGACGGCGGCCGTCAGGCGCTGCCGCAGCGGCCGCAGTTCGTCGTCCCGCCGGCGTGCCGTGCCGTCGCCGGCCTCCGGCTCGGTGGGTACGGGCTGGGGTTCGGGTTCGTGCGCCGTGTAGCCGGTGGCCTCGACCGTCGCTATCAGGTCGGGGACGGTGACGTCCTCCCGATAGGTGACCTTGGCCTTCTCGGTGGCGTAGTTGACGGTGGCCTCGACCCCGTCCATGCGGTTGAGCTTCTTTTCGATGCGGGCGGCGCACGAGGCGCAGGTCATGCCGCCGATGGCCAGTTCGACCTCGGCGGCACCGGGTGTGGTGGTGGTCATGTCTGCTCCTCGGAAGTCCCGGACATGATGGTCGGCGGATCTTCCGCATCTTGGGGGAGTGATGGAGGATACCCCCTGGGGGTATCGGCTGGTTGGGTACAGGTATACCCCCGACCCGTATTGGACGCAAGGGTGGTCGGGCCTTGGTTTATACCCTGTAGGGGTATTGTGAGGTGCGGGGTCGGCTCCTGTAACGCCTCCGGGTGCGCGCTCACCGCAGTGAACAAGCCATTTGTCCGGCGAGTTGGCCGGCTGCCACAAGGCTCAGGGCAGACCGCCGTCGGCAGGCCGTTAGGATCACGACATGGTTACGGCTCGGTCGCCCTGGCGCATCGTCAGGACCCGCTTCGGCGCGGGTCCGCTGCTGCGCGTGCCGGCCTTGGTCGTGCTCCTGTTCGGCATCCTCGTGACGCACGGCCTCGACTCGGAGAGTGCCCAGGGGCATTTCTCCATCGGGGCGGCCACCCCCGCCGCAGTGCCAGTCACGGGCGTCCACCACGCCGCCCACGAGCCTGCGCGGTTGCTGATCACGATCGAAGCCGACGATCAGCCCGGTGGACGGGGGACCTCACACCCTGGCGAGCACTGTGCACCGGGACAGCCGCAGCAGGGCTCTGCCCTGTTTTCCGCCTGCTTCGCGGCGTCGGCGCGCGAAACGACTGGGTCACGGGATCCCTCGACTGTGCCCGGACCGGCCGTCGGTCCGCCTGCGGATCGCCCGTCTCCCGTCGCTCTGCGGGCGGCCTCCACGGTGCGGCAGGTCTAGGGCCCTTGGCGGACCGCCGACCGTAGCCGGTTCGGCTGTACCGCACGACGAGCGTCGTCCCCCGTGTTCATGAGGGGCCGTCACGTTCGTCGAAACCGTCCTGCCCCCCACCTTTGACCGCGCCTCACCCCGTCCCTGCCGGAGACGGGGCGGCGAGGATCGACGACCGAGGACCTGTGCCGACACTCTCCCGTACGCCCGAGCACGCCTTATGGGCCCCGTGGGGCCCGCCGCCGTGGCGCCGACTCGCCTCGGTGATCCGGGGCGCCTTCGTGATGGTGCTCCTGCTGTGCGCCGTCCCGCACGGTGTGCCGAAGGACACGCACGCGTCGGTGCCGGCGCTTGCCGGGCTTTCGACGTCTGGCGGGCCTTGGGCGCCGCGAGCGGGCGACGAACCCCATGGGCCCCACGCCCCTGACGGGGTCGAGGGCTGTCCGGCGGGCGTGGTCGTGCGCACCGCGGCCCAGGCGAGTGCGGATCTCCCGCTCGAAGGGCCGGCCGTCGCAGGGTTCCTCGGAGTTTCCCTGCCGCCGGGATACCAACGCGTGCTGCGTCGTGGCCCCAGGACCCGGAGCTCACGCACCGGCCGCAGTGCGCTCGTCCGAACCTCACGGTGGCGCATCTAGACCGAGTGCCCGCGGCCGACCGCCACGGTGGCCCGCAGCCGCCCGCCGTCGTGACTCGCTGCCCAGCGCCGTCATGGCCCGCGGTCGACCGCGGTCGCGTGCCGCTGCCGAGCCACCCGCCGGCGGGGCCCGCTGCCGTCCCTCCGGCCGTGACCGTCCGACCTGACCATCCCTCCAGCCCGGGGGCGGGGCACCACACAGTGCCCCGCCCTCGCTGGGCCCTGCCTCTTCACAGGAGCTTTCGATGCACGCCCCTGTCGTTCCCCTTCCCCAACCGACCTCGTTGCGGCTCCGGCCCTTCCGGGCGGTGCGCTACGACGCGGACCGCGTCGGCGACCCGTCCGAACTCCTCGCCCCGCCTTACGACGGCCTCGACCCGTCCCGGATCCGTGAGCTCCGACGCCACCCCCACCACGTGGCCCGCCTGCTGTACGCCGACGCGCCCCAGGTCGCCGCCCGTGAACTGGGGCGCTGGCTGCGGCGCGGCGTACTGCGCCGGGACGAGCGGCCCGCCCTGTACGTCCACCAGCAGCAGCGCGGCGCCCGGATCCTCCAACGCGGCCTGATCGGCGACTTGTTGCTGCCTCGGCAAGCAGGGCGACTGCTCCCGCACGAAGACGTGTCGGCCCCTGTCGTCCGGCAGCGCGCCGCCCATATGTCAGCACTGCGCGCCCAACTGGAACCACTGCTGCTGGCCCACCGGGGCACCGAGTCGACGACCTCCCAGCTCATGGACCGCGTCACCCGCCGCAGGCCGGTCACCGTGGCCCGGATCGGACAGATCACGCACATACTCTGGGCCTGCGACGACCGGGCGGAACTCGAAGACCTCGTCAGCGCTCTGTCCGTCACGAAGGCGCTCATCGCCGACGGCCACCACCGCCACGCCGCCTGCCTCCAGTTGAGCGGCGACGGGACGGGCCCGTGGACCGGCAGCCTCGCCCTGCTGGTCGACACCGCGATGTACCCCCCGCGGCTCTCCGCGATCCACCGGACAGTGCCGGCACTGGAACCCGCGAAGGCCGCGCGCAACGCGGCCGAAGTGGCCCGGGTCCGCCCGCTCCCCGGAGGGCCCCGTCCGCCGGAGCCCGGCGAACTCGTCCTGACCGGCGCGGGGCAGGCATGGAGCATCACCGAGCCCGACCCCGGGGCCCTGCGCGAAGCACTGGTGGACCGTCCCGGCCTGTGGGCGCGGCTCCCCGCCGCTGTCAGCGACCACCTGCTGATCCGCCACGCCTGGTCCGTACCCGACCTGCCCGGTGCCGTGACCTACGTGCACGACATCCGTCAGGCCACGGCGGCCGTCGCCGCTCCGGGTGGCGGCTGCGCGCTCCTGCTGCCCGCGATCGGTCAGGACACGGTATGGGAACTGGCCGGTGCCGGAGTCCTGTTGCCCCGCAAGTCCACCTCGTTCGGCCCCAAGCCGGCGGCCGGGCTGGCGATGCGCGTATGGGGCCTGTCGTAGAGCCGGTCCGGCACCTTCGACACGGGTGCGCCGCCCAGCCGGCGTGACCCCCGACGGCCGGTCCCCCAGCGGCCGGTGATCCCTCGGCGGCCGGCGATCGTCCTCCCTCGGACCCGGCGCGGTCGTCGTCACCGCCACGACGACCGCGCCGGCCATGGTCGAGCACCGGGAGGCGGGTGCCGACCTCCGGAGCGGGTCGGGAGCCCCCGGTGCCCGGGCCTCGGAGCCCGGATACCGGAACGCTCCCCGAACGCGGGCCTCCGGCTCAGTGGCCGTGCCCGTCCTCCGCGTGGCCGGCCTCTCCGTCGTCGGCGCCGCTCCGGGTGTCCTCGCCGCGGGTGTCGGCGCCGGGCGATGCCTTGGGCGCCTTCGTTCCCGTGTCCTCGGAGTCGTGGTCGGCGGCGTGCCCGTCCTCCGTCTCCGAGTCGCCGGTGCTCTCCTCGCCGTGGCTGTGGCCGCCACCGCCGGACTCCGCCGCCATGTCGGCCGCGACACCGCGCAGCCCGACGAACGCGACCGCGGCCGTGACCAGGACCAGGAGTCCGGTCGGGCCGACGATGCTGCGCCAGCGCGCGGCGTCGTAACGCAGCACGTACGCCACGAACGACAGAGCCAGCCCGAACGGGATCAGCATCGCCGCTCGTTCCGGGAAGTCCTCGAAGTGCTGAAGCCCGCCGCTGAGCATGCCGATGCCGAACGACAGCGCCAGCGAGGCCACCACGATCGCGATCACCTTCGCGGCGCTGGGCCGCCGGCGCTTCAGGACGAACTCGTTGAGTACGGTCGCGAAGAGGAAGACACCCGCCCCGGCCAGCGCGATCACCGTGTACCGGTCTGGGTCCAGCGGATGGTGCACCACCGCGCCACTGATCAGACCCGCCCCGACGAACGTGGTCGCGTACCCCAGGTAGTCGCCGATCACCGGTGTGCGCTTGTTCGCCCGCCGACGTGCACGGCGGCCACCGGTGGCTTCCTGGGCGTCAGGGCGGACAGGGACACGCGGCTGCTGTCCGGGGTGCCGGGAGTCCCGGTGGGAGGAGGGTGTCTGCGGGCGGGTGGGTATGCCGACGGGGTCGGCGAGGTGGTGCTGGGTCACGGATCGAGGCCTTTGTCGCGGGCGGGCCGGGCAGGCGCGAGGGCATGCCGACCCGCGGGGCGTGCGTGTCAGGGGTACGTCGGGATCGGCGGCAGGCTCACCGGTTCCTCGCCGGGCCGGAACCTCGTCGGTGCCGGTCGTCGAGCGGGGCCGGGCCGCGTCGTACGACCTGGTGGTACGACGGTGCTCATGCCTGCGTGCCCGTGACGCGGCCTAGATCCGCAGGACGGCCAGCTGTGTGATGTCGACGCTCGGTGAACGTCTTGGGCGGGGTGGCCGACGCAGGATCCGCCACGCGGCCCGAACACGCCGCCTGAGGTACAGGAACACCGCGAAGCGACGCCCGTGGAGACGCCGGCCGCCTGCGGCCAGGAGAGCACAGCAGCCGATGACGGCGACGCACAGACCGAATCCCGCCGTGTCCGACGTGCCGGGATGGCTGTGCTCCCCGGAAACCACCGCGAGAGGCGGGGCCGCCCCGTCATCCGGTGCGGTCGGCTCCGCCTCCACGTGACGGGTGTGGGCGTGGGCGGCGGCGGTCCCCTTCTCCGGACCCGTGTCCGCGCCGCCCGCGTGGGCGAGGAGGTGCATCAGACCGAGAGCGAGGAGCAGCAGGAGCAGCAGTCGTCCGACCGCCCCCCGCCCCGCTCTCGCCCCGCTGTTCATACGCTCCGTCATCTCGCCGTGCCGCCGCCGCGACGCCTCCGGAACCGTCGCGGCCCGTCAGCGTACCGGCGCCGATGATACCCCCAGGGGGTTAGGGGTCGGCCGGACGGACCTGTCGCCGACGGCTTGGGCCCTGCCTCCGGGGTCCGGACCAGCCGGTCGCGCACCATGAGCGGGACGACGCCGGGAAGGGAGGTCGGGCGGATGGACGCGTGGCAGTCGATGCTGGTCCTGCTCGGCGTGGTCGGCGCCGGTCTGGCCGCCCTGTACGGGCTGGGCCTGTGGCTGGCGGCGGCCCGCACCCCCCTCGAAACCGGTCCCTTCTCCGGTGGGTTCGGGCCGGGAGAACACGCCGTGTCCCGCTTCCATGTGCGCTGGTACCCGGTGACCATGATCTTCCTGGCCTTCGACATGGAGATGCTCTTCATGTACCCGTGGGCGAAGGTCGTCTCGGAGGTGGGGACCCCGGCCGTCGTGGAGATGTTCCTCTTCCTCGGCGTGCTGTTCGCGGCGGTGGCGTACGCCTGGCGCGAGGGGGCTCTGCGGTGGACCTGAGCCGCGCCCTCCGGCGTACGGCGATGAGGCGCCCGGCGGTGCTGGCGGTGACCCTGCCCGGAGCGACGGAACTCCGGCTGGAGGCCGAGGCGGAGGTGCGTCGGCGGGGGTGGCCCGTCGTGGACACTCCGGCTGCCGCGGATCTGCTGCTCGTATGCGGTGTCCCGGCGCCCGGGGACGCGCAGTGGCTGGACGCCGTCGGGGGATCGATGCCGGAGCCCGCCCTGCGCGTCGTGGTGGGGGAGAACGGGCGGGTGGCCGACGCCCTCGACAGGGCCCGCGCGGAGCTGGTCGACAGGGCCGCGACCCGGCGCCCGGCCGCCGCCGTGGCGGACGTACCCGTGGCTCCTGGGCCCGGCCCGCACGAGGGGCACGGCGACGTCCACGGCCACGGCCACGGCACGCACCACGACAGCCCGCCCCCCGAGGCATCCGCCGGCCCTGGCGATCACACCGGTCACGATATGCACGGCATGCAGGGCATGGGCGGTATGCACAACATGCACGCCATGGGCGAGGTGGCGGGACTGCCGATGGCCGAACGCGGCGACGACCGGGACGGGCTGAGGCTCGATCAGCTGCACGTGCCCCTCGGTCCCGCGCTGAGCGACTGGCCCGCGGGGCTCATTCTCCGCTGCACCCTGCAAGGAGACGTCGTGCAGGACGTCGAAGTGGACCACCTCCCCGCGGCGCCCGGCCGCCGACTCCCCTTCTGGGACGAACCCTGGCTGCGGGCCGCGCGGGGCGAGCCGGTCACCGGGGACCGCGCGGCGCGCCGACGCTGCGCCGCGCATCTGGACAGCGTGGGACGGCTCCTCGCCGTCGTCGGCTGGGAGGACGTCGCCGCGCGGTGCCGCCGGCTGCGGGACGCCTTGCTGTCGGGTACGTCGCGCGAGGTGATCGGCGGCGACCTGCGCAGGACGCTCCGCAGGATCCGGCGCTCCCGGACCCTGCGCTGGTCGATCACCGGACTGGGGGAGTTGCCGGCGGCCAGGGCGCGGGCGGCCGGGGTGACCGGGCCGGCGCTCGCCGCGGACGGGGACGCCCACGACCGGCTGCTCGTGTGGATCGGCGAGATCGAGCGCGGCCTCGACGGGCTCGACGACGAAGGGCCGTTGACGCCGGACGACCGGACCGGTCCGCGTGGCGTACTGGGCGGATCGCGGCCACCGTCGCAGGCGTTGCTGAGTCTCCTCCCCGAACTGCTGATCGGCGCCGAGTTCGCCGGCGCGCGGATCGTCGTGGCCAGCCTGGATCCCGACCTCGAAGAACTCACGTCGGCTGCCCTGTCCGGAGCGGCTCATGGCTGAGGCCGCGCCGCTGTGGGCGACGCTCGTTCTTCCCCTCGCCCTGGCAGCGGCCGCCGTGGCCACCGCCGGGTTCGACGCGGTGCTGTCCGCGTCGGCCGAGCGCGGCCCCGCGGCAGGTCCGCGCGAGGCAGGGCTGAGGGCGCTGGCCCCCGTGCGTGAGGCTCTGCGGCTGCTCGTCCAGCAGCCTCGTCGTACGACGGCCGACGACCGGCTGCTGGGCAGGCTGGGCGTGGTGCTTGTCCCGGTGGCGGCGGTGCTCGCGGGTGCCGTCCTGCCGTGGGGCTTCTCCGCGGTGAGCGATCCGCCGGTCGGCATCGTGTGGTTCAACGCGATGGAGGTCCTGGCCTGGGCGGCGGTGTGGCTGACGGGCTGGGGCCCCAACTCGGCGCTGGCACTGATCGGGGGACACCGGTTCCTGGCCCAGGGGCTGGCGTACGAACTCCCGCACATGCTCGCGATCACCACCGCCGCCCTGGGAGCCGGATCCTTGCGGATCGGGGAGGTGGTCGCGGCCCAGGACGGCCTGTGGTTCGTGGTGTGGATGCCGGGCGCGTTCGCCGTCTATCTGTCGAGCGCGCTCGCGATGGCCTTCTGGGGGCCGTTCGCCCACCCGGTGGCCCGGGACGCGGCCGGTGGCGCCGCCGCCGAACTGGCCGGCGTGGACCGGCTGGTGTTCCTGGGCGGACGGTGGCTGCTGCTCGTGGTGACGGCCGGATTCAGCGTGCCGCTGTTCCTCGGCGGGGGCAACGGCCCGCTGCTGCCGGGATGGGCCTGGACGCTGCTGAAGACGGCCGCCGTGCTGGCGCTGCTGGTGGCCGGGCGGCGCGCGCTGCCCGTGCTGCGGATGGAGCGGTACATGGAGGTGGCGTGGACGGTGCTGGTGCCGGTGACCCTGCTCCAGGCGCTGGTCGTCGCCGTCGTCGTCCTGAACGGATGAGAGCGGGGACCGAACGTGTTCGACGACGTCGTCTTCTGGGCGCTCGCCCTGCCTGCGGTGGCCGCCGGGGTCATGGTGTTCCGGTTCGACTCCATGGCCCGGGCGACGTACGCGCTGCTGACCTCGCTGCTCTGCGTCGGCGGCGAGGTGCTGCTGCTCGGACTCGACTACCTCGGCGTCGTGATCGTGCTGATGATGACCATCGAGATGGCCGTCATGGCCGTGTTCATGGTGATGTACATGATGAACCCGGCCGGGCTGATGCCGATGACGATGGTGCACAACGCCAAGGGGGCGGTCGTGATCTGCGCGGCGGTCCTCGCCGTCCTCGTCGCGGGGATCCTGCTCGCTCCCTGGCCGGCCCGCCGCGGCGAGCCGTCGGCCGACCCCACCAGGGACCTGGGCCTGTCGCTGATGGGCCCTCAGATGCTCACCATGATGACCCTCGGCCTCGCCCTGGTCGCCACCATCGTCGCGACCGTCGTCCTGGCCACCCGCCGGGGCCGCTACGACCGCTACGGCGACGACGTCGACGCGCGCTGCGCCGACGACCCGGTACGAGGAGGAACGGGCCGATGAGTCTGGAGCCGTTCCTGCTGCTCGCCGCCGCGCTGTTCAGCATCGGCCTGTTCGGGGTGCTCACCCAGCAGTCCGTGGTGATGCTCATGATGGGGCTCGAACTGATGCTGGGCGGCGTGATCGTGGGCGCGGCGGCCGTCTGGCGACACGTCGCCCCGGCCGTCGCCGACGGGCAGGTGCTGGTCGTCCTGGCGGTCACGGTCATGGCGGTGGAGATGGCCGTCGGATTCGCCGTCGTCACCGCCCTGTTCCGGGCCCGTGAGGTCGACATGACGGACATGGCGGCGGAGTTGAAGGAGTGAGCGCGCTGCTGTGGGCGCTCGTCGCGCTGCCGCTGACCGCGGGGACACTGCTCGCGGTCGCCGGCCGCCCGGCGGACCGCTACGCGCCCGGTGTCGCGGTCGTCGCGGCCGTCGCCGCGCTCGGCCTCGCCGTCACCGCGGCGTTCGCGCATCCGCGGGTCGAGGCGCCCCTGCTGGAAGGGCTTCCCGCCGGGCTCGCGGTCGACGGGCTGTCGGGCCTGATGGCCGTCACCGTCACGGCCGTGACGGTGGCTGTCCTGGTGTTCAGCGTCGCGGACATCGGGCCGGGTGAGGCCCGCGCCCGATTCTTCGGGCTGATGCTGCTCTTCAGCGGCGCGATGCTGACGACGGTCACCGCGACCACGCTCCCGGTCCTGCTGATGGCGTGGGAGGTGATGGGCGCCACCTCCTGGGCACTGATCGGCTACCGGTGGCGCGACCCGGGACGCGGCGACGCCGCCGCCACGGCCTTCCTCACCACCCGCGCGGCCGATCTCGGCCTCTACCTCGCCGCCGGCGCGGCGCTGGCGAGCGGTCGGTCCGGTTCCCTCGCCCTCGACGACCTTCCGCACGCGACCGGCGCCTGGGCGGACGTCATCACCGCCGGCGTCATCGTGGCCGCGTTCGGCAAGTCCGCCCAACTGCCCTTCAGCTTCTGGCTGTCCAGGGCGATGCTGGGCCCGAGCCCGGTTTCCGCCCTGCTGCACTCGGCGACCATGGTGGTCGCCGGGGCGTATCTGCTGCTGCGGCTGGAGCCGCTGCTCACCCGCTCCGGCTGGGGTGCGCCCGTCGTGGCGTGGACGGGCGCGGTGACGGCGGTACTGCTCGGCCTTGTCGCCGTGGCGCAGACCGACCTCAAGCAGTTGCTGGCCGCCTCCACCTGCGCGCAGATCGGCTTCATGGTCCTCGCCGCGGGAACCGGCGCGATCACCGGCGGAACCCTGCAACTCGTCGCACACGCCGTCGCGAAGAGCCTGGCGTTCCTCGTCGCCGGCGCCTGGCTGACCACCCTCGGTACCAAGGCGCTGCCCGCTTTGCGCGGCGCGGCACGGCGGCACCGTACGACCGGCATCAACTTCGGCGTCGCGGCCCTGACGCTGGCGGGCGTCCCGCCCTTGGCGCTGTGGGCGGCGAAGGACGTCCTCCTCGCCGGTGCCCTCCACGACAG
The DNA here is from genome assembly GCF_023516595.1 of Streptomyces neyagawaensis. Taxonomy (GTDB): domain Bacteria; phylum Actinomycetota; class Actinomycetes; order Streptomycetales; family Streptomycetaceae; genus Streptomyces; species Streptomyces neyagawaensis. The sequence goes on along the minus strand of NZ_JAMGBG010000043.1, from coordinate 108,778 downwards.
CACGGCGCTGTACGCCGTCGGGCTGGCCGGCGCGGTGATCTCCGCCGTCTACAGCACCAAGGCGCTGTGGTTCGTCTGGCGGCCCGACGCCGCACCGGAGGCCCGTGCGGCGCTGCCGCCGTACGCGAGCCCGCCGTACGCGATCCGGCTGCCGCTGGTGACCCTGGCCGTCGCCTGCGCCGCCCTGACCGTCACCTCCTTCCCTCCCGTACGCGACGCGGTGGAGCGGGTGCTCGGCGAGCACGGGCAACCGGAGCCGCGGGCGTGGGAGTTCGTCGTGTCCGGTGTGCTCGCGGTCGCCGTCTCGGCCGTGGTCTGGACGCATGGTCCGCAAGCGCGCGCCCTTCCCACCCGGATCACGGTCCCGGCGTCGGAATGGCTGCGATCGGAGAGGGCGGCGCGGGCCCTCGTCGTCGGTCCGGTCCTGCGCCTCGCCGACGCCCTCGCCGTCTTCGACGACCGGGTCCTGGACCGCGCCGTCGGGGGCACCGCCCGCGCCACGGTCCGGCTGGCGCGGTGGACCGACGTCCGGGCGGAGCGGCTCGTCGACGGCACCGTCCAAGGCGTGGCGGACGGTGCCCGTGCGCTCGGCCGCTGGGCGCGGCGGCCGCAGACCGGGCAGTTGCACCAGTACCTCGCCCAGGCCGTCGCCGCCTTCACCGTCCTCGCCGTCGTCCTCGTCCTCGTGAGGTGACCGCCGTGCTCACGGCCCTCGTCCTGCTCCCGACCGCCATGGCGGTGCTCCTGCTGTGCGTGCCGCGCGGCGCGCCCCGCGTGCTGTTCCCGGCGGCCTGGGCGGCGACCGCCGCAGCCGAGCTGGTCCTGACGGTGATCGTCTGGACGGGTCACGAGCGGGGCGGCGGGACGTGGTACGAGACGCGGGCCCGCTGGATCCCCAGCGCGGGCATCAGCTACCACGTCGGTGTCGACGGCCTGTCCCTGCCCCTGGTGGCCGTCACCTGCGTGCTGTTCCTCGCCTGCGCCGCGTACGCGTGGCGGGAGACCCGAAGGCCGCGGGAGTTCGCGGCGCTGTTCCTCTTCCTCCAGACCACGTGCCTCGGCCTGTTCGTCGCCCTGGACCTGATCCTGTTCTTCGTCTTCTTCGACCTGTCCATCGTGGCGATGTACTTCATCATCGCCGCGTGGGGGCACAAGGGCGCCGCCCGAGCCGCGCTGAAGTTCTTTCTCTACACCTTCATCGGCTCCCTCGCCCTGCTGCTGGGCTTCATCGGCCTGTACCTGGCCGCCGACCCCCACACCTTCGACATCGTCGAGCTGACCGAGGCCGATCCCCTGGCGGGACGTACGACGTACGGCGCCCTCGTCCTCCTCGCCATCGCGGTCGGACTGGCGGTCAAGACCCCGACCGTGCCCTTCCACACCTGGCTGCCGCCCGCGCACACCGACGCCCCCGCCGCCGGGTCGGCGATCCTCGCCGGCGTGCTGCTGAAGATGGGCACCTACGGCTTCCTGCGCGTCGCGATGCCCGTCCTGCCCGACGCCTGGCGCGACCACGCCCTCGTCTTCGTCGTCGTCGGTGTCGTCTCCGTGCTCTACGGCGCGCTGGTCGCCCTCGCCCAGACCGACTTCAAGCGGATGGTCGCGTACACCTCCGTCAACCACATGGGCTACATCATCCTGGCCGTCGGCGCGGCCGGGGCCGTCGGCGCGGACCAGGAGGACGCCCGCCGCCTGGCCGTCACCGGCTCGGTCTTCCAGATGGTCAGCCACGGGCTGCTGACCGGCGCGCTGTTCCTGCTGTCCGGCGTCCTGTACGAGCGCGGGCGCACGTACGAGATGGCGGCGTACTCCGGTGTGGCCGGGCGGGCGCCGGTCTTCGCCGCGCTGACCGGCGTCGCCGCCTTCGCCTCGCTGGGGCTGCCGGGCTTCTCCGGCTTCATCGCCGAGTTCCAGATCCTCACCGGGAGCCTGGGACCGGCGCCGGTGGCGACCGGTCTGGCCGTGCTCGGGATCCTGCTCACCGCGGCCCTGTTCCTGCGCGCCCTGCAACAGGTCCTCCTCGGGCCGCTGCGGCTGCCGGTCGCCGCGCCCGGCGCCGACCGGCCGTTCGCCGACCTCCGCGTCCACGAGGGGCTCGCCGTCGTTCCCCTGCTGGCTCTCGGTGTCGTCCTCGGTCTCGCCCCCCGGTTCGTCCTCGACGTCATCGAGCCCGCCTCGCGCACCGTCCTGGACCTCCTCCGGCGATGAACGGGACGACCGAGTCGAACGCGGTACGCGCGCTCACCGCGATGAACGAGATGACCGGGATGAACGAGAACCCCCTGGACCTCCTTCCCGAAGTCCTGCTCGCGGCCTCGGCCGTGCTCGGTCTGCTGCTCGGGGCATGGCTGCCGCGCCGCCGGCAGTGGCTGGTCGGGGCCCTCGCGGGCGCGGCCTGCGCGGGTGGGCTCGTGGCCGCCGCGATCGCCGCGACCACCCCCGTGGAGACCGCCTTCGGCGGGGCCTTCGCCCTGGACACGCTCTCGGCCACCAGCAGGATCGTCATCCTCGGCGCCACACTGCTCGTCCTCGCGCTCGCCGCGCCCCGCCTGTACGCGGACCCGCGCGAGACGGAGTTCCACGTCCTGCTCCAGCTCTCCTCCGTCGGGGCCCTGACGCTGGCCGGAGCCCAGGACCTGCTCCTCCTCGCCGCCGGTTACCTGCTGGCCAGCGTGCCCGCCTACGCGCTCGCCGGGTTCCGCAAGGACGGCCCGGGCACCGAGGCGGCTCTGAAGTTCTACGTTCTCGGGGCGTTCCTCGGCGTTCTGATGCTCACCGGCATCACCGTCCTCCTCGCCGCCGGGCGGACCACGGCCTACCCGGTGCTGCGCACCGAACTCGCCGGGGCGCCGACAGGGCTGGTGGCGGCCGGCACCCTCGCGCTGCTCACCGGTGTCCTGTTCAAAGCCGGAGCCGTGCCCGCTCACTTCTGGGTGCCCGACGCGGTGCAGGGCAGCTCGGAGCCGGTCGCCGCGTTCCTGACCACCATCCCCAAGATCGGCGCCCTCGTTGCGTTCTACCGCCTCGCCGTCGTACCGCTCGCGGACGCCGACCTGCCGTGGGCGGGGCTGGTGGCGGTGCTCTCGGTCGCCTCGATGACACTGGGCAACCTGGCGGCCTTTTTCCAGCAGGACGTCACACGGCTTCTCGCGTACTCCACGATCAGTCAGGTGGGCTACCTCCTGTTGCCCGTCGCCGTCGCCGGACGCACCGACCTCGACCAGGAGGCGCTGCTGTACTACCTGGCCGGGTACGCGCTGACCAACCTCGGCGCCTTCGCCGTCGTCTGCGCTCTGCCCGGTGCCCGCACCGTCGACGACTACCGGGGACTGGCCCGCACGCGCCCAGCCCTGCTGGCCGCGCTCGTCGTCTGTCTGCTGGGACTGGTGGGCACACCGCCGACCGCCGTCTTCCTCGGCAAACTGGAGGCCTTCAGCGCGGCCTTCGACGGCGGCTACGCGTGGCTCGCGGTGGTCGCGGCCGTCAACACGGTCGCCTCCCTCTTCTACTACCTGCGCTGGATCGCACCGGCGTTCCTCGCGTCCGGCCCCGCGGGCGGCCCGGGCGCGATGTCGAGATCAGCCGCGGTGATCGCCTACGGGGCGGCCACCGGCTCCGTGGTGCTCGGGCTGCTGGGCGGGAGTGTCCTGGACGTGCTGGGCGGCCCGCCGGCTCCCTGATCGCCCAGGCGCCGTGTGCGCCCGCACGCCCCCGCGGACCGAACCCCCGGTGTTCCCCGAGAGGTGTCGGTTACCCCCTGCGGGTATATTGGCGCGTGTCGTCTCGCCGGGAGTTTCGAGGGAAGCGTTGAACTTGACGGGAGTCTGGGCCCCGCCGACCCGTGCCTCGCACGGTGTCGTGCGCTGGGCGCGTGGCGTCGTCATCGCTCTGCTCGCGGCCCTCGCCGTACTGATCCACCACGAGTCGGCCGCCGTGGCCGTCGGCCCGGTCTCGTCGTCCGCCGCCCACATCATGACGCCGGGCATGGTGCCGGGCATGGCGATGTCGGGCGGCCGTGCCGCGCCGTCACAGGCGACGACCGGGCACGGGCACGGAAGCGCCGCAGCGCAGGACGCGGAGCGGGCGCCGGCCGCCGGGCCCGCGATGATCAGCGCCGAGGGGCCGGCGTGCGACGGAATGCACATGCCGCACTGCTCGGCCGCGAGCCTTGAAGTCGTGAAGCTCGCACCACCCGCTCCCACCCCGGTGTTCCAGGATCCCGCCGCGCAGGAAGCGGCCGCCTCCGGGGCGAAGGCCGCCGGGACGGTGGGCCGAGCGCCCCCGGACCTGTCCGTTCTCTCCCGGTTGCGCATCTAGGCCTGCCCCACGGCTTCCTCGCGTCCTCTTTCCCTCCGAGGAGCCGTCCCCGCATGCCTGTTTCCCTGTGCGCACCTTGAGATCGAGGACACCCATGAACAGCATCAACCGCCGCTCCGCCCTTCTCGCGGGGCTCGGCGTCGCGGGCGCCGGCGTGCTCGCCGCCTGCAGCAGCGGCACCGACACGACACCCGCCCTGGTCAACCCCTCCGGCCCCGCGGTCGCCGCGGCCGAGAAGAAGCGGAAGGGCACCGGCAGGACGCGGAACGTCACCCTGACCGCGGCGCCGGCCGTGCTCGACCTCGGCGGCGGGGTCCTGGCCAAGAGCTGGGCCTTCGGCGGCCGGGCCCCCGGCCAAGAGGTCCGACTGTCCGCCGGCGACACCTTGGCGGCCGAACTCTCCAACCAGCTGCCCGACAGGACCACCACGTCCATCCACTGGCACGGCATCGCCATGCGCAACGACATGGACGGCGTCCCCCCGGTGACCCAGCAGACCGTGCGTGCGGGCGCCAACTTCACCTACCGCTTCATCGCCGACGCCCCCGGCACGTACTTCTTCCACCCCCACGTCGGCGTCCAGCTCGACCGCGCCCTGTACGCGCCGCTGATCGTGGAGGACCCCCGGGAACCGCTGTCGTACGACGACGAATGGGTCGTCGTCCTGGACGACTGGGTCGACGGCGTCACCGGCACCCCCGACGAGGTCCTCGCCGAGCTGCGCAACGGCATGGGAGGCATGGACATGGGCGGCCACTCCGGCTCCGGGAACAAGAAGGGCCACGACATGGGGGGCCACGACATGGGAGGCATGGACATGGGGGAGGGCTCCCCGTCCGCGTCGCCGTCGACCGGCGGCATGTCGATGAAGCACATGCTGATGGGCGCCGAGAGCGAGTTGCTAGGCGGCGACGCCGGCGACGTGAAGTACCCGTACCACCTGGTCAACGGCCGTGTCCCGGCCGACCCCGACGTCTACCGGGGCAAGCCCGGCACCCGGGTCCGGCTGCGCGTCATCAACGCCGGGGGCGACACCGCGTACCGGGTGGCGCTCGGCGGGCACCGGCTGACCATCACCCACACCGACGGTTTCCCCGTCGAGCATCAGGAGGTCGACGCCCTGCTGATCGGGATGGGGGAGCGGTACGACGTCCTGGTCACCCTCGGCGACGGTGTCTTCCCGCTCGTCGCGCTGGCCGAGGGCAAGGACGCCACCGGTGTGGCCCTGGTACGGACCGGGTCCGGCGGCGCACCCGGGGCGACCGTCCGCCCGAAGGAGCTGAACGGCAGGCTCCTCGCGGCCTCCCGGCTGCGGGCGGCCGACGACGTCCGTCTGCCGTCCAGGAAGGTGGACCGGGTGCACCGGGTCGAGCTGACGGGCGGCATGCGGCGGTACGACTGGGCCATCAACGGCAAGCCGTACGACATGGACGACCCGACCGCGAATCCGCTGACGATCGAGGAGGGGCAGCGGGTCCGGCTGGACTTCGTCAACACGACCACGATGTGGCACCCCATGCACCTGCACGGCCACACCTACCAGTTGGGCACCGGAGGCCCGCGCAAGGACACCGCGATCGTGCTGCCGAAGACGAAGCTGTCCGTCGTCCTCGACGCGGACAACCCCGGCCAGTGGATGCTGCACTGCCACAACGCGTACCACGGAGAGGTCGGCATGATGGCGCTGGTCGCGTACCGGAGCTGACCGCCGCCGAACATGACCGGACCCGCCGGGCGCGCCCCCGGCGGGTCCGGTCACGGTGTTCCGCTCAGGCCACCGGTGTGGGCACCCGGTGCGTCAGCGGCCTCGGAGCGAGGACGCGTTCGGCCAAGTACCCGAAGGCCAGACCGAATCCGGCCCACAGCACCGCCTGGATCCCGATCGACGCGAGCCGGAACTCCCACAGGTCCGCGGCGGGGAACCCCTTCGGGATGTTGTCCCCGGACGGCAGGAACACCATCGCCACCGCCACGGCTGCCGTGAAGGCCAGACCGGCGGTGACGGAGGCGTTCCAGTTGCCCCAGAGGGGCGCCACGCGGCGGCCGAGGATGACCGCCGCGCTGCCCAGCAGCACACTGAGCGCGATCATCAGGAAGAACAGCGCGGTGCGCCGGGCGAGGGTGTCTGGGTCCCCCACCGCGGGCGGGTTCGCCGGGTACTTCAGTGTCGGCACGAGGTACACGAGGAGGAACGCGGCCAGCGCCGTCAGCGCCGCCGTGGCCCGGGCCGAGAACCGGCCGACACGACCCAGGGCGAAGCAGAAGGCGAGTGCGGCGATCCCGCCGACCGCGACGCCGAAGACCAGCATGCCGGTGGCCAGACCGGCGGTGGACTGCACCGACCGGCTGACCAATTCTTCACCGTGTTCGTGGGAGTTGGCGGATTCGAAGGCGATCGCCGCGTCGACCGGCCCCTCGCCGACGAAGTAGGCGAAGAGCAGAGCCGGGACGGCTGCGAGCAGCCCGGCGAGCATGCCGCGCACGAGCAGCGCGCGCACCAGGGCGGAGTTCATCGGTGTCCGTCCGTCTCAGTGGCAGGGGAAACCGAGCAGATGGCGGGCGTCGTGCACCCACTCGTGCACGCCTTCACCGGAGACGACGGAGGTGACGCCCTGCTCGGCGCCGACGAAGTACAGCAGGACCAGCATCAGGACGCCGAAGAAGACCGCCCAGGGGGCGACCGCCTTCAACGGCAGGGGGGTGACGACGGGCTGGGTGGTGGGGGCGGCAGTGGACTGCGCCATGGCGAGACCTCCTCGGGAACAACGCGTCCCGCGTTCGTGTGGAGCACTCGACGACGGCGTGGGGTCTGACTCACCACCACCTCCAGGGTGGAGGGGTGGCACACAGTGGCGCGACCGTGCCGGATTTGCACCGGACTTCCGTCTCGCCGTCGTCCTTGCGGTCCGATGGTAGGGGTAGGACGAGGATCGGCCAACATGGCGTGCGCCACCTACGATGAGCCGACCGCGGTGGGCTTCGGCGAAGGGACTCGTATGACTGTCCGGCTCACACTGGTGTGTGCCGCCGCTGCGGCGGGACGTGAAGTGCGCTTCGGGGACACGGCACTCGACGAGCGGGCGCTGCGGCAGGCCCGCGCAGCGGCCCGGCCCGTGGACACTGCGACGGGCACGCGGTACGTCGCGCCCACGCACCGGTGCCGGCAGACCGCGCAGGCCCTGGGGTGGGACGAGGTCACCGTCGAACCGGCGCTGCGGGACCTCGACATGGGCCGCTGGCAGGGGCGTACCCCGGAAGAGGTGGCGGGCGAGGACCCGGCCTCCTTGGCGGCCTGGATGACGGACCCGGAGGCGGCTCCGCACGGCGGTGAATCGGTGGGTGACCTGTGTCGTCGGGTGGCCGCCTGGATGGAGGCGTTGCCGGACGACGCCGGGCGCGTGCTGGCCGTGGTCGACCAGGCGGTGATCCGCGCCGCGGCGCTGTCCGTGCTGTCCGCGCCGGTCCAGTCCTTCTGGCGGGTCGACGTCCCTCCGCTGGCCGAGGTCGAGTGCACCGGCCGGGCGGGCCGGTGGAACCTGCGGTGGGGAAGCCCCCCGATCGCGTAGCCCCGACGCCAACTCAGGCCTTGGCGCCGGTTCGTGGGGTTCGGGGGGCGGAACGCGCCCCGGACTAGAGGGCGTACACCTGCCCCGTCTGGGCGCCCTCGACGGAGCGGACGTATGCCTGCGCGACGTCGGCCAGGTCTACCGGGGGCATCCCGGGGAAGTAGTCGCCGTAGTCGGCGAGGCTCTCGGTGAAGACGGTGGGGCTGACCGCGTTGATGCGCTGCGGGGCGATCTCGATGGCGGCGGCGCGGACGAACGCCTCCACCGCGCCGTTGGCCATGGAGGCCGCGGCGCCGGTGGGGATGGGCTCGCGAGCCAGTACGCCGGTGATCAGGGTGAAGGAGCCGCGCTCGGCGACGCGCGGTATGCCCTGCCGTACCAGCTCGATCTGACTGAGCACCTTGCCCCGGAACGCGGCGAGATGGTCGTCGGGCGTCAGTTCGGTGACCGGCTTGAACGGCACGTCGCCAGCGGCGCTGACCACCGCGTCCAACCGGCACGCCCGGTCGTAGAGGTCGGTGATCTGCGCGGGGTCGGTGAGGTCGCAGCGCAGATCGCCGCCGCCCCGTCCCACGGTGAGGACCTCGTGGCCGCGGCTGGTCAGCGTCTTGTGCACGGCCGTGCCGAGCGTTCCCGTGGCACCGATCAGAAGAATCTTCATGCCGAGACGCTAAGCCCTGGCGGTGGCCGCTGAGAAGTGCCGCTCTCGGTCGGTGGGACGGGGGCGGAGCCCTGCCGTTCGTATACCCCCACAGGGTATTCCGCGCAAGCGGCTCCAGCACTTGACTCGATACCCCCAGGGGGTATGGTGGGCTGCGTAGAGACCTTCCGGATCCCGAGGAGACGGCCATGAACACCGGACTGAGGATCACCGCGTTCGCCGCCGCGCTGGCCGCGACCTTCGGCACCGCCTACGGGGTGGGCAAGGGCGTCGAGCCCGTCGTCGCGGACAGCGCGCCCCCGCGCCACGACAGCCACAGCCGGACCTCACCGGAGCCCGGCGAGGGCGGCGGCCGCACCGGGCGGCACGAGTCGCCGCCGGCCGGTGGCCTGCAGATCTCCGAGGGCGGCTACACCCTCGACCTGCGCACCACGGCCGTCACCGCCGGGAAGCGCGCCGACCTGCGCCTCGTCATCCGCGACGACGACGGCCGCGCCGTCACCGCGTACCAGCGCGAGCACGACAAGGAGTTGCACCTCATCGTCGCCTCACGCGACCTGGTCACCTACCGCCACCTCCACCCCACCCGCGCGGCCGACGGCACCTGGAGCACCCCCGTCGACCTGCCCAGGGCGGGCGGCTACCGCGTCTTCGCCGACTTCACCCCCGCACGGAAGGGCGCCCAGAACCTCACACTCGGGGCCGACCTCGCCGCCTCCGGCGCCTACGAACCGCAGCGGCTCCCGAAGCCGGACACCACCGCCGAGGTCGACGGCTACGAGGTCGAACTGGACGGCAGGCTCCGTCCGGGCGCCGCGAGCGAGCTGAAGCTCACCGTCTCCCGGAACGGCCGCCCCGTCACCGACCTCCAGCCCTACCTCGGCGCCTACGGCCACCTGGTCGCCCTGCGCTCCGGTGACCTCGCCTACCTGCACGTCCACCCCAACGGCGAGCCCGGCGACGGCGAGACCGAACCCGGCCCCGGCATCTCCTTCACGGCCACCGCGCCCAGCGCCGGCACCTACCGCCTCTTCCTCGACTTCAAGCACGAGGGGAAGGTCCGCACCGCCGCGTTCACCGTCCGCGCCGCAGGCCCGGCAGCTTCGGCTGCCCCGGACGAGCCGAACGACGCGGACGGAACCCACGACAGGTCCACCGGGCACGGGCACTGAGCGGGGCGGGGCGGGGTGCATCTGGCCGTCCCGCCCAGCGAGCTCGGCCGGACATGCGCACCGGGAAGCCGTGTCGCGGTGCCCTGGCTTTGCTTGGATGGCGTCATGACCGACGCCCATGAGCGCATGATGCGGGCCAACGAGGCCAACTGGGACGCCCGGACCCCCGTCCATCTCGCCAGCCGCTTCTACGCCCTCGACGAGAACCTCGACCCCGCACGCTGGTTCGCCCCCTGGGAGTGGGAGGACCTCGGCGAGCTGCACGACCGGGACGTGCTGCACCTCCAGTGCCATCTCGGCACCGAGACCCTCGCCTTCGCGCAACGCGGGGCGCACGCCACCGGCCTCGACTTCTCCGAGGCGTCGGTGGCCGCCGCCACCGGCATCGCGCGGAAGGCGGGCCTCGACGTCACCTTCGTCCGGGCGAACGTGTACGACGCCGTCGAGGCCCTGGGGGAGCGGAAGTTCGACGTGGTGTACACCGGCAAGGGAGCCCTGTGCTACCTGCCGGACCTGGACCGCTGGGCCGGCGTCGTCGCCCGGCTCCTGCGGCCCGGCGGGAGGCTGTACATCGCGGAGTTCCACCCGCTGCTCAACTCCCTCGGCCCGAAGCCCGCGCCGGACTCCGGCCCCGAACTCCTGCTGCGCAACGACTACTTGAGCGGCGAGAGCGCCGTGCACCGTGACGCGACCTACACCTACACCGACGGCCCCGCCGTGGAGGGGGCCACCGACAGCTACGAGTGGATGCACGGCCTGGACGAGGTGGTCAACGCCGTCATCGGCGCCGGCCTCGTCATCCGGCGCCTGCGGGAGAGCGACGAACTGCCCTGGCCCCGCTGGCCCCGGATGACCCGCACCCCGTCCGGCTGGTGGCGTCTGCCCGACCCCCGCATCCCCCTGCTGTACGGCCTCCTCGCGAGCGCGTCCGACTAGGCACGGCCCAGGCCCCGCCCCCGGCCAGTGGTTCATCTTCAGAACGTTGAACGGCCATGGACACGCCGTTCGGTGAGGTCTGACCGTGTCCGGGGCTGCTCAGGTCGGCAGCCTTGCTGCATAGATCCAGTCGAGGCCGTCGTATCCGGTGTCGTCGAGGTGCTCTGCTCGGGTCAGGCCGGCGCGCACTGCCACGTGCTGCGAGGCGATGTTGGCCGGCCGGACGCGGGCGATCAGTGGGAGGTCGGGAACGCGGCGGGCTGCCCATGTAGTGACCGTCGCTGCGGCCTCGCCGGCGAAGCCTTGGCCCCAGGCCGAGGTGGCGAAGCGGTAGAAGAGGTTGAGGACTTTCATACCGTGCAGTTCCATGGGCTTGATCCCGCAGAATCCCAGTTGCGGGGCGGCGCCGTGGCGTCGGACGACCCAGTACCCGTATCCGCACCGCTGCCACTGGTCGTTCCAGCGGCGGTACAGCTCCCCGGCCTCGTCGAGTCGTGTGAGCGCGTCGGAGGGGTTGTGCCGGCAGGTTTCGGGGTCACGGTGGATCGCGAAGATCGCGTCGATGTCGGCTTCGGTCGGACGCCGCAACGACGGTCGAGCGGTCTGAAGTTGTTCGTCGGCAGGGTTCGTGTCACTCATGCGAAGATCGTAGAAGTGCGTCAGACAGCCCTGGCGGGGTAGTCGGCCCAGGCGCGGATCGGCGAGTCCGGCGCGAAGTTCGTCTTCGGCTTGGCTCGGGCGTTGCGCCGGCGGACGTAGGAGGCGATGGGGGCGTTCTGCCGTGGCTGCGGTGGTCGGTGCTGTTGAGAAGGATCCGGCGCGGCATCTCCCGGCTCATGGCGGGGAACACTCTCTGCTTGACCAGGTGCTCGGCGAGCTTGTCCGGACGTAGTCCTCGCCGACCTGCATCAGTGTGGTGATGTCCTTGACGACTGCCGGTCGAGGCGGTCCTCTGGGTGCGGACCCCGCCGTCACGGGCGGAGGCCGTCAGCGCCGCCCTCGCGGAGTCCGCGCACGTCCGCCACGCCAGCTTCGTCACGGGGGAACGCCAGTTCCTCCTGCTGACCGCGTTCCCCGACGAGTCGGCCCTCCACCACTTCGTCACCCGCTCCTCCTGGCTGCGCGACGTGGAGTCCGTGGACGTCTCCCTGGTCCTCACCACCCTGAAACGCGGCGGCATGCTCGCCCCGTGGCTACGGGACTGACCGCGCGTGCGAAACCAACCTCGAAGACCGCGTCGGCGCGTCCGAGTCCGGTCTCAGACCACCACGACCCGTACCCCCGCCTCCTCGAACCGCCGTACGGCCTCCGGTTCGGCCGCCGCGTCCGTGACCAGGGTGTCCACCGAGTCGGCGCCGCAGATCCACGCGAACGCCCGCCGCCCCAGCTTGCTGGAGTCGGCCGCGACGACGACCCGCTCCGCGCGCTCGCACAACAGCCGGTTGACCGCGGCCTCCGCCTCGTCGTGCGCCGCCGCGCCGTGCACGACGTCGAACGCGACCACACCGAGCACCGCCACATCCAGGGTGATCTGCCCGAGCACCCCGTCCGCGAGCGGCCCGACCAGCTCGTACGACTGGGCACGGGCCACCCCGCCCGTCACCACGATCTTGAACTGGGGCCGCACGGCGAGCTCGCTCGCGATGTTCAGCGCGTTGGTGACCACGGCCAGTGCGGGCGTCCCGGACGCCAGATCGCCGCGTACGGCCAGCGCCCGCGCGACCTCCGTGGTGGTCGTGCCGCCCGTCAGGCCCACCGCCTCACCGGGCGCGACGAGGTCCGCCACCGCCTTCGCGACGCGCTGCTTCTCGGTGGCCCGCCGGGCCGTCTTGTAGCGCAGCGGCAGCTCGTACGACACCCCGTGCACGACAGCCCCGCCCCGTGTCCGGACGAGCATCTGCTGCTCGGCCAGCTGGTCGAGGTCGCGCCGGATGGTCGCCGCCGACACCCCCAGCTCGGCCGCCGCCTCCTCGACGTCGAGCCGCCCCCGCTCCACGAGCAGTTCGAGCAGCGCCTGCCAGCGGGCGTCGCGGGACATGGGGCACCCCACCTCTCCGTCCGGACGTGATCTTCGGACGACCCTAGCGCAGCCGGCACCGCCTGCATGCTTGAAGTTGTTCGGAATGGGCCTCTATCTTGCACAAACAAGCATGAAGCTGTCGTCCGCTGGGGAGGGTGACCGTATGACCCACGTCGAGGACGAACTGAACGGCCAGCCCGAGTGCTGGTCCCGCGCCGCCGCCGAGGCGGTGTCGCACGCCGGTGCCCTGCCCGCGGTGGGGGAGCGGGTCGCGCTCGTCGGCTGCGGCACGTCGTACTTCATGGCCCAGGCCGCCGCCGCACTGCGGGAACGCGCGGGGCAGGGCGAGACGGACGCCTTCGCGGCCTCCGAGTTCCCCCACGGCCGCGCCTACGACCGGGTCGTCGCGCTCACCCGGTCCGGCACCACCACCGAGGTGCTCGACCTGTTGGGCGCGCTCCGGGGCCGTACCCGCACCACCGCCATCACGGCCGACCCGGACACACCGGTGATGACGGCCGTCGACGACCTCGTCGTGCTGGACTTCGCCGACGAGAGATCCGTCGTCCAGACCCGTTTCGCCACCACGGCGCTCACCCTGCTCCGCGCCCACGTGGGCCTGCCCGTCGACGGGGCCGTGACCGACGCCCGCGCCGCGCTGGAGGCCCCGCTGCCCGAAGGGGTCGTCGACAGCGCCCAGTTCACCTTCCTCGGCCGCGGCTGGACCGTGGGGCTCGCGCACGAGGCCGCGCTCAAGATGCGGGAGGCCGCGCTTGCGTGGAGCGAGGGATATCCGGCGATGGAGTACCGGCACGGCCCCATCAGCGTCACCACACGGGGTACGGCGACGTGGATGTTCGGGGAGCCCCCCGAAGGGCTGGCCGAGCAGGTCCGCCGGACCGGTGCGACCTGGGTGGCCGGCCGGCTCGACCCCCTCGCCGAACTCGTCCGCGCCCAACGCCTCGCCGTCGCCGTGGCCGCGGCCCGCGGCCTCGACCCGGACCGGCCACGCCACCTCACCCGCTCGGTGATCCTCGACCCGACCCCGTGACGGCCCCTGTCGGCGCGACGCCCGCAGATCCTCGACCGCCCAGCCCCTCAGGAGGAGTTGTGCCCCTCACGACGACCGGTGAGCTGATCACGGGGGCCGCCACCGCGCACACCGCCGTGGCCGCGTTCAACATCATCACCCTGGAGCACGCGGAGGCCGTCGTCGCGGGTGCCGAGTCCGTCGACGCGCCCGTCGTCCTCCAGGTCAGCGAGAACGCCGTCAAGTTCCACGACGGGGATCTGCTCCCGCTGGCCCGCGCCGCCACCGCCGCGGCCGAGCGCGCGACCGTGCCCGTCGCGCTCCACCTGGACCACATCCAGAGCGACGACCTGCTGCGCCGGGCACCCGACGCCGGCTTCAGCTCGGTGATGTACGACGCCTCGCGCCTGCCGTACGCCGAGAACCTCGCCGCCACCCGGGCCGCCGTGGACTGGGCGCACGCCCGGGGGCTGTGGATCGAGGCCGAGTTGGGGCAGGTCGGCGGCAAGAACGGGCTGCCGCCGCTGGACGCGCACGCCCCCGGCGCCCGTACCGACCCCGACGACGCCCGCGCCTTCGTGGCCGACTCCGGCGTGGACGCCCTCGCCGTGGCCATCGGCAGCGCGCACGCCATGACCACCCGGACCGCCACCCTCGACCACACCCTCCTCAAGAGGCTCTCCGGCGCCCTCGACGTCCCCCTCGTCCTGCACGGCTCCTCCGGCGTCCCCGACGACGAACTACGGGCGGCCGTCACCGGCGGTATCGCCAAGGTCAACATCGGTACCGCCCTCAACATCGCCCTGACCGGCGCGATCCGCGAATTCCTGACCGCCCGCCCCGACGCGGTGGACCCCCGCACCTATCTCGCGGCGGGCCGTACGGCGATGACGGAGACGGTGGCCCGGCTGATCGGTGTCCTGGCCACCCCGTCGACGTGAGGCCTGGGGCGGGCGGTGACGTACGTCGTCCCGTGCGCCGGGGCGCCCGAGATGACCGATGGCCGTCCATACGGGAAGAAGCGCGCCCGGGGGTCCGCCGTGTAAAGGTCCTGCTAACGGAGCCGCCCGGGCGGGGAATGTGACGGCCGTCACTGGTACTTTTCCGTCATGCGGGAGACGGAGATCCACCTCGGTGAGCCGCCCGTCGTCGCGGGCATCGGAGTCGGCGTGCACGGGGTGGCCGGGCGGACGGACGTGTTCCGGCTCCCGGAGCTCTGGCAGCTCCACCTCTACCAGTACGAGGCCGAGTTGACCGTCGACGGCTCCGTCCACACCATCCGCCCCGGCCGGGTCAGCCTCGTCCCGCCCGGCACCACGGTCCGCTACCGCTACCGGGGCCGCTCGGAACACCTCTACGCCCATCTGCGCATCGCCCCGACCGGCGCGCTCCGCACGGTTCCCGTCGTCCAGGACGCCGGCCCCGAACTCCCCGCCCTGACCGACCTGTTGCTCCACGCGGTGGCCGCCGCCCCGAGCGAGCCCGAGCGCACCAGGGCCGAGATCTGGACGACCCTGTGGCGGGTCGCCCACCTCACCCCGCCCGCGGCGGCGGACCCGGGCCCGCACCCGGCGGTGATCACGGCCATCGCCCACATCGAGGCCCACCTGGCGGCCCCGCTGTCCATCCCGGACGTGGCCCAGGCGGCCGGTGTCTCCCACAACCACCTGACCCGGCTGTTCCGGGCGGAGACGGGCAGTACGGTCGTCGGCTACATCCGCCGGCGCAGACTCGAACGCGCCCACCACCTGCTGCGCGCCACGACCCTCTCCATCCCCGCCGTCGCCGCCTCCGTGGGCATCCCCGACCTCCAGGCCTTCAACAAGGCCTGCCGCCGCGAGCTGGGCGCATCCCCGAGGGCCCTGCGCGGGGTCGCACCGTGACCTGCCGCCGAACACCACGGACAGGCACCCTGGCCGGCGCGGGCGCGCCCCCGCGGTGAGGGGCACGGATGTGCACCTCCGCGGTCACGGACACGGGTGCCACCCTCGGCGTCACGGTCCCCGACGCGCGCCCTCCCCGTCACGACCCCCGCTTGACCGCCTGGAGCACCACGAACTTCGCGTCGCCGGCGACGAGTCGGCTGTTGCCGAAGATCCGCCGCAGCTTCACGTGATACCCCAGATGGCGATTGCCGACCACCCACAGCTCGCCCCCCGGCCGCAGCGCCCGCCGCGCCCCGGTGAACATCCGCCAGGCCGTGGCGTCGGTCGTCGCCTGGTGGGAGTGGAACGGCGGGTTGTTGAGGACGAGGTCGACGCTGCCCGGCGCGAACCCCGCCATCCCGTCCCCGACCCGGAACTCGGCCTTGCCGTCGGCGTTCGTCCGGTACGTCGCCTCCGCCGAGGCCACCGCCTGGTACGACTCGTCCACGAACACCACCTCGGCGTCCGGGTCGTCCAACGCGACCGCCGTACCGACCACGCCGTTGCCGCACCCCAGATCCACCACGCGACCGCCACGGCCCCGGGGCAGGTGCCGAAGGAAGAACCGGGTGCCGATGTCGAGCCGGTCGGCGCAGAACACCCCCGCGTGATTGACGACGGTACGCCCGGCCAACGGCCCGGTGTCCTCCGGCAGTTCATAGGTGTACGGCCACGGGTCGGCCTCGCGGGCCCGCACGACCCCGGCGTCCGGCGTGCAGAAGATCAGCCGTGCCTTCTGCTCGGCGAGCGAGGTGCGGGTCGGCCCGAGGATCCGCTCGAACAGCTTGAGCGTCGAGGTGTGGATCTCCTTCACCATCCCCGTGCCGACGACGACCGTCCCCTCGTGCACGGCCGGCGCCAGCCGGTGCAACTGGTCCTCCAGGAGCGCGAGGCTCTTCGGGACCCGGACGAGCAGCACGTCGACCCGGTCCGGAGGCGGGTCCTGGGTGGTGAGCAGCCGCACGGTGTCCGGGTCGGCGCCGTTGTGCGCCAGGTTCGCCCGGGTGGCCTCCCGGCTCAGGAAGGAGTCGGTGATCTGGGTCGGCCGGTGCCCGGCGAGCGCCGTGGTCAGCGCGCCCCAGCGGTCACCGACCACCACGACGGTCCCGTCCAGCGGTGTCCCGCTCGCCGCGAGGTGGCGCAGCAGATACGCGTCGGACGCGTCCCAGGCGCGCAGCCGGTCACGGGGGTCCTCGGGGTGGCGGGCCAGGGCGTACTCGCCCCAGGGCGCGGTCATACGGTCGCTCATCGTGTGCCCAGGCTAACCGAGCCGCAGCTCAGGCCAGGTCCCCACGGGGTGCGTGATGATGGAGCCATGGACGCCGAGCTGTTCCCCCGCAGCCGTACGGAGATCGCGCCGGGCGCGGTCCACGTCCCGGACTGGCTGGACATGGAGCGGCAGCGGCGGCTCCTCGCGGCCTGCCGTGAGTGGGCCCGCCCACCCGCCGGGCTCCGCACGGTCCGCACCCCCGGCGGCGGCACGATGACCGCCCGCCAGGTCTGCCTCGGCCACCACTGGTACCCGTACGGCTACGCCCGCTCGGTGGTCGACGGTGACGGCGCCCCCGTGAAGCCCTTCCCGGCCTGGCTGGACGCCCTGGCCCGGCGCGCGGTCGCGGACGCCGCCGGGACCACCCCGGAGAAGGATCCCGCCCTCGCGGTGGCCCCCGGCACGGCAGCCGACCCGGCGCCGGACCCCCGCGTGCCGACGGACCCGTACGACATCGCCCTGATCAACTTCTACGACGGGGACGCCCGCATGGGCATGCACCGCGACAGCGACGAGAAGTCGGACGCGCCGGTGGTGTCGCTGAGCCTCGGCGACACCTGTGTCTTCCGCTTCGGCAACCCGCGCTCCCGGGCCCGGCCGTACACGGACGTGGAACTGCGCAGCGGTGACCTCTTCGTGTTCGGCGGGCCGTCCCGGCAGGCGTACCACGGGGTGCCCCGGGTGTACGCCGGGACGGCGCCGCCCGCGCTGGGCCTGGCCGGGCGGCTGAACATCACTCTGCGGGTGAGTGGCTTCGGCGGTGGCTGAGGCCGACTCGGCGGCAGCGGTACGGATCATGGGAGACTCGCCCTCATGGACGGCAAGGCGGCCCCCAAGGCGGCGGGCGAAGGGACAGCGACGACGACACGCACCCGGCTGGACCGGGGGAGGGGCGCGCTCGGCCCGGCGCTCGAACTCGTGCACACCGGGCGGGCGCCGACGCGTGCCGTGCTCACCGCCGAACTGGGCGTCACCCGGGCCACGGCGGGTGCCGTGGCCGCCGAGCTGGAGGCACTGGGGCTGATCCGGGTCGACGCGCACCCCGGCGCGGCCGCCGGTTCCCAGGGCCGTCCCTCGCACCGTCTGGAGGTCGCCGAGGAGGGCCCCGTCGCGCTCGCCGCCCAGGTGCACGCCGACGGATGGCGGGCCGCGCTGGTCGGGCTCGGCGGGCGGATCGTGGCCACCGCCCCCGGCTGCGAGACCGTCGACGCCGACCCGGCGAAGGTGCTCGGGTCGGTCGTCGAGGCGGGCGCCGACCTGCTCCGCGAGACGGGCCGGCGCTGCGTGGGCGCGGGACTCGCCGTGCCGTCCGCCGTGGCCGAACCGGCGGGTCTGGCCCTGAACCCCCTGCATCTGGCCTGGCCGACAGGTGCCCCGGTCCGCGAGATCTTCTCCGAACGGGTACGGGCGGCCGGTATCCAGGGCCCGGCCTTCGCGGCCAACGACGTGAACCTCGCCGCCCTCGCCGAACACCGGCACGGCGCCGGCCGGGGAGCCCGCCACCTCCTCTGCGTGGCCACCGGCCACCGCGGCGTCGGCGGCGCGCTGGTCCTCGACGGCCGCCTGCACACCGGCAGTTCCGGGCTCGCCCTCGAAGTCGGCCATCTCACCGTCAACCCCGAGGGCCGCCCCTGCCACTGCGGAAGCCGCGGCTGCCTCGACGTGGAGGCCGACCCGCTGGCCTTCCTCACCGCGGCCGGCCGTGACCCCGGACCCGTGGTCTCCCTGCTGCAACAGGCCAACGACCTCATCCGCACGGAGTACGCCGACCCGGCCGTCCGGACCGCCACCGAGTCCCTCATCGACCGCCTCGGCCTGGGCCTCGCCGGCCTCGTCAACATCCTCAACCCCGACCG
This sequence comes from Streptomyces neyagawaensis, assembly GCF_023516595.1. Lineage (GTDB taxonomy): Bacteria > Actinomycetota > Actinomycetes > Streptomycetales > Streptomycetaceae > Streptomyces > Streptomyces neyagawaensis. The sequence goes on along the minus strand of NZ_JAMGBG010000043.1, from coordinate 90,025 downwards.
GATCATCCTCGGCGGCCTGCACCGCACACTCCTGGACACCGACCCCGACCGGCTGCGCAGCGTGGTCGCCGACCGCAGCCTCTGGGCCCGCCAGAGCGGAGTGGTCCCCATCCTCCCCTGCACCCTCGACCACAACAGCCTGGTCGGCGCCGCCGAACTGGCCTGGCAACCCGTACTCGACGACCCGCTGGCAGCCCTGACCTGACGGCCCCCGTACTCCGCGGGAGGTACTACCACTGCCGCTGCCCGTACGACGACCCGCACCTCCTCGCGGCGAGAGGCTCGACTCATCGATACAAGGCGCGTCCCAAGGAGATGAGTTCGAGATGCACACCCTCGCGCACGGGAACGGCGACGGCCCCGGCCCCTGGCTCCTCCTCTTCCCCCTGATCTGGGCGGCGGTCGTCGTCGGAGCCGTCACCCTCCTGCGCCGCACCGTCCGGCGCGGGCACCGGTCCCCGTGGTGGCCGTCGGGGGCCGGCTTCGCCCCGCACGGCGACAGCCGCCCCACCGGCGACTCACCGATCGCGATGCTCGGCCGCCGCTTCGCCTCCGGCGAGATCGACGAGGACGAGTACTGGCGCCGACTGTCCGTCCTGGACGAGCAGTTCGGACGGTCCGGCAAGGACGGATGAGACACCGGCCGGGGTCACCGGCCGGCGCACGGACCAGCTGTACGGCGAAGGTGGTCACCGCCCGGTCAGCCTGCGACGGCCGACCGGGCGGGAGCGTGTTCGGGCCTGCGCCCGCGCGCGGCGGGCCGGAACCCGGTGTCGCACGGCTGCAACTGCGGCTGGGGCTGGGGCTGCCCGACGTCGTACGGCGAGATCTTCGGCACCGCCGCCGAGGACGCCGGCAGCGTGAACCACACGACCTTCCCCGTCCGGCCGTGCGGACGGACGCCCCAGCTCTCGCTCACCGCGGCGACCATCGCGAGCCCGCGCCCACTGGTGGCGAACGGCTCCGCGTCCTGGACGATCGGCAGACGGGGGTCGTTGTCCTGCACCGAGACCGTGAGCCGGCCGAGGAGCAACTCCATCTCCACGGTGCACGACTTGTCCGGCTCCGCGTGCCGGTGGACGTTGGACAGCAACTCGGTCACGCCGAGTGCGGCGCGCTCTATCAACGGATCCAGATGCCAGTAGCGCAATTGCGCAGATACGATTCTGCGGACCTGGCCGATCCGCGACGGCAGGGCTTGGAGCTCCACCGTGCAGTGCCTGCTTTGCTGGCTGATCACGGCTGCGACTCCCCGATGTGAGTCCGGAAGATCGGAGTACGGATCCAGCGAGGTGGCTGGGCGAAAAACGCCGCCTGCTGTGGGGCGGCCGCCTGTGACTGCCGCCTGGTGGCGGCCGCCGGGGGCTGCCGTCTGCTCGTGGGGTGGCTGCGTACAGATCGCCGCCCGCTGTCGTGGCCGGCGGGCTGGTTCGCAGCGTTATCGCCGGTAAACCCAGAGTTACGTGAGACCAGCGTGACCCAGGGGGTCGGGTCCCGCAACTCGCGGTCCGTCAGCCCCCGCGCCCCGCCGCCTTGCGCACCGCCTCGATGAACCGGCGCGCCGAGGGCGGGCCGGGCTTCCCCGGAGCGGGGTCGTGCTCGTTCAGGGTGAGCGTGTAACGGGTGCCGTTGACATCGGCCAACGCCCGGTCCTCGTTGGCGAACCAGGGCTTCGAGGCGCGCACCGCCTGCACCGGGGCGCTGTCGATCTCGCTGCCGTAGCTGGTCAGCAACTGCAGCCGGCCGTCCTCGATCCTGACCTGGCCCGCCCGGGTGAGCTGCCGCAGCCGCTTCCCGATCCGCACGCCCGTGGCCGTGAACTCCGGCTCCGCCATGTGCCCCGCCCCCTAGTGCGCTCTCGCCTGTCCGCTGTCGTGTCGGCTGTCCGCCGTCGTGTCGTCGGTCCGCTGTCGTGATCCGTACCGGACCGTGATCCAGTGTGCCCGAGGGGCGCGTTTCCCCGTGCCACCCCCTCGGGGGGACCACCCGGCCCGTGCGGTGAAGTCTGCACGTCCCCGCCGTCGAGCACCAGTGCGCACGGTTGGTCGGGGGCGGGGTTCCGGCGCACGCGCGGCATGCGCCCCCCATGCGCCCCGCGCATTGCCGCCACAGGAGTGTCTTTGGGTTGCTCAAAGGCATGTTTATGCAGGTGAGAAGCGTGCGGAAGGTGTTTATCATCGGGACGTCCGACGCCGCGGCACGCCGTCGGCGCACCCTGTGAGGAGCACGCCGTGAGCACCCCCCAGACCCCTCGCCCTGGCGCGACCCTCGACGTCGACCACAGCGACCCCGACTACCGGACCTGGCTCAAAGAAGCGGTCCGCCGGGTCCAGGCCGACGCCAACCGCTCCGCCGACACCCATCTGCTGCGCTTCCCCCTACCCGAGAAGTGGGGGATCGACCTGTATCTCAAGGACGAGTCGACCCACCCGACGGGCAGCCTCAAGCACCGCCTGGCCCGATCCCTCTTCCTCTACGGCCTGTGCAACGGCTGGATCCGGCCGGGCCGCCCCGTCATCGAGGCGTCCAGCGGCTCCACCGCCGTCTCGGAGGCGTACTTCGCCAAGCTGATCGGCGTCCCGTTCATCGCCGTCATGCCGCGCACGACCAGCGCCGAGAAGATCCGCCTCATCGAGTTCCACGGCGGTCGCTGCCACTTCGTGGACGACTCACGGAAGATGTACGAGGAGTCGGCCCGCCTCGCGGTGGAGACCGGCGGCCACTACATGGACCAGTTCACCTACGCCGAGCGGGCCACGGACTGGCGAGGCAACAACAACATCGCCGAATCCGTCTTCCGCCAGCTGGAGTTGGAGCGCTTCCCCGAGCCCACCTGGATCGTCGCCACCGCCGGCACCGGCGGCACCTCCGCGACCATCGCGCGCTACGTCCACTACATGCAGTACGACACGCGCATCTGTGTCGCCGACCCCGAGAACTCCTGTTTCTTCGAGGGCTGGACCACCGGCGACCCGGACGTCACCTGCGACTGCGGTTCCCGTATCGAGGGCATCGGCCGCCCCCGTATGGAGCCCAGCTTCGTCCCCGGCGCCATCGACCGCATGATGAAGGTCCCCGACGCGGCCAGTGTCGCCGCCGTACGGGCCCTGGAGCAGGCCATCGGCCGCAAGGCGGGCGGCTCCACCGGGACGGGCCTGTGGAGCGCCCTCAAGATCATCGCCGAGATGGTGGCGGAGGGGAGCCGGGGCAGCGTCGTCACGCTCCTGTGCGACCCCGGCGACCGCTACCTCGACAAGTACTACTCCGACACCTGGCTGAAGGAGCAGGGCCTGGACATCGCCCCGTACGCGGCGGCCATCGATTCGCTTCTGGTGACGGGGGTGTGGGCGGCGCCCCCGCGGTGACGGGGGTCGCCGTACGGCCGGTGCGGTCGTCTCGCGGTACGAGAGGCGCCGGCGCCCGGACGGGGCCGGTGCCCATGGTGGGCCGGCGCCCGGACGCGACCGGCGTCGAGACGGTGCCGGGGGTCAGGACAGGAATCGCGCCCGTCAGGGACCCGTGTCCTCGTCAGAGGTCGCTGTCCTCGTCCTCGCCGGCCACCACCAGCCGCCGCAGGTGCTCGGAGATCTCCGCCCGCGCCTGCGCGGCCAGCCCCGCGTCCGTCACCAGGGTGTCCACCTGGTCCAGCGCGGCGAACGAACTCAGGCCCACCGTCCCCCACTTGGTGTGGTCGGCCACGACGACGACCCGCCGTGCCGACTGCACGAGCCGGCGGTTGGTCTCGGCCTCCGCCAGGTTCGGCGTGGACAGGCCCGCCTCGACCGATATCCCGTGCACTCCGAGGAACAGCACATCGAAGTGGAGCGCCGCGATCGCCTGATCGGCCACCGGCCCCACGAGCGAGTCGGACGGGGTCCGCACCCCGCCGGTGAGCACGACGGTCGCCGCCCCCTGCCGGGGACCCGCCGTGCGCTGCGCGGCATGGAAGACGTCCGCGACCCGCACCGAGTTCGTGACCACGGTCAGATCCGGCACGTCCACGAGCCGGTGCGCGAGCGCGTAGGTCGTCGTACCGCCCGACAGGGCGATCGCCGAACCCGGCGCCACCAGCTCGGCGGCGGCCCGCGCGATGTCCTCCTTGGCGCTCAGCTCCAGCCCGGACTTCGCCTCGAAACCCGGCTCGTGCGTACTCGCCTCGGCCACCGGGACCGCGCCGCCGTGCACCTTCTCCACGGCGCCCTGGCGGGCCAGCGCGTCCAGGTCGCGACGGACCGTCATGTCCGAGACGCCCAGCTTCCGCGTCAACTCGTTGACCCGGACCCCGCCCCTGCGGCGCACCTCGTCGAGGATCAGGGCACGCCGCTGCTCCGCGAGGAGGTTCTGATTCTCACTCACGCTCGCTCCGGTCCTTTCGCCCCATCACGCCCGACACGCTCCCATACCCCCTCCGAAGCGGACATTCACCCGCCCCCGGTCCCGAGGACGTCCCATATTCGCACGCCATACCACTGGTCGCGCCACCACCCGCACGCGCACGAACAGCCCGTATCGCGTTTCCGCGCCCGTCACTATCACACGGATCGGGGAGATTCGGTGACCACAGGTGTACGAGGACCACTTTGCGGCGATCATCTGTACCTGCACATGACACATGCCTTGCGGCGCATCATGGGGGAAGCGGACCAGTGGACCGTGCGACGGAGCACGCCGAGTACGGAGAACGCCCCGGACGGTCCGAGACGGGCGGGCGCGAGGCCACCGGCCGCGGCGGCACCGACGACGGCACCGCCCTCGAACTGCTCGTCCACGGAGTCGGCGGCACCACCCCCGAACGCATGCTGGACGATCCGCGCACCGTCCGCGTCACCGGCGACGACACGGCGGCCGTCTTCCGCCGCATCGACGACGCCGACGCCGAGGCCCGCCCCGCCGACCACCGCGGCGGACCCGTGCCCGAGGCCTACGTCTGGTGCAACCTCACCTCCGGCAACGGCTCCCGCGCCCTGTGGCTGTTGCTGCTGCCGTTCATGGTCGTCAACCTCGCCCACTGGATGCGCCCCACCGCCCGCCACAGACGGCGGACCATACGACTGCACGGCCTCCTGGTCCGCCTCACCGGTCTGACCCTGACCGTGCTGCTCGTGGCCGCGGCCTGCGAGGTCGCCCTCGACCTGACCGCCTGGCAGTGCGCGGGCACCCGCGCGTGCGCCGAGGCGCACACCTGGCTCGGCTTCCTCTCCCCGGACCTCTCCCACCACGGCTGGTGGAGCAGCCCTGGCCGCCGCCTCGCCCTGGCCGCCGTGGTGCCCACCGCGCTGACCGTGCTCCTGTGGTACCTCTCCCACCGCACCTGGAGCGCGTACGAGTCGCAGCGCCCCATGGACCGCGCCGAGGTCCGCCCCACCGAGGACGACGTCGAGCCCGTCGCGCTCGGCCGCCCCGGCTTCTGGTACGGGCGCCGCCTCGTGGCCCGGCTGCGCGCCGCCCACACGGCGGCCGGGTTCCTGACGGTCGCGGCGGCCGTCGGGACGTCCGCCGCCCGTGAGGACCGCCGCCCCGGCGGCCCCGCCGTCCTGGAGCTCCTGGGGTGGCTGTTCAACGCGACGCTCGTGCTGCTCGCCGTGGTCGTGGTGTGGGTGGTGTGCCGCAGGGGCCGCTCCGAGAGGCGCCTCGACCGCGAACTCGACGGGCACCTCGTGCGCGGCCTGCCCACGGCCTCGATCGCGGTGCTCGTCCTCGCCCTGGTGTACGCGGGCTGGTCACGCCCCGGCTGGAGCTCGACGGGCCGGCTGCCGGGGGACCTGACCTTCGGCGGGATCACCCTGGTCCAGGGCCTCCTCGTCCTGGCCCTCGGTGTGGTCGCCCGCGTCCTGCACCGCTCCCGCCCCGACCCGCGGACCGCTCTGTACGGCCTCGGCGGCCCCGCCGTCGCGATGCTGGCCTGCGCCCTCGGTGGTGTCATGTCCGCCGGTGTCGCCCAGCGTGTCGCCGACTGGCTCGGCGGCACCGACGACGCCCTCCCCGGCCCGCCGATCCTCCTCACCTGGCAGGCCGCCGTCATCCCGCCCCTGCTGCTGGTGGTGGTGACCCTGCTCGTCTGGCTGGCCCGCCGCACCTGGGTCCTGCGGCGCGAGGAGACGGCGGCGGTGGAGGAGGAGTACGGCCTGGCCGAGTCCGTACGGCCGCGGGCGAGCGGCCAGGACGAGGAGCCCGAGCCCCGCGACGCCGCCCGGACCCTGCGTATCGCCCGCACCCGTGCCATGGCCGCCCTCACCGACCGCGCGCCCCGCGTCGTCGGCATCATCTCGACCGTGACCCTTCTGCTCGGCGCCGGAGCGCTGGTCGGCGCGTTCGCCACGGGGGAGACCCCGGCGCGGGCGGCACGTCACTCGTACGCCTTCGTCGCGGGCGCGGCCCAGACCGCGCAGGCGCTCGGGTCCTGGTTGATCGGCGTCGGCTTCCTGCTCTTCGTCACCTGGGGCCGCCGCGCCTACAAGGACGCCTCCGCGCGCCGCACCATCGGCATCCTCTGGGACGTCGGCACGTTCTGGCCGCGTGCCGCGCACCCCTTCGCCCCGCCCTGCTACGCCGAGCGCGCCGTGCCCGACCTCACCTGGCGGATGGCCACCTGGACGCGGACCACGGGCGGACGGCTGGTCATCTCGGGGCACTCCCAGGGCAGCGTCCTCGCGGCGGCCGCCGCCTGGCAGCTGACCCCGGCCGTCCGAAGCCGGGTCGCGCTGCTGACGTACGGCTCACCGCTGGAGCGGCTGTACGGACGGTGGTTCCCGGCCCACTTCGGCCCGGCGTCCCTGGCCTCCCTGCACCGCGAGGTCGACTGCTGGCGCAATCTGTACCGGCTCACCGACCCCATAGGCGGTCCCGTGCGGCTGCCGGGCCGGTGCGGGCCGGAGGTCGACGCCGAGCCGTTCAAGGACCCCCTCGCCTACGGCCGCACCGCCGACCATCCGCTGCCCGCCCCGATCCTCGGCCACTCCGACTACCAGGCGGACCCGGCCTTCGCCGCCGAGCGGCAGCGCCTGCTGGCCCGCATCGGCCCCGGGGTGCCGGGCCCCCGGGAGTGCTAGGGCCGGCTCAGAAACCGCCCTTGCGGTACTCGGTGGTCCCGGCGGTGGAGGTGGTGGTGACGTTGTAGCGGTCGCCGTCGGGGGCGCGATCACCCTGGTTGTGGTTGTACTGGAACCTGAAGATGTAGGTGCCGGGGTCGACCGTGACGCCCGGCTTCAGCGTCACCACGTAGTCCAGCTCGCCGCTCGCCGACGCGGAGGCCACCGACACCTTGTCCCCGAGGTTGGTCCAGGTGCCGGTGCTGGCCACGCCTCCGGTCTGCGCGATCTTGACGACCACTTTCAGGCTCTTGAGCGCCTTAGTGGTCTGCACGGTGACGGTGCTCTGGTCCCAGTAGGGATTGGAGTCGCCCTCCACGGCGCCGTCGGACCAGAGATAGCTGGTCGACGTCTGCCGCGTCGGGGCTGTCGACCGGGGCGGGGAGGTCCGTGTCGTCCCCGCCCCGCTGCCGTCGTCCGCCCCGCCGGATCCGTGGGAGCCGTCGGAGCCGGCGTTCCCGCCGCCCGGGGCGGGGACATAGACCACCGCCGGGCCGTCGTCCCGTTCCTTGTGCGCGGGCGCGGGCGCGGCCGAGGCCGCGGTCGGTGTACGGCTGTCGGCAGGGGGCTTGTCCTTCGCGGCGTCCTTCTTCTCGGCCGCCGTGGTCACCTTGCTGTCCCCGCCACCGGTGAAGTCGATCTGGGAGACGAGCGCGGTGGCACCCGTGATCACCAGGACCATGGCCGCGAAACCCCCGACGGTGCTCCAGACCCTGCGGCCGGGCAGGAAGCCGCGCAGCGGGGTACGCGTCCTGCGGGCGAACACGTCGGCGAACGCGCCGTCCGAGCGGCTGGGTCGAACGGGGGTGTGCGGCATGGGACGGGTCCTTTTCCAGGGGGGTGGGCCTGACCGGAGGGGCCTGGCAGGGGCGGGTGGGGTTTCACAGCGGCGCGCTACCGGAGGCGCTACGGGACGTCTTCCGGTGTGAGGGTCATCAGATCCGACTCCGAGACGTCTGACAGCTCGGCGACGCGGTATGCCTGACGCTCCGTCATCGCCTGGAACAGCTGGCGGGCCGCGCGACCGTTGCCGAATCCGCGCTCCCTGGGCAGCGTGTCGAAGTGGGCCGTCAGGGCTTCGCGGGCGGTCGACGTGAGCTGGTACTGGTGTTGGGCGGCCTGGTGCTCCACGATGCTGACCAGCTCGGCGGAGCCGTAGTCCTCGAAGAGCAGCGTGCGGTTGAAGCGTGAGGCCAGACCGGGGTTGGAGCGGACGAAGACCTCCATCTCCCGTGGGTATCCGGCGACGATCACCACCACGTCGTCGCGGTGGTCCTCCATCAGCTTCAGCAGGGTGGCGATGGCCTCCTGACCGAAGTCGTTGGTGCCGGCGTACTGGGTGAGGGTGTAGGCCTCGTCGATGAAGAGGACGCCGCCCCGGGCCTGTTCGAAGACGCGCGTGGTCTTCGGACCGGTGTGGCCGACGTACTCGCCGACCAGGGCGGAGCGGTCGGCCTCGACCAGATGGCCACGGTCGAGGAGGCCGACGGCGGCGAGGATGCGGCCGTAGAGGCGGGCGACGGTGGTCTTGCCGGTGCCGGGGTTGCCGGTGAAGACCAGGTGGCGGCTGAGCGGGGGCGCGGCGAGGCCCATCTCCTCGCGGCGGCGCACGGTCCGCATCAGTTTCACCAGCGAGGACACGTCGTTCTTGACCTTGTCCAGACCTGCCAGTCCGTCGAGTTCGGCCAGCAGGTCTTCCAGGGTGTCCTCGGCGGGTGCCTCGGTCTCCCGCGCCCCGGTCGCCGCGGCCAGGTCGCCGCCCTCGGCGGACGCGAGCGTCTCGGCGCGGCCGGTGGGCAGGGCGGGGTGGGTCACGTCGTGTGAGACGCAGCCGTCGAACACCGGGCGGGCTCCCTTCTCCGCGGCGATGTCCTCCTCCACGTCCCGCACCACGCAGCCGCGCAGCACGGGCGCGCTGCCGGCCGCCAGGTGGACGGCCGGGAACGCCTCGCCGTCGTGACCGGCGCCGGCGAAGACGCACTCCTCGAAGGTGCCGCGCGCCTTCTCCCCGACGAACAGGCTGTTCTTGCCGGTGCGGGCCACGGTGACGGCCTTGACACGTGGTTCGGCCGCGGGGCCCAGGACCAGTCCGGAGCCGGTCGCGTCGCGCACCGTGCAGTCCTCGATGCTGGGGGTCGCGCCCTCGCCGATCACGAGGCCCGCGGTGCCGGTGCCGCTGATCCGGCAGTCCCTCAGTACGGCCGAGGTGCCGGTGCCGCAGGTGATGCCGGCACGTTCGGGCTGGGTGACGTCGCATTCCTCCAGGACGACCGTGCCGCTGGAGTCGGCGTTGATCCCGGTGCGGCCGCCCCGCACGGCCAGTCCGCGCACCCGGGCGGCCGCCGCCGAGTCGATCTGGAGGCCGGAGAGTCCGCAGTCGCTGATGCGCACGTCTTCGAGGGTGAGTTCGGCCCGGTCGGTGGCGCGGACGCCGTGTTCCGGGGTGGCGCCGATCCGGCAGTCGGTCAGCGACAGCCGGGAGTCGTCGCAGGCGTGGACGGTGCTGAAACCGCAGTCCGTCACGTCGCTCGACGCCAGGGTCACCTGCGAACGGCCGCCCGCCAGCAGGCCGTTGGCCCGGCTGCCGTGCACCGAAGTGCCCGCCGCGGACAGCCTGGCGTTGCCCCGGGCCACCAGGCACGAGCCGTGCGGTCGGTCCACCCGGCAGTCGACCAGTTCGACCGTGCTGTCGTCGTCGGCGCTCACGCCCGCCCCGGAGCCGCCCCGTATCCCGGTGGTCAGGAGGAGAACGTCCCCGGTACCGGAGACGGCGACCCCGTCCGTGCCGGCCCGCAGCACCTGGCAGTCGGCGAGGACCACACCGCCCTCGGCGGCCTCGGGACGCCCCGGACCCCCCTCGGGGCGGCGGGAGCTGCCCAGCACCCGTACGCCTTCCGCGCCGGTCTCCTCCAGCCGGCAGTCCAGCACGGCCACGGATGCTTCGTCCTCCGTCAGCAGCCCGCTGCGGCCGGGGCCGGTGATCCGGCAGTCGCGGAGCACGGCCGCGGCCCGGCCCCGTACCCGGACCCCGGATCCGGTGACGTCCCGGACCGTCAGCCCGAGGAGGTCCGCCGTCGTGGCGGATCCCAGGACGACTCCGGTGCCGTCGATGTCCTCGACCAGCGTGTCGATCAGCTCGGTCCGGCCGGTGGTGTTCGCGTGCACCCCGGCGAGTGCGGCACCGGAGACCCGGCAGGCGCGCAGCGCCAGTGAGGCGTCGCCGCCGGCCTCGATACGGCCGCCGGAGATCTCACAGCCGTCCAGCTCCAGACCGCCGGCCGCCACCAGTACCGCGGGCAGGGCCGGGTCCTGGCCGGTCAGCGCGATTCCGTCGACGCGGACGTCCGGTGCGGTGATCTCCAGGACGGGTCGGCCGGGGTCGGCCGCCAACAGCCGTACGGCGTGGTCCGGCCCGTCGTCCGGCAGCAGGCTCACCGAGCGGTCCAGGACCAGCACCTCGACGTAGTCGCCGGGGGCGATGCGGATCTCGTCGCCGTCGGCCGCGGCGCGTACGGCGGCGGTGATGCTGCGGTGGGCGCCGCGGCCCTTGGGGGCGACCCGGTGCACGGCAGGGAGGGCGGTGGCGGTCACGGGAGCTCCAATCCCTCGACGGGTGCGTCGGGTTGATCGGCAGGGGGCTGCGGGGCCGGCGCGGGCGGTGGCGCCGCGGGGACGGTGACCGGCTTGGGGAAGGCCCGGCCGGGCGACGGCAGGTGGTTCCCGTTCAGGCTGTCCGCCTGGGCGATCTGGAAAGCGATGTACTTGGACAGCGCGGACTCCACCCAGTTCATCCCCAGTTCGCCGAGGCCGCCCTTGTGGAAGACCCGGGCGCCGGTGGCCAGGTGCCAGGCGTTGCGGGCCAGGCCGGTGCTCACCCCGCCGAACAGCGAGCCCGCGGCGCCCCACATGCCGGCCCGCAGCGCGTCGGCGCCCTGGATCTCGTTGCCGTTGACCCCGAACACGGCCGAGCTGATGGCGGTGCTGACGAAGCCGCTGAGCGCGCCGGTGGCGAGGCCCACGGTGTTGGCGTAGGTGGCGGTGCGCCAGCGGGTGGGCTTCTCGAAGGCGGTCCAGTCGGTGGCCCAGTCGTCGGTGAGACCGGCCATCGACTGCTTGGGGTGCGCGGCCCAGTCGAGTTGGCCCATGGTGGTCTTGAGGTACCCGAGCCGGGTGTGGTTGTACAGGATGTTGAGCCCGCCGCCGAAGGTGCCGCCGACCGCGCCGGAGAGCAGCGCCTTGAAGACGTCCTCCGGCTTGAGACTGCCGTTGTTGGTGAGCTCGGTGATCAGCAGGCCCGCGGTGAGGTCGGTGACGAACCCGGTGCTGAACGAGGTCAGGAAGCTGCGGAGCTCGCGCTGCCACAGGGGCATCTCGACGGACTCGCCGTTCCTGACCCCCTGGAACAGGCCGTGCCACGGGTCCTGGACCTCTCGCAGATAGCCGAGGGCCTCGATGTCGGCGCCGCGGTAGTCGGCCTCCCGGCCGATGAGCTGCCAGGCGCGGTCGCCGGGCAGGCCGACCTCGCCGCCGACCCTGGGCAGTACTCCGCCGAGGTAGTGGGGGATCACAGCGGGCCCCGCCATGCTCAACCGGCCGAAGGCGTCGGTCCGGTAGACCCGCCCGTCGAAGACGCGCTGCTCGACCAGGTGGCCGTTCTGGTACTCCCGCCACTGGCCCCACTGCTTGTCGACCTCGCGGTAGCGGACGGGATCGCCGTCCACCTTGACGCGCTCGCGGAAGACCTTGCCGAGGTCGTACTCCTTCCATGCCTCCCGGTCCACGCGGACCGTGCGGGGCGGCTCGAAGTGGCGCGCGGACTGTTCGAGCAGATCGCGCAGCGTCGTCGCACGGGTGACGTCGGCCGCGGGCGAGGCGGGCGGCTGCGACGTGACGATCTCGTACGCGTACTCGCGCACCCGGCCGCCGTCCCTGCTGCGGACCACCTGGTCGTCGATGAGGTCCCGCCAGCGGCCCTTCGCGACGTCGTCGTACACCCGGACGCCCTCGGAGTGGACCGTGCCGTCGGCGGCGGTCTTCGTCCACGTGTAGGTGCCGTCGGGCTGCCGCACCGCGTCGACCCAGGAGGCGCCGACGTCGGTGGCGTTGCGCTCGCGCACCACGTTGCCGAGCCGGTCGAGGTCGACGAACGAGTCGTCCCAGGTGCGTGAGTAGAGCGAGCCGCGGTTCTGCTTGCGGATGCCCTCGTCCAGCACGGTGGCCGGGTTGTCGGAGTCGTACGACTTCCATGTCCAGTCGGTGCGGTAGGGGCTGCCGGACGACTCGACGTACACGTCGCCGACCGCATCCCGCCGACCGGTGACGTGCAGCAGCGAGTTCCGGTCGACCCAGACACCCGCGCGGTCGTTGTGGGCGAGGTCGTGCGGGGTCGGCGCGTCGAAGAGGTACTCGCGTGAGCCCGCGCCCTCGCTGCGCAGCCGGACGCGTTCGACACCGTCGCTGTCGGTGAAGACGTCCCGCCACTGTCCGAGGCCGTCGGCGTGCCGCGTGCCGGTCTCGCCGGTCTTCGTGTTCCGCCAGTGCAGCTCGTACGGGGCGCCTTCGCGGTACTCGGGAAGCGGCGCCCAGCGCGGGGCGTCATCGGCGCTGCGTCCGATCTCGATGACGCTGCCGTCGTCCAGCTTGCGGCTCTCCCGGACGACACGGCCGAACTCGTCGACGTCGACCCAGTTGGCGGCCGACGGGTTGAGCCGGACACCGGTCACCGTGGTGCCGTCGGCGGCGGTCTGGGTCCAGTGGCTCACGCGGTTCAGGGAGTCGCCCGCGAACAGGTCACCGAAGAAGTTGTCGAACGGGTTGCGGCCCGCCGCGCCCTTCCACAGGAAGGCGGGCGGGCGCATGTCGGCGAACCGCTCGACGAGCAGGCTGCCGCCGTCCGCCAGCGTCTCCAGGCTCTCGATCTGCGCGTTCGACGGGCCCTGACCGACATACGTGCCGGGGTCGATCCGGGTTCCGGCCGGGGCGTGGCCGGGCAGCAGGGAGTGCTCCTGATACATCCGGGACCCGTGCAGTCCGCCGAACGGCCAGGTCTGGCTGCGCCGTTGAGCCACCGTCTCCAGTCCCGTGGCGGGGTCGAGGAAGGTGTCCTCGAAGGCGACGTGGTTCGCGCTCCAGCGCCGGGTGCCGGAGAGCGCCTCCACGCCGTCCTTGTCGAAGCGCTGCCAGGTCCAGTGGCCGTCGGCGCCCTTCTCGGCGCGCACGAGGCCGCCGTCGAGGGCCTTGTGGTAGGTGCGCACGTCGGAGGTGTTGAGCAGACGCCAGGAACCGTCCGGCACGTCGTGGTACGTCCGCTGGTCCGGGTCCCCGATGCGCTCGCCGGACCGGACCCGGTTGCCCCCGTTGTCGAACTCGGTCCAGTGGGCGTGGCCGAAGCGGTCCCGGGCGATGTGCAGGGTGTTGCCGTTGTTCAGCACCTCGCGCTCGAACAGGGTGACCTTCCCGGGCTCCTTGCCGGTCAGCTTGAACTGCCCGGTGGGGGACGTCTCCAGCGTGGCGGTGTCGAAGCGGCTGGTGAACGGGGTGTTGTCGCCGTTGACGCGGACGCCCTTGCCGGTCACGTGGTCGATGGTCCAGTACGAGCCGGTGGGCTTGCCGCCGCTGCCGCGGATGGCGAAGGTCTCCTCCAGCAGCTTGCCGCCGCTCGCGTCGAAGACGGTCCGCTCCAGCGGTGGGGTGCCCGGCCCGGTGTGGATCAGGGCGATCCGGCCGTCGTCGAGCCGCTCCGCGCGCAGGGTCGGGGACGCGTTGCCCGACGGGTCGAGGACCCGGGGCGCCCCGTCCGGAGCGCCCGCCTCGAAGCGGAACACGCCCCCGTCGCCCACGAGTTGGACGTCCCTCAGGGCGAGCGCGCCCTCGGGGCCGTAGTGCCACTTCGTCGTGCCGGCGGCGTCGGTGACGGTGAAGCCGCCGCGCAGGTCGGCCGGGAGGGTCGGCTCGAGACGCGTGAGCGTGAACGCGTCGTCGGCCACGTGCGTGCCCACGAACTGGAAGGAGTCGGGGGTCCAACCGCCCTCGGCGGTACGGCCGGTGAGCCCGAGCCTGGTCCCGTCGAGCTCTGCCGGGCCGCCCCTGACGAACACCTCCCGGTGGAGCAGTTCGCGATTCGGGCCGAAGCCCGTGGTGAGGTCCGTCGGCGTGTGCGTGACGGTGAAGCGGCTGCCACCGGGGCCGCCGTGCGGGGTCGGCGTGACGGTGAAGTCGCCGTAGACGCGGCTGCCACCGCTCCGGAGGTCCTCCAGACGCGCGGCCAGGGGCAGGTTCTGGTACTCCCGCAGGACGGTGGCGGCGCCCTGCCGGATTCCCTCGTGGGCCTGCGCGGTCATCTGGCGGAGCTGGTCGTGGAGGAGCTCGGGCCGCAGCCCGGGGAACCTGTTCAGTGAGTCGGTGGCGTCGCCCGCGAGCTGCCGCACATGCAGGAGGTCCAGGTTCTGGACGGCGTGGGAGTCGGGTGCGGCATGCAGGAACTCCATGGCTGCGGAGATGGACGACAGGTCCGCCGCTGCCGCTTCACCGGGCAGGTCGGCCCGTATGCCCGATGCCTCGTCGAGGGTGCGGTCGAAGAGCTGGGAGAGGTCGGTGAGGCCCTCGTCCAGGAGGTCTTCCTCCGGGATGGAGGTGAGCGGGAAACGCTCGGACAACGGGTCGACCAGCCGGGTCGGCTGTGCGGCGCGCGCGCCCTCCGTGAACCGCAGGAAGCCCGAGCCGTCATGGGCCGGCAGGTCGCGGAAGACGACGGCCCCGGTCCGGTCGAAGTGGAAGCGACTGCCGGTGACGGTGTCGGTGAGGGTGAAGCCGCCGGGCAGCCGCCCGGCGAGCTCGCCCTCCGGGGCGGTCACCCGCAGCGACCTGACGGAACTGTCAGGACCGAGCAGATCGACCTGCGTGAACCCGCCTGCCTCGTTGTGGGTCGCCGAGACGCGCAGGCCGGAGGGGAGTCCCTCCCCGGTGAGCGCGGCCTCGCGGCCCAGGAAGGAGCCGTCCTGGGCGAAGGTCCACGTCGTGTTCCCGGTCGGGTCGGTGAGGGCGAACCCGCCGTCCGGGATCCGTTCGACCGTGAAGTCCGCGCCACGGACCGTTCCGTCCGCCGCCGGGGCACGGTCGAGGAGTTCGAGGCGGAACGAGCCCGGTGCCGTGTCGGTGGAGGGTACGCGCAGCATCCGTATCTCGAGGTCGGCGAGGTCGTCCGCGCCGGTCAGCCGGATCCCGGGCGTCCGTTCCAGGAGCCCGGTCCAGTGCTCGTCCAGTGCGCGCCAGGCCGCCCGGAGGTCGAGGTCGGGCGCGTCGCCTTGGCTCAGCCGGGTGAGCCACTGGTCGCCGTGTTCTCCGAGGGCGTCGGACAGGCGCCGGGCGGCTGCATCGTCCAGGCCGGGCAGGCGCGGAGCGGCACCGAGGGACACGTCGGTCACGTCGGGCATCGGACGCGCGCCGCCCGATGCCTCGTCCAGGGTGCGCTGGAAGATGCCGGCGAGGTCGTCCAGGCCCGAGGAGCCGCCCAGGTCATCGAGCCGGACGGGCGGGACGTCGGAGGCACCCTCCGTGAACCGCAGGAATCCGGAGCCGTCTCGGGCCGGCAGGTCGCGGAACGCGAGGTTGAGGTCGGCGTCGTAGTGGAAGCGGCTACCCGAGACGCTGTCGGTCAGGGTGAAGCCGCCCGGCAGACGGTCCTGAAGCGTCCGGTCGACGGTGGTGAGCGGGAAGGAATCGGTGACTTCGCGGGGACCGACCAGCCCCACGATCCTGGAGGTGATGCCGTCCGTCGTGGTCGTGGCCGTGTTCCTGAACCACAGCCCGGACGGCA
This sequence comes from Streptomyces neyagawaensis, assembly GCF_023516595.1. GTDB lineage: Bacteria > Actinomycetota > Actinomycetes > Streptomycetales > Streptomycetaceae > Streptomyces > Streptomyces neyagawaensis. The sequence goes on along the minus strand of NZ_JAMGBG010000043.1, from coordinate 74,122 downwards.
GCCCCAGGTCGTGGTCGACGAGCGCCGTCTCCCGGGCGAGGAACTCGCCCCCGGCGCCGAACTCCCAGCGGGTGGTGCCGGCCGGGTCGGTGACGCGGAACGTGCCGCTGTCCAGGCGCTCCACCGTGAATCGCGGCTGCGGTCCCGTCCCGTGGGGTTCCGGGACGGCCCGCGTGACGTCCAGCAGGAACGTACCGGGCACGCCGTCGGCAGCGTCGCCGCCGACGATCCGGAACTCCAGCCCGGCCAGGTCGCCCGCGCCGGACAGCGGTACGTCCTGGAACTCGGTCAGGCGCGTGAGGGGCGGGCCGGCGGGCAGCGCGACGTCCGCCGCACGCGCGATGGCCGGTGCGTCGGCACCGGGCAGCTCGATCCTGGGCAGGTCGGCCGCGGCGCCGTCCAGGGGGTGGTGCTCGGGGAGGGAGTGCAGCGGGAACCGCTCGGACAGGGGGCCGCCGAAGTCGTCGACGGCCGTCAGCGGGCCGACGTTCGGGTCCGGCAGGGTCGTTCCGACCGTTTCCGGCACGGTCGTCCCGGCCGCGTCCACCCGTACCGGCGGGACGTCCGCGGCGAAGTCCACGAACCGGCCCGCGCGGTCGAAGACGAACCGGTCGCCGCTCGCCAGATCGGTCACCGCGAAGCCCCCGGCCGGCAGCCGCCCCGCCGCTTCACCACCCGGCAGCCGTACGACGGAGAAGGCCCCGTCGCCCAGCCCCGGCGCGGTCAGCCGGAGGCTCGGCACCAGGTCACCGCCCGGCCCTCGGGTGAGCGTCGTGACCAGCCGTGCGTCGGTCAGCGCACCACCCGCGTGGCCGGAGAGCCGCAGTTCCTCGGACAGTGGTGTGCCGTCGAGGTCGAACCGGGCGGTCCAAGCCCCGTCCGGCGTCCCCGCCTTCACACCGGTGACCACGCCGAGCGCGCCCCTGACCGGGTCGACCACCGCACCCGTACCGGCCAGCGGCATCCCGTCCGCACCGACCCACCGGGGCAGCGCGTCCGGACCCGGTGCGGCCTCGAACCGCAGGAAGCCGTCCGTCCCCGGAACCCGGTGGTCGCGGAACTGAAGAACCTCGTCCGCGCCGAACACCAGGCGCGCACCGCCCGTCTCGTCGGTGAGCCTGAAACCGCCCCCGTCCAGCGGAACCCGCTCCCATTCCACCCGCACGTGCGACGTCCCGGCGACCTGCTCCGGACGCAGGAGCACCGTCTCGGCGCGGGGCGCGGGCGCGTCGAAGCGGTCCAGCCGTGTCACGTTCGTCGTGAACGCGTCCCCTGCGCGGACGCCGCCGGCGAGCTCGTCGACGGACCCGCGGACCGCACCGCCGGCGGGAAGGATGTCGGCGAACACGATCACCTTGGCCTTGTCGCCGAACTCGTCGGCCAGTTCGTGCGCGAAGTGACCGTCCCGCACCAACACCTGGTTGATCTTGATCTGGGTGTTGACCGGGAACGTCACTTCCGCCTCGGCCAGGTTCTCCGACCCGAGCACGCGACCCGGATGCCCCTGCTCCGGCACGTCGAACTTCCAGATCAGGGCCTTGGAGTTGACGAAGTTGTGCGTGGTGGCACTGCCTGTGGTCGTGGACATGATCCCCGGCCAGGAGATGGTCCTCCCGACGTCGTGGTACCCACCCCCGGGATAGTGCCCCGGATCCAGGATCCCGTCGAACGACGAGAAGATCTGCCAGCTGTCGCCGCGCACCACGGCGTTGCCCGGGATCGCCGGGGACGGGAAGTCGTCCCACGCCCGATGGATGGATTTGATGCTGTCATGCCACCGGTGCAGGTCCTGCAAGTCCCAGGACTCCGTCACCTCCCGTGACGCGTACCCGCGTTCCGTGGCCACCCGCTTCCAGTTCTCCAGAACGTCGGCGGCCCGCTCCGAGAAGTCGAAACCCACATGTCGCACCTGTGCCGCCGTGTATCCCGCCTCCTCGAACGCGGCCAGCAGCGGATTGATCGACCGGTACCCCGAACTCAGGTACTTCCCGCCCTCCTGCAGATCCGCCTTCTTCAGCTGCTCGGCGGCCCTCTTCAGCTGTTCCGCCTCGAACACCTGGCGTGAGGCGGCGGCGTTGTCGAGGGTCGCCCACGCGCGATCGCTCGCGGATACCAGGGACACGGAGCCGTCGTCGGTGTTCCTGATCTTGTAGCGTCCGAAGGTCGCCTTGCCGTCGATGACCCAGTGCGAGGTGTCCCCGCCCGGTGCGTGGCGGACCACAGGGGTCCCGGCATCCAGTCCCGACCCCAACCCGTGCGTGCCGACGGGGGGCGGTGGAACCGGTGCCGTTCCCCCGATTCCTTTGCCGAGCGCCGGAACAGGGGGAGCGGAAGGAGCATGCGGAGCCGGGCGCACGGACGGCACCGGGGGAGGCCGCAGCGGTGCCGGCGGAGGCGGGGTCGCGGCGGTGACGGGAGCGGCCGGGACCGCCGGGCCGTCGAAGAGCACGTGCTTACCGGTCGGGCCGACCTCGCCGATGCGCGGAGCGCCGGAGTTCACGCCGTCGAGGCCGTGAGGTTCGACGAAGACGGGCTTCGCCTCGACGTCCGTCTTGAACGTGTCCGACAGACGGAGTTTGCCGGCGGCCTCGTCGAGACCACTGAGCGGGCCGGCCGACAGCGCGTCACCGATCCCGGAGGAGGCCCCCGCCCTGGGGTACGGGCCCTCCAGATAGCTCTTGGGAATGGTGCCCTTGACCAGCCATTCCTGGTCGCGGGTGGTGTTGAGCAGGACCCGGACATCCGCGACGAACTTGTTGGACTTGGCCGGATTGACGTCGTGGCTCTTGAGGAAGTTCAGGACGTCCTGCCGGGAGCTGTTCCCGCTGAGCGCGGAGGTGAAGTCCAGGCGTTTGCCGATGGTCCTCTCGATCTGGTCGGCGATCAGCCGCTGGAGGTCCTTGGCGGGGAGAATCCCCACGTCCGGCAGCCGTCCGGCCTTGATGTCCACGCCCAGCTTGTAGGCGTCGAGGCTGAACTCCATGTCGCCGTAGGTCTTGTGGTTGCCGATCTCGGCGAAGGAGGTGAACGGGCTGTTGCTCTTCCGCGTGGCGTTCTCCGCGCCGGCGACATGCTGGAACGCGGTCGTCCTTCCTTCCGGGTTGGCGGGGATCATGCCGACGTCCGGATCGAAGTACGACTTGCGCAGCCCCTTGAGGTCCTGCTGGACCATGTGGAAGTCGTCCTGCCGGACGAGCTTGATCCCACGCAGGTCCTCGAGCTCGACGCGGGACATGTAGAAGTCGTCCGACTTGAGGACCGGCTTCGGCAACTCCACCGGAGGCAGCCCGGAGCCGGAGGCGCGGCCCGCCGATTCCAGCGGGTTCGTGGCGGCGGTGAGTGGTGTGCTCGGTGCGGCCGGAATGTGCTTGAGGGAGTCGACCGTCGGATACGGGCCCTTCAGGTAGTTGGCGGGGATGGTGCCCTTGATCAGCCAGGTGTTGTCCCGGCGCACCTGCAACAGGGTCTTGATATCGGCGGTGACGTTGGCGGCCACCCGCTTGGCGACGCCGTTCTTGGCCAGGAACTCCTGGATCTCCTTGTTCCCGGTCGTGTGGGTGAACGTCGACGGGACTTCCAGGTCGGGCAGTCCGGTCTTGAACCGGATCTCGTCGAGGATCGCGTCCTGAACCTTCGAGGTGGACAGGATCTCGACGTTCCTGACGTTCTCGACCCCGGCGTTGATGTCGTTCCGGAGGGCGATCAGATCGAGGCCGATCTCCTGGTTTCCGTAACTCTTGACGATGCTGCCGGGCGGGGAGAAGGCCGTGAACGGGCTTTCCGCCTTGAACGCCTTGGCGTTGGCCGTCGTCACCGCCTGGACCGATGTGATGGTGCCGTCGATCTTGGCCGGTACGAGCCCCTCGGTGGTCAGGTGGCTCTTCATACCGGACTTGAGACTGGACGCCGCGAAGTCCATGTCCTGCCGCACCAGCCAATGGACCTGCGGCAGGACCGGTACGTCCACCTGCGCCGGAGCGGCGCCGTGGACCGTCGACGGGCCCGCCGGCGTCTCCGGGCGCATCGGGACGTCGACGCGCAGGGGCGCGCCGTCCGGGCCGAACCTGGTGACGATGCCGTCGGGGGCGGTGACGGTGAAGTGGCCGTCGACCATCGCCACCCTCACGTCCGGGACGATCCCGGCGTCCGTTCTGAGCACGTAGGTGATCCGCTCCCCGGGCTCCATCGTGATCCACTGCCCAGTGGGCCGCGCCAGGTCGTCCAGCAGCCGGAGTTCGCCGACGGGCAGGTGCGCCCCAGGACCGTCCAGGCGGACCATCATCACTGTGATGTTCTGGCGGACGGTGTCCAGGTTCATGCCGAGCCGGTCGAATGCGAGCCGCGCGTGGTTGAACTTCAACTCGGCCGCGCTCAGGTCCAGTTCGGCCTCGGCACGGTGCAGGGGCGACACGTGGGGCAGGTCGGTGACCTGGGCGAGCTTCTGGCCGGCCGTGTCGAGGTCGAGGGCGGCGTTCTGCGCCCTGACCCAGGCCTGGAAGCGGTCGGCGCCGGTCTTGCCGACGGCACCACCGGTGATGATCTCGCGCAGGGTGAGCGGGGGGAACCCGGGCTGCGCGGTGACCGGCTTGGGGGCGAGGTCGGTCTTCACCGGCCCCAGCCCCAGCAGCTCCCGTGCGCGGCCCAGCTCGCCCGGCCGGTCCGGGAGCAGCCGGGCCAGCTCGTCGAGCCTGAAGCCGAGGCCCGCCGGGGAGTCCACTCCGGTGAACTTCCCTGCCGGCGGGCCGGGGACCGGCTCGTCGGGGTCGAGGACGCGGACCGTCACCTCGCCCTTCAGCCTGACATGGACGTTCACCGGGTCCGTCTTGCCGATGCGCAGGATCACCCCGTCCGGTACGACGTCCACCAGGTCGATCTCGCCGTCGAGGATCTTGCGTACCTGGACGGTGGTCAGACCGCCGAACTTGCCGTCGATGCTGAAGGGCGCCAGCTCCGCCAGCTCGTCCATGGGCTTCAGCAGGCCGGTCCCGGTGCGGTCCATGCCAGTGAAGGCGTCCAGGTCCCGCAGCCGGGCGACCGCGCTCCGCGGCTGCTCCAGCAGAGGGGACCGGACGGCGGTGCCGGTCCCGGCCAACTCGTCGAGGTCGTCCAGGGCGTCGAGGGCGTTGCGGAACTGCGGGGACAGCAGCCCACCGGCATGCAGGTCGGCCACATCGACGGCGCCGCTCCGCAGCAGGGGGCCTGAGCGGGAGCCGAGGGCGTCCAGGTCCCTGAAGGCGGTCGGCTCCACGAGGTCGTCGAGCGTGCTGGAGAACCGGCCCGAGGGCATCCCGGTGAAGCGGGGCAGGGAGCCGGTGCTCGTCGAGCGCGCGAGCCCGGTCGGCGGGGGCATGAACTCGGTCAGCTCATCCACCGCGTCGTCCCAGGCCAGGGTGCCGGGCACGACCAGTTTGCCGCGTTCCCCGAGCGACTTCGCGGCGTCGGGGGTGCTCAGCCCTCGGCCGGTCCTCGCAGCCAGGTCGCCAACGGAGCCGACGGTCCTGCCGACGGCACCGCCGACCGAGGGCTTCCTGAGCAGGCCGCGTTCGAGGATGCCCATGCGCCAGGCACCCCGGAAGCCGTACTTGGCGAGTTCGGCGTAGCGGAGCGGCAGGAGCGCCGACAATGCGAAGTCGAAGGCCCGGCCCACGTTGGTGAGCGCGTAGACGCCCAGCCGTCGGCCCATCCCTCCGCCGACGAACGCGCTGGCCATGAAGAAGTCGCGGCGCAGCGCGAACCACCCCGACCGCATCACGCCCCTGGCGAAGCCGCCGGCCATCCGCATCGCGCCCATGAGGGCCCGGGGCGTGCCGGCGACGAGGCCGGGCAGCCGGGACATGCCGGTGACGAACATGCCGCTGCCGGTCCGGAACAGCTTCACCATTCCCTGGCCGGCCAGGGCGCCCAGCGTCCGGGGTGCCATCACGAGTCTGCCGGCCTGCATCACGAGACGGCCTGCCCCGGAGAGGGCCCTGCCGGCACCCTTCGCGCCGATACTGGCGCCGGCCTTGAGCATGCGCAGCAGTCCGCCGGCCGTGGTGAGGCCCTTGGTCGATGGGAAGAGCACGCCGAGGAAGGCGAGGCCGAGGCCGACGCCGTTGAGCTTGCCCTGGCGGTAGTCCACCAGCGCCTTGCCGAAGAGGACAGCGCTCAGGCCGAACGCCAGCAGCCCCAGCGGGCCCCCGACGATCATCGCCGCGATCGAGATCACGATCGTGACGATCTCCAGCGTCTTCCAGAGCCCCTCGACGATCCGCTGCTTGAGACTCTTCTTCGGCGGGGCGATGGGAGAGGAGACCATGTCGGCCGCGGTCCGAAGGGCGTCTTCAAGGATCGTGGCCTCGCCGGTGATGAAGTCGACCTCGGCCTCGACGTCGTTCTTCGCGGCGGTGAGTTCCGCGGGGGGCGGGGCGTTCTTCCCCACGAGGCCGGCCGGGGGGATCGCCACCGCGCCGCCCCGTTCCGCGGCGCGTTCGGCCCGGCCCTGGGCGTCCCGCAGGGCGTTCGCGTATCTGGCCGTGGCCGAGGCCGCGAGGTCGAAGGCGCTGTGGGCGTTCGCCATGAACTTCTTGAGTGACTGCTTCACATAGGTGCGCAGGGCGTCCGCCGTCTTCCCCTCGAAGCCGCCGTCCGACGCGGTGCGCAGCATGGTGTCGAGCCCGGCGTCGACATCGGCCGCAAGATCTCGAAGCAGGCGGAAATCCCGTGTGAAGCCGTCGAGGACACGAGGATTCCCGGCGACGGGATTTCCGCCGTACCCCACTTGATTCCAGTCGCCAGGGCTGGCCACAAGGTCCTCCAAGATGTCCACGGCGCAAGGGTCGGCCCTTTGCATGCGGATGACTTCCTGGTGACGTATTCAAGGGGATCAGCGGTTCAACGAAGTGACCGAAACCACATACCTGCTGGTCACTAAGGTCAGGGCCGAAATTCTTTTGAACCTTTCGGGTCCGCCAGTGCGTCTACAGGGCGGACACGATGTCACCGCTTGTTCGGCATCACGAACATCTCTGCCGCCTCGGCCCGAATGCCGGAAGAAAGGACGGAATTACGTGACCCGCGTTTCGATCGATTACGATCTGATGTACGCCCTCGCCCGTCAGATCTGGCATCTTCGCGATGAAATGGATGTCCCCTCGGGCGTGAAGCACAGCTTCGAGGCCGGTGACATCGGGCCCCGCCGGGACACGGCCGAGGCGCTGTCGGACTTCTCCAGCGCCTGGCAGAAGGCGTTCACCGAGGGCTGGCAGGTCATGACCGACCTCGGCAACCTGCTCGACGAGCTCGGCAAGGCCTTCTACGACTACGACGCGCAGACCGCGGCCGGCGCCGCGTCGATGGCGGCGGCCTACCAGCGGCAGAACGTGAAGTCGGCGAACGACGCCTACAAGCAGCGGCAGGACGCCCTCTACAAACAGGCCGAGGCCGCGAACGTGGAGCGGCGGCACAGACCCGGGCAGCTCTACCTGGAGCGACAGCAGGAGGCGTTGGAGAAGAAGCGGGCGGCTCTGCAGAAGGAGCAGGACGCCCAGGCGAAGCGCCAGGAGGACCTCACCAAGCGGCAGGAGGAGCTCCAGAAGCGGCAGGAGCCCTTGCGGCAGCGCCAGGACGAACTCACCCAGCGGCAACAGGAGCTGTGGCGGCGGCAGAAGGCCGAGCGCGCGGAACTGGAGGCGGGCTTCACGGCGAAGCAGGACGCCCTGGACAAGGAACGGGCGGCGCTCACCGCGGGGCGGCGACCTTCCCGCGAGCAGATGGACGAGCTGCGGCACAAACAGCAGGACCTCTGGCAGGAGCAGGACGCCGCGCAGCAGGCCCTGGAAGGCAAGCAGGCGGCGGAGCAGAACGCCCTGAACCAGGAGCGGGACGCCCTGCGGAAGAAGCAGGACGCCTTCACTCCCGAATGGGACGAGCTGGACAAGAAGCAGCACGACCTGTGGAAGGACCAGGCCGCGACCGAAGAGGCGCAGAAGCAGCTCGACAGGGACCAGGAACCGCTGACGCGGCGGGCCGAGGACATGCAGAAGGCCTACGCCGAGGAGCAGGAGGAGGTGGCGAGGAAACCGGCCTGGACCCCGGAGAGCGGCGAACCCAACCCGCTGCACATGAACCGCGAACTCGGTGGCGACGGCCCGGCGGAGACCCCACCGCCCCCTGTACCCACCACCTACGAGCGGGACGACGGCAACGGCCACACGAAGATCGAGTACAAGCTGAACGCCGACGGCGAGATCGAGGTCGACAAGAACGGCAACCCGGTCGAGACAACGACGACGATCACCAACGACAACGGGATGTCGTACACCGAGACCTACCGATCACTCCCTCGTGAGGGCGACTCCGTGACGACCACCCATCGCGCGGACGGCAGCGTCACCAAGGTCTACGTGGACGCGAACGACGAGTTCTACGGCAAGGGGTTCCAGAGGCGGTACGTCACCGACGAGAAGGGCAACACCCTCCAGGTCTGGCTCAAGGCGCCCGACGGCGACTGGACCCTGCAGAACGAAGCCAAACCGGAGGGGGCGGACGACCCCGATGCCGACCCGGTCGACGTCGGGCAGGCGCCACTGCAGTACCTGGAGCGGCCGCCCGCCTACCTGACCGTGGACAAGCCGATGGTCGACGCGACCGGGAAACCGGCCGACGGAGCCTTCGCGCCGGGCAAAACGACCTCCGACCTGCCCGGCGACGCCACGCGCACCGACTACACCAACCCTGACGGCTCCAGCCTGCACGTCGTCACCACGGACCAGAACCGCTACGTCGCCGACGGCAAGGGTGAGATCCAAGAGGTCTGGCAGAAGAACCGGGACGGCGACTGGTACCTGAAGGACTCCATCACCCAGCACGAGCGCTACGGCGACGAGCCACCTCTGGGAATGATCGGCGAGAACTGGCGCTGATCTCCCGCTGAAGGGCCGGACACCCGTCGGCCCTCACCCCCTGTACTCCCTGCGGGCGTCTCCCCCTGGCGCCCGCAGGGCCCCAAGGGCCCGCGTCCCCGGGCCCGGCAGTTCCCTCGCCAAGGCGTACGTCCAGTCGTGACCGGACTCGCCGCAACAGAAAGAGGACCCCATGTCCCGCAACGTCGTCGACCAGGAGTCGATCAACGCCACGGCCGCCAAGCTCAGCAACGCCGTCACCTCCACGCTGGTCCCCCAGCTGTCGTCCCTCCAGCGGGAGGTCGAGGCGCTGCTCAGCGACGGCCTGGTACTGGAGAAGAGTTCCCCCAAGCTCAAGGAGTCGTACGCCAACTTCAACACGTCCGTGACTCAGGCGGTGAACAACATCACCGAGTTCGCCAAGCAGTTCCAGTCGATCGGTACGGGCGTGAGCGACTTCGACCAGCAGGTCGCCAGCAGCATCCCCACATCGTAATGCCCAAGTAAAAGCGAACCAGGGCGAACGGGACATAGTGCTCGTTCGCCCTGGTTGCGTTCGCAAGTCAACACGTCACGTTCACCTAAAGGGGCTTGAAGCTCGCGGAAACCTCCATAGACTCGCCGCCATAAAGGGAGTTACTGCTTCCGCTTGTGATGGCGGCGTCATCTGAACTCTCGTAATCACTCCGCTCAGCACTCGCCGCGCCTGCGGCGCCCGAACGGACCGGCTCATGACCCCATGCCGGTTCTGGGGGAGGCACCACATGAGTACGCCCACCACCTGTCACGACGACGAGAGCTCACACAGACGCCAGGGGAGCGCTCCCACGAACGACGCGTCCTTCCGTGAGCTCTTCGAACGGCACCACGGTCCCTTGTTGCGCTACGTCTCCCGTCTGATGGGCGGCGACCGGCAGCGCGCCGAGGACTTCGTCCAGGAGACCCTGCTGCGCGCCTGGCTGAGCAGCGCGGACCAGCCGCCGGACTGGTCGCCCTGCCGGACCTGGCTGTTCCGCGTGGCGCACAACCTGGTGGTGGACTGGACGCGACGCGAGCAGACCCGCCCCGAGTGCCACCAGGAACTGCTGGAGTCGCACGCCGAGCCCGTCGACCCGATCGGCCAGGTGCTGCACCGCCGCTTCCTCGTGCACGCCCTCTCCCGCCTGTCCCTGCCGCACCGCGAGGTGCTCTTCTACGTCTACGTGCTGGGCTGGACCGGCCCGGATGCCGCGGACGTCCTGTCCATCCCCCCGGGCACGGTCAAGTCGCGCACGCATCACGCGATACGCGAGCTGCGCCGACGCCATCCCGAAGAGGCGCTGGTGGCCGCATGACGCCCACTCCGGCCCAGGGCCACCAGATCTCGCTTGCCAAGCCCGACTCGTCACTGGTGACGGCGCTGCTCGTCGCCGTCGCGGTGCTCCTGGTGCTGTTCCTGCTCCTACGGCACGTCGTGCGCAAGCGGGGCGGCTGGCGCCGCTTCCGGCGCGGCGTCGCCCGCGAACTCGCCCTGACCAGGCGGGCCTTCGGGGAGCCGCTGCGCGCCTTCCGGCGCCACCGACGCGGGGTACGGGCGCTCTCCCGCCACCTGTGCGACCCCCGGTCCGGTCTGCTCGTACGCCGACTGCTGGACGCGGCCGCAGCGGCGCTCGGCGATGTGCCCGGAGCCTTCGCCTACGGCCTGCGGACGGAGCCCGGATGGGCCGCCGTCCAGATCGCGGCCCGCAGGCTGCCCGATCCGCCGGCTCCGTGGGAGGTCGAGGACGAGCTCGGCGGGCAGTCCTGGTGTCTGAGCCTGGACGACGAGGAGTCGTTGCCGGACGCCACACCCCGCGCAGGGGCCCGGGTGCGGCCATTGCCGGTCGCCGTCGGCGTGGCGGACGACCTGTGTGTCCACCTCGACCTGGCCGCCGGGCCCCGGATGATCACCGTCGAGGGCGATGCCGCCACTCGCTCCCGCCTCCTCCAGGCCCTGGCCGCGCAATTGGACCGGCCGGGCAGCGGAGCCTCGGTCACCGTGGCGGACGGCGTCCACCCGCACTACCACGGCGAGCCGCTCGACTCCGTGCTGCGCCGGCTGGGGGACACGCCCTCCCCGGCGACGGGGGACGAAGCCGTCGCCGCCACCATCACGGTCGTCGTCTGCGCCGCCCCCACCCGGGAACAGGCCCGGCGGCTGAGCGCGCTCGCCGCCACCGGCACCGTCGTCTGTCTCGCCGACGGCCCGGCGGCCGGGCACAGCTGGGCGCTGCGCGTCAGCGGCCGCGGCCGGGTGACCGCCCCGGAACTCGACCTGTACGCGGACTCGGCCCCGCTGGTCAGGGCCGTCGCCGCAGCCGTCCGTGCGGACCGGCGCCGCGCACGCCGAGCGCCGGCGCGGCAGTCGCCCATCGAGTCGGCCGCCGAGCCGCGCAGGGAACCGGAGCAGCGGGCCTCCGGGACGGCCGAGCCGCCCGACAGCTCCCCGCTGTCCGAGCTCGTCGAGGAAGTCAGGTACCCGGCCATCGCTCCGGCCCGGACCGTCGCGGGTTCCGACCTCCTGTCCGAACCGGCCACCGCCCGGTCCCGTTCCGCCGAGGCGTCGTCCACCGGCGGGGAGTGACCCTCCCGTCAGGCTCCGCCGCGGTGCGCCGACCGCCGCCGCCCGGCACCGCACCTTGCCCGTCCGCGAACCACCCTCGAAGGGGAGACATGAAACTCCTCATCACCACCGTCGTCGACGGCGATGCCGCATGCCGTCAGGACGTCGTGCTGAGCGCCGATGCCGCCACCCCCGTGCGCGACATCGCCGAGCACCTGGCCCGGCTGCGCGCCGACGACCCGGCATCGACGCCGGACCAGGCGCCCGTCTGCTATCTGGGCGACGACCCGCTGCCCCCCGCAGCGCCCTTGGCCGCAACGCCCGTGATGGACGGCAGTGTCATCGGCCTCGGTATGCCCGTCCCCCGGTCCTGCGCGCAGTACGGACCCCAGCGTTTCGCCATGCCGCAACCTCAGCGGGTGGACCACTCGCCGGTGGTGGAACTCCAGGTGGTGGGCGGTCCGGACGCGGGGCGGGTGTACGCGCTCGGACTCGGCACCCACGGCATCGGCCCGCTGGAGGGCTCCGCCGTACCGCTACAGGGCCGTGGCCTTCCGTCCGAGGGCATACGGATCTCCGTACGCCCCGACGGATCCGCCATCGTCGAGCTGCCGCGGGACACCGGCGCGCGTCTGTCCGTACCGGAACCCCCGGAGCACCGGGGCAGACCGAACGTCGTCCTGTTGCCCCTCGCCGAGCAGGACGAGGAGGATACGGAGGACGAGTCGGAGGAGGAGGCCATCGAGACCGCGGCCCTCCTCGACGGCTGGGTGCCCTGGCCGCTCGGCGGTGAGCTCGCCCTCGGCGAGTACCTGCTGCGGCTGACCGAGCCGACGCAGCGGGACGCCGCGGTGGTGCCGTCCGAGGGCGGCGGCGGACTGGACTACAACCGGCCGCCGCGCATCCTGCCGCACCTCGAACCGGAGCGCTTCCGCCTGCCCGCACCGCCCGAGCCGCCCAGCCGCAGGCCCATTCCGTTCATGGTCGCGTTCGCCCCCATGTTCATGGGCCTCGCCATGGTGCTCTTCATGCACTCGTACTACTACCTGCTTTTCATGTTCATGTCGCCGATGCTGATGGCGGCGAACCACGTCAGCGGGCGTCGTACGGCCCGCAAGGACTTCGAGGAGAAGTCCCGCACCTACCGGCTGCGCCGGGCCTCGCTGGAGGAGGACGTCCGGCAGAAGGTCGTCACCGAGCAGCGGCTGCGCACCGAGAGCGCGCCCGATCCGGCGATGGCGGGGCTGTGGGCCGTCGGCCCGGGCCGACGGCTGTGGGAGCGCCGCCGCGGCGACCCCGACCACCTGGTCCTGCGCCTCGGTACCGCGAGCCAGCCGTCCCTGCTCGGCATCGACGACGCGGCGCGCGAGGACAACCACACCTCCGTGCACTGGAGCATCCCGGACGCGCCCGTCAGCGTCGACCTCGAACACTGTGGGGTGGTGGGGCTGGCCGGTGAGACCGGCCCGGTGCAGGCGCTGGCCCGCTGGATGACCGCCCAGGCAGCCGTTCTGCACACCCCGCGCGATCTGCGGATCGTCGTCCTCACCGACAAGTCGTCCGAGGAGTCCTGGGACTGGGCCCGCTGGTTGCCGCACTCCCGCGACGGTCTGCCCGGGTCCCGCGGCGGCGCCGTCACCCTCATCGGCAACGACCCGGAGACGGTGGCCAACCGGGTGGCCGAACTGGTGTCCACCCTGCGCACCCGGCAGCGGGCCGCGGAGTCGACCATGAGCAAGGCGCTGCTCAGCGAGCCGGACGTATTGGTCGTCATGGACGGCGCCCGGCGTCTGCGTGACGTCCCCGGTGTCGTGTCCATCCTCAAGGAAGGCCCGTCCGTACGGATCTTCCCGCTCTGCCTGGACCACGAGGAGCGGCTCCTGCCCGAGGAGTGCACCGCGGTGGTCCGCTACGAGAACCACCGGCTCACCTTGCGCCGCACCGGCCTGCCCGCCATCCCGGACATCCGCCCGGACCTGGTCGAACCGGCCTGGTGCGAGCGCCTGGCGCGGGGCATCGCCCCGATCCACGACGTCACCCCCGACGCCTCGGAGGGCCTGCCCGACCGGGTCGGCCTGCTCGACCTGCTGGGCCTGCCGGAACCGAGCGGTGAGGCCGTCGCGGCGCGCTGGGCCGGGCGCCCCGCGTCCACCGAGGTGCTGCTCGGCGCGGGCTATGACGGCCCGGCCGCCTTCGACCTGGTCAAGGACGGACCACACGGTCTCGTCGCGGGCACCACCGGATCCGGCAAGTCGGAACTGCTCCAGACCCTCGTGGCCTCCCTCGCCGCCGTCAACCGGCCCGACGAGCTGACCTTCGTCCTGGTGGACTACAAGGGCGGCAGCGCCTTCAAGGACTGTGTGCGGCTGCCGCACACCCTCGGCATGGTCACCGATCTCGACAGCCACCTCGTGCAGCGGGCGCTGACCTCGCTGTCGGCCGAGCTGGTGCGCCGCGAGCACATCCTGGCGGCCGTCGGCGCGAAGGACCTCCCCGAGTACCAGACCATGCGCCGCCGGGATCCCGAACAGGAGCCGGTGCCCCGGCTCGTCATCGTCATCGACGAGTTCGCGACCCTCTACCGGGAGATCCCGGACTTCATCCCGGGCCTGGTGAGCATCGCCCAGCGCGGCCGCTCCCTGGGCATCCATCTGATCCTTGCCACGCAGCGTCCGGCCGGAGTGGTGAACGCCGACATCCGTGCCAACACCAACCTGCGGATCGCCCTGCGGGTCACCGACACCACCGAGAGCCAGGACGTCATCGACACCAAGGACGCCGTCAGCATCTCCCCGAGCACCCCCGGCCGTGCTCTGGCCCGCCTCGGCCACGGCACGGTCGTACCGTTCCAGACCGCGTACTCCGGGGCCGTGCGGCCGGGAGCGGCGCCCGTCCGGCAACCGCGGCCGGCCAGCGGGGCCGAGGCACCCCGGATCTGGGGCACCGCACTGCCCTGGCAGCGCCTCGGCCGCGCGGTCGGCATGCCGAGCACCGAAGCCGAGCCCACCGCTTCCGCCGTCGACGACGACGTCCCCACCCACCTCAACGCGCTGGTGGAAGCGGTGCGCGAGGCGGCGGAGCTCACCGGCTGCGCCCCGCAGCCCAGCCCGTGGCTGCCCCCGCTCGGCCAGACCGTGCTGGTCGACGACCTGCCGCGGCCCGAGCCGACCGGCGGCGCCCGCCCGGCCCCGGTGCCCTGGGCCCTGTCGGACCTGCCCGGCGCCCAGGCGCAGGAGCCGGTGCGGCTGGACCTCGCCACCTTCGGCCACCTGTACGTCATCGGCATCCCGCGCTCGGGCCGATCGCAGGTGCTGCGGACCATGGCCGGCGCGCTGGCCCGCGCCCACACCGCCGCGGACGTGCATCTGTACGGCATCGACTTCGCGGGCGGCGCCCTGTCGGCCCTGGGTGTGCTGCCGCACTGCGGCGCGGTCGTACCGCGCGGCGACACCGAGCGGCTGGATCGCCTGTTCGCCCGGCTCGACGCGGAGTTGCACCGCCGCCAGGAGCTGCTGACCCAGCATCACGCGGCGAACCTGTCGGAGCTCCGCGAGATCGTCCCCGCCTCGTCCCGCCCGGCGCACGTACTGCTCTTCATCGACGGCTGGGACACGCTGGTCGACCTCGTCGCCGAGCGCAACGGCGGCCGGCAGATGGACCAGGTGAACCGTCTGCTCAGGGAGGGCGCCGCCTCGGGGCTGCATGTGGTGGCGACATCGGAGCGGGCACTGCTGGCCGGGCGGGCCACCACGCTCAACGACAACAAGCTGCTGCTGCGCCTCAACGACCGCTCCGACTACCACGTCGTCGGGATGCGTCCCAGCGAACTGCCCGACGTGATCAGGCCCGGGCAGGGCTGGACCTCCGACGGCACCGAGATCCAGGTGGCGTTGCTCGCACCCGGAGCCACCGGTCAGGAGCAGGCGGAGGCGCTGCGTGCCATCGGCGCCGAGGCGACCCGCCGCGACGCCGGGCTGCCCGCCGCCCGCCGGCCCGTGCGGATCGGCACGCTGCCGACGAAGGTGGCCTTCACGGACGCGTACGAAAAGGTGGCCGAGGAGCTGCGTAGGCCCATGTGGGGTCTGCTCGGGCTGGGCGGCGACGACGTCGCACCGGTCGGGGTGGACTTCGCGGGCCCCTCGCCGACGTTCGTGGTCGCCGGGCCGCCCGGCTCGGGCCGCAGCACCGCGCTGGCGAGCCTGGCGGTGTCCCTGCTCGCCTCCGGCACCCGGCTCGTCGTCCTCACGCCACGGGAGTCGCCCCTTCGCGCGTTGAACGGTCATCCGGGCGTACGCCTGCTGACCTCGCCGTCCCCCACGGCACAGGAGCTCGCCGCCGCGCTGCGCGGCGACGAGCCCCGCGTGGTGCTCGTCGACGACGCCGATCTGCTGATCCTGCCGGAGATCGACCAGGACCTGCGCGCCCTGGTCGAGTCCGGCCGGGACCGCGGCATCGGGGTGGTCGCCGGTGTCACCGGGGAGACGATGGCGGGCGCCATGGGCTGGCTCAGTGCCCTGAAGCGGCACCGCCGGGGCTTGCTCCTCGACCCTCAGAGCGTGATGGAGGGCGACATCCTGGGCGTGCGCCTCACCCAGGCGCAACTGCGCAACCGCAGGCCGGGCCGGGGCCTGACCGTCGACCCGCGCTCCGGAGAGCCGATCAGCGTGCAGATCCCGGAGACACCTCTTGACTGACGCCACGGCGGCGACGCCAGCAGAACATCGAGGCATTCGCGGGAGAACGACGGGAACCCGCCCCCCATGACGAAGTCACATGACGAAGCGAAGACGTCCCACACACCGGAGTCCCAGCCGAGCGTCCACCCGGGTTCCGACGAACCGCAGACGATCACGGCGCCGACGCCGCCCGTCGCGTGGACCGGTGACGCTCCGGACCCGGCCGACCTGGCCGACGAGGAGGAGGCATCGGAACGCTCCCGCACTCCCGAAGAACCGAAGGAGAAGCCCGAGACCGACTGAGCCGCCGCCGGGGACCGCGCATGTGCCGGGCTCCGTGCGCGGCGCGGCTGTCGCCGAGGGCGAGTGCCTTCGCCGGCCAGGCGGTCGGCGTGGAGCGCGCCCCGCCTACGCGTCGGGGCAGGTCACGTCCCGCTCGGGCCGCTGTCCCGTGAGCAGGAACGTGGTCACCGCCCGGTCGCCGCACGCGTTGCCCGTCCCCAGGTAGACGCCGTGACCGCCGCGTTCCACGGTGACGAGCCGCGCCCGGTCCCCGAGGGCCGCCCGCATCCGCAGCGCGCCGGCATGGGGTGTGGCCGGGTCCCGCCGGTTCTGGATCATCAGGATGTTGGACGGGCCGTCGTCGGTGATCCGGGTCGGCTTCTGGGCGGGCCGGTCCTTCCAGAAGGAGCACGGGGTGACGTTCACCGGCATGCCGGCCGTGAGCGGATACCGGACGCGGTGCTCGGCCACCGCCCGCTCGTGCGCCGCCACCGACGTCGGCCAGCGCACATCGTTGCAGATCACCGCCATGACGGCCGCCGCGTCCTCGTCGCTCAGCGGCTCGGCCAGATCGGGCGACAGGACCGGCGTCGCCCCCGGGTCACCGGCCTGCCGTATCAGCAGGGCCAGATCGTCGAAGGAGGCGTCGTCGTAGAGGGCGAGCTGCATCGCCTGACGCAGCCGGTCGCCCGTGAGCGGCACGCCCCGCGTGGTCGTCTCCCGCGGCGTACGGTCCAGCTCGGCGGCCAGGGCCAGGAACAGTGGCCGTACGTCCTCCGGTCGCCCGGCCAGCCGCAGGCCCTCCGGCTCACGGTCCGGGTGGGCGGCCCAGGCGGCGAAGTCCGGGAACCGGTCCTCCGCGCCCCGTGCCATGTTCTCCAGCCAGCGCCGCGCGACCCGGCGCGGATCGGGGTCGTCGTTGCTGTCCAGCACCCAACGATCGGTCCGCTCCGGGTACTTCTGGGCGTAGACGGCACCCACGTACGTCCCGTACGACACCCCGTACGCCGACAGCCGCTCCTCGCCCAGGGCCCGCCGGAAGCGGTCGATGTCGCGTACCTCGTTGGCGGTGGTGAGGCCGCGCAGCACGGCCCCGCCGTTCTTCGCGCACGCCTCGGCGGTACGCCGGGCCCGTGCGACGTTCTCACCGATGCCGCCGTCGGGCGCGGGCCAGGACCGCAGGGTCACCAGGTGCCGGTCCTCGGTGGGGAGACCGCAGGTCGCCCGGGTGCTGCCGCCGACACCACGCGGGTCCAGGCTGACGATGTCGTACGCGCCGCCGAGTTGCCCGCGCAGCGCCTTCCCCTGCTGGGTCAGGCGCCGGACGCCCGAACCGCCCGGTCCGCCCGGGATCACCAGCAGCGTGCCGCGTCGTGCCTCCGGGTGCTCACTGCGCAGCCGGGACACGGCGAGCGTGAGCCGCGGGCCGTCCGGGTCGCGGTAGTCGAGCGGAACGGGCAGGTCGGCGCACTCCTGGTCGGTGGGGCCGCCGGGTTGCGCGCAGGGGCGCCAGGTGAGTGTCGGCGGCGCGGAGGGCGCGCCGGCCGCCGGGCCGGCGAGGGCGGTCAGCGTGGTGGCGGCGGCCGAGACGGACAGGGCGAGGACGAGGGCTCGTCGAGTGCGATGCGTCATGGGGATCATGCTGTCGGCCGGGGCCCTTCGGCCCCATCCGGCCGACCGCCCACCCGTGGTGGGGTTCTCCCCCTGGGGCTCACCCCAGGGGGCCGCGCCCCGACGGCTCCGCGGCACGCGCCGGGGGAGCCGTCACGGCAGCTCGGGGAGGTCCTCCGCGTACAGCAACGTCAGGTCGTCGGTGCTGGGTT
This sequence comes from Streptomyces neyagawaensis, assembly GCF_023516595.1. Classification (GTDB taxonomy): domain Bacteria; phylum Actinomycetota; class Actinomycetes; order Streptomycetales; family Streptomycetaceae; genus Streptomyces; species Streptomyces neyagawaensis. Next base: position 55,878 of record NZ_JAMGBG010000043.1, on the reverse strand, counting down.
CGTCGACCTGGGCGACCCGGCTCGCGTGACGCTCCACCATCGCCTCGAAGGTCTGCCGCGCGGTACGGCCGTTGCCGAAGGCGGGGCCCTTGGGGAGCGCCGTGAAGTACTTCAGCAGGGCCTCGCCCGCGCCCGCCGCCAGCCGGTACTCGTGCTCCTCGGCCTGCTGCCCGACGATCCGCAGGAGCTCCGCGGGCTCGTAGTCGTCGAAGGTGATCGTGCGGGAGAAGCGGGACGCCACACCGGGGTTGACGGTGAGGAAGCGCTCCATCTCGGCCGTGTAGCCGGCGACGATCACCACCACCGCGTCCCGGTGGTCCTCCATCAGCTTCACCAGCGTGTCGATGGCCTCCTTGCCGAAGTCCCGCCCGGAGTCCTCGGGGGACAGCGCGTACGCCTCGTCGATGAACAGCACCCCGCCACGGGCCCGTTCGAAGGCCTCCTGGGTACGGATGGCGGTGGATCCGATGTGCTCGCCGACCAGGTCCACGCGGGACACCTCGACGAGATGGCCCTTGTCCAGGACACCGAGGGACGCCAGGATCTCGCCGTAGAGACGGGCGACCGTGGTCTTTCCGGTGCCGGGGGAGCCGGTGAAGACGAGGTGCCGTTTGACGGAGGCGGCCTTCAGACCGGCCTGTTGGCGGCGGCGGCCCACCTCGATCATGTCCGTGAGGGCCCGCACCTCGCGCTTGACGCTGTCCAGGCCGACCAGCGCGTCCAGTTCACCGAGCACGGCCTTCGACGTCCGGGCCGGCTGCTCGGGCTCCGCGGCGGGCGCGGTGACCACCGGCGGCTGCGGTTCGACGGTGCGCTGGCCGGGGATGGAGCCCAGCAGGCCGGGGGAGCGGGGCGCGGTCTGGGTCGCCGTTTCGTGCGCCACCGGGGGCCGCACGCCGGCGCTCTCGTCGCTGGCGCAGTCCTCGACCAAGGGCCCGCCGCCGGAGGAGCCGGGGCCGCCCTCCGCGAACTCGTAACCGCCGCGCGCGCAGCGCTCCGTACGGCATTTCCGCAGTGTCGCGCGGCAGCCGTCGATGATGTGGAAGCCGTAGCCCCCGCTGCCGGTGACCCGGCAGTTGAGGAAGCTGCCGCGGCCCTCGGCCGAGACATAGAAGCCCGCCTCGGCGGGCGAGGTGACCGTGCAGCGCTCGATGGTGGGGTCCGCGCCCTTGGTGACGATCACTCCGGTCTGTGTGCCGTCCAGGGTGCAGCCGTTGAGGGTGCCGCCGCTGCCGTGGTCGCGGAACCAGGCGCCCGTCGCCGCGTCCCGGATCCGGCAGTCGTCGAGCTGCGCGGTCGCGCCGTCGCTCACCGACACCGCCGTGTTCCGCACCTGCGACAGATCGCTGTCCACGACGTCCGCGCGCGACCCCCGGTCCAGGACGAACAGGGCGTCCGGCACGTCGTGGACCCGGCAGGACTCCAGGACCGCCGTGGCCCCGTCGCTGACCCAGACGGCCGGATAGTCGCCCGTGCTGTCGAAGATCTCGCACTGGTTGGCGTCCACGCGGGTGCCCGGGTCCCACACCGACAGTCCGTTGCGCCCGAACTGGCGCACCGTGGTGCGGGTCAGGGTGAGCACGGAGCGGGAACGCAGATCCACCGCGTTCTCCGGGATGTCGTGGATGCGGCAGTCCGCCAGGGTGAGCACGGCGTCCGTGTCGAGCGTGACACCGTCCGCGGTCGTGCGGTGCACATCGCAGTCGGTGAGATGGGCGGTGGCCCGCCCGGTGATCTGGACTCCGCTGCCCCGGACCTCGTAGATCTCGCAACCGACGGCCTCCAGCGCGGAGTTCTCGCCGGTCGCCGTCAGGCCCGAGCCGGAGGCGTGGTGCACCCGGCACCGGTCGAGCCGTGGATGGCCGCCGCCGCGCACCGCGACACCGGCCTGCCCGGCCGCGACGACCTCGCACTCCTCGAACACCCCGCCGCCGCCGTCGACGACGGCGATACCGATCCCGGCGGGGTTGTCGACCGTGCACCGCCGCACCGTCGGACGGGCGGTGCCCCGCACCTCGATGCCGACCGCGGAGCGGGTCACGATCCTGAGGTCCATCAGCTCGGGTGTGCCGTCCTCGACGAGCAGCGCCGGCGCCGTCGCGTCCTGGCCCTCCACGTGCAGGTCCTGCACCACGGCCGAGGCGGACACCGTGAGCGGTACCCCGTCCACGGGCGCGATGCGGACCGAGCCGGGCGATCCCTCCGGGCCGCGCAGCGTGACCCCGCGCTGCACGACGAGGTTCTCCCGGTACGTGCCGGGAGCGACGATGAGCACATCGCCGTCGCTCGCGGCCTCCAGGGCCGCGGCGAGCGATGTGTACTCACCCGTGCGGCGCCGCCACCGCGATGTACCGGTGTGCGTCACCTGGACCGTGCCCTGTGCCATGGCGTTGCTGTGCCCCCACCTCGTGGAACGCGGGTCGATGCCGAACAGTTCGGCTGGTCGGTCCACCGTAGCGTGCGTGGGCAGGGCGAGTTGACCGGAGTGGGAAGGCCGTCAGCTGCCCGTGCCCGTCCTGCCCCAGTCCGGCCCCGCCTTGTCCCATGCCTGGTCCCAACGGACGTACCGGTGGCGGATCATGCGCCAGACGATCAGGCGTCTGCAGCCCTCGATGAAGCCCGCGGCCAGCACGGTCGCACCGAATCCGGCCAGGACCGCGTGGGTCGTCGCGGTCGCGCTGTCGAGGGGCCGGCCGATCGTGCGGCCCTGGGCGTCCGTCCACAGTGCGAAACGGTCCCCGGGCCGCGGGTCCTTGAGTCCCGACATGACCGTGCCGTGCCGGTCTGTGCCGTCGGGGCCGGTCCAGTCGGCGACCACGCGACTGTGCCGGTCGCGGGAGGTCGACGTCTCGGGGTCGGGGTCGAACGGGGAGCCGGCGACCCGCTTGACGACGGTGGCCGTCACCAGATGCCGGGCCGCCCGCTGGTCCCGCACGGACTGCTGCAGGGAACTCTGCGCGGCCGTCCCGACGACGGCGCCGACCAGGGGGGCGGCGACGAGGATCAGTGTGAGGGCCGCGAACGCCAGCCACGCCTCGACGAGATCGGTCGTCCGGCGCAGGGGATTGCGGCGCCAACGCCACAGCCCGCCGAATGCCCCCAGCCCGCCGATTGCCCGCACTGTCCCACGCCCCCTTCCGCGTCCGTGATAACCCCCAGCGGGGAAGCCCACGTGCGGTACCGGTGAAGAGAGAGCGAAATCACCTCTCCGACCGGCCTTCTCATGAACTTCTCACAAAGGCCCAACGGCCGGGCCGGGGACCTGTGTTCCCGACCGCCGGCCGAATCCAGGATGTTGAATTTTCAAGGTGGATGGTACTCCTATGCGTGCCCGGGGATCTCCACGATCCGAACTCCCCTTATGCGTAAGGCTATTCGAGCACGCGCACCGGATCGCCGATCCGAACCGTGCCGCCGGATTCCGGAACGAGGTTCTGCCCGAAGACCAGCTTGTCCCCGAACCGCCGGTGCCGCGCGAGGGTCCGCAGCGGCTCCCGGCCCCGCTGGGCGGTGTCCTGGTCGGTGGTGGTCACCACGCACCGCCCGCACATCTTGGCGACCCGGAAGGTGACCTCGCCGATGGCGACGCGCCGCCAGCCGTCCTCGGCCCACCCCTCCGTGCCGTCCACCACGACGTTCGGCCGGAAGCGGCTCATGGGCAGCGGGCCCTCCTCGGGGTGGTCGCCGTGGGCGATCAGGGAGTTGAGCGCGTCGAGCGAGCCGAGGGTGGTGAGCAGCAGGGGGTAGCCGTCGGCGAAGCTGACCGTCTCGCCGGGGCGGGCGAACTCGGGGTCGACGGGGCGGCGGGTCGCGGGGTCGTCCAGGTGGACCAGGCGTACGGGGACGCCCAGATAGTCGCTGAACCAGGCGTGCGCGGCCGCGTCGGCGGGGACCGCCTCCACCTTGTCCTGCCAGATCTCCACGGTGATCGTCGGGGCCGGCCCGGGTGCGGCGACGGTGAGCGGCTCGCGGCCGGGTGCGGACAGCACGACGCCGCCGCCGGGCTCCAGCCCGGCGGCGGCCAACGCCATGCGCGGATGTGGACGTTGTGTGATGACCTTGCCCGAGTCGTCGACCAGCACCCAGCGACGGTCACCCGCCAGACCCCAGGGCTCCACGACGGCCTCGTCGGGGGCGAAGCCCCGGGCCGCCTTCAGCGGGTGGACGTGGATCGAGTGCAGCGACGGATTCCCCATGGGGCCATCCTGCCAAACGGCGGTGACCACCCCACGCGGAATGTTTCAGTCGGCTCAGTACCCGCGGTACTGCTGGCCGTTGTACGGGTCCTGCTGGTACGGCGGCGTGGGTGCCGGGCGCGGGGCGGCGGGGCGCATGGCCTCGTAGCCCGTGCCGGGGCCCATGGGGCGTTGCTGCTGCGGTGGCTGCGCGCCGGGGTAGCCGCGCGGGCCCCCGGCCTGCTGCGGGATGTACGCCGTCGGTGCCTGCTGGAGCGGCGACGGCTGCTGGGCCTGCGGATAACCGTAGGCGGGCGAGGGTTGCGAGGGGCCCGCGGGCAGCGCGGGGAGCGCCGACGGGAGGGCGGGCAGATTACTGCCCGGCGTGTCGTACGCGGCCGGGACTCGGATCGGCGCGATCTGAGGGGTTCCCCGCTCGGCGACGAGAGAGTCGTAGATCGGGGTGTCCGCGAAGGACGAGGCGGAGTAGTAACCGCCGCCGTAGGTGGAGCGGGGGGAGGTCATGGCACATAAGTTAAGCCCACGATGTGCTGGTTGGGGAGACCGATAAGAGGGTTGTTTTCCGTGTCCGCAGTGACGCTGGATCCCCAATGCGAGCGAACTCGGCGAAAAAGGGCAGCGAAAAGGGCTGTGATCGTGTAAAGGCCGAGTTCCGAGTGGGTTACCGGGGGTTGGCCAGTGATCTTTCGGTCCGGCTTCTGGGGGTTCGGGCGCCGGGGGAATAGGTTTGGCGCCGACAGACGGGCCGGACGGTTCGGACGGACTGCGTGGGACACGGCCTGGTGATGACCCTTGTGGGTGACCTTCTGATGGGGGCGGACATGACAATGCCGAAAGGATCGAACGTCGCGGTGCCGACGACCGCGCTGCGCGTGGAATTGGGCTGGCGCTCGGGACCGGGTGTGCCGGACGCCGACGCGTCGGCGCTGCTGCTGACCGGGGGGAAGGTCCGCTCCGACGCGGACTTCGTCTTCTACAACCAGCCCGCGCACTCCTCCGGCGCCGTCCGGCACGGGGGCAAACAGGACATGGGCGGACAGGTGACCGACTCCCTGTACGTCGACCTCACACGCGTGGAGCCCGCCGTAGAGACCGTGGTGCTGGCGGCGTCCGCCGACGGAGGAACGTTTGGGCAGGTGCCCGGCCTGTACATCCGGGTGCTCGACGAGCGGGCCGGCACCGAGGTCGCGCGCTTCGACAGCGCGGACGCCGGTGTCGAGACGGCGTTCGTGCTCGGCGAGTTCTACCGCCGGCAGGGCGCCTGGAAGTTCCGTGCCGTCGGCCAGGGCTACAGCAGCGGCCTCGAAGGACTGGCCACCGACTTCGGCATCACCGTGGACGAACCCCAGCACGCCGCCGCCCCGCAGGCGCCCGCCGCCCCGCAGGTCCCGATGTCCCCTCCCACGCTCGTCTCCCCGCAGGCGCCCGTCTCCCCGCCCGTCACCGTGCCGCCGCCGGTGACGACCGCGCCCCCCGCACCCCCGGCCCCGCCCGCCGCGCCGCCGGCCCCCGTGCGCCTCACCAAGGTCACGCTCACCAAGGAGGCCCCGGCGGTCTCCCTGACCAAGCAGGGCGGCACCTCCGGCGCCATGCGCGTCAATCTCAACTGGGAGGTGCGCAAACAGTTCACCGGGTGGGGCAGCAAGCTGGGCCGGGCCGTCGCCATGCACGCCGACCTCGACCTCGACCTCTGCGCCCTGTTCGAACTGTCCGACGGCAGCAAGGGCGTCGTCCAGGCGCTCGGCAACGCCTTCGGGGCGCTGCACCGCCCGCCGTTCATCCACCTCGACGGCGACGACCGCACCGGGGCCCTGTCGAGCGGCGAGAACCTCACCATCAACCTCGACCAGAAGAACGCCTTCCGGCGCATCCTCATCTTCGTGACCATCTACGAGGGCGCCCGCTCCTTCGCGGACCTCCACGCGACGGTCACGCTCCAGCCCCAGCACGGGGCGCCCGTCGACTTCTCCCTCGACGAGTGCACCGTCCCCTCCACCGTCTGCGCCCTCGCCCTCATCACCAACCAGGGCGGCGACCTCATCGTCCAGCGCGAGGCCCGCTACCTCGTCCCCGAGCGCGGCGTCAGCCCCCAGCGCACGGTCGACTACGCCTATGGGTGGGGCATGAACTGGACACCGGGCAGGAAGTAGCCGCCCACCTGACGAAGCCGCCCCCTTGGCAGGGGAGCGGTCGGCGTCATACGGCTAGCCCTCCTCGGGGACCGTCTCCGGGCGGGCGTAGGTGCGGCCCTTCCAGGCCGCGCCGCGCCCCCGGTAGTGCTGCACGGCGGAGTCGACGGTCATCAGGAGGTAGAGGACCGCGGTGAACGGCAGCAGAGGGGCGAGCCACAGCGGCTGCCGGTAGTGGCGCAGCATCGGAAGGTACGTCGCCGCCATGAGGGCCCAGGCGAGCCCGCCGGCCCACGCCGCCGGCACATCGCCCGCCGCGAGCCCCAGCAGGAACGCGGCGGGCGGCACCCCATAGACCAGCAGCAGGCCGAGGACCGTGCCCGCGAGCAGCAGGGGGTTGTGGCGCAGCTGGGCGTAGGCGCTGCGGGAGACCATCCGCCACAGGTCGCCCAGCCGCGGGTAGGGCCGCACGCTGTCCACCCGTTCCGCGAGACCCAGCCAGATGTGGCCGCCGCTGCCCTTGACCGCCCGGGCGAGGGCCACGTCGTCGATGACGGCCTGCCGGATCGCGTCCGGGATCCGGGCCCGCTCGGCGGCCTCCCTCCGCAGCAGCACACAGCCACCCGCGGCGGCCGCCGTGCGCGAACCCCGCACCCCGATCCGGCGGAACGGGTACAGCTGGGCGAAGAAGTAGACGAAGGCGGGGACCACGAGCCGCTCCCAGGCGCTCTCCGCCCGCAGCCGCGCCATCTGCGACACCAGGTCGAAGCCACCGGTGCGCGCCGCCGCCACCAGCGCGCGCAGGCTGTCCGGCCGGTGCGCGATGTCCGCGTCCGTCAGCAGCAGGTACTCGGGAGCACGCACGCGTGCCAGTCCGATCCCGTGCCGTACGGCCCACAGCTTGCCCGTCCAGCCCGCGGGCGGCTCCCCGGGCGAGGTGACCGTCAGCGGCAGGCCGCCGTGACGCAGGGCCAGCTCGCGGGCGAGCCCGCCGGTGCCGTCGGTGCTGCCGTCGTCGACCAGGAAGACCTCGGCGCGGCCGGGGTAGTCCTGGGCCAGCAGCGACGGCAGGCTCTCGGGCAGGACGGCGGCCTCGTCGCGCGCGGGGACGACGACGCAGACGTACGGCCAGTCGTGCGGGTCCCGGCGGGGTGGTAGTCGTACATCTGTGCGCCAGAAGAAGCCCTGGCCGAGCAGCAGCCACAGCCAGGCGGCGAGTGATCCGGCGGCGGTCCACGCGATGGCGCTCACGTCGGCAGTCTGCCCCACGCCGACGGGCCCGCCGAGGCAATCGTCTATCGTGGCCGGGTGAAGATCGCGCTCATGGACTCCGGTATCGGTCTGCTGCCCGCCGCCGCCGCGGTGCGGCGACTGCGCCCCGACGCGCATCTCGTGATCTCGTCCGACCCCGACGGCATGCCCTGGGGACCGCGGACCCCGGAGGACCTGACGCGACGTGCCCTCGCGGTCGCCGAGGCGGCGGCCGAGCACCGGCCGGACGCCCTGATCGTCGGCTGCAACACGGCGTCCGTGCACGCCCTGCCCGCCCTGCGGGCCCTCCTCGAACCGGAGCTGCCGGTCATCGGCACGGTCCCGGCGATCAAGCCGGCCGCGGCCTCCGGCGGCCCCTTCACCATCTGGGCGACGCCCGCCACCACCGGCAGCCCCTACCAGCGCGGACTGATCGAGGAGTTCGCCGACGGCGTGCCGGTCAGCGAGGTGCCCTGCTGGGGTCTCGCCGAGGCCGTCGAGCACGCCGACGACGCGGCCATCGACGCCGCGATCGCCGCGGCCGCCGCCCTCACCCCCGACGACGTGACGACCGTCGTCCTGGGCTGCACCCACTACGAACTGGTCGCCGAGCGCATCCGCGCGGCCGTCCAGAAGCCCGGACAGCCGCCCCTCTTCCTGCACGGCTCCGCCGGAGCGGTGGCCGCCCAGGCGCTGCGCCGGATCGGCGAGCTCCCCGCCCCCGACGCCGAGTGGACCGAGGCCGGCCTGACGGTCATCCTCAGCGGACGCGAGGGCGCGCTGCCGGACCCCGCGCTGGCCTACGAGGAGGGCAGGCTGCTCCAGGCGGTCGGGGCAACGCTCGCGGCCCAGCCCGAGAAGTGACGTTCCGCGACCAGGTGCCTGCGCAGCGGAACCTGAGTACGCTCAGAGTCATGAGGGACCACTCCCACGGCGTGCCGGGCACCCCCGAAGCCCTCACCTCCGAGGTCTGGACCGGCCGCGCGACCAATCGCGCCCAGTGGCTCCTGGCGCTGGGCGGCGCCGCCTTCATGGCGCTGGGCATCGAACTCGCGGTCGACTCCGCGTGGACGTCCGGTACGGCCCCGCTCGTCATGTCGGTCGTCGGCTGCATCGCGGCCGGGCTGCTCGTCCTGTTCGGGACGCTCGCCTTCGTGCATGTCTCCGTGAGGGTCGACGGGGAATGCCTGGAGGTGCGCTGCGGACACATCGGCGTGCCGCGCCGCCGTATCCCTCTGTCCCAGGTCACCGACGTGGACTTCGCCCCCTGTGTCACCCCTCACCAGTGGGGTGGCTGGGGCTACCGCTGGCGCCCCGAGAAGGGCACCGCCGTCGTCGTACGCAGAGGCGAGGCCGTAGTGCTGCGGCTCACGGACGGACACACGTTCACCATCACCGTCGACCACGCCGAGACGGCCGTACGTGTCATCCGGGCCCGGCTCAGGCCCAAGGCGTCCGACTCCGCTCGCTGACGCCGTCAAGGGCGCCGGGTTTTCCGGGGCGGCGCCGGGGGTTCAGGGCGCCGGGGCCTTCGCGGGCGTCGGGGCCGTCCGTCGGCGGCGTCCCTCGTGGTCCCTGGTGGGCTGGGCTCATCCGCCGCCCGCGTCACGGCCCGGTACGCCGACGCCGCCCTCCTCGTCCGCGAGGGGCCGCGCCGTCGCCATCCCCGCGAGCAGGCCCGCGCCCGCCGTCACCGTCGTGAAGCTCAGCGCGTTGCCGACCGTGGCGATCGCGGCCAGCGCGGTCAGCGCCGCGCCCGCGGTGAGCGCGACCGGCGTGGCCCGCGGGGACCGCCACAGCACGTAGAGGACCCAGCAGAACACCGTGGCCAGCAGGGCGACGCCGATGAGTCCCTGCTCGGCCGCCAGCTGGAGCGGCGCCGAGTGCGGCTTGTCGTCGGACGGCAGCGACTGGGCCAGCGTGGGGCTGAGCTCGCCGAAGCGGCCGGGGCCCGCACCCAGCAGCGGTTCGGCGCGGGCCATGCCGAGTGCGTCGTGCCACAGCAGGACGCGGTGCGGGGTGAGCTGGCCCTCCAGGGAGTCGGTCAGCCCCGACGGCAGCGCGTTCTCCGCCGTCGCCCACGTCGTCGCCGTCACCAGGGCGATCACGACCGCGAGCCCCGCGAGCCCGGGGCCACGGGGCATCCGGGCCGCGGCGAGCGAACAGAGCAGCACCCCCGTGCACGCGACGACACCGGTGGTCGAGCCGAGCACACCCGCCGTCACCGCGACGCCCACGGCCAGCAGCCGCAGCCCGAACCGCAGGCCCGGCGCACGGGCCGCCCAGGCCGCGCAGCAGGCGGCGCCCGCCGACAGGACCAGCAGCGCGGCCGTCGCGCCCGTGTGCCCGAGCGGTGAGATGAACGGTGAGCTCGCCGTGGTGTGCGGGGCGGTGACCGCCAGACCGAGACCGGCGAGCGCCCCCGCGCCCGGCGCCACGACCGGCAGCAGGGCACCGCAGATGCGCCCCGCCGCATAGCCGGCCGACACCGCCAGCACCGCGAGCAGCACACCCTCGGGGCGGCCGCCCCGTGCCGCCGCCGTGACCAGCGACCAGGCCGCACACGCCCCGAGCAGGATCACGCCCGTGACATCGGAGACGTTCCGTCTGTCGGACGCGGCCGACGCTCCGGCCGCAGGCTCCGTCCCTATGGACCCCAAAACGCCCCCCGACTGTGCCGGGCCCCGACCGCTCGACCGTGTTCGGCCGCACGTCAGAGGCTCGGGCACACCGTAACGGGTGAGGTGCCCAAGTGTGGACGAGTTGCGCAGGAACGATGCTGCAGATGTGCGGGGAACCTGCGCCCGGGCCGCGCCGGGACCGGACGGACCGCGCTGTGAGCGCCCCCGGCACGCGCCGTACACTCCCCAAGTGACCGTCACCGCGACTCCCGTAGACGAGCCGGAACAGCTCGAACCCCAGGCCGCGCCCGTTTCCCGCGCGTCCCGATGGGCCCGTCGGCTTCTCCCGGCCGCCGCCGCGGCGCTCTCCGGAGTGCTGCTCTACGTCAGCTTCCCGCCCCGGACCCTGTGGTGGCTGGCCCTGCCGGCGTTCGCGGCCTTCGGCTGGGTGCTGCGCGGGCGGAGCTGGAAGGCGGGACTCGGCCTCGGTTATCTCTTCGGCCTCGGCTTCCTGCTGCCGCTGCTCGTCTGGACCGGTGTGGAGGTCGGCCCCGGACCGTGGCTCGCGCTGGTCGCCATCGAAGCGGTGTTCGTGGCACTCGTCGGCGCGGGTACCGCCGTCGTGTCCAAGCTCCCCGGCCGGCCGCTGTGGGCCGCCGCCCTGTGGGTCGCCGGCGAGGCCGCACGCGCGCGTGCCCCCTTCAACGGCTTCCCCTGGGGCAAGATCGCCTTCGGCCAGGCGGACGGCGTCTTCCTGCCGCTCGCCGCGCTGGGCGGCACCCCGGTCCTCGGCTTCGCGGTCGTCCTGTGCGGCTACGGCCTGTTCGAGATCGTCCGGCTGATCGTCGAGGCCCGACGCACCGGTGCCGCGCTGCGCCGCGGGACCGCCGCCGTGGCGGCGCTGAGCGTGGCCGTCCCCGTGGCCGGCGCCCTCGCCTCGCGCGGCCTCGTCAGCGACAGGGCCGAGGACGGCACGGCGACCGTCGCGGTCATCCAGGGCAACGTCCCGCGGCTCGGGCTCGACTTCAACGCCCAGCGCCGGGCGGTCCTCGACTACCACGCCAAGGAGACCGAGCGTCTCGCCGCCGAGGTCAAGGCCGGCAAGGTGGAACGGCCGGACTTCGTGCTCTGGCCGGAGAACTCCTCCGACATCGACCCCTTCGCCAACGACGACGCCCGCGCGGTCATCGAGCACGCGGCCACCGCCATCGGCGCGCCCATCTCCGTCGGCGGTGTCGTCGAACGCGACGGCAAGCTCTACAACGAGCAGATCCTCTGGGACCCGGAGAAGGGCCCCACCGACACCTACGACAAGCGGCAGATCCAGCCGTTCGGCGAATATCTGCCCCTCAGGTCGCTCATCGGCGCCATCAACGACCAGTGGACGTCCATGGTCCGCAAGGACTTCAGCCGGGGCACCGAGCCCGGTGTGTTCACCATGGACGGCGCCAAGGTCGGTCTTGTCACCTGCTACGAGGCGGCCTTCGACTGGGCGGTGCGCTCCGAGGTCACCGACGGCGCGCAGCTGATCTCCGTGCCCAGCAACAACGCCACCTTCGACCGCAGCGAGATGACCTACCAGCAGCTCGCCATGTCCCGGGTCCGCGCGGTCGAGCACAGCCGCACCGTCACCGTGCCGGTGACCAGCGGTGTCAGCGCGATCATCATGCCCGACGGGAGGATCACGCAGCGGACCGGGATGTTCGTCGCCGACTCCCTGGTCCAGAAGGTGCCGCTGCGCTCCTCCGAGACACCCGCCACCAAGGTCGGCATCCTGCCCGAGATGCTGCTGGTGCTGGTCGCGGCCGGTGGGCTCGGCTGGGCGATCGGGTCCGGTGTGCGCGGGAGGCGCGCCGGTGGCGTGTAGCCGTACGCCGCGCGTGCGCGTGCGGGAAGCGTCGGGGTGAGGGAACCGGCCCGTTAGGGTCGGCTCCATGGCTACCCCTGAATTCATCCGCACGCTCCGTGTCTCGGCCGGTCATCAGCTCCTCTGGCTCCCCGGGGTCACCGCCGTCGTCTTCGACGACGAGGGCAGAGTGCTGCTGAACCGCCGGTCCGACAACGGCCTGTGGTCGCTCATCGGTGGCATCCCGGATCCCGGGGAGCAGCCCGCGGCCTGTGCCGTGCGCGAGGTCCAGGAGGAGACGGCGATCAGGTGCGTGGCCGAGCGGATCGTCCTCGTCCAGGCACTCGACCCGGTGCGGTACGACAACGGGGACGTCTGCCAGTACATGGACACCACGTTCCGGTGCCGTGCCGTCGGGGGAGAGGCACGGGTCAACGACGACGAGTCGTTGGAGGTCGGCTGGTACTCCCTGGACGCCCTGCCCGACCTGAGCGAGTTCGCGCTGTCCCGGATCAAGCAGGCCATGTCCGACGCGCCCGCGTGGTTCGACCCCATCGTCTGACGGCGGCCCCCGACACTCGGCCTACGGGAGCTCATCGGTCCTGTGTGCCGCCAATTCCCCTTTCGTGCAGGATGGTTGGTGGGCGACCGGGTCGGCGGGGCCGGGCGCGGTCGGCCCGGGGCGGGCGTGTACGTTGGCACGTGATCCGTTACCGACCACGACGGCGCCGGGACCGGCGAAGGGGAAAACGAGCACATGGCACGCGTTGCCGTCATCACCGCGCCGAACATCGGGTACCGCAACACGGGCATGGTGACCGTCGACCTGGCGTTCGAGTCCCTCCGGCGGCGGATGGCCGCCCCCGTCGACGCCACCTGGTACACCCTGCACCCACCGGAGACGGTCGAACTGCGGGAGTGCGCGCGCGGCACCGAGTTCCCGTTCCGCTTCCGGCGGTTGGCCGAGCACCTCGACGAACTGCGCGACCACGACGCGGTCGTCTTCTGGGGCGACTTCCTGCACACGCGGCACTATCTGGCGCAGGACGCGACGAACCGCCTCATGGACTTCGGCATGGCCGAGGACCGGGACGCGGCCCGGCAACTGCTGAACCGTACGCTGCTGCTGGCGGACCAGCCGGACGAACTCCTGTCACGGACCCTCAGCTACGGCGGGACGATCCTGCACAACACGCAGTCCGACTACGAGGACAAGGAGTACGGACCGCTGTTCGCACGGCTGGTGACGGGCAGTCACCGGATCTGGACGCGTGAGCCGCTCTCCGCGGCCAAGGTCGCCCGCCTCCGCGGGGACCGCGCCACCGAGCACTTCGGCGCGGACGCGGCTTTGCTGTCCCGCCCCGGCGACCTGGACCACCTCCCGGCCACGGCCTGGTCCCAGGAACTGCCGGAGGGCGGCGCGATCGGCGTGTTCCTCGGCGCGCGCACCGAGATCCCGGCCTGGCTGCCGGAGTTCTGCGCGTCCCTCGCGGACCGACTCGGCGCCCCGCTCGAATGGCTGCCCTGGTTCGACCGGGACGTCCCGGCCCGCGCCGCCCACATCGCGCGGCGGCCCGGCGACCACACCCTCGGCGACCTGCTGCACGTCCTGCCCCGGTACCGACTGGTCGTCACCGACACCTACCACCTGGCGGTCAACGCCTGGGGGGCCGGCACCCCCGTCCTGTGCGTGGGCGCTCCCGAGCCGGTGCCGACGACCCACGACGACTATCTGACGCTGAGCGACGTGAAGAAGCATGTGTTCCACATGGCGTACGACGCGGCGGACTTCTATCTGACCACCCTTCCCGACACCCGCGAGGGCCACGAGCGGCGCCTCGACCGACTCGTCCACCTCGTGGAGGGGGGCGGCGCCGACGCCGTGGCCGCGCGGATACGCGAGCACGCCGATCAGTCGGCGACCGCCTTCACCGAGACGCTCACCTCGCTGCTCGACACCCCGCGCTGACCCAAGAGGCCCGGTAAGGCAAACGTTTACTGCCTTCGACGGGCCACCCTTGTATGTGGTTTTCGGATTGTCCCTTTCGGGGATGCGCTAGCATCCTTACTGAATACTTATGCTCCATTGAGCATGTGTTCGCTCAGGCGTGGGGGGAGTGGTCGGCGGTACAGGGCCGACGTGATGGGGGGCGAGGGCATGGGGCGAGTCATCCGCGTGCGTGCCGTGATCGCCGCTCGCGACAGTGTCCCCGATACCGGCGCGTGACGGGCTGACCGGACGCCCGCCGCCGTACCCGCCTACCGACACCAGGCACAGTCGCCGCCCGCCCTCGTCGACGGAGGACAGACGCCCGTGCATCACACCACCGCCATGCTCATCGAACTAGGGGCGATCATCCTCGCCCTCGGCCTGCTGGGACGCCTCGCCGGACGCGTGGGCTTCTCACCCATACCCCTCTACCTGCTCGCCGGGCTCGCCTTCGGCCAGGGCGGAATCCTTCCCCTGCGGGCCAGCGAGGGGTTCGTCGCCACCGGCGCCGAGATAGGCGTCATCCTGCTGCTGCTCCTGCTCGGCCTGGAGTACAGCGCCACCGAACTCGTCACCAACCTCAAGACCCAATACCCCTCCGGCGCGGTCGACTTCGTCCTCAACGCGGCCCCCGGCGCCGGACTGGCCCTCCTCCTCGGCTGGCGCCCGGTCGCCGCCGTCGCCCTCGCCGGGGTCACCTGGATCTCCTCCTCCGGCGTCATCGCCAAGGTTCTCGGCGACTTGGGCAGGCTCGGCAACCGTGAGACACCCGTGGTGCTCGGCATCCTGGTCCTCGAAGACCTGTCGATGGCCGTCTACCTGCCGATCCTCACCGCCCTGCTCGCCGGGGTGAGCCTCGCGGGCGGCGCCGTCACCCTGCTGATCGCCCTGGGCACCGTGGGCGTCGTCCTCTTCGTGGCCCTGCGGCACGGCCGGCTGATCAGCCGTGCCGTCTCCTCCGACAACGCCGAACTGCTCCTCCTGGTCGTTCTCGGCCTCACCCTCGTCGTCGCGGGGCTCGCCCAGCACCTCCAGGTCTCGGCAGCCGTGGGCGCGTTCCTCGTGGGGATCGCCCTGTCCGGTGAGGCCGCCGAAGGGGCCAGCAGCATCCTCACGCCGCTGCGGGACCTGTTCGCCGCGGTGTTCTTCGTCTTCTTCGGCCTGCACACCGATCCCGCCGACATCCCGCCGGTGCTCGTCCCGGCCCTCGCCCTGGCCGCCGTCACCGCCCTCACCAAGATCGCCACCGGTCACTGGGCGGCCCGCCGCGCCGGCATCACCGCGAAGGGCCGCTGGCGGGCGGGCGGAACCCTGGTCGCCCGCGGCGAGTTCTCCATCGTCATCGCCGGACTCGCCGTCGGCGTGGAACCCCGGATCGGTCCGCTCGCCACCGCCTACGTCCTGATCCTCGTCGTCCTCGGTCCGCTCGCCGCCCGCTGGACCGAACCCCTCGCCCGCCGCGTCACCGACCGCGTCACCCGACGCGTCGCACCTCGCCCGCCGGCCCCGGCCGTGGAAGCGGCGGCCGTGGCCGAGCCCGTGGAGCCCGTTCATGCGAGCGGGTGAGCACCGGAGAGCGGGCCGCGCCGGTAGGGCACCGATCGGGGCCGCCGAACCGGATCGGTCGGGGCCGCCGAACGGGATCGGTCGGGGCGGTCGGGCCGGGCCGACCACGTCGCGCGAACGCCCGCCCCGCACCGTCCCGCCCCGCACCGTCCCGTCCCGCGCGCAGGGCGACGACATGACTGCCCGCGACGCGCCCGCGGCGCCCGTATGAGCCGGGGCCTCGGGCCACCGGCTCGTCAACCGCCGCCGCACACCGGCAGGGTGGGGCGGCGGTCATCGCTCAGGGCATCCAACTCCCGCAGCTGGGCGTCCAGTTCGCCGGGGGCGACCAGGAAGCGCAGCACCGCCTGGTGGAACGCGTTGCGCAGGGCCGGGGGCATGGTGTCCGAGGCGTCCCAGCACAGCCGTCGTTCCGCGCCGCGCAGGATCGAACCGATCCGCCGCCCCGGCGCGCCCTCGGGACCGTCCGGCGCGGCGGCCCTCCGGTGGGCGGTGAAGTCCGGCAGCCGGGTGTCGGGGTCGGCCAGGAACCGGATCAGCTTCTTCGCCTCGTCCGTCGCGTTCAGCAGGGCCGCGAGGTCCCCGGAGACCTCCCAGTGGTCGGCGCCCTCCCGCGCGCCCGGGATCACCTCGGCGGAGTGCACGAAGTCACCCGCCGGCGGCTTCCAGTGGCTGTCGCGGAACGAGCCCAGATGCTCCAGGTTCCGTCGGGGGCAGTCCCGGGCGAAGTTGTCCTGGAGCATGCGGTCGACCCGGGACCGGTCGCCCGCGCCCACCAAGTCGCCCCAGGTCCGCCACGCCTTCCGTACCCGGGGGTCGGTCCACGGGAGGCGGCCGTTCGCCCACTGCGCGTACACCTCCGGGCCGGCCTGCTGGAGCAGGATGTCCTCCACCCAGTCGGTGCCCGGCCAGCCCGAGGTGGCCCCGGACTCCATGCCCACGCACCAGCGGCCGGGATCGCCGGCGGCCCGCCCGATCCCGGCCCCCGACAGCTCGCTCCCGTGCCACACCATGCTCTTCAGACCGGTCTTCACCGGCAGCCAGTACGTGCGCTCCCGGCCGTCCCCGCCCGCCACCTTCGGCACCCAGACCCCGCCGTAGTCACCCGCCTCGAACAGCCCGTCCAGCGGCTCCAGTCTGCCCTCGGCCGCGTACGCCGTCAGCTCACCAGGACCCGGCAGCAGCGCCACGTCGGGTTGGGTACCGGCCGCCAGATCCGCCGCCAGCACCTGGCTCAGGGCGGAACTGCCCTGGTACACGACGTCGATGCGGTGCTCCTCCTCGAACGGCCGCACCGCCCGCTCGAACTGCTCCCGCTCGGCGCCGCTCCAATTGGCCAGCACCGTCACCGACCCGGTCCAGCCCCCCGTCAGACGCACCACCACGACCACCGCGGCGAGCAGCACCAGACACACCCCGACGGCGACGAGCGTCCGGGTCCGCGGGCGGCTCATCGCGGCCCCCTGAACCGGTACTCGGAGATGCGCGGCCCCAGCCCCGAAACCGTCAGCACCATCAGCACGACCCCTCCGACGAGGACCCAGCCGGACAACGACGCCCAGAAGCCCGCGTCCGCCATGTGGTGCTCCACGTTCGCCCCGGCCTCGGGGATCTCGTCCGCCGACCGGACCCCGCGCAGCTCGGCGAGCGAGTCGGCCATCGCCCGCTGCGCCCGTACCGTGAACCAGCCGAGGACCGCCAACCAGCCCGCCCACAGCACCGTGGCGGCGAGCAGCCACGGCTGCACGGCGGTGCGGAAGCGGCGCCGCGCGAACCACTGCGCCTCCACCAGCGCCCCGCACAGCGCGAGGCCCAGCACCGCCACCGTGCCCCAGCCCAGCCACAGCGGCCACGGGAACGACGCCTGCTCACGGGCGACCGCCAGCCGCCGGTCCCGCAGTTCGTCGAGCCGCTCGACGATGTCGTCCCGGCCCTGCTCCGCGTAGTGCAGGAACGCCGCGCGCAGCGACGCGTCCTCCTCCTGCCCCGCCTGCTCCACCCACGCCGAGTACACCGTGATCAACCCGGTGATCGTCTTCAGGGTGTGACGGTCCGCCGGGCCGGCGACGTTCTCCGACGCCGCGACGGCGATGCTCTGGTGGGCCACCGATATCTGGGTGTGGAAGTCGCCCGTGGCGTCCGGCGCCGGCCCGCTCACCTTGACGGCCGCGTGCGCCGCCTGCACGGCGTTCCTCGCGGTGTCCACGGCCAGGATCCCCGGCGCGCTCGACGACGCCAGCGGCACGGTGTCGTCGTGCACGCCCCGGTAGGCGCCGAACAGCACCAGGGTGGAGACGACCGCGAGGGACAGCAGCACCCAGAGCCTGCGCACCAGATCACGTCCGGTGGTGTTCACGCCCGCTCCCGCAGGTCGTGACCGCACAGCGGGCAGAAGCGCGCCGTCGCCGGCGTCCGCTCCTGGCACGAGGGGCACCGTACGGTGGCCGCGACCGGGTCGCCCAGGAACACGTCGTCGGTGGAGCCCGCGTCGGGCCCGTACGTGCTGTGGCTGCTCGCGGTGATCAGATGCTCGAAGTCCACGGCCGCCACACCGGGGCGGAGCCGGACCCGGCCCTCCTCCGCGTCGAGGACCTCCACCAGCCGCTCCAGCCGGTCGAGGGCCTGCTCGGCGCCGATGGCGTGGGCGAGTTGCACGGCCCGCCCCAGGTGGTGCTGTGCCGTGTCGCGCCGCCCGCCGCGGTGGGCGTCCGTCGCCGCGGCGACGGCCTCGCCGAGCCGCTGGTGCCGCTCGAAGTGCTCGACCTGGATGTCGCTCCGCCCGGACAGCGCCACGTCGTCGGTCCAGTGCACCACGCACGGCAGGGGCGGCGTCACCTCCACGCCCCGGCCACCGGGCACGTCGAGGGCGACGACCGCGAGCTGCAGGTCCTCGCCCGGAGGCATGCCGGTGGGGTCCGCGGACAGGGACAGCTGGTACCGGCGGATCTCGTCGCCCCACGCGCGCGTGACGAACCGCAGGGTTCCGTCGCCGTCCGTGCCCACCGGGTCCAGCTCCACCTCGGTCGGGAAGACCTGCTTGAGGGAGCGCACCTCGGCCCCGGCCGTCGGGGTCACCGCGATCACCAGCTCCGGGATGCTCTTCGCGAGCAGACGGCGCGTCAGCCGCGCGTACTCCTCGGGCAGGGACGCCTCCTCCCGCACCGACGACGCCGTGCCGTGCAGCCGGCTGGTGATCCGCAGCAGTTCCCGGCCGTCCCAGCCGTCGCCGATGCCCCAGGCGTCGCACACGAACCGCCCCGCGCACGCCTCCAGGACCTCCGACAGCGGCATCAGCTCGTCGTGCTGGTTCTGGCCGTCGGTCAGCAGCAGGACATGGCCGATGGGGGCGTCCGCGTCGATCAGCAGTCTGCGGGACAGGTCCAGCCAACTGCCGATGCAGGTGCCGCCCCCGGCCACCAGGTTCAGCACGGCCCGCTCCGCCCGCGCGCGGTGCCGGGCGTCGGCCCGCGCCATGGTCGCCGTCGTCGGATAGACCAGGTCCGCCGACTGGGTGCCCCTGACCACCGCGAAGGGCGTGCCGTCCGGCAGCAGCCGCAGCGCCGCCACGGCCGCCTGATGGGCCGCGCGCAGCTTCTCCTGCGGATACGCCATCGAACTGGAGCAGTCCACGGCCAGCACCTGCGCCAGCATCGGGCCCGCGCCGCCGCCGCTCTGCGTGCCGTCGGCCTCGACGGTCAGGATGGCGTGCATCTGCGGTTCCCGCGCCTGGCGGGACAGGTACTTCCACTGGCTGAGGTCGAGGCCCACCGATGTGGTCCCCGCGGCCCCGCCGCCCGCCGTTCCCTCGTTCCTCGCGTGCTCGTTCACGGATGCCCCTGTGTCCACGGTGCCCGTGCTCCTCGCCCTAGTTCGCGGGCCTCGGCCCGCCCGGCCCGTTCACGGCCCGCCGGCGTCCCGGCCGGCAGGCCCTCGCACCTTCACGCCGTCCGTCGCCGGCCCCGCAGCAGCTCCCGCAGGCGGAGCGGCTCCGGGAGCACCGCGTACGCCCGGTCGAGCAGCTCACCGCGCTCGACGGCGCTGCCCGCCTGGTCGGCGAGCCTCCTCAGGGAGCCGGACAGCCGGCTGCTCAACGCCCCGCGGGTGTCCAGCGGCCCGAACACCCCACCGGCCGGGAAGCGCGGACCCCACCCGCCGGGCGGGCGGCAGGCCAACGCGTTCTCCCGGACCTCGGTGACCAGCCGGTCCCAGGCCGCGCCACCCACGAGGTGCTGCGCCGGGCCCGCCAGTCGCTCCAGCCGCCGGTCCGCGTCGGCCAACTCGTCCACCGTCGGCCCCGATCCGGCCAACCGGCCGGTGAGCACCCGGATCGCGGCGACGCGTGCGGCGTCGTAGTGCCGTGACGTCGTCGGCACCTCGTCCAGCACCGCGACCGCCCGTGCCCGGTCCCCGCGCCGCAGATGGAGCCGGGCAAGCCCGAAGGCCGCGCTGCCCTGCGTCCGGTCCCGCCGCCGGACGGCCTCGTAGTACGCCTCCGTCCGGTCCTCGGCGGCCGAGCGGTACTCCGCGCAGAACCCCAGCGCCAGCTTCGGCGCCGACTCCCCGGGCAGCGCGGCGTAGGCGGCCGCGAACTCGGCCTCGGCCCGCTGCACCTGACCACGCGTCAGCCACATCAGCCCCTGGTGCCAGAAGCCCCGCCAGTCGTAGGCGCCGCTCCGCTCGCGGGCCCGGTCGAGCCACCGGCCGGCCCGGTCGGTGTCCCCGTCGGCGAGGTAGGCGCGGCACAGCCACCACGCCGTCTCGACGGTGCCGAGCGCCGGGTCCCGTTCGGCGCGCTCCGCGATGCGGTCGGGGCTGCCGGAGACGAGACCGCCGAGCAGGACGGCCGCGGGGTCCCCCGGATCGGGGATCGGCACCGGCAGCGCCCGCGCGGTGTCCTCCGGGTCCGGCGCCCCGACCGGCAGCTCCGGCGTGTCCGGTCCGGAACGGCGGGTCCAGTGGTCCAGCGTCGGCACCGTGCCGAGGGCCGCGCCGAACACCGCCGCCGTCGGCTCGAACCGGGTGGAGCGCTCCGGGTACGGCGGGTGCCCGCTGAGCGCCTGGTGCTCGCGCAGCACCTCCCACAGCTGACGGGACATCTCCGCCGCGGACGTGAAGCGGGCCGCCGGTTCCGCGTGGGTGGCCCGTCTGATCAGCGCGTCGAAGGAGCGGGCGGCGAGCCCCGCGGCGGGCTCGGCGCGCGCGGCCAGGGTCTCCAGGGTCCGGCCGACGGTGAAGAGGTCGGTGTCGATGTGGAAGCCCCGTTGGTCCCGTTCCTTCTTCGGCGGCGCGTAGCCCGAGGTGTAGACGAGCGTGGAGGACCGGTCGTCGGTCCGCCGGATCGCCCCGAGGTCGATGACCTTGATGTCGCGACCGTAGTGGATGACGTTCTCGGGCTTCATGTCGCAGTACAGCAGGCCCTGACGGTGCAGGTACTCCAGCGCCCCGAGGATCTTGCAGCCGTAGGTGATCACGTGGCCGATGCCGAACGAGCCGCCGAACAGGGCCGCCAGTTCCGCGTCGGAGGCGCGCCGGATCCAGTCGAGGGAGCGGCCGCCGACGTACTCCATGACGATGTACCCGGTGGGTTCCGTCTCGCCGGGCTCCTGGTGCCGTACGTACGTCACGATCCGCACGATGTCCCGGTGGTGGAGGGTGGTGAGGGAGCGGCGCTCCTCGACGGCCGACCGCCGGGCGACCGCGTCCCCGGTGTTGATCAGCCCCTTGAGGACGACATGGAGGTCCGGCACCCGGGTGTCCTCCGCCAGATAGACCCAGCCGAGGCCGCCCACCGCGAGGAAGCCGAGGACCCGGTAGTGGTCGCCGACCCGGTCCCCGGGGCGCAGCTTCGGTTCGAAGGAGTACGCGCGGCCGCACTGGGGGCAGTAGCCCTGGGCCAGGGCTGGGCCGCCGGGGAAGGCGACGCCGATGGTCCCGGCGCAGTTGTCGACGCCGCAGCGCCTGCCGCCGGTGGGCGGGGCGGCGACGGTGGCGGCGGCCTCCGACGGATCGGGGGAGGGGACCTCGGGGAGGATCACCAGCCCGTCGTTGTCGAGGGTCACGGCGGCCGGCCGGGCGGACCGCGGGGTCCGCTTCCCGGAAGCGGATATGGACGTGGACGAGGACTCGGACGGGGATGGGGATCCGGGTTGGCGTCGGGGGGCGGGCCGTGCCGGGGTCGCCTGGGCCTGGTCGGGGGGCCGTCGGTGGCAGGTGTCGCAGAAGCCGGTCACCATGATGCGGCCGCCGCCCGGGCAGTCGGGTCTTGGGCACGGCACCGATAAGGACGTCATGTCGCGGAGGCACCTCCGTGTCCCCGTCCGCGCGGGGTCCGGCGGTCGACGCGGCGGGTGTACGCCTCGACGGCGGCCTCGGCGGCCTTGACGTCGCACGGCCTGGCCCGCAGCAGTTCGTGCGCGCGTAGACGAAGAGCGTCCAAGGTCAGGTCCTCCTCGTTGCCTCGTACGGAGTTCAGATGCAGGTCGTGGTAGCCGCGGAGCCTGCCGTCCAGCTCGTCCCGCCGGTCGCGCAGCGCGTCGAGGGCGCGGACGGTCCTGGTCAGCCGTTGGGCCACCCGCTGGGCGAGCCGCTCGTAGCGGGCCAGCTCCGGGTGCGGGCCGCCGCCGTCGGCCGCGGCCCGCCCGAGCCTGAGGGCGGCGAGCGCGGCGTGCGCCCGTACCAGGTCGGCGTCGGCGGGGCGCACCTCGTCGGCCCGCACGGCCCCGAGGCCCTCGTGGAGGGCGTGGGCGAGTGGACCGGTGATCTCCTCCAGCCGTGCGACGAGACGGGCGCGGCGTTCCCGTTCCGGTTCGAGGACCAGTTCGCTCCGGGCGCGGTGGTAGACGGGGCCGGCGTCGCGGAAGACCAGCAGGAGGCGGTTGCCCTTGGTGCGCAGGGCCTTCAGCAGTTCCAGCAGCGCGGGCGGGTCGGCGGCCTCGTCGACGCCGACGACGACCAGGGTGAGGGTGACGTCCGCGGCTCTGATCCGCTCCGCCACCGGGTCCGCGGGATGCTGCCACAACCCCATGCGCTCCGCGATCCGCTCCCCGATCTCCGCGGAGGTCAGCCCTGCCGCGTCCACGGCCAGGTCGTGGCCGCCGGCCGACGGGACGGTGCCGGGCGGGTCGAGGGAGGCGCGGCCGACGGACGCCGCGGTGCGCAACTCCCGGTCGGCGAGGGTGATCGCGCGGCGCAGCGTGGCGGCCCGTACGGCGTCCCCGGCGGGGACCAGGCTGATCTTCACCTGCTGTCCGTCGTCCTGGAGCCAGTCGGCGAGGCGCTGGGCGAACGGCTCGTCGAGCAGTGCCTCGGCCGTGTCCTGCCGGGTCGTTCTGAGCCCGTCGTCGACGGCGGCCTTGCCGCGGGTCCACCGGCGGACCTGGGGGAGGTGCCGGACGATGGTCTCGGCCGGGCTCATGAAGGAGAACAGGTTGCCGTGCTGGTCGGAGATGCCGCTGAGGACCATGCCGATGACCTTGCCGCTCAGGGTGTCCATCACGCCCGAGCCACTGCATCCGGGGCTGGCCAGCTCACCGGGGCTCGTCGGGCTCAACTGGACCTGCCCGTCCCGTCCGCAGCCGCCGACGATGCTGGCCCGGAACCAGATGCCGCCGTTGTGGTCGTACGGGAAGCCGTACATCTGGACCGCGCGGTTCGGCGCCGAGAGGCGGTACAGCAGGGTCGTCTCCGCCATGGGCCTCGGCTGTTCGAGGCGGAGCAGCGCCACGTCGCCGAGGGGATCACCGTCGGCGTCCCGGGTGTTGGGCACATACGCGTCCCCGTCGACCCACGCGGCGACCGAGGGCACCGTGAGACCGGGCGCCGCCCCGACGAACTCGGCGGCGAACCGCGCCTCCCGGTCCTCGATCACATGGGCGCAGGTCAGCACCCGGTCGGGGCTCAGCAGAATGCCGGCGCCCGCGATCTTTCCGTCGGCCCGGCGGATGCGCACAGCCCAGCCGGGCGTCTCGAGTGACGAACCATCAACGACTCCCCCGTCGTCCGCCATAGCACAACTATACGAGCGACGCGTCCCGGCGCATACTGGGACGACAGGGATCAACGGGCGTGCGGGGGGTGCGAGTTGACCGATGGACCGGGGTTCGTGGGATTGACCGAGGTGATCCGCCAGATCAGGGGTGAACTGGAGCGGGCCCAGGACGAGGCGCAGGGCCGCTCCCTCGGATTCAGCGTCGACAAGGTGAGCCTCCAGTTCACCGTGCAGGTCCACCAGTCCGGATCGGGCCGCGGCGGGGTGCGCATCGGGGTGGTGACGGCCGAACTGGGCGGCTCCGTCGACCGCCAGACGACCCATCAGGTTCAGGTCGAACTGACCCCGCAGACACGGTCGGGCGGCCGTGTCTCCGTCGGCCGCGGGGAGCGGCCGGGCCCGACTCCCGCGCCGTAGCCGACTGAAGGGCGCCGCCTCGGTGCGGGCGGCACCCGACGTATCGGGTTCGGCGGAAAGCGGTCCGTACAGGTCGTGACCGGACGCGCCCGCGAGCGGTGACCCCGCCGCCGGTACGGCGTGGCCATGCCCGGTGACGCCGCCGCCGGTACGGCGTGGCCGCGCACGTCAGGGGAGTGTGCTCTCC
Source organism: Streptomyces neyagawaensis (assembly GCF_023516595.1). Taxonomy (GTDB): domain Bacteria; phylum Actinomycetota; class Actinomycetes; order Streptomycetales; family Streptomycetaceae; genus Streptomyces; species Streptomyces neyagawaensis. The sequence continues at coordinate 31,688 of NZ_JAMGBG010000043.1, read as the reverse complement.
GTGGTGATCAGCTCGATGGCCGCCCTCGGGCCGCCGGTCGCGAGGGCGGTCCGCTGCCGGTCCGCCCCGGTGCCGCCCTGGAGGAGCCGGTGCACCAGGCTCGTCACCTCACGGGTGTCGCCGGACGCGTCCAGCGCCGGCCCGACATGGAGCAGGAGCCGGCACAGCACGTCACCGGCCCGGTGGCGCCGACCGTCGGGTCCTATCAGGGTGTCGCTCAGACCATGGCGGGCGGCGTGCCACATGGCCGCCTCCAGCAGTTCCGGCGGGCAGTCGGGCGGGGGAGCGCCGGCGGCCGCCTCGACGCGGGCGGTCTCCACCAGGGCCCGGACGATCCCGGCGAACATCACCGCGTCGTCCGCGCGCAGCTGCACGTCGGGGCAGCGCACCTCGACGGTCGGGTAGCGCTCCGAGAGACGTGCCTGCCAGTACACCTGGCCCGTGTCGCAGATCAGACCGCTCTCCACCAGCTGGTTGAGCCGCCGGTCGTAGTCGGCCGCGTCCAGGAAGGCGGGCGGCATACCGCTCACCGGCCAGCGGCTGAAGACGACCGTGCGCCAGCTGGCGAAGCCGGTGTCGTGGCCGTCCCACAGCGGGGAGTTCGCCGACATCGCGGTCAGGGTGGGCAGCCAGACGCGAAGCCGGTTCAGCACCTCCACGCCGACCTCGCGGCTGGGGACACCCACATGCACATGCATGCCGTTGACCAGCTGTTCCTCCACCAACTGCGGTGCCTGCGCGAGCATGGCCCGGTAGCGGGTCTGGTCGGTGACGGCCATGGACCGGGCGTCGCGCAGCGGCGGTGTCGCGGCCGCGGCGATGCGGCAGCCGTGCTCCTCGGCGGCGGCGCCCACCGCGTGCCGCAGCCGCAGCAGGTGACCGCCGATCTCGTCCAGGGTGTGGCACACCGGGGTGGTCACCTCGACCTGCGACTGGAGCAGCTCGTAGTGCACCTCGTGCTCCTCCGCCAGGTGCGCCAGACACGCCGACAGGCGGACCTTCTCGGCGTAGGGGACCGGTAGGCCCGTGACAGGGTCGACCAGCATGTACTCCTCTTCCAGGCCGATCGTCGTCATCAGTCGCCCTCTGCTCGGCTCGCTGCCGTGACCGGCACGCGAGGAACCCTGGCCGACACCCGTCCCGCGGGTTGATCACCTCAACTCAGGCGCTTGCTTCTGGGACGATCCGAGTGCCCAGCCGCTTCACCGCAAACCCGACACATGTGTGCCCGGCGGCGCCCCGCACCATGCCGCGCCGGAACACCCGGAACGCCCGGAGGAACCGTTTTGCGTCACGGTCGTGAGGGCCGCTGCGGACGGGACGGCGCCGCCATCACCACGAGGTGCGAGCGGCTCCGTCGACCGGGCGAAGCCCCAGGTCAACCACGCCAGACGTCCTCCAATCGCCGCCGCTCCCTCCACCATTAGATGCCGCTGCGGCCTCCCCGGCCACTCCGGGCCCGAGGGTGCCCTCGACCACCCCCGCCACGCCGGATACGCCGGGCGCTCAGCCGTCCTTGCCCATGGCCTTGCGGACCGCGTCCTTCGTACGGTCCACGAGGGCGGCGACCGGGCCGAGGGCCAGATTCGCCGCCGGCGACTCGATGCCCGGGTGGGGTCGGGTGGGCGCCATCGCCTCGGCGGCCTCGACCGCCTTGGCCAGGGCGGCCAGCCGCCCGGGGTCGGCGCCTCGGCGGAGGTGCGGGAACTCGTAGCGTTCCTCGGCCCGGGCGTGCTCCTGCACGTCCGTCCGCAGCCGCGTCAGCCTGGGCAGGAACTTCGGGTCGTCGGTGTCCAGGTCGTCCAGATCCGCCAGGGTCTCCTTGGCGGCCCGTTCCTCGGTGAGCCGGTCGTCGACGACCTGACCGCCGCCGGCCAGGGCGCTACGGGCGAAGGGGTGGACGATCTCCTCCTCGGCGGTCTCGTGCACGGCCAGCAGCCGCACGAGCCGGCGGAAGGCGTCACGGCGTTCCTCGCCGGTGCTCGCCTCGACCTCGTCGAAGAGATTGCGGATGTCGCCGTGCTGCCGCATCAGCAGCGCCACCACGTCCGTGTCCGCCGCCCGGTCGTCACCGGCGTGCGGGGTGTGGAGCTCGGTCATCCCGCCCTCCCTCACTTCTCGCGCCGGGCGGGGTCGGGGTGCTCGCCGTCGGTCTGCACGCGGTACTCGCGGCCGAACATCGATCGGTGCTGCGCGATGACCTGGTCGCTGGGCGGTGCCTCACCGCCGTGGATCCGCTCCTGCATCGACTCGAACCGCTCGTGCGCGTCCCGCACATAGCCGGCGCCGAGCGTGGTCAGATCCATCTGCGTGTCGAGCAGTTCCCGCAGATAGCCCTTGTTCGGCTCGAACGTGAGCACGTTCGGCAGCCGCGGTGCCAGCACCGAGGCGGGATCGCGGCCGTCGTGCCGGCGCATCAGGTCGCAGGCGATGTGCAGGTGCTCCAGCTCCATGTTCAGGTGCAGCTCCCAGACGGCCCTCACCTTGGGGTCGCTCTCCTGCTCCATGAAGGAGTAGTAGAGGTAGCACTCGTTGTACTCGTGGTTGACCAACTGCTCCCACCACGTCTCGCCCGGGTCGACGAGGGACTCGTAGTGCGTGACGTGCTCCTCCTCGATGAGCCCGATCTCCTGGTACAGCCGTCGGGCGATCGGCTCCATGTACTGCGGGCCGACGTTCATGTAGAAGTTCATGGTCTGCTGCTCCGCCGACATGATCGTCAGCGTGTGCAGCTTCGACAGCGGGTCCGTCCCGTCCTTCGCATACGGGTCGCGCACGTTGTCGTACGGATCGCGGTGGTGGAACCTGGTCGGCCGCCCCGGCATGACCTCCGTGAGCCCCTCGACGATCGACTCCGCCTTGCGGTGCTCGATCATCTCGTAGAGGTTGGCGTACCGGTACAGATGGTCGAAGTCCTCCAGCACACCGAACTCGTACGCCTGCTTCAGATACGGATCCGGTTCCATCCGCGCGACCCACGCCGTCAGGTCCACCGCGACCTGCTCGTAGGCGATCGTCGTCTCCAGCACGGAAGCCACGCCGGGCAGCAGCCAGTTGACCACCTTCTGCTGCTGCGCCTCGATGTAACGGGTCCGGGCGAGCTGCCGTTTGACCTCGGGGTCGACGGTGTTGCGGGCCAGATGGTGGCTGAAGAGGATCGCCTCCACCTCGATGCCGTTCATCGTGATGATGCGGCACCGGGTGTAGGGATCGCACCGGTCGGGGTCGATCGGTTCCACGTTCAGCTCACTCCAGTCGCGGAGCTGGCGGTCCAGCGGGATGCCCCGCTCTTCCAGGGGATTGAAGGTCATGGGGAACTCCTCGGGATGACCGAGCGGACGAGGTACCCCCGCCGCGGGCATGCATGTTGCGCGGGGGGAGACTCCTGCCGGGTTCCGGCCACCCTGTCGCCGGTCCCGACCCGCACATCGAAATGACCCGATTCAGGGCATTTGCTTGGGTACTCGGGCTTCGATCGGGGACACGGATCGTGGCCCCCCGAAGCAGGAGGCGATCAATGACCGACCAGACCCACACCACCCTGGAGTCGCATCCGGACATCGTCGAGATGCGGGAACGCCACGCCCGGGCCGAGCGGGCGGCCTCGACGCAGCAGGGGCAGGCCGTCGAGGCGCTGGCCCTCGTCACGGGGCTGTACCTGGCCGCGTCGCCCTGGATCGCGGGATTCAACGACCTCGGCACCCTGGCCATCAACAACCTGATCACCGGTATCGCCTACGCGCTGCTGCTGAGCGGCTTCGGCCACGCCTACGAGCGCACCCACGCCAGGGCGTGGGCGGCGGCGCTGATCGGAGTCTGGACCATCGTCGCTCCGTGGGTCGTCGCGGGGAACGTCGACACCACGCGGACTGTCGTGAACAACATCATCGTCGGCGCCGTCGCGCTGCTGCTGGCGCTGGCCGCCGGGGCCGCGGCGGGCGAGACCGACCGGACCGGCCGGACCGGCATGGGCGCCGGCGGTGGCGGCCGCATGGGCCGGACGGCACGCTGACCCTCGCCCCTCGCTCCCCCCGGCAGTGGGGTGGGGCGGGGGCGTCGACGGCGAGACACATGGTGCCGGGAGCCCCGGCTGGGCGGCCCCCCACCCGTCGGACTCGGGGCAGGGCGGACCCGTACGGTCGGAGGACGCGGTCGGAGCCCCGGCGGGGCCGCCCCGAAGCAGGGGGCGGCAAGCTGGTTCCGATGGCGGCGGCGTGAGGGCAGGGAGTTCCGCGTACGGCCGGAGCCCCGTCGCCGAGGTCAGCCCCGGAGGCTGTTCCCCCGTCCCTCCCGTGAGCCTCGGTAGGCCGCCCGGCGTGACATGGCCAGGGTGCGGCCGGGGGGTGAAGGCGCGGGCGCCGCAGACGTACGGGTCGAAGCCGAGGGCCTCCTCCTGCTCCAGCGGCAGCGGCGTACGCACCGTCAGGAGGTCGAACGGCCGCCACGGTCGGTCGGGCGAGTCGGCGGCCGGTGCTCGGCCGGCCCGCAGACGCGAAAGGCGACGCGGTGCACGGGCGGCGCACAGGGGGAAGACGAGTGGCGCCTCGGCAAGGGCGTCGCGCAGGCTCGCCGGGTCGCTGTGCACCCGCGCCCGCCCCGGGCGTGGGAAGGCCGCGAGGACGCGGGAGCGGCCGGCCACCCGGTAGGCGACCAGGCTGGAGTACGGGCCGCCCAGCGTGTCGGCGCGCGGCAGGGGGAGACGACGGCTGAACCGCTCCGGCCGCTGCTGGTGAGGAGCAGGTCGAGGGGATGGTCCGGCTCGTCCGCCCCGGCGACGCGCACGGCGAGCCCCAGCCCGTCGGGCAGCCGCCGTGGCAGACCGGCCGCTCGAGAGAGGCGCACCGTGGCCTCGTGCAGCCCGACCCGGTCCAGCCGGGGGACGCCCCAGGGTTCACCCCCGTCGGTCACGACCTCCAGTTCCGCCGCGCACGTCAGTCCGCGTGGGTGCAGTGCGGGAGCGCCGCGCAGGCGGGCCGGCAGCCGGAAACCGGCTTCGGCTGCGACGGCGGACCGTCGGAGCGCCGGGAGTCGTCGCGGGTGTGATGCATGCCGGGGCGGGTGCGACCCCGGTCGGGGCCGGTGTGCCGCCCGCTGGGGCCAGTGCGGGAGGGGCCGCTCGGTAACGGTCGGTGGGTCCCCCGCGAGGCCTGTCGGAAACCGCGGGTCGAATCCTTGACCCCGGGTCCGCCCTCCCCGATGCTGTGTTGCGGAACATGCGTTGTGTACCGCCATAAGCAACATCAGTCTGAGGTCTCGTACCAGCCGAGGAGTGGCCATGGCTCACCAGGTCCGTGCTGTCGTCGCGCGGGGGAAGGGCGCCCCCGTCAGCCTGGAAACGATCATCGTGCCCGACCCCGGACCGGGTGAGGCGCTGGTGAAGATCGAGGCGTGCGGGGTCTGCCACACCGATCTCCACTATCGCGAGGGCGGCATCAACGACGACTTCCCCTTCCTGCTGGGCCATGAGGCGGCCGGTGTCGTGGAGTCGGTGGGGGAGGGGGTCACCGACGTGGCCCCCGGTGACTTCGTGATCCTGAACTGGCGTGCCGTGTGCGGGCAGTGCCGGGCCTGTCGGCGCGGCCGGCCGTGGTACTGCTTCGCCACCCACAACGCCAAGCAGAAGATGACGCTGACCGACGGCACGGAGCTGTCCCCGGCGCTGGGCATCGGCGCCTTCGCGGAGAAGACGCTGGTGGCGGCGGGGCAGTGCACCAAGGTCGACCGCTCCGCGTCCGCCGCGGCCGCCGGTCTGCTCGGCTGCGGCGTGATGGCCGGTATCGGCGCGGCCATCAACACCGGCAACGTCGGACGCGGTGACAGCGTCGCCGTCATCGGCTGCGGCGGGGTCGGCGCCGCAGCGGTCGTCGGGTCGAACCTGGCGGGCGCGGCGAAGATCATCGCGGTGGACATCGACGACCGCAAGCTCCGGACCGCCGAGAAGCTGGGCGCGACCCACACCGTCAACTCCCGCGACACCGACGCCGTCGAGGCGATCCGTGAGCTGACCGGCGGCTTCGGCGCCGATGTCGTCATCGAGGCGGTGGGCCGCCCCGAGACGTACCAGCAGGCCTTCTACGCCCGCGACCTCGCGGGCACGGTCGTCCTCGTCGGCGTGCCGACCCCGGAGATGAAGCTGGAGCTGCCCCTGCTCGACGTCTTCGGCCGCGGCGGTTCGCTGAAGTCGTCCTGGTACGGCGACTGCCTGCCGTCCCGTGACTTCCCGATGCTCATCGACCTCTATCTCCAGGGCCGGCTGGACCTCGACGCCTTCGTCACCGAGACCATCGCCCTGGACGACGTCGAGAAGGCCTTCGAGCGGATGCACCACGGTGACGTGCTGCGCTCGGTGGTGGTCCTGTGACGGCCGGCGCCCGCGTCGAGCACCTCGTCACGTCCGGCACGTTCAGTCTGGACGGCGGTACCTGGGACGTCGACAACAACGTGTGGATCGTCGGCGACGACCACGAGGTCGTCGTCATCGACGCCGCCCACGACGCCGACGCCATCGCCGAGGCCGTCGGCGACCGCAGGCTGACGGCCATCGTCTGCACCCACGCCCACAACGACCACATCGACGCCGCGCCCGCCCTCGCCGAGCGCACCGGCGCCCCGATCTGGCTCCACCCGGACGACCTGCCCCTGTGGAAGCAGACCCACCCCGAGCGCGCGCCCGACGGTGAACTCGCCGACGGGCAGGTGCTGACGGTGGCGGGCATCGAGCTGACCGTGCTGCACACGCCCGGCCACGCCCCCGGCGCGGTCTGCCTGTACGCCCCGGACCTGGCGGCCCTCTTCAGCGGCGACACCCTGTTCGCGGGCGGACCGGGCGCAACGGGCAGGTCGTACAGCGACTTCCCCACCATCGTCGACTCCATCCGCGACCGGCTGCTGACCCTGCCGGGCGACACCGTCGTCCACACCGGTCACGGGGGGACGACCACGATCGCCACGGAGGCCCCGCACCTCCAGGAATGGCTCGACCGCGGTTTCTGACCAGGTCCACCGAGGCTCCCCGCGCGGCGCCCGTACCGCCTGTTTCCGCAGGTGGTACGGGCGTTTCGAGCTGTCTTGAGGACGGCCCGGCGACCCGTCCGAAGCGGGCCTTTCGACGCCTTGACAAGGGTTCAGGGCGACCCCAGACTGATGTTGCGCTTACCGCAATCCGTTTCGCTATACGCACCGAGGTGTCATGATGATTCCCGCGTGCCGTCTCTCGGATCTCCCGCGAGGCGAGGCCATCCGGCTCGACATCGACCCGCCGGTCTCGGTGTTCCACACCGACGACGGCGAGGTCTTCGCCATCGACGACACCTGCACCCACCAGGACGCCTCGCTCGCCGACGGCTGGCTGGAGGGCTGCGAGGTGGAATGCCCGCTGCACGCCTCGAAGTTCGACCTGCGGACCGGAGCGGTCGACGCTCCGCCGGCCAAGCTGCCGGTGCGGACGCACGAGGTCGTCGTCGAGGACGGCATGATCTACGTGAAGGTGTCCACGGACGCCCCCAACCTGCCGCCCTGCGTGGCCGCCCGGCTCGCCGGTGGTCCCGCGTGAGGACGGTGGCCGTCGTGGGCGCCTCGCTCGCCGGCCTCTCGGCGGCGCGCTCGCTGCGGAAGCAGGGCTACGACGGGCGGCTCGTCGTCATCGGTGACGAACTCCACCGCCCGTACGACCGGCCCCCGCTCTCCAAGGAGTTCCTCTCCGGGGTGCTCGGCGAGAGCGACCTCGCGCTGGAGACGGACGGCGAGGACCTGCGGGCCGAGTGGCTGCTCGGCACCCGGGCCGTGGGACTCGACGCCCGTGAGCGGACCGTCCGGCTCGCCGACGGCGGGTCGGTGCGGGCCGATGGCATCGTCATCGCCACCGGCGCCGCCGCCCGGCAGCTGCCCGGCTCCGAGGGCCTCGCCGGGGTGCACGTCCTGCGCACCCTGGACGACGCCCGCGCCCTGCGGGACGAACTGGCAGGCGGCGGACGGCTGGTCGTGATCGGCGGCGGCTTCATCGGCGCCGAGGTCGCCTCCACCGCCTTCGCGCTCGGCCTGGACGTGACGGTCGTCGAGGCGGCGCCCACCCCGCTCGCCGGGCCCCTCGGCGAGGAGATGGGCCGTATCGTCTCCGCCCTCCACACCGACCACGGCGTACGGCTGTTGTGCGGGGTCGGCGTCAAGGGGCTCAGCGGCGAGGCCAGGGTCGACGCGGTCCTCCTGGAGGACGGCCGTACGATCCCCGCCGACATCGTCGTCGTCGGCGTGGGCGCCCGCCCGTGCGTCGAGTGGCTGGAAGGGTCCGGCATCGCGCTCGACAACGGCGTGCAGTGCGGCGCCGACGGCCGCACCAGCCTCGCCGGCGTCGTCGCCGTAGGGGACTGCGCCTCCTGGTACGACCCGCGCGCCGGACACCACCGCCGCGTCGAACACTGGACCGGCGCCCAGGAACGGCCCGCCGCCGCCGTCGCCACCCTGCTGGCGGGCGGCGCCGTGGAACCGGGCGTGCCCCGGCCGCCGTACTTCTGGTCCGACCAGTACGGCGTGAAGATCCAGTTCGCCGGTCACGCGGCCGGCGCCGACAGCGTGACCATCGAGCAGGGCGCCGCCGACGACCGCGACGTCCTCGCCGTCTACCGGCGCGCCGGACACCCGGTCGCCGTGCTCGGGATGAACCAGCCCCGGCTGTTCACCCGCTGGCGCAAGCAGCTCGCCGCCACGCCTTGACACCGCAGTCGCACCACCCCAAGCTGCGGTTCCTCATGGCGCGCAGCGTTGCTCCACACACAACGCCGTCCGGAGTCGCTCTTCCCGGCGCGTGACAGTCCGATCCACGACGTTTCCCGAGGAGTGCACCGTGACCTCGACCAGCCTGCCCGACAGCCTGATCGCCACCCTCCCCGGCTCCTCCTACACGGATCCGCAGATCTTCGCCCAGGAGCAGGAGCGCATATTCGAGACCATGTGGTTCTGCGTCGCGCGCGCCTCCGAACTGGCGAAGCCCGGTGCGTTCCGCACCGTCGACGTGGGCCGCGAGAGCATCCTCGTCACCCGCGCCCGGGACAACTCGATCCGCGCCTACTTCAATGTCTGCCGGCACCGTGGCGCCAAGCTCTGCACGGAGGAGACCGGCGAGGTCAAGCGGGCCTTCCAATGCCCGTACCACGCCTGGACGTACGACCTGAACGGCAAGCTCGTCGCGGCGCCCAACCTCACCAAGATGCCCGACGTCGGCCGCACCGAGTACGGCCTGGTCGGCGTGGCCGTGCGCGAATGGCTCGGCTACATCTGGGTGTGCCTGGCGGAGAACCCGCCCTCCTTCGAGGAGGACGTGATCGGCGCGGTCGTCGAGCGGCTCGGCGACGTCGAGTCCATCGAGCGCTACGACGTCGACAACCTCTCCGTCGGCAAGCGGATCGTCTACGACGTCAAGGCCAACTGGAAGCTCATCATCGAGAACTTCATGGAGTGCTACCACTGCGCCACGATCCACCCGGAACTCACCGAGGTGCTCCCCGAGTTCGCGGACGGCTACGCGGCCCAGTACTACGTCGGCCACGGCGCGGAGTTCGGCGAGGAGGTGCAGGGCTTCACCGTCGACGGCTCCGAGGGACTGGACCGCATCCCCGGCGTCTCGGACGACCAGGACCGCCGCTACTACGCGATCACCGTCAAGCCGCAGGTCTTCATCAACCTCGTCCCCGACCATGTGATCTTCCACCGGATGTACCCGGTGGCCGTCGATCGCACGATCGTCGAGTGCGACTGGCTCTACCTCCCGCACGTCGTGGAGAGCGGCAAGGACGTCAGCCGGTCCGTGGAACTCTTCGACCGGGTCAACCGGCAGGACTTCGAGGCGTGCGAACGCACACAGCCGGGCATGAGCTCCCGGATGTACGCCAAGGGCGGCGTCCTGGTGCCCAGCGAGCACCACATCGGCGCCTTCCACGACTGGGTCACCGAACGGCTGGGCGGCCGGGCGTAGCGTCCGGGGATCAGCCCAGGTAACCCATCCGGTGGCTGATCTCCTCGGCGCCCTTGATCAGCACCGGGGCCAGCTCCCGCATCCGCTCCTCGGTGAACCGGTACGAGGGTCCCGAGGCGGTGACCGCCGCGATGACCTGTCCCTCCCGGTCCAGGACCGGGGCGGCCATGGCGTGCAGGCCGATCTCCAGCTCCTCCTGGGTCCAGGCGTAGCCGGCCTCCCGCACCTCCGCCAGATGCTTCTCCAGCCTGGTCCTCGAGGTGATGGTGTGCGGCGTGACCTTCTTCAGGCCCGCCTCGGCCAGCAGCGCGGCGCGCTCCTGGGTGGGCAGGTACGCCAGCAGCACCTTGCCGCTCGACGTGGCGTGCAACGGGGTCAGCTGGCCGACCCAGTTGTGCGCGGTCACCGCCCCGGGGCCGCGCACCTGGTAGAGGTTGATCGCGTAGTGCTCCTGGAGCACCGCGATGTTGACGGTCTCGCCGATCTCCTCCGCGAGCCGCTCGCAGACCGGGCGGCCCTGCTGGGTGATGTCGATACGGGCCGTGACCGCGCCGGCCAGGCGTACGATGCCGAAGCCGAGCCGGTACTTGCCGCGCTCGCCCGACTGCTCCACCAGACCGCGAGCCTCCAGGGCGCCGAGCAGACGGAACGCGGTGGACTTGTGAACATCGATCTCGGCGGCCACCTCACTGACGCCCGCCTCCCCACGCTGGGCCAGGATCTCCAGGACGCTGATGGCGCGGTCGACCGACTGCACTCCACCGGACTGTGAATTCGAGGTTTCGGTGTCTTGCCTGTGGTTGCTCACAACGAAACTATACGCGCAGTAAACAACACGATTGCAAGTAACAGGCGCGAAACTCGCCCGGACAAGTTGCGTTGGCCGCAACCTGGTGCGTATCGCGATACCGGTCTAGCATGCCTCGCGTACCGATGGCGCGAGCGAGACGAGGCACCATGGCTCCCCTGCACTACGACTTCGTCATCGTCGGCGGCGGTTCGGCCGGCAGCGCACTGGCGAACAGACTCTCCGCGGACCCGGCCAACCGTGTGCTGGTCCTGGAGGCCGGCCGGTCCGACTACCCGTGGGACGTCTTCATCCACATGCCCGCGGCGCTGACCTATCCGATCGGCAGCCGGTTCTACGACTGGAAGTACGAGTCCGAACCCGAGCCCCACATGGGCGGCCGACGCGTCTACCACGCGCGCGGCAAGGTCCTCGGCGGCTCCAGCAGCATCAACGGCATGATCTTCCAGCGCGGCAACCCCCTGGACTACGAGCGCTGGGCGGCCGACCCGGGCATGGAGAGCTGGGACTACGCCCACTGCCTGCCGTACTTCCGGCGTATGGAGAACTGTCTCGCCGCCGACCCGGACGACGAGTTCCGCGGCCACGACGGCCCCCTCGTCCTTGAACGCGGCCCCGCCACCAACCCGCTGTTCACCGCCTTCCTCAAGGCCACCGAGGAGGCGGGCCACGCCCCCACGGACGACGTCAACGGCTTCCGGCAGGAGGGCTTCGCCAAGTTCGACCGCAACGTCCACCGCGGCCGCCGGCTCTCCGCCTCCAAGGCGTACCTCAAGCCCGCCAGGAAGCGTCCCAACCTCACGGTCACCACCCGCGCCCTCGTCACCCGCGTCCTCTTCGAGGGCAAGAAGGCCGTCGGCGTCGAGTACCAGCGCGGCAAGGGCGCCCCGAAGCAGGTCCGCGCCAAGGAAGTCATCCTGTGCGGCGGCGCCATCAACTCCCCGCAGCTGCTCCAGCTCTCCGGCGTCGGCAACGCCGAGGAACTGAGCGCCCTCGGCATCGACGTCGTCCACGACCTCCCCGGCGTCGGCGAGAACATGCAGGACCACCTGGAGGTCTACATCCAGTACGCCTGCAAACAGCCCGTCTCCATGCAGCCGTACCTGGCGAAGTGGCGCGCCCCCTTCATCGGGCTCCAGTGGCTGTTCCGCAAGGGGCCCGCCGCCACCAACCACTTCGAGGCCGGCGGCTTCTGCCGCAGCAACGACGACGTCGACTACCCCAACCTCATGTTCCACTTCCTGCCGATCGCGGTCCGCTACGACGGCTCCGTACCGGCCGGCGGCCACGGCTACCAGGTGCACGTCGGACCCATGTACTCCGACGCCATCGGCTCCGTGAAGATCAAGAGCAAGGACCCCCGCGAACACCCCGCGCTGCGCTTCAACTACCTCTCCACCGAGCAGGACCGCCGCGAATGGGTCGAGGCGATCCGCGTGGCCCGCAACCTCCTCAACCAGCCCGCGCTCGCCCCCTACAACGACGGGGAGATCTCACCCGGACCGTCCGTGGAGACCGACGAGGAGATCCTCGCCTGGGTCGCCAAGGACGGCGAGACCGCCCTGCACCCCTCCTGCACCTGCAAGATGGGCACCGACGAGATGTCCGTCGTCGACCCCACCAGCATGCGAGTGCACGGCGTCGAGGGCCTGCGCGTCGTGGACGCCTCCGTCATGCCGTACGTCACCAACGGCAACATCTACGCGCCCGTGATGATGATCGCGGAGAAGGCCGCCGACCTCATCCTCGGCAAGGAGCCGCTGCCCGCGTCCAAGGCCGCCTTCTACCGCCACCGTGACGCCCAGAAGTCGGCGGGGTAGAGGTTGACCGCCCCAGGACTCAGTGCGCTGCTGCGCCGCGTCCGCTACGAGGTGCTGCCCGCCGGGGCGACCGAGGAGAAGGTCCTCGCCCATGTGCCGCGCGACGTCGTCGTCACCGTGACGGCGTCCCCCGTCAAGGGCCTGGAGCCGACCCTCGACCTCACCGCGCGGCTCGCCGCCCACGGCTACCGCGTCGTCCCGCACGTGCCCGCGCGGCTGCTGCGGGACGACGCGCACCTGAAGGAGACCGTCGACCGGCTCCGCGAGTCGGGCGTCGACGACGTCTTCGTGCCGGCCGGCGACGCCGATCCGCCGGCCGGGACGTACGACGGGGCGCTGCCGGTACTGCGCCGCCTGAGCGAGCTGGGGCGGCCCTTCGCCGAGGTCGGCGTCACCGGCTATCCCGAGAGTCATCCGCTGATCCATGACGACATCACCGTCCAGGCCATGTGGGACAAGCGCGAGCACGCCACGTACCTCGTGAGCAACCTCTGCTTCGACCCGCGGGTGCTCGGGCAGTGGATCGCCCGGGTGCGGGGCAGGGGAGTCGCGCTGCCCGTGTACGTGGGCGTCGCCGGCCCCGTGCAGCGGGCGAAGCTGCTGGCCATGGCGACGAAGATCGGGGTGGGGGAGTCGACGCGGTTCCTCGCGAAGCACCCCCTGTGGTTCCTGCGGTTCGCCGCGCCCGGCGGCTACTCGCCCGAGGCCCTGCTGACCCGGTCCGAGGGCGCGCTCACCGCGTCCTCGGCGGGGGTGGCGGGGCTGCACCTGTTCACGTTCAACCAGATCGCCGAGACGGAGACCTGGCGCCGCGCCCTGCTGGACCGCCTCGACGGCTGACGGACACCACGGCGGGCAGCTGACCACGGGCACCCTTGCCGGGCCGTATACGCGGCAACCCCGGCGGGCCGCATAGGCCGTATACAAAGAGGGGCGGGGCTGGAGATCCAGCCCCGCCCGCCGTCGTGGCCGCTCTCAGCGGAAGACCACCGTGCGGTTGCCGTCCACCATCACCCGGCTCTCGCTGTGCCACTTCACCGCGTGCGCGAGGACCTGCGCCTCCACGTCACGGCCGACGGTGACGAGGTCCTTGGGGTCGAGGGAGTGGTCGACGCGGACCACGTCCTGCTCGATGATCTGGCCCTCGTCCAGGTCGGGGGTCACATAGTGGGCCGTCGCGCCGACCAGCTTGACCCCGCGGTCGTAGGCCTGGTCGTAGGGGCGGGCGCCCTTGAAGCTGGGCAGGAAGGAGTGGTGGATGTTGATCGCACGGCCCTCCAACTGCTTGCACAGGTCGTCGGAGAGGATCTGCATGTAGCGGGCCAGCACCACCAGGTCGACGTCGAGGTCGCGCACCAGCTCCAGCAGCCGCGCCTCCGCCTCGGCCTTGGTGTCCCGGGTGACCGGGACGTGGTGGAAGGGGATGCCGTAGGTCTCCGCGAGCCCCTCGAAGTCACGGTGGTTGGAGACGATCGCCGGGATCTCGATGTTGAGGGCGCCGGATCGGCTGCGGAAGAGAAGGTCGTTCAGGCAGTGGCCGAACCGGGACACCATGATGAGCGTCCGGGTCGGGGTGGACGCCTCGCTGAGGGCCCAGGAGATGCGATACGCCTCGGCAACGGGACCGAACCGGTAACGCAACGTTTTCAGCTCCGCGTCCGGGTCGGAGACATCGAAGTGGACCCTCATGAAGAAGCGGCCCTGGAGTCGGTCGTCGAACTGCTGGCTCTCCAGGATGTTCCCGGAGTTCCTCACGAGGAAGCCGCTCACCGCGTGGACCAGCCCCGCGCTGTCGGGACACGAGAGGGTGAGGACGTACTCACGGCCAGGGTGCGGTCGAGGGGACATGACAGCCTCCGTCGGTGCGTATTGCACAACAAGGTGAGCGATACGCAACATGGTCGGCTTGACACCGCTCCCGGTCAAGGGTGGACGCGCAAGTGTCCGCATGGCTGAATCGTCATCCACCAACCTCTTGACGTAGGTCTTGGCGCCCGACAGGGTGTTCCACCACAAGCAATTGGATGCATGATGCGCAACGCATTTCAGCTGAAGGGCTTGGCGAGTGGCAGACCTGTATGTGGCGGGGACGTGGCGGGATCCGGTGGCCGGAGGGCGACGGGAGGTCCGCTGCCCCGCTGACGGCTCGCTCGCCGCGACCGTCTCGGAAGGCACCCGATCCGACACCGAGGCGGCGATCGCGGCGGCCCGTGCCGCCTTCGACGAGGGACCGTGGCCGCACACCCCCGAGCGGGAGCGCGGCGCACTGCTGCTGCGCACGGCCGACATCATCGAACGCGACGCGAAGGAGTTCGCCCGCGCCGAGTCGCTGGACACCGGAAAGCGGCTGGTGGAGAGCGAGTACGACATCGCCGACGTGGTCTCCTGCTTCCGCTACTACGGCGGTCTCGGCGGCACCGACGCCGGCCGGGTGATCGACACCGGACGCGACGACGCCGTCAGCCGTGTGGTGTACGAGCCGATCGGCGTCTGCGGACTCATCACCCCCTGGAACTACCCGCTCCTGCAAGCCAGTTGGAAGGTCGCCCCGGCTCTCCTCGCCGGCAACACCGTCGTCCTGAAGCCCAGCGAGCTGACCCCCTCCACCTCGATCCTGCTGATGCGGGCGCTGGCGGAGGCCGGGCTCCCGGCCGGGGCCGCCAACCTCGTCCTCGGCACCGGCCCCGAGGTGGGCGCCCCGCTCTCCGAGGACCCGAGGGTCGACATGGTCTCCTTCACCGGCGGCCTGGACACCGGCAGACGGATCATGGCCACCGCCGCCGCGACCGTGAAGAAGGTGGCCCTCGAACTCGGCGGCAAGAACCCCAATGTGATCTTCGCCGACGCCGACTTCGAGACGGCCGTGGACTTCGCGCTCACCGCCGTCTTCCTGCACTCGGGCCAGGTCTGCTCGGCCGGAGCCCGGCTGATCGTCGAGGACTCCCTGCACGACCGCCTCGTCGACGAGATCGTCCGCCGGGCTCGACTCATCCGGCTCGGCGGGCCCTTCGACGACGAGGCCGAGACCGGCGCGCTGATCTCCGCCCAGCACCGGGAGAAGGTCGAGGCGTACGTCGCTGCGGGCCTCGCCGAGGGCGCCGTCCTGCGCTGCGGCGGCGAACGCCCCACCGACCCGGCGCTCGCGAACGGCTGGTTCTACCCGCCGACCGTGCTCGACGAGTGCCACCAGGACATGCGCGTGGTGCACGAGGAGTCCTTCGGGCCCGTGCTCACGGTGGAGCGCTTCACCGACGAGGACGACGCCGTACGCATCGCCAACGACACCGAGTACGGACTCGCCGGAGCCGTCTGGACGCAGGACGCGGGCAAGGCCCAGCGGGTCGCCCGCAGGCTGCGCCACGGCACGGTGTGGATCAACGACTACCACCCCTATGTGCCGCAAGCGGAATGGGGTGGCTTCGGGCATTCGGGCGTGGGCCGGGAGCTGGGACCGACCGGCCTGAACGAGTACCGAGAGCCCAAGCACATCTGGCAGAACATCCAACCCCGGCCGCAGCACTGGTTCCGCGGCTGAACGCCGAAAAGAGGTCGATCGTGACCCCAACGCAGACCGAGGTGCCGCAGCGGCGCGGCACACCTCAGGACTCGGACGGTACGCCGGTCATATCCGTGCGCCGGCTGTGGAAGGTGTTCGGGCCGAAGGCCGACCGGGTGCCGGAGTCGGAGGAGCTGTGCGGCCTCACCCGCCGTGAGCTCATGGACCGCACGGGATGCACCGCGGCCGTGCGCGACGTGAACTTCGACGTCCGCAAGGGCGAGGTCTTCGTCGTGATGGGCCTGTCCGGCTCCGGCAAGTCCACCCTGGTGCGATGTCTCACCCGCCTGATCGAACCCACCTCCGGGGAGCTCGTCTTCGAGGGCGAGGACATCCGCGAGGCGGACGCCAGGCGTCTGCGGGACCTCAGGCGGAGCAAGTTCTCCATGGTCTTCCAGCACTTCGGGCTGCTGCCGCACCGCCGGGTCGTCGACAACGTGGCGTTCGGCCTGGAGATCCGCGGCATGAGCAAGGCGGAGCGGACCAGGCGGGCCCTGGAGGTCGTCGAACTCGTCGGCCTGTCCGGCTACGAGAACTCCTACCCCGACCAGCTCTCCGGCGGTATGCAGCAGCGTGTCGGGCTCGCCCGGGCGCTCGCCGGCGACCCGGACGTCCTCTTCTTCGACGAGCCGTTCTCGGCGCTCGACCCGCTGATCCGCCGCGACATGCAGAACGAGGTCATCCGGCTGCACCACGAGGTCGGCAAGACGATGGTCTTCATCACCCACGACCTCTCCGAGGCGCTCAAACTCGGCGACCGCATCCTCATCATGCGGGACGGCAAGATGGTCCAGTGCGGCACCGGCGACGAACTGGTCGGCGCCCCCGCCGACGACTACGTCCGCGAGTTCGTCAAGGACGTCCCGCGCGGCGATGTGCTCACCCTGCGGTGGATCATGCGGCCGGTCGCCGACGGCGACGCCCTGGACGGCCCCGAGCTGGGCCCGGACGTCGTGGTCCGCGAGGCGACCCGCGCGGTGCTGGCGGCCGACAAGCCGGTCAAGGTCGTCGAGAACGGCGAACTGCTCGGCATCGTCGGCGACGAGGAGATCCTCGCGGTGGTCGCCGGGCAGGAAGGCGGCATGTGATGACCGTCGCCGTGGAGAAGCCGGAACAACCGCAGAAACCCGAACCCCCGCTGAAGACCGATGCCGTCCCCCCGGCCGCCGCCTCCGGCGCCCGCACACGGAAGGTCGGACGCGGCACCGTCGTCGCGGCGATCGTCGTCGTCTGGCTGGTGCTCTTCGCCCTGCTGCGCGGCAGGCAGACCCTCACCCTCGCCGCGGCGGACCTCACGGATCTGCACCGCTGGATCAACGACCTCTACGACTCCATCGGCGCCAACCGCAACTCCAACCCGCTCTTCCTCTACTTCTTCAATGAGATCCGGCTGGTCATCGACACCCTGGTGACCTTCGTCCAGGAGCTGATCTCCCAGCCCTCCGCCGGCCGTCCGCTCCCGCAGATCGGCTGGCTCGGCGTCGTCGGCATCGTCGGCTACGTCTCCTGGGCCGTGGGCAACTGGCGGGTGGCGCTGCTGGCCGTGGCCGGCTTCACCTTCTTCGGGCTCCAGGGGCTGTGGCAGGAGAGCATGGACACCCTCGCCCTCACCGTCTCCGCGGTCCTCGTGGCGCTGCTGTTCGCGATCCCGCTGGGCGTGTGGGCGGGGCTCTCCGACCGGTTCAACCGGATCGTGACACCCTTCCTGGACTTCATGCAGACGATGCCGACCTTCGTCTACCTGGCCCCGCTGACGCTGTTCTTCCTCATCGGCGGCGCCTCGGCCACCATCGCCACCGTCGTCTACGCTTCGCCGCCCGCCATCCGGATCACCGCGCACGCCATCCGGTCCGTCCCCGAGACCACCGTCGAGGCGGCCGACTCGCTCGGCGCGACCCGGCGGCAGGCACTGCTGAAGGTGCTGCTGCCGATGTCCAAGCGGACCGTGGTGATGGGCGTCAACCAGTCGATCATGGCCGCCCTGGCCATGGTGACGATCGCCGCCCTGATCGACGCGCCCGGTCTCGGCAAGACCGTCATGCAGGCCCTGGAGTCGCTCGACGTGGGCACGGCCTTCAACGCGGGCCTCGCCATCGTCGTCATGGCGATCGTCCTTGACCGGGTGACCACCGCGGCGAGCGCGCGTCAGGAGACGACCCGGCACGCGAGCGGCCGGTTCGCGACCTGGCGGCGGCCGCTGCTGGCCGCGGGCGGTGCGGTCGCGGCCGTCCTCGTGTACATGTCGCACACCTATGTGTGGGCGGCGGAGTTCCCCGGCGAGGGCGGGGCCGGCAGCTCCATCGTCAAGGCGGCCGACACCACGACGACCTGGGTGCAGGACAGCCTCTCCGGGCTCACCAACGCCTTCCGGGACGCCATCACCAACGGTCTGCTCAACCCGTTCCAGTCGCTGCTCACCGACTCGCCGTGGTGGCTCGTCGCCGCGGTGCTGATCGCGCTCGGCGTGGTGCTCGGCGGATGGCGGGCCGGTGCCGTAGCCGCCGTCTGCGTGGGTCTGCTGGTCGGGACGGGCCTGTGGTCGGACGCGATGACGACGCTGGCCTCCACCCTCGTGGCGACCGTGCTGGTCATGGTGCTCGGCATGGCCTTCGGGGTGTGGATGGGGCGCAGCCCCCTCGTGGACCGGGTGCTGCGGCCGACCCTCGACGCGGCGCAGGTCATGCCGCCGTTCGTCTACCTCGTGCCGTTCCTCGCGCTGTTCGGGGCGACCCGCTTCACGGCCATCGTCGCCGCGATCGTCTACGCGGCACCCGTCGCCATCAAGATCATCGCGGATGGGGTGCGGGCCGTGCCGGAGGCCACCGTGGAGGCGGCCACCTCCGCCGGGTGCAACACCTGGCAGATCATCACCAAGGTTCAACTGCCGATGTCACGCAGTGCCCTGACGCTCGCGACCAACCAGGGCCTGATCTACGTGCTGTCGATGGTTGTTGTGGGCGGCCTGGTAGGAGCGGGCGCCCTCGGCTACGACGTCGTGGCCGGATTCTCCCAGGGGCAGCTGTACGGGAAGGGCCTGGCGGCAGGGTTCGCCATCGTCCTCCTCGGAGTCATGTTCGACCGGATCACTCAGGCCGCGGCGCGACGCGTGAGCGCGTAAGGAGCACTGACCATGGCAACACAAGTACGACAGTGGAGAGCCGGCGTGGCCGGAGCGGCCGTCCTCGGTCTCGCCCTGACCGCCTGCGGCGGCGCGAAGGTCGGTGAGGACTCGGCGGGCTCGGGCGGTTCGGGCGACTCCGGGAAGTGCGGCACCTTCAACCTCGCCGTGAACCCGTGGGTGGGCTACGAGGCCAACGCGGCGGTCGTCGCGTACGTCGCGGAGCACGACCTCGGCTGCAAGGTCACCAAGAAGGACCTGAAGGAGGAGATCGCCTGGCAGGGCTTCGGGACGGGTGAGGTCGACGCCGTCATCGAGAACTGGGGCCACGACGATCTGAAGAAGAAGTACATCACCGACCAGAAGACGGCCGTCGAGGCCGGTGCCACCGGCAACAAGGGGCTGATCGGCTGGTACGTGCCGCCGTGGCTCGCCAAGGAGCACCCCGACATCACCGACTGGAAGAACCTCGACAAGTACGCCGACAAGTTCAAGACCTCCGAGTCCGGCGGCAAGGGCCAGCTCCTCGACGGCGACCCGTCGTTCGTCACCAACGACGAGGCCCTGGTGAAGAACCTGAAGCTGGACTTCAAGGTGGTGTACGCGGGCAGCGAGACCGCGCTCATCCAGGCCTTCCGCAAGGCGGAGAAGGACAAGGAATGGGTGATCGGCTACTTCTACGAGCCGCAGTGGTTCATGGCCGAGGTGCCCCTGGTCAAGGTGAAGCTGCCGGAGTACAAGACCGGCTGTGACGCCGACGCGGAGAAGGTCGCCTGCGACTACCCCGTCTACGAACTGGACAAGATCGTCAGCACGAAGTTCGCCAAGTCGGACAGCCCGGCGTACAACCTGGTCAAGAACTTCACCTGGACGAACGACGACCAGAACACCGTGGCCAAGTACATCGCCGTGGACAAGATGGCGCCCGAGGCGGCGGCGAAGAAGTGGGTCGAGGCCAACCGCGGCAAGGTCGACGCCTGGATCAAGTAACGAGGTCGGAATAACGAGGTCGGAAGGCCGGTCGGACGAGCCCGGCGGGCGGCGTGCACAGGGGTGCGCCGCCCGCCGGGCTTCGCCGTTCCCGGGGCCTTTTCGAAGGCCGTTTTCCGACGTCACGGACCCCTTGACACCCCCTCCCCGCGACAGGCACATTGAGTTGCGCAACCTGAACCATGTTGCGCAGACAGCAACTGAACCGGCTGGACTCGTTTTCAATCGGAGGTGCGGCGATGGCGGGACCCCGAGTGGTCATCATCGGAGCGGGCGTCGTTGGCGCGGCACTCGCGGACGAGATCTCCGCGCGCGGCTGGACCGAAGTGACCGTGGTCGACCAGGGGCCGCTCCCCGCCACCGGGGGCTCCACGTCACACGCCCCGGGCCTGGTCTTCCAGACCAACTCCTCCAAGACCATGACGGAGCTGGCCCGCTACACCGTCGAGAAGTTCTGCTCCCTCGACGTCGACGGCAAGCCCTGCTTCCTCCAGGTCGGCGGCCTCGAAGTGGCCACCACCCCCGAACGTCTGACCGAACTGCACCGCCGCCACGGCTGGGTCACCGCCTGGGGCATCGAGGCCCGGCTGCTGACCGCCGAGGAGTGCGTCGAGCAGCACCCCCTCGTCGACCCCGACCGGGTCCTCGGCGGCCTCCTCGTCCCGACGGACGGCCTCGCCAAGGCCGTCCTCGCCGTCGAGGCGCAGATCCGCCGGGCCACCGAGCGCGGCGTACGCTTCCTCGCCCGCCACGAGGTCCTGGACATCCTCCGGACCGACGGCCGGGTGACGGGCGTCCGCACCGATCAGGGCGACCTGGAGGCCGACATCGTGGTGTGCTGCGCCGGCATCTGGGGTCCGCGCATCGCCCGCATGGCCGGCATGAACCTCCCGCTCACCCCGCTCGCCCACCAGCTCGCCTGGACCGGCCCGATCCCCGCGCTCGCCGGCCAGACCGAGGAGGCGGTCCGCCCGATCCTGCGGCACCAGGACGCCGACCTCTACTACCGCGACCGGTTCGACGGCATCGGCATCGGCTACTACGGCCACCGCCCGATGCCGATCTCCGCCGACGACATCCGCTCCTTCGACGACGCCCAGCCGATGCCCTCGGTCCTGAAGTTCACCGAGGACGACTTCGCCGACGCCTGGACCGAGACCCAGTCGCTGCTCCCGGCGACGAAGGAGGCGAAGGTCGAGGAGGGCATCAACGGCCTGTTCTCCTTCACCACCGACAACTTCCCGCTCCTCGGCGAGTCCCCCGACGTCAAGGGGTTCTGGGTCGCCGAGGCCGTGTGGGTCACCCACTCCGCGGGCGTCGGCCGGGCCATGGCCGAGTGGCTCGTCGACGGCCACTGCTCGTCGTTCGACCTGCACGAGTGCGACGTCAACCGCTTCGAGCCACACCAGCTCACCCCGGAGTACGTCCTGGCCCGCGACTGCCGGAACTTCGTCGAGGTCTACGACATCCTCCACCCCCTCCAGCCCTCCGGGGAGCCCCGCCCGATCCGCAAGAGCCCCTTCTACGCACGCCAGGAGGAGCACGGCGCGTTCTTCCTGGAGGCGAACGGCTGGGAGCGCCCGCAGTGGTACGAGGCGAACGCGTCCCTCGTCGAGGGCCGCAGCATCCCCACCCCGAACGACTGGGCCGCGCAGTTCTGGTCGCCCATCGTCGGCGCGGAGGCGCAGGCCACCCGCGAGACGGTCGCGATGTACGACATGACGGCCCTCAAGCGCCTGGAGGTCACCGGACCCGGCGCCGCCGACTTCCTGGAGCGGCTGACCACCAGCAAGGTCGCCAAGTCCGTCGGTTCGGTGACGTACACCCTGCTCCTCGACCACGACGGCGGCATCCGCAGCGACATCACCGTGGCCCGCCTCGGCCGCGACCTCTTCCAGGTCGGCGCCAACGGCAACCTCGACCTCGACTGGTTCGGTCGGCACCTCCCCGCCGACGGCACGGTCCAGGTCCGCGACATCACCCCCGGCACCTGCTGCGTCGGTCTGTGGGGCCCGCTGGCCCGCAAGGTCCTCCAGGCGCTGACGGACGAGGACTTCTCCAACGACGGCCTGAAGTACTTCCGCGCCAAGCGCGCCCACATCGGCTCCGTGCCCGTGACCGCCATGCGCCTGTCGTACGTCGGCGAACTCGGCTGGGAGCTGTACACCACCGCCGACCTCGGCCAGAAGCTGTGGGACACCCTATGGGCGGCGGCCCGGCCGCTCGGCGGCATCATCGCGGGCCGCGGCGCCTTCAACAGCCTGCGCCTGGAGAAGGGCTACCGCTCCTTCGGCACCGACATGACGTACGAGCACGACCCCTACGAGGCCGGTGTCGGCTTCGCCGTCAAGCTCGACAAGGGCGACTTCATCGGGAAGGCCGCGCTGGAGCGCCGCAAGGAGGACGTGCGGCGCAGGCTGACCTGCCTCACCATCGACGACCCCCGGTCGGTCGTCATGGGCAAGGAGCCCGTGTACGACGGCGACCGTGCCGTCGGGTACGTCACCAGCGCCGCGTACGGCTACACCATCGGCAAGGGCATCGCCTACGCCTGGCTGCCGACGGAGGTGGCGGTGCCCGGGACGAGCGTGCACATCGGGTACTTCGACCAGCGTGTGGAGGCCGTCGTGGCCGAGGAGCCGCTGTTCGACCCGTCGATGTCCCGGCTGCGTGGATGAGGGGTCACCGTGACCGCACAGACACTTGACGGGAAGGCGACCGCCGCCGCCGTCCGCCGCGAACTCGCCGAACGTGTGGCCAAGCTGACCGCCGGCGGCGGTCGCCCGCCGGGGCTCGGCACGGTCCTCGTCGGCGACGACCCCGGCAGCCGCGCCTACGTCGCCGGCAAGCACCGGGACTGCGCCGAGGTGGGCATCGCCTCCCTCCGCCGGGAACTGCCCGCCGACGCCACCCAGCGGCAGGTCGAGGACGTCATCGACGAACTCAACGCCGACCCCGCCTGCACCGGCTACATCGTCCAGCTCCCGCTGCCCCGCCACCTGGACGCGGGCGCCGTCCTGGAACGGATGGACCCGGCCAAGGACGCCGACGGACTCCACCCCGTGAACCTCGGCCGGCTCGCCCTCGGCGAGACGGCACCGCTGCCCTGCACCCCGCGCGGCATCGTCGAACTGCTCCGCCGGTACGACGTCCCCGTAGCCGGCGCCCGGGTCTGCGTCGTCGGACGCGGCATCACCGTCGGACGCCCCCTCGGCCTCCTCCTCACCCGCCGGTCGGAGAACGCCACCGTCACCCTCTGCCACACCGGGACGAAGGGCCTGGCCTGGCATGTGCGGGAGGCGGAGATCGTCGTCGCAGCGGCCGGCTCGCCCGGACTGATCACCAAGGACATGCTGCGCCCCGGCGCCGCGGTCCTGGACGTCGGTATCACCCGCACCGACCACGGGCTGGTCGGCGATGTGCACCCGGACGCCGCCGAGGTGGCCGGATGGCTCGCGCCGATGCCCGGCGGCGTCGGTCCCATGACACGGGCGATGCTCCTGGCCAATGTGGTCGAGGCCGCCGAGAGGAACGCGAACCCCGTATGAACCTGTCCCTTCCCGTGGACGGAGCCGTCCGATGAGCCCCCGTACCCCCGGCGCCGAACTCCCCGAGCACCCCGACTGGCTGTGGCGCACACCCGAACCGAAGCGGTCGTACGACGTGATCGTCGTCGGCGGCGGCGGACACGGCCTGGCCACCGCCCACTACCTCGCGAAGAACCACGGCATCACCAAGGTGGCCGTGTTGGAGAAGGGCTGGCTCGCGGGCGGCAACATGGCCCGCAACACCACGATCATCCGCTCCAACTACCTGTGGGACGAGAGCGCCGGCATCTACGAGCACGCCCTGAAACTCTGGGAAGGGCTGGCGGACGAACTCGACTACCCGATCCTCTTCTCCCAGCGGGGTGTGCTGAACCTCGCCCACAGCCTCCAGGACGTCCGCGACAGCGTGCGCCGCGTGGAGGCGAACCGCCTCAACGGCGTCGACGCCGAGTGGCTGGACGCGGACGGGGTGAAGGACGTCTGCCCGATCGTCAACACCTCGCCCGACGTGCGCTATCCGGTCCTCGGCGGCACCTACCAGCCCCGCGCCGGCATCGCCAAGCACGACCATGTGGCGTGGGGCCTGGCCCGCTCCGCGGACGCGGCCGGCATCGACATCATCCAGAACTGCGAGGTCACCGGCCTGGACGTGGTCGGCAACCGCGTGGTCGGCGTACGGACCAACCTGGGCCCCATCGCGGCCGGCAAGGTCGCCCTCTGCTCGGCCGGCCACACCTCGGTCCTGGCGGCCATGGCGGGCATCGAACTGCCCCTCCAGAGCCACCCCCTGCAGGCACTCGTCTCCGAGCTGCTGGAACCGGTCCACCCCACGGTCGTGATGTCCAACGCGGTCCATGTGTACGTCAGCCAGGCCCACAAGGGCGAGCTGGTGATGGGCGCGGGCATCGACTCCTACAACGCGTACACGCAGCGCGGCGCCTTCCACATCATCGAGGAACAGATGTCGGCGGCCCTGGAACTCTTCCCGGTCTTCGCCCGCGCCCACGTCCTGCGCACCTGGGGCGGCATCGTCGACGTCAGCCCCGACGCCTCGCCGATCATCGGCCTCACCCCGGTCGACAACCTCTACCTCAACTGCGGCTGGGGCACGGGCGGCTTCAAGGCCACCCCCGGTGTCGGCTGGGTCTACGCCCACACCATCGCCCACGACACCCCCCACCCCCTCAACGCCCCCTTCTCGCTCGACCGTTTCACCACCGGCGCGCTCGTCGACGAGCACGGCGCGGCCGCGGTGGCCCACTAGGACCGCTGGACCACTTGGGAGCCGAACCATGCTGCTCATCCCCTGCCCGTGGTGCGGGCCCCGCGACGAGGCCGAGTTCCACTACGGCGGTCAGGCCCACGTCCCCTACCCCGAGGACCCGTCGGCCCTCACCGACGAGGAGTGGGCGCGCTACCTCTTCTTCCGCGACAACCCCAAGGGCCCCTTCGCCGAACGCTGGAGCCACGCGGCGGGCTGCCGCCGCTGGTTCAACGCGGTGCGGGACACGTCGACGAACGAGATCCTGACGGTGTACAGGACGGGAGAGGAACGCCCGGCACCTGTTGAGCCAGGGCCGGCATTTTCAGCCCGTCCGGGGGTCCCCCCTCTGGGGGAGTTCGAGGACGAGGCCCTTTCAGGGCCGACGGGGCGCCAGGGGGCAGAGCCCCCTGGCGGGGTCGAAGGGGCGGAGCCCCTTCAGGATGGGACGGGTAGGGGCGGCGGGGTCGAGCCCACCCAGCCGTTCCGCCACGCGACCCGCGGCCGAATCGACCGCGACACCCCCCTCACCTTCACCTTCGACGGCACCGAATACCGCGGCTTCCGAGGCGACACCCTCGCCTCCGCGCTCCTCGCCAACGGCGTGATCCAGGCGGGCACCAGCATCAAGCTCGGCCGCCCCCGCGGCATCTTCTCCGCCGGCGTCGAGGAACCCAACGCGGTCGTTCAGATCGAGGAGCCCTTCCCCGAGCCCATGCTGCCCGCCACCGCCGTCGAGCTGTACGACGGCCTCGTCGCCAGCAGCCTCCCCGGCCAGGGCCGCCTCGCCACCGCCCCGGACCCCGCCCGCTACGACGCCGTCCACGCCCACTGCGACCTGCTGATCGTCGGCGCGGGCCCGGCCGGCCTCGCGGCGGCCGCGGCCGCCGCCGGCAGCGGCGCCCGCGTCATCCTCGCCGACGACCGGCCCGAGCCCGGCGGGAGCCTCCTGGACACGGGCGAACACCTCGACTGGGTCGACACGGTCACCGCCCGCCTCGGCAACGCCCCCGAGGTGCGCGTCCTGCGCCGTACCACCGTCTTCGGCTACTACGACGACAACCATCTCCTCGCCGTGGAGCGCCGCACCAACCACCTCGGCGCGGCCGCCCCCGAGAACGTCTCCCGCGAGCGGGTCTGGCGGATCCGCGCCCGCCGGGTCGTCCTCGCCACCGGCGCCCACGAACGCTCCCTGGCCTTCGCGGACAACGACCGCCCCGGGGTGATGCTGGCCGCCTCGGCCCGCGCCCACCTGCACCGCCACGGCGTCCTGCCCGGCCGGTGCGCGGTCGTCCTCACCACCAACGACAGCGCGTACGCCGCCGCCCTGGACCTCGCCGCGGCAGGCGTGGGGGTCGCGGCGATCGCCGACACCCGCCCCGAGGCGGGGGAGTGGGCCGAGCGCGCCCGCGAGGCCGGCATCGAGGTGCTGACCGGCCACGCCGTCATCGGCACCGAAGGCGACCCCCGCCTCACCGCCGTGACCGTCGCCCCGTACGGCGAGACCGAGGGCGGACGGGAGTTCGCCGCCGACCTGCTGCTGGTCTCCGGCGGCTGGAACCCGGTGGCGCACCTGTTCAGCCAGGCAGGCGGCAGGCTCCGCCACGACGACGCCCTCGGCACCTTCGTCCCCGACACCTGCCGCCAGGCCGTCGAGGTCGCGGGCGGAGCGAGCGGCACACCGGACCTCGCCGGGGCCCTCGCGCAGGGTGCCGCCGCAGGTGCCCGCGCGATCGAGGCCGAGGGCTACACGGCCGAAACGCCCCGCCTCCCGCAGGTGCCCGCACCGCCCCGTCCGACACCGCCCCAGCACCTGTTCACCGTCCCCGGCCGCGACGGCGCGCCCCGCTTCGTCGACCTGCAACGCGACGTCACCGTCGACGACCTGGCCCGCGCGACCGGCGCCGGCATGCGCTCCGTCGAGCACACCAAGCGGTACACCACCGCCGGCACCGCCAACGACCAGGGCAAGACGTCCGGCGTCCTCGCCAGCGGTGTCGTCGCCGAACTGCTCGGCGTGGACATCTCCGCGCTCGGCACGACCACCTTCCGGCCGCCGTACACCCCCGTCTCCTTCGCCGCCCTCGCGGGCCGCGACCGGGGCGCCCTCCACGACCCGGTCCGTACGACGGCCCTGCACGAGTGGCATGTCGCGCACGGCGCACTCTTCGAGAACGTCGGCCAGTGGAAGCGCCCCTGGTACTACCCGCGCGACGGCGAGGACATGAAGACCGCCGTGCTGCGCGAGTGCCGGGCGGCCCGCGAGAGCGTCGCCTTCATGGACGCCTCCACCCTCGGCAAGATCGACGTCCAGGGCCCGGACGCCGCCGTCTTCCTCGACCGGCTCTACACCAACATGATGAGCACCCTGAAGGTCGGCATGATCCGCTACGGCGTGATGTGCCGCCTGGACGGCATGGTCTTCGACGACGGAACGGTCATCCGTCTCGCCCAGGACCGCTTCCTGGTCACCACGACCACGGGCAACGCGGCCACCGTCCTCGACTGGATGGAGGAGTGGCTCCAGACCGAGTGGCCCGAACTGCGCGTCCACTGCACCTCGGTGACCGAGCAGTGGGCCACCGTCGCCCTGGTCGGCCCCCGCTCCCGCGACGTCCTCGGCTCCCTCGCACCGGAACTGGCCGTCGCCAACGACGACTTCCCGTTCATGGCGTGGCGGGAGACGACCGTCGCGGGGATCGAGGCCCGCGTCTGCCGGATCAGCTTCTCCGGCGAACTGGCCTACGAGATCAATGTGTCACCGTGGGAGGCCCTCGCCCTCTGGGAAGCGCTGTACGAGGCCGGCGCCCCGCACGGCATCACCCCCTACGGCACCGAGACCATGCACGTGCTGCGCGCCGAGAAGGGCTACCCCATCATCGGCCAGGACACCGACGGCACGGTCACCCCCCAGGACCTCGGCATGGGCTGGGCGGTCTCCAAGAAGAAGCCCGACTTCATCGGCAAGCGCTCCTATGCCCGCGCCGACACCGCCCGCCCCGACCGCAAGCACCTCGTCGGCCTGCTCCCCGAGGACCCCGGCACCTTCCTCCCGGAGGGCACCCACCTGGTTGCCGACAGCGTCCTCCCCGCGCCGCCCGTCCCGATGCTCGGCCATGTCACCTCCAGCTACCGCAGTGCCGCCCTCGGCAGGACCTTCGCGCTCGCCCTGATCAAGGGCGGCAGGGACCGGATCGGCGAGCGGCTGTACGCCCCCGTCGGCGACCGGCTGGTCCCGGTAACCGTCGCAAGCCCCGTCCTCTTCGACCCCGAGGGAGCCCGCCGCGATGGCTGACATCGTCCTCACCTCCACGCCCCGCAGCCCCCTGGGCGGGGCCGCCGCCCGGCTGGCGGCCGCCACCCGCACCTCCGCCGGCGCGGTCCGGCTGGCCGAACTCCCCTTCCTCACCCAGGTGAACGTGCGCCTCGACGCCAAGGGCCCGGCGGCCGACGCCGTGGGGCTCGCCCTGGACCTGGCCCTGCCCCTCGAACCCAACACCGTCGTCCGCACCGGCGAGTTGACGGCGCTGTGGCTCGGCCCCGACGAATGGCTCCTTGTGGCCCCGCCCGGCCGGGAGCGGGACCTGGAGACCCGGATCCGGGAGGCGGCCGGCGACGAACCGGTCTCCGTCACCGATGTCTCCGCCCAGCGCACCACGCTCCTCGTCGCGGGCCCCCGCGCCCGCGACGTCCTGGCCCACGGCTGCCCACTGGACCTGCATCCGCGGGCCTTCGGCCCGGGCCGCTGCGCCCAGACGACCCTCGGCCGCACCCAGGTCGTCGTGGTCGCCCGCGACGAACCCCGGGCCGGTTTCTGGGTCCTGGTCCGCTCGTCCTTCGCGGGGCATCTCGCGGACTGGCTGCTGGACGCGGCGACCGAGTACGTGTGAGTGCGGTGGGCGGTGGGCGGTGGGCGGTGGGCGGCGCGGCGGACGGTCAGATCCAGGTGTCGAGCCACATCCTGCCCCGCCAGCCCTCGTACGGGATGGTCTGGCCCGAGTACAGCGGGAAGAAGTAGATGAAGTTCCACGCGATGAGCAGCACCAGGGCGCCAGCGACGATCGCGCCCGCGGAGCGGCGGTTGTCGTCCGCGCCCGGCGGCCCGAGGAGCGCGCCCACCGTCATCGCGACGGCCAGACACAGGAACGGCACGAACACCACGGCGTAGAAGGAGAAGACGGTCCGGTCCTGGTACAGGAACCACGGCAGATAGCCGGCGCCGACACCGCAGAGCACCGCGCCCGCCCGCCAGTCGCGGCGCAGCGCCCACCGGAACAGCAGATAGCCGAGCGCGCAGCACGCCGTCCACCACAGCAGCGGGGTGCCGAGGGCGAGGACGGTCTGTGAGCAGTCGACGGCCGTGGCGCAGCCGTCCTGCCCCGGCTGCGGCGACTGGTAGTGGAACAGCACGGGGCGGCCGAGGACCAGCCAACTCCAGGGGTTCGACTCGTACTTGTGCGCCGTGTGCAGGCCCACGTTGAACTGGTAGACGCCGTACTCGTAGTGCCACAGACTGCGCAGCGGCGCCGGGATCCAGGACCAGATTCCGCCGCGGTCGTCCGCCCAGTGCCGTCCGTAGCCCTTGTCGGAAAGGAACCAGCCGGTCCACGTGAGGACGTAGGTCACCACGGCCACGGGGACGAGGGACAGCAGCGACCAGCCGAGGTCCTTGCGGAGCACCGCACGGTAGGGGTGGCGGGCTCCCGCGACACGGCGGGCGGCGACATCCCACAGCACGGTCAGGGCCAGGAAGAACACCAGGACGTACAGGCCGTTCCACTTGGTGGACGCGGCCAGGCCCAGACAGACCCCGGCCGCGAGGCGCCAGGGCCGCGGCCCCGTCCCGGTGTGTTCGGCGGCGTCCACGTCCGGCGTCGCGCGGCCGTCGTCGTCGACCGGCAGGGCGGCCGCGAGGCGGGCCCTGGCACGGTCCCGGTCGACCAGGAGGCAGCCGAAGGCCGCGAGCACGAAGAACATCACGATGATGTCGAGGAGCGCGGAGCGGCTCATCACATAGTGCAGGCCGTCCATCGCCATGAACGCGCCGGCCAGACACCCCAGCAGCGTCGACCGGAACAGTCGGCGTCCTATTCGGCACAGCATCAGCACCGACAGCGTGCCGAGGACAGCCGTCATGAAGCGCCAGCCGAACGGGTCGAGCCCGAACATGAACTCCCCGACGGCGATGACCCACTTGCCCGTGGGGGGATGCGCGACGAAGGTCCCCGGGTCGGTCAGTGAGATCACCTGAGGGTCCGCCAGGATCTGCGGGTCGGCGACCTTCCGGTCCGGCCAGGTGCCCTCGTACCCGAGCCGGAGCAGGGACCAGGCGTCCTTGGCGTAGTACGTCTCGTCGAAGATCACGGCGTGCGGCCGGCCGAGGTCCCAGAAGCGGACGGCGCCCGCCAGGGCGGCGACGAGCAACGGGCCGAGCCAGCCCATCGCGTGCGCGACCCGGTGCGCCGCGACCGCCCCGAGCCCGAGCCGCTCCCACGGCCGGGTCCCCGGCTCGGGGAACGCCGGGACCAGCCGTTCCCGCACGTCGGCCGCGGGACGCCCGACATACCCGAAGCGGCGCAACCGCCCCCGCCAGTCACCGTCCTCCGCCGACGCACCGCCACCATCCGCAACCTGGGCACACGTCGTGTCGCTACTCGTCACCGGGTGACCCTAGTACGTCGGCGCCGACGTACTGTCGTCCGCCCACCTGGCTGCTCCGCCGCGGCCCGCCCGCCAACCCCTGTCGCCCCCACCCGGCACCCTTATGCGCGGGGCGGCCGGGGGACAGGGGGACTCACGGCTGCCGCTCGGGGTCACTTGCCCAGGGTGGGGTAGAGCGGGTGTTTGGCGGTGAGGGCCTTGACCCGTGCTTTGAGGGCCTCGGTGTCGTGGGACGGCTTGAGGGTCTCGGCGATGATGTCGGCGACCTCGGTGAAGTCGGCGGCGGTGAAGCCGCGGGTGGCGAGGGCGGGGGTGCCGATGCGCAGGCCGGAGGTGACCATCGGGGGGCGGGGGTCGTCGGGGACGGCGTTGCGGTTGACGGTGATGCCGACCTCGTGGAGGCGGTCCTCGGCCTGCTGCCCGTCGAGGTCGGAGTCGCGCAGGTCGACCAGGATCAGGTGCACGTCGGTGCCGCCGGAGAGCACGTTGACACCGGCCGCGCGGGCGTCGGGCGCGGTCAGGCGCTCGGCGAGGATCCGCGCGCCCTCCACGGTGCGGCGCTGGCGGTCCTTGAACTCCTCGCCCGAGGCGACCTTGAAGGAGACGGCCTTGGCGGCGATGACGTGCTCCAGCGGGCCGCCCTGGAAGCCGGGGAAGACGGAGGAGTTGAGCTTCTTGGCGAAGGCCTGCTTGGCGAGGATGATGCCGCCGCGGGGGCCGCCGAGGGTCTTGTGGGTGGTGGAGGTGACCACGTCCGCGTGCTCGACGGGGTTGGGGTGCAGTCCCGCGGCGACGAGGCCGGCGAAGTGCGCCATGTCCACCCACAGGTACGCCTCGACCTCGTCGGCGATCCGGCGGAAGGCGGCGAAGTCCAGCTGGCGGGGGTAGGCGGACCAGCCGGCGATGATGACCTTGGGGCGGTGCTCCTTGGCGAGGCGTTCGACCTCGTCCATGTCGAC
>NZ_JAMGBG010000042.1 GCF_023516595.1 Streptomyces neyagawaensis | reverse complement strand
GTGGCCGGCATGGGCGGGGCGCCGGCGGGCGCGCCGGTGGGCGGGTAGCCGTAGCCGCCGGGGCGGCCGCCGCCGGCGTTCGCCGGGGCGCCCCCGGGGCCCTGCTGGTCGGTGGAGGAGGCGAGCGTACGGCTGCGCACCCGGTACAGGCCGGTGTCGAGGTCGTCCGCCTTCTCCAGGTGGACCTTGATGGGGCCCATGAAGGTGTACCGCTGCTGCTTGGCGTAGTCGCGCACCATGCCGGCGAGCTCGTCGCCGAGCTGGCCGGAGTAGGGGCTGAGGCGCTCGAAGTCGGGCGTGCTCAGTTCCACGATGAAGTCATTGGGGACGACCGTCCGGTCGCGGTTCCAGATGGTCGCGTTGTTGTCGCACTCGCGCTGGAGCGCTCCCGCGATCTCCACGGGCTGGACCTCGGACTTGAACACCTTGGCGAAGGTGCCGTTGACCAGACCTTCGAGACGCTGCTCGAACTTCTTCAGGACTCCCATGGGGCACCTCCTCCGTCGTCACCGCTCTGCGTACTGCGTCCGTACTGCTTACTGATCGTATCCACGCGCCGGGAAATCGGCTGGTTCCCCCGGTCGGCCCCGTCGGCCGGTGTCACCGGCGCCGAAGCCCACTGAGGTCCCCTCCCGGCTTCCCACCGGAGCTCCTCTTCGAACTACCCCCGCTCGAACTCTGCCAAGGATCGTAGAGGCGGCACGAGACCAGTGTCCCGCACCTGACTATGGACCCTGCCCTCCTCCAGTGGAGATGGCCGGGACCGGTACGAGGTTGATACGTGAACCAGCATTCGTCGATACGTGGTGGAACGGGGCAGGTGTTCGGTCCCCGCTGGTTGCTCCGTTCCCGGTGAGCCGGGGCGGGGGCGGCCAGGGATAAGGGATGTGAACCCACCCTCTCCAGCGTGCTAATCTTCTGGATGTCGGAAGGCGCCAGCACCGAAAGGGCAGGGCCCGAGGACACACCCAATGCGCGGGTGGCGGAATAGGCAGACGCGCTGGATTCAGGTTCCAGTGCCCGCAAGGGCGTGGGGGTTCAACTCCCCCCTCGCGCACAGCGAAGCGGTCCCATCGTGAAGACGATGGGACCGCTTCTTTTTGTGTCCGCAGGGACTCCCCGAAGGCGCGATCGCCTGGTTCGCGAAGTGTGAGGAGTCTCTCAGCGGATTCAGTAAGGGCTTTCGTCCTTTGGTGGCGTGAGACGGCGTGGGGGCGTGCCGAGTCTCCTGTGCGCGGGCGGGGCCATGTTTCACGTGAAACATTACAGAGTGGTGCATCGGTGATGTTCTACGTGAAGCAGTGCGGGGCGTAGCTGGTGAGGCGACGCGCTCGGACCAATAGGTCCTGGTAGACGGGGTGCTCGGCGATGGCGGGCTGCGGTTGCCCATGCGTGAGTGAGGACGGAACGCGGTCGGGGCCGGCGATCAGCCCGGTGCGGGTGTGCCGTATGACCGCGTGGAACTCCTGGCGCTCGCCGTCGGAGAGGGTGTGGGGCCGCTGGGTGCTGAACTCGATTGGGCTATCCATGGTCCGGACAGGATCAGCCGGTCCGCCTTTGCTTCGATCACCAGCCGCTGCGGCGGAAGTGGGGGCGGGGCGGCTGACCAGCGTCTATCAGGGTCGCCTGCGGGTGGATTCCCCGTCGCTCCTGGGGGCGCGCGATGTCGGATTCGCGCTGGTTCGGCGCAACGGGCGCGGGTGGCGGAGGGCCTCCTGCCTGCGCGTGAGGCCTGTGAATTCCCGTCAGCACCGTTGACGCTCGCTTGCCCCCTACCTATCTTCTGGTCGGCAAATCGTACAGCGTTCGTAATTTCGAATGATTGTTGTCTGGTCCCTTGCCCCCCACACATGTCAGAGACGAGGCCCGCATGGCTCCGCCCCTCTCCAGACGCTTACTGCTCCAGTCCGCGATCGTCGCCGCGGCAGTACCCGGAGTCTCTTTCGGGGCGGGCGGTGGACGCGCGGTCGCCGCCGCGGTTCCGGAGCCGTCCACCTGGTCGGTGCGGCCCTTCGCGCTCAAGGACGTGACACTCGGCCAGGGCCTGTTCGCCGACAAACGGCAGCTGATGCTCGACCACGGCCGCGGCTACGACGTCGACCGGCTGCTCCAGGTGTTCCGTGCCAACGCGGGGCTCTCCACCAAGGGCGCGGTCGCCCCCGGCGGCTGGGAGGGTCTCGACGGCGAGGCCAACGGCAACCTCCGGGGCCACTACACCGGGCACTTCCTGACCATGCTGTCCCAGGCCTACGCCGGCACCGGGGACACCGTGTACGCCGACCGGATCCGGAGCATGGTCGGCGCCCTGGGCGAGGTGCGCGAGGCGTTGCGCGGCGACCCGAAGGCGCTGCCCGTCACCGGCAAGTGGGGTGGCGCCCACGAGAACGTCCGGGGCTCGTACCAGTACGTCGACCTGCCGTCCGCCGTGCTCGGCGGTGCCGGGGCGATCACCCTGTCGGCCTGGGTGAGGCCCACTCACGACGCCGACTGGCAGCGGGTCTTCGACTTCGGCGACAACACCACCCGGTACATGTACCTGGCCACTCGCAATGCCGACGGGGTGCCGCGGTTCGCCGTCACCACCAGCGGGCCGGGCGGCGAGCAGGGGCTCAACGGCACGGCAGCGCTGCCGCTGAACCAGTGGAGCCATTTGGCGGTGACCCTTTCCGGCTCCACGGGCACCCTCTACGTCAACGGCACAGCCGTCGCCCGGAACGCCTCGATGACGCTCGCCCCGTCCGTCCTGGGCACCCTGACGAACAACTGGCTGGGCCGCTCCAACTTCTCCGGCGACCCGGTGTACGCGGGTGCCTTCGACGAGTTCAACGTCTGGTCACGGGCCCTCACGGCGGCCGAGATCACCTCGCTCCAGTCCGACGAGGCCAAGAATTCCTCCGCGGGGCTCGGCGACCTCGCGTCCTACTCGTTCGCGGCCACCGACGGCGGCACGTTCGCCGATGCCTCCGGACGCGGACTCACCGCCACCCTGCGCCGCACCTGGGGCGGGCCGAGCCATCCCGGGTTCCTCGCCGCGTACCCGGAGACGCAGTTCATCGCGCTGGAGTCGATGACCAGCGGTGACTACACGAAGGTGTGGGCGCCGTACTACACCGCGCACAAGATCCTCAAGGGCCTGGTCGACGCCCATCTGGCCACCGACGACGCCCGGGCGCTGGACCTCGCGTCCGGTATGTGCGACTGGATGTACTCCCGGTTGTCCAAGCTGCCGGACGCCACGCTGCAGCGGATGTGGGGCATCTTCTCCAGCGGCGAGTTCGGCGGCATCGTCGAGACGATCGTCGACCTGTACACGATCACCGGCCAGGCCGATCACCTCGCCCTGGCCAAGCTCTTCGACCTCGACCGGCTCATCGACGCCTGCGCCGCCAACACCGACATCCTCGACGGCCTCCACGCCAACCAGCACATCCCGATCTTCACCGGGTACGTCCGCCTGTACGACGCGACGGGCGAGACCCGCTATCTCATGGCCGCCAAGAACTTCTGGGACATGGTCGTCCCCCCTCGCATGTACGGCATCGGCGGGACGAGCACGGCCGAGTTCTGGAAGGCCCGCGGGGCCGTCTCCGGCACGATCAGCGACACCAACGCCGAGACCTGCTGCGCGTACAACATGCTCAAGCTGAGCCGGATGCTGTTCTTCCACGAGCAGGACCCGAAGTACATGGACTACTACGAGCGGGCCCTGTTCAACCAGGTCCTCGGCTCCAAGCAGGACACTGCCGACGCGGAGAAGCCGCTGGTCACGTACTTCATCGGCCTCAACCCCGGCCATGTGCGCGACTACACCCCGAAGCAGGGCACGACCTGCTGCGAGGGGACGGGCATGGAGAGCGCGACCAAGTACCAGGACTCCGTGTACTTCGCGAAGGCGGACGGCAGCGCGCTGTACGTCAACCTGTACAGCGCTACGACGCTGAACTGGACGGGCCAGGGCGTGACGGTCACCCAGACCACCGACTACCCGCGCGAACAGGGCTCCACGATCACCGTCGAGCGCGGCAGCGGCACCTTCGAGATGAAGCTGCGCGTGCCCTCCTGGGCGACCGCCGGATTCCGTGTGACCGTCAACGGCAGCGCGGTGAGCGGGACGCCGGCCGCCGGGAGCTACTTCACGATCCCTTCCCGCACCTGGCGTGACGGGGACGTCGTACGCGTGACGATCCCGTTCCGGCTGCGGGTGGAGAAGGCGCTCGACGACCCGACCCTGCAGACCCTGTTCCACGGGCCGGTGAACCTGGTCGGCCGGAACGCCAGTACGAGCTACTTGTCCTTCGGCCTGTACGGCAACGCCGGCCTCTCCGGTGACCTGCTGCCCTCCCTGACGCCGGTGAGCGGAAAGCCGCTGCACTACATGCTGGACGGCACCGAGTTCGCGCCCTTCCACGAGGGCACCGAAGATCCCACGCACGCGTACATCAGGCGTTCCGAACCGAAGGTGGTCCTCGGCGGCACCGACTCGGGCGTGGCCAATCCGGCGAAGTCCGACGGGACGAGCCTGCTCGACGAGATCTGGGCGGGTGCGCCGTTCGCCGACAAGGACGCGCTGGTCGCGCGCGTGCGGGCGACCGTGAACTCCTGGGTGTCGGCCGGGCTGCTCGATCGGGTCGACGGACAGAAGGTGGTCACGACCGCGGAGGACGCGTCCTACGAGGCCTGTTCTTGAGCCTGTGTGGTGGTCTTTGAAGCTGAGGGCGCGGTGCTGATCTGCTGATCGTGTCGTGACCGGGTCGGCCGACGCGCGGTGGACAGGTGTGCCGCCGTGCGCCGGCCGGGCGTCGGGTCACGCGGCCAGACGCTCCGCGAGGGTCTTCGCCTTGGTGGCGGCGTCGTCGAGGGCCTGGGCGCGGGAGGCCTCGGAGAGCGGGACCAGCTCGCTCATCGCCGGGTTGTGCGGCGCCATGGTCAGCTCCGGGACGATGAAGTCGACGTCCAGGCCGAGGGCGTCGGAGAGCACCGCGTTCAGGTAGTTCTGGACGTACTCGAAGGGCTCGCGCGGCGTGCCCGGCGCGTAGGAGCCGCCGCGGCTGGCGACGACGGTGACGGGGGTGCCCTTCGCCTTCGAGTCCTCGGTCATGGCGGTGCGGCCGATGAGGACCACGTTGTCCAGCCAGGCCTTGAGGGTCGACGGGATCGAGAAGTTGTACATGGGGGCGCCGATCAGGATCGCGTCGGCCTCCTCCAGCTCGGCGATGAGCTTCTCGCGCTCGGCGAAGGCGGCGGCCTGCTCCGGGGTGTGCGTGGCCGGGTCGGCGAAGCCGGCGGTGTGCGCGTCGGCGCTGATGTGCGGCACGGGGTCGGTGTGGAGGTCGCGGTAGATGACCGTGCCGTCCGGGTGCTGCTCCTCCCAGGCCTTGCGGAAGGTCTCCGTCACCGCGCGCGACGTCGAGGCGTCGATGGGGAAGACGGACGAGTCCAGGTGGAGAAGGGTGGCCATGGGGCACTCCAAGGAAAGTCGCTTTGTTTTCGTACTCGACTATGGATAACACAGTCGCTTACTTTTTTTCATCCCCGAGCGGGAGCCCAGTACGCTGGACGTATGGCGGAAAAGCAGCAGGATCTCCATGGCGCCGGTCCGTGCCGGCCGGTCGGAGAAGGCATGACGCGTGTGTTCGCTCTGCTCGGAAAGCGATGGACGGGCCTGATCGTGGCCGCGCTGATGCCGCATCCCGCGCACTTCGTCGACCTGCGCCGGGCGATCCCCGGCATCAGTGAGCGCATGCTCTCCGACCGCCTCACGGAACTCGCCGCGGCCGGCCTCGTCCTGCGCGAGGTCAACGAGGGGCCGCCCCTGCGGGTCACCTACCGCCTGACGGACGCGGGCGCCGCGCTGGACCCGGCGCTCCAGGAACTCGCCACATGGGCGAAGGTCCATCTGCCGCAGAGTTGGCCGTGTGCGGGGGCCGGGCGGGAGTAGGGCGTCGCCGGTCAGGACGGTGGTTTCCCTGGGTTTTCCACAGGCGGGCGGGCTGCCGGGGCGGAGTTGTCCACAGGGTCTGACGCGTTTCGGCCACCGGCTGTACCGTCATCACGAGTTGATGTTCGTGCGGGGACATGTGCGGGGGAGGCGGTCGCTGTGATCGAAGACGGTGTGACGGCGTCGGGGACCGAGCCGGAGACGGCGGCGGCCGAGTCCGGCGGCCGGGTGGGGCAGGAGCGCGTGCCGTGGGTGCCCGGGTTCGCGCGGTGGCCCTCGCAGGGTTCACCCAAGGAGGAGGGCAAGGCCCTGCGTGAGCGGGTGCCGCGCAGCACGCACGCGGACCTGACCCTCACCACCGACCGGCCCGACGCGGTGACGGCGGTCGAGGAGTCCAACCGCGGCCGCATTGCCGCGCTCACCCCGATAAGGGTCGGCCGGATGGCCGCCACCCCGTTCGCGTTCCTGCGCGGCTCGGCCGGCCTCATGGCCCACGACCTCGCCCGTACGCCGATGACCGGCATCGGCACCCAGATCTGCGGCGACGCCCACGCGGCGAACTTCGGCCTCTACGGGGACGCGCGCGGCGGGCTCGTCATCGACCTCAACGACTTCGACGAGACCGTGCACGGCCCCTGGGAGTGGGACCTCAAACGGCTCGCCACCTCGCTCGTGCTCGCCGGGCGCGAGGCGGGCGCGGACGAGGACACCTGCCGCAAGGCGGCGCTCGACACGACCGGCGCCTACCGGCGCACGATGCGCCTCCTCGCCAAGCTCCCCGCCCTCGACGCGTGGAACGCCATCGCCGACGAGGAACTCGTCTCGTACACCGACGCTCACGACCTGCTCGGCACGCTGGAACGGGTCTCGGAGAAGGCGCGGGCCAACACGAGCGGACGCTTCGCGGCCAAGTCGACCGAGCCGGTGGAGGGCGGTGGGCGCCGCTTCGTGGACGCCCCGCCGGTGCTGCGCCGGGTGGACGACGCCGAGGCCGCGGTGGTCGCCGCCTCCCTGGAGCAGTACCTGACCACGCTCTCGGAGGACCGTCACCCGTTGCTCGCCCGCTATGCCGTGCACGATGTGGCGTTCCGTGTGGTCGGCACGGGCAGTGTCGGCACCCGCTCGTACGTCGTGCTGCTCCTGGACCACCTGGGCGAGCCGCTCGTGCTCCAGGTGAAGGAGGCACGCCCCTCCGCGCTCGAACCGCATCTCGCGACGGCCGGTTTCGAGGTTCCGACCGTGACTCACGAGGGCCGCAGGGTGGTCCTCGGCCAGAAGCGCATGCAGGTGGTCAGCGACATCCTGCTGGGCTGGACGACTGTGGCCGACCACCCCTTCCAGGTGCGTCAGTTCCGCAACCGCAAGGGCAGCGTCGACCCCGCGGCCCTCGCGGCCGACCAGGTCGACGACTACGGCCGGATGACCGGCGCCCTGCTGGCCCGTGCCCACGCCCACAACGTCGACCCCCGGCTGATCGCCGGCTACTGCGGCAAGAACGAGGAGCTCGACGAGGCCGTCG
>NZ_JAMGBG010000041.1 GCF_023516595.1 Streptomyces neyagawaensis | reverse complement strand
ACTGCGGCAAGAACGAGGAGCTCGACGAGGCCGTCGCGACGTTCGCCGTCACCTACGCCGACCGTACGGAGGCGGACCACGCGGACCTGGTGGCGGCGATACGGGCCGGGCGGATCGAGGCCGAGGCCGGGGTGTGACGAGGGCCGGGGCGAGGGGGCTCGGCGGGCGGTAGCGGGTGTGGTCGGCTGGGGTTGACTTTCGGCTCGGAGGGTCGGTCGGCCCGGGGTTGATTCCCGGTATGGAGGTGCGGCTGGCGCGGGTTGATTCCCGGCGTGAAGGGTGCGGTCGACTCGGGTTGATTTCTCTGGTCGGTTCTCGGCTTGGTCGCGTCGGTGTGGGCTGTTCGGTCTCGTCGTTCCCGGTCGGGCGGGGTGCCTTCGGGTGGGCTCGGTGGCGCTCGGAGTCGTGGCCTAGGCTGGGTCGGGTGACGAGCCCGGAAGCCGATCAGACCCAGTCCGAGCACCCCGCCGAGCCCGTGGAGCCCGCTGGGGGTCCGGGGCGGGGCGAGAGCGCTTCCGCCGAGGGCGCGGAGGCCGCGGAGGGTTCCGCTTCCGCCCAGGGTGCGGGCGCGGCCGAGGGTTCCGCTTCGGCCGGAGGTGCGGCGCCCGGTGACGGCACCGGGGGTGAGCGGCCCGAGGAACGGCTGGAGCGGGCTGTGCGGGCGGCCGAGCAGGCGCTGATCGAGTACGAGATCGCGGTGGAGACCTTCCGGGTCGAGGTGGAGAACTTCTCCCGGTTGCACCACCAGAAGCTCGGACCGATGTACGCCCGGCTCGACGAGCTCGACGCCCAGATCGCCGAGGCCAAGGCCGCACGGACCGGTGACCCCGAGGACATGCGCAAGGCGCAGGAGGCACGGGCGCGGGTCATGCCCATGCCGGGCGTGGAGGAGCTGTTCCACGGCTGGATGGACTCGGAGGGCCTGTTCCCGGAGGCCGCGGCCATGCTCACCGACCAGGCCGTGCGGCCCCCGGAGCGGGTGCGACCCAGCGACGAGGCCCGCCGGCTCTACCGCGAGCTGGTCCGCAAGGCCCACCCCGATCTGGCCCAGGACGACAAGGAGCGCGAGCGGCGCGACGCGTTCATATCGCGGGTCAACGCGGCCTACGGACGGGGTGACGAGACGCTGCTGCGGGAACTGTCGCAGGAGTGGGCCGCGGGTCCCGTGCCGGAGGAGCGCAGGCCCAGCCGCAGCGAGGAGCTCTACGCCCGCCTCGAATGGCTGGCCCAGCGCAAGGAACTGCTCACCCTGGTCGCCCGCGAACTGGAGGAGGGCGCCATCGGCTCCATGCTCCGCATCGCCCCGGACGACCCCGACCGCCTTCTCGACGAGATCGCCGAACAGCTGCTGACGGAGGTCGCCCAGCGGGAGGCGGAACTGGCGGGGCTGCTCGGCGAGGGCGGTCAGGTCGGGCAGGTGGGGCACGGTGACCAGGACGGCGACGAGGGGCATGTCGGCCAAGGCGGTCAGGAGGGCTCCTGAGCTTCAGGGCGGTCAGGAGGGTCCCTGACGGCAGGGTGGTCAGGGTGGCCACGCCGGGGAAGCCGGGCGACGCGAGTAGGTCGCGAGTAGGTGAGGTACGGCGGCGGTGTGGGGGCGTGCGGTCGGGTAGCGTCGTACGCATGCATTTCGGAGCTGGTGTGCCCACGGTCGAGGTCGGGGACCTCAAGGACAACGACTTCCTGCTCGACGTCCGGGAGGACGACGAGTGGCAGGCGGGTCATGCCGAAGGGGCGCTGCACATCCCGATCAGCGAGTTCGTGGCGCGGTACGGCGAGTTGACCGAGGCAGCGCCGCAGGACGGCAGGGTTCATGTGATCTGCCGTTCGGGCGGGCGTTCGGCACAGGTCACCATGTACCTGGTCCAGCAGGGCATCGACGCGGTGAACGTGGACGGCGGGATGCAGGTCTGGGCGGCCGCAGGGCGGCCGGTGGTGGACGACAAGGGTGAGAGCGGGTTCGTTCTCTAGGTTCGGAGAGCTTTCCAGGGTCAGGGGCGCGCGGTTGTTTCGCGCGCCCCTTTTGGTCGGTGTGCACGGCGCTCGGCTCAGTGGGTGGGCGGCGC
The DNA here is from genome assembly GCF_023516595.1 of Streptomyces neyagawaensis. Lineage (GTDB taxonomy): Bacteria > Actinomycetota > Actinomycetes > Streptomycetales > Streptomycetaceae > Streptomyces > Streptomyces neyagawaensis. The sequence continues at coordinate 179,589 of NZ_JAMGBG010000041.1, read as the reverse complement.
TCAGCCCAAGGGGTGCGCTGCCAGTAGATCGCCCAGGAACTCCTCGTGGGTCGCTGCCGGGCCGAGGGAGAGTTCGAGGTGCTTGGCCCAGGCGTGGTAGCGGTGCAGGGGGTACTCGACGTCGGCGCCGAAGCCGCCGTGCAGGTGTTGTGCGGTCTGGACGACCCGCCGTACGCCCTCCGAGGCCCAGATCTTCGCCACGGCGACGTCCCCGGCCGGGGGCAGAGCACCTGTCGCTCCGGAACTGATGCGCCAAGCGGCCTGCCACAGGGTGGCCTCCATGGCGCGGAGGTCGATGTACCGGTCGGCGGCCTGGACGGCGACGGCCTGGAACGAGGCGATCGGGTGCCCGAACTGTTCCCGCTTGCCGGCGTATTCACCGGTCATGGTGAGGACCCCCTCCCCCAGCCCGAGGGCCAGCGCACAGGTGCCGATGGTCAACAGTTCGCGGAGCCCTTCCCAGGCGCCGTCCGCGTCGATGACGTCCCGTGCGGGGATCCGGGCGGAGTCCAGCCGCAGCTCGGCGAGCCGCTCACCCGCCGTCGAGATCTGCTCGGCGAGGACCACGCCCTCGTGGACGCGGGGGACGAGGGCGAGCAGGACACGGTCGGTGCCGACCGGTGCCATGGCGGTGTGCTGGGCCTCGGTGAGCCCGGCGCCCCCGGCCACGGCCGTCGCCGGTACGACGATGTAGTCGGCGTTGTATGCCCAGGGCACCGCCGTCTGCACTCCGTCGAGGACCCACGCCCCGTCGGCGTCGCGCTGGGCGGTGACCGCGAGTTCGGCCGGGTCGTGGCCGGTGCGGCCGTGTGCGGCGACGCTCAGGACGACCTCGCCCCGGCCGACCCGGGTGAGCAGGTCGGCCCTCGCTTCCTCGCTGCCGTACGCCTGGACGGTCGCGGCGGCCGCGCTGCTCTCCAGCAGCGGCACCCGGGCCAGGACCTTCGCCGACTCGCGCAGCACCAGGCACAGTGCGATCGCGTCGAGCCCCGAGCCGCCGTAGGAGGGGTCCAGCAGGAGGCTGAGCAGGTCCGCGTCGGCCAGCCGTGTCCACAGGGCCCGGTCGAAGTCGTCGGCCACGGCTCCCGGAACCAGCGAGGGGCTCGGCACCCCGTCCGGTGCGACCCCGGCGAACACCGCCCTCGCCGCCTCGGCCGCCGCCTGCTGCTCCTCGGTGAAGGTGAAGTCCACGGTTCCGCCCTTCCGTGTCGCCGATGACGGGGCGTCAAGATAGAACAGGTTCTAGAAGAAGGGAATGACGTGAGCGACCGGAGAGGGGCCGGCTGTGAGTCGGTGAAGGTCCGGACGGTTCGGCTGCTCACCTCCTGCTGCGTCGGCTGCTGACCTCAACGGTGGAGCACGGCGCCGTAAGGTGTCCGAGGCTGTGGATAACCTCGTGGGTGCCGTCTGATCGGTGTGACGATGTGACTGCTGTGGCCACCGGGACTGTGCCGGATGCACGCGGCTGAGTAAGTTCCGGTGGGGAAACGGACCGGGAGTGGGAATCGGGGAGCGGGGCGGAATGGACGCGTACGACGAGGTCTCGAACGCCCGGCGCGGGCCGGACGAGCCCGAGGGCTCCGCTTCCATAGTCCCGGGCGACGCGACCGCCGACCGTGGCGATGGCGCCGACGCGAATGCGGACGCGAACGCGAACGCCGACACACCTGCTCCCGCTTCCCCACCCGTCCCTGAAACCGGCCCCGCCCCGGAAACCGGCTCCGTCCCGCATACCGACTTCGGCCCGGACGCCGACCCCGCCCCGGATGCCGACCCCGCCCCGGATGCCGACCCTGCCCCGGTTGTCGAGTCCGACCGCATCGGTCGCGCGCCTGTTCCGGCTCGTGCTCCGGCGTGGGCTGCGCGGCAGCGTCCGCAGACCCCGCCCCCTCCGTACAACACCCCGCACGCCTCGCCGCCTTCGGACGACGCCCTCTGCCCGCCGCAGCCGCCCCCCGCCGCGTCCGGCATAGCCGCGCTCTCGCTGCCGTACCAGATCGTCGTGGCGCTCGTGCTGGCTGTCGTGGCCGTGGTGGCCTGTGTGCACGTCGGGATGGTGTTCCTGCATGTGGCGCCCTCGAACACGATGACGAAGCAGCATGGTCAGGCGGTGGACGACTGGGTGTACCCGGAGTTCGAGCAGAACTGGAAGCTGTTCGCGCCGAACCCGTTGCAGCAGAACATCGCCGTGCAGGTCCGGGCGCAGGTCCGCAAGCCGGGCGGCGGTTTCCGTGAGACCGGCTGGTACGACCTCTCCGCGCTCGACGGGGCCGCCATCGACGGCAACCTGATGCCCAGCCACACCGACCAGAACGAGCTGCGTCGCGCCTGGGACTTCTATGTCTCCACGCACGACACCGAGAACCGCGCGACGAGCTCACGCGGTGAGCTGTCCGAGCGCTATCTGCGCCGCATCGTGGTGATGCGCCTCGACCGCGAGCTCGACGGCGAGCGGGCCGGCGGCTCCGGTGGGGTCGTCGAGCGCATACAGGTCCGGTCCCGTACCACCAATGTCCCGGCGCCCGAGTGGAGCGAGGAACAGGTGTCCGACAAGCCCGTCATCCGGGAGCTGTCCTGGTGGTCGGTGACCGACCGCGACCGCACGGAGGCGACCGCCGAATGAGCCCCACGACCCCCGCCGGGCCCGCTGGCAGCACCAACAGCCCCACCAACCCCACTGGCCCTGCCCTCGGGACGCGTCCGGTCGGCGGGCCGCTGGCCCGTCTCACCACGCTCATCGGCTCCGGGATCGCCCGCGTCACCGACAACGCGCTGGGCCCGTACCAGAGCGCGATCGTCCGGATCGGTTTCGCCGGGACCTGGCTGCTGTTCCTGCTGCGCGAGTTCCCGCACCGGCGCGAGCTGTACGGCCCGGACGGGCCGTGGAGCTGGGACCTCGCGCAGGAGTTGATCGCGAGCAACGGCGCGTTCACGACCCTGATGTGGTCGGACGGCATGGTGTGGTTCGAGATCGTCTACGCCCTCGCCGTGCTGTCGAGCCTGATGCTGCTGCTCGGGTGGCGCACCCGAACCGCGAGCGTGCTGTTCATGGTGGGCGTGCTGTCGCTGCAGAACCGCAGCGTGTTCATGGGCGACGGCGGCGACAACGTCATCCACCTCATGGCGATCTATCTGGTGTTCCTCCGCTGCGGCCAGGTCTGGTCCCTGGATGCCCGGCGCGAACGGCGCACGCGCGAGCGCCTGGAGCGGGAAGACCTGGAGCGGGAAGGCATGGAGGGGCTGGAGCGGGATGCTGCGGCGCGGGCGGACCGTGTGGGCCCCCTGCTGTGGTGCGCGCTCGGCTTCGTGTTGCTCGTGGCGACGTTCGGCGGTCTGGTCCCCGGCGGATTCGGGGGCGGCTGGCTGACCATCTTCTGGGGACTGTGGGTGGTGCACGGCGTGTGGTGGGCCGTCCGCCGGATCGAGTCGGACATCCGGCCCCGCGTGCTGCTCGACATCGTCGGCAACCTCGCCCACAACGCCGCCCTCGTCGTGATCATGGCCGAGGCATGTCTGATCTACGCGACGGCCGGCTGGTACAAGATCCAGGGCTCGCGCTGGCAGGACGGCACGGCCGTCTACTACCCGCTGCACCTGGACTACTTCTCGCCCTGGCCCGCGCTCTCCGACCTGATGACGTCGAGCGGCACCATGGTGATGCTGGTGACGTACGGGACGGTCATCGCGCAGGTCGCTTTCCCGTTCACGCTGTTCAACCGGCGCGTCAAGAATGTCCTGCTCGCGGTGATGATGACCGAGCACGCGGCGATCGCGCTCGTCCTCGGGCTGCCGTTCTTCTCGCTCGCGATGATCGCCGCCGACGCCGTGTTCCTGCCGACGTCGTTCCTGAAGCGCCTGGGCGGCTGGGCTTCACGCGCGCGTGACGGTGTGGTGCGTCGGGTGCCGCTCGGGCGCGGCCGCAGTCGACCCGGTCAGTACGACAAGGGGGCGCCACCTCCGGAGAAGGAGACGGCCGAGCAGGCGCACGTAGGCTTCACCGCATGAACGATCCGGTGAGCGCGGTATGAGCGCGCCCCAGGCGGGACCGGTGCACGGGGACGGCGATCCGGTGCGGACCTGGCGCCGTCTCGCCGACACCTCCGTCCTGCTCGACGGCTTCCACGCCCTCAAGCACGCCCTGCGCTTCGGGGCGGAGATCCCGGTGGCGGTCACCGTCGACCGAGTTGCGGTGTTGGCGCTCGCCGACGACCTGGCACCGGACGTGCGGGAGTCGCTGACCGTGCTGCTCGCCGAGGTGCCGGAGGAGACGTACCGCACGCTCGTGCCGCGCCCGCACCCGACGGCTGTCGCCGCCCTGGCCGTGCGCCCCGCGCGCGCGACCCATCTGGCGGCGCTCGCGCACACCCCGCGCACCGCGCCCGTCGTCGTGCTCGACAATCCCCGCAATCTGGGCAACGCCGGGGCCGTGATCCGGCTGGCCGCAGGCTTCGGCGCGACCGGGGTGGTCACCACCGGCACGCTGGACCCCTGGCACCCCACCGTCGTGCGCGGCGGGGCCGGGCTGCACTTCGCGACCGCCGTGGAGCGGCTGGAGGTGGCCGACCTGCCGTCGGGCCCGCTCTTCGCCCTCGACCCCGAAGGGGACGACATCCGGGCCCTGAAGCTGCCCGACGACGCGCTGCTCGCCTTCGGCTCCGAGCGCAGTGGGCTCTCCGCCGAACTGCGGGAGCGCGCCGACCATCTGGTGTCCCTGCCGATGCGCCCGCAGGTGTCCAGCTACAACCTGGCGACGAGCGTGGCGATGACGCTCTACCACTGGAGCATGGGCGCGGTCTGAGCACGGGTGCCCTCCAAGCGCGCGTGCCCTGCCTGAGCTCACATGGCCGTCTGACGTGGACCGTCCGAGCACACGTGGCCCGGCGCCTCCCCTGAGGGACGCCGGGCCACGTGTCGAACGGGTGTGCGCTATGCCTCGCGGCGGATCTCGACCATCCGGAAGCGGTTCGCGACGAACGCCGCGTCGCACAGCGCCGCGTTGGCCGCCGGGTTGCCTCCGGAGCCGTGGAAGTCGGAGAACGCCGCTGTCTGGTTCACATAGACCCCGCCCGTGAGGTTCAGCGAGAGCTGCGCGCACTCGTCCAGGCAGACCTCCTCGACGGCGCCCGCGACCTCGTCGGACGTGGTGTACGCGCCGACGGTCATCGCGCCCTTGTCGCGGATCGTCCGCCGCAGCAGCTCCACGCCGTCCGCCGCCGAGTCGACGGCCACGGCGAAGGACACCGGCCCGAAGCACTCGCTCATGTACGCGGCCTCGTCGTCGGGCTTGGTGCCGTCGAGCTTCACGATCACCGGCGTACGGACGACGGCGTCCGGGAACTCCGGGTTGACGATCTCGCGGGAGGCGAGGGCGACCTCGCCGAGGCCGGCGGCGGCCTCCAGGCGCGCCTTCACGTCGGGGTTGACGATGGCGCCGAGCAGGGCGTTCGCACGGGCGTCGTCGCCGAGCAGACCGCCGACGGACCTGGCGAGGTCGGTGACGACCTCGTCGTAGGACTTGGCGCCCTCGTCGGTCGTGATGCCGTCGCGGGGGATCAGCAGGTTCTGCGGGGTGGTGCACATCTGGCCGCTGTACAGGGACAGGGAGAAGGCCAGGTTGGAGAGCATGCCCTTGTAGTTGTCCGTGGACTCCACGAGGACCGTGTTGACGCCGGCCTTCTCCGTGTAGACCTGCGCCTGGCGGGCGTTGGCTTCCAGCCAGTCACCGAACGACGTCGAACCCGTGTAGTCGATGATCCGGATCTCGGGGCGCGTGGCGAGGGTCTTGGCGATGCCCTCGCCGGGGCGCTCGGCGGCCAGCGCGACCAGGTTCGGGTCGAAGCCGGTCTCGGCGAGCACCTCGCGGGCCACCTGCACGGTGAGCGCGAGGGGCAGGACCCCGCGCGGGTGGGGCTTCACCAGGACCGCGTTGCCGGTGGCGAGGGAGGCGAACAGGCCCGGGTAGCCGTTCCACGTCGGGAAGGTGTTGCAGCCGATGACCAGCGCGATGCCGCGCGGGACGGCCTTGAACCGCTTGTCCAGCTTGAGCGGGTCGCGCTTGCCCTGGGGCTTGGTCCACTCCGCCTCGTCGGGGGTGCGGACCTGCTCGGCGTACGCGTAGGCGACCGCCTCCAGGCCCCGGTCCTGCGCGTGCGGGCCGCCGGCCTGGAACGCCATCATGAACGCCTGGCCGCTGGTGTGCATGACGGCGTGGGCGAACTCATGGGTGCGGTCACTGATCCGCTTGAGGATCTCCAGGCACACCACCGCGCGCACCTGAGCGCCCGCGTCGCGCCACGCGCGCTGGCCGGCCTTCATGGCGGGCAGCAGCGTGTCGACGTCCGCGTGCGGGTAGGTGACGCCCAGTTCGATGCCGTACGGGGAGGTCTCGCCGCCCACCCAGTCGTCGGTGCCGGGCTGGTCGAGGTCGAGGCGGGTGCCGAGCAGTGCGTCGAAGGCGGCCTTGCCCTCGGCCATGCCCAGGCTGCCGTTCTCGCCGTACGCCTTGGGGTGCTCGGGGTGGGGTGACCAGTACGCGCGGGTGCGGATCGCCTCCAGCGCCTGGTCGAGCGTGGGCCGGTGCTTGGCGATCAGGTCGTGCGCGGACAGTTCGGCGGCCATGCGTGACCAACTCCTCACGTCAGGGACTCTGCGTCGAGACCTGACCTGGGCAGCGACAGGAGGACAGAGTTAGAGTAACCGAACGATCGGTCGGGACAAGGGGGTCCGCCGCATCTGTGGACAACCCCGTGCGGGAGGATCGCGCACATGACAGGACTCGACCTCAGCAGCCCCGTGGCCGTCGTCGGCACCGGCACCATGGGCCAGGGCATCGCCCAGGTCGCGCTGGTCGCCGGCCACCCCGTACGCCTGTACGACGCCATGCCCGGCCGTGCCCAGGAGGCTGCCGAGGCGATCGGCGCCCGGCTCGACCGCCTCGTGGCGAAGGACCGCCTGACCGCCGGCGACCGGGACGCCGCCCGCGCCCGGCTGCACGCCGCGCGGGACCTCGCCGACCTCGCGGACTGCGCCCTCGTCGTCGAGGCCGTCCTGGAGCGCCTCGATGTGAAGCAGGAGTTGTTCCGGGCGCTGGAGGACGTCGTCGACGACGACTGCCTGCTCGCCACCAACACCTCCTCCCTGTCCGTCACGGCCATCGGTGGCGCCCTGCGCAACCCCGGACGCCTCGTCGGCCTGCACTTCTTCAACCCGGCGCCGCTGCTGCCGCTGGTCGAGGTCGTCTCCGGGTTCGCCACGGACGTCACGTCCGCCACGCGCGCGTACGAGACGGCCCGCGCCTGGGGCAAGACGCCGGTCGCCTGTGCCGACACACCCGGCTTCATCGTCAACCGCATCGCACGGCCGTTCTACGCCGAGGCCTTCGCGGTGTACGAGTCGCAGGCCGCCGACCCCGCCACCATCGACGCGGTGCTGCGGGAATGCGGCGGCTTCCGGATGGGCGCCTTCGAGCTGACCGACCTCATCGGGCAGGACGTCAACGAGTCCGTCACCCACTCCGTGTGGCAGGCGTTCTTCCAGGACGTCCGGTTCACGCCCTCGCTGGCCCAGCGGCGGCTCGTCGAGTCCGGCCGGCTCGGCCGCAAGACGGGCCAGGGCTGGTACGACCACGCGGACGGCGCCGAGCGCCCCGAGCCGCACACCGCCGAACCCGCCCGGGCGCCCGCGTACGTCGTCGTCGAGGGCGACCTGGGGCCCGCCTCCGAGCTGCTCGCGCTGATCCGGGAGGCCGGCATCGGTGTGCGCGAGGAGGACGAGGACCACGGCACGCGGCTGGTCCTGCCGAGCGGCGGCCAGCTGGCGCTCGCGGACGGGCAGACCTCCGTGGAGTTCCGCGACGTCGTCTACTTCGACCTGGCGCTCGACTACCGGCGGGCCACCCGGATCGCCCTGTCGGCGTCCCAGGACACCTCGTCGCAGACGCTCACCGAGGCCATCGGGCTCTTCCAGGCGCTCGGCAAGGACGTCAGCGTCATCGGGGACGCCCCCGGCATGATCGTCGCCCGCACGGTGGCCCGGATCGTCGACCTCGCGCACGACGCCGTGGCCAAGGGAGTGGCGACCGAGGAGGACATCGACACCGCGATGCGGCTCGGGGTCAACTACCCGCTCGGTCCCTTCGAATGGGGCCGCAAGCTGGGCCGGAACTGGGCGTACGCACTCCTCGACGACCTGCATCTGCGCGACCCCTCCGGGCGCTACGCGCCGTCCCTCGCGCTGTACCGCCACGCCTACGCCTCCGACAAGCGGGAGGGGACCTCCTCATGACCACCGCCAAGCGCGACACGTACACCCCGGAGACGCTCCTCTCCGTCGCCGTGCAGGTCTTCATCGAGCGGGGTTACGACGGCACGTCCATGGAGCATCTCTCCCGGGCGGCCGGGATCTCCAAGTCGTCGATATACCACCACGTCAGCGGCAAGGAGGAGCTGCTGCGGCGGGCGGTGAGCCGGGCGCTGGACGAGCTGTTCGGGATCCTCGACGAGGAACCCGCGCGCGTGGGGCGTGCCGTTCAGCGGCTGGAGCACGTGGTCCGGCGCATGGTCGAGGTCCTCATCGGCGAGCTGCCGTACGTGACGCTGCTGCTGCGGGTGCGCGGCAACACCGACACCGAGCGCTGGGCGCTGGAGCGGCGCCGCGACTTCGACCACCGGGTCGCCGAGCTGCTGAAGGCCGCGGCCGCCGACGGGGACGTGCGCGGGGATGTGGAGGTGCGGCTGGCGACCCGGCTGGTCTTCGGGATGATCAACTCGATCGTGGAGTGGTACCGGCCGGACGGGCGCGGGATGGGCGAGCGCGAGGTGTCCGAAGCGGTGGCGCAACTGGTCTTCTCGGGGCTGCGCGCCCAGCGCGACTGACCGTCATTCGACCGGATTTCATCACCGTCTGTCGATCGCGCGCCCGATTGTGAGGAGGGCGGGCGCCCGCGCGTGTACGCCTAGGGGTGTGCGCCGATCACCGCTCCGGCTGCCGATCACCCCTCCGGCTCGACGTGCTCCTCCTCGAAGACCAGCAGCGTGCGGGTGCTCAGGACCTCCGGGATGCCCTGGATCTTGGTGAGGACGACCTCGCGCAGGGCTCTGTTGTCCGCCGTGTGCACCAGGAGCAGGACGTCGAAGTCGCCGCCCACCAGGGCGATGTGGGCGGCCCCGGGGAGCTGGCGCAGCTGTTCGCGGACGGTGCGCCAGGAGTTCTGCACGATCTTCAGCGTGATGTAGGCGGACGTGCCCTTTCCGGCGCGTTCGTGGTTCACGCGCGCCCCGAAACCGCGGATCACGCCGTCCTCGATGAGGCGGTTGATACGTGCGTAGGCGTTGGCCCGGGAGACATGGACCCGCTCGGCGACGGACCGTATCGACGCGCGGCCGTCGGCCTGGAGCATGCGCAGGATGTCCTGATCTATGGCGTCCAGCGGCCTGGGGGGCGGCAGGGCCGGGCCGTGCTCCGGCGGCTCGGCCATTTGTTCAGCTGCCATGTGCCCCCACCTCTCTGCCATGGACGTGTTGCGTTCATTTGAGGCTGTGCAGAACCGTTTGTCCACAGCCTTGGGGTGCCTGTAGCCAAAATGCGTCATCGACCGAACAATCGGTAGGTGAGACGTGTCACAACCGTGCCGCGTCCCTGAGCCACTCCCACGAGGAGGTGCCGTATGACGGTCATGGAGCAGCGGGGTGCGTACCATCCGACACCGCCCCCCGCCTGGCAGCCCCGCACCGACCCCGCGCCCCTGCTGCCCGACGAGCGTCCGTACCGCGTGCTCGGTACCGACTCGGCGGCCGACGTCGACCCCGCGCTGCTGCGCCGCCTCTACGCGGAGCTGGTGCGGGGTCGGCGGTACAACACGCAGGCCACGGCCCTGACCAAGCAGGGCAGGCTCGCGGTGTACCCGTCCAGCACCGGCCAGGAGGCGTGCGAGGTCGCCGCCGCCCTCGTCCTCGAGGAGCGCGACTGGCTCTTCCCCAGCTACCGCGACACGCTCGCCGCCGTCGCCCGTGGCCTCGACCCCGTGCAGGCGCTCACGCTGCTGCGCGGTGACTGGCACACCGGCTACGACCCGCACGAGCACCGCGTCGCGCCCCTGTGCACCCCGCTCGCCACCCAGCTCCCGCACGCCGTGGGCCTCGCGCACGCCGCCCGCCTCAAGGGCGACGACGTGGTCGCGCTCGCCCTGGTCGGCGATGGCGGCACCAGCGAGGGCGACTTCCACGAGGCGCTCAACTTCGCCGCCGTCTGGCAGGCACCGGTCGTGTTCCTCGTCCAGAACAACGGCTTCGCGATCTCCGTGCCGCTGGAGAAGCAGACCGCCGCCCCGTCCCTCGCCCACAAGGCCGTCGGCTACGGCATGCCGGGCCGCCTGGTCGACGGCAACGACGCGGCCGCCGTGCACCAGGTGCTCGCCGAGGCCGTCGCCCACGCCCGCGCGGGCGGCGGCCCCACCTTGGTCGAGGCCGTGACGTACCGCATCGACGCCCACACCAACGCCGACGACGCGACCCGCTACCGCGGCGACGCCGAGGTGGAGACTTGGCGCGCCCACGACCCCATCACGCTCCTGGAGCGGGAGCTGACCGAGCGCGACCTCATCGACGAGGCCGGCATCCAGGCCGCCCGCGACGCCGCCGAGACGATGGCCGCCGATCTGCGCGAGCGCATGAACCAGGACCCCGTGCTCGACCCCATGGACCTCTTCGCCCATGTATACGCCGAGCCCACCCCCCAACTGCGCGAGCAGGAGGCCCTGCTGCGGGCCGAGCTGGCGGCGGAAGAAGAAGGGGCGCACTGATGACCACCGTCGCTCTCAAGCCCGCCACCATGGCGCAGGCGCTCACCCGGGCCCTCCGGGACGCCATGACCGCCGACCCGACGGTGCACGTCATGGGCGAGGACGTCGGCACCCTCGGCGGGGTGTTCCGGGTCACCGACGGACTCGCGAAGGAGTTCGGCGAGGACCGGGTCACCGACACCCCGCTCGCCGAGGCGGGCATCCTCGGCACGGCCGTCGGCATGGCGATGTACGGGCTCCGGCCGGTCGTCGAGATGCAGTTCGACGCGTTCGCCTACCCGGCGTTCGAGCAGCTCATCAGCCATGTCGCCCGCATGCGCAACCGCACGCGCGGAGCCATGCCGATGCCGATCACCATCCGCGTCCCCTACGGCGGCGGCATCGGCGGCGTCGAACACCACAGCGACTCCTCCGAGGCGTACTACATCGCGACCCCGGGTCTCCATGTCGTCACCCCCGCCACCGTCGCCGACGCCTACGGGCTGCTGCGCGCCGCCATCGCCTCCGACGACCCCGTCGTCTTCCTCGAGCCCAAGCGCCTGTACTGGTCGAAGGACTCCTGGAACCCCGAGGAACCGCAGGCCGTCGAGCCGATCGGCCGTGCGGTCGTGCGCCGCACGGGCCGCAGCGCCACGCTCATCACCTACGGCCCGTCCCTGCCCGTCTGCATGGAGGCCGCCGAGGCGGCCACGGCCGAGGGCTGGGACCTCGAAGTCGTCGATCTGCGCTCGCTGGTGCCCTTCGACGACGAGACGGTCGCCGCGTCCGTACGGCGCACCGGGCGGGCCGTCGTCGTCCATGAGTCCGGCGGCTTCGGCGGGCCGGGCGGCGAGATCGCGGCCCGTGTCACCGAGCGCTGCTTCCACCATCTGGAGGCGCCCGTGCTGCGCGTCGCCGGGTTCGACATCCCGTACCCGCCGCCGATGCTGGAGCGGCACCACCTGCCCGGCGTCGACCGGATCCTCGACGCGGTCGGACGGCTGCAGTGGGAGGCGGAGAACTGATGGCACAGGTCCTGGAGTTCAAGCTGCCCGACCTCGGTGAGGGGCTCACCGAGGCGGAGATCGTCCGCTGGCTGGTCCAGGTCGGCGATGTCGTCGCCATCGACCAGCCCGTCGTCGAGGTCGAGACGGCCAAGGCGATGGTCGAGGTGCCGTGCCCCTACGGCGGTGTCGTCACCGCCCGTTTCGGCGAGGAGGGCACGGAACTGCCCGTCGGGGCGCCGCTGTTGACAGTGGCGGTGGGAGCCCCCGTCGCCGGCGGGTCCGCGGGCTCCTCGGGTGCCGCAGAGGGTGCGGCCGCCGCGCAGGGGGCGGACTCCGCGGGGAAGGCCGAGGGCTCCGGGAACGTGCTGGTGGGATACGGCACTTCGGAGGCGCCGAAGCGCCGCAGAAGGGTACGGCCGACGACTCCGGTGAGTCCGGCGGCTTCGACGACTCCCGCGGCTTCGACGACTCCGGCGGCTTCGACGGCCTCGACCCGTGCGACGGCTCCGACTGCTTCGGCGGGGGCCGCCGGTGGGGCGGCGAACGGTGGGGTGTCCGCCGTGGTCGCCGAAAGGGCGCTCACCGACGCCACTCCGTTCGCTTCTGACCCGGTGCGTGGCGACGGTCCCGTGCCCGTGATCTCCCCCCTCGTCCGCCGTCTCGCCCGTGAGAACGGGCTGGACTTGCGGAAACTGCGTGGCTCGGGCCCCGACGGACTGATCATGAGGGCCGATGTGGAGCAGGCGCTGCGGGCCGGCATCGCCGGTGTCGTGACCTCGCCGGCCGCCCCCACGGCCGTCGCACAGCCTGCCCCGGTGTCCGCTGGGGTGCCCGTCGCGGTGCCCCCGCGAGCCGAGAGCGCCGCCGGCACCCGTGTCCCGCTGCGGGGTGTGCGCGGTGCCGTCGCCGACAAGCTCTCCCGGAGCCGGCGCGAGATCCCCGACGCCACCTGCTGGGTGGACGCCGACGCGACGGAACTGATGAATGCCCGCAGGGCCATGAACGCGGCCGGCGGCCCGAAGATCTCCCTCCTCGCGCTGCTCGCCCGGATCTGCACCGCCGCGCTGGCCCGCTTCCCGGAGCTCAACTCGACGGTCGACCTGGAGGCCCGCGAGATCGTGCGCCTCGACCAGGTGCACATCGGGTTCGCCGCGCAGACCGAACGAGGGCTCGTCGTGCCCGTCGTACGGGACGCCCACGCGAGGGACGCGGAGTCGCTCAGCGCGGAGTTCGCCCGGCTCACCGAGGCCGCGCGGACCGGGACGCTCACCCCCGCCCAGCTCACCGGCGGCACCTTCACGCTGAACAACTACGGCGTGTTCGGCGTCGACGGCTCCACGCCGATCATCAACCACCCCGAGGCGGCCATGCTCGGCGTCGGCCGTATCGTTCCGAAGCCATGGGTCCACCAGGGCGAGCTGGCGGTACGGCAGGTGGTGCAGCTCTCGCTCACCTTCGACCACCGGGTGTGCGACGGCGGCACGGCGGGCGGCTTCCTGCGCTACGTCGCGGACTGCGTCGAACAGCCGGCGGTGCTGCTGCGCACGCTCTGACCTCGTACGTTGCCCGGTCGAAGGCCGCCGACCCCGCCTCCGGCGTCGGCGGCCTCCGTCGTCGTCGCACGGGTCTCCCGATGGCGACCTTCGCGAGCGGCCTTGTTCGCCCGGCGTCCTCGGGCATCACCGGGCTTCCCTCGGCATCACCTGACGTCCCTGGCGTCCCCCGGCATCACCTGACGTCTCCGGTGACGTGTCCGGCGTCCCCCCGGATCACCGGGCGTCCCCGCGTTCCCTGTGATCGCATGGGCACGCATACTCGGGGGATGACCGCGTACGAGCCGCCGGACGGCCCCGGTACCGAGGGGTACGACGCCGTCGTGCTCGCCGGGGGTGCCGCCCGGCGGCTCGGCGGCGCGGACAAGCCCGGGGTGCGCGTCGGCGGACGGGCCCTGCTCGACCGGGTGCTGGCCGCCTGTGCGGGGGCGCGGACGATCGTCGTCGTCGCCGATCCCCGACCCACCGCCCGTCCCGTGCTGTGGGCCCGCGAGGAACCCCCCGGCGGTGGCCCCCTCGCCGCGTTGGACGCCGGGCTCCGCCGCACCACCGCCCCGTACGTCGTCGTCCTCTCCGCAGACCTGCCCTTCCTCGCCGGGGAGACGGTACGGCGGCTGCTCGACACCCTTCGCGGCAGCGCCGTGCCGCCGCACGGGGCGGCTCCGGATGTCGTCGAGGGCACCGGCGGCACGGCCCCGCCCACCGGAGCCCCCGGTGGCTCCCCGCCCGCCCCGGCTCCCGCCGACGGCGTCCTCGTCACCGACTCCGAGGGCCGCGATCAGCCCCTCGTGGCCGCGTACCGGGCCGACGCACTGCGCCGGGAGCTGGCGCGGCTCCGTGCCGAGCACGGGGGGACGGCCGGGCTGCCCCTGCGGCGGCTGGTCGGGGCGCTCCGCCTCACCCGTATCACCGACCCCCTTGCGTCGTTCGACTGCGACACCTGGGACGACATCGCCGCCGCCCGCGCACGGATCAGGGAGCATGGCCACGTGTTGGATGAATGGATTTCCGCAGTCAAGGACGAGCTGGGCATCGATCTCGACGTCGACACCCGAGAGCTGCTCGACCTCGCCCGTGATGCCGCCCACAACGTGGCCAGGCCCGCGGCCCCGCTGACCACCTTCCTCGTCGGCTACGCGGCCGCGAAGGCCGGGGGAGGCCCGGAAGCGGTCGCCGAGGCCGCCCACAAGGCCACGGCCCTGGCTCTCGGCTGGGCCGACGAGACCGGCGCCGACGCGTCCGACGCCAAGCCCGGTTCCTCGGACGCCAAGCCCGGCTCCTCGGCCACCGGGTCCGGCGCCCCCGACTCCGCCCCGGACGCCGGATGACCGCCCAGGACGCCGAGGCACTCGACGTGGATGTGGAGGAGGCGCTGGCCGTGGCCAACGACAGGCCAGCCCGAGGGCCGCGCGCCCCCCGCCCCGCCGACGGCACCCCGGCCGACGGCCGCCCCGCCGCGCACCGGGCGAAGAAGGACGCCCACCACCGGGCCACCCCCTGGCCCGAGGCCCGCGCCGTCGCCGAACGGGCCGCCCGCTCCCGCGGACGCCGCTCCCCGCTCTCCGTCACCGTCGAGGACGCCCTCGGTCTGGTGCTGGCCGCCCCTCTCACCGCCCTCACCGATCTGCCCTCCTTCGACACGTCCGCGATGGACGGCTGGGCGGTCGCGGGGCCCGGCCCCTGGGCCGTCCGGGAGGACGGCGTGCTGGCCGGGCACGCCGAGCCCGAGCGGCTCACCGACGGCGAGGCGGTCCGGATCGCCACCGGCGCACGCGTCCCGCTCGACACCACCGCCGTCCTGCGCAGTGAACACGGCCGCACCGACGAGCAGGGCCGGCTGCACGCCACCCGGGACATGGCGCACGGTCAGGACATCCGTCCCCGGGGCCAGGAGTGCCGCAGCGGCGACCAACTGCTGCCGCTCGGCACACTGCTCACCCCCGCCGCCCTGGGCCTCGCCGCGGCCGCCGGGTACGACACCCTGACCGTGCTGCCGCGCCCCCGCGTGGAACTGCTCGTCCTGGGCGACGAATTGCTCACCGAGGGACTTCCGCGCGAGGGCCTCATCCGTGACGCCCTCGGCCCGATGCTGCCGTCCTGGCTCCGTGCGCTCGGCGCCGAGGTCACCGCCGTACGCCGACTCGGCGATGCCGCCGACACCCTGTACGAGGCCGTGCGGTCCTCCTCCGCCGACCTGATCGTCACCACGGGCGGTACCGCCGCCGGACCTGTCGACCATGTGCACCCCACACTGCGCCGCCTCGATGCCGAACTCCTCGTCGACGGGGTCAAGGTGCGCCCCGGCCACCCCATGCTGCTGGCCCGCACCAGGGAGAACCAGCATCTCGTGGGCCTGCCGGGCAACCCCCTGGCCGCGGTCTCGGGGCTGTTCACCCTTGCCGAGCCCCTTCTGCGGACCCTGGCCGGACGGGCCGCGCCCGAGAGGTACGGGATGCCACTGAGGGAGGCGGTGCACGGGCACCCGTACGACACCCGGCTCATCCCGGTCGCCCTGCGCGGTGACGACGCCGTACCGCTGCACTACAACGGTCCCGCTATGCTCCGCGGCATCGCCACCGCCGATGCCCTTGCCGTCGTCCCACCCGGCGGTGCCCGTCCCGGTCAGGAGCTGGAGCTGCTCGACCTGCCCTGGGCGACCGCGGGAATCCAGGTGTGTTTCACGTGAAACATCCTTGTACCCAACTGACGTGAGGGCGCGAGGGTTTCACGTGAAACAAAGGGCACATAAGGCGTAGTGGGGCCAGGGGATGTACGGGGAAGCGGGGAGTGTTTCACGTGAAACTGCCGGGTTATGACGTGATCGCCCGGAGGGCGGACGAGCGTCATGTGACGCATCCGGTGAAGCTGCCGAAGAGGGAGGTCGAGCGCCCCAGTCACCAGGTCGGCAAGCGGCTGGCGATGGCCTTGCTCGTCCTGGTCGCGACGGCGTTCATCGTCTATGCCGACCACGACGGCTACAACGACAACTCGGACGGCCGCGTCGACCTGCTGGACGCGTTCTACTACGCCACCGTCACCCTCTCCACCACTGGGTACGGCGACATCACCCCGGTCAGTGACGCCGCCCGGCTCACCAACATCTTCGTGATCACACCGCTGCGCGTGCTGTTCCTGATCATCCTGGTCGGCACCACGCTGGAGGTCCTCACGGAGCGCACGCGCGAGGAATGGCGACTGAACCGCTGGAGGGCGGCCTTGAGGGAGCACACCGTTGTCGTCGGCTTCGGGACCAAGGGGCGGTCGGCGATCCAGACCGTCTGCGCGACGGGACTGAAGAAGGAGCAGGTCATCGTCGTCGACCCCAGCTCCAAGGTGATCGAGGCGGCGACGGCCGATGGATACGCGGGCATCGTCGGGGACGCGACCCGGAGCGATGTGCTGCTGCGGGCCGAGGCGCAGAAGGCGCGGCAGATCATCATCTCCACCGCCCGGGACGACACCGCCGTGCTGGTCACGCTGACCGCGCGCCAGATGAACCGTGGCGCGAAGATCGTGGCCGCGGTACGGGAGGAGGAGAACGCGCCGCTGCTGAAGCAGTCCGGGGCCGATGTCGTCATCACCAGTGCCAGCGCGGCCGGACGGCTCCTCGGTCTCTCGGTGCTCAGCCCCGCCGCGGGCATGGTCATGGAGGACCTCATCCAGCAGGGCAGCGGCCTCGACATCGTCGAACGGCCCGTCATAAAGGCCGAGGTGGGGCGGAAGGTACGGGAGACGGAGGACCTGGTCGTCAGCGTGCTGCGCGGCCACCGGGTGCTCGGCTACGACGACCCGTCGATCGGTGAACTCCAGCTGACGGACCGGCTCATCACAATCGTCCGCGCCACACCGAGCACAAAGATCACCCCCGAGACCAAGCACCTGCCGTAGCCATGCCATGAGGGCGCCCCCGGGGACATGCTTCCCGGGGGCGCCCTCATGGCGTGACCGCTACTTGCGGTTGTACAGCCGCATCGTGATCGGCCCGAAGACGAGCACGAACAGGGCGGACCAGCCGAGCGACCAGGCGATCTCGGCCGTGGGCCACTCGCCTGCCATCAGCTCGCGCACCGCCGAGGCGAGATGGGTGATCGGGCTGTTGTTGACGAACGCCTGGAGCCACCCCGGCATGGTGCTCGGGTCGACGAAGACGTTGGACAGGAAGGTCAGCGGGAAGATCACCATCATGCTGACGCCCATCACCGACTTCTCGGTGCGCAGCATCAGCCCGAACATCGTCCAGATCCACGAGAACGCGAACGAGAAGACGATGAGCAGCGCGACCCCGGCGACCACACCCACGACGCCACCGTCCGGGCGGTAGCCGAGGATCAGGCCGACGGTGAGCATCACCACGGACGCGATGGCGTACCGCAGGGCGTCGCCCAGGAGGTAGCCGACCATCGTCGACGGCCGCCAGATCGGTAGCGAGCGGAACCGGTCGAAGACCCCCTTCTCGATGTCCGTGTTGACCGAGACACCGGTGTACATCGTGATCATCACGACCGACATCACCAGGATGCCCGGCAGCAGGAACTGGATGTACTCCTTCGGGGAGCCCGCCAGGGCACCGCCGAAGAGGTAGGTGTACATCAGCACCATCATGATCGGGAAAGCGGTGACGTCGAACAGCTGCTCAGGGACGTGCTTGATCTTGAGGATGGCCCGCCAGCCGAAGGTCAGCGACGCGGACAGCGCGCTGGGCCGCGGCGGGCGCTCCTTGGTGATGAGCAGCGCGGCGAGCGACTCGGCGCTGACGGGGGCGAGTTCCTTGCTGTCGGTGCTGGTCGCGGTGCTCATGCCGCCGCCTCGTCCTTCTTCTCGACGATGTGGGAGTCGTGGGCCTTCGTGTCGTGTCCGGTGAGGGCGAGGAACACCTCGTCCAGGCTGGGCTGCCCCAGCGAGAAGTTGTCGACGACGACGCCGACGCGGGCCAGCTCGGCGAGGGCGCGGGCCGCGGCCTCGGCGGCACCCTGGCCGTTGGCGGATCCGCCGCCCACGCGCGCCGTCAGCGCCACCGGGTCCGGCTCCCGCTGCACCTCGGCGTCGAGCGCGAGACGCAGGATGTCCTCGGCCTGCGGGCGCTGGGCGGCGTCCCGCAGCCGCAGATGGACGGAACCGGCCCCCACGGACGCCTTCAGTTCGCCCTTCGTGCCCTCCGCGATCACCTTGCCGCGGTCGATCACGGCGATCCGGGACGCCAGCTGGTCCGCCTCGTCCAGATACTGCGTGGTCAGCAACACCGTCGTGCCCTGGGCGACCACCGCGCGCACGATGTCCCACACCTGGTTGCGGCTGCGCGGGTCGAGACCGGTCGTCGGCTCGTCGAGGAACAGCAGGTCCGGGGTGTTCAGGATGGACGCGGCGATGTCGATCCGGCGTCGCATGCCGCCCGAGTAGTGCTTGACCTGCTTGCCGGCGGCCTCGCTCAGCCCGAAGGCCTCCAGCAGCTGCTCGGAGCGCAGCCGCGCCGCCCGTTTGTCGTGGCCGAGGAGACGGCCGAGCAGCACCAGGTTCTCGGTGCCGGTCAGGTCCTCGTCCACGGAGGCGTACTGCCCCGTCAGGCTCACCCTGCCGCGTACCTCGTCGGCCTCGCGGACGACGTCATGACCGAAGACATGGGCCTCACCGCCGTCGGGTCGCAGCAGGGTGGCGAGCATCTTCACCGTGGTGGTCTTGCCGGCGCCGTTCGGGCCGAGGACGCCGTAGACCGTGCCGGCCGGCACGGCGAGATCGACGCCGTCGACGGCCCGGGTCTCGCCGAACGTCTTCACCAGACCCGCGGTCTCGATCGCGAGGCCGGATGTCTGTGCGCTCATGTCTGAGATCCTTCCGCGTACAGGGCTCGTGTCCGGGGCTACGCAAGGGGAGACCGCCGGTTCCGTCGGAACTCATCGGCCGCGTGGGCGTGATTTCTCCACGGTCCCTCCCACGGGGATCGAACGCACCCCTATTTCCGCCGTCGCGGCGGCCGCCGCGTACGGCGGCGGTGGTCCTGGCTGGGTCCTCGGGTGGCGAGGGCGCGCCGGGCGAGGTGAGAGAGTGACCGGCGTGGTCGGCGTACTCCCCGGGCACCCTGGGAGAGGCGGAGGGGCGAGGAGTAGCGTCCCCTCATGCATGCGATCACGATTCCCGAACCCGGTGGACCCGAGGCCCTGGTGTGGGACGAGGTCCCCGACCCCGAGCCCGGCGAGGGCGAAGTGCTCGTCGAGGTGGCGGCGAGCGCGGTGAACCGCGCCGATCTGCTCCAGCGGCAGGGCTTCTACGACCCGCCACCGGGCGCCTCCCCCTACCCCGGCCTGGAATGCTCCGGACGTATCGCGGCGATCGGGCCCGGTGTGTCCGGATGGAACGTCGGCGACGAGGTGTGCGCGCTGCTCGCGGGCGGCGGCTACGCGGAGAAGGTCACCGTCCCGGCCGGCCAGCTGCTGCCCGTCCCCTCCGGCCTCGACCTCAACAGGGCGGCCGCGCTGCCCGAGGTGGTCTGCACGGTCTGGTCGAACGTCTTCATGATCGCCCACCTCCGTCCGGGCGAGACCCTCCTCGTCCACGGCGGCTCCAGCGGCATCGGCACGATGGCCATCCAACTGGCGAAGGCGGTCGGCGCGAAGGTCGCCGTCACCGCCGGCACCGAGGAGAAGCTCCGCCGGTGCGCCGAGCTCGGCGCGGACATCCTGATCAACTACCGCGAGCAGGACTTCGTCGAGGAGGTCCGCAAGGCCACCGACGGCAAGGGGGCCGACGTCATCCTCGACAACATGGGGGCGAAGTACCTCGACCGCAACGTCCGGGTCCTCGCCGTCAACGGCCGTCTCGCCATCATCGGCATGCAGGGCGGAGTCAAGGGCGAGCTGAACATCGGGGCGCTCCTTGCCAAGCGGGCCGCCATCAGCGCGACCTCGCTGCGCGCCCGGCCCCTGGAGGAGAAGACGGCCATCGTCGCGGCCGTACGCGAGCACGTGTGGCCGCTGGTCGCCGCCGGCCGGGTGGTCCCCGTCGTCGACCGGGAGATCCCGATGCCCGACGCGGCCACGGCCCACCGGGTCCTGGAGGACAGCGGCCACGTGGGCAAGGTGGTGCTGGTGGTGCCGTAGCCGTCCCCCGATGTGCCCGCTGGGGGCTCCTCCGCCCGCTGGCGGCTCCTCCGCGCCGGCGGGCGGATGGCCCGTACGAGTGACCGTACAAGCCACTCGAACGCCGTACGACGAGCTGTACGGAGGCCGCTGTCGACGCCGCCGCTCACGCCGTGCGCGGGCTGAGTGGCGGCGCGGACCGGCGGTGCAGGGTGGCGGTCGTCGTGGCGGAACGGCCGGCCTCGCCCCCCTCGGCCCCGGCCTCGCCCCCCTCAGCCCCTCCGGATCCTCAGCCCCACGAAGGCCAGGCCCAGGCCGATGCCCATCAGCATGAGACCGCCGCCCAGGGCGAGAGCCTCCAGCACGGGTCCCTCGGCGGCTTCGGCGCCCGCTCGGCCGACGGGTGAGGCGGCGGGCCGCGACGGCTCGGGGGTCGCGGTGCCCGCAGGGTCGTCCGGGGCCGCGGTCGGCTCCTCGGAGGCCCCGTAGAGGTCCTCCGGGTCCATGAGCCCCGCGTCCGGGCGTCCCGGGCGCTCCCGGCCCTCTCCCGCGCGGCTGCCCGCCCAGGATGAGCCGGGGGCCGGCTCGACGGCCGCGTGGACGGACGGCACCGTGCCCGCCACCGGGACCATGAGGAGTCCCGTGACGAGGACCAGTCCCGTCACGTGCGACGAACAGAGCCTGAGTCGAGGAACCACGACCTCAGCGTCACACGCACCCCACACCCCGGCATCTCGGCCTCACCCTGCCGATGACCGGCGGCGACCACGAGCCGGCCGTATTGACCCGGAGCGCAACCCGCCAGCCCTCAGGAGCCGCCGAGAGTGCCGTCGCCCGCCCCCGGAACGTCCGGACCTCGTACGTGAACGGTGGATCACCCTGCGTCGGGGGCACCACGGTGGTGAGGTGGAGGCGTGCGAGAGAATGGCGGCATGGAGATGCCGAGGAACGAACGATCGCCCGAACAGCCCCAGATCCTGGTCGTGGGCCAGGACGGAATGGCGGTGGGCGGTGGCGGAGACGAGGACTCCCGCGAGGTTCCCGTGACGGAGATGGTGGAACAGCCCGCGAAGGTCATGCGCATCGGCAGCATGATCAAGCAGCTGCTCGAGGAGGTGCGGGTGGCACCCCTCGACGAGGCGAGCCGGGCCCGGCTGAAGGAGATCCACGCCAGCTCCGTCAAGGAACTGGAGGACGGGCTGGCACCCGAGCTGGTCGAGGAACTCGAACGGCTCTCCCTGCCCTTCACCGACGAGGCGATCCCCAGTGACGCGGAACTGCGGATCGCGCAGGCCCAGTTGGTCGGCTGGCTCGAAGGCCTCTTCCACGGGATCCAGACCACGCTGTTCGCGCAGCAGATGGCGGCCCGGGCCCAGTTGGAGCAGATGCGGCGCGCCCTGCCCCCCGGCGTCGGCGGCCCCGAAGGCGACGACGACCCCCGCACGCTCGGCCGCTCGGGCGGCCCGTACCTCTAGCCTCCCGGGTCCACGCGGCCCGAGACACCCCCCCACCGTAGGCACGAGAAGGGCCCGGCACATGGAGTGCCGGGCCCTTCCCCCGTCGGTGGGCGGCCGGTGTCAGGCCGGGTTGCCCGTGGAGACCTTGAGGACGATCGTCGGCATCTGCTTGGGGTCGACGTCCTCGTTCGCCGAGGGGTACTGCTCCATGACGGTGCCCTCGCCGTACGTGTTCTCGTTGACGTCCTTGGTGTCGTACTCCCAGCCCGCGGCCTGGAGGCACTTCTTCACCGAGTCGATGTTCTTGAAGGTGAAGTCCGGGAGTTCGACCTTCTCGGGGTCGTTGTAGGACTCCACCGGCTCCGTGCACTCCGTGGTCTCGACGACCTTCGACGTGTCGGGGCCCTTGTGTCCCTCGACCACGGTCGGCGAGGAGGACGCCTTGGCGCCGCTGCCGCCCTCGTCGTCCTTGCCGTTCAGCGACAGGGCCGTGATCAGACCGCCGATCGCGACGAGCGAGACGACGATCGCGCCGATGACGACACCCTTGTTGCTCTTGCCGCCCCCGGACTGCCCGGCCGACAGGGAGGACTGCTGCGGCGTGACGTTGTACGGCGGCGGCGTGGCCGCACCCTGCTGCGGCGCGTACGCGGAGGTCTGCGGCGGCGTCTGGTACCCGCCCTGCTGCGGATAGCCGTACGACGGGGCGGGGGTCGGCGCGGGCGTCGGGTGTCCGAAGCCGCCCGTCGACGGCGGCTGGTACGGCGTCTGGACACTGCCCGACTGCGGGGTGCCCGTCTGGTCGATGGGCGGGAAGACCGCCGACGACACCCCGGCGCCGTTCGACGTCTGGGCGCCCGGCACGATGCTCGGCGCGACGGGCTGGAGGGAGGCGGCGACCCGCAGGCACTCGTCCCGCATGGCCTCGGCGCTCGGGAACCGCTCGTTCGGGTTCTTCTTCAGCGCGCGGGCCACGAGGGCGTCCACGGCCGGCGGCAGCGAACGGTTGATCGAGGAGGGAGCGACCGGCTCCTCCTGGACGTGGGCGTACGCGATGGCCAGCGGAGAGTCCGCCTCGAACGGCAGCCGCCCGGTCGTCAGCTGGAACAGCATGATGCCGACCGAGTACAGGTCGGAGCGGGCGTCGACACCGCGGCCGAGGGCCTGCTCGGGCGAGAGGTACTGCGGGGTGCCGACGACCATGCCGGTCTGCGTCATCGACGTGACACCGGACTGCATGGCGCGGGCGATGCCGAAGTCCATGACCTTGACGACACCGCGCTTGGTCATCATCACGTTGCCCGGCTTGATGTCCCGGTGGACGAGGCCCATCTCGTGGCTGATCTCCAGGGCCGCCAGCACATCCGCGGTGATCTTCAGCGCCTTGTCGGCGGGCATCGCGCCCTGCTGCTGGATGTCCGCGTCGAGGACCGAGCCCAGCGGCCTGCCCTCGATGTACTCCATGACGATGTACGGCGTGGTCAAGCCGTCGACGTCGTCCTCGCCGGTGTCGAAGACCGAGACGATGTTCGTGTGGGTGAGCTTCGCCACGGCCTGCGCCTCGCGGCGGAAGCGCTCGCGGAAGGCCTGCTCACGCCCGAGCTCGGTGTGAAGTGTCTTGATAGCGACCTGTCGGTCGAGCACAGAGTCGTACGCGAGGTGGACGGATGCCATGCCGCCCTCGCCGAGCAGGTCACGCAGCTGATAGCGGCCGCCGGCGAGCGAACGCCCCGCGTACCGGCCTTGTGCGGCGTCCTGGCTCATCTTCCTGCGTCCCCCATCGGCGCGCGCGGAGCCCCTCGACGTGGCGTCCGCGATCGGTGATCCTGGTGATCCTTTGTGCTATTCCCGGCCAAGTCTGCCCGAGGGCACTGACACGTCAAGCGCGGTGCCCGTTCCGTGACCGTACGCGAAAGAAGCGTCGCGGAAGCGTTACAGGGGGCGTACGCCCGGTACACAGAACTTGCACGAGTGCGCGCGGGGCGGGTTTCATGGCCGGTCAATCCCCGAATCCACCTTGAATCCGTCACGAGCCCCCTCGTTGGCGGTCGCGCGCCCAAGTCGGACCGGCCCCTTGCGGGAAGGCTGTAGCGTGGCCGACGGAGACCGTAACAAGAACCGCGCGGACCGCGGGCAGAAACGACGGCGAGGACTGATGGCACAGCAGCAGCGCTCTCAGGGCCCGTCCGACCCCGAGGCGACTGGCGGCGGAATGTCAGATGCGCCGGAGCAGTGGGGCAACGGCGGGCTTGTCGGCGACGGTCGTTACCGGCTGACGCACAGACTGGGCCGGGGCGGCATGGCCGAGGTGTTCGCGGCCGAGGACGTACGCCTCGGTCGTACGGTCGCGGTCAAACTGCTGCGCTCGGACCTCGCCGAGGACCCCGTCTCCAAGGCCCGCTTCACACGCGAGGCGCAGTCCGTCGCCGGCCTCAACCACCACTCCATCGTGGCGGTCTACGACTCCGGCGAGGACGTCGTGAACGGCACCCCCGTGCCGTACATCGTCATGGAGCTGGTCGAGGGCCGCACCATCCGTGACCTGCTGCTCAACGCCGAGGCGCCCGGCCCCGAGCAGGCGCTGATCATCGTCTCGGGTGTCCTCGAGGCGCTCGCCTACTCCCACCAGCACGGCATCGTGCACCGTGACATCAAGCCGGCCAACGTCATCATCACCACCAACGGCGCCGTGAAGGTGATGGACTTCGGCATCGCGCGCGCCCTGCACGGCGCGTCCACCACGATGACGCAGACCGGCATGGTCATGGGCACGCCCCAGTACCTGTCGCCGGAGCAGGCGCTCGGCAAGGCCGTCGACCACCGCTCCGACCTCTACGCCACGGGCTGCCTGCTCTACGAACTGCTGGCGCTGCGCCCGCCCTTCGTCGGCGAAACGCCGCTGTCGGTGGTCTACCAGCACGTTCAGGACATCCCGGTCCCGCCCTCCGAGGTCGCCCAGGCGGCGCCGCCGGAGCTCGACGGCCTCGTCATGCGCTCCCTCGCCAAGGAGCCCGACGACCGCTTCCAGACGGCCGAGGAGATGCGCGGCCTCGTCCAGTACGGCCTGGAGATGCTGTACGACCAGGGCAGCCACACCGGCACCTGGAACACCGGGCCCGTCACCATGCACGAGGGTCGGCACACTCCGCCGGGCGGGATGGCCGGGACGACCGTCATGCCCCACCCCGGCGAGGGCACCTCGCAGATCCCGCAGCCGATCCTCCCCGGCTACGGCGGGCGCGACGACGGCGGCTTCGAGGGCGGCGGCAACCGGGGCAGCGGCCGCGGCAAGCTGTGGATCCTCGCGGTCCTCGCGGTGATCGCCATCGCGGCGGGCGTCGCCCTGGCGCTGAACGGCAACGGCGAGAAGACCGGCAACGGCAACGAGGTCACCAAGTCGCCGTCGGCCTCCTCGTCCAGCAAGGACAAGAAGGACGACGAGTCGCCGAGCGCCGAGGAGAGCCAGGACGACTCGGGCGGCAGCACCGACTCCGGGAACAACCAGAACTACTCGCCCTCGGTCCCGCAGACGCCGAGCTTCAGTGAGAAGCCCACGCAGAGCGAGCCGGCCGAGGAGCCGACGAGCGAGGAGCCCCCGGAGGAGGAGCCGACGACTTCGCAGGAACCGGAGCCCACGGACAGCCAGCCGCCGGACGAGGAGACCGGTGGCGCCGACGCCGGCGGTCTGACGAGCGGTGTCACCGGCGGCGCCGAGGAGTGACGGATCGAGGCCCCCTTTCACGGGGGCCTCTTCCGTTTGGGGGTTTCGTACGGGGTTCGTACGGGGACGGGCGACCCACCCCTAACGGCCCTCGAAAGTGAAGTCTTCCCGTGGCCGGGGTGGCCGGGATAACGTGCCCGTGTTCCGGCCCCCTGCCGGGCCGTGACCAGTGCTGTGACCAGCAGGTGTTTCCCCACGAGCGCGACTTACTTGGATCACCTAGTACCGAAATACTTGGAAATCCAAGGAAACTCGCAGGTCAATAGGGGTTTCACAGGAATGTGGAGCACTGGGTAACGTGCCTCGTGCAGGGCGCTCGCCGGGGCACCTGTCACGTCTGTTCCCGGCCAAGGGCACCCACCCCGTGCACGGGTTCCGGGATCAGGCGAGCCGCACTGGTCTACCGGCAATCCCGGGGGCCGGACCGACGGAGGAGCACACGTGACCGTGGAGAGCACTGCCGCGCGCAAGACGACGCGACGCAGCGCCGCAGGCAAGACCGGCAGCACCGGCAGCAAGGCGGCCGGCACCACCGGCACCAGGCGCGCCACTGCGAAGAAGACGACCGGCGGGACCGAGCCCGAGCTCGTCCAGCTGCTGACGCCCGAGGGCAAGCGCGTCAAGAACGCGGAGTACGACCCGTTCGTCGCCGACATCACCGATGACGAGCTGCGCGGCCTGTACCGCGACATGGTGCTGACCCGTCGTTTCGACGCCGAGGCCACCTCCCTGCAGCGCCAGGGCGAGCTGGGCCTGTGGGCGTCGCTGCTCGGTCAGGAGGCCGCCCAGATCGGCTCCGGCCGCGCCACCCGCGAGGACGACTACGTCTTCCCCACCTACCGCGAGCACGGCGTCGCCTGGTGCCGCGGCGTCGACCCGACCAACCTGCTCGGCATGTTCCGCGGCGTGAACAACGGCGGCTGGGACCCAAACGGCAACAACTTCCACCTCTACACGATCGTCATCGGCTCCCAGACGCTGCACGCCACGGGCTACGCGATGGGCATCGCCAAGGACGGCGCCGACTCGGCGGTCGTCGCCTACTTCGGTGACGGCGCCTCCAGCCAGGGCGACGTCGCCGAGGCGTTCACCTTCTCCGCGGTCTACAACGCCCCCGTCGTGTTCTTCTGCCAGAACAACCAGTGGGCGATCTCCGAGCCCACCGAGAAGCAGACCCGCGTCCCGCTGTACCAGCGCGCCCAGGGCTTCGGCTTCCCGGGCGTCCGCGTCGACGGCAACGACGTCCTGGGCTGCCTCGCGGTCACCAAGTGGGCGCTGGAGCGCGCCCGCCGGGGCGAGGGCCCCACCCTGGTCGAGGCGTACACCTACCGCATGGGCGCCCACACCACCTCCGACGACCCGACGCGCTACCGCCACGACGACGAGCGGGTGGCCTGGGAGGCGAAGGACCCGATCGCGCGCCTGCGCAGCTACCTCGAGTCCGAAACCGACACGAACGAGGGATTCTTCGCGGAACTCGAAGCGGAGAGCGAGGCGTTGGGAAGGCGAGTGCGCGAAGTGGTGCGTGCCATGCCGGACCCCGACCACTTCGCCATCTTCGAGAACGTGTACGCGGACGGGCACGCGCTGGTGGACGAGGAGCGCGCGCAGTTCGCCGCGTACCAGGCGTCGTTCGCCGACGTGGACGTAGAGGAGGGCAAGTAGCGATGACCACGCAGACCGCGACATCGGCGTCGAAGAACATGGCGCTGGCCAAGGCGATCAACGAATCGCTGCGCAAGGCCCTCGAAGCCGACCCGAAGGTCCTCGTCATGGGCGAGGACGTCGGCAAGCTCGGCGGCGTGTTCCGGGTGACGGACGGCCTCCAGAAGGACTTCGGCGAGGACCGGGTCATCGACACCCCGCTCGCCGAGTCGGGCATCGTCGGCACGGCCATCGGCCTCGCCCTGCGGGGCTACCGTCCGGTGGTCGAGATCCAGTTCGACGGCTTCGTCTTCCCCGCGTACGACCAGATCGTCACCCAGCTGGCCAAGATGCACGCCCGCTCCCTGGGCAAGGTCAAGCTGCCGGTCGTCGTCCGCATCCCCTACGGCGGCGGCATCGGCGCCGTAGAGCACCACTCGGAGTCCCCGGAGTCGCTGTTCGCGCATGTCGCGGGCCTGAAGGTGGTCTCGCCGTCGAACGCGTCGGACGCCTACTGGATGATGCAGCAGGCCATCCAGAGCGACGACCCGGTGATCTTCTTCGAGCCGAAGCGCCGCTACTGGGACAAGGCCGAGGTCAACCCGGACGCGATCCCCGGCCCCCTGCACAAGGCCCGCGTGGTCCGTGAGGGCACGGACCTCACCCTCGCCGCGTACGGCCCCATGGTGAAGCTCTGCCAGGAGGTCGCCGACGCGGCCGCCGAGGAGGGCAAGTCCCTGGAGGTCCTGGATCTGCGGTCGGTGTCCCCCCTGGACTTCGACACGATCCAGGCGTCCGTGGAGCGGACCCGCCGGCTGATCGTGGTCCACGAGGCCCCGGTCTTCTTCGGCTCGGGCGCCGAGATCGCCGCCCGCATCACCGAGCGCTGCTTCTACCACCTGGAGGCCCCCGTCCTCCGGGTCGGTGGGTACCACGCCCCGTATCCGCCGGCGCGTCTCGAGGAGGAGTACCTGCCGGGTCTGGACCGGGTGCTCGACGCCGTCGACCGCTCGCTGGCGTACTGAGGGAGAGGTCCGTGACGACGATGACAGACACGTCTCTGCGCGAGTTCAAGATGCCCGACGTGGGCGAGGGACTCACCGAGGCCGAGATCCTCAAGTGGTACGTCCAGCCCGGTGACACCGTCACCGACGGCCAGATCGTCTGCGAGGTCGAGACGGCCAAGGCCGCCGTCGAACTGCCCATTCCGTACGACGGCGTCGTACGCGCCCTGCACTTCCCCGAGGGCACCACCGTCGACGTCGGCACGTCCATCATCGCGGTGGACGTGTCGGGCGGCGCCGCCCCGGCGCCGGCCGAGGAGGCGGCGCCCGCGAAGCCCGCCGCCGAGCCGCGGCCGGCGGAGCCCGCCCCGGCCAAGCCCGCCCCGGCCAAGCCCGCCCCGGCCAAGTCGGAGGGCCGCAAGCCGGTCCTCGTCGGCTACGGCGTCGCCGAGTCGTCCACGAAGCGGCGCCCCCGCAAGGGCGTCCCGCCCGTCGCGGCGCCCGTCGAGGACACGCTGTACGGCGCCACCGCCCTCCAGCCCGTCCAGGGCGAGCTGAACGGCCACGGCCCGCACACCGTCTCCCCGCCGCGCCCGCTGGCGAAGCCGCCGGTGCGCAAGCTGGCCAAGGACCTCGGCGTCGACCTGGCGACGGTCACCCCGTCCGGCCCGGACGGCATCATCACCCGCGAGGACGTCCACGCGGCGGTGGCCCCGCCGAAGACGCCCGAGCCCGCCGCGGCGGCGCCCGTCGCGGTCGCGGCCCCTGCCGCCGCTCCGGCGCCGGTGGTGTCGTACGACGGCGCTCGCGAGACCCGTCTCCCCGTCAAGGGCGTCCGCAAGGCGACGGCCGCGGCGATGGTCGGCTCGGCGTTCACCGCCCCGCATGTCACGGAGTTCGTCACGGTCGACGTGACGCGCACGGTGAAGCTGGTGGAGGAGCTCAAGCAGGACAAGGACATGCAGGGCCTGCGGGTGAACCCGCTCCTGCTGATCGCCAAGGCACTGCTGGTCGCGATCAAGCGCAACCCGGACATCAACGCCTCCTGGGACGAGGCGGCCCAGGAGATCGTCGTCAAGCACTACGTGAACCTGGGCATCGCGGCCGCCACACCGCGCGGTCTGATCGTGCCGAACATCAAGGACGCGCACGCGAAGACGCTGCCGCAGCTCGCCGAGTCCCTGGGCGAGCTGGTGTCCACGGCGAAGGAGGGCCGCACCTCCCCGGCCGCCATGCAGGGCGGCACGGTCACCATCACCAACGTCGGTGTCTTCGGCATCGACACCGGCACGCCCATCCTGAACCCGGGCGAGTCGGCGATCCTCGCCGTCGGCGCGATCAAGCCGCAGCCGTGGGTCCACAAGGGCAAGGTCAAGCCGCGTCAGGTGACGACCCTGGCGCTCAGCTTCGACCACCGGCTGGTGGACGGGGAACTCGGGTCCAAGGTCCTCGCGGACGTCGCCGCGATCCTGGAACAGCCGAAGAGGCTGATCACCTGGGCGTGACACCGCCCTGGGCCGGATAGGCTCACGGTGAAGGGGCCGGTCGCAAATTCGTCTTGCGACCGGCCCCTTCGTCGTTGGCCCTGTTCAAGCGCCCGTCAGCGCTGGTTGAGCACGTACACCGGCGCGCCGTCCTCCGTCGCGCCCTGGGGGCGGATGCAGGCGTGCTCGCGCAGCAGCCGCAAGCAGTCGTTGACGCGTTGCACGGACAGCCCCGTACGGGCGGCGATCGCCTCCAACGGTTGACGCAGTTCACCCTCCTCGACGAGCACCGGGGCGATCACCACGGCCACCGCCCACACATCCGCCGTCACCGACAGCCGCTCACGCCAGTCGGCCAGCACGGACTCGGTGGTGGGGTGCGTCTCGAACGCGGCGGCGGAGGGGACCGGGCGCTCGACGGAGAGAGCGTCGAGCCGGTTGGCGATGCGCTCCATGGCCTGGGCCATGGCCTGCTGGGCGACGAGGCCGGCGCGCTGCATCTCGAGCATCTGCTGCTGCGTCTCCAGCATCTGTTGCTGGGTGCCCACCATCTGTTGCTGTGTCTCCAGCATCGTCTGCTGTGTGTCGACCATTTGCTGTTGCAGCGCCAGTGATTTCTGCTGGGCGACCGCCAGTTGCTCATCGGCCTGAAGGTTGCGCTCCTCCAGCCGGACGATGGCGTCGGCGATCTGCTCGGGCATGGCGTAGGCGATGGGGGCGCCCGGTCCGGCGGGCTGCACCTCGGCCTCCTCCAACATGTAAGAGCCTTGCCGCTGCACGGCCTCGATCACTTGGATAGCCCATTGTTTGAAAGCAGCGGCTGTGGGCTTCGTACAGGCGGTGACCAGAAGAAGAAGGCCCCCGATGTCGATGAGAATCAGATCTCGGCGCCACTCTCCACCTGCGGGAATGCTGAGACCGTAAGCCTGGCTGACGGTCTCGAGGGTCGCTCGATGATCTTCCGGTACGTGGTCGGCGACTGCTTTGCTCGGGCTTGTATGCCCCAATTGCTTGCAGACATCCACCGCCGGAAACCAATGCGTTCCGTCCGGCATGGTCAGTCGGCGGACGCGGGCCCCGGTGGCCGCGTACACGAAGTCGCCGGCGTCGATGGCGTCGCGCTGCGTCCGGGGGTCGGGTTGGTGCTTGCTGGGTTCGATCATCTGAACCACCTCCGCTGCGGAACGTAGGGCGGAGGAAATCGAATATGCCAGCTGAATGGGTGATGTTCACTATCGCGAGCGAAGATCGCGGAATCGGCTTGCGGGGGGAACGGCGAAGGGGGCCACCGCTGTCGCGCGGTGACCCCCTTCGTCTGTTCGAAGAGCGGCCCGAAGGGCAGTCTTCAGGCTCAGACGGCGAAGCCGTAGTTCAGCAGCTTCTTGGCGTCCACCGCGCGGTTGTCGATCGTCGAGGACGCGAGAACCGTGCCGATGATCGTCTTGCCATTGCGGGTGGCGGCGAAGACCAGGCAGAACTTGGACTCCGGACCGGAACCGGTCTTCACGCCGATCGTGCCGCTGTAGGTGCCCAGCAGCGGGTTGGTGTTGGTCCACGGCGCCATTGTGCGGGTCGCGCCGGACTTCGTGATCGTCTTGGCCGTGTACGACTTCGTCTTCACGACCGACTTGAACGTGGTGTTCTTCATCGCGGCCCGGGCGAGCTTCGTCAGGTCGCGCGGCGTCGAGTAGTTGGCGCCCTTGCCGATGCCGTCGAAGGAGTCGAAGTGCGTGTTCGTCAGGCCGAGGCTCTTGGCCTTGCTGTTCATCTTGGAGATGAACGACTTCACGCGGGCCGAACGGGTCGAGCCGGTGCCGTACTTGTCGGCGAGGGCGTACGCGGCGTCGCAGCCGGACGGCAGCATCAGCCCGTAGAGCAGCTGGCGGACGGTGACCTTGTCGCCGACGATCAGCTTGGCGTTGGAGGCGTAGTTGTTGGCGACGATGTAGTCGCTGTACGCCTTCTGGACCGTCACCCTGCTGTCGAGGTTCAGGTTCGACTGGCTGAGCACGACCAGCGCGGTCATGATCTTCGTGGTGGAGCCGGTGGAACGCTTCGTGTCGGCGGCCTTGGTGTACAGGCTCGTGCCGGTACCGCTGTTCATCACGTAACCGCCCGCGGCGGTGATCGTGGGCTTCGCGGGAGCGGCCTGCGCGGGAGCGGAGCCGAGAACGCCGGTCGCGACGAGCGCGCCGGTGGTGACGACTACGGCAGCGCCTCTGCGGACACGCGGACCCTTTATGGCGGTAATCAAGTCAAGTACCCCGATTGTGTCAAATGTCTGAGGAGCGCGGCCGGTTGGGAGCCGGTACGGCAGGCACAGAAGGGCCGCTTCTCGTGTGACAAGTGAGTAGCACAAAAGGTTGTGCTGCGGGTGGCGCGGGGGTCAATTCAGGTCCATCTCACAGCTCGCCGAGGGGGTGAGAGTGGGTTGCGGAGGGGGTCCATCCCGGATCGTGGACGAGGCGAGCGATGCGTACGTGTTGTATCTATGCTGTGGGCATGGCCTCCGCAGCACCCTCGAAGCCCCGTCCGCCCGCAGCCCCGGCCGTCAAGCGGCCCCCCGCCGCCGACCGTGTGTACGCGCACGTCAAGCAGGGTGTGCTGGAGCGCCGCTATGAGGGCGGCACCCTGCTCACCGAGGGCGAGTTGGCCGAGGCGGTCGGGGTGTCCCGGACGCCGGTGCGGGAGGCGCTGCTGCGGCTGGAGGTCGAAGGGCTGATCAAGCTCTATCCGAAGAAGGGCGCGCTGGTCCTGCCGGTCTCCGCTCAGGAGATCGCCGACGTGGTCGAGACCCGGCAGCTCGTCGAGGAGCACGCGGTCCGCAAGACGGTGCCGGCCTCGCCGCGGCTCATCGCCCGCCTGGAGGAACTCCTCGAACAGCAGAAGGCGCAGGCCGCCGCCGGTGATCTGGCGGGTGCGGCGGTGACCGACCGCTGTTTCCACGCCGAGATCGTCCGCAGCGGCGGCAACGAGATCCTCTCCCGCCTCTACGACCAGCTCCGCGACCGGCAGCTGCGCATGGGCGTGGCCTTCATGCACGCGCACCCCGACCGCATCACCAAGACGCTCACCGAGCACGAGGAGATCCTCCGGGCGCTGCGCGCGGGTGACGCGGAGGCGGCCGTGAGCCTTGTCCACCGCCATGTGAACTGGTTCTCCAACCTGGCGCGGGGGGACGTCCGTTGAGCCGCCCCTCTCTGTCCCCGTCCGCCGCCCTGCCCGGAGACCCGCCCGGTGGCCGCCGTGCCCTCGCCGTGTGGGGCATCGGCGTCTCGGTCTACTTCGTCGCCGTCATCTTCCGTACGTCGCTGGGGGTGGCCGGACTCGACGCCGCCGACCGCTTCCATGTGAGCGCCTCAGCCCTGTCGACGTTCTCGATCCTGCAACTGCTTGTGTACGCGGGCATGCAGATACCGGTGGGTCTGCTGGTGGACCGCCTCGGCACGAAGAAGGTGCTGACCCTCGGGGTCGTGCTGTTCACGGCCGGTCAGATCGGCTTCGCGCTGGCACCGTCGTACGGCATGGCGCTGGCCTCGCGGGCACTGTTGGGCTGCGGCGACGCGATGACGTTCATCAGTGTGCTGCGGCTCGGCACCCGCTGGTTCCCGGCTCGGCGCGGTCCGCTGATCGCGCAGTTCGCGGGGCTCGCCGGCATGGCGGGCAACCTGGTGTCGACGCTGGTGCTGGCCCGGCTGCTGCACGGGGTGGGCTGGACGGCGGCGTTCGCGGGCAGCTCCGTCGCCGGGCTCGTCGTCCTCGTCCTCACCCTGCTGTTCCTGAAGGACCACCCGGACGGGCACGAACCGGAGCCCTTCCCGCACCAGGGGGCGGCGTATGTGCGGCGGCAGATCGCGGCGTCCTGGCGGGAGCCGGGTACCCGGCTCGGGCTGTGGGTGCACTTCACCACGCAGTTCCCGGCGATGGTGTTCCTGCTGCTGTGGGGGCTGCCGTTCCTGGTGGAGGCGCAGGGGCTGAGCCGGGCCACCGCCGGTGATCTGCTCACCCTCGTCGTCCTGTCCAACATGGTGGTCGGACTGGTGTACGGCCAGATCGTGGCCCGGCACCACGCGGCGCGGCTGCCGCTGGCGCTCGGCACGGTGCTCGCGACGGCGGCGGTCTGGGCGACCACCCTCATCTATCCCGGTGAGCACGCGCCGATGTGGCTGCTGATCGTCCTGTGCACGGTCCTCGGCGCGTGTGGTCCCGCCTCGATGCTCGGCTTCGACTTCGCCCGTCCCGCGAATCCGCCGGAGCGTCAGGGCACGGCTTCCGGAATCACCAACATGGGCGGTTTCGTCGCCTCCATGACGACCCTGCTGGCCGTCGGCGTCCTCCTCGACCTCACAAACGACAACTACCGCATCGCCTTCTCCGCCATCTTCGTCCTCCAGGCCCTGGGCCTGACCCAGATCTTCCGCCTGCGTGCCCGAGCGGCCCGCCGTGAACGCGAACGCCTGGTCGCCAGCCGTGTGGAGACGGTGCACGTACCGGCGTGAGGGCACACTCCGGGCCGGGTTCGAGCGATCGGGGTCGGCTGAGGAGGGCGTAGCGGGCGCCACACCCGCCGCCGTCCGTTACCCAGCCGTCCGCTACACCGTCACCGCGAAGGCGTGGAGGATGGCCGCGATCAGGTGGGGGTCGCCCTCCGCCTTGATGCGGTCGGCGACCGTGTCGGCGGTGACGCGGCCGCAGGCGAGGCGGACGTAGGTCTCCCAGTCCAGGGTGAGGGTGGCGGCGGGGCCGAGCGCGGGCGAGGTCTCCAGGGTGCCGCGGCCCTGGATGTCGACGCGGACCGTGCGGATGAACTCCAGCGGGCCGTGCACATCGAGGACGACGGCCGAACTGCGCGGGGCCTGCGCGTCCTCCGCGACGACCTTCGGCAGGACGGAGAGCAGTTCGTCCCGGACGATGTACGCGCCCGGCGAGTCCAGGTTCCCCGGCAGGCCGAGCGCCGCCCGCAGGTCCTGCTCGTGGACCCATGTGTCGAACGCGCGATTGCGCATCGCCTGCTCGAGGGTCAGTTCCGTGCCGAGCGGGCCGCGTACCTTGTGGTCGGGCTGCCGCGACTCGTTCCGCAGCTGGCGGTTGCGGCGGATGATCGTGTACTCCAGCTCGGACGTCATCTCCGGCGCCGTGTGGTGGCGGCGGGCGTCCACCTGCATCTCCATGTACCGCTGGTGCTCGGTGCGCACGTGGTACAGGTCGCGCGGCAGGGTGTGGATCGGGCGCGGGTCGCCGAGCATCTCGCAGTCCATGCCGATGACATGGGAGACCACATCGCGTACCGACCAGCCGGGGCACGGCGTCCGCCTGTTCCACTCGCCCTCCACGAGCGGTGCCACCAATTCGGCTATCGCATCCACTGCGTGGGTCCAGGCGTCGGCGTAGGGCTGAAGAGTGGGATGCAGACTCACGGAACGGGACCCCTCGGGCGGTCGGTACGTGTCAGTACGGTCGGTACGTGTCGGCTACGTGGCGGGTGGTCTTCAGTAGGGGCGTCGGCGTCGGCGTCGGCGTTGACGGCGGGGGGTGGGCGTCGGCGGCGGTCAGTGGGTGCTGTGGAACGTTAAGTTACGCTGCTGTGCGGCACCCCGGCAGTGCTTTCGTGTGACGATCGTAGGCCCGTGTTTGACGGCTCGAATGCCAGGACGGTGGTAGTGTGCGCGCCTCGCTCCTTCAGATCGGTGTAAACGAGGGCGAATCGGTCGATTCGCGCAGGCGTCGGGTGGCTTCGCTGATCCGTGAGCAGGCCGGAGCCGATCTCGTCGTCCTCCCGGAGCTGTGGACCACCGGCGCATTCGCGTTCGAATCCTTCACCGCGGAAGCCGAGCCGCTCGACGGGCCGACCCATGAGGCGATGGCCAAGGCGGCGGCCGACGCGGGCGTCTGGCTGCACGCCGGCTCGATCCCCGAGCGGGCCGCACCCGACAGCGGCTCCGCCGCGGGCGAGGGACCCCTCTACAACACGTCTCTCGTCTTCTCCCCCTCCGGTGAACTCGCCGCCACCTATCGCAAGATCCACCGCTTCGGCTTCGACAAGGGCGAGGCGGTCCTGATGGGCGCGGGCGAGGAACTGGTGACCGTCCGTCTGCCGGACACCACCCTCGGCGTCGCCACCTGCTACGACCTCCGCTTCCCCGAACTCTTCCGCGGCCTCGTCGACGCCGGCGCCGAGACCTTCGTCGTCCCCGCCGGCTGGCCCGAACGCCGCCGCGCCCACTGGACCCTGCTCGCCCGGGCCAGGGCCGTCGAGAACCAGGCGTACGTCCTCGCCTGCGGAACGGCGGGCACGCACGCGGGAGTTCCGCAGGCCGGTCACTCGATCGTGGTCGACCCCTGGGGCGAGGTGCTGGCCGAGGCGGGCTCCGGGGAGGAGGTCCTCACCGTGGAGCTCGACCCGGCGAAGGTCGCGACGACCCGCGAGCAGTTCCCGGCCCTCAAGGACCGACGGCTGGGCCTGGAGCCCCCGCGCCGCTGAGCGTTGACCGCCGACTGCCGACTGCCGACCGCCGACCGCCGACCGCCGACCACGGGCCGCGGCCGGCGGCGCCCGGGTGAGCCGCGGCCCACCCTGCCTTGCGCCTCAGCCGATCCCCTTCTCCCGTTCCGCCAGGTTGATCACGCACACCGTCACGGCGATCAGCAGCGACGGGTCCGCGTCGTCGCGGACGACGTCGAGGCCGTACGTCTCCCTGACGCGCAGCCATTTGCGGGAGACGACGGCGAGGGCCTCGCCCTGGTACTCGATGAGGAACTCGCGGTCGAGGATCTTGCCGCTGACGTCCAGTTCCGTGCCGTCCGTCAGCGACACCCGGTAGTGGTTGCGCAGCAGGGACAGGCGCTTGCGGCGGACCGTGGCCAACGGTTCGCCCTCCCGTTCGATCACCATGGTGTCGCGCAGCGCGAACATCTTCTTCCGGATGTCGATCAGGACCCGCCCGGCCGAGTCCTTCAGCTCGAAGGTGTCCCGCAGCCGCAGGGCCTTGCCGTCGACGAGGAAGACCTTCCTGCCGTGCTCGTCCTCGATCCAGTAGTCGTCACCGATGCCGAGGATCCGGTCGCGTACGAGGAATCTCATGCTCCCAGGCGTTCCCCGGCGCCCGCCGCCCCACCTCGCCAGTAGGCCGAAAGGACGCAGGTCCCGGCCTTGCACTCAGGTTGTCCACAGGCATCTGGCGACGTTGTCCACAGGTGCGGCCGAGAGTTGTCCACAGGCTCGGCGGCGGGTCGCGGGCAAGTGGCACCCTTGATCCATGAGCGATTCCACGACCCAGCACCCCGCACCCCGCCGTGTCCGTGTCCGCGCCCCCGAGCTGACCGGCAAGGGCGGCTGGCTGAACACGGGCGGGAGGCAGTACACCCTCGCTGACCTGCGGGGAAAGATCGTTTTGCTGGATTTTTGGACGTTCTGCTGCATCAACTGTCTGCATGTCCTCGACGAGCTGCGCGAGCTGGAGGAGAAGCACCGCGACACCGTTGTGGTCATCGGGGTGCACTCGCCGAAGTTCGCGCATGAGGCGGAGCACGCGGCGGTGGTCGACGCCGTCGAGAGATACGGGGTCGAGCACCCGGTACTCGACGATCCGGAGCTCGCCACCTGGAAGCAGTACGCGGTACGGGCCTGGCCGACCCTCGTGGTGATCGACCCGGAGGGGTACGTGGTCGCCCAGCACGCGGGTGAGGGCCATGCGCACGCCATCGAGCGGCTTGTCGCCGAGCTGGAGACCGAGCACGAGGCGAAGGGCAGCCTGCGACGCGGCGACGGACCGTATGTGGCGCCGGACCCCGAGCCGACGGTGCTGCGCTTCCCCGGGAAGGCGCTGCTCCTGCCCGGCGGGGACTTCCTCGTCAGCGACACCACCCGCCATCAGCTGGTGCGGCTCGCTCCGGACGGCGAGACGGTCGTCCGCCGGTACGGCGCCGGTGAGCGCGGCTTCGTGGACGGCAGCGCCGAGCACGCCCGGTTCAGCGAGCCGCAGGGCCTGGCGCTGCTGGACGGCGGGACGGTGGTCGTCGCCGACACCGTGAACCACGCGCTGCGCCGCCTCGACCCGGCCACCGGCGAGGTGTCCACCCTCGCGGGCACGGGCCGCCAGTGGTGGCAGGGCTCGCCCACCTCCGGCCTGGCCTGGGAGGTCGACCTGTCCTCACCGTGGGACGTGGCCGTCTTCGGTGGCAAGGTGTGGATCGCGATGGCCGGCGTCCACCAGCTGTGGACGTACGACCCGGAGGACTGCACCGTCGCCGTGGCGGCGGGCACGACGAACGAGGGGCTGGTGGACGGTCCGGGTGCGGAGGCGTGGTTCGCGCAGCCGTCGGGGCTCGCGGCCACCGCCGACCGGCTGTGGCTCGCCGACTCCGAGACGTCGGCGCTGCGCTGGGTCGACCTCGACGGGGCGGTCCACACGGCGGTCGGCACCGGCCTGTTCGACTTCGGGCACCGCGACGGCGCCGCCGACCAGGCGCTGCTCCAGCATCCGCTGGGGGTGACGGTCCTGTCCGACGGCTCGGTCGCGATCAGCGACACCTACAACCACGCGCTGCGTCGCTACGACCCGGCCACGGGCGAGGTGACGACCCTCGCGACGGATCTGCGGGAGCCGAGCGACGCGGTGCTCGTCGGGGACGACATCGTGGTCGTCGAGTCCGCGCGGCACCGGCTGACCCGGCTGCGGCTGCCGGAGGAGACGGTGAAGGTGGAGGCCGTCGCCCACCGCACCCGGCGCGCACCCACCGAGGTCGCCCCCGGCAGCCTCCGGCTCGACATCGTCTTCCGGGCGCCCGCCGGGCAGAAGCTCGACGAACGGTACGGGCCGTCGACCCGTCTGCTCGTGTCCTCCACCCCGCCCGAGCTGCTGCTCGGGGGCGACGGCGCGGACACGGCCCTGTCGCGCACGCTGAAGCTGAACCCCTCCATATCCGAGGGCGTCCTGCATGTCTCGGCGATGGCGGCGTCCTGCGACGACGACCCGGCCAACGAGTACCCGGCCTGCCATGTGCACCAGCAGGACTGGGGTGTGCCGGTCCGGGTCTCGTCCGGTGGCGCGGACCGGTTGCCGCTGGTGCTCGCGGGGATGGACGAGGGCACGGCCGGCCTCGGCTGAGACTGATGGCCCGCGCCGCCCTCGTCGCCGACCGGGGCGGTCACACGCCGCCGTACCCGTCCCGGTGGTGGTGCCGTTCCTCGTCGATGACGGGCGTCGTGGACGGCACCACGACCCGCCTGCGCCTGGCGATGCTGCTGAACGTCGCGACACCGATCAGTCCGACGATCATGAAGATGACGCCGACCAGGTCGAGGTTGACCCCCTGCATGTCCCAGTCGGTGGCGAACGTGAGGATGGCGCCCACGGCGATCAGAATGATGCACCCGCCCAAACCCATGAGTGTTCCCTCCCAGTCCGGTTGGGTCGGCCGGTCGTTCCGGTCGTTCGGTCCTACCGGTGGACTCCGGGTACCCGAACTGGCTTGCCAGTAACAGGGGGAGGCCGGTCGGGTGCCGGGCGGGGTGCCGGTCAGCCCTCCAGGAACGCGGCCAGGGCGTTCGCCAGGAGGTAGGGGTCCTTGGCGCCGCAGAGCTCGCGGGCGCTGTGCATGGAGAGGATGGCGACGCCGATGTCGACGGTCTGGATACCGTGCCGGGCCGCGGTGATGGGCCCGATGGTGGTGCCGCACGGCATGGAGTTGTTGGAGACGAACGTCTGGAACGGCACGCCGGACTTCTCGCAGGCGGCGGCGAACACCGCGCGCCCCGAACCGTCCGTGGCGTAGCGGTTGTTGACGTTCACCTTCAACAGCGGGCCGGCGTCCGCGCGCGGGTGGTGCGTGGGGTCGTGCCGCTCCGCGTAGTTGGGGTGGACGGCGTGACCGGTGTCCGAGGAGAGACAGATCGTGCCGGCGAAGGCGCGGGCCCGGTCCTCGTACGAGCCGCCGCGGGCGAACACCGAGCGCTCCAGCACTCCGCCGAGGAGCGGTCCGTCGGCGCCGGTGTCGCTCTGGGAGCCGTTCTCCTCGTGGTCGAAGGCGGCGAGGACGGGGATGTACGACGGGCCGTCACCGGAGGTGGCGACCGCGGCGAGCGCCGCCGTGGCGGCGTGCACGGAGAGGAGGTTGTCCATGCGGGGCCCGGCCAGCAGTTCCTTGTCGCGGCCCAGGTAGGCGGGCGGTTCGACGGAGTGGGTCATCAGGTCCCAGCCGGTGACCTCGCCCGAGGGCAGGCCCAGTTCCTGCTCCAGGAAGGCGATGAGGTCGCCGTCGCGGACGTCGTCGCCGAGGCCCCAGACGGGCTGGAGGTGGCGCTGCTTGTCGAGCTTCAGACCCTCGGAGGAGACGGAACGGTCGAGATGGATGGCGAGTTGGGGCACCCGCAGAAGGGGCCGGTCGATGTTCACGAGGCGGTGGGTGCCGTCGCGCAGCGAGAGCCGGCCGGCGAGGCCGAGGTCGCGGTCCAGCCAGGAGTTGAGCAGCGGGCCGCCGTAGATCTCGACGGCGACCTGGCGCCAGCCGTGGGCGCCGCTGTCGGGGCGCGGCTTCACCCGAAGGTTGGGGGAGTCGGTGTGGGCGCCGACGATACGGAACGGCGTGTGGGGTTCGGCGCCCTCCGGCACGTACCAGGCGATGATCGCGCCGCCGCGCAGCACGTACTTGCCGCCCAGGGAGCCGTCCCACGCGTCCGTCTCGGATACCTGGCGGAAGCCGGCCTTCTCCAGCCGCTCCGCGGTGTTCGCCACCGCGTGGTACGGGGACGGGCTTGCCGCGAGGTAGGTCATCAGGTCGTCGGTGTGGCCGCGATCGAAGCGTGGGGGTGTGCGCATGGGGTTCACCTTAACGACGTACGAGGGCCCGCTCCCGGGGTTGGGAGCGGGCCCTGGTGTGAGGAACGGAGGACGGGGTGGTGGACGGGCGGGCAGGGCCCGTCCACCACCCGACCGCGTCGGAGTGGGGCCTCGGCCCCGGCGGCGGTGCCGCTCGGGGCCGGGGCCGGGAGGTCAGAACGCCTCTTCGTCCAGCTCCATCAGGTCGAGGTCGACGCCCTCGGAGATCTTGCGGGCCAGGGTGACGCCGGGCAGGACGTTGGCGGCGAAGAACTTGGCCGCGGCGATCTTGCCGGTGTAGAAGGCCTTGTCCTTGGCGGAGGCGTTCGGCAGCTTCTCGGCGGCGACGGCGGCAC
Source organism: Streptomyces neyagawaensis (assembly GCF_023516595.1). Classification (GTDB taxonomy): domain Bacteria; phylum Actinomycetota; class Actinomycetes; order Streptomycetales; family Streptomycetaceae; genus Streptomyces; species Streptomyces neyagawaensis. The sequence goes on along the minus strand of NZ_JAMGBG010000041.1, from coordinate 138,699 downwards.
CCTTGAGGAGCAGGTAGCCGACGACGACGTCACCGGAGGCGAGCAGCAGGCGGGTGGTGTTGAGGCCCACCTTGTAGATGTTCTTGACGTCCTGCTCGGTCGCGGCGAGGTCGGTGAGCATGAGGCCGACGATGGCCTCCAGCTCGACCGCGGCCTTGGCGAGGTGCTCACGGGCACCGGCCAGCTCCTCGCCGCCCTCACCCAGCGCCAGGAACTTCTTGATCTCCTCGGCGAGGGAGTTCAGCGCGGCGCCCTGGTTGCGGACGATCTTCCGGAAGAAGAAGTCCTGGCCCTGGATCGCGGTGGTGCCCTCGTACAGGGTGTCGATCTTGGCGTCGCGGATGTACTGCTCGATCGGGTACTCCTGCAGGAAGCCGGAGCCGCCGAAGGTCTGCAGGGACTGGGCGAGCTGCTCGTAGCCCTTCTCGGAGCCGTAGCCCTTGACGATCGGGAGGAGCAGGTCGTTGAGGGCGTGCTCGGTGGAGGCGTCCTCGCCGGCCGCCTCCTTCACCGCGATCGAGTCCTGGACGGAGGCGGTGTAGAGGACGAGCGCGCGCATGCCCTCCGCGTACGCCTTCTGCGTCATCAGCGAGCGGCGGACGTCGGGGTGGTGCGTGATGGTGACCTTGGGCGCGGTCTTGTCCATGAAGTTCGCCAGGTCGGGGCCCTGGACGCGCTCCTTGGCGTACTCGAGGGCGTTGAGGTAGCCCGTGGAGAGGGTGGAGATCGCCTTCGTGCCGACCATCATGCGGGCGAACTCGATGATGCGGAACATCTGGCGGATGCCGTCGTGCTTGTCGCCGATCAGCCAGCCCTTGGCGGGGTGGCGGTCGCCGAAGGTCATCTCGCAGGTGTTGGAGGCCTTCAGGCCCATCTTGTGCTCGACGTTGGTGGCGTAGACGCCGTTGCGCTCGCCCAGCTCGCCGGTCTCGAAGTCGAACAGGTACTTCGGGACGAGGAAGAGGGACAGGCCCTTGGTGCCGGGGCCGTGGCCCTCGGGGCGGGCGAGGACGTAGTGGAGGATGTTCTCCTCCATGTCGTGCTCACCGGAGGTGATGAAGCGCTTCACGCCCTCGATGTGCCAGGAGCCGTCCTCCTGCTGGATCGCCTTGGTGCGGCCCGCGCCGACGTCCGAACCGGCGTCCGGCTCGGTGAGCACCATGGTGGAGCCCCAGGTCCGCTCGACCGCGATCTGGGCGATCTTCTTCTGTACGTCGTTGCCCTCGTCGTAGAGGATGCCGGCGAAGGCCGGGCCGGAGGAGTACATCCACACGGCCGGGTTCGCGCCGAGGATCAGCTCCGCGTAGGACCAGATCAGGGAGGCGGGGGCGGTCGTGCCGCCGATGCCCTCGGGCAGGCCGAGCCGCCAGTACTCCGACTCCATGAAGGCCTTGTAGCTCTTCTTGAAGGAGGCCGGGACCGGGGCGGTGTTCGTCTCCGGGTCGAAGACCGGCGGGTTGCGGTCGGCGTCCGTGAAGGACTCCGCCAGCTCGTTCTCGGCGAGGCGGGTCAGCTCTTCCAGGACGCTCTTGGCGGTGTCCGTGTCCATCTCCGCGAACGGGCCGGTGCCGTACAGCTTGTCGCGGCCGAGCACCTCGAAGAGGTTGAACTCGATGTCGCGGAGATTCGACTTGTAGTGCCCCATGGCGACGGCTCCGTAAGAGAGGGATCGGCGAGGCACTGGATCCTCGCGCTAGTTCACATACCAACAAGTAGCTTCTCGTCGATGATGCTACCCACCGGTAATAAGAAGCAACCCCGATCGGGTCATCTGTGACTCGTTACGCTTTGCCGCATGTACGGCTACGACCAGAGCGCTGGCACTCAGCAGCAGTACGCCCCGCCGCAGCAGCCCATGTCCGGGCAGCAGATGCCGGGGCAGATGCCCGGCGGCCCGATGGGCGGGGGCTACGGGCAGCAGCCTCCGCTGTACCCGGAGCCGTCCCCGCCGTCCCTCGCGGACGCGGTGCGTGCCTTCACCACGGGTCAGCTGGCCGCCGAGGACTTCCAGCAGGTCTTCGCGACGTCCAAGGTCTACTGCCCGCGCGGTGACAACCCCGGGTTCCTGGCGCTGCACAACACGCAGCAGCCGGTGATCCCCATGTTCACCTCACTCAAGGAGCTGCGCCGGTACGCCGGCAAGGAGTCCAAGTACTTCGTGATCACCGGCGCCGAGGTCATCGACCTGCTGCCGACCGGCTACGGCTTCGTCCTCGACATGGAGGGGGAGCACCGGATGGTCTTCGACGCCAAGGCGGTGGAGCAGATGGTGGAGTTCGCGATGCGGCGCATGTACGGATAGCTCCGCGCCACGCCCGACGTGCCGTGCGGCTCGGTGGGCGACGGCTGCGGGGTGTCGGTCCCGGCTCGGTGTCCGGGGTCGATCGCGGGACGAGATGAACGCCCGGAGGGAATGCCCTCCGGGCGTTCGTCGTTAGACCTGGCAGAAAGTTCAACAATCAACTAAAGTGAACGCACAAGGAGGTACCGACATGCCCGCAGTGACCGTCGAGAACCCGCTGACCCTGCCCCGTGTCGTCGCGTCGACCGACGCGGTGTCCCGTCCGGTGCTCGCCGTGACGACCGCGCCCAGCGGCTTCGAGGGCGAGGGCTTCCCGGTCCGCCGTGCGTTCGCCGGGATCAACTACCGTCACCTCGACCCGTTCATCATGATGGACCAGATGGGCGAGGTGGACTACGCGCCGGGAGAGCCGAAGGGCACGCCCTGGCACCCCCACCGTGGCTTCGAGACCGTCACCTACATCATCGACGGGATCTTCGACCACCAGGACAGCCACGGCGGTGGCGGCACCATCACCAACGGTGACACCCAGTGGATGACGGCCGGCTCCGGCCTCCTCCACATCGAGGCGCCGCCGGAGGCCCTCGTCATGTCCGGCGGACTCTTCCACGGCATCCAGCTGTGGGTGAACCTCCCGGCCAGGGACAAGATGATGGCGCCGAGATACCAGGACATCCGCGGCGGCCAGGTCCAGCTCCTCACCACCCCCGACGGCGGCGCGCTGCTCCGCGTCATCGCCGGTGAGCTGGACGGGCACCAGGGGCCCGGCATCACCCACACCCCGATCACCCTGCTCCACGCGACCGTGGCGCCGGGCGCGGAGATCACGCTTCCGTGGCGCGAGGACTTCAACGCGCTGGCGTACGTGCTCGCCGGGCGCGGCAGCGTCGGTGCGGACCGGCGCCCGATCCACCTCGGTCAGACGGCCGTCTTCGGCGCGGGCTCGTCCCTCACGGTGCGGGCGGACGAGAAGCAGGACTCCAACGCGCCCGACCTGGAGATCGTGCTGCTCGGCGGACAGCCGATCCGTGAGCCCATGGCCCACTACGGCCCGTTCGTCATGAACACCCGCGAGGAGCTGCAGCAGGCGTTCGAGGACTTCCAGAAGGGCCGGCTGGGCACGATCCCGGCGGTCCACGGGATGACCGAGGGCGGTATCTGACCGCCGGTTCGCCGGTCTGCCTGATGCCTGCGCACAGCCGCTGATGAGGCCCCCGCCCGACCGGGCGGGGGCCTCATCGTGTGTGCGGGGCCCGACAAGAAAGGAAGACAAAAGATCCATACCGCGCATACTGGAGATAAGTACTGTCGCGCGGGAGGTGGACATGACTATCTCGACACCGACAGCGCAGAGGCCGCCGAGGCTGACGGAACCGCCACCGCGAAGAGACCTCTGGCCCGGCATCGCGGGAATCGCGTCCGGCGTCCTGATGCTCGTCGGACTCATCGTGACCTACGCCAACACCCCGGACTACACCGACGAGGACGGACTGCGCGAGACGGTCGCCTTCTACCTCGACGACAGCAACCTCGACGTCACCGAGGCCATGACCCTGGTGATGCTGGTGGCGAGCATGCTGTTCCTGTGGTTCCTGTCCGCGCTCGCCCGCCGCGTCGGCAGCCGCTCCCAGCTGGTGCTCTCCGGCGGGATCGTGTTCGCCGTGCTCACCATGATCGCGACGATCACCGGTGGGATCTACGCCATCTCCGCCCTCAACACGGACACGTTCGTGGTGGGACCGGGGACGGCCATGGTGGCCATGCTCCTGATGGATGTCGCGTACGCCGGGTTCATCGCGGCGATGGCCGGGGCGGCCGTCCTGCTCTTCGCCGTCTGGCGCGCCGGCGTCACCACCCACGCCGTACCCGCCTGGCTCGGCTGGGCCGGCTTCGGCATCGCCGTCCTCTGCTGCGCGGGCCCGTTCACCGCCTGGCTGACGGTCCTCCTCATGGCCCTGTGGACGATCGCGGCAGGGGTGGTCCTGATCGTGCGTCCGCCGGTCGGGGAGTAGCGGGATTCGCTCCGCAGGCAGTGGTTGACGCGTTCCTGCGACAGTCCCGTTCAGAGCCTGGTGTTGCCGCCCCTGTTGGTGATGGTGGGGGTCTTGCAGGTCTTCCAGGTCAGTTTGTCGGGGCCTGTCTTGCCGCTGCCCCTGCCGCCCCAGCGGATGAGGGGGAGGGGGGTGCCGCGGTAGCCGGGGCCGTACTTGTTGTTCTTGATGGTGTTGGCGGAGCCACAGCTCTCGCCCTTCCTGTGGTCGCGCCACTCGCTGAAGATCGCGTACGTGCCGGACCTGGTGAAGGTGTTGCCGGTGACGGAGTTGTTGCGGCTGCCGTCGCGGATGCGGACCGGGTCGCCGGTGATGGAGGAGAACGTATTGCCGGCGATGGTGCTGCCGGTCGTGTTGACCAGGTACACGCCGTGCATGTGACCGGCGTTGCGGAGCTTCGTGAACTTGTTCTTCCTGATGACGATGCCGGACGAGTTCTTCACATGGACCCCGGCGTAACCGGTCCTGCCGCTGAGGTTCTTGAACGTGTTCCCGGTGATCGTGACGTCCGAGACATTGCGGAGCAGGATCGCGTTGTCGTGTCCGGAGAAGGTGCGGCCCCTGATGGTGAAGCCGCCGGGGCCTCCGTTGATGCAGAGCTGGTAGTCGCCCGGCGGGCACGGGCCCTGCCCCGGGTACGCGGCGGCGCCGGCCGTCGCGGACCAGCTGGGTTCGGCGAGGCCGGTCAGGACCAGTGCGCCGCCCAACGCCGCAGCGGCCAGGGGCCTCGGGAGAAGGAGGGTGCGATGGCGTGGGGTGCGTTCGGTGTGCTTGCGCATGAGGAGAGTCCCTTCGGTCGGTGGTGGGACGCGCGGCGGCCGGTCCACCCCCGTGGGTCCGGCCGTCGCGACAGGAACCGAGCCTGGGTCGTCTGATCCTGTCCGGCAACGCCCTTGCCCTGTCCCGGACAGAGCGCGGCTGTCCGGGCTGGTCAACGGCTTGTCCGGGCCGTACTGCGGGGTGTTCGACATGGCTGGGACAGGGGTTGTCGGCGGTGTACCCCCGGCCGACAATGACCGGATGGCGAGCACGGGGGACCGCGGGAATGCAGGGAAGCCGGAGGACGGTGGGGAGTTAGCGCCGGAGACCGCGCGCACCTCCGCCGAGTACGTCGCTCTGCTGCGCCGGCTCAAGGAGCGCAGCGGGCTGACCTACCGGCAGTTGGAGCAGCGTGCCGCCGAGCGCGGCGAGGTCCTCGCCCGCAGCACCCTCGCCGATGTCCTGCGGCGGGACGCGCTCCCGCGCGCCGAGGTCGTCTCCGCGCTCGTCCGGGCCTGTGGGGTCCCGGAGACCGCCGTACCGACGTGGTTGGCCGTCAGGGAACGGCTCGTTGTCATGGGGGATGCCCCACGAGAGGAGGAGCGACAGGGAGGAGCGGGGCGGGGGTCCGGTGATGGGCCGGGCGGCGGCGGGGTTGTCGGGGGACGGGTTCGTGTTGCGTCGCTTGCCGCTGTGGCCTCGCTCGGAACGGTCGCCCTGATCGTCGTCGGCGCGCTGGTGTGGCTACCGCGCGACGGGGCGTCGTCGAGCGGCGGCGGGGACAGGGACAGTGGGCGGACGACGCGGACGTCGGAGCCCTCCGGGACGCGGGCCGGCGAGGGCGCGGACGTTCCCGTGGCGCCCGGTCCCGCACCGGGGCTCACCCGCATCCGCCCCGTACGCGCTCCCGACCTGTGCCTCACCGACGGGGACGTACGGGTGGACAGCGGTGAGTCGAAGGTGGTGGCGATGCAGCGGCCGTGCGAGGAGGCCGTGCCGCCGAAGACATATCTGCTGCGGGCGGACGACGGGTACTACCGCATCCAGTGGGACCATCCGCGGCACGGCAAGGGCTGTCTTACTCTCCTCAGCGACAGCCAGTTCCAGCACATGTTCGAGCCCTGGGACGACTGCAAGGTCGGCGGCTCCTCCCAGCTGTTCCGCATCGAACGGGCCGAGGGCACCGGCAAGGGCACGAAGGGCGCGTGGCGGTTGCGGCCGGGGCGCGGCGACGCGGACATCTGCGTCGGTATGCGCGGCGGCCCCGAGGAGAAGTGCGCGGTCGCGGTGGCGGAGGGCTGCGCCGACGCGACCGGCGCCGGTGGCGCGAGTGACGCGCAGCTGTTCCTGATCGGCCGCGACCCGACCGGGCGCGAATGAGTCGCGGACGACCCGCACTGGTCCGGCCGGTCGCCCACGTCACTCGGCCGGGGTGTCCGCGCACGACAGGGTGACGGTGGCCGTGGTCCGCTGGAGGGGTGCTGCTGCTCCCCGAACCCGTGCGGCGTCTCGCCGCCTGGTGTGCCGTCGTGCTGCTCGTCGCCGGGGTCGTGTACGTCGGGATCCGGTTGTGCGTGGAGTTCAGGACGGCCGTCACGCCGGTGCTGCTCGCCCTGCTGGGGGCGGCGTTGCTCGGGCCGTTGCACCGGCGACTGGTCAGGGCGCGGATGCACCGGTCGCTCGCCGCGGGCCTCACCTGCGTCGCGGTGGTCGCGGTCGTGGGCGGAGCCGTCTACGTCGTGGCCGCCGCGCTCATCGGCACCGGGGACCAGATCATCGCCTCCCTCAGAGACGCGGCCGAGGACGTCACCCGGCACTTCGGTGCGGCCGGCACCTCCCTGGACGATCTCGCCGCCAACGCCAAGGAGTTGCTGGGCAGGTTCGGGAGCACGGCGGCGTCCAACGTCCTCAGCGGGGTGAGTGTCGTCGGCGAGGCCATCGCCATGGCCGTCCTCGCGCTTCTGCTCGTCTTCTTCTTCCTGCGGGACTCCGACCGGGTGTCCGGCACCATCCGCGCGTTGTCGCCGTGCGGGCTGGCCGACACGGTGGAGGCCATCGCGCGGCGGGCGTTCGAGGCCGTCGAGGGGTTCATGCGCGGGACGACCCTTGTGGCCCTCATCGACGCCACGTGCATCGGGATCGGGTTGCTGATCCTCGATGTGCCGGGCGCGGTCGGGCTCGCCGCGCTGGTGTTCGTCGGCGTGTACATCCCGTATCTCGGCGCCGTCGTCTCGGGTGGGGTGGCGGTGCTCGTGGCCCTCGCCGACCGGGGGGCCGTGATCGCGCTGTGGGTCCTCGGGATCGTGCTCGCCGTGCAGCAGCTGGAGGGGCATGTGCTCATGCCGATGATCCAGAGCCGGACGGTGCAGATGCACCCGGCGGTCGTCATGATCGCCATCACCGCGGGCGCCTCGGTCGCCGGAGTCCTCGGCATGCTCCTCGCGGTACCGCTGACCGCGGCGGCCTTCGGAGTCGTCCACGAGCTCCGGGACCGGTACGTGAAGGAGGGGGTCGCCTAGCCAGGGCCTGTCGTTTGGATCACGCCTGGTCCGCGGCGCTTGGCACGCACATCTGCGGCGTCAAGGCGCCGTATCCCGAAGCTGATCCAAACGACAGGCCCTGGCGGCGGCCTGGCCGGGGGTTACCTGGTCCGGGGGCAGGAGGGCCTGGTGGTGGGAGTCACCCCGCCGTCTCGTCCGGCGGGCCCGGCGGTTCCGAGGGCTCGTGGAGTTCGAACCAGATGCTCTTGCCGTCGCCGCGCGGGTCGACGCCCCAGGCGTCCGCGAGCACGTCCATGAGGACGAGACCGCGTCCCGAGGAGGCCAGTTCTCCGGGGCGGCGCTTGTGCGGGAGGTCGTCGCTGGCGTCGGTCACCTCGATCCGCAGCCGCCGCTTGCCGCCGTCGCCGGTCATCTCGACGACGAGGAGCGCGTCGGCGTCCGTGTGGACGAGGACGTTGGTGAGCATCTCGGAGACCAGGAGGACCGCCGAGTCGACCTGGTCGGGGCAGGTCCAGTCGTGGAGCAGTTCGCGGACCTGCTGGCGGGCCCCGGCGATGCGTTCCGGCTCGGCCTGCGCGACGGTCAGGGCGGTGCGGCGCACGGGAGGCCGTACGCCGACCGTGTCGCCGCGGCCGGCACCGTCGGCCTCGCGGGACAGCAGCAGCATCGCTATGTCGTCCTCGCGCCGGTCGGCGAGCGGGCCGGGCGTGTGATGGGACGACGGCCCGTGCACGCCTTGGACCAGCGCGTCGGCCAGTGCCTCCAGCCGCCCGGGAGCGAACCCGTTCACCAGGGGGAGGTCTCCGGGCAGAGCGACGGAAGCCGGGCCGGCACCGGAAGGCACCGAGCCGCCGGCCACGAGAGAGGCCGCAGCCGCCGCCGCGGCCACCGGATCGTCCGCCATGGACACCGGTTCGGCCGCCGTGATCACCGGTTCGGCCGTCATGGCCACCGGTTCGGCCGCCCTCGGTGCCGAACGTGCCCCCAGCTCGCCCGCTCCCCCAAGGCTCTCCCCCGGCTCCCCCAGCCTCTCCGACCTCATGGCGGTGGCCGAACCCGCCGCCCTCGGCCCCCCGCTCCCCGCCCCGTCACCCCCGACAGCGTTGCCATCCGCCGCGCGCCTGACCTGGTCCGCGTCCGGGGCCGGCACGGGGGCATGGCCCGCGTCCGGGCTCGTGTCCGAGCCCGCGCCCGCGCTCGCGTCCGTGTCGAAGGACTCCAGGATCGTCCTGATGCGCCGCCAGCCCGTGTCGAGGTCGTGGCCGCCCGTCTCGATGAGGCCGTCGGTGCACAGGAGCATCGTCTCGCCGGGTTCGAGGACGAGCCGGGTGGTGGGGTAGTCGGCGTCGGGGTCGATGCCGAGGGGCAGGCCGCCCGGGGTCGGCCGGACCAGGACCGTGCCGTCGGCCATGCGGATCGCCGGGTCGGGGTGCCCGGCGCGGGCGATGTCCAGCACCCCGGTCACCGGGTCGACCTCCACGTACAGGCACGTCGCGAAGCGCAGGTCGGTGTAGGTGTCGCCGGAGGTGTCCGCGGTGACGCCGTGCAGGAAGCGGGACGCGCGGGAGAGGACCGCGTCCGGCGGGTGGCCCTCGGAGGCGTAGGCGCGCAGCGCTATGCGGAGCTGGCCCATGAGCCCGGCGGCGCGTACGTCGTGGCCCTGGACGTCGCCGATGACGAGGGCGAAGCGGCCGCTGGGCAGGGCGATCATGTCGTACCAGTCGCCGCCGACCTGGAGTCCGCCGCCGGTGGGGACGTAGCGCGCGGCGACGCTCATGCCGGGTATCTCGGGGCCGAGCGTGGGCAGCATCGTGCGCTGGAGGCCGTCGGTCAGTTCGCGTTCGGTCTCGGCGGCGCCCGCGCGGGACAGCGCCTGGGCGAGCATCCGGGCCACGGTGGTCAGGACGGAGCGCTCGTCGGGGGTGAAGGTGACCGGGTAGGTGAAGCCCGCCATCCACGCGCCCATGGTGCGGCCGGCGACGATCAGCGGCAGGAAGGCCCAGGACCGGCGGTTGAACTGTTCCGCGAGCGGCCAGGCGGTGGGGTAACGGGACTTGTAGTCCTCGGGGGAGGAGAGATAGACGGCGCGGCCGGTGCGGACGACCTCCGCTGCCGGGTAGTCCGTCTCCAGCGGCATATGGGTGAACGGGCCCTCGTCGCCGTGGTTGTGCCCGTGGTGCCCGATGACGGTGAGTCGGTCGGCCTCCACCCCGAACACGGCGAGCCCGTCCGGGGAGAAGCCCGGCATCGCGAGGCCCGCCGCGACCCGCAGCACCTCCTCCGTGGAGCGCGCCTCGGCCAGTGCCCGCCCCGCGTCCAGCAGGAACGCCTCGCGGGAGCGCCGCCAGTCGCCGGTGACGGCCGCCGGGGCGCGCGCCGCGGTCTGCGGCGAGGGTTCGGTGACTTCCTGGATGGTGCCGATCAGCTCCACCGATCTGCGCACGGGATCCCAGGTCGGCTTGGAACGGCTGCGGACGGTGCGGACGACTCGTCCCTGCTCGTCCATGACCCGGATCCGGACCTCGGCGAGGGTGTCCTCCGCGACGGCGAGTTGGACGACGGAGACGATCTCGTTCCAGTCGACGGGGTGGAGTCTCGAGCGCGCTCCGGCCTGGGTGAGGGTGGTCGGTTCCGGGGGCAGCCCCAGGAGTCGGGCTGCCTCGGCGTCGACGGTGACGCTTCCGGCAGCGCTGTCCCAGGTCCACAGTCCCGTCGCCAGGGCGGACAGGACGTCCTCCACGGTGGGCGGGGGCTCACCAGTGCGCATTGACCCACTCTAAGAACAGCTGATCGGACCGTGCCACCGAAGCTGTGCCGGGCACCGAGTGGTGTCCGGAGGTAACCGCGATCGGCGGCGACGGCGGTGACAGCGGTTGACGATAACGACAGAAACCGCTTGCGGTCCTGGCTATGGCTGTGACGGTGCGTATCCGTACGGGAAAAGGTGTCCGGGGCGGGGAGAGCGGTGTCCAAGGAGCCGTAGGACGCGGTTGCCCCCGTGGGCGGCGGTAAATGGTGGGGAGGCGATCTTGGGGTGCCCGGTACCCTTGGCTGTGTTTCACGTGAAACACGGACAGTGAACCGTGTGGCACGGCCCCAGATCCCCGATCAGCGAAGACTGGATGAACGACGATGCATCGGTACAGGTCCCACACCTGCGGCGAGCTCCGCTCCTCTGACGTCGGCACCGACGTCCGGCTGAGTGGCTGGCTGCACAATCGGCGCGACCTGGGCGGCATCCTCTTCATCGATCTGCGCGACCACTACGGCATCACGCAGCTCGTCGCCCGTCCGGGCACCCCGGCGTACGAGGCCCTGGACAAGATCTCCAAGGAGTCGACCGTCCGCGTCGACGGCAAGGTCGTCTCCCGCGGCGCCGAGAACGTGAACCCCGACCTGCCCACCGGTGAGGTCGAGGTCGAGGTCGGCGAGGTCGAGCTGCTCGGCGCGGCCGCCCCGCTCCCCTTCACCATCAACGCCGAGGACGGGGTCAACGAGGAGCGGCGCCTGGAGTACCGCTTCCTCGACCTGCGCCGCGAGCGCATGCACCGCAACATCATGCTGCGTACGGCCGTGATCAGCGCCATCCGTCACAAGATGACGGCCCTCGGCTTCAACGAGATGGCCACGCCGATCCTGTCCGCCACCTCCCCCGAGGGCGCCCGCGACTTCGTCGTGCCCTCGCGCCTGAACCCGGGCAAGTTCTACGCCCTCCCCCAGGCTCCGCAGCAGTTCAAGCAGCTGCTGATGATCTCGGGCTTCGACCGGTACTTCCAGATCGCGCCCTGCTTCCGTGACGAGGACGCGCGCGCGGACCGTTCGCCGGGCGAGTTCTACCAGCTCGACGTCGAGATGAGCTTCGTGGAGCAGGAGGACGTCTTCCAGCCCATCGAGAAGCTCATGACCGAGCTGTTCGAGGAGTTCGGCAACGGGCGTCACGTCACCTCCCCGTTCCCGCGCATCCCGTTCCGCGAGGCGATGCTCAAGTACGGCTCCGACAAGCCGGACCTGCGCGCCCAGCTGGAACTGGTCGACATCACCGACATCTTCGAGGGCTCGGAGTTCAAGGCGTTCGCCGGCAAGCACGTACGGGCGCTGCCGGTGCCGGACGTCTCCGGCCAGCCCCGGAAGTTCTTCGACCAGCTCGGCGAGTACGCGATCGAGCAGGGTGCGAAGGGCCTGGCCTGGGTGCGTGTCGGCGAGGACGGTGCGCTGTCCGGCCCGATCGCGAAGTTCCTCACCGAGGAGAACGTCGCCGAGCTGACCAAGCGTCTGTCGCTGGCCGCCGGTCACGCCGTGTTCTTCGGCGCGGGCGAGTTCGACGAGGTCTCGAAGATCATGGGCGCGGTGCGGGTGGAAGCCGCCAAGCGTGCCGGGCACTTCGAGGAGGGCGTCTTCCGGTTCTGCTGGATCGTCGACTTCCCGATGTACGAGAAGGACGAGGACACCGGGAAGATCGACTTCTCGCACAACCCGTTCTCGATGCCGCAGGGCGGTCTGGAGGCCCTGGAGACCCAGGACCCGCTGGACATCCTCGGCTGGCAGTACGACATCGTCTGCAACGGCGTCGAGCTGTCCTCCGGCGCGATCCGGAACCACGAGCCCGAGATCATGCTCAAGGCCTTCGAGATCGCGGGTTACGACCGTGACACCGTCGAGGAGAAGTTCGCCGGCATGCTGCGCGCGTTCCGCTTCGGCGCCCCGCCGCACGGCGGTATCGCCCCGGGCGTCGACCGCATCGTCATGCTCCTCGCCGACGAGCCGAACATCCGCGAGACCATCGCCTTCCCGCTCAACGGCAACGCCCAGGACCTGATGATGGGCGCGCCGACGGAGCTGGAGGAGGCGCGGCTGCGCGAGCTGCACCTGTCGGTGCGGAAGCCGCAGCCGAAGTAGGGCTGATCAGCCGTAGGTGGCTCGGAACCGGCGTCGGTTCCGAGCCACTTTCGTTTACGGCGCCCATGCAGGGCTCTTGCCCAGCTCTTACCCATGCTCCTGACAGACGCCGTCCCTAGCTTCCCTGCCCATGACGGGAAACCAGACGGCCGAAGGGCCGCAACACAAAAGGGTTCTGACGCGGCGCAAGGTGGTCGCGGCGGGCGCGGGCGCCGCGGTCGCCGTGGGCGTCGGAGGCACCCTCGCGGCGGGCGCGTTCGCAGGTGAGAGCAGCGGGCCCGCCTCCGCGAGCAGCAGCGCGTCGAGCGGCGAGGCCTGCTACACACTCACCTCCGAGACCACCGAGGGCCCCTACTACATCGACGCCGACAAGATCCGGCAGGACATCACCGAGGACAAGGAAGGCATCCCCTTCATGCTTCGGATCAAGGTGATCGACTCCGAGAGCTGTGCGCCGATCCGGGACGCGGCCGTCGACATCTGGCACTGCGACGCGCTGGGCCTCTACTCGGGCTACGAGAGCTTCTCCGAGGGAGGCGGCACCGCCCCCACCGACGCGCCCTCCGGCACCCCTTCGGACGCGCCCTCCGGCGCCCCGACCGGCGAACCCCCGTCCGGTGGCGGCGGTGGCGGCGGCCACGAGGAGCCGACCAGCGACACCCGCTATCTGCGGGGCACCTGGAAGACCGACAAAAAGGGCTTCGTCACCTTCCGGACGGTCTTCCCGGGCTGGTACCGAGGCCGCTGTGTGCACGTCCACACCAAGGTGCATGTCAACGGTGAGTGGACGGACGCCGGTTACGAGGGCGGCACCACCTGCCACACCGGGCAGTTCTTCTTCGACGAGGAGGCCGTGCTCGCCTCCGCCGAGGTCGAGCCGTACTCCACCTCGACGACGGAGCGCACGACCCTCGACGAGGACACCATCTATGACGGCAGTGGCACCCAGGGCGGTCTGCTCAAGCTGAAGTACCGGAAGAACGATATCGCCAAGGGCGTCACCGGCACCATCACCGTCGGCGTCGACCCGGACGCGACGCACACCGGCACCGACGGCTGACGCGTTCACCGCGTGGTTCGGCGCGAGGCCCGGAATCCCGTTCACTCGGGTTCCGGGCCTTTCGGCGTGCCCGTAAGCACCCGGTGGGCCGGACCCGGTGGGCCGGACGCTGCGGAAGTCATCAGGCGACGCACAGGTTTTTCGACGGAGGCGCACAGCGCCGCGGGTGTGATGGACGGAGAGAGCGAGGAACCCGTAGGGGACCGGAAACACCGGAGAACCTCGGAACGTGGAGGAGGCCATGGAATTCGCCGTGCTGCTCGCACTGCTGCTGGTCCTCGGGGCGGTGGTCGCGGTCATCGCCCAGCGGCGCCACGACGACGGGCGGGGAGCGACGTCCGACCTGGACGCGGAGGCCGACGCCAACCGCTGGGTGGTCCGGCTCGGCGGTGGCCTGGCCGGGATCGACGTACGGGCACAGGCCGGCGCGGACGAAGACGCGGCCCGGGCCCTGGCCGACGCCGCCGAACGCCTCCGCACCGCACGGGCGCGGCTGGCCTCCGCCCGTACGCCCGACCAGTACGCGGCGGTCGTCCGCACCGCGACCGAGGGCCTGCGACATGTGGGGGAGGCCCGCAGGGCGTTGGGGCTGGACCCGGCCGCCGAGGGCGAGCGGAACGCCGCCCGGGTCGAGGGGAGGGAACTGTCGTACGGGCTCGACGCGTCTTACCGATCATGACCATGTCGTCCTCTGCCTCTGCCTCTGCCTCCGGCCCTGTCCCCACGACTCTCGGTGAGGAGATCCTCCTCCTCTCCCTCGACGACTCCACGGGTGAGGCGAAGCTGCCGCTGCGGACGCCGTTCGCGATCGCGGCGGCGGCCCTGCTGGAACGGGCGCTCGTCGGCGGCCCCGAGGACGCGGCGCTCCCGGACGACGCCGAGAAGTGGATCAACGAGCAGCGCGGCGCCGAGTACGACAAGGCCCTGCGGGGCCTGCTCGACAAGGGCCTGGTCCGCGAGGAGAAGCGTCGGCTCCTCCTCGTCTTCCGCACCACCGTCCACCCGGAGGTCGACGGCACGGTGGAGGCCGCGCTGCGCGGGCGACTCGCCGCCGTCGTCCTGGAGGGGCGGGAACCCGACCACCGCACCGCCGCCCTGATCACCCTGCTCCACCACGCCGACCTGCGGGAACTGGCCTTCCCCGACCTGGAGAAGGAGCAGTCCACGGCGGTCGAGCGGCGCATGACGGAGATCGCCGAACGTCACTGGGCCGACCCCGCCCTGCGCCGCATGGCCGAGACGGCCGCCGCGACCTCGGCCGCGCTCACCGCCGCCACGATGGCGACCACGGTCGTGATCATCACGGCGGTGACCTGAGCCGTGCCTGCGGTCCTCTTCCGAAGGGCGTCCGACGCATGAGCCGTAACGAACCCGAGTTCAGCGAGGCGCTGGCCGCCGTGCTACGGGATCTGCGCGCGCAGTGTTCCGTGCGACCCGAGGTGCGGGAGGACGAGGACGGCCCCGGTGTGGTGGTCTACGCGCCGGGTGGGTCGGGATGGGGAGTGTGGGCCGAGTCGGACGGGCGGCCGGGGGTGTTGACGGCCGAGGTCGCGGACCAGGTGCAGGGCTGGGCGGTGGAGGCACTGTGGGCGGCCGGGGAGCCCGCGGTGTGGCCGAGCTGCCCTCGACGGAGTGACCAGCGGACGCCTCCCGACGCCCAGCGCCGAGCGGCGCGGCTGACTACGCCCCGGTGTCCGAACCGACGGCTCCCGCGCCGCCTGCCTGTTTGTCGGTGGCTTCCGCGCCGCCTGCCTGTGTGTCGGTGGCTTCCGCGCCGCCTGCCTGTTTGTCGGTGGCTTCCGCGCCACCCGCCTATGTGCCCGCGGTCTTCCCACTTCCCGCGCCGCTGTCCGGGCCCGTGCCGTCGGCCTCCCCGCTCCCCGCTCCGCTGGCGCCCGGGGCCCCGGCGTCACCCTTCCCGCTGCCCGCCGGGGCGGCCTCCGCCTCGCCGCTCCCCCCGCTCCCCGTCTTCGTGTGGAGCACCGCGCGGGCCTGCTCCGCTGCGCGGATCGTGCTCTCGCTGACGAAGTCGAGGAAGCGGGCGACGTTCTCCAGGCGGGCCGCGGCCGGGGTCTCGCGGCCGAGGACGCCGACGCCCTGCCGGGCGGTCTCGATGACCTGGTTGAGGGCCCGGGCGCTGGCCAGCATCGACTGGTACCAGATGTCGTCGTCGACGACATAGCGCTCGCGGCGGCGTTCGTCGCGCTCCCGGCGGACGAATGCCTGGCCCTCCAGATAGGTGATCGCCTTGGAGACGGACGCCGGGCTGACCTGGAGGCGTTGGACCAGTTCGGACGCGGTGAGGCTGCCCGAGTCGGTGAGGGTGAGGCAGGCCATGACCCGCGCCATCATCTTCGGCATGCCCGAGGCCATCATCACGGTGGCGAACGTCTCCTCGAACTCCCGCACGGCCTCGGTGTCCCGGCCGTACGCCGCCGTGGACTCCGCGGGCCCCCGTGGCGCGGCCTGCCTGCGCCGTTGCGCACGGCGTTCGGTGGCGCGGTGGGCGAGGTCGGCTCGGTAGCCGGTGGGGCCGCCGTTGCGCATGACCTCGCGTGTGATGGTCGAGGTGGGGCGGTCGAGGCGTCGCGCGATCTCGGCGTAGGCGAGACCGTCGGCCAGCCCCAGGGCGATCTGCTGACGTTCGGGCTGAGTGAGCCTGCCTCCCGGCATGGGGGTCTCCTTCGAGGTGCGCGTGGGGACCCACCATAGCGTTCACCTCCATTCCATTGCAACGGAGTCAGCGGGGTGTTGTTGCGTTAAGTTCAGGCCCATTGCAATGATTTCATGGCATCTAGCTGCAGCAATGTCGATTGCACGCAACGAAGTAGTTGCTGACATCGTGAATGCAACGTAGCTTTTCCCTCGTTGGAAACAGAAACCCACCAGGGAGAGAACGATGCAGAAGTTCGCCACCGCCGCCCCGATCGCCGCCGTCCTCGACATCCAGGCCGGGCGGGTGCAGGTCATCGCCGCCGACCGGGCCGACACTGTGGTCGAGGTCCGCCCCGTGGACGCCTCCAAGGACCGGGACGTGCAGCTTGCCGAGGCGACCACCGTCGAGTACGCCGACGGCACCCTGCGGATCACCGCGAAGGCTCCGGTCAAGAACCGCCTCGTGGGCCCCGCCGGCTCGGTCGAGGTGACCGTCCAGCTGCCCACCGGCTCGCACGTCGAGGCCACCTCGGCCGGCGTCGAGTTCCGGGGCGTCGGACGGCTCGGGGACGTCGCGATCGACGGCGCCCTCGGCCAGGTCAAGCTCGACGAGACCGGCCGTGCCCGGCTGGCCGTCCTGGCCGGTGACATCGCGATCGGCCGCCTCGGCGGACCCGCGGAGATCAGCACCCAGCAGGGCGACATCCGTATCGACGAGGCCGTCGGCAGCACGGTCGTGCTCCGCACCGAGTCCGGTGACATCTCGGTCGCCGCGGCCCCCGGCGTCTCGGCCGCCCTGGACGCCGGCACCTCGTACGGCCGCGTCAGCAACGCCCTCAAGAACGAGGGCACCACCGCGCTCGACATCCGCGCCACCACCTCCTGCGGCGACATCACCGCCCGCAGCCTCTGACCCTCCCGGCCCTTCGAAGGAGCACATCCACCATGACCACCCCGGCCATCGCGGCGCACGGGCTGCGCAAGTCCTACGGCGACAAGGTCGTGCTCGACGGCATCGACCTCACCGTCCCCGAAGGAACGATCTTCTCCCTGCTCGGCCCGAACGGGGCCGGCAAGACCACCGCCGTCAAGATCCTGTCCACCCTCATCACCGCCGACAGCGGCCGGATCAGCGTCGCGGGCCACGACCTGGCCACCGCGCCGCAGGCCCTGCGCGCCGCGATCGGGGTCACCGGGCAGTTCTCCGCCGTCGACGGGCTCATCACCGGCGAGGAGAACATGCTCCTCATGGCGGACCTGCACCACCTGCCGAGGAGCGAGGGGCGACGGGTCGCCGCCGAACTGCTGGAGCGCTTCGACCTCACCGAGGCCGCGAAGAAGCCCGCCTCCACCTATTCCGGCGGCATGAAGCGCCGCCTCGACATCGCGATGACGTTGGTCGGCAGCCCGCGCGTCATCTTCCTCGACGAGCCGACCACCGGCCTCGACCCGCGCTCCCGCCACACCATGTGGCAGATCATCCGCGAGCTGGTCACGGGCGGCGTCACCGTCTTCCTCACCACCCAGTACCTGGAGGAGGCCGACGAACTCGCCGACCGGATCGCCGTGCTCCACGACGGCCGGATCGCCGCCGAGGGCACCGCCGAGGAACTCAAGCGACTGATCCCCGGCGGCCACGTCCGGCTCCGCTTCTCCGACCCGGCCCTCTACCGGTCGGCCGCCACCGCACTCCTCCAGGACGCCCTCCCCGACGCGCCCCTCCGGCCGCGCGGGGGCACCGCCGACGACGACGCCCTGACCCTGCGGATCCCCAGCGACGGCTCCCAGCGCGACCTGCGCTCCGTCCTCGACCGGCTGGACGCCGCCGGCGTCGAGGCCGACGAACTGACCGTGCACACCCCCGACCTCGACGACGTGTTCTTCGCCCTCACCGGCGGCACCGACATCCCCGCCCAGGCCAAGGAGGCCCTGTGATGAGCTCCCTCTCCCTCGCCGTCCGCGACTCGACGACCATGCTGCGCCGCAACCTGCTGCACGCCCGGCGCTACCCGTCGATGACGCTGAACCTGCTGCTCACGCCGGTCATGCTGTTGCTGCTCTTCGTCTACATCTTCGGAGACGCGATGAGCGCGGGCCTCGGCGGCGGCGCCGACCGCTCCGACTACATCGCCTACCTGCTGCCCGGCCTGCTGCTGATGACGGTCGGATCCACCACCATCGGCACCGCGGTGTCCGTCTCCAACGACATGACCGAGGGCATCATCGCCCGCTTCCGCACGATGGCGATCCACCGTGCGTCGGTGCTCGTCGGGCATGTCATCGGCAGTGTGGCGCAGTGCCTGATGAGCGTGGTCCTCGTCGGCGCCGTCGGCGTTGCCATCGGCTTCCGCTCCACCGACGCCACCGTCCTGGAGTGGCTCGCCGCCTTCGGGCTGGTCACGCTGTTCGCCCTGGCGCTCACCTGGATCGCCGTCGGGATGGGCCTGGTCAGCCCGAACGCCGAGGCCGCCAGCAACAACGCGATGCCGCTGATCTTCCTCCCGCTGATCTCCAGCACCTTCGTGCCGCTGCACTCCATGCCGGGCTGGTTCCAGCCGATCGCCGAGTACCAGCCGTTCACCCCGGCCATCGAGACCCTGCGCGGGCTGCTCCTCGGCACCGAGATCGGTCACAACGGATGGCTGGCCGTGGCCTGGTGCGTCGGTCTCGCGGTGCTCGGCTACTTCTGGTCCACGTCGAAGTTCAACGGCGACCCGAAGTAGTCGCCGTGACAGCGCGGGCAGCAACCCGCACCCCGCACCACACTCCGTCCCACCCGGGGCGGCGTACACCGACAGGGCGTCGGAGTACGCCGCCCCGTTCGTGTGTCACCGCCAGGGTCGCGTGTCACCGCTCCGGCGCGGTGTGTCCGTCGCCGGTGATCGCCACGCGGATGCTGCCGCCGCCGGCGATCGAACGGGGGCCCGAGGCCGTCACCGTCACGCCCCGGTTCTCCTGACGCGGCAGCAGGGCCGTCAGCTCGCGCCGCAGTTCCTCGTCCTCGCGCAGGGCCCGTTTCATCTGCTGGCGCAGGGCCGCCGACGCGTCCTCGTCGTCGGGTTCCGCCGCCGCGTCCGCCACGGCCGCCACCAGTTCGGCCCGCCCCCGCTCGTCACGGTGCAGCCACGCCGCCGTCAGCATCCGGCAGCCGATGTCCGCCGTCAGATACGACTCCGCCCGGCCCACCAGTTCGGCGACTATCGCCTCAGTGCCCGGTACCGCTTCAGCAGGGCCGACAGCTTCTCCGGGTCCTTGCCGCCGTTCAGCTCCCTCAGGAGGTCGTCGGGGCAGAGTTCGTAGAGGTCGCCCCACCAGCCCCGGCGGCGGTGGTCGTAGATGCGGTAGCCGCCGGGGACGCCCCGGGCGACGTAACGGCGTTTGCTCACTCGGCCTCCGGTGGAGGTGTCAACGCCTCCTCCTCCAGCAGGCGTTCGGCGATGTCGGCGGCCCAGGACTGGGCCCACCGGCGGAGTGACATGGTGGCCTGTTCGTCGAGGCCCTGGCGAGCGAATTCACGGTCGTCGAGCCACTCGGTGGCCTCCAACCGGGACTGGAGGTCGGCGAGATCGAAGGTGGAGGCGGTTGCTGAGGTGTGGCGGCGGGCCAGTTCCTCCAGTTCGAGGACGGTCCAGTGGGCGGCGGCCGCGTGGACCGTGACGAGGTCGCGGGCGGTGTTCCGGTCGGCGAGGGCCCGGACCTTCGTACCGACGACGTCCTCCAGGGACAGGGCCGGCCCCAGCGACGTCTCGACCGCGGGGTGCCACAGGGACTCCTTGAGGATGTCCAGGGTGCGTTCCTCCGCCGTCGTCGGGTCGGTGACGAGGAGGCGGGCGGAGAGCGGGGTGCCCTCCGCCTCCTCCACGAGCCAGCCGCGTCCCGCCAGCCCGGTGCGGACGGCGCCGGCGATCTCGTCCATCGGGGCCTGGTGTTCCGTCGCCACCTCCAGCAGGCGGCCCGGCGGCCGGCTCTCCGTGAGCCCGTGGGCCCGTACCGCGTGGTCGCCGGTCACGGCCAGGGCGTAGGGGGCGCCGATGGCCAGGATGTCGGTGAGGAGATGGAGGACCGGGTCGGGGGGACCCGGCGGCCCGGGGAGGTCGTTCACGCGCGGGCCAGGGGGAGGGTGGGGGGTGGGGCCATGGACATGGATTATCACGGCTCCCGGGCTCTGGCCCTGTCATCTCCCCGGTTCACGTGGCCCCGGCCCTTCGAACGACCTGATGCGCGCTCGCCCCCCGGACAGCACCCGCGGACGTGCCCGGAACGCGCACGACCGGGCGTCGTGTGACCGGTGAGGCCAGACTGGAAAGAGTGGCGGAGCTGCCGGAACGCCCCGCCCGAGCACTCGTGGGAGGTCGGCATGAGGGCGGTCACGCGGACGGACGTACCCGTCGAGATCGAGGGCGACGGCGTCGAACTACGGATGCAGGACATCGGCGGGGACACCGATGTCGCCTTCGTCCGGCTCCCCAAGGGCGCGAACATGGGCCCCGCCCTGAAGGGCGAGCCCGACGGCCTGTGCCAGGTCCCGCACTGGGGCTACATGTTCAAGGGCCGGCTGCTGATGCACACCAAGGAGGGCCACACGACCTACGAGGCGGGCGAGGCCTTCTACTGGGCGCCCGGCCATGTACCGGAGGCCCTGGAGGACTGCGAGTACGTGGACTTCTCGCCCCGGAAGGAGTTCGAGGAGGTCATCGGGCACATCAAGACCAACCTCGGCTGACCCCCACTCACCACCGGCCGAGGAAAGGGGGCGCCGTCCTTGACATGTAAGGCCGGTTCGCGCCAGTGCCTTGAATGCGTCGGTTGTCGAGATCCGATGATCATGGATAGTCTCTTCTCCTCGGTACAGCACCACGAGCCGGTCGCGGCCGCTTCCTCGGAGTGAAAGGTTCGTTGTGCGACGTCCCCCCACCTGTGTCATCGGCGGCCACCTCGACGGGCCTCGGGTGACCGGCGGGCATGATCCCGACGCGTATGTGGAGCTGGGCTCCTTCACCAAGGTCCTGACGGGAACCGTCCTTGCGGTGCTCGCCGAGAAACGCGTGGTGTCCCTCGACGACCCGGTGGAACGGTGGCTGAGCGCGGCACCGCGCACGGGTATCACTCTCCGGCACCTGGCCGACCACACCTCGGGCCTTCCGCGGCTGCCTCCCGACACGGGCCTGTTCAACCCGTACAGAGACTTCACCCAGACGCGGCTCAACGAGCTGGCAGGCCGTCTCGACAGTCTGGTCACCGCCACACCGGGAGAGCGTGAGGAGTACTCGAACTTCGGGTACGCCGTCCTCGGCGCGGCACTGACCTCAGCCACCGGCCGGAACTACGAGGAGCTGGTCGGCGATCATGTGCTCGCGCCACTCGGCCTGCCCGCAGGCGCGGTGACGGCCGGACCGCCCAGGGACCAGCGCCTGTTGGGGACGAACCGACTCGGCCGCCCCTCGAAGCCTTGGGATCTGACCGGAGCCATCCTGCCCGCCGGGGGCATGTGGGCAAGCACGCGGACAGCCGCGCGCCTGCTCACCGGGCTCGTCGTCGACAAGACCCTCGGGGAGCCGGCACTGACCTGGCGCCGGGTCGGGGAACGGCCGTTGATCTTCCACAACGGCGCCACCCGAAAGTCCCGGATCTTCGCGGGAGCGGTTTCCGACGGCCGTTGGGTGGTCGTTCACCGCCTTTCGGGGTCCGTCAGGGACACGGACAGAGCCGGTGTGGACGAACTGCGTGCGGCAGCCGACCGTACCTCGGTGGCGGGCCGGCACGAGCAGCGGTGACGGCCTGGGCAGTGCCCAGGCCGCGCTGAACGATGAAGATGGCTTCAGGCCCGGGGCTACCCGGCCACGAACTGCGTGAGGATCGCCTGGACCTCGTAGATGTCCACGCCCTTGGTGAACGTCTTCTCGATCGGTTCGTGGGAGCCGGACAGCCAGATCTTCAGCTCGGCGTCGAGGTCGAAGTGACCGGCCGTCTCGACCGAGAAGTGCGTGATGCTGCGGTACGGGACGGAGTGGTACTCGACCTTCTTGCCGGTGATCCCCTGCTTGTCGATCAGGATGAGACGGCGGTCGGTGAACAGGATGGTGTCGCGGATCAGCAGGAACGCGGCGTGGACCTGCTCACCGTGGCCCAGCAGACGTGCGTAGTCCTGCTGGGCCTTGGCGGGATTGACGGTGTGCGCGTTTCCGAACAGTGCCATGTACCAGGAGACGCCCGCCCGGCCCTCCGGGGTTGCCTCCCGACTACGCTGCGCTACTCGGCCTGGCCGCCGAAGCGCTCCTTGTACGCCTCCAGGTCGTCCTCCGTCAGCTTGGCGAAGAGGACCGGGGGGACGGTGAAGGGGGTGCCGGCGGGGATCGAGGTCAGGGACCTGGCCTCTTCCGGGGTGACCCAGGTGGCGGTGTCGTCCTCCAGGGCGAAGGCGCCGCGCATGGCGGCCGAGGAGGTCGGGATGAAGGGCTCGGAGACCACCGCGTAGAGGTGGATGAGGTTCATCGCCGTGCGGAGGGTGAGGGCCGCGGCCTCCTGGTCGGTCTTGATCTCCAGCCAGGGCGCCTTCTCCTCCAGGTAGGAGTTGCCCGCCGACCACAGCGCGCGCAGCGCCGCCGCCGCCTTGCGGAACTGGAGCGCCTCCATGTGCTCCTCGTACTCCGCGAGGAGCCGCGCGATCTCCTCGCCCAGCTTCGCCTCGGCCTCACCGGCCGCCGCACCCGCCGGGACCTCGTCGCCGAAGCGCTTGCGGGAGAAGGACAGCACGCGGTTGACGAAGTTGCCGAGCGTGTCGGCGAGGTCCTTGTTGACCGTGGCGGTGAAGTGCTCCCACGTGAAGGACGAGTCGTCCGACTCGGGCGCGTTGGCGATCAGGAAGTAGCGCCAGTAGTCCGCCGGGAGGACTTCCAGGGCCTGGTCGGTGAAGACGCCCCGCTTCTGCGACGTCGAGAACTTCCCGCCGTAGTACGTCAGCCAGTTGAACGCCTTGACGACGTCGACCTTCTTCCACGGCTCGCGGACGCCCAGCTCGGTGGCCGGGAACATCACGGTGTGGAAGGGGACGTTGTCCTTCGCCATGAACTCCGTGTAGCGGACGTCGGTGTCGACGTCGAACCACCAGGACTTCCAGTCGCGGTTCTCCGGGTCCTGGTCCGACCACTCCTTCGTCGCGCCGATGTACTCGATCGGCGCGTCGAACCACACGTAGAAGACCTTGCCCTCGGCCGCCAGCTCCGGCCAGGTGTCCGCGGGGACCGGGACGCCCCAGTCCAGGTCACGGGTGATCGCCCGGTCGTGCAGGCCCTCCGTCAGCCACTTGCGGGCGATGGACGACGCCAGCTGCGGCCACTGGTGCTCGTGCGCCGCGACCCACGCCTCGACCTCGTGCTGAAGCTTTGACTGCAGGAGGAACAGGTGCTTGGTCTCGCGGACCTCCAGGTCCGTGGAGCCGGAGATGGCCGAGCGCGGCTCGATCAGGTCGGTCGGGTCCAGGACGCGGGTGCAGTTCTCGCACTGGTCGCCGCGGGCCTTGTCGTAGCCGCAGTGCGGGCAGGTGCCCTCGACATAGCGGTCCGGGAGGAAACGGCCGTCGGCCGGCGAGTACACCTGGCGGATCGCACGCTCCTCGATGAACCCGTTCTCCTTGAGCTTGCGGGCGAAGTGCTGCGTGATCTCCACGTTCTGCTCGGACGAGCTGCGGCCGAAGTAGTCGAACGCGAGGGCGAAGCCGTCGTAGACGGCCTTCTGCGCGTCGTGCGCCTGCGCGCAGAACTCGTCGACGGGGAGACCCAGCTCCTTCGCCGCCAGCTCCGCCGGGGTGCCGTGCTCGTCCGTCGCGCAGATGTACAGGACGTCGTGGCCACGCTGGCGGAGGTACCGGGAGTACACGTCCGCCGGGAGCATGGACCCCACCATGTTGCCCAGGTGCTTGATCCCGTTGATGTACGGAAGGGCGCTGGTGATGAGGTGTCGAGCCATCGGGGGATGCTCCCAGGTCGGTCGATTTCGTAAGGCGTGAGTCTTGAAATCCTAGCCGACATGGGGGTGCCGCCCGCCTCCCGTTTTGCGGGGTGGGAAGCGGACGGCACGGGACGTCCCGGTGAGGGGCGTCGTGGAGGGTTACGGGCGCCAGGCGGCCAGGATGCCCTCGTAGACCTCGGCGTCCGTCAGCTCGCGCGGGGTCTCGCCGGCCAGGAAGTGCGAGGCGTTGCCCGTCTTGAGCTTGCGGAGGTAGTCGAACGCCTTGTTCTCCGGGTCACCGAAGGCGACGAAGGCGAAGTGCACGCCGGGGTGGTTCTTCGCGGCGTCCGTGAGCGCCTGGGTGGCGGGGGTCTTCGCGTCCGGGGCGCCGTCCGTCTGGAAGACGACGAGGGCGGAGGCGGTGGGGTCCGCCGACTTCTGGTGCTGGGCGAGCACCTCCTCGACGGCCGCGTGGTAGCTGGTGCGGCCCATGCGGCCGAGGCCGTTGTGCAGCTCGTCGATCTTGTTCTCGTGCTCGGCGAGGGTGAGCTCGCCGGTGCCGTCGAGCTCGGTGGAGAAGAACACGACGGGCACGGTGGCCTCGGGGTCGAGGTGGGCGGCGAGAGCGAGGGTCTGCTCGCCGAGGGCCTGTGCGGAGCCGTCCTTGTAGTACTGGCGCATCGACGCGGAGCGGTCGAGGACGAGGTACACCTTGGCGCGGGCACCGGTGAGGTCGTGCTTCTTCAGTACGGTACCGGCGGTCTTGTACGCCGTGGAGAGACCGGGGGCGCTGGAGCGGACGCGGGTGGCGGGTGTGGCGGGACGAGCGGCCTCGGTTTCGGGGGTGCCGGCGGGCTGAGTGGGTTCACCGGCTGCCGCCACGACCTCGGGCTCGGGGGCCTTCACGGCTTCCGGCTCGGGTGCCTTGTGGGCTTCGGGTTCGGGTGCCTTCTCGGCTTCGGGTTCGGGTGCGGCTTCGGGCTCGGGGACCGTCACTGCCTCCGGCTCGGGTGCCTTGGCGGGCTCCGGCTCGGACTCCTCCGCCACGGGAGCCGCCTGCGGCTCCGCCTCGGCGGCAACCTCCGGATCCGAGGGCTTGTCGGCGTCGGCCTCCGGCTCGGTCGCCGTGGCAGCCTCGGGCTCGGGCTTCGTGGCGGCCTCGGGCTCGGGGGCGGCCTCGGCCTGCGGCTCTGCCTCGTCCGCGGCCTCGGGTGCCGCGGCCGCCTCGGGCTCGGCGCCAGACTTGGCCTCGGGCTCCTCGACCTTCTCGGCCTGCGGCTCGGCGTCGGCTTCCTTCGCGGCCGCCGGCTCCGTCTGGACCTCGGGCTCGTCCTTGGCAACGGGCTCCGCGGCGGACTCCGCCTCGGCCTCCGGCTCACCCTCCGCGACAGGCTCCGCCTCGGCCTCAGTGGCGGTGTCCGTGATCACCGGCTCGGCCTCCGCGACCGCCTCGGTCTCCCGCGCGGCCTCCTTCTCGACCTCGGCGTCGGACTCGGCGGCCTCAGGCGCAGCCTCCGCCTCGACCTCGATGTCGGCCTCGGCCGCCTGCGGGGCGGTCTCAGGCGCAGCCTCCGCCTTCGGCTCGGCGGCTGCCGCGGCGGACTCCGCCTCGACCGGCGCCTCGACCTGCGCCTCTTCCTCTCCCTCGGCCTTCGCCGCCGCGACGGGCTCACCGGCCTTGGCCTCAGCTTCGGGCTCCGCCGCAGGCGTACCGGCCTTGGCCTCAGCCTCGGGCTCCGCCACCGGCGTACCGGCCTTGGCCTCAGCCTCGGTCTCCGCCACTGGCGTACCCGCCTCGGCCGTCGCCGGCTCCCGCTCCTCCGTCCGCGGCTTCGGCACCGTCACGTTGTCGAAGGCCGCCGAGACCAGCTCGTCGGCGACGGACGAGGCCGGCTTGGCCCCGGACCCCTGGGCCGGAAGCTTCGGCTCGGCCTCCCGCAGGGAACCCGGCTCGGCCTCCCGCAGGGAACCCGGCTCGGTGGTGGCTGATTCGGCACTCCCCTGGGGGGCCGTGGTGGTCGGCTCTGTCGGGGAGACCTGCTCCGCCTCCTGCGAAGGGACCGTGTCGCGCCCCTTGCGTGAGCGGGAGAACGCGTTCCGCAGGAGAGAGAGAATGCCCATGTGCGCAACCCTTCGAGTGAGTTGTAGCCCGTCAATCCCTGGCCAGGACGGACACGTAAGGTTAGCCGCCGCGATTGGCGATCTTGGGGTGGGGCGGGAGGTTTCACTAACCCCGCGACTGGGAGCTGTCAATACCGCCCCAACTGCCGTGGGTTCACCTGCCGTTCACTCTCCGTCCCCGTTCTCGAACACACGCGCCCCTAACGTCGCGCTCACACCAAAGGCACATAAGAGGGAGCGCAACGTGCGCAAGCTGCTGCCCATGATCGGCTCGCACCCCGGCGGCCGTTCCGCCATGACCTGTCGGTTCCGCTGTGGTGACGCCTGCTTCCACGAGGTGCCGAACACCAGCGCCAACGAGTACGTCGGCGACGTCATCGCCTCCGCGCTCAGCCGCCGGTCCGTGATGCGCGCCGCCGCCGTCGTCACCGTGGCCACCACGGCCGGTACGGTGACGACGCTCGGCACCGCCCCGCAAGCCGCCGCGGCCGACGCCGGGACCACCGCCACCACCAAGAGCACGCCGAAGCCCAAGGCCGCCCGTGGCCTGCGGTTCGACGCCGTCGCGCCCAACACGGCGGACACCGTGACCGTCCCCGGGGGATACCAGCAGAACGTCGTCATCCGCTGGGGCGAGCCCATTCTGCGCGGTGCCCCGGCGTTCGACCCGGAGAAGCAGACGGGTGCGGCCCAGGCCGGCCAGTTCGGCTACAACAACGACTTCCTCGCGCTGCTGCCGCTCCCCGGCGAGCGCGGCCGCAAGCTTCTCGTGGCCAACCATGAGTACACCGACGAGGTGCTCATGTTCCGCGGCTACGACCCCGCCAACCCGACCCGTGACCAGGTCGAGGTCGCCTGGGCGGCGCACGGTCTGTCCGCCGTCGTGGTGGAGGAGGACCGGCGGACAGGCAAGCTCACCGCCGTGCCCCGGCACCACCTCAACCGGCGGGTCACCGCCACCACCGCGTTCCGGCTGACCGGCCCCGCCGCCGGCTCGGACCTCCTGAAGACCTCCGCCGACCCGACCGGCCGCAAGGTCCTCGGCACGCTCAACAACTGCTCCGGCGGCACCACCCCCTGGGGCACCACGCTGCACGGCGAGGAGAACTTCAACCAGTACTTCGCCAACAGCAGCCGGCCCACCGACAAGCGGTACGGCATCGGCACCGGCGCCACCGAGCGCAAGTGGGAGCGGTTCGACAAGCGGTTCGACGTGGCCCAGGAGCCGAACGAGGTGCACCGTTTCGGGTACGTCGTCGAGTTCGACCCGTACGACCCGACGTCCACGCCGCGCAAGCACACCGCCCTCGGCCGCTTCAAGCACGAGGCCGCGACCATCCGGCTCACCGCCGACGGCCGCCCCGTCGTCTACTCCGGTGACGACGAGCGTTTCGACTACTTCTACAAGTTCGTCAGCAGCAAGCGGATGAAGAAGGGGTCGAGCCGCGCCGTGCGCGAGCACAACCTCTCGCTGCTCGACGAGGGCACCCTCTACGTCGCCAAGCTCACCGGTGACTCCCCCGCCATCGAGATCGACGGCACGGGCAAGCTCCCGGCCGACGGCGAGTTCGACGGCAGCGGCGAGTGGATCCCGCTGGCCACCGCGACCGCCGAGGGCGCCGTCTCGCACGTCGAGGGCATGACCGCCGAGGAGGTCTTCGTCTTCACGCGGCTCGCCGGTGACAAGGTCGGCGCGACGAAGATGGACCGCCCCGAGGACATCGAGCCCAACCCGGTCACCGGCAAGGTCTATGTGGCCCTCACCAACAACTCCAACCGCGGCAAGACCGGCTTCGCCGCCGCCGACGAGGCCAACCCCCGCAACTCCAACAAGCACGGCCAGGTCCTGGAGCTCACCGAGCGCTGGAACCGGCCCGAGAGCACCCGGTTCGCCTGGCTGCTGTTCCTCGTCGCGGGCGACCCCGACGATCCTGCGACGTACTTCGCGGGCTTCCCGAAGGACGACGTGTCCCCGATCTCCTGCCCGGACAACGTCGCCTTCGACCCGTACGGCAACCTGTGGATCTCCACCGACGGCAACCAGCTCGGCTCGCACGACGGTCTCTTCGGCGTGGCGACCAAGGGGGAGCGCCGTGGTGAGCTGAAGCAGTTCCTGACCGTGCCGAGCGGCGCCGAGACCTGCGGTCCGATCATCACCGACCGCCGGGTCCTGGTCGCGGTGCAGCACCCGGGCGAGCTGGACGGCGCCTCCGTCGAGAACCCCAAGAGCACCTGGCCCGATGGCCCCGGCAAGATCGTCCGCCCGGCGGTCGTCGCGGTCTACCGCGCGGACGGCTGCGACATCGGCGTCTGAGTCAGGGGCACTGCGGTTACGGACCTCTGTCCGTGCAGATGCGAACGCGGGCCGTCCTCCCGAGGGGGGACGGCCCGCGCTTCGTCACCGCTGCCTTCAGGGGGCGAGGCAGCTCACGCCCGGCGCGGCGGCCGGGTCCAGCAGGCCGGCCGGGTCGAGGAGAACGGCCGGGTCGGCCAGCTCGGAGACACCGGCGGGGGTCTCGGTGAGGCAGGTGGCCGTGCCCGCCGGGTCAGGGACCGCGTGGGCGGCCGGGGCCAGGGCGCCGGCGAGGGCGAGGGTTCCGAGCAGGACGGTGGCGGTGCGCCGCATGGTGAACATCCCCTTGTCAGAAAGGAAGTGAATCGTCCGGTTGGACAGATCCGATCATTACGGCTTTCCGCCTGCGAACTCTCCTCCCGTCACCCGTGCGGGGCGGGCGTAACGATTCAGCGCCCTGCGCCGGGTTGACCGCCCCGCGCCCTCGCCGGGCGGCGGCCCGGTCTGGCTAGCGGGCGGCGTCCCCCTCGGGCGGTGAGCTGATCGTCCGGGCCGCCGCGACCTCCTGTCGCAGCGCCTCCAACACGCTTCCCGGCGGCCCGCTCAGATCGGACCGCACCTCGTAGAGGACATCCGTCCTCCGCAGCCCGTCCGCCAGTTCCCGCAGTTGCAGGGCGACCTGGGCGACCTCGGCGGCGGACGGCGGCTGAGCCCCCTGCTTCACCCGGACCCGGGCCGCCGTCGTCGCGTCGACGATCCGCTCGACCGCCACCACCAGCGGCCACCAGGCGGCGGCCCGCCGTCCCGTCGGCGGCGGTTCGGTCAGGGCCCGCTGGAACTCCGTACGAATGGCGGACAGGTCCCGGTAGAGGCGGCGGCGCTTGCGGGCCCGCCCGCCGGGGTCCTCCCCACCCGCCCCGAAGACGTGTTCCACGTACGCGGCGGTGTCGGCGACGGCGTCCGCGAGCCGCGCCCCGACGCGGGCGTGCCAGCTCTCCGGCCACAACAGATAGCCGGCGACGAGGGCGATGCCGCAGCCCATCAGGGAGTCGACGAGGCGGGGCACGAGCAGGCCGGTGCCCTCGTGGTTGAGGATGTCGGAGAGCAGCAGGATCACGGGGGTGATGGCGGCGGTCTGGTAGCCGTAGCCGCGGGGGGTGAAGACCGGGATGAGCGGGGCGAGGCACAGCATCACCGGGACGTCCCACCAGCCGCGCGGGACCTCCGAGAGGATCGCCGCCGCGACGACCAGGCCGACGACCGTGCCGAGGGCCCGCATCAGCGCGCGGGAGAACACCGAGCCGAAGTCCGGTTTCAGGACGAAGGTGATGGTCAGCGCCACCCAGTAGGAGCGCGGTACGGCGATGAGGGAGACCAGTGCCTGGGCGATGCCGATGCACAGGGCGAGGCGCAGGCCGTAGCGCCAGGACGCGGCGGACAGGGCCACGTCGCGGGCGGCCCGTGCGGCGCGCACCCGCAGCGGCGCGGTCCGGCCGAGGTGGTCGTCGGCCCGGGACAGCGCGTCCGGCGAGCCCTCGGTGACGACCTCGGCGGCGTGCCGCAGCGCCTGGTCGACCGCCTTGCCGATCTCGCTCGTCGGCGTGGGCAGCCGCAGTCCCAGCGGCCCGGAGTAGCCGGTGTCGACGGCCTCGGCGACATGGCGGACGGCGGTGGGGATCTCGGCGGGCAGCGGGCGCCCGGAGAGGCGTACGGCGGGGGCGGCCTCGACGAGCGGGGTCACCGCGTTCAGCTGGGCGAGGAGCCGGACCAGGTCGGGGCTGCGGCCGTGGTGGCGGGCGCGGCGGGCGAGGATCAGGTCGTAGGACTGGTTGAGGGACTGGGTGACCGCGTGCCGGGCCGTGTCGTAGGCGTCGGTGGTGTCCGCGGTGGTCGCGGCGAGCAGGTCGGCGACCTTGCGGTAGGTGTCGGCGACGGAGGAGCGTTCCGGCACGCCGGCCCTCAGCGGCCAGGCGAGGAGGGCCTGGACGAGGACGAGGAGGCCGCCGCCGGTCATCAGGAGGGGGGCCAGCCACCAGTCGCCCGGCATCGGCAGGCCCGCTCCGACCACGGAGTTGAGCAGGAGCAGCAGCCCCGACACGGAGGCGACGGCGCCGATCGTCGAGATCATCCCGGAGACCAGCGCGACCCCGGTGAGCGCGGCGACGGTGACCCAGCCCTGCCCGTACACGAGGGAGCCGAGGGTGATGCCGATCGCGCTGAACAGCTGGGGGACGGCGATGTTCAGCAGCCGCATGCGGTACGCGTCCGCCGTGTCGCTGATGACGCCCGCCAGGGCGCCCATCGAGGCGAGGGCGCCGTACTCGGGGCGGCCGGCGGCGAGGCCGAGGGCGAGCGGCAGGGTCAGCGCGACCGCCGCGCGGGCCACGGCGGGCCGGTTGACGGGCGGCGCCTGCTGGGGTTGCAGATTGCGGACCAGCCAGTCGGGCGGGGTCAGGCCGAGGGCGAACGGGCGGGGCATGCGGCCATTATCACCGCCGGAGATCGCCCGATTATGTGAAGTTCTTGGTGGGTTGGGGGCGACGATGGCGCGCCGTGACCGTCGGGTCCCGGCGTCACTTTCGCTGGTGGAGGGTCAGGTCGGCGACCACCGCGTTGTGGTCGGTGCCGCGCAGCTTGAGGAAGCGGGTCTCGCGGGCGGAGAAGTCCTTCGAGGAGACGAGGACGTGGTCGATCTGGGCGCCGAACCTCGGGGTGGTCCGGGAGGGCCAGGTCGCTCGCCGGTCGTCCCCGGTCAGCCGGGCGGCGTCGCCGAGCCCCGCGTCGAGGAGGTCGCGGAAGGCCGCGTGGTCCTGGGTGGCGTTGAAGTCACCGGCGACGATGGTCGGGGTCCGGGTGTCGGCCGCCGCGTACGCGCGCAGCGCGCCGAGCTCCCGCCGCCAGGTGCCGACCTGACCGGCCAGCGGCGGCATGGGGTGCGCCAGCTGCAGCCGTACGCGGTGGCCCTCGACGTCGGCGACGGCGCCGGGCATGCCCATGGTGCCGGGGATCGGGTCGGTGCCCTTGAGGGGGTGCCGGCTGAGGATGACGGAACCGTCGGAGCCGTAGCCCTCGACGGCCCGGCGGTAGGGGTAGGCGGGCTTGTCGCCGCTGAGGTCGCCGAAGGTGTCGCGGAGGGTGGCTGAGCAGGTGGCCTGGCACTCCTCGACGAACACGATGTCGGGGCGCTCGCGTTTCACGGCCTTGACGAGGGCGGCGGTGCCGTCGCCGAAGTGCACGTTCGAGGTCATGACCCGTATCTGGGCGAGGGCCGGACCGTCGGGCACGGTCGTCTTCCCGTACGGCTCGATGTACCAGGCCAGCGCGCCGAGCAGCACCACGCCCCAGGTCAGGCCGGTCCAGGAGCGGGCCAGGGCGAACAGGAGCAGGGCGAGGCCGGTCGGGGCGAGCAGCCAGGGCAGGAACGCGAGGAGCTGGGGGACCGGGGTGAAGGCGTCGATGTCGATCACCCGGCAGACGACGACCGCGGTCACACCGAGCAGCAGCAGGAAGGCGAACCCCTTCTTGCCGCCGTGGGTGGCCCGGCGGGCGGTGACCGGCTCCGGCTCGGGCCGCTCCATGGTCGTGCTCTCCAAGGCCGGCCTTCCGTTCGCCCGCGGTGGTTCTGTGCTCCTCGTTCAAGGACGAGGGGGAAGGGCCGAAGGTTGCGCGGGGAACCAGGGGCCGGGCGCCCGGCCGCCGTCGGGCCGGGGTTGTATGGGCGATACGGGGGGCGGGGTGACCGCGCGGCTCCCGGTGCCCCCGCGGGGCGGTCTGTCGGGTCGGACGGAGGAGGGTGCGTGGGCTGGAGTCCGATGGTCCTCAGGTTCGTCGACGGGGGCGAGACGCCCGTGCCGCTGGACCCGGCCGTCGTACGGGAGGTGCTGGAACCCTACGATGCCGACGGGCCGGGGGCCACCGAGGGCGAGGACGGGAGCCCTGCCTACCGGGTGCGGGCGGCCGACGGGAGCGAGGCGGAGATCTTCGCCGACGACCACGGTCTCACCGTGCACCGCCCGCACGCCGGAGAGGTGTGGGACATCGTCGCCGAGCTGGTCGCCCGGCTCGGCGCGGTCGTCCTCGACCCGAGCGGTACCGGGGTGGTGTGCCGTGCCGAGGAACACGGACACCTTCCCGCGCGATGGCGTGACGACGCCGTGGTGATCGAGATGACCGGGGAGGCGCTGGAGACCGCGCTCACCGGGCGGCGCCGGGGCTGAGGCGTACCGGCTCGGTGCGCGAGGGGGCGCGGTCGTCCGCCGTGTCGGGTCAGGCGCGCCTCTCCTGGTCCGGGGCCGTCGCCAGGGACCACATCACGAAGACCGAGGCGGCGATGACGATGACCGACCAGACGGGCGCGTACGGGAGGAACATGAAGTACGCGATGGCGTAGAGGGACGCCAGGGCGATCCCCACGCCCCGCGCCCAGTCCCGGCCCTGGAGGATGCCCCAGCCGGCGAAGGCGACGACGGCTCCGAGGACGAGATGGATCCAGCCCCAGGTGGTGAGGCTGAACTCGAACACATAGTCGCCGATGTTCGTGTAGACGTCGTCCGTGGCGATCGCCGCGATGCCGTTGAGGATGCCCAGCACCCCGCCGACCATCATGAGGACACCGGCGAAGACCGTGCCGCCGATGGCCCAGGAGGTACCGGAGTGCTGTCCCTGCGGGGGCGTCGGCGTCGAGATGGTCTGGTGGCTGTGGGCGTTCGAACGCGGCTCGGTGCTGTGCTGGGCCATGGGAGGGCCTCCTCAGAAGGGCGGACAGCTCACGCGGGGCGGGTGACGCCGCATGCGCTGTAGGCCGAACGGGTGAGGAGCCCGGGGCTCAGCCCAGCCGGGCCAGGAAGTCCTCCAGCGCCTTGTTGAAGGCGTCGGGGCGTTCCAGGTTCGGCAGGTGGGCCGCGCCGTCGATCACTTGGAGGACGGAGTCGGGCAGGGCGGCGTGCATGGCCTCGGCGTCGGCGACCGGGGTGTACTCGTCGTCGGCGCCGACGACGACCAGCGCGGGTACGGCGACGCGGGTCAGCAGGTCGTTGTAGTCGGGGCGCTCGGCGCGTCCGCGCAGGGCCGCCGCCGCGCCCTCGGGGTCGGTCCCCGTCATCATGCGGTGCACATGCGCCGCGACCTCCGCGTCCGCGTACGGCGCGACCATCTTGTACAGCACCTCGTCGGCGTACCCGCCCATCCCCTCCCGCAGCAGCCGGTCGGCCATCGCGTTCCGGGCGCGCCGGCCCTCCTCGGTCTCGGCGGTCGGGAAGGTGTCGGCGAGGACGAGACCGCGGACGCGGTCCGGGAACAGCCGGTAGCACTCCATGGCGATCTGCCCGCCCATGGACAGGCCCGCGAGGACGAAGTCGCTCACGCCCAGGTCGTCGAGGAGCACCGCGATGTCCTCGGCGAAGACGGAGAGCGGGGTGAGGCCGGGAACGACGGGGGAGGCGCCGTAGCCCCGCAGATCCGGGGCGATGACCCGGCGGGTCGCGGCGAACGCGGTGAGCTGGGGCCGCCACATCGTGCGGTCGAAGGGGTGGCCGTGGACGAGGACGAGGGGGAGCGCCGACGGGCTCGCTTCCCCTTTGTCCTCGTATGCGAGGAAGGGTGCCATGCGTTCGACCCTAGGTCGCCCCAACTCCTCGGTGCAATAAGATCTTTGCCCTCGGTGCAATGTGGCCGTGGGTGCCCGCTGGGGCGGTGCGCCGGGGGGAGGGTGGGCCTGGACATGGTGAGCGACTACCGGCGGATCGCCGACCGGATCGCGGAGGAGATCGCCGCCGGGCGGCTGCGCCCGGGGGACCGGCTGCCGCCGCAGCGGGTGTTCGCCCGGCGGCGCGGGATCGCCGGGTCCACGGCCGGGCGCGTGTACGGGGAACTGGTGCGGCGCGGGCTGGTGGTGGGCGAGGTCGGACGCGGCACGTTCGTCCGGGCGGCGCCGGCGGGTGCGGGGGCCGGGCGGGCGCTGGCGGAGCCGGTCTCCTCGGCGCCGGTGAACATGCAGCTCAACTACCCTTCCGTGCCCGGTCAGGCGGAGCTGCTGGCGGCAGGGCTCGCGCCGCTGCTGCGGACGGACGTGCTGGGGGAGGCGCTGGGCCTGGTTCCGGCGAACGGCACGGGCGCGGCGCGCGAGGCGGCGGCCGGGCTGCTCGCGGTGCCCGGCTGGCGTCCGGAACCGGAGCGGTTCCTCTTCACCGGGAACGCCCGCCAGGCCATCGCCGCCGCCCTCGCGCACCTGGTCCGGCCCGGGGGCCGCGTCGGGGTCGAGTCCCTCACGTATCCGCTGGTCAAGGAGATCGCCGGACGGCTCGGGGTGACGCTGGTACCGCTCGCGACGGACGGGGACGGGCTGCGGCCCGACGCGGTGGCCGCGGCGCACCGGGCGGCGCCCCTGTCGGCGGTGTACGTGCAGCCGACCCTCCACAACCCGACGTCCACGACGATGCCGCACGAACGCCGCGCCGAACTGGCGTCAGTGGTACGGGAGCTGGACCTTCCGGTGGTGGAGGACAGGATCTGGGCGTTCCTGGCGGGCGCGGGCGCGGGCGCGGGCGCGGGTGCGGGTGCGGGCGTGGGGGCGGGCGCGGGTGCGGCTGTGGACCAGGGCGCGGACGCCGGTACGGGCCAGGACGAAGGCGGAGGCGGAGGTGCGGGCGAAGGCGCGGGCGGAGGCGCGGGGCAGGCCGCGGAGGCGCCACGTGGGTGCGTGGGTGGCGCGTTGCCGTTGGCGGCGTACGCGCCGGAGCGGGTGTATGTCGTGGACGGGCTGTCCAAGCGGGTGGCGCCGGGGCTGACCGTCGGGTTCCTCGTGGTGCCCGAGGGGCGGGCCGAGGAGGCCGGGGACGCGCTGCGGTCCGGGGGATGGGCCGCGGGGAGGTTCGCCCTGGAGGCGGCGGTGCGATGGATCTCGGACGGGACGGTCGCCCGGCTGGTCGCCGCGAAGCGCGAGGACGCGGTGGCCCGGCAGCGGCTCGTGCGCGAGGGCCTCGCCGGGTTCGCCGTACGGGGGGACGCGCGAGCCTATTACGCCTGGTGGGAACTGCCGGAGCCCTGGCGGGCCGACACGTTCTGCGCGGCGGCGGAGGAACGCGGGGTGGCGGTGACACCGGGACCGGCGTTCAGCGTGCCCGCGGTCGCGTCGGGGGTGTCGGTGGCATCCACGGCGGCGTCGGCGGCGTCGGCGGTGTGCGCGGCGTCGGAAGGGGCGGGACGCCCGGTGCGGAGGGCGGGGCGGACGCAGGTCAGCCCGTTCAACTGCGTCCGGCTGGGACTTGCGTCGGTGGGTCCGCGGGAGCTGGCGGAGGCGTTGGCGGTGCTGGGGGACGTCGCCCGAGGAGGCCGGTGAGCCAGGCCGCGGCGGCCACGGTGGCACCGAGGGCGAGGAGACCCCAGGTGACGGTGCGCAGGGTGGCGGTGAGGGCGTCGTAGACGGCGCCGGCGGCCGCCGGGGGGACGTCCGGCGGCAGGTCGGCGAGGGTCAGATGGCGGCCGAGGGCGACGGCGACACCGAGCAGGGCACCGCCGAGCGCCGTGCCGAGCCCTGTCGCGCACACCGCACGGCGGCGCCGGGTGGCGATCAGGATCCCCGCCGTGGCCAGTACGAGCGCACCGACCGGCAACCAGAACGCGGCGACTTCGAGCATGCGATACCCCTTCCGCAGCTGGACGAGTTCCTCCGCCGACAGCACCGTGACCTCGGTGCGCGCGACCGGGATGCGATGGGCGAACGGCACGTGGTCGCGGACGAGTTGACGCTTGACCCGTTCGCCGACCGGCGCCAGGTCGAGGGTCACCGGTTGCGCCCCGTGCCCGCTGCCGCCGGCGCTCTCCGCGCGGACCGCCCGCAGCACCGCGTCGTGGGCCGCCCGGTTGGCCGTGTGCCACGCCGTACGGAACGCCTCGGTCCGGGTGAACGACCGGGCCGCGTCGTGCGTGAA
The DNA here is from genome assembly GCF_023516595.1 of Streptomyces neyagawaensis. Taxonomy (GTDB): domain Bacteria; phylum Actinomycetota; class Actinomycetes; order Streptomycetales; family Streptomycetaceae; genus Streptomyces; species Streptomyces neyagawaensis. The sequence goes on along the minus strand of NZ_JAMGBG010000041.1, from coordinate 102,186 downwards.
GTCCCGGACGGGCTCGCGCAGCGGCGGCCGGACCCGCACCTCGCGCATGATCCCGGTGGCGACCGCGTCCGCGAGGACCTCCCGTACGTCGGGGTCGGCGGCGAGCGGCGCGGTGACGGCCTCGTAGCGGTCCCGGTCGCCGAGCTCGTACGTCGCCCACGCGGCCAGCGCGCCCACCGGCGCGAGCAGGCATGCGAGCAGGATCAGCGCGGTCGACAAGGGGCCGCGAGCACGAGGGAACACCCCCTCAGGCAAGTCCCCCGGCGGCGCCCGCGCGAGCGCTGACGCCGCGTCTGACTGCGAATGGCCCCCCAGGACAATCCGAACGGCTGCCGTCGGGCAACGGGGGCGCCTCATAGCTCGGGGCTGCGTCTTCGTTGGCGGGCGCGGGTGAGTGGGGGCCGTTCGCGCAGTTCCCCGCGCCCCTGAAGGGAACGGGCCTGCGGCCCGCCCTTCATCGCAAAAGCACGGGGCCGCAGGCCCCTGCTTTTCCAGGGGCGCGGGGAACTGCGTGAGAAACCACGACGAACCCGCACCCGCCAACGAACCGCGCGCCCCCGAGCTATGAGGCGCCCGGCGCCCGGCAGCGCCCTCCGGTGGAGCACTCGGCCGAACGGGTGTTTCCTGGACAGGGGGAGCAAGGAGCCCGATCATGCGGATCCCACTCGCTCCACGGACCCTCGCCGCGACCGCCCTCGCCGGCGGTGTCGTCACCGTCGCGGCCTTCGGGACGACGGCCCAGGCGGCCGCACCGACGCACGACGACCACTCCGGCCGACTGGTCAGAGGCACCGTCGTCGCCCGCGGCGACCTCAACCTCCGGGAACAGCCGACCACCCGCTCCCATGTCGTCGGCTTCGTGGCACCCGGCGCGCATGTCCGCGTCGAGTGCGCCGTACGGGGCCAGAGCGTGTTCGGCGACCGTCACTGGTACTGGCTGCCCGAGGAGCGCGGCTGGGCCAGCGCGGTGTTCGTGGACACGGGCCACCGCTCCGTGCCGAACTGCACCGACCCGTGCCCGCGCTGGAAGGACTGCGACCCGTGCCGGAGCGGAAACGGCCACGGGCACGACAACGGCTCGGGCTCCGGAACCGTGACGTTCACCTGGACCTTCACGGCCTCCGGCACCTGGGAGTGGGACGACTGATCCCCCACCGCTCACCCCCCACCCACCGCTCACCCCCACCGGTCACCACCCGCTCTCACCCCAAGCGGTGGCCCTCCGCGTCCTCGTGCGTGTAGTAGCGGTAGAACGTCGTCACGAACACGGCCGCGGCGATGACGAGGGAGAGCACCGTCGACATCAGGACGCTGTCTCCCGCCTGGCTGTAGAGGAAGCCGAACGCGCAGCCCGTGAAGGCCGCCCACAGTCCGGCGTGCAGTTCCCGGCGCAGCCGGGGCGCGACGGCCTGGACGGCGAGGTGGAGCGCCATGAACACGAACGCGGTCACCAGGCCGAACAGCACGTTCCAGCCGGTGATCGGGCCGGCGTCACGGTTGAGGGCCGCCGCCCAGTAGCCGTAGACGAGGCCGAGGACCACGGCCAGGGTCCAGCGCGCGAGGGTGTGGGTGCGCGGGCTGAAGACATCGGGTGTGGCCGGGGTCGTCCGCGGCATCGGTGCGGCCGCGACCCCTTGCAGCGGTGTGCCCGGCCTGGGTGCCGTCTGAGCCATGGGAGCACTCCTTCCTTCCCTCCCCCGCGACTGCCCGCCCCGCTTACCAGGTCACACCTGGGGCGCCCCGTCGGCAAGTCGGAGTAAGGGAAAAACCTGGCCACGGTCCGCAGGCCACGGTCCGCAGGGCATGGGCCCCCGGGCGCCGGGCCGGGATGCGTGGGCCGTGGTGGCGTGCTTCGCTGAGGGGCATGCGGATGCCGATGCCGCGTGCGCGCCGGGCACAGGACCCCCTGGAGCGGCAGCAGCTGCTGCGGGTGCGCGGCCGCAGCGTCGCCTGGCTTCCGCCGCTGATGGTGCTGTGCGCCGTCCCCGCCCTCGACTGGGTGACCAGCGGCGACTTCCGGGTCATCTCGTGGCTGGTGCTGGTGCCGGGGATCGCCGCCGCGTTCTGCGGGGTGTGGACGACGGCACTGTTCGCGGTGCTCGCGATGCTCGTGTACTTCGCGGGCGACAACGCCTGGCCGCACCAGTACCGCACCGGTCTGCCCGACTTCATCCTCCTCGCCGTGGGCGGGGTGATGTCCGTACTGGCCTGCGCGGTGCGGCTGCGCGGGCAGGAGCGGATGCTGCACATGCGGGCCGTCGTCGACACCACCCGCAAGATCCTGCTGCGCCAGCTGCCGCCGCACGTCGGGGGCCTCGACCACGCCGAGGTGTATCTCGCGGCGGACAGCGAGGCCCGCGTCGGCGGCGACTTCTACGACATCCAGCCGAGCCCGCACGGCACGCGCGTCCTCCTCGGTGACGTCCAGGGCAAGGGCCTCGGGGCGGTGGAGGCGGCGTCCGTGCTGCTGGGCGCGTTCCGGGAGGCCGCGTACTACGAGGCGGAACCCGGCACGGTGGCCGAGCGGCTGGAGACCCGGATGATCCGCCACGTCCGCTACTGCGCCCACGTCGGCCGCGACGACGCGGAACGTTTCGCGACCGCCGTGCTCCTCGACTTCCCCGAGCTGCGCAGCGAACGCACCGACTGGGGCCCCGACACGACGGGTCTCGGCACCCTCACCGTCGACATCATCAACTTCGGCCACGAACCGCCGCTGCTGGTCTCCCCCGACGGCGTACGCGTCCTCATGCTGGGCGACGGACTCCCGCTGGGCCTCAGCGAGTTGGAACCCGCCAACCCGACCGGTCCACCGACCATCGGCGGACCGGGCTGCGTGGGCATCACCGTGCGGCTCGCCCCCGACGAGTCGTTGTTGTTGGTCACCGACGGGGTGACGGAGGCGCGGGACGGGGACGGGATGTTCTTTCCCCTGCGCGCCTATCTGAGCCGGGCGGTCGCCGCCGATCCGCGTGCCGCGACCGACCCGGTCGCCCTCGTGCGGCTCGTCCACGCCGGCGTCCTCGGTCACACCGGCGGGCATCTCGACGACGACACGACGATCTTCGCGGTGCGCCGCGGCACCGGCACCGGGCGTGCTCCCGGCGCCACGGCGCTCCCCTGACCGGAACCTCCCCTGACGTGGCCTTCCCACCCGGTCCTTTCCCCGTTTGCACGCGCAGCGGTTACGGTGCTGGATGGCGTACGTGATCGATGGGGAGGGAACCGATGCCCGGAACCGTGCTGCTGCTCGCGGCCTCGCCCGTGGGCAAGGGGTGCCTGGTGGACGCGGCCTCCGTGCTTCCCGTACTCGCGGCCGTCTCGCCCGAGGTGCTGTCCGGCACGGGCACGGCGAACGTCGTCGAACTCGCCGATCCGCTGGAGCCGCAGGCCGTGCTCACCCGGCTGCGGGCGGCGGCCACCGCGCCCGGCCCGCTCACCGTGTACCTCACCGGGCAGCTGCAACTCGACCGCAAGCAGCGGCTCGTGCATCTCGCGCTGGCCCGTACGACCCCGGCGACCGTGCGCTACACCGCGTTCCCCTGGCACTGGATGGTCGAGGAACTCCGGCTGCGCGCACCCGGATCCACGACCCTGTTCCTCGATCTGCACGCCGACGCGGAGGTGTGGCGGCAACTGGCGGGGCGGCCGTTGGGGGTCGGCCCGGGGGCGAGTGTGTACGGGCGGATCGCGCCGCCGCCGTCCCGGCGGGGTGTGGCCGTACCGCAGTACATGAAGGCCCTCGCGACGATACTGCGCAGCGGGCAGCGTCTGCCTCCCGCGGTCCTGCACGAGCAGGTGCTGCTGCGTACGACGGAGTACGGGGACATCCTCCTGGCCCAGGACGCGGCGGCCCCCGGCGGCGGGCCGCAGGGAGACCCGGTCGCCGTCCTGCCGGAGCCGGTCATTGTCCTGCCCGAGCCGGCCATGGCCCTGCCGGAGCCGGTCGTCGTCCTGCCCGAGCCGCCCACCGGTGTGCCGAACGCGAGGACCGGGGGCGCGGCGGCGGGGAAAGCCGAGGCCGGGGGCACGAAGGTCGGGGGTGTGGTGGCCGGGGGCGCGGAGGCCGACGATCCTCATCTCGCCATCACGACCGCCGTGCAGGACGGGCGGCACGCCGAGGCCGACGCGCTCGCCGCCCGGTGGGAGGAGGCCGCCCGGCGCGAGTTCGGGGCGGGTTCGGCACAGGAGCTGCACTGGCGTGAGGTGCGGGCCGACCTGGCGATGTTCGCCGGGGACGCGGCGCGCAGCTGCGAGACCTGGATGGGCGTGGCCGAGGCGCGGCTGGCCGTGGGCCAGGGCGTGGGGGACCCGGAGGTCGAGGCGGCCGTCGACCGGGCCCACCACCAGTGGGGGCAGATCGGTGACCTGCGGCGGGCCGGTGAACTGGGGCTGCGGCTGGTCGAGTTGCGCGGCCGGGTGCCGGGGCGGCGGGAAGGTGCCCTGCACCATGTGCGGCAGCACCTCGCCGAGTTGAGGTCGGCCCAGCACGTACCCGGTTAGTCGAGCCGGGCCGATGAGCCGTCGTTCCGTTCGTCGTAGATCGATGAGCCGTCGATCAGAGTGCGCGCCGGGCCGACCTCGGAGGGGGAGTTGTGCGAGGTCACACCGATGATGTGCCCCCGCACGCCGATCACTTAAGCGGGCGCGGATCCGGATCCGATCGAAGCTTGATCAGAGTTTGATCCGAAACCGGTCACGTGTCGGTAAAAAACACCTCCCCTTGCCAACTGTTCACACCGCCTCCGCATCAGAGGGGCGCCGGGAGACGCACCCTGAACCACGCGCCGTCGCCGGAGGGTTCGAGGAACACCGTGCCGCCGTGGGCCGTCGCGATCGCGGCGACGATGCTGAGGCCGAGTCCGCTGCCCGGTGCCCTGGTGGCCTCGCCGCGGACGAAGGGTTCGAAGAGGCGGGCGCGGAGTTCCCGCGGGATGCCGGGGCCGTCGTCCATGACCTCGATGACGCGGTGGCCGTCCTCCGTGCCGAGGCCCAGCGTGGTGGTGGTGCCGGGCGGGGTGTGGACGCGGGCGTTGTTCAGCAGGTTGGCGACGAGCTGGTGCAGACGGAGCGGGTCACCGGTGACGGTGTGGTCGCCGGGCGCGAGGAGCAGCCGTACGGGGTGGTCGGGGTGGCAGTCCCGGGCGGCGGAGGCGGCGTCGCGGCAGAGCTGGGCGAGGTCCACACAGGTCAGTTGCAGGGGTTGGCCCAGGTCGAGGCGGGTGAGCAGGACGAGTTCGTCGATGAGGGTGCTCATCCGGCCGACCTCGGTGGCGATCCGGCCGAGCGCCTCCTGCCGCATGGGTTCGAAGGCGGGGTCGCCGACGCGGGCGAGTTCGGCGTAGCCGGAGATCGTGGTCAGCGGGTTGCGCAGCTCGTGGCCGGCGGCGGCCATGAACTCGCGCAGCCGGCGTTCCGCCTCCTGCTGTTCCCGCCTCTCCCGGCGGCCGAGGCGCCGCGCGCCGAAGACGACGGTGGCGAGCAGGGGGACGGCGGTGGTGGTCTCGACCTGGACGAGGCGTTCGACGGCGCGGCGGTCCTCGACCGTCGAGCGTGCGGTGACCACGTAACTGCCCTCGTGGGTGCGGCCGGCCAGGGGGACACGGACCACCTGGGCGCGATAGGCCTCGCCGAACCCGGAGGGGCCGGGCCGCGCCGCGTACGCCTTGAGGCGGCCGGGGGTGAGGGAGGGGAAGGCGGGCAGGCCGACGGAGCCGGGATAGCGCTCCACGACCCTGCCGTGCGCGTCGAGGACGAGGACGAGGGTGTTCTCGTCGAGGAAGGGCGGGGTGAGCGAGGCGGGCCGCTCGACCGCCCGGCGCGCGGCCGGCTTGCGAGCGGCGGGGGTCGCTGGGCCGGCCGTATCCGCGCGGCACGTGATGGCCGGGTCCGGGTCCTGGTCCGGGTCGGCGCCGTCAGCCGGGGACGACCGTGTCGGGGCCCGGCCCGACCCCGAGGGCGAGGGGGCTGACGAGGACACGGACGTGACACCGGCCGCGGCCCCGGACTCGGCGCCGTCGGCCTCGGACTCGGGGTCACCCCCGGACGACGTCCCCGTGCCGGACGAAGCGTCAGCCGCCCTGGACTCGGCGTCGGCCCCGGCCGTGGTCCCTGTGCCGGGCTCGGCCTCCGCCTGGGAGTCGGCGTCCGCTCCGGACGGCGTCCCCGCCCAGGAATTGGCCTCCGCCCTGGGCTTCGTCCCGGTCCCGGAGCCCGCTCCAGAGTTGCTTCCGGTCTCCCTCCCGGACCCGGACCCGGACCCGGACCCGGCCCCGGTGTCGGAGCCGGATCCCGTCCCGGTCCCGGTCTCCCCCTTCGTCCCGGACCCGGACGCCGCCCCGAACGGACACGCGGATCCCGGAGTCGCTGCGGGAGCCCCCGGTCCCCCCGGAGCAGCCGGTGCCCCCGCTGCCGAACCCGGCGCGGATGCCGACGTCGCGTCCGACGCGGCGTCCGGCGTCCCATCCGGCGCCCATGCCGCCGCCGCTCCCGACGGCGGGAAGGCGAGCCGGTTGAACCGCTCTATCTCGCTGTCGGTACGGGTGGTCAGATGATGGGCGAGGGTGTGCGCGGAGAGCGCACCGAGGGTGCCGAGGGTGGTGAGGGTGGCGAGCAGCCAGAAGGCGACGGTGCGGCTGCCCGCGCGGGCGGAACGCTGGGGATGCTCCGACGCGGCGCGGTTCGCGCGAGGATGGGGCTGTCCGCACGGGGTGGTCGTCGCGAGCAGTCCGGCGGCCTTGATCGTCTCGCCCAGTCCGGTGAAGCCGCTCATCCGTCCGCTCCTCGCCGGGAGCGTCGAGCCGCCCCGCTCGCGGCAGCTCCGCCACCCCCACTGCTCCCACGGCCCCTACAGCCCCCACTGCCCGGGGCGGCGTTCCGGCGTTCGCTCAGTTGGTGCACAGCTGGTAGCCCACCCCCCGGACCGTGCGTATGAGTGTCTGGCCGGGTTCGCCCAGTTTGCGGCGCAGATAGTAGATGTAGGTGTCGACGACGCCGGAGCCCTCGTCGCGGTGGTTCCAGACGCGTTCCTGGATCTGTCCGCGGGACAGGACGCGGCCGGGGTTCTCCATGAGGTAGCGCAGGAGGGCGAACTCCGTGGTGGTGAGGTCGACGGGACGACCGGCGGCCCACACCTGGTGGGCGTCCGCGTCGAGCTGGACCTCCCCCGCGCGCAGCCGGTTGCGGTCCGTTGCGGGCGGGGCGCCGCCCGAGCGGCGGAGCAGCGCGCGCACCCGTGCCGCGACCTCCTTCAGTTCGAAGGGTTTCGTGACGAAGTCGTCGCCGCCCATGTCGAGGCCGCGCACCCGGTCGTCGACGCCGCCGAGCCCGGTGAGGAAGAGCACCGGTACCGCGTTGCCGCGTTCGCGCAGCGTCCGGCAGACCTCGAAGCCGCCGAGGTCGGGCAGGTTGACGTCGAGGAGGATCAGATCGGGGTCGTGGCGTGTGACGGCCTGGAGCGCCTGGCGCCCGGTGGCCGCGGGGATCACTTGGTAGCCGAGGAACTCCAGGGCCATGGTGAGCATGGAACGGATCCCCTCCTCGTCGTCCACGACGAGAAGGCGGCCCGTGTCCGAAGAGACAACAGAGGGCACAGGGGCGGTCATGTCCTGTTCCTTTGCGACCGTGACCTCAGATTGAGATCTCAAGTTTTCGGCAGGGTCCGCGTATCCTCACACGTACCGGCAGGTAAGGGAGAGCGCTTCCAGAATGATTCGGAATGACTCGTTCCTCACAGTGGTCGGGGGAACTCCGCCCCATCCTCATCCGTCCCCAACGACCGCGAGCGCGCCCGGAGTTGAACCGGACGCGCTCGGGTGGTGATCGGGGGCCGACGGAACGTCAGCTGGTGAAGATGAAATACTTCCAGCTGCCGTACGTCGTGGTGTTCACATTGTCGCCGGACGACGTGTCGATATACGCGGAACGGATCCGGAAACGGACGCCCGTGCTCGGGGTTCCGGTCAGTTCGACCGCTCCCACGCCGCCCGATTCCAGGGCGAAGTACTCCTTGCCCGTGGTGTGCCAGGCACCCTCGTAGTACCCCTGTATCTCGACCCGGTACTTGCGGCCCGGGTAGGAGGTCATCCGCGTCGTGAACAGCGGGTCCACGGACTTGCGGAAGTAGTAGTAGGTGTGGCTCCAGGCGTAGTTCGTCTTGTAGTGACGGCTCGGCGTCGTCGACACGCTGACCTTGGTGTAGACGCGGCTCGTCGCGTCGACCGGCTTGTAGCGGGCGTCGCCCGCGAACTTGGCGGTGAGCTTGGTGTCACGGGTCAGGTCGAGGGTGACCGACAGGTTCCCCGAGGAGTTCACGGTCCCCGACTTGACCAGCTTGTTCGGCTTGTCGGAGCCGTAGGGGTCGGCCCAGATCTCGACCGTGCGGTTCTTGTACGTCGTCCCGAGGTGCGCCGTGAACGAGACGTCCGCGCCGTACGCGTACACGTCGCCGTTCTTGTTGAGCGTCAGCGTGGACGTGGCGCGGGAGACCTCGACGGTGTCGGAGGCGCTCGCGCCGGTGTGCTGGGCGTCGCCCGCGTAGGAGACGGTGTACGTGACGGCGCCGCCGGCCGGCGGGGTGTCCTTGAAGGCGTACGTGCCGTCCGCGGCGACCGTGACCGGGGCGAGGGCCTTGCCCGCCGGGGACTCCAGGTCGGTGCGGGTGACGGTGAGGGTCGTCCCCGCGGCGAAGGCCGTGTCCGAGGTCAGCTTGCCGGTGACCGTCAGTTCCTTGGCGCGGGTCGCCGTCGCGGGCGCGTTCACCGAGAGGGTCGTGGACGCCGGGACGGTGTCGTCGAGGTCGCGCAGCGCGTAGCCGCCGGAGCTGGTGGCGACCACCGCGAACAGGTGCGACTCGTCCGGCGCGAAGGCGAGGCCGCCGGGCACGAGGATGCCCGCGCCGGTGCCGTCGGCGGTGTCCGTGAAGTCGTAGACGTGCTCGGCGCTGGTGGTGCCCGGCTCGTAGACCCACACGTCCGGCTCGTACATGCCGTCGATGCCCGCGGCGACCGTGCCGTCGGGGGCGATGTCGACGGCGTTCGGGTACGCGTCGGTCGGGTACTTGCCGTCCGGTGTCAGATCGGACGTCCTGTACACCTGCTGGTAGTACGGGGCGCCGCTGGCCACCACGAGGTGGGAGCCGTCCGGGGTGAGGGCGAGGTCGCGCAGGTTGCTCGCCACGTAGTCGTTGGTGTTCGGGCCGGTCGCCGTCTTCGTCGCCGTCCCCGACGACACGTCGTAGACGGCCACGGTGGCCGGGCTCACGCCCTCGACGCCGGCCGCCAGGGTGTTCGGGGCGCCGGGCGTGGAGGCCAGCATGGGGGCCGTGTACCAGCCGCCGGCCTGCTTGAGGGTGACCACGGGGTCGGAGCCGGACAGGTCGAGCGAGCCGATGTTGCCCTGGGCGGCGGCGCCGTAGCCGAACCACAGCTTGCCACCGGCCCACGCCGGGTACTGCGGGTCGGTGCCCTCGCCCGTCGGGTACCGCTTCGCCTCGGTGACCGTCGCGGTGTCGATGGCCACGAGGGAGTCGTCCCCCGGCACCGCCGCGTACAGCGTGCCCGAGTCGGGGGACAGCTCCAGACCCTTGGCACCGGGCAGCGAGGCCACGGTGCCGACGACGTTGCCCGCGTAGTCGGTGGCGACGACCTTGCCGCCGACCGGATCGGAGACGAAGACCCGCTGGTGGGCCCCGTCGACGACGATGTCCCCGGCCGACTGCACCGGCAGCGGAGTGCTGGTGTCGGCGACGGCGGGCGTCGCCCCGGTGACCGCGAGCGCGGCCGAACTGAAGAGGACGGCCAACGCGGTGGCCGTCGGAAGGGTGCGTCTGCGCACGGTGATGCCTTGCTCTCGTGTGGGGCGGTGCCCTCAGCTGGTGAAGATGAAGTACTTCCAGGCGCCGTACGTCGTCGTGTTGACGTTGTCGCCGTTTCTGTCGTGGTACTCGGAGCGGAAACGGAAGCGGACGTTCGTGCTCGGGGTGCCCGTGAGCGTGACCGCGGAGACGCCGGACGTCGAGAGCGGGAAGTACCGCGCGCCCGCGTCCTGCCAGGAGCCCTGGTAATAGGCCTGGAGCTGGAGGAGCTGCTCGCGGCCCGGGTAGTACGTCATCGTCGTCTTCAGGGCGGGGTCCTTGGACTGGCGGATGTAGTGGTAGGTGTGGTTCCACGCCGACTGCGTCTTGTAGTACCCGCTGATCGAGGACGAGATCCTGACCTTGGTGTGGATGCTGCTCGTCGCCGTGACCGGCTTGTAGCGGGCGTCGCCGGCGAACTTCGCGGTGAGCTTGGTGTCACGGGTGAGGTCGAGGGTGACCGACAGGTTCCCCGAGGAGTTCACGGTCCCCGACTTGACCAGCTTGTTGGGCTTGTCGGAGCCGTAGGGGTCGGCCCAGATCTCGATCGCACGGTTCTTGTACGTCGTGCCGAGGTGCGCGGTGAAGGTGACGTCCGCGCCGTACGCGTACACGTTGCCGTTCTTGTTCAGCGTCAGCGAGGGCGTGGCGCGGGAGACCGCGACGGTGCCGGAGGCGGAACTCGTCGTGTGGTCGGCGTCGCCCGCGTAGGAGACGGTGTACTTCACGGTGCCGCCGGCCGGTGGGGTGTCCTTGAAGGAGTACGTGCCGTCGGCCGTGACCGGCACGTCCACGAGGGCCTTGCCCGCCGGGGACTCCAGGTCGGTGCGGGTCACCGCGACGGTGGTCCCGGCGGGGAACGCGAGGTCCGAGCTCACCTTGCCGGTGACCGACAGTTCCTTGGCACGGGTGGCCGTGGCCGGCGCGTCGACCGAGACGGCCGTCGCCGCCCTGGTGGGGTCGGTCAGCACGCGCAAGGTGAAGGAGCCGTCCTCGTCCGTGGTGATCACGAACAGGCGGGACTCGTCGGGTGTCCAGGCCAGCCCGCCGGGCACGACCCGGCCGTTCCCGAAGCCGTTGACGTCGCTGAAGGTGTGCGTGCGGACAGGCGTGGTCGCGTGGGGTTCGTAGAGGTAGACGACCGGGGCGCTGCTGTTGTCGACGCCTGCCGCGATCGTGCCGTCGGGTGCGATCTCGACGGCCGTCGGCCAGTAGGTGCTCGGGTAGATGCCGTCGAGGGCCAGATCCGACGTCCTGAACGCCTGGTGGTGGAACGGGGACTCGCCGGCCGTGACGATCTGGGAGCCGTCGGCGCCGAGCGCGAGGTCCCGCAGGTTGCCGCCGACGGAGTCGACGGCGTTCGGGCCGCTCGCCGTGCGGGTGGCCGTGCCCGAGGACACGTCGTAGACCGCCAGGGAGAACGGGCTGACGTCCTTGACGCCCGCCACCAGTGTGTGGGGTGCGCCCGGGTGGGTCGCCAGGACCGGCGCCGCGGACCAGGGGTGGTTCGGGTCCTGGTGCAGTGTGATCACAGGGGAGGCGGCGGACAGATCGAGCGAGCCGATGTCGCCCTGATCGGCGGTGCCGTAGCCGAACCACAGCTTGCCGCCGGCCCACGCCGGGTACTGCGGGTCGGTGCCCCCGCCCGTCGGATAGCGCTTGACCTCGGTCAGGGTCGCCGTGCTGACGGCGACGATCGCGTCGGCCCCGGGCACCGCCGCGTACAGCGTGCCTGAGTCGGGGGACAGTTCCAGACCTCTGACACCGGGCAGCGAGGGCACGGTCTTCACTGTCCTGCCCGCGTAGTCGGTGGCAACGATCTGGCCGCCGAGCGGGTTGCTGACGAAGACCCGCTGATGGACGGCGTCCACCACGATGTCACCGACCGATGTGACCGGCAGTTCGGCGGAGGCCGCCGCAGGAGAGGCCGACCCCATGGTGAGCGCGGCCGAGCCGAAGAGGACTGCCAGTGCGGTGGCAGCCGGAAGGGTGCGCTTACGCACGTGTTCGAACCCCCGGAACGCGGAACGAGAGAGCGTCGCGTGTTCCTGGGCGGTACACGGGCTCATGGCGCGAAGACTAGATCAAGCCACTGGTCGGGGCTTCGGAGGGGGTCCGCAGAGGTCGCTGCGGAGCCCCTCATCGCTCTCGGGGCCGTGATGAACTGCTATCTTCCGCCCTCGCCGTCGGCAGTTCCTTGCCGGGCCCCCAAGGCCGTCCCACGGTGCATTTCGAGACACATCCCGGGCTCTTCGTGAGCCGTCGGCGGCCCATGTCCCTTCATTCGCAAGCCGGTTCGGGCACACAGGCAACCTACGGATTCCGTTTCGCCTCCTTCGGGGCGTGAGGCGCTTCCGGTACGGGCGGGGCGCCCGTGTGCGAAGTGTGGGGAGGGACCCTTGATCCATGCCCGGCGAACAGGTGTCGCCGCCGTGGTCGTGCTCGCGGCACTCGCGGGAGCACCCGGGTCGGCACAGGCCCAACCGCCGTCGGTGACCGCGGCATCGGCGACGGCGTCGGACGGCGGGCTGCCGCCGGGATGGCGTGTCACCGGCGAAGGGGCGGAACGGGAGCTGGTCTGGCGGTCCGAGCGGACCGTGCCCATGGGCGACGCCCGCGTCGAGTTCCACGCCGGAGACCGGCTGCTCGGCATACCGAGGGCGGCGGCCGACGGGCGTACCTTCCGGCTGGCCCTCGACCAGGACACCCCGCTGGAGGACCTCCGGGTGCTTGCGGCCGGGCGCCGGCTGGACGCGAAGGCCGACGGCCTCGGAGGCGGTGGCTCCGGTGACGGCGGTGGCTCCGGTGACGGTCCCGGCGGCGGGGCCGGCGCCGCGCCCGACGAGGGGCGGCTTCCGGCCCAGCCCCCGGCGAACGCCGTCGACCCCGGCAAGCCGGGCCCGTACGGCACGGTCCGCGGTGAGTACGACCTCCCCCCGGTGAAGCTGCCCGGCTTCGCCGAGCCGGTCGAGATGCAGGCCGTCGTCGTCGCGCCGAAGGGCGCCACCGGCAAGCGGCCGCTCGCGCTGTTCCTGCACGGCCGGCACGGCACCTGTTACAAGCCGGGCGGCGACGACGTGAGCGGCGACTGGCCCTGCCCGGCCGGCCAGAAGGCGATCCCCAGCTACAAGGGCTATCTGCGCGACCAGAAACTGCTCGCCTCCCAGGGCTACATGACGGTGTCGATCTCGGCGAACGGCATCAACGGACAGGACGGGGAGGTCGAGGACGGCGGCGCGCAGGCCCGTTCCTCGCTGGTGCGGCAGCACCTCGCGAAGTGGGCCGACTGGACCGCCCACCGTGGCGACGCCCCGGCCGTGGTGCGCGACGCGCCCGAGACCGACCTCTCCCGTGTCCTGCTCGTCGGCCACTCGCGCGGCGGCGAGGGCGTCAACCGGGCCGCGATGGACAGCCTCTACCCGGCGCCCGCCGAGCAGGACGGCTACCGCGGCCCCGTCAGCTGGAAGATCCGCGGCACCGTGCTCATCGGGCCCACGATCTTCGGCCACAACCCCGTCGCCGACGTCCCGTCCGTGACCATCCTGCCCGGCTGCGACGGCGACGTCGCCGACCTCCAGGGCGAGGTGTACGCGGACGGCACACGCGGCGTCAGCAAGGGCGACGCCCTGCACAGCGCCGTCTACGTCGTCGGCGCCAACCACAACTTCTTCAACAGCGAGTGGACGCCCGGCCAGGCCGAGGCGCCCGCCGACGACGACTTCTGGGAGGACCCGGACGCCCACGACCGGGACAAGGTGTGCTCCAAGCGCAGCCGCACCCGGCTCACCGCCACCCAGCAGCAGAAGGCCGGCGCCACCTACACGGCAGCCGCGGCCCGGCTGTTCGTGGCCGGCGACGACCGGGTCCGTCCGCTGCTCGACGGCTCGAACCGGCGCGCCCCGTCCGCCGACCCGGCCAGGGTGCTCACCCACGCCGTCGGCGCCCGCCGCACCGGCGGGTTCCTGCCCGACAACGGCGTGAAGGTGACCGGCGGCCGAGTGTGCGCCGCGGTCGACCCGTCCGCCACCAAGGCATGCCTGAGCAGGAAGGTCAGGGGGGCGTCCCCGCACTTCGCCTGGTGGCAGACGTCGAAGGAGGCCGGCCGCGGCGCCGTCGCGTTGAAGTGGTCCGCGGCGGGCAGGGCCACGAAGGTCACCCCGGCCAAGCCGGTGTCCCTGTCCGGTGCCACGCACCTGGCGCTGCGGGTGATCGTGCCGCCGAACACCTCCGGCACCAAGCTGGACGTGTCCGTCACCGACTCCGCCGGACGCCGGGCGAAGCTCGGCCGGGTGAAGGTCGACGGGCTGCCCGGCACCGGGCGCACCGCCTCCTACTGGGCGCGCGAGACACGGGTATCGCTGACCGCGGCCGAACGCGGCGGACTCGACCTCAGGCACGTCAAGTCCCTCACCCTGACCCCGCGTTCGCGCTCCGGGCAGGCCTGGCTGATGGACGCCTGGGGCTGGGCGCCGGGCACCCCGGCGGTCACCGCCGCCGCGCTTCCGCGCGTCGACATCGGCCGGCTCAAGGTGAAGGAGGGCGACTCCGGCACCCGCACCTACCGCGTCCCGGTCACGGTCTCCGGGCACGGCAGCGGCAAGGTCCGCTTCTCGGTCCTCGACCGGGACACCGGACGCACCGTGGACAGAACGGTCACCGTACGGCCCGGGGTGAGCCCCATCGACGTGCCGGTGGTGGTCAAGGGTGACACCCGCTTCGGTGACGAGGAGCGGCACTTCCTCCTCGCCAAGGCCGTGCGCGGCGCGGTCGTCGGCTCGTACGCGGGTGGCGTCACCGTGGAGGACGACGACCCGGCGCCCGTGGTGGCGCTGAAGCCGGTCGCCGGCCGGGTGACCGAGGGCGAGAAGCTGATCTGGCGGGTGACGTTCTCGGCGCCGGCCGAGGTCGATGTCCGCCAGGAGGTCCGGCTGCTGCCGGTCACCGAGGGCGTCGAGCTGTCCACCAAGGACGTGGACCCGCGTTGGCTGGAGAACACCGGTGAGCGGCCCGGCCCGGAGCGCCCGCTCTCGCAGGCGGATCCGTTGATCACCTTCAACGTCCGGGCGGGACGCACCACCGCCGACTTCACCGTCCCGACGGTGAAGGACCGGGTGACCGAGCCGGCCGAGTCGCTGCGCCTGGCGCTGACCGGGTGGGACGGCGAACCGCTGCCCGGCCTGGAGTCGACGGGGACGGTCGTGGACGCCTCGTAGGACAGGCGTCGGGAACACGGAGGGGGCATGGACCGGGTGACGGTCCATGCCCCCTCGCCGCGCGCGGCCGGCAGGCCGGTCGGCGTCAGCTGGTGAAGATGAAGTACTTCCAGGCGCCGTACGTCGTGGTGTTGACGTTGTCGCCGGAAGTCGTGTCGTGGTACTCGGAGCGGAAACGGAAGCGGATGTTCGTGGTCGGGGTGCCCGTCAGGGTGATGTCGGACCCGCCGGACGTGCCCAGCTCGAAGTACTCCGAGCCCGCGTCCCGCCAGGCGCCCTGGTAGTACGCCTGGAGCTGGAGGCGCTGCTTGCGGCCCGGGTAGTACGTCATCGTCGTCTTCAGGACGGGGTCCTTGGACTTGCGGACGTAGTGGTACTTCTGGCCCCACGCCGACTGCGTCTTGTAGTGGCCGCTGATCGAGGACGAGATCCGGACCTTGGTGTAGACGGTGTTGGTGACCGTCCGCGGCTTGTAGCGGGCGTCGCCCGCGAACTTCACGGACACCTTGGTGTCACGGGTCAGGTCCAGAGTGGCCGACAGGTTCCCCGAGGAGTTCACCGTCCCCGACTTGACCAGCTTGTTGGGCTTGTCGGAGCCGAACGGGTCGGCCCAGATCTCCAGCTTGCGGTTCTTGTACGTGGTCCCGAGGTGCGCGGTGAACGTGACGTCCGCGCCGTACGCGTAGGTGTTGCGGTTCTTGTTCAGCGTCAGCGTGGGCGTGGCGCGGGAGACCTCGACGGTGTCGGAGGCGGAGCCCGGCGCGTGGTCGGCGTCGCCCGCGTAGCGCACCGTGTACTTCACCTTGCCGCCGACGGTCGGCGTGTCGGAGAAGGAGTACGTGCCGTCGGCGGCGACCGTCACGTCCGCGAGAGCCTTGCCCGACGTGTTCTCCAGGTCGGTGCGGGTCACCGTCAGCTTCACCCCGGCCGGGAGGGCCGCCTTCGAGGTGACCTTGCCCGTGACGGTGAGCTTCTTGGCGCGGGTGGCCGTGGCGGGCGCGTTCACGGTGACCTTGGTGGTGGCCGTGGTGGGGGCCTCCAGCACGCGCAGCGAGTACACGCCCTCGTCGTTGTAGGTCACCGCGAACAGGCGGGACGCGTCCGGCGCCCAGGCCAGGCCCGAGTCGGGCAGCTCGTCGCCGCCGCTGCTGCCACCGGTGTTCGGGAAGTCGTACTCCCGGACCGAGGTGGTGGAGCCGGGCTTGTAGACGTAGATGTCCGGCTCGTAGATGCCGTCGATACCGGCCGCGACGGTCCCGTCGGGCGCCACGGCGACCGAGTTCGGGTAGGTGTCGCTGGCGTAGGTGCCGTCCGCCGTCAGGTCGGAGGTCTTGAAGACCTGGTGGTGGTACGGGGCGCCGCTGGCCACGATGACGCGCTGCCCGTCCGGGGTGACCGCGAGGTCGCCCATGTTGGAGCCGCCGGTGTCCACGGCCGCCGTGCGGCTCGCGCCGCTCGACGAGACGTCGTACACGGCGAGCTTGTTGCCGCCGGGCTCGCCCGCGACCAGGGCGCCGGCGCCGGGCGCCGCGTCCAGGATCGGCGCGTAGTACCAGAGGTGCGTGGTGTCCTGGTCGAGCGCGACCACGGGCTCCTCGCCGGACAGGTCCAGCGACCCGAGGTCGCCGCTGCCGGCCGCGCCGTAGCCGAACCAGACCTTGCCGCCGGCCAGAGCGAGGCTCACCGGGGCGTCGCCGACGGCGTAGCGGGCGGACTCGGTGTGCGTCGCCGTGTCGACGGCCACGACGGCGTCCGCGTCCCGCACCGCCGCGTACAGCGTGCCGGAGTCCGCGGACAGCTCCAGGCCCTGGACGCCGGGCAGGTTCGTCAGCTGCTTGACGACGATGCCGTGGAAGTCGGTGACGACGATCTTGCCGCCCTGCGGGTCGCTGATGAAGACCCGCTGGTGGACGCCGTCCACCACGATGTTCGCGCTCGACGCGACCGGAAGGACCATGGTGCTGTCGGCCGCCGCCGGGGCGGCCGTGCCGACCGCGAGCGCGGCCGAGCTGAAGAGGACTGCCAGCGCGGTGGCAGCCGGAAGAGTGCGCATACGCACGTTTTCGAACCCCCCGGAACGAAAAGCGAAAGAGCGCCGCGTCAGTCTGTTCGACTCGCGGGCAAGTGAGCGAAGACTAGGTCACGCCTCTGACAGAAGCGTCACGGGGGTCCTTCCCGTTTCGGCCACGCTTCCGTGCTCGCGTGGTTACGCTCGGTGCATGTCGAACGTACGCCGACTGGACCCCAGTGCCTCGCCGTTGGACTACTTCGGCTCGGAGCTGCGCCGCCGAAGAGAGGAAGCGGGCCTGACGCAGGGGGAGCTGGGAAAGGCCCTTTTCTGCACGGGTTCACTCATCGGCCAGATCGAGACGGCGCATCGGGTCCCCCAACGTGAGTTCGCGGAGCGGGTGGATGCGGCGCTTATGACGGACGGGTTCTTCTCGCGGTTGGTGGGGCTGGTGCTGCGCAGCCAGTTGCCGACGTGGTTCCAGCAGTACGCCGAGTTGGAGGCAAAGGCGACGTACATCGCTTCCTATCAGGCGCAGTTGGTGGATGGCCTGCTCCAGACGGAGGGATATGCCCGAGCCGTTCTGGGCGTGCGGAACCAAGGGGACCTCGATGCCAAGGTCGCGGCCCGGCTTGAGCGACAGCGGATCCTGGCCCGGGAAGAGCCCCCCTTGCTGTGGGTGGTGCTGAGCGAGGCGGTGTTGCACCAAGAGGTCGGCACTCGTCAGGTCATGCGTGACCAGCTCGCGCACTTGACGCGCTTCACCGAAGACCGCTGGACACAGCTCCAGGTGCTGCCGTTCAGTGCCGGCCAACACCCCGGACAACTGGGGTCGTTCAACCTGCTGCGCTTCGAGGAGGACCCGGACCTCGTCTACACGGAGGACTTCACCCAAGGGCACATGACGGCCGACTCGCGCGCTTTCAAAGAAGGGCAGCTCCGTTACGATCATTTGAGGGCTGCTGCACTCTCCCTGAAGGACTCTGCGGCACTGATCGCACGCGTGATGGAGGAGCGGTATGGGCACCAGCCAGAAGCTGTCGACGGCGCAGTGGCGTAAGTCCTCGTACAGCGGCGACACCGGCGGCCAGTGTGTCGAATGCGCCCCCCTCGGCACCGCCCAGTGGATCAAGTCCTCCCACAGCAGCAGCAACGGCGGCGAATGCGTCGAAGTAGCCCCCCTCACCCCCCACATAGCCATCCGCGACTCCAAGAACCCTGGCGGCGGCATCCTCACCCTCTCGGCCGCGGCCTTCTCCGCCTTCCTGGGCCACGTGTCGGGCGACCGATAGCCGAGGTCGAACGGGGAGCGGGCCGCCCGCGTCGTCGCGGGCGGCCCGCTGCTCGTCAGCTCTCCTCGCCCGCGCGGCGCCGACGCGCGAAGTAGACCGCGGCCGCACCGATCGCCAGGACCGTCGCGCCCGCACCCGCGATCAGCGGCGTGCTGCTGGACCCGCCGGTCTCGGCGAGACCTCCGTTCGTCTTCGGGTCGTTCGCCCCCTTGCCCTTGTCCGAGTCGCCGTCCGTGCCGGTCTCGGGCGTGGCCGGCTCGCTCGGGGTCGGGGACGTGCTGGGACGGGGCGTGTCGCTCTTGGCGAGCACCGCCGCGAACGTTCCCGCGATCACCTTGTGGCCCTCGGGGTTGGGGTGCGGGTCCTTCTTCGTGCACGCCCAGGTCAGCGTGCAGATCTTGGCCACGTTCGCCGGGGCCTCGCCCACGCCGGGAACGTTCACCTGGGTGGTGAAGTCGTCCGAGGAGAAGGCCGTGGCCACGTCGGCCACCTTGAAGCCGGTGGACTTGTACACCTGGGTGATCCCCGTGTTGGCGGCCTTGATCAGCGGCGCCGACTCCTTGGCGGCCTGCTGCCCCGCCGGGCCCTGCACCCAGGCCCCCAGGAACGGGTTGTGGTACGTCGCGCCCACGAACTGGGTGTTCTTCCCGCCGGCCTGGCGGAGCGCGCCCGCGATCTGGGCGAGGTTCTTCGCCATGCTCTGGCTGCGGCTGTTCAGGCACGCCCCGTCGAGGGCGCCGACCGGGCTGACGCAGTTGAGGAGGATGTCGTTGGCGCCGACGCTGAGGGTCACATAGGCGACCTTGCCGCGGTGCTGGGCCATGGCCTTCAGTGCGGCGTCCAGCTGGGACTTGGCGTTCGGGTAGTCGCACTTCCCGCCGCTGATCAGGGACTCGGTGGTCTCAGCGGTGCAGCCGAGGCGTATGTGCTTCAGGCCGGGGGTGCGCTGCTTGAGCTGGGCGTACAGCTGGTCGGTGTAGGAGGAGTCGGTGTCCTTGTCCACGTCCGGCTGGTACCCGGAGGCCAGGGAGTCGCCGAGCGAGATGTAGTACGTGGCGTCCTGGCTGTCGCTCGCCTCGTCGGCGGCGGCCAGTCCGGGTGTGCCCAGCGCGATCGTCATGGCGGCGACGGCCAGAGGGGGGCCGAAACGCTGAAGGGAACTCTTCACTTGGGTGCGCTTTCTAGTGATGGGGGGTGAATGCCCGAGGAGCGGAGTGAAGCTCGCCTGAAAGCAGCGGAACACGGCCGCTACGGTTTTCGGGCACCCGAATGTGGCCTTCTTGTGAAGGTGTAGGGGGGCTGTCTCCACGGGTTGTATGCCTGTTTGACCGCACCTCGGAGACGCGGCGTCAATCTAGCAGCGCTGACAGCGAATTCGGTATGGGGGACCGACAAAGCGATGGTCATTACGACACGTGTAATCGTCAGAAAGGCTCGATGGTCGGGGAATTGGTGACCGGACCCGTCGGTAACCATTCGCTGAGTGATCACCGCGCGACGACGGCCCCGCGATCAGCCCGCCACCTGCACAGGAGCTGACCGCGCCGGGCTCGACGAAAGCTTTACCCGGGGGTTGGCCTCTTGTTCGACATGTCGACTAAAACGACGTCCGCGTGTTCGGCGGGTCGAATAAAGCCGATCGCGGAATACGGTACGGACTTCAACTCATCCAGCCCGGTCGCGAATTATCAGTCCGACAGAAAGCCGGGCCTCGGGTTGCACTCACCTGAGGCGGCGGCCTTCTCCGCATTTCTGAACCACGACTCGCCGGTCAACCGGTGAACTGATCGAGCAGCCATGAGAGGCCGGCGCGGGCGATCCCGGCGGTGAGCCCTCCCAGAGCGGCTCCGGCGAGACGGAGACGTTCACGGCGGGTCAGTCGCGGGCGGGTCGCGCGACTGTCGGTACGGGGTGAGGTCGCACGCGGAGTCTCGTGAGGATTCGTCATGTCTCGACAGTGGGTCTCGCCGGGAAGACCTACCGCATGAGGCGAACGACCTCCGATCACATCCGACCCCCGGCACACGGTCGCGAACTCCACCGAACGGGCCACCGGTTCGACGGGGTTCGCTCGGGTTCGGTGTCGTTCGCCGGAGGCGTCCTGGCAGGTGGCACCAGGGGGAAACGGGGAGGGGGCGGAACACGTTGGCCGAGCACGACGAAGGGAACCAACCGGCGGCTTCGTACGCCGAGGCGCTTGGCGCGCAGGGACGCGCGCTGAGGCAGTTGCGTGCCGAGCGGGGTCTCAAGTCGTACAGCGAGATCGACAAACGGGCCCTGGCGCTGACGGGCGGGCGGGAGAGGCTGCCCAAGGCCACACTGCACGCCGCGTTCAAGGGCCACTACCTGGGTCTTGACCGGCTGATGCTGCTGGTTCGGGTCCTTATGTCCTGGGACGAGTACGGCGAGGGGTGCACCGTGGTGCCCCACAGGGCCGGTGTTCTCACGCGGTGGCGCTCCGACTGGTCACACCTGGCCACGCTGCGCCCCGCGCCGCGCTCCGTCCGGCCGGGCGGCAGTGCCGAGGGGGCGACTGCGCCCACGCGGCTCTCACAGCCGAACGGCATGTGGATCTACGTCAGTTACGCGGCACCGGATCGCGTGTGGGCGGAGTGGGTGGCCTGGCAGTTGCAGCAGGCAGGACACCAGGTCCTGATCGATGTCTGGGACTGGCACGCGGGAGACGACTTCGTCGAGGCCATGACGCGGGGTCTGGCCCAGGCCGATGTCCTGGTGGCCCTGTTCTCCAACTCCTACTTCGAGCCCGGCCGTTGGACGGGCACCGAGATCGAGGCCGCCCTCGCCCAGGGAAAGCGCCTGATACCCCTGGCCATCGAGCACGTCCCCCACGACAGCATCCCGGACAACCTGGCGAAGAGGCTCCGCAGGGACCTCTGGGGACTCGACGAAGCGGCCGCCGCAGCCGCCGTCCTCGAGGCAGTCGGCGGCAGCAAACGCCCTCACACCCCTCCGACGTTCCCCGGCGCCCTGAACGCACCGAACGGGCGGTCGTGAGCGGCGGTCGTGAGGGCGCCGCCCGTTTCTCGGCCGCCTGCTCGTCTCAGCCGGCCGGCGCGGCGTCATGCG
The DNA here is from genome assembly GCF_023516595.1 of Streptomyces neyagawaensis. Lineage (GTDB taxonomy): Bacteria > Actinomycetota > Actinomycetes > Streptomycetales > Streptomycetaceae > Streptomyces > Streptomyces neyagawaensis. Next base: position 80,733 of record NZ_JAMGBG010000041.1, on the reverse strand, counting down.
GGGTTCGCCTCGTCCGAGAAGTCCTCGGCGGCGGTGAGACGGGCGAGGAAGGAGGGGAAGTCCGGGGCGAGGGGCAGCTCGGAGTTGTCGTCCGCGTCGAACCAGGTCACGGACGGTTCCCCTGGCCGGCCACAGGCCCGGTAGTCGAGCCCGATCCAGTAGTGCCCGTCACCCGAGATCAGCACCACGTCCGTCGGCAGTCCCCACTCCTGTACGAGGTACGGGCTGTCGAGCATGGACAGCGTTCGTGCACGGCGGCCGATGCCCAGCACGCTGTCGAACGGGACGTGGTCGGCACTCCATGAGGTCGGCCGGTGTGTGGGGAAGGCGTTGTGGGTGTCGCCGACCTGGCCGCCGTTCCGGTCGCGGAGCAGCCGCAGCAGCGAGCCGGGGAGCGTGACGCCCAGCAGCTCCTCGGCTTCCTGGACCGCACGGTCGGTCAGAGGCGGCTGCACCCCGTGGTCGCCGTCGGTGTCCCAGAAGCGGGGCCGGTGAGCGTCGACGCCTGTCATGACCGGCATCGTAGGCGGGCGACAGCGGGACGGTAGGTTCTCCCTGTCCGGGACAAGGGGGAACGCGTGCGTAGTGCCGTGGTGACGGAGAGCGGGGATCGGGTCCGGTGGGTGGAGTGGGCGGGGGACGAGCCCTGTCGGGTGTATGTACATGGGCTGGGGGCCGCTTCGGGGCCGTACTTCACGGCCGTGGCCGCGCATCCGGCGCTCGCCGGGCGGCGGTCGCTGCTCGTCGACATGCTGGGGCACGGGATCAGTGACCGGCCGACGGACTTCGACTACTCCCTCGAGGCGCACGCCGACGCGCTCGCCCGAGCGCTGACCGCCGCGGGGGTCGCCGGCGCCGAACTCGTCGCGCACAGCATGGGCGGCTCCGTGGGGATCGTGCTGGCGTCCCGGCACCCGGAACTCGTGTCGAAGCTGGTGATGATCGACTCCAACCTCGATCCCCTCACGCCCGCCCGAGGCGTCGTCGGGAGCAACGGCATCGCGTCGTACTCCGAGGAGGAGTTCCTGGCCGGCGGCTGGGCGGAGTTCGCCGAGCTGGCCGGAGCCGAGTGGTGGGCGACGATGCGGCTGGCCGGGCGGGAGGCGCTGTACCGCAGTGCCGTCCGGCTCGCCCGCGGCACCCGGCCCACCATGCGTGAGCTGCTCCTCGACCTGAAGATCCCCCGTACCTATCTCCACCCCGAGGCGGACGGCCCGCTGCCCGGCGCCGACGCCCTCACCGCGTCCGGCGTGAGCGTCGTCCCCGTCCCGGACTGCGGCCACAACGTCATGCTGGACAACCCGGAGGCGTTCGTACGGGCGACCGCGGCCGCGCTGGCCGACTGACTGGCCGACTGACGGACCGGCTGACAGGCCCGCCCCCGGCCAGGCCGTGGACCTCGGCCGGCCCGCTCCCGGTCAGGCCGTGGACCTCGGCCGGGACGTGCCGCCGCCCTGCGCGCGCAGCTCCTCGTTGATGCGCAGGGCCTCCTCCAGCTGGTCCTCGAGGATGACGATGCGGCAGGCGGCCTCGACGGGGGTGCCCTGGTCGACGAGTTCACGGGCCCGGGCGGCGATGCGCAGCTGGTAGCGGGAGTAGCGGCGGTGACCGCCTTCGGAGCGCAGCGGGGTGATCAGGCGGTGTTCGCCGAGGGCGCGGAGGAAGGCGGGGGTGGTGCCGAGCATCTCGGCGGCCCGGCCCATGGTGTACGCCGGGTAGTCGTCGTCGTCGAGGTTGTCGGTGAGGCGGGAACGGGCAGCGGGCACAGACCTCTTCTTTCACGGACACGTCGGGGGGCTCGGGTGCCGTGCGGCACCCGAGCCCCGAGCTTCTAACACCATCTACCTACCGGCGCGCTGCGCCGGCCTTCTGTATCCGCAGGGGCCGTCCGGGAGGACGGGGCTGCGGGGATCGCGAATGCGTGACCGGGGACCACCTTCCAATCCGGGGCCTGCTGCGTCCCGGGCGGACGTCTTCCTCGCCCGGGCGGATCCTGATGGCGTCTGCTCCTTACCTTCGATGATGCGGTCGTTCTTCCTGGATGACGCGGTACTGCTGGACCTGCGTGCACGGCAGTTCATGTCTGCCGTGCCCCTTTCGACTTCTGGGATACAGGAAAAACGGTAGCTCGCCCACAGGGCAATGTCTACTGCGGCCGCTATAGATTTACTCGCGGAAGGCCGGGGTGGATTCCTGTCGTACGTGTGTCCGAGGTGGGTCGCTGGGCGCGAAGCGGTGACGGCACACTCGTTCGAGTGAATGGCTCCGGATTCCCCGTGTGCGCTTCCGGTCTACGCTGAGAGCGTCGCGCTGAGCGAAGGAGGTCTGTCATGGCGACGGCGGAGCCGATCATCATGCCGGGGTACCAGGGCGAGGCCATCTACGGTCCGTACGACGACCCCGACGGCGACAGCGACGCGGACAGCGGTGTGCCCGACTACACGGGCGCGAGCGTCGAGCAGGTCTTCGAGCTCTTCAGTGCGACGGCTCCCAAGGGCTGGCGCGTGGAGCTGATCGAAGGAGAGATCTGCGTGACGCCTCCGGCAAACGGGGAGCACGAGGAGATCGTGTCCGAACTCAGTGGGCAGATCCGAGACCATGACAAGGGGCTGGGCCGCTACACCGGCATCGGCCTCGACGTGCCCGGCGCCTCCCGGACCGGCCACGTCGTCCCGGACCTGGTCATCGCCCCGAAGGGCAGTTTCAGTGACAGCGAGGAGTGGCACGACCCCTCTCCGGTCCTTCTCGTCGCCGAGGTCACCTCCGACAGCACCGCCGAGCGCGACCGGGAGAAGAAGATCCACGGCTACGCCCGCGCCGGAATCCCCCTCTACCTGCTGATCGACCGGGAGGCCGGCGAGGCGGTCGTCCACTCCGAGCCCTCGGCGAACGAGTACGCCAAGAGTTCACGGTGCAAGCTCGGCCTCGCCGTGTCCCTCCCCGCGCCCCTCGGGTTCGAGCTGGACACGGCGGAGTTCTGAGGGGGCGGTTCTGAGGGGACGTAGGGCGCGCCCTTCGGCCCCGTACCCCGTCCGGCTCAGCGTGGGACGGCGCCGGCCAGGGCCATCAGGGCCGCCACCGCCAGCAGCGCGGCGACCAGGGGGCGGGTGTGGCGGGTGAGGAGTTCTCGGAACACGGCGACCTCGCAGCGGCTGCGGCGGCAGCGGGGGTGGCTGCCGGCGATGGGCTGAGTGGCTGAACGGCGGAGGAGTCCAGGCGCTGAGCGACGGGGAGTCCAGGAGCTGAACGGCGGAGGAGTCGAGGGGCTGAATGCGTGGTCGAACGCATACAGTGCGTCGCTCAAGGTAAGGCTTTGGCCTACCAACAGCAAGAGGATCGTTGCCAGTTGAGGTAAACCGGCCGGCGTAAGCGGGCTTACTGGCATGCTTACGTCATGGCAGGTATGGCCGAGCGTGACGACCCCGATGTCATAGGGCGCAGAGTGCAGCAACTGCGGACGGAACGCGGCCTCACACAACGGCAGTTGGCGGAGCCCGCGTACACCCCCGCGTACATCTCCACCCTGGAGTCCGGGCGTGTCCGCGCCTCCGAACCCGCCCTGCGGCATATCGCCGAGCGGCTCGGCATCGGATACGAGGAACTGGCCACCGGACGGCCCGCCGGCTTCGCCACCGCCCTGCGGCTGCGGCTCACCGGCGCGCAGCGCACCCTAGCCACCGGCGCCACCGAGGCCGCCGCCGAGGACTTCGCGTCCGTGCTCGCCGAGGCCGACGAACACGGTCTCCTCGCGGAACAGGCCGACTCCCTGCTGGGCCTCGGCGAATGCGCCCTCGAGACCGGCGACCTGGAGACCGCCCGGCTCCGCTTCGAACAGGCCGAGCAGCGCCTCGGCGACGCCCCGCTGCCCGCCCGCGTCCCCGCCCTGCGCGGCCGGGCCGTCGCCCACTACCTCGCCGGTGAACTCCGCTACTCCTGCTACCTCTTCGAGTCCACCCTCGACGAGCTCAACCGCAACGGCCTGCACGACCCCGACGCCCTGCTCCTCCTCTACACCGGCGTCATCGCCCCCTACATGGACATGGGCGCCCACGCCCGCGCCGCCCAGGCCGCCGAGCTGGCCCTCGCCCTCGCCCCGCGGTCCGGCGATCCGGCCCTGGTCGCCCGGATGCACCGGTCCGTCGCCCGCACGATGATCGCCGAGGGGCGCATCGCCGAGGCCGACGCCTCGCTCGCCAAGGCATCCGAGCTGTACCGGCAGCTCCAGATCCGCACCGAGCTGGCCAACTGCCACTGGATGCGCGGCTACCTCCACGCCCAGAACGGCGCCTACGACCGCGCCGAGGCCGAGCTGCGCGAGGCCCGCCGCATGCTCACCGACAAGCGCGCCACCCTCTACACCAGCCAGGTCGCCGTCGAACTCGCCGACGTCCTGCACCGCCGCGGCAAGTCCGACGAGGCCGCCGAACTGCTCCAGGAAGTCCTCGCCGACCTCCACTCCGAACGCGGCGCCCTGCACTCCGCCGCCGCCCACCGCCTCCTCGGCATCATCGCCGAGGACACCCGCGACACCGAGGCCGCCGAGGAGCACTACGTCCGCGCCCTGAGCCTGCTGGAGCGGGCCGGAGCGGCCGGCGACCTCGCCGACCTGTGCCGGCTGCTCGGCGACCTCCTGCGCCGTACCGGCCGGGTCGAGGCCGCCCTCGACGCCTACCGCACCGGCCTCGGGCACCGCACGGCCCCCGGCACCACCACCCTCGGCCCCGCCCCCGCGCAGCCCCCTCTGTGACCGGGCGGGGGCGCCCGCGCCGGTCCGCTCAGCTCCCGAAATCCATCTCCGCGATCACCTCGTCGTCGCCGTCGTAGACGGTGACCTTGTGCACCGGGTCCTCGAAGTCCAGGGAGCGGGCGGTCTCCTCCGGCACCTTCACCCGGCCGTACCAGACGCCCCAGCTGGTGTTGCCCCGCAGCCGCAGGACCGTGCCGTTGATCGCGGTGCCGTCGTAGGCCCTGATCTCGACGCGGGCGGCGGCGGTGCGGACGCCGTAGAACAGGCCCGAGACGAGGTAGCCGCCGGCGGCCGTGCCGGAGCCCTGGAGCGAGATACCGGGCTCGGAGGTGTCGAGGTTGCCGTCGACGACGCTGCGGAACTCCTCCAACGGCGTCACACCCGGCTCCGGTTCCGGGGTGACCCAGTGCTTGCCCTCCCGTGTGAGCCAGAACTCCGAGCCGTCCTCGGCGGTCACCCGCTCGCCCGGTGCCAGCACCCGTACCTTCCCGGCGGGCGGCTCGGACGGGGTGGCCGAGGACGGGGCCGGTGAGGACCGGGTCGCGGCGGGGGCCGACGCCGGCGGCGCCATCGGCCGGACGGACTCCGCGGGGCCGTCGGGGCGGAACGCCAGCACGAGGAGCGGGAGCAGCAGCAGGCCGCAGCCGGTGCTCAGCGCGGCGGCCCGGCGGCGCAGCAGCCGGCGGCGGCCGTCGCGGCGGATGGCCTCCAAGGGCACCGGCGGCGGGGCGATCTCGTACGCGGCCTCGGCGAACACCTCACGCAGCCGCCGCCCGGTCTCCGCGGTGGCGTCGTCGCCGTCGGCACCGACCCCGGCCCCGGCCCCGGCCCCGGCTTCGGCACCGACCCCGACCCCGGCCCCGGCCCCGGCTTCGGCTTCAGCTTCGGCTTCGGCTTCGGCCCCGGCCCCGGCTCCGGCTTCGGCCCCGGCCCCGGCCTCGGCCCCGGCTCCGGCCCCGGCTTCGGCTTCGGCTCCGGCCCCGGCTTCAGCTTCGGCCCCGGCCCCGGCCCCGGCTTCAGCACCGACCCCGGCTCCGGCTTCGGCTTCGGCTCCGGCTCCGGCTTCGGCCTCGGCCCTGGCTCCGGCACCGGCTCCGGCTTCGGCTTCGGCTCCGGCACCGGCTCCGGCCTCGGCCTCGGCCCCGGCTCCGGCTCCGGTCTCGGCTTCGGCACCGGCTCCGGTCGGGGCACCGGCTCCGGTCGGGTCGTCGGTCCCGGCGGTCGGGTGATTCATGAGCGGGCTCCGGGGACGGGCGAGCGGGGTGACGGGGGGAACGGGGAGGCGACGGACCGGCCGCCCTCTACGGGAACGGCCGCGGACCGGCCGCCTCCGGCGGGGGTGGCGGCGCTTCGGCCGCCGTCAGCGGCTACGGCGGCGGACCGGCCGCCCGTGGCGGAGGCGGCGGTCGCGGTGGAGGCGGCGCCCACGGCGGAGGCGGCGCCCGTGGCGGAGACGTCGGTCGCGTCGGTCACGGTGGAGGCAGCGCCCGTGGCGGTCGCGGTGGAGGCGGCGCCCGTGGCGGAGACGGTGGTCGTGGCGGAGGCAGCGGAGGCGGCGCCCGTGGCGGTCGCGGCGCCCGCGGTGGAGGCGGCGGTCGTGGTGGAGGCGGCGGTCGTGGTGGAGGCGGCGGTCGTGGTGGAGGCGGCGGTCGTGGTGGAGGCGGCAGTCGTGGTGGAGGCGGCGCCCGTGGTGGAGGCGGCGGTCGGCCGGTCGTCTCCCGCCGTTCCGGTGGTCCGGGGCGCGCGTCCGCTGCTCTCGGTCTCCTCGGCGTCCTCGGCCGGCGCGGTGGTGAACTCCGGGTGGGCGCGCAGTGCCGCCAGGCCGCGGCGGACATGGGTCTTGACCGTGCCGAGGGAGCAGCCGAGCAGCTGGGCGATCTCCGTCTCGCTGAGATCCTCCCAGAACCGCAGCACCAGCACGGACCGCTGCCGTGCCGACAGCGCCGCCAGCGCCTGGTCCAGCGCGGCCCGTTGGGCCACCGACTCGGCGTGCCCGGCCTGCCGCTCGTGCACCCGCTCGGGCAGGAACGGGGTCAGCAGATGGGCCACGCGTCTTTTGCGCACCCGGCTGATGTTGTTGTTGACCAGGGAGCGCCGGACGTAGAAGTCGATGTCGTCGCGGGGTATGCGCCGCCAGCGGGCGTACACCTTGGCCAGAGTGGTCTGCACGAGATCCTCGGCCTCGTGGAAGTCGCCGGTCAGCATGTGCGCGGTGCGCACCAGACGCGGCCAGGCGGCGGTGGCGTACGCGGCGAAGTCGCCGTCCTCGGGCGATCCGGGTGTCTCGTGCGGCACGGACGACGGTCCTCGGGGTCGGGAACGTGGGGGAGCGCACCGTGCGGGCGGGGAGTGGTCAGGTCCCGCGCCCGCCCGGTCACATGGGTGTCGGTAGCCCCCGGCGGGGGCGCCGGGTCAGACCCCCGGGATCCGGAGCTGGGAGTAGACCCGGCCCTTGGTGTCGTAGACGGTGACGCCGCGCAGGAAGTCCTCGCCGTCGTCGTCGGCGGGCAGTGGGGTGGTGGCGTACCAGACGCCCCAGCCCGGCTTCCCGGCCAGCTCGATCAGCTTGCCGTGCACCGTGCCCTCGCTCGTCCTCACCTGGACCCGCGAGGCGGTGCCCTTGCCGCCGTAGTAGAGCCCGGAGAGGTAGTAGACGCCCTCGTGGCCGCCCGCCTGGAGCGAGACGCCGGGCCGGCTCAGGTCGATGTTGCCGTCGACGACGCTGCGGAACTGCGGGAAGTCGGGCAGGTCGGGCTCCACCCAGTGCTTGCCCTCGGCGGTGAGCCACAGCTCGAAGCCGGGCGCGGCGACGACGTGCTCACCGGGCTGGACGATCTTCGGCGTGGGCGCCTTCCGCGCGGCGGCGGCCACCTCGGCCGCGACCGACGTACCGTGCGCCGTCTCCCCCCGCGAGACGGCGTACGACAGCGTCGGCGCCCCCGCCAGCAGCGTGGTCAGCGCTGCGACGGCGACGTACTTGTGCATCCGTGCCATGGACATGAACGGACAACCCCCAGAGAAGTGCTGTGTGGCTGAGTTGTTCTGACACCCCGTAAACCCCGGTGCCGCACGGGCCGGATGACACGCGGGACGAAAAAATTTCCGAACGGGGTTCCGGCGGTGGTTCAGTGGTGCGCCGTGACGCCCAGGGCCGCGGGCAGCCGGCTCGGCCCTTCGTCCCGCACCCCCTCCCCGCTGCTCGAACATCCCGCGAGCAGCAAGGCGCCCAGCGCGCCGGCGGCGAGCGTACGGGCGAGACGTCGGCGGATCCGTGCGGCTCCCGAGGTCATGGGCCCCCCTGTGATGAGTCCTGGGTGTGTTTCGATGTCCGGCGTACGTGGCGTACGTCCGAGACCTGTACGCACGAGGGGGGCGACCGGGTTGCACAGCGGCCCGACGGATTTGTCGACGACGGCGGGGACATGACCGAGGAAGAGTTCGACGCGTTCTACGCCACCGCGTTCCCCCGGCTGACCGGCCAGCTCTTCGCCTTCACCGGGGACCACGGTGAGGCGCAGGACGTCGTGCAGGAGGCGTTCGTCCGGGCCTGGGACCGGCGGCGGGAGTTCCTCGCGGACGGGGCGCCCGAGGCGTGGATACGGACGGTGGCGATGCGGCTCGCGGTGAGCCGGTGGCGGCGGGCGCGCCGCTGGCTGGAGCTGATGCGCCGCGATCCGCCCCCCGAGCACGCGCCCGGCCCCGAGCCGGAACGGGCGGTGCTGGTGGACGCGTTGCGCAGACTGCCGGAGGCGCAGCGCATGGCGGTCGTCCTGCACCATCTGTGCGATTTGAGTGTCGAGCAGGTAGCCTCCGAGACCGGTGCGCCCGTGGGCACCGTCAAGGCCAGGCTGTCCCGCGGCCGGGCGGCACTGGCACGCGAACTGGCCCCCGGCGAGGGCGAGAAGGAGCACGGCCGTGTCCGATGAACTCACCCGCCGACTGCGGGAGTTGGCCGAAGAGGCCGAGGCGCCGCCGCGCCTGCCGGGCGCCGGGATCCGCGCCGCCGCCGGACGCCGCAGGCACCGCCGCCGGACGACCGCGTTCCTCGCCGGGGGCTGCGTGGCCGCGACCCTGGCCGCCGTCCTCACGGTGCACGTCACCGGCGAGGGCACCGGCCACGGCGCCGAACAGCGCTCCTCCCCGCTCGCGCCCCCCGGCCCCGACCGGTCCGCCGACCGGGACGTCCCCTACGTCACGGTCGACCTGTCCCGCCAGGTCCTCGCCGCCGAGGGGCGTGAACTCCCCGTCTCGCTCGGCACCACCGGGACGCCGACACCGACGGGTCTGATGACCGTCACCGGGAAGGAGACCGTCAGGCTGGTTTCCGGGGGGAGGGAGGCGTCCGACGCCACCCGGTCCGTGCGTCTGCGCTGGGTCCTCGAACTGGCCCCGCTGGACAGGACGGACCTCGCGCCCGGCGAGAAGCCGAAGCCCGGAACAGGGGCCTACATCGCCTCCGCCCTCACCGACGAGGAGGTCGCCCCCCGCGACCGCGACACCACCGCGGGCTGGATCACCCTGCGCCCCACCGACGCCGCCTGGCTCTACGAACAGCTGCCGGAAGGCGCCGTGGTCGAGATCGTCGCCCGGTCGACACCGGCCACACCGGCGGCACCGACGACCCCGAAGGCGACCCCGAAGACCGCGCAAGTGACCCCGACCACGACACCGTGACCCGGCACCCCCTGCGACCGGGGGACGCGAAGAGGGGTGTGCCGGGCGCACGAGGCGCCCGGCACACCCCCCGGCGGGACGAAGGTCAGAACTTGCCGTAGCGGCCGGTCAGGTCCGCCTCGGGGCAGGCCACCGAGCCGATCAGGCACGCCGTGCCCGCGTGCTTGCGGGTGTACACCTTGGTGACCTTGCCACCGTCGTAGATGTAGATGAAGTGGTTCGGGAACAGGCGGTGCTTGCCGGAGCGGATGGTCCAGTTGCCGCTCTTGGTCATGTTGATGGTGAACGCGCCGGACGCCGCGCCCTTCACCCCGCCGAGACCCTTGCAGAACGGGTTGGTGGCGTGGACGTTCATCCGGATGTCCACGGAGTTGCCGCTCCCGCCCAGCTTCTTCGCGTAGACGTTCTTGGCGCTGGCGGTCTTCTTCGCGACGAACTTGCTCGTCTTCTTCACATAGACCGTGGTGGGGTTGATGTGCTTGTTGGCCACCACCTTCTTGTTGCTCCACGTGATGGTGGCGTGCAGCGCGAAGCGGTACTTGCTGGACTTCCAGTTGAAGTCGCTGTGGTCGTCGCCGCCGAACTTGAAGTTCCGGCCGTAGTCACAGCCGCCCAGCGGCGCGTCCACGTACTTCTGCGGGATGAAGCCCACCCAGCTCAGCGTGGTCGTCGAGGCGGCCGCCGCGGCGGAGGCCCGCTCGACCGCGGCCGCCCGCATCCCCGTCAGCGACGAGGACTTGGGCACGGCCACCTTCACGCCGTACAGCTGGGAGCCCTTCGCGCCGCCCTTCGGCAGGATCGGGATGATCTGGTACGTGTACTCGGCACCCGCCCGGACCGCCGTGTCGCGGAAGGAGGTCACGCCCGCGCCCAGGGTCGCGATGTCCTTGCCGTCACGGGCGACGACATAGCGGGCGCCGTCCGCGTAGCCCTTCCAGGACAGCTCCACGAAGCCCTTGCCGGCCGCCGCGGTGACACCCTGACGGGCCATCGAGGAGTCGACGACCGCCGTCTCGCCCGCCGCGGACTTCAGCACACCGAAGCCCTGCGCCTTCAGCTTCCTGCCCTGCGCGGAGTCCGCGGCGAAGCCGGAGACGTCCTTCAGGCCGGTGTCGGCCTTCGCGGACAGCGCGGACGCGGAGAACGCCGCGGCGGCGGCCGGCCGCGCACCCGCCGTGTCCTGCCCGCCGAGCGCGTTCGCCTGGTAGGCGCCCGCGACGAGAGTGAGCGGAGCCACGGACAGAGCCGTTGCCTTCGCCAACCGGGAAAGCTGCATGTGTTTCTTCTCCTTCGTCCACTGCGATGACGCCGGCGCCCGTGGGAGGGACAGCCTTCGGTGTCTCGTGTCAGGCGCCTGTCATGACCCTAGGTAGGCGAGGTGACGGTGCGTAAGTGGCTCCTGGGGCAGTGCCCTTGAGGGCAGTGCCCCGAAGGACAACCCGAAGGACAAGGCGCCGCGCCGGGGGGCACCGCTGTCCGGCGCCCCTCACCCGTACGTCCCCCCTCCGCTGGTGGGCCGGACCGGGCGGTGCTGCGGTAGAGCCAAACGCCGTGTTCCCGAAAGGCTCCGCCATGCGCCGTCGTACGCGTCCTCGTACGTCTCGCCGTACGCCCCGTACGTGCCGTGTCCTCGCCCCCCTCCTCGGCGCCGGACTGCTCCTCGGCACGGCGACGGCCTGTGTGGCCGACCGGACCCCGCCCCCTCGCGGCTTCCCCGAGGCCGCCGTCGACGAGGCCACGCTCCCCGCCTCGCCGAGCGCCAAGCCCGCCGCCGCCCCCGCCCTCACCGACGCCCGCGCCCGCAGCGCGCTGCTCCGCCAGGGCGACCTCGGCGGCGCATGGTCCGGCACCCAGGGCGCGGCGACCTGGCGCGACGGCCTCCTCAAGGGCCGCACCGACCCCGCCGAGTGCCAGGAACTCCTCGACGCCTTCTACGCCGAGGACCTGCTCGGCACGCCCCGCGGCGGCCGGGCCGTCACCGGCTTCGACGACGACGAGTACGGCTCCCAGCTGCGCTACCAGGTGGGCGCCTACGACAAGGCCCAGATCGACGAGCGGCTCGACCACTTCCGCAAGCTCGCCGGGGAGTGCCGCGAGTTCACCGTCACCGGGTTCGGGGACCGCGAGTACGGCGCCGAGGTCACCCCCGTCGACCTGCCCCGCGGCATCGGCGACGCCCGGCAGGGGCTGCGGCTGGTCGTCCGCGGCGACATCGGCGGCGAGGAGGGCGCCCTCACCCTCGACCTCGCCGCGGTCCGTGTCGGCGACACCGCCGTCCTCCTCACCCACGGCGGCCTCTACGGCATCGACGACGACACCACCCGCGAGGCCGCCCGCGCCGGCGCCGAGCGGCTCCAGCAGGTCCTCGCCGAGAAGGAGACGAAGAAGGGCGAGACCAAGAAGGGTGAGCCGAAGAAGGGCGAGAAGGGGACGCGGGCGCCGGGGCGGGACGAGGAGGGGACCGGCCGGGAGGGTTCCGGCGAGCGGGGCGAGTCCCCGGACGAGTCCACCGGGACGGCCCGGGACGACGCCACCGACGACACCGACGGCTCCGCCGAGGAGGCCACCGGGGACGGCGACACCGGTTCCCGCGACTCGAGCGAGGCCGACGAGTCAGGGGACTCCGGTGGCTCCGACGACTCCTCGGACGAGTACCGGGACGAGGCCCGTCACTAGGGCCGGGCTACTTCTCCTTCAGGATCGGCGTGACGGCGTTCCGTACGTCGTCCGTGGTCACGGGGGTCTGGGTCGCCCCGGCGATCCGGCCCTCGCGGTCGATGTAGAGGGTGAAGGGGAGGAGCTGCGGGTTCACCAGGCCGCGCGGCAGCTTCAGGAACTGCCTCCCGCCCGGGTCGTGCAGGCTCGGGTAGGACAGCCCCAGCTCCTTCTGGAAGGCGAGGGAGTTCTTCCGGCCCGCGTCGTAGCTCACCCCCAGCACCCGCACGCCCTGCTCCTTCAACTCCCGCTGCGCCTTGTCCAGCGCCGGTGACTCGGCGCGGCAGGGCCCGCACCAGGGGGCCCAGGCGTTCACCACGACGACGTCGCCCCGGTAGTCGGAGAGCCGGATCGGGCGGCCGTCGACGGTGGTGCCGGAGAAGTCCGGCGCGTCCTCGCGCTGGGCCGCCGGGACGCGCCTGAGTACCGACCCCTCCGACCGGTCGGACTGCCCGGCCCCGGCCTCGTCGGTCCGGAGCGTCTTCGTCGTCGTGCAGCCGGAGAGCACGACACCGGCCGCGATCGCGCACACGACCGCCCGCGAGATCCTCTTCGTCGCCACCTGCGTCCCTACTCCCTGCCCCGGCTCCACCGACCGGCCGGACCCGCCCTCCACCCTAGGACCCCCTCGGCGGGGGCTCGGCGGAAGGGGCCGGGCAGCGGCCGCCACCGGGTGTCCGTTCGCCACGCCGTGTCCGTTCGCTACGGGGTGTCCGCCAGGGACAGGCACTCGCCGCTCTGTTCGATCGGCTTCACGATGCCGGACAGGCCGACCAGGACCGCGTCGGTGGCGGCCCGGTCGGCGGCCACCTGGACCTCGACGGCGGGCTCCCGGCCGTAGGTGATCAGCAGCTGCCGGCCCTCGCGCCGCTCGTCCGCGCGCCACACCCAGTCCACGCCGTCCACCTGGGTGCAGGGGTCTTCGGTGGGCCTGGGCCTGGGGAACCCGCAGCGCACGACGATCGCCCCGTCGCCCCACACGGCGGCGCCCTTCGTCCCGGTGTCCGCCCGGTCCAGCCCGGCCAGCCGGTCCGGGTACTGCGCGCTGACCCGGGCGCAGGCGGGATCCCCGGCGCGGGGGGCGGCGGCGAAGCTGTAGGTGGGCTCGCCGAGCACCCGCACCGTGACCGTGGCGGCGGTGACGAGCGCCACGGCGCCGGTGGCCAGGAGGGCGATACGGGTACGGCGGAGCATGACGCGATCGTACGGCGGACGCTCGCGGGCCCTTCCGGCGGGCCGGGGAAGCCGCGGTGACACGTTGCACCTTGGGGCAGTGCCCCAAGAGCCAATACCCCTCTCACCAGCGGGAATCTAGGCTCAAGGTGATCCGAGTACGCGATTGCGAAGGGGACGTGGTCCTGGTGAAGAACGGCGCGAAGGGCCTGGTGCTCGCGGGTGTCGCGGGTGCGCTGCTGGCGGGCGGGGCGATTCCGGCATCGGCGGCCTCCACGGCGGCGCAGGACACCATTCCGAAGGGCTACGGCAACGTGCGCCTGGAGAAGGTGTGGGGCAAGAGCGGCATGTGCCTGTCGATGGACAACGCCAAGGGCAACGCGGCCGTGCTGAAGCTGCGCGGCTGTTCGAGGACGGCGACCACCCAGCGGTGGGACCTCGTGTGGATCAACAACAACAAGCCGAACCAGACCCGGCTGTTCGTGATCAAGAACAAGCACTCGAAGAAGTGCCTGTCCGTGGCGTCGGCCGCGACGAACACCCAGGTCAAGCAGTCGAGCTGCAACAAGTCCAAGGGCCAGCAGTGGGCCCTCGGCGGCAGCAAGATCTACAGCAAGCTCGCCAACAAGGTGATCACCGCCGGCCGCGACGCGTCCGGCACGAAGATCACGATCACGCCGTCCGGCAGCTCGGACGCCGCGCGAAAGAAGCAGGAGTGGGGTCTGTCCTGACCTCTCCCGCGGATCCCGCCGACAGCGGCGGGGGACACGGCGAACGGCCTGCTCGCCCGAGGGGGTGAGCAGGCCGTTCGCCGCACCCGTGGTGCCGGACCCCCGACCGGCCCGGGGGCCGACGCGTGGACACCCGGCCCGTGCGGGCGGGGCACCGGCTGAGAGACTCCTGTCGTCCCCCGCCGGCCGACCACGGCGGGGACCGCCGCCGGTCGACCGCCGGGGGCGACGGGGATCCGAGGAGCGCCTGCATGCTGACACCGTGGAGCCGAGCGGCCGGATACGCCGCCCTGGTCACCCTGCCCTCCTGGCTGTGGGGCGCGCTCGTGGTGCAGGTGGGCGCGGGTTTCTCCCCCTCCGACCTCGGGATCGGGTTGATCGCCGGGGGCGGGCTGCTCTTCCCTCCCCTGGCCGTCGCCGTGCTGACCGTCGTACGGAAGGCGCTCCCGGCGCTCTCGCGCTGGCGCACCGCGACCATCGATGTCTCGGTCTACGCGTTCCTGGTGCTGGTGTGCGCGGTGCTGGGCGGGGTGTGGGGCGGGTCCGGTCTCGCGGAGTCGGTCGACTGGGCCTTCGTGATGATGACCGTCGCCCTGCTGGACCTTCAGTTCGTGATGGCGATGGGCCTGAGCGCCTGGGGCTACGACCGCCTCGTGCCGACGGCGCCGTCCGGCCGGATGATCCGGACCTGAGCGGGGGCCCGCCCTTCGGCGAGCCCCCACCCACAGGTCAGTTCCGCGTGCCGGACCCCGGTCCGGGTCTGGCCGCGACAGGTATGGCTTCGGACATGCGACGCATATTCATATTCACCCCGTAAGTCGTTTCCGTTGCTGTTGAGTTGATTGATCTCTCCCGCTGTGGAGAGTCAAAATTTCCACAAGTGAACGTCAAATCCACGCCGTGCAACGCCCTGGGGGAGGTGTGGTCGAGGGCGCTGGGCCGGTCGCGGCCGACGCTCAGACCGCGGATGCCCCGACGAGTCGGGACGACAGCGGCGCGGCCGAGCCGCATGCGCACCGGGGGTCGGCGCACAGCAGCTCATGGGCGAGGACGGAGAGCACCGCGACCTGAAGCCGGGTCTCCTGCTGCAGTTTCTCCACTATTCGGGCGACATGCGCTTTCACCGTCCGCTCGGCGATCCCGAGTTCACGGGCGAGCTGACGGTTGCCCAGGCCCGTCCCCAGCAGAAGCAGGACTTCCTTCTCCCGGTCCGTCAGCGTCTTGAGCCTGCTGATGTCCCGAACCGGGTCGGCTCCCGTGCGCCGGTAGGCGCACGCGGTGTCTCCTACGTCAGACCTCTTGGTCATGGGTCTGTCCTTCCCGATGCCGCTTTTCCCGACAGAGCCCCGTGCCCCGGGTGCGGCGGCGATCTCCCTCCAACTTAGCGTCCGCTACTGCCAAGAAGAACCCTGTAATGACACGGCCACGTCACAGTGAGGGGATCCCCCAAGGTCACTGCCCGAAGGGACAATTTTGGCCAACTCCGCTGATCCCTAAGCTCGTTGTCACGCACCACCCAACGGCACACCATCAACGGGGAGATCACTGTGCACAGCCGCTTCACCACGCGCCGCCTCACCGCCGCAGCCGTCGCGGGAGCCGCCGCCGTCGCCGTGCTGGCGCCGGCCGCGTCCGCCGCCGAGTTCGGCCCGCAGCAGGGCGTACAGACGGTCGCCGACCAGGCCGCCGGGAAGCTGCCGGCGAAGCTGACGGTCGGCAGCTACGTCGCCTACCTCAAGGCCCAGAAGACGCCCGAGGCCAAGAGCACCCTCAAGAGCTTCTCCGCGCTGCCGGCCGCCAAGAAGGCCAAGTTCGTGGGGTACCTCCAGGACGGCAAGGTCTACGGGTCCCTCTTCAAGCAGCTCAACGGCCCCCTCAACATCCCGGTGACCAAGGTCACCTCGTACAACGCGGACGTCAAGTTCGTCCACAACGTGTCCTCGAAGGGCGGCCTAAAGGGCGGTCACCTGGTGACCTACAGCGCGACCGAGAAGATCTTCAACATCCCGGTCACCACCGAGAAGCTGACCCTCCGCTACGAGGTCGTCAAGGGCAAGGTCCAGCGCAACGCCCGCGCCCAGGCCCAGGTCACCAACGTCAACGCCGCGTACGCGATCAAGGGTGGCGCGGTCAAGGTCGCCGTCAAGGGCATCGCCCGCGCCGACGTCACGTGGAAGGCCACGCCGCGCGTCCAGGCCGTCGGCAAGGCCGTCGTCAAGGACCAGGCCGTCACCGGTCACACCAAGACCTGGACCGCCCAGCTGATCCACGGCTGACGTCCGGTCTCCCTCACTCTCCCGGGGGAAGTGGCTCCCATCCTTCCCCCGGGAGCCCCACCCTCCGGGACGCGCACGGCACCCTCAGGCCCCTGGTCAGGGCCGATCCCATCCGGGGGTGCCGTGTCGCGCGCCCGAGGCCGCACCGCCTCGGCGCTCCGCGCGCTTCTTCCCGCCCCCGCACGGCTTCACCCGCGTTCGGCGTCGAGGCGGACGAGCAGGCCCGTGCCCCGGGAGGCGTTCTTCGGGGTGAGGGCGTACGGACCGGTGACCGGCTCGGCCGGCAGGACGTAGCCCTCGGGGACACCGGTCTCCATCAGGTAGTACGTGCCGGCGGGCAGCGACCCGAACGAGCAGCGGCCGGTGCTCGACGTCACGCAGTCGCCGACGAGCCGGTCCCCGCCCGGTCCGAGCCGCTGGAGTCCGGGCGTCCCGTTGCTGTCCTCCCACAGGCCGAGCACCGCGCCGGCCAGCGGCCGCCGCGTCTCCGCGTCGGCCTTCGCGAGCGTCAGCCGCAGCGCCTTGGTGAGACCGGCGTCGACCGTGTGGTTCACATAGCCGGGTTCACCGACGTACACCGTGCTCCGGCCGGACACGTCGACGTCCGAGTCGATGAGCCGGTGGGACCCGGCCTCCCGCGCCGTCCACGTCAGGTCGGCGGCGCCCGGCCGCCCCGGCAGCCCGCTCGGATCGACGCCCCCGTGATCGAAGGAGACCCGGTAGGTGGTGTCGGGCCGCAGGCCCTGCGCCGTGCCGACGTAGTACTCCCCGTCGGCGTCCGTGGTCGTGGTGAGGCTCGGTCCGGACGACGTCGGGTCGAACGTGACCCGCACACCCGGCACCGGTGGTTCGGACGGGTTCTGGACGCCGTTGCCGTCGGTGTCGAACCAGACGCGGTCGCCGATCTGCACGGGCGCCCCGCGGCGGCCCTCCGGCCCCGGCTCGGCGTGCTCCCTGCGGTGGACACCGGGCGCCCAGAAGCCGGTGGTGTAGGTGGTGTCGCGGGCGTCGGAGACGTCGACGAACCCGATGGGGCTGCGGATGACGTCCGGGCCGTCCCCGTGGCCCGCGAGGGCCGGGTGCAGGTTGGCGAGGTCGGGGTTGTGGGCCTGGACGCGGTACCGGCCGCCCCGCAGCGGGGACCCCGCCGGACGGAACGAGGCGGTCCCGTCGGCGTCCGTCGTCCTGGTCAGCACGGTGCCGTGGTCGTCGGTCAGCGTGACCAGCACACCCGGCATGCCCTTCTCCGTCGGACGGTCGTACAGCCCGTCGGCGTCGACCTCCTCGACGACCCGCACGGTCACCGTGCCGTCACCACGCGCCGGGGCACGTGTCGTCGCGGAACCTGTCGTCGCCGCGTCCGCCGTGGCGCCCACCACTGTGGCGCCCCTCGCCGTAGCACCCGCCGCCGTCCCGGTGACCGGGACGACCATCAGGGCCGCTGCCACGGCGAGCACCAGGCCCGCACACCGTCCCCGTGTTCTTCGCCGCACCACGTCTCGCATTCGCCGCTGCCCGCCCGTTCCTGGTCCGCGCCGAGGCGACGGAGCCCGGTGCCCGACGTCGGCTCTGCATTCATACGAAGCGCGGAGAGCCGCTAATCGGGCTGAACGGGGCACGGACCCCGGCCGGGCGCACGTGACCCGCGCGGGAACGGACGACAGGGCAGCGCCCTCCCGTCCCGGTTCACCCGTCCGCCCCGGCGGCGACGCCCCCACCCGGAGTACGGCACGGAGGTACCCCTCACCCCAGCGGGCCGGCCAGGGACTGCTCCGCCCAGATGACCTTGCCGTCGGGGAGGAAACGGGTGCCCCAGCGCTGTGTGAACTGGGCGATGAGGAACAGACCGCGGCCGCCCTCGTCGGTGGTGCGCGGGTGCCGCAGATGCGGCGCGGTCGCCCCGCCGTCGAACACCTCGCAGATCAGGGTGCGTTCGAGGATGAGACGGAGCCGGATGGGCCCGGCGGCATGCCGGATGGCGTTGGTGACGAGTTCACTGACGACGAGTTCGGTGGTGAACGCCAGCTCGTCCAGGCCCCACACGCCCAGCTGCCGGGCCGTGGTCTTGCGGGCCTCCGCGACGAGCGCCGGGTCGGCGGGGATCTCCCAGGAGGCAACCCGGTGGGCGGGCAGCCGCCGGGTGCGGGCGAGGAGGAGGGCCACGTCGTCGGTGGGGCGGGCCGGGGCGAGCGCGTCGAGGACGCGCTGCGCGCGCCGGTCGAGGGACGGCTCGGGCCGGGCGAGGGCACGGCACAGCGCGTCCGGGGTGGCCTCGGCGAGGAGGCCGTCGGTGTGCAGGGCGAGGACGGTGCCCTCGGGGAGCTCCAGCTCCACGGCCTCGAAGGGCTGCCCGTCGACGCCGAGGGGCGGGCCCTCGGGCAGTGCGGGGCGGGTGACCGTGCCGTCGGGGGCGACCAGGGCCGGGGCCGGGTGGCCGGCGGTGGCCATGGCGCAGGTGCCGGACACCGGGTCGTGGACGACGTACAGACAGCGCGCCCCGACCGTCTCGACGCTGCCCCCGCCCTCCTCGCCCTCCTGCCGGGCCGACTTGGCGACCATGTCGTCGAGGTGGGCGAGCACCTCGTCCGGCGGCAGATCGAGGTCGGCGAGGGTGCGGACGGCCGTACGGAGGCGGCCCATGGCGGCGGCGCCGTCGATGCCGTGGCCCGCGACCTCGCCGACGACGAGGGCGAGGCGGGCGCCGGAGAGCGGGATGACGTCGTACCAGTCGCCGCCGACGCCGGTGAGTTCGTCGGCGGGCCGGTAGCGGACGGCGACCTCGGCGGCGTCCTGGTCGGGCAGCCGGCGCGGCAGCAGGCTGCGCTGGAGGACGAGCGCGGCGTCCCGCTCCCGTGTGTAGCGGCGGGCGTTGTCGATACAGACGGCGGCCCGGCTGACGATCTCCTCGGCGAGGCCCAGGTCGACGGCGTCGAAGGGGTCCTGGCGGTCGCGGCGGAAGAACGTGGTGATGCCGAGGGTGATGCCGCGGGCCCGGATCGGCACGATCATCACGCTGTGCAGGCCCAGCGCGTCGGCGGGCAGCTCCCGGCCGCCGGGGACGGCCTTCGCCCACCCCGCCGACGTCGGGTCCCGCCTCGGCTCCGACCACGACCGTCCGCTGACCAGCGCGCGCACGGGGGGTGAGCCGGCCGCGTACGAGGCGACGGCGCCGATCTCCACGACGGCCTCCGGCACTCCGGGGCGCACGGACTGCTGTCCGGTGCGGCGCAGCGGGACGGAGCCGTCGCCGAGGGGGCCGGGCTCGGCGCCGCGCAGCACGGAGTCCAGGAGGTCCACGGTGACGAAGTCGGCGAGCGCCGGGACGACGACGTCGGCCAGCTCCTGGGTGGTCCGGCGGACGTCGAGGGTGCGGCCGATGTGCTCACCGGCCCGGTCCAGCAGGGCGAGGCGGGTGCGGGCGCGGTGGCGGTCCGACACGTCCATCACGGTGTAGTAGACGCCGATGGGGCGACCGTGATCGTCCTCCAGGCGGGTGAACGACATCGCGTGCGCGGTCTCGCGGTGCGGTGCGGACCTGACCCGGCCGATGTGCTCGTAGTCGAGCACGGGGACGCCGGTCTCCAGGACCTTGCGCATCTGGGCCTCGATGCGGTCCGCGTCCAGCCCCGGCTGCACCTCGGCGAGCCGCAGCCCCACCCGCTCGTACGCCCGGCCACCGCCGAACCGCTCCAGCGCGGCGTTGGACCACACGAACCGCAGGTCCGTGTCCACGATCGCGATCCCGATCGGCGACCGCGCGGTCATCCGCTCCAACACGGTCCGACTCATGTCCCACCCGGGCGCCTCGGTCGCATCGGACACAAGAGCGATCCAGTGAGCGTGCCGAAGGGGGTCGGGGTGGGCGGAGGCGGCGCTGGTGCCTTCCAGGAGGGCGTCGGCGGGGGAGGTCTGCGTTGCGGGGCGGGGGGTTTCGGGGTTGGGGCGTGGGGTGGCGTGTGGGGGTTGGGGTGTGGGGTGCGGGGTCTGGGGGGCCGGGGTGGTGGGCGAGGGGTGGGAAGCCGGGCGCGGGGACTCCGGGGTGGTTGCGCGTGGGGTGCCGGGCGCGGGCTGGGGTGTGGAGCGCGGGGCCTGGTGCGACGGGTCGGTGGGTGTGTACGAGGTGCCGTGAGGGGGCTGGGCGACTGGGTGGGGCGCTTCGGGGGCGGGGCTCGCGGTGGGGCGTGGGGTGGCGTGCGAAGGCTGGGCGGTCGGGCGCGGGTACTCGGGGGAGGGGCCCGTGGGTGGGTGTCCGGTGCCGTGAGTGGGCGACGCGGTCGGCGGTGTGGGCCGTGGCGTGGGGTTCGTCGGGGGGTGGGGCGGTTCCGTCGGGCGGGGTGTGGCCTGGGCGGGCCGCGGCCCCGGTCGGGGCGTGGTCTCCCGTGACCGTCCGGCTTCGGCTTGCGGTGGCGAGGGCGGAGGACCGAAGCGGCCTCCAGCAGCACCGGTCGGGCGCGGCGTGCCCGAGGGAGCGGGCCGCACGGGAACCGCAGCCGACCGCCACGACGCCGGCCCGGGATCAGCGGGCTCAACCGGCTCGGCAACGGGCCGGACCGCCTGCTCCCGGCGCACCCTCTCGTCCGCCGGGCCAACCGGATCAGCGGGGGTTGTGTGGTCGGCTGCCGGGTTGGTCGGTTCGGCCGGGGTGGAGTGGGCGGCTGCCGACTGGGCCGGGTAGGTGGTGGCAGTCCGGTCGGCTGCCGGGTAGGTCTGGGCCGTGTGGCCCGCGGCCGGATTGGCCGGTTCGGCAGGGATGGAGTGGCCCGCGGCCGGGTTGGCCGGTTCGGCCGGGATGGTGTGGCCCCCGGCCCCGGCCGGATCGGCCGGAGTCGTGTCGTCGGTCGCCGGAGGGTTCGGCACGGCCGGGGTGGTGTGATCCGTCGTCGGGCGGTGTGGCTCGGCTCGGTCGTGGGCCGGCCGACTGCGGTCGCTGCCGGCGAGGGGCTGGGAGCGGCCGGGTGTAGGCGTCTGGTGGCTGTGTCCGGTTGGCTGGTTCTGGCCGGGTGAGGATGTCCGGTGGCCGTGCCCGGTTGGCTGGTCCTGGCCGGGTGCGGGTGCGGGTGTCCGGTGGCCGTGCCCCGGCGGCTGGTTCTGGTCGGCTGACTTGTCCTGGCCGGTGGTCCTGGACTCGCCGGTGGTCCTGTCCTGCCCGGTCGGTGTCACCCGGTCTGCCTGGCCCGATCCGGCGTCGGCCCTCGCGGTGACGCGTGGCCTGCTCGTCTCGGCGGGAATGCCTCGCCGTTCGCCCCTGTCGGCGGCGACATCCGGCCTTCCCGCCTCCGCAGCACCACGCTCCGCGGCCAGCCCCTCACCACCGGCGGCCCCGCCTACGTCGACGCCGGCGCCCAAGTGCTCAGCGCTCGTGGCTCCGCCTCCGGCGCTCGCGGCGGCGCCCCCAGGACCCGTAACCCCGCCCGCAGCGCTCGCGGCTCCGCCCCATTCACCGGCGGCTCGGCCCTCCCGGCCAGCAGTCAGGCCCTCGGCGTTCCCGGCTGCGCCCCCGCCGCCGGCGTCTTGACCCCCGCCACCGACGCCAACTCCCTCGCCACCGACAGCCAGTCCCCCGGCACTGACGCTGACGCCCAGTCCCCCGGCACTGGCGGCCCCCCGCTCGCCACCGGCGGGCCGGCCCCCGCTCCCCCCGCCGGCGTCCCCACCCCCGGGGCTCGTCCCCAGCACCCCGGCGGTCTCCCCCGTCGGGGCCTCGCAGGCCGGGACCACGCGGACCATCACTCGGATGTCGTGGCCGTCCCGGTGGCGGGCGGTGAGGATGCCGGACCAGCCGCCGCGGGCGCGGTGCGTGTCGGCCAAGTGGGCGATGCGGGCGCCGTCCTCGGGGTTCAGGAGCGTACGGACGCTGCGGCCCAGGATCTCGGCGGCCGGGTACCCGAAGAGCCGCTCGGCGTCCCGGGTCCAGCTCGTCACGATCCCGTCCGCGTCGATGAGCAGCGGCGCGGCGTCGGCCACGTCGAAGCGCTGACGGGTGACTGCACTGTCCCTGTCGGTCCCCACGGCGACCCTCTCTGTCGCTGAGACGCCCTCTGAACCCATTATTCACCTTGTGTGATCGCGAACAGGCCAACTTGTGACGGCCCGATTCACCCGGCGTCGCACCACAGCGCGCGGACAGCCGCGGCACAGGAGCCGGGCTGCGACCCGCACGGCGCCGGATCGGGCGGGAACGGGACGAAGTCGTACGCGCGAACGCCACCGAGCCGAGGGCGCCTCCGCCCCCGCCCCCGCCGACCGTGCGGCCGTACGCCGGTAATGCGCCCCCGTACGCCCCCTGCGCTCCTGCGTGTCGAGCCGACCGCCCCCTCCGCGAGAGGGGGGCGGAGGGGGCGGTCGGCCCAGTTCAGGGACGCGGTGCGGGCGTCAGCAGTCGCGGAACTCCGGCGACTGGTTGAGGATCTGCGACCGCAGCGACGTGAACTTCCTGTACGTCGCCCCGCCGCGCGCCTCCGCCGGGAACACCGCCACCCGGTGGCAGTTCTGGAAGGCGAGCGCCACCCCGAAGTGCCGCTCCAGGCTGCCCCTGATCGCGTCGCTGGACAGCGCCCGCAGCAGCTGCCCGCGCTCCTTCTCCGACGGCGGGGGTGTCTGGTTGTCGGCGAACTCCGTGCTGCCCGCGTGCAGTTCACCGACGAGGGAGGCGATCAGGTCGTACGCGTACGGCAGCGACGTACGCACCGTCTCCACGAACTCCTCCTCCCGCACCTCGCCCTTCTCTGCGTCGGCGAGCAACTGCGGGGAGACGTCGAGCGACATGGCTGTTCCTGTTCTTGTTCTTGTTCTGTGGGCGTGCGGGGGGAGAGAGGAGAGAGAGGGGGAGAGAGCGGCTGGCGGCTTGGGTTCGGTCAGGTGCGTGCCGTGGGCCTCGTCAGGGCCTCCGGGCCGTGGCGGAACTCCGGGTCCACCTGGGCCGAGAGGTCGTGGCCGGTCGCCGCGTTCGCCCAGGCCGCCGCGTTGCGGAGGTGGAACTCGACGGCGTGCCGCTGGAAGGTGGCCCAGTCCTTCGTGCGGGCGTCGACGGCGGCCTTGAGCGCGTCGAGGGTCCGCCGGTTGTGGGGCTCCAACTCGCCGTGCTCGCGGCCCTGTTCCTGTGCGCGGACATAGGAGGACTGCACGCAGTGCGCGAGCAGGTCGTCGCCGACGTGCTCCTTGAGGAAGAGGAGGTCGTCCTCGCCGGTGACCTTGTTGCCGACGACGGCGACCGGGATGCCGAACTCGGCGGCGTGCTCCTGGTACTGCCGGTACACCGACACGCTCTTCCGGGTCGGCTCCACGACCAGGAACGTCATGTCGAACCGGGTGAACAGCCCGGAGGCGAAGGCGTCGGCGCCGGCGGTCATGTCGACGACGACGTACTCGCCGGGGCCGTCGACGAGGTGGTTGAGGTACAGCTCCACCGCGCCGAGCTTGGAGTGGTAGCAGGCGACACCGAGGTCGCTCTCGTCGAAGGCGCCGGTGACCATCAGCGGGACACCGTCGACCTCGCGGACGTGCGTGCCGTGGACCTCGTCGTCGCCGAGCAGCCGCAGCAGACGCGAACCCCGGCCGGGCGGCGTCGTCTTGACCATGGCCTCACGGGAGACGATCCGCGGGTTGTCGCCGCGCAGGTGGTCCTTGATCTCACCGGTGCGGGAGCTGAGCGGCGGGGCGCCGAACGTCTCGTCCTCGTCGAGGCCGAGCGCGTGCGCCAGATGCTGGTTGATGTCCCCGTCGATCGCCACGAGCGGGGCGCCGCTCCGGGCGAGATGGCGGGCGAAGAGCGCGGACAGCGTCGTCTTGCCGCTGCCGCCCTTCCCTACGAAGGCGACACGCACGGACGGCCACCCCGTTCGGCGGAGCGTGCGACGGACACGGCACCGCAAATGAAAATGGATGTCATGAACGTAGAGTCGGGAGCGGCTCGGACGTTGTCAAATTCCGCCACGCCGCTCCCCCGTCGGGTGGCACGCGTTGGTGAAGACTTTGCGCGCCGGTGGGCAGCCGGCGGGGGGTTCATGGGGAGCCCGTGGCACCACCGGAGTGCGGGATTCCCCATGTGTCCCGAATGTGTGCCCTCCGTGCGCACATCTCCGCACGGGCCCAAGTGACCTCCCATTTCCCGAGGTTGACAGCCCCTACTCGGTGGTAAACGATGTGCTCACTCTGTGGCTCATGCGACCAGTGGGCCCGGTGTCTCTTCGACGACCTCACACCCCGGCACGGCCCCGGTGACCCCGGTGCTGCCCTGTGCCGTCGTGCGCCCGCTGCCGTGCCCGGGGTCTCGCACCGCCAAGCTCGAGAATGGGATCTGCATGTCCATAGCGAGACGTGTCACCATGCGCCGTCTGCTCGGCACGGGCGCAGCCGCCCTCGCCCTGACCGCCGCCGCCTCCGGCTCCGCCTGGGCCACCGGCCCCGGCGGCGACGGCTGGGGTGAGAAGAGCTACGCCCCCGGCCAGGGCGCGGGCACGGCCACCGAGACCGACCGCTGCGAGTTCTCCCTGGACGGCGTGAAGTTCGCCGACTGGGTCAAGCTCGACGACCAGAACCTCAAGCCCACCGAGGACGGCAAGGTCCACATCACGGTCCGCGCCGCCGCCGACGCCACGACCTGCACGGTCTCCCTGGCCTCCTACCTCGCCCACGGCCCGACCTTCGCCACCTCCGGCGAGCAGGTCTTCGTCGACTTCGACACCGTCACGGTGAAGCGGGGCGGCACGGACACCCTGGACATCGCGGTCCCGGACGCGGGCTGCTACGCCCAGATCGACCTCTACCGCGGCAAGGTGAAGTTCGACGGCAAGCTGGACGCGGCCGACGGCTTCGAGCACGGCGACGTCCCCAAGGGCCCCGACCGTCCGGTCATCAAGGACAAGCTGATCGCGGCCTGGAACGGCGGCTCGAAGTACTGCGAGCCCACCGAGGAGCAGCCCCCGGCGGAGGAGGAGAAGCCCCCGGCCGACGAGAAGCCGCCCACGGACGAGAAGCCGCCGACCGACGAGAAGCCCCCGACGGACGAGAAGCCCCCGGCGGACGACAACCCGTCGCCCTCCGAGTCCCCGAAGACCCCGGCGGACACCCCCGACTCCACCCCCAGCCCCAACGGCGGCTCCGGCGACCTCGCCGAGACCGGTGGCGGCAACGCGATCCCGCTCGCGCTCGGCGCGGCCGGCCTGGTCGCGGCGGGCGGTGTCATCTTCGTGGTGACGCGCCGCAAGTCGGCGGGCCGCACGGGCGCCTGAGCCCCGGCCTGCCGGCGGCCCGCGGACCGTCCGTCATGCGTGACGCGGTGACGTCCGACGGCGCCCGGCCCCTTCCGCCCGGAGGGGGCCGGGCGCCCGGCGTTCAGCGCACGTCGACGTAGTCGCCGCCCGCCTTGGCGGTGGAGGTCGTACTGGTGCCGGTGAAGGTCCAGCGCCAGTAGCCGTCGGCGGTGGGGTGGACCGTGGTCCTCAGGGCGCCGCCGGCGCCGCTGGTCACCTTCTTCACGGTCTTGTACGTGGAGGTGCCCGCCTCGCGGAACTGGAGGTTCACCGAACGGCCGGAGTAACCGGCGTACGTGCGGGCCTTCCAGTCGGCGCGGCTCAGCTTGCCGGTCACGGTGAGCGGCGCGTTCCTGCCCACCGGTTCGGGGCCCGCGTCCGCCGTCAGCCTGGCGAGTCGGCGCACGGTGAAGGTTCCGGCCCGGTCCGAGTCGAACCAGTCCCCGTCCTTCGCGGTCGCATTGGTCTCGACGTACCAGTGGTCGTCGGCCGCGTCGTTGCTGGAGACATTGCTCGTGTCGACCGTCCAGGAGCCGGTGCAGGTGGAGGTCGTGGCGGTCTTCGCGGCGCAGGTGAGACCGCGGTCCGACGACCTGTAGACGTAGCCCGACAGCGTCACGCGCAGCTTCATCTCCTTGATCCCGGAGTCGTCCTGCGCCGTGACGCTCACCTTGAAGGTCTTGGGCGACTTGGGCCCCAGCGCGAGTTCGGCCCCGCCGTTGACGACGACATCGGTGATCGTCGTGTCCCCGTAGCCGGCGGCGTGGGAAGCCGGGGTCAGGAGGGCCGACAGGGTCAGGGCGCCGGTGAAGACGGCGGCTATCGAACGGATGCGCACGTGCGTGGTACCCCCACATCGGTCGTCCGTCCGCCGAGGCCCGGCGGACAGCTCGGGCCCCAACCGTCCCAGCAGAACCGGGCGATGAGAGGGAAATCACCCGAAACGACCGTCCGTCCGGCCCTGATGTAGTACGCGTCGGCGCCGGCGCGGTGTCACGGTGGAGTCCATCGCCGGGGCACCGGCACGACAGACGTACCGACGGAGGGCCCCCAGCCGTGCAGCACGACCGAGGACCGGGCCCCGTGACCCACGCGGCGCCACGCGTGCGGGCGCACGCCGCGGCGTCCCCCGAGGAGCGTCCCGCCCGGCCGGCGCGTCCCGCCCGGTCGGCGCGTGCGCCGCGACCGCTCGCGGCGCAGCTGCTCACCTTCGCCGTGATCGGCGTGCTCAACACGGCCACCTACTACGGCCTCTACCTGCTCCTCCTGGCCGTCGTCCCCTATCTGACCGCCCACCTGGTCGCCTTCGCGCTCAGCATGACGGGCTCCTTCTTCCTCAACGCCCGGTTCACCTACCGCACCCGCCCGACGCTCCGGAAGTTCCTGCTCTTCCCGCTGGGCAACGCCACGAACTTCCTGATCACCACCGCGGGCGTCTATGTCGTCGTCGACGTGCTCCACCAGGGCCATCGCCTCGCCCCGCTCCTCGTGTCCGGGGTGGCGGTCCCGGTGACGTTCCTCGTCTCCCGCACCATCATGTCGCCGGGCCCGCGCTGAGCGTTCCGGCACCCGTATACGTACGGAAGGGGAGCCCACGCGGCAGGAAGCAGACCGGTACCAAGCACGCGGAACGGAGTACGGCACGTGGTGAGGAAGCTGACGCGCGAAGTCACGCTGGCGGCCGGCCTGGCGGTGCTGCCCCTGGTGGCGGGGTGCGGCGGCGGTGACGGGGACAGGTCCGCCAAGAAGGCGGCGGACGACGCCGGCAGGGTGGCCGAGGTGGTGGCCCCCGCCAAGGTCGAGGTGCTCGCCTCGCTCACCGGGTGCGAGGTCAAGATCCGCACCGAGGCGGAGGAGCTCCGCGAGGGCGTCTGCCACACCAAGGCCGGCGACTACCTCATCACCACGTTCCCCAAGGAGGAACTCCTCCAGGTCTGGCTGGACTCCGCCGCCATCTACGGCGGCAAGAAGCTGGTCGGCCCGCGCTGGGCCATCTCCGCGAAGGAGGAGGTGCTGGAGCCGCTGCGGAAGAAGGTCGGCGGCACGGTCAAGGACCTGAGCACCTACGGCAGGACGGGCGGCCCGGGTCCGAGCGCGTCGTGACCGCGGCTCACCGGCCGTCCCGGCCCGGCGCGTCCGACGGCCGGTAGTCGCTGATGTCGTACACCGCCTCGTCGTCGATCGCGTCCTCGTCCCAGTCCACGGAGATACGCGTGGGCCGGCCGTCCGCCGTGTGGTCGACGTCCACCACGTCGGCGTCCTCGCCCCTGGCCGCGTCCGCCTCCGCCAGCAGCTGCCCGATGGTAGGCACCCGGCCGTCGGCCTCCCGTGCCACGCGCCGTGAGTCCTCGTCGGTCCCGACGGCCTTCGTCACCTTCCCGTCCACCACGGTCACCTCGAACGTCCCGAGCAGGGACCGCTCGCCCTCGCTCGACGTGAGCGTGTACGTGTAGGAGGCGGGCTCCCGCCACGTCGGCCGCGTGGACGCCGCCCCCGAGGACGACCCGGCCGACTCGCTCCCGCACGCTGCCACCACCCCCGACACCCCCACGGCCAGGACGACCGCGACCGGCCTGCTGATACGCGTCTTCGACATGGAGAGCCCCCTTGGTGAGTCGTTCCCCCCTGTGACGGGGCGGGGACGGGAAACGTTCGCTCCGCCCCCGGTGCGCCGAACGTTTCTGCCGCTTCCTCCGTCCCAGGGGGGACAGCGGCCGCGCGGGCGGCCGCCCCGGGGGCCGGAGGGACGTATGGACAGGCGGATGAGGGCGCGAGTGGGTACCTCCGCGGCCGGTGCCGTGCTCGCGCTGGCGGCGTTGCAGGGGTCGAGTGCGGGGGCGCAGACCGTGGAGGACGTGTCGTCACCGGCGACGGAGTGCCGGGGCACTCGGCCGGAGGGCAGTCTCGCGGGACACGGCAGCCCCGAGGACACCCCGCTGGAGCGAACGCTGAACCACCTGGACAGGCTGACCCAGGGCCGCTACGCCGACGTCTTCACCGGCTTGGAGGTCGACGAGGAGGGCTCCGGCGTGAGCATCTACCGCATGCCCTCAGCGTCCCTCGACGCAGCCGTCTGCTCCACCGCCGAGAAGGGCGTCACGGTCCGGCTGTACGACACGGACGTCAACGAGGCCGACCTCACCGCCCTGGCCGACCGCATCAGCGAGGACATGACCCGCTGGGACGGCACCTTCCAGCTCCGCGAGGTCGGACAGGACGGCAGGGGGCACGTCCTCGTCGGCGTCGACGACCCCGAGACGGCCGAACCGATCCTCCGGGCGGCCTTCGGCGAGCGGAACGCCCGGTACATCAGAGTGGAGTACGCGCCCCAGGCGGAGCTGCTCTGAGGGGCCGTCGGCCACCGGTTCGCGGGGCCCGCGAAGATCCGCT
The DNA here is from genome assembly GCF_023516595.1 of Streptomyces neyagawaensis. Taxonomy (GTDB): domain Bacteria; phylum Actinomycetota; class Actinomycetes; order Streptomycetales; family Streptomycetaceae; genus Streptomyces; species Streptomyces neyagawaensis. The sequence goes on along the minus strand of NZ_JAMGBG010000041.1, from coordinate 51,776 downwards.
ATGGTGGTGCACGAGCCGCTCACCGGATCACCGGAAAAGCACTCAATGCGTTGGTCGTCTAAGGAAAGACGCCCCACTTCCTGTGGGGAAATGCAGGTGCAAGGCCTGCCCGGCGCTCCACTACGAGCCCCGTCCCGCGGTCAGCGGGACGGGGCTCGTGCCGTTCACGGCCCTTCTACTCGGTGGCCGTCCACTTCCGCGCGGCCCCCGTCGCCGCGTCCACGTCCCGCAGCGGCCGCAGCCGGTAGGTGTAGGCGTAGTCGCGGTCGGCGAACAGCTTGTACTCGTCGTGCGTGTGGGCGCCCCAGCTGTTGTCGCCGCCCACCCCCATCTGGCGGTGGTTGACGCGCAGGACGACGGCGTCACGGGGCGTCAGCTGGTAGTCGTGGCGCACACCCGAGGAGAGGTCCTCCGGGGTGAAGTGCGACGCGTTGACCTCCAGCAGGGAGCCGGGCTCGGCGGAGACGAGGAGACCGGCACCAGCACGGTCGGTGAGCGCGGCCCAGCGGACGTCGGTCTTGTTGCCGTTCTCCTGGGGGCGGATGTACGGCGTCCACTGCCCGGCGACCGAACCCGAATAGCGGCCGACGTCGGTGGCGTCGTTGCGGTCCCAGTGGTTCTCCTCCGGCCCCCGGCCGTAGTAGTGCAGCCGGTCCAGCCGGCGGGGCAACAGGAGCAGGGTGCCCACCTCCGGGATGTACGGCAGGGACGACGCCCCCGGGTGCAGGGTGTTGTCGACCTTGATCTCCCCGTTCCCGAACACCGTGTACGTGGTCGTGTACGTCGACTCGGTGGCCGTCGGCAGGGTGCCGCCGACCTTCACCTGAACGGCCCTGTCGGTGCCGAGGACCCGTACCGTCACATCCGTCACCTTGCGCCGGGCGCCCGCGTCCCGCCAGGTCTGGTTGCGGGTGTGGTGGCCGTTGCCCCGGTCGTTGTCCGTCGGCGCCCGCCAGAAGTTCGGCACGGCACCGGAGTCGAGGAGCCGGGTGCCGTGCGCCTCGTACGAGGTGAGCAGGCCGTCGGCCTTGTCGACGGTCACGGAGAAGTTCCGGCCCCTGACGATGACCTTCCCGGCGGTCTCCTCGTGGCGCAGGGCCGGCACGCTCGCCAGCCGGGTGGGCTTCACCGCGGGGACCGCGGCCTTGACAGGCAGCTGCTGCTTGGCCACCTCGAAGCCCGCCTTCGCCCAAGGGGTGGGTTCCCTGGTGGTGAAGGAGAGCTGGAGGAAGTACTCGGTGCCGGGCGCCGGGGAGGACGGCAGACGGAAGGGGACGGTGATGTCCTTGCTGGAGAGCGGGGCGACGTTCAGCTGGGTCCGGGTGAGGCGGCCGTGCTGGACCACCTCGCCGTCGGCCACCAGTGACCAGTGGCCGTCGTAGGACCGCAAGTTGGTGAACAGGTTTTCGTTGGTGAGGGTGACCGCCGCTCCCTGGGCGAGGGTGCCGCCGGACGCCGGGGCCGCGTTGATGGCCTGATAGATCTGCTTGACCTCGGCGGACTTCCCGGTGAGGCGGCGGTCGGCGGTGAGGATGCCGTCCGCGACGAAGGCGCCGTCGTTGGGGTTGTCGCCCCAGTCACCGCCGTACGCGAGGAACGTGCGCTCCTTCGGCTTCTTCTCCGTCACCCTCACGGTGGCCGCGTCGAACCAGAAGCGCACCCCCTCGTCCTCCGGGCCCCGCCCGTCGGAGGCCAGCTCCGCCGCGCTGAGGGCCCGTGCGTACACCCGGGCCCGCCGTATCGTCCCGTTGAACTCCCGCGTCGGGTTGTCCACATCGGTGGCGAGCGTCAGCGGCGCGGTGTTGCTGCCGGGGCGCCGCGTGGTGGTGCGGGTCGCCTTCGCCTCGCCGTCGACGTACAGGGTGAGGGAACCGGCGTCCGCGTCGAAGACGCCCGCGACATGGTGCTCGCGCCCGGTCCAGCCCTCGTCCGGCACGTTCCAGCTCGCGCTGACCCACTGGCCGCCGCCGTGGATGAAGAACTCGACGCTCCGGTTCGTCTGCTTCAGCGCGTACTGCGTGTCGCCCTTGGCGAGGATCGGCTGGTGGCTGAAGGGGACGTGCGGGGTGAACCACGCCTCCAGGGTCAGCGACCCCGTCAGGTCCACGGCATCGTCACGCTCGAAGGCGGTCGCGCCGAAGACGCCCTTGTCGCGGTCGAAGCGCCCGGCGGCGGTGAGGAGTTCGCCCTTCAGGCCGTTCGGCCCGGAGTCCGTGAAGATCTTCCGCACCGGCACCGGCGTCGTCAGTGACTGGTCGATGAAGTCCCAGATCCAGCCGCCCTGGAGGACGTCGTAGCGGCGTACGAGGTCCCAGTACTTCTTGAAGTTGCCGGTCGAGTTCCCCATGGAGTGCGAGTACTCGATCATCACGTACGGGCGGGTGTCCGAGGTGTCCTTCGCGCGCTGCTCGACCCGCTGCGGGCTGTCGTACATCTCCGACCTGATCTGGCTGATCGTCGGCCGGTCGTCGCCCTCGTACTGGACGACGCGTGTCGGGTCGTAGGAGCGGATCCAGTCGTGCATGGCGACGAAGGTGCTGCCGCCGCCCGCCTCGTTGCCGAGGGACCAGATGACGACCGAGGCGTGGTTCTTGTCGCGGTGCACCATGGCCTGGGCGCGGGCCACGCACGCCTTCGTCCAGTCGGCGTGGTTGCCCGGGTACTGGTCGCGGATGCCGTGCGTCTCCAGGTTCGTCTCGTCGACGAGGTACAGCCCGTACTCGTCGGCCAGCTCCAGCCACAGCGGGTTGTTGGGGTAGTGGGAGGTGCGGATCGTGTTGATGTTCAACCGCTTGGCGAGCCGCATGTCCCGCTCCAGGTCGGCGCGGGTCAGCGCCATGCCCCGGTCCGGGTGCATCTCGTGCCGGTTGGTGCCCCGGAACGACACCGGCTTGCCGTTGATCCGCATCAGCCCGTCCTTCAGGGCGAACTCGCGCAGACCTACGCGGTGCGACAGCGTCTCGACGACCTTGCCGCGCGCGTCCCGCAGCCGCAGCACCGCCGTGTAGAGGGTCGGCCGCTCTGCCGACCAGAGCACCGGGTCCGGCACCGCCTTGCTCGCGCTGACGGTGACGTCCTCGCCGGCCGGGGCCGCGGACAGATCGACCGGCCGCACGAGGGGCCGCGACCAGACGGCGTGCCCGCGCGCGTCGTAGAGCTGCGTCTCCACGGAGTACGCGCCCTTGCCGGTGCCCTTTCCGTAGGCGCGGACGCTCGCCGTGACCGACAGGTCGGCGGCCTTGTAGCCGTCGCGGATCGGGGTGTCCAGCTTGAAGTCGCGCAGGTGCACGGCCGGGGTGTTGAAGAGGTAGACCGAGCGGAAGATGCCGCTCAGCCGGATCATGTCCTGGTCCTCCAGCCAGTCGCCGTCCGAGTAGCGGTACACCTCGACGGCGATCTGGTTGGTCCCCGGCCTCAGATGATCGGTGATGTCGTACTCGGCCGGGTCGTACGAGTCCTCGTGGTAGCCGACCAGCTCGCCGTTGATCCACACGTAGTGCGCCGACTTGACGCCCTCGAAGTGGAGGAAGGTCCGGCGGCCGTCCGCCGTCCAGTTCTTCGGGAGTGTGAACCGGCGCCGGTACTGCCCGATCGGGTTGTACCGGGTCGGCGCGGCCGGTGGCTGCGCCTCCTCGCCGAGACCGTTCGGGCCCCACCACGGGTAGGTGATGTTGACGTAGATCGGGAAGTCGTAGCCGTGGTTCTGCCAGCAGGACGGCACGGGGATGGTGTCCCAGCCGCTGTCGTCGACGTCGGTGCGGTAGAAGTCCTCGTCCCGGTCGTCCGGCCGGTCCGCGTACGCGAACTTCCACCGGCCGTCGAGGCTGAGACGGTACGGGGAGTCGGTGCGGTCGGCCTTGAGGGCCTGTCTGACGTCCGCGTACGGCATGAGGGTCGTGTGGGGCGGCTCGGCGCCGACCTGGAACAGGGCGATGTCGCCGTTCCACTCGGTGCCGTCGACCGTGACCGCGGCCGCGGTGGTGGCCGTGGTGGTGGCGGCCCCCGTCGTCGCGGTGCGGGCCGCGGCCCGGGCGACGCTGTCGGGCATGGCGAGGCCGCCGAGGAGCACGGCGCCGCCCTCCAGGAGACGGCGGCGGCTGACTGCGGGGCGCGCGGACGGGTCCGCGTGGGCGCCAGGGTGCGGGTGCTGCATGACCGGGGCCTTCCTCGTGACGACTTGGGGGAGTGCGCGTACTGAGGACCGTCGGTTGCTGTCCGTTGTTGTTGAAAAACCGCGCTCACAGTAGGACTTCGAACAGAAGTGGAGCAATGAGTCTGTCGGACTCTGTGTGGTCCTGGGGGTGAGTGGGGTGGGGGAGGGTGCGGTGGAGGGGGAGGAAAGAGCGAGGTGATGGGGCGGCACCCGTGCGGGTGGGTCCGGCGGGTGTCGCCGGGGCGGGGGGCCGTCGCGCCGTTACGGTGCCCGGATGGTGGCAGGTCTGGCGTTGGCGCTGTGCGCTGCGGTGTGCATGGGTACGGCGACGGTGTTCCAGGCGCTGGGGTCGAGACGGACGGCGAAGGCCGACACCGGGGCGACCACGGACGCCGGTGCCGGTGCAGGTTCCGGTGGTGGGGCGCGGGGGCGGTGGGGGACGGTCGTGGCGGTGCTGCGGGGGTGGCCATTCCTGCTCGGGGCCGGGCTGGACACGGCCGGGTTCGGGGCGCAGGTGGGGGCGTTGCTGCTGGTGCCGCTGTTCCTGGTCGAGGCGGCGGTCGCGGCGTCCCTGGCGATCACGGCGGTCGTCGGGACGTTCGTCCTCGGGCTGCGGCTGAGGCGCGGCGAGTGGACGGCCGTGGCGGTGGTGTGTCTGGGACTCGCCACGCTGGCCGTGTCGGCGGGCCGCGAGGGTGACGGCGACGGTGACGAGGCGCTGCGGGTGACGGCGCTGGCGGTGTCGCTGCTGGTGGTGGCGCTCGGCTGGTTCGTGGGCGGACGGCTGCGGCGGGGCCGGGCCGTCGTCCTGGGCGCCGCGGCGGGCATCAGCTTCGGGCTGACCGCGACCGCCGTCCGGCTGCTGCCGGAGCTGTCCGTGCCCGCCGTCCTGGCCGAGCCCGTGGCGTACGCCGTGGTCGTCTCCGGTCTCGGCGGCTATCTCCTGCTCGTCCAGGCCCTCCAGTCCGGCTCCGTCACGGCGGCCACGGCGGCGATGGTGATCTGCGAGACCGTCTGGCCGGGCCTGTTCGGGGTGCTGTGGCTCGGCGACACCACCCGGCACGGGTACGGCGCCCTGGCGGCCGCCGGGTTCGTGGCGTGTGTGGCAGGGGGCGTGGCGCTGGCCCGGTTCGGGGAGGCGGAGGACGCGGTGCCGCGGCAGCAGGCTGACGGTCCGTCATGACAGATGTCACGGCACCTCTGTGAAGGTGATCGTCCAGAGGATGGATGTGACCCTCACCGGTCCCGGCGACACTCAGGACATCGAGAGCCGTAAACGGGGAGGAACAGCCATGCGTATCAAGCGACTTGTGGGCTCAGCCGTGGGGACCACCCTGCTGCTGTTCACCGCCGTGCCCACGGCGTCCGCCGACGGCACCGCCGCGGCCCCCACCCGGTCCGCCGCCCGTGACGCCCTGGATCGCACCGCGCTGCGCGGCACGCTCGACGCCTTCCACGAGGCGGGCATGTACGGCGCGTACTCCGCCGTGCGCGAGGGCCGCGACCGCTGGAAGGGCGCCTCCGGACTCGCCGACGTGGACACCGGCCGCAAGGTCACCCCGAACATGCGGCACCGCATCGGCAGCATCAGCAAGACGTTCACCGCGGTGGCGATCCTCCAGCAGGTGGAGAAGGGGCGGATCAGCCTCGACGCCCCGGTCACCCGGTATGTGCCGGACCTCTTCCCCGGCGCCGACCGGCAGCGCGGTGACGCGATCACCGTCCGGATGCTGCTCAACCACACCAGCCACCTCGGCGACTACGTCCTCGGCGCCTTCCCCTCCCTCGCCCGCAACTCCACCGCCAGCATCGACGAGCACCGCTTCCGCACGATACGGCCACGGGAACTCGTCCGCCTGGGCCTCGCCGCGCCCGCCACCGGCAGCCCCGGCGCGCAGCCCGGCTCGTACTCCAACACCAACTACGTCGTCGCCGGCCTCATCCTGGAGAAGGTCACGGGTCAGACGGCGGCCACGTACCTCACCCGCCACGTCTTCGACCGCGCCGGGCTGCACCACACCGCGTTCCCGCGCACCCCGTACATCAAGGGTCCGCATTCGAAGATGTACGAGTCGTTCTTCGGCCTCATCGACCCGCCGCGCGACTACAGCGTCTACGACATGTCCTGGGGCTACACCGCCGGCGCCCTCACCTCCACGATGGACGACCTCAACCGCTTCTACGCCAAGCTGCTCACCGGGAAGCTGATCGGCCGGGCCTCCCTGGCGGAGATGAAGCGCACGGTCCCGGTGAGCGTCGGCCCCGGCGTCGCCATCGACTACGGCCTCGGCATCTACACCCTGGACTTCCCCGGCTGCGGCCGCTTCTGGGGCCACGACGGCGGGGTGTTCGGCGCCGGAACGATCAGCCTCACCCGCGCCGACGGCGAACGCCAGCTCAGCCTGGGCTTCAACCTGATGAAGTACCAGCGCCTGAACGAGGAGGGCACGGAGCTGGAGCCCAGCCCGATCGACGAGGCGCTCAACGTCCATCTCTCGACGGCGCTGTGCGACACGCCGGGGGCGGACGCCGGGGCCGGGGCGGGTACGGGATCGGGCACGGGTTCGGGCACGGGTGAGGAGGCGGGCACGGAGTCGAAGCCGTCGAAGCCGTCGAAGCCGTCGGGGTCGTCGGGGTCGTCGTCCGGGGTGGCGGGCGGGGAGCGGGTGCTTCCCGACGGGCTGGTCGGCGTGGACCTCTCCACCGGGGGTCAGGTGGTGAGCCCGGCCGCTCCCGTCCCGAACTGACGCCTTCCGGGGGGTGGGTAGGCTGATCCGCCCACGCCTCACCGGGAGAGTGCCGCCTTGCCCACCTTCGTCATCTTCGACCTGGAGTTCACGACCTGGCCGGGGGCCGCCGCGCAGGACTGGTCGGCTCCCGGCCAGCTCCGCGAGATCGTGCAGATCGGGGCGCTGCGGCTGGACGAGCGGTACGCGGTGGTGGAGCAGTACGAGACGCTGGTCCGCCCGGTGGCGAACCCCGAGCTGTCCCCCTTCTTCACCGAACTCACCGGCATCGACCAGGAGTCGGTGGACCGGGACGGCGTGCCCCCGGCCGAGGCCCTCAGCGACTTCCTGGCCTTCTGCCAGGGCCGGTCCGTCCTCTCGTACGGCAACGACATGCTGGTCCTCGGCGAGAACATCGGCTGGGCCCGCTCCCGGGGGGAGCACATCAAGCACACGCCCCTCACCCCCGGCTTCCTCAACATCCGCCCGTGGGTCAACACGGTCGCCCCGGTGACGGCGGGCATCAACTCGGGCCGCCTGTGGGAGGTGCTGGGCCTGCCGCGCCCGGCCTCCGAGGGCGCGGAACACTCGGCACTCTTCGACTGCCACTCGATCGCGGCGGCACTGCGACACCTGGCGGGGGCGGGGGCCGCACTGCCAGTCGGGCTGCTGTAGGGGGCGGTCGGGGGGCTCGGCTGGGCGGCCGGGGCATTACCCGGCGGGTAATCGACGCCTCCGGGGGCCGGCTGACAGGCTCTCCGTACGGGGGCCGACGGCGGGACCAGCGGACCCCCGGGCCTGCGGAGGACCGGACTGCCGGGCTACCGGACCACGGGACCCTCGGCCCCCGGGACCCCGAACCTCGGACAAGGGCCCCCACTGAGCTCCACCGACCGAAAGGACCCCCGACGCCATGACCGCCTACGTCATCGCCCACCTGCGTGACGCCGCCCCGCACCCGGACATCGCCGAGTACATCGAGCGGATCCCCGGCACCTTCGAGCCGTACGGCGGACGCTTCCTCGTCCATGCCACGCCGCACGAGGTGAAGGAGGGCACCTGGCCGGGCCACGTCGTGATGATCGGCTTCCCCTCGATCGAGGAAGCGCGGGCCTGGTGGGACTCACCGGCCTACCAGGAGATCGCCCCGCTGCGCTCCCGGCACATCGAGGGCGACATCGTCATGGTCGAGGGCGTCCCCGCGGACTACGACCCGGCGGTCACGGCCAAGGCCATGCGGGAGGCACTGCCCGCCGACGTCACGCCGCCGCGCCCGTGAGGCGGTCCAGCTCCTCCGCGATACCCGCACGCAAGGCGTCGTGGCGGGACCCGAGCGCGTGGCTCGGGTCGGCCCAGTGCTCCGGCGGGTAGAGCCACACCGGGCGCCCCACCGACTCGGCCGGCTCCCACGCGTAGCGCGGCCACACATGCGCGTGCAGAAACGGGTCGGTGTTGCCGAGGATCTCCAGGTTGACCCGCCGGAACGCGGGGTCGAGGCGCCCGCAGGCCCGCTCGACGGCCTCGCCGAGCCGTTCCATGTCCGACAGGAACGCGAGCCGCCGCGCCCTCGGCAGCTCCGAGAGCCGCGTCACGGCGGGGTCGTCGACGAGCAGGACGGCGTATCCCGGCAGGAACTGCACGTCGCCGATCACCGCGAACCCGGCGTCCAGTCTGCGCAGCACGGTGGGGTTCTCGCCGCGAAGGGCGCTTCCGATCCGATCACGTCGCCAGTTCTCAGCCATGATCGGTGACCTTATCCGAGGGTGCCGTGTGATCTGTCCGGTACCGCTTCGATACGTCGCGTGGGGCCGACGGTGCCCGTGTCCCCTCATAGACTCCGCGCCATGAAACGGGGAACAGTGGTGCGCGTGGCGGCGGTTGTGGCGCTCGCGCCCCTCCTGACGGCCTGCGGCGCCGAGTACGATCCCCTCTTCGTCACGGGCACCGCGGCGGAGCCCACGCTCGCCTGGCGGGACTGCCCGGCCGCGAAGGACGACGGGATCACCGAGGCCGCGCTCTACGAGTGGAACGACTCCAGCACCGTAGACGACCCCGGGCGGACGCTGTGGCACATCAGGGCGACGGACGGAAAGACCCTCTCCCAGCGGATCCGACTGGGCGCCGCCCCGGACGGCTTCACGACCGAACGGCCCCTCACCGACGCCCTGGACCCCGGCACCACCTACGCCCTGCGCACCAACATGGCCTCGGACGACCAGGTCTCCGGCTTCCTCACCTTCCGACCCGAACAACTCGCCCCTGGGCAGGTCGTGTTCGGCGAGTCGGACGCCGAGCCCCGGACGGCCTACGACGACCGGGACGACGAGGAGTTCGGCTGCTTCCCGGAGTGAACCGGCCACGGTTCGGGCGGGCCCGAGCACGGTTCGGGCGGTCAGCCTGCCGAGGGTGAGGTCTAGACAAGGCCAAGGCTTGTCAAAAGTCGTGGACATGTCCAAGGAATGTTGCTTGGCTTCCCGGTGACCAATGCCCGGGCCCGTTTCCGGTGGCCCGGGCTGCCTGCCTCGCAGGCCCAGAGATACGGGGAACACATCATGAATATCAGGAAGTTGACGTCTCTCGGCATGACACCGCTGGTGCTGGCCGGTATCGCCGTGGCCGCGCCGATCGCCGGTGCGACCGCCGCCAGCGCCACGCCGCAGGGGTGCCAGGTCGGCAAGCCGACCGAGAACACGGGGTTCGCGATCTGCCACCGGGGCACCGGCCAGGTGCGGGTCAAGGTCACCTGTGAGGACGGCGTGACGGGCAGCAGCCACTTCGCGTACGGCCCGTGGGTCGGCATCGAGAAGAAGTCGAGCGTGGCGTGCGGTGCGGCCCAGCGGTACTTCGTGACGCTGGTCGACTACCAGACCCGCTGATCCCAGGACGCGGGGCGGGCCGGGCTCGCCCGGTCCGCAGGCGGACGGCCGCGGGACCTCTCCCCGTGGCCGTCCGCTTCTTCGTGCGGCCCGGCGGGGTCTCATTCCCTCTGCGAGTCGCCTCTCTTGCTGTTCGAGGAGCGCAGGGGGTCGACGACACGGAGGAGTTGACCCACGGCGAGGGTCGCGGTGGCGACGGCGCGGACCCAACGGGGGCCGCCCCGTGCGGCCCAGAAGACACAGACGCAGCCACCGATGACGAGTACGAGGACGCCGGACAGTATGAACACGGTCATGCTTGTTCCGCTTCTCCAGTGGTCGTCCGCGCATCCTCTCAGGCGGCCGCCTCCGTCCGGAGCGGGCGGACCGGGGTGTCAGTGGCGCGCTGTACGTTCCGCTCATGGGCGTGTATCTGGTGAGTGTGGGCGCGAAGGACTGGTTCAAGGGGTCCGGGGACGAGGAGGAGGACGGGTGGGTCCACGTCTCCTCGGCGCTGAACGAGGAGTTGGGCCGGCGGGGGCTGCCGGCCTATGAATCGGTGCCGGAGGACGTGGAGTTCGTCCGCGGGTCGGGCCAGCGCTTCGAGGAGAAGCTGATCCCCTCCATGGACGGGTTCGTCGCGCTGTGCGAGGCGCACCTCTCGGCCGAGGAGGTGGCGGTCCTCTGCGGCTGGTCGGTGCTGGTGCCGTTCTCGCTCGACGAGCCGATCCTGCTGCCCGTCGGCTCCGGGTACACGGACGAGACCCTCGTCGCCGGCGCCCCGCAGATGCTCGCGCTCGCCGAGAGACTGGCCGAGGCCGTCGACCTGCCGGCCGAGACCCCGGCCATGTGCGACAACCTCGACCTGACCCTGTGGTTCATGGACGGACCGGCGAGAGAGCTGGCCGCGTCCCGGCCGGGGCCGTGGAGCGCGGACCTCGACGCCGCCTTCTACGTGGCGCTGTACCTGCGCGCCGCACAGCACTCGCTCCGCCGCGGCTGCCCGATCGTCTACACGTGAGGCAGCGCTGCCCGACGGGCGGCCCCGCCGCTCACCGCAGCCCGCGTACGAACTCCGCGAGGGTGCGGGTCGCCGTGTTGTGCGCGGTCGCGGCGGACAGGGGGTCGAGGTGGTTCATGCCCTCGTCCGTCTCGTGGACGGCGTACGGGACGCGGGACTCGGCGGCGACCCGGGCCGCGCCGAGGACGGTGCCGCGGTAGGCGCTGGTCTGGAAGGCGTACAGCGGGACATCGAGACCGGCGGCGTGCCGTAACCGCAGGCCGGAGCGGGCGAGGTCGGTGTCGGCGTACGCGTCGCTCACATCGAGGTCCACCGACAGCCGGGCCGGCCAGTACCACTCCCAGACCGCCGCCACCGGCCCCGTGTACGCCTCCGCCACCTGCGCGATCGGGGTGATCCCCTCGTCGACCCTTGGGAGTTGTGGGGGATGCCCGACACGTCCCCCAGCCTCCCCGGACCGCAAGTGGGCGTTCTACCGGGGTGGCCTGGCTGCCCGCCCGGACGGTGATCGCTGGGGGCGGTTTCCGGCGGATCGCCGTATGTCGGCCCGTGGCGCACTAGAGTTTCGCCTGCGCTGAATGTGTGACATGTCACACGGAGTGCGTGACGGGTGGTGGGGCCCGGCGCGTTCCGCGTGAGCGGATGGGGGGTTTCATGCACGAGATGGTCAAGGGCGCCAACGTGGGGCTGGCGGCGCTGAGCGAGGACGTCGACGCGGTGAGTGTGAGCCTCGGCTGGACCAGTTCCACGGGCGAGGGCGACGCGGACGTCTCGGTGATGCTGCTGGGCGCCGACGGGAAGGTGCGCGGCGACGGCGACTTCTACTTCTACAACAACCCGGTCGCGGCCGACGGCAGTGTGCAGCTCCTCGGCAAGAAGCCCGTCGAGGAGGGCAGCGAGGACCAGATCGTCTTCGATCTGACGGCCATCCCGGACGACGTCGAACGGATCGTCGTCGCCGCGAGCCGGTACGAGGGCGCCCGCTTCGGTGAACTCGACGACCTGCGCGTGGTGTTGGCCGACGGTTCCGGGGAAGGGCTGCTGCGGTTCGCGATCGACGACGCCGGGTCCGTGAGCGCGGTCATCTTCGGCGAGCTGTACCGGCGCGCGGGCGAGTGGAAGTTCCGGGCCGTCGGCCAGGGCTACGCCAGCGGACTCGCGGGCCTCGCCACGGACTTCGGCGTCGACATCGAGGACGACGCGTCCGACGCCGACGCCGACGCCGACGCCGAGGCCGATGTCGACGTTGAGGCCGACGTGGACCCCGGTGTGGCCACGGTCGAGGACCGGGGCGTCGTCGCCGGGAACGGCGCGGGGGAAGCGGCCGTTGGGACGGCGGGTGCCGGGGTCGTGGCGACGGCCGTCGAGCAGGCGACCCCGAGCCCCCTGGCCGGCTCTGTCACCCCGGTCGGCGCCGTCACCCCCGCCGGCCCGCCCGGCCTCGTCACCCAGGCCGACCCAGCCGGCCCCGTCACTCCAGCCGATCCCGCCCGCCCTGAAGCCCCGGGTGCCCTGGTGCCCGGGCAGTCGCTGGAGTCGGGCGGGGTCCGAGCCGGTGCGCAGGCGGGGACGCTGCCCGCGGTGCCGGCGCCCCGGCAGCCGGAGGAGGACGCGGGCGGGAGGAAGCCGTCGGCCCGCCCCCGTACCGCCAAGAAGAAGGTGACGCTGCCGAAGGCGGTGAAGAAGTCCCTCGCGGAGAACGAGTCGTGGCGGGAGGCGCGGCTGTTCCCGGTGTCGGCGCTCAAGAGCGACCGGGACCGCGAGGCGCGCGCCACGTCCGTGCTGCTGTCCGTGATGGCGCAGGTGCCGGAGTTCGGCAGGCGCCTCACCGCCGCCTTCGGCGCCCCGGCGGGCAGGATGGAGACGTTCACCGAGGTCTCCCTGCCGCACGGGGAGACACCCCGCCGCCCGGACGGTGTCATCCGCGTCGAACGCGCCGGGAAGCTGTGGACGGCCCTCGTGGAGACCAAGACCAACGGCAACGCGCTCAGGACCGAGCAGGTGCAGGCGTACATGGACATCGCCGCCCGGCGCGGCTACGAGGCCGTGATCACCCTGTCGAACGATGTCGCGCTGGAGGGCAGCCCCCTCGTCGACGTGAAGATCGACAGGCGGCGCAAGCACAAGGTGGCGCTGCGACATCTGTCGTGGGCCGAGGTGGCCCACCAGGCGCAGATGCTGATCCGGCACGAGGGCGTCGGCAACAGCGCGCACGCCTGGCTGCTCCAGGAACTCCTGCACTACCTCCAGCACGAGAACTCCGGCTGCCACGGCTTCCAGAACATGGGCGCCGCCTGGGTGCCCGTCCGCAACGGGATCGACGACGAGACGCTCTGCCAGGGCGACCCCCGCGCCCTGGAGGTCGTGGAGAGCTGGGAGCGGCTCATCCGCCAGGTCTGTCTGGGGCTCGGCGGTGAACTCGGCCAGAAGGTGCTGCCCGTACGGCGTGCCCGGCGGGGCACCGACCCGGAGGTCCGCCGCGCGGAGATGGCCGACCAGCTGTGCCGGGAGGGAAGGCTCGAGGCGGAGCTGCGCATCGAGGGCACTCCGGGCATCCTCGCGCTCAGCGCCGATCTGCGTACGGGCAAGCTGCGCACCTCCATCGAGATCCCGGCCCCCGAGCAGGGCTACCCGCTCAACTGGGCGAAACGGCTCGTGAGGAAGCTGGCGGAGGCGCCGGCCGATCTGCACGTCGAGACGCTCGTCGACGGGGGGACGGGCGGACCGCGGGGCACACTGGAACGGCTCCGTCCCGAACCCGGGGACATGCTCCCGGCGAACGGCGCTCAGATCACCGGCTTCCGTCTGTCCCTCTTCAAGGGCATGGGCAGCACCCGCGGCAACGCCGAGTCCGGATTCATCCGCAGCGTCGACGACGCCGTGCACCGCTTCTACGGCACGGTCGTCGTCCACCTCGACCGCCCGGCCGCCCGCCGGGCCCCGACCGCCGAACGGGTCGCCGTCGGCTGAGCCCCACCCGGGCGACCGGGCCGCCGCGCGGCCCCACGGGAACGGGGCCGTCGCCCCGGCGGAGGTAGCATCGCGCGCGGCGGCGCCGGGGAGTGGTCCCCGGTCGGGTCCGTCAGGTCGGCCGGCCGGGTTGCTCGGGCCAGTCGGGTCGGTCGGGTGGGCGGAGGGTGTGATGGGCGGCGGCGGTGTGGGGGACGGGACTGCGGGGCGGCGGCGCGATGCCCGGCGGAACCGGGAGTTGCTCGTCGCGGCGGCCCGTGAGGTGTACGCCGAGTGGGGGCTGGACGCGCCGTGGGATGTGATCGCGCGGCGGGCCGGGGTGGGCAACGCGACGCTGTACCGGCACTTCCCCACCCGGGCCGCGCTCGTCGACGCCGTCTTCCGGGACCGGCTCACCGGCACGATGGACGCCGGTGAGCGGGCGCGGGCGGCCGGGGACGCCTGGCAGGGGCTGCACACCTATCTGCGGGCGGTGTTCGCGACGCTGGCCGCCGACCGGGGCACCAACGACCTCATGACCACGCGGGTCGAGGGCGTCGAGGTGCTGGACGCCGTGCACGCCCACAACCGGGAGACGATGGAGGTGCTGCTGGCGCGCGGCCGCGCCGAGGGCGCCGTCCGGGGCGACGTGACCGTCGAGGACGTCCTCTTCGGGCTCGCCGTCCTCGGCCGCGCCGTCCCCGCGCTCACGGCGGTGACCGGCGCCGATGCCTGGCAGCGCCCCCTGGCCCTGTTCCTCGACAGCCTCCGGCCGCCCCCGACCGCCCCGCCCACTCCCGCTTCACCGCCGTCGCCTGCCTCGCCGTCGTCCGCCGCCTCGCCGTCGTCCGCCGCCTCGCCGTCGTCCGCCTCACCGCCGTCGTCCGCTTCTCCGGGCGCCCCGGTGGCTGCGGCCCCCGGCCTGCCGGGGGAGGCCCTCACGGCCGCCCAACTCGGTGCCGTACTGGAGGAACTGGGGCCTCATCGGGCGCCCAAGGCGTAGCCCGTCAGGCGCCGCCCCCGTCCTCGTCCACTGTGATCGCCGAGGTCGGGCAGACCGCCGCCGCCTCCCGGACGGCCGGGTGGTGGGGCGGGGCCGGTTCCGGGGTGAGGAGTACGACGATGCCGTCCTCGTCGCGCTGGTCGAAGACCTCGGGGGCGAGCAGGACGCACTGGCCGGCGCCGCAGCACCTGGTTTCGTCGATGTGGACCTTCAAGGGTGTCGCCTCCTCGCCTGGGCGTGCGTGCGCGGGCTCACCAGCGGACCGGGACTTCGCGGAGACCGCCCACCAGCAGGCCCTCCACCTTGCGCAACTCCCCTGTGGGTACCGCCAGTTCGAGTGTGGGGAGCCTGCGCAGCAGGACCTCCAGGACCACGTGCAGCTCGGTGCGGGCGAGCGCCTGGCCCAGGCAGGAATGCGGCCCCGCCCCGAAGGTGAGGTGCGGGTTGGGGCTGCGGGCGAGGTCCATCTCGTCGGCGTCGGTGAAGACCCGTTCGTCACGGTTGGCGGAGGACATCCCGCAGCACACGGTGGTGCCGCGCGGCAGCACCTTCCCGTCGAGGTCGAGGTCCTCGCTCAGATACCGCCGGATGCCGAAGCCACCCAGGTTCGCGTCGAAGCGCAGCACCTCCTCCACCGCCGTACGGATCAGCGACGGGTCCCGGAGCAGCCGCTCCCAGCGGTCGCGGTCCGACAGCAGCAGCGCCACCATCTTGCCGATCATGTTCGCCGTGGTCTCGTGGCCCGCGACCAGCAACCCCATGCCGGTGGCGAGCAGTTCGGCGTCCGTCAGCCGCTCCTCCTCCGGCAGGGCCGCGCCCTCCACGATCAGCATGCTGAGCAGGTCCTCGCCCGGCTCGGCCCGCTTGGCGGCGACCAGGTCACGCATGTACGCGGCGAACTCGCCGAACGCCGCCCGTGTCTCCTCCTGCGTGAAACGGCTGACGTTCAGGAACGCGTCCGACCAGTGCGAGAAGCGGTCCCGCTCCTCGGCCGGAGCGCCGAGCAGTTCGCAGATGACGTACACGGGCAGCGGGAACCCCAGTGCCGCCTTCAGGTCGGCGGGCTGTCCCCGCTCCACCATCTCGTCCAGAAGCGACTCGGCGACCCTCGTCATCCCGGGGCGCAGCGCGGCCATCCGCTTCGCGGTGAAGTACCGGCCCACCTGGCGCCGCCAGCGCTGATGGGGTGCGCCGTTCTCCGGGATGGCCAGCTCGTACTCCGGGTCGGCGTCGGCCGCGACACCGCCCGCCCCGTCGGCCGAGAGCCGCGCGCTGTCGTCCCCGGCGGCCGGCCGCGCGAACCGGGGGTCGGACAGCATCGCCCGCACATCGGCGTACCGGCTCAGGAACGTCGCCCGGTCACCGCTCGGCAACTCGACCGTCGCCACCGGGCACCGCTCCCGCAGCCGCTCCCACGCGCCGGGCGGCTCCAGCGGCCCCGGGCTCACCATCGGCAGCCGTACGACCTCCCCGTGCGGCCCTTGCGCGTCGTGCCCTGTGCGTTCGTCGTCCCGGTGGGCGTTCTCGCCCGTCTCGACCTTGCTCATCGCGACGTCTCCTCGTGTGGGGCGGAGTGGAGATCGCAACGCACGCTACTCGCGCTGTGCATGATGCATCAATGGTGCATCATGCACTCACTCTGCATGGCGCAATTTCGACGTAGGGTGAGGGGCCATGGAGGCCAGGCAGGCAGAAGGAGACCGGTGTGGATGCCCGTGAGGCGGGGGAGCGCATCGAGCGGGAGCTGCTGATCCTCACGCGCAACCGCGAGACGTCGACACCCCGAGGCGTCCGCGGCGGCGGTGCCCTGGACCGCAGCGCCTACGTCCTGCTCAGCAGACTGGAGGCCCAGGGGCCCATGTCCATCCCGGACTTCGTGGACGCGTTCGGCTTCGCCCCGTCCACGTTCACCCGGCAGACCTCGGCCCTGCTGCGCGACGGTCTGGTGGAGCGGACCCTCGACCCCGACGGGGGAGTGGCCCGCAAGTTCCGGATCACCGACGAGGGGCTGGCGCGCCTCGCCGAGCAGCGCGAGGTGTTCGTCGACGGCATCAGCGGGGTCATCGCCGACTGGCCCGCCGAGCGGCGCGAGCGATTCATCGCCGACCTGCGGCAGTTCAACACCGACGTCGAACGCGTCAGCGGACGTTCCTGGCCACGCCCGATGGCCGGCGACCGCTGACGCCGTCGTCGGCCGGCCGGGGCCCCGAAGGCTACGGCCGCTGCGGTCCCGACGACTGCGGTCCCGAGGACGGGCCGACGCACGGACCTGCTGGCGGACCTACGGACACACCGGCGGCCGGTCCTCGGTGCGAGGGCCGGCCGCCGGTCTGCCGAGTCACAAGGGTGCTGTCAGCTGACGCACACGATTCCGCCGAGCAGGCACAGGCCCGACGGTGAGGTCGCGTCCGAGTCCGAGGAGCCCGAACCGCCGGACGAGCCCGTACCCGTGCCCGTGCCCGCGTCCGAGCCGGTCCCCGTCTCCGTACCGGAGCCGTTCCCCGAACCTGATCCGGAGCCCGCGCCCGTTCCCGTGTCCGCGCCCGAACCGGCGCCGGAACCCGTGGAGTCGTCGGTGGCCGGGGGCGTGGTCGCCCCGCCCGCCGGGGTGTCGGTGGAGCCGTCCGCGCTCGACCCGCCGTGCGACGAGGAGCCCGTCTGCGCCCGCTGGCCCGACGGGGGCGCCGTGGCCGTGCGCGGTGAGCTGCCGTTGCCCGTGTCGCCGCCGGTGTTCCGCTGCTGCGCGCCGGTCCCGTCGTACGAGGAGCCGCCTCGTGCGTGGCCCCGCGAAGTGTCCGGGGAGCGCCGGGTCTCGTCGGGGCGCGTGTCCGGGGTCTGGCCGCTCTGCGAACCCTGTTCCTCGACGGCGCCCAGGCCCTCGGCGTCCGGGGCGGTGGCCGCCTGCGTCCGGTCGGTGGACTGCCGGTCCATGCCCATCACGGTCAGACCGCCGCCGACCAGCGCCACCGCGGTCGCGACCACGGCCCGGCGCTGGTTCTTCTTCCAGCGGGCCATCTGCCGCCGCCGTGCCGCCCGCCCCCGCGGCGTGACCGGCACGCCCTGCACATCCTCGACACCGTGGACGTCCTCGATGTCATCGGCACTCTCGGCGCGTGCGACACCGGCCGGGACCAGCTCCGTCGAGGGTCCCGCCGCGGGCTCCAGCTCCAGCTCCGGCCGTCCGCCGTCGTGCCAGGTCTCCTCGGTGCCCGACGCCGCGTACTCCCAGGTCGCCGACGGCACCGTCGGTGCGACGGCCATGGCGGTCGTCGTACCGGGCGCCGAGGGGGCTATGTCCGGCGCGTACGCGCCGCAGCCGGGGCAGACGAGGGCGCCGTTGAGATGTCGGCGACATGAGGAGCAGTAGTCCATGGAGGTCTTCCTGTGTCGGCATGCCGTCGACCCGACGGGCCAGCGGCCCGGTCACGTCGTTCGCACGTGGGATCGAGCGGATCGAGGATCAGCAACGCTAACGAGGCATTCTCAGAGCTGTGTGCACACTGTGTGATGCTCCTGCGGGGATTCTCCGGGGACTTCGCACCGGTGTACGGCCCGGTGTTTGGGCGTCACCGTCCGCGTTTTCGCGCGTCACGGTCCGCCTTGTCGGCCGTTACGGTCCGCGAGTTCAGGCGTCACGGTCCGCATGTCCGGCCGTCCCGGCCCGCGTGTCCGGGCGTCACCCTCCCGCTCGGCGGGCGTCTCCGGACTCTCTTTTCTTGATTTCCTCTTCAACAGGCAACCCCCGCACGGCTTTCACCTGTCTCACAGGGTGCTCACAGACCGGTGGGCGCCGAGGGCGTTCGGGGGAGCGTCAGCACCATCGGCGGCCGGTCGTCCGTGGGTTGTCCAGTCCGATGCCACTGACCATGGCACTCGCAGACGAGGAACCGATGACCAGTCAAGAACACCGCAGCCGTCTGAGGCGTCCCGGGCTCGCCGCCCTGGCCACGCTCGCCGTAGTCGCCACCGTGGCGGGGGCCGCCCCCGGCGCGGGCGCGGCGCCCGCGGCCAAGGCCGGCACCCCGAAGCTCAAGCTGATCGCCGCCTCGAAGTCCGTGACGACCTACCGGTACCCGGAGGGCGGCACCATCCTGGAGCTGGGGACGTACGTCACGGTCGACGGCGCGCCCCTGGAGTTCAAGGTGACGCGGAAGTCCTACAAGGACCCCATCGTCGCCCAGCAGATCCTCCGCGACGGCAAGAAGACCACGACGCGGACCCTGCCCAAGGGTCTGATCACCGATCACGGCGGGCTGCCCGGCTTCCTGGAGATCTCGCTCAAGAACGCCGCGGGTCAGCAGGTGCTCAAGACGGCCAGCGACTTCTGCCCGAACAACGCCTCCGGCCGTATCCGCCCGGACGCCCCGTCGACCTCGCACTACCCGCAGAGCTGCTCGCGGAACCCGTGGACGCTGGGCTCGGTGTGGGGTGTGGAGAAGGGCTGGGCGGTCAACACCACCCAGTACCGCTACGACGACACGGTGGACATCCCCGCGGGTGAGTACACCGCGGAAGTGGGCGTCGCGAAGAAGTACCGCGAACTCTTCGGCATGTCGAACGACCGTCCCACCGTCAAGGTGACGGTGGTGCAGTACGACGAGGGCGGTGAGGGCGGCGTCGGTGTGGGCGCCAAGTCCTCCTCCCACCACGCCGCCGGTCACGGCGGTCACGGCGGCCACGGTGGTCACGACGCCGCCCCCGTCGACCCGTCCCAGCCGCCGCTGCACGGCTTCGGCCCGCGCGGCGAGGACGTCCCGATGCCGCCCGCCCTCCCCCACGCGCTGGAGGACCGCGGCCTGGCCAAGCACCTGGGTGACGGCCCCGGCCACACCGACGGCTCGCGCATCGCGCCCGCGCTGAAGCCGGCCGCGAAGCGGCCCACCGGCAAGGCCGGCGCCCCGGCCAACGTGCCCAAGCCCGACCTGCGTTCGCTGCCGGCCTGGGGCATCGCCATCACCGACGGTGAGGACGGCGACGTCCCCGGCAAGGACTACCTCGCCTTCAGCGCCAACGTGTGGAACGCGGGCCCCGCGCCCCTCGTCGTGGACGGCTTCCGCAAGCCGGGTGCCGACCTGATGGACTCGTACCAGTACTTCTACGACACCAAGGGCAAGCAGGTCGGCTACTCCCCCGCCGGCACCATGGAGTGGGACCCGCGTGAGGGCCACGAGCACTGGCACTTCACCGACTTCGCCAGCTACCGCCTGCTCAGCGCGGACCAGACGAAGGAGGTGCGCTCCGGCAAGGAGGCGTTCTGCCTGGCCAACACCGACGCCATCGACTACACGGTGAAGGGCGCCAACTGGCACCCGGAGAACACCGACCTGGGCTCCGCGTGCGGTTCGCAGGAGGCCATCTCCGTGCGTGAGGTCCTCGACGTCGGCTCCGGCGACACCTACACCCAGGAGCGTCCCGGCCAGTCGTTCGACATCACCGACCTGCCGAACGGCACGTACTACATCAAGGTCATCGCCAACCCGGAGAACCGTCTCAAGGAGAGCGACACCAAGAACAACGTCGCCCTCCGCAAGGTGGTCCTCGGCGGCAAGCCCGGCGCCCGCACGGTGAAGGTGCCCCCGCACCACCTGATCGACGCCCCGTAACCGGCGGCCGCACGGTCATCGCACAACGACGCACATCGCACGACGACGCACCCCCGGGTCCCGGACCCGGGGGTGCGTCATGCGTGGGGGAGGCGCCCGCGTTCGTCAGGGGGTGGGGATGCCCGCCGGGCGGGCCGGGCGGCCGAAGCGGGCGGGGACGCCGGGCGAGTACAGGACGCTCACCGGCGGGCCGGTGGGGGCGGGCAGGCCCGCCGCGACGACCAGGTCCTCCTCGCACTCGACCAGTTCGGCGCGGTGCAGCGGCCAGCGGGGGTGGGCGTTGGGCAGGTACATCGGCCGGCCGAAGAAGGCGCCGTGCATCCCCCAGCGGGCGGTCAGGAAGTGCTCCAGCCCCGTCGGCTCGTCGACGCGCTCACCGACCCGCACGGTGATACGGCTGTGCGCTCCCCGCGGGCCCGGCCACCGCCGACGGCTGGTGTAGGTGACGGAGACACCGCCCCGCAGGGTGCCGGGGCCGCCGGGTCGGGCGCCGGTTCTGGAGTCGTCGCCGGCGACGCCCTGGACGCCGTACGCCGTCGTGTCGATCGTCATGCGGGACCACAGGTACGGCATCCGGAAGCCGATCCGGCCCACCACGACCGGAAGCAGCCGGGAGGCGTCGAGGGAGCGGAAGACGACGCCGCGCCGTCCGTGCGCGTCGACCGAGTACAGCCGCACATTGGTCTCGGGGAACGAGCCGAGGTAGGGCACACCGGGAAGGCGCAGCCAGCCGACCTTGTGCATCCGGAAGGCGACCAGCCCGACGTACGTCACCCCGTCGAGGGTGTCGGGCACGGTCCCCGGCGGCAGCAGGCCCGCGACGTCGGCCGGGTCGGCGGCCCAGTGCAGGAACGTCAGGTCGAGCCAGGACTGGGTGAGCAGCGGACGCGGGATCGCCCCCGGCGCGTCGGCCGTGATCGGGGCCGGCGGCACGGGGGCCGCCGGGGCCCGGAACGGTTCTGGCGACGCCATGGGGCCAGTATCGGCGACGCGCCGGTCAGCCCAGGACCGCGACCGCCTCGATCTCCACCAGGTGCTCCGGTACGTCCAGGGCCGCGACGCCCAGCAGCGTGGCGGGCGGGGCCGGGGTCGTGCCGAGACGGGCGGCGGCGCGGGCGATGCCGTCGAGGAGCAGGGGCATCTTGTCCGGGGTCCAGTCCACGACGTGGACGGTCAGCTTCGCGACGTCGTCGAACGTGGCTCCGGCACCGGCCAGGGCGGTGGCGATGTTGAGGTAGCACTGCTCGACCTGCGCGGCGAGGTCGCCCTCGCCGACGGTGACGCCGTCGGCGTCCCAGGCGACCTGTCCGGCGAGGTGGACGAGGCGGGAGCCGGAGGCGACGGAGACGTGGTGGTAGACACCGGTCTCGGGCAGTCCGGCGGGGTTCACCAGGGTGATGGCCATGCTGTCTTCTCCTCCTGCGGGCAGGGCGCACGTGCTCTCGTGCTCTCTTGTGGTTACTGGGAAACCGTAGGAGAGTGGCCGCTGACAAGGAAGAACGCACTTTTCGGTGACTGGGGAACCTGATGGTGACCAAGCAGTACGAGGGCACGCCCGAGGAGGCCGCGGATCTGCGGCGCGCGGACTCGCTGGCCCGCGAGATCTTCGCGGACATCGCCAACAAGTGGGCGCTGCTGATCATCGAGGCACTCGGCGAGCGCACCCGCCGCTTCAGCGAGCTGCGCGACGACGTCGAGGGTGTGAGCCACAAGATGCTCACCCAGAACCTGCGGATGCTGGAGCGCAACGGCCTGGTCGACCGGGAGGTGCACCCCACGGTGCCGCCGCGCGTCGAGTACACGCTCACCGAGCCGGGGCGGGCCCTACGGGCGACGGTCGACGCGATGTGCGACTGGACCCACCGGTACCTCGGCGACATCGAGGCGTCCCGGAGCCGCTTCGACGCCTGAGGGGGCGAGGCCGGGAGGGGGGTGGTCGTCCGGGTGGTGCCGGGGTGGTGCGCAGGGGCGGTGCGTCGGGGCGGTCGGGTGGGAGCTGTATCACCCGGACCGGGCTTTGCATGATCATGCATGGGGGTGCATACTCTTCCTATGTCCAAGGTCCTCACCTCCCTTCCGGCCGGCGAGCGCGTCGGCATCGCCTTCTCGGGCGGGCTCGACACCTCGGTCGCGGTCGCGTGGATGCGCGACAAGGGCGCCGTCCCGTGCACCTACACCGCTGACATCGGTCAGTACGACGAGCCCGACATCGCCTCGGTGCCCGGCCGCGCGAAGACCTACGGTGCCGAGATCGCGCGCCTGGTCGACTGCCGGGCCGCGCTCGTGGAGGAGGGCCTGGCCGCGCTGACCTGCGGCGCGTTCCACATCCGCTCCGGTGGACGGGCCTACTTCAACACCACGCCGCTGGGCCGTGCCGTCACCGGCACGCTCCTGGTGCGGGCGATGCTGGAGGACGACGTCCAGATCTGGGGCGACGGCTCGACCTTCAAGGGCAACGACATCGAGCGGTTCTACCGCTACGGTCTGCTCGCCAACCCGCACCTGCGGATCTACAAGCCCTGGCTGGACGCGGACTTCGTCACCGAGCTCGGCGGCCGCAAGGAGATGTCCGAGTGGCTGGTCGCGCACGGCCTGCCGTACCGGGACAGCGCCGAGAAGGCGTACTCCACCGACGCCAACATCTGGGGTGCCACCCACGAGGCGAAGACCCTGGAGCACCTGGACACCGGCATCGAGACCGTGGAGCCCATCATGGGCGTCCGGTTCTGGGACCCCGAGGTCGAGATCGCCACCGAGGACGTGACGATCGGCTTCGACCAGGGCCGCCCGGTCAGCGTCAACGGCAAGGAGTTCGCCTCGGCCGTCGACCTGGTGATGGAGGCCAACGCCATCGGCGGCCGCCACGGCCTCGGCATGTCCGACCAGATCGAGAACCGCATCATCGAGGCCAAGAGCCGCGGCATCTACGAGGCCCCGGGCATGGCCCTCCTGCACGCCGCGTACGAGCGCCTCGTCAACGCCATCCACAACGAGGACACCCTCGCCCAGTACCACAACGAGGGCCGTCGCCTCGGCCGGCTGATGTACGAGGGCCGCTGGCTGGACCCGCAGGCCCTGATGATCCGGGAGTCGCTCCAGCGCTGGGTCGGCGCCGCCGTCACCGGTCAGGTCACCTTGCGGCTGCGGCGCGGCGAGGACTACTCGGTCCTCGACACCACCGGCCCGGCGTTCAGCTACCACCCGGACAAGCTCTCCATGGAGCGCACCGAGGACGCCGCGTTCGGCCCGGTCGACCGGATCGGCCAGCTCACCATGCGCAACCTCGACATCGCCGACTCCCGCGCCAAGCTGGAGCAGTACGCCGCGATGGGTCTGATCGGCACGGGCGGCTCCGCCGCGATCGGTGCCGCGCAGGCCGCCGCGACCGGGCTGATCGGCACCATGCCCGAGGGCGGCGCCGAGGCCATCGCCGCGCGCGGCGAGTTCACCGGCTCCGACGACGACGAGCTGCTGGACCGCGCCGCCATGGAGTTCGGCACGGACTGACCGAGCGCCGAAGAGGACCGGACCGTGAGGGGCCGGGCCGACGCCCACCGCGTCGGCCCGGCCCCTCACGTCGTTCAGCGGCCGTCGTTCAGCGGCCGAGGTTCGGTGAGTCCGGTTCAGCGGGTGGGGCTCAGCGGGTGGCTGAAGCCCTGCGCGGAGATGAGGGACGCGGCGTCCGCCAGGTCGGTGGCGAAGTGCTCCACGGCCTCGTACGGGAAGCGGTGGCTCGGGCCGCTGACCGAGAGGGAGGCGATGACACCGCCGGAGCGGCCCGTGACCGGGACGGCCACGGCGGTCAGGCCCTCGTCCCATTCGCTGCTGCTGACGGCGTAGCCCCTCTGGGCGGCCTCCTCGGCGCGGGCACGGAGCCGCTCGGCGTAGGACTCGCCGTGCGGGGAGGCGGCGGCGACCCGGCGCAGCAGGGTGTCGGAGGCGCCGCGCAGCAGGATCTTGGAGGAGGCGCCTGCCCACAGGGGCTGCTCGTCGCCGACGTCGACCACGTGCCGCAGGGGGTGCGGGCTCTCCTCGTGGGCGACGCAGACGCGGTGGGTGTCGCGGGCGACGAAGATGTTCACCGTCTCGCCCAGGCGGTCGGCGAGGTCACGCATGACCTTGCGGGTCTCACGGGGCACCTCCCACTGGCTGCGGGCCAGATAGGCCCAGCGCCACAGACCGGGGCCCGCGGTGTAGCCGAGGGGGTGCGACCACAGCAGGCCGCTCTCCTCCAGGGTCTGCACCAGCCGCAGCACGGTCGTCTTGGCGAGTCCCGTGGCGTCGATGATCTCCCGCAGGGTGACGACCGGACGGTCCTCGCCCAGCAGGTTGAGGATGTCCAGCGCGCGGCGCACACTGCGGACACCTCCGCTGCCGGCGCCGGGCTGCTCCCGGTCCCCGTCGGTCCCCGGGCTCCTGTCGTCCACGCGGCTTCCTCCCCGCCCCGTACCGTCCCCGTCGCGCGTCCCGCTCGCTCCGCGGGCGCCTTGTTCGTCCGTACTCCGTGCACGGTAGTCCGCTCTGCGGACCGTGTGAACCACGGACCCACACGAATTGTGCCGCACCTCTTGATGGCCGTCATCCCGCATCGTATGTTTCCGCTGCTCGGTCCGATCGGTCCACTGAATGGACCTAGGGGAGCCCGGTCCTGAGCGCTCGCCCGTCGTCGCAGCATCCAACGGAGTGTGTGAGATGAGCAGTACCCAGAGCCCCGCCAGGGCCGGAGTCGCCAGACGAGCGGCGGTCGCCAGCTTCATGGGGGCCGTCGTCGACTGGTACGACTTCTTCCTCTACGGCATCGTCGCCGGTCTCCTCTTCGGCGATCTGTTCTTCCCGGGCGCCTCGCCCGCCGTCGGCACCCTCGCCGCCTGGGCGACCTTCGGTGTCGGCTTCCTCTTCCGGCCGCTCGGCGGCATCGTCTTCGGGCACTTCGGAGACCGGCTCGGCCGCAAGCGGATGCTCGTCCTGACCATGCTGATCATGGGCGTGGCCAGCACCCTCATCGGTGTCCTGCCCACCTACGCGCAGGCCGGGCTCTGGGCGCCCGCGCTGCTGGTGGTGCTGCGGGCCACGCAGGGCTTCGCGGTCGGCGGCGAGTGGGGCGGGGCCGCGCTGATGGCGGTGGAGAACGCCCCGGCCAAGTGGCGTTCCCTCTACAGCAGCGGCGTCCAGGTCGGCGCCTCCGTGGGTCTGCTGCTCGCCACCCTGATCACCAAGGTCATCTCCGGCACGACGTCCGACGCGGCCTTCCGTGCCTGGGGCTGGCGGATCCCGTTCCTGGTCAGCGCGGTGCTGGTGATCGTCGGCCTGGTCATCCGGGCGAAGGTCGAGGAGTCGGAGGTCTTCACCAAGGAGGTCGCCGCCAAGGGCGCGCGCACCAAGCCGCGCGTGCCGCTGGTCGCCGCCGTGAAGTCCAACCCGAAGGGCTTCTTCGCCATCATCGGCCTGCGGTTCGTCGAACTCTTCACGTTCTACGGCGTGACCACCTTCGGGCTCGCCTACGGCACCGACCAACTGGGCCTCGACCGGAACAGCCTGCTCGACGTCAACCTCGCCGTCGGCGGTCTGGCGA
This sequence comes from Streptomyces neyagawaensis, assembly GCF_023516595.1. GTDB lineage: Bacteria > Actinomycetota > Actinomycetes > Streptomycetales > Streptomycetaceae > Streptomyces > Streptomyces neyagawaensis. Next base: position 25,894 of record NZ_JAMGBG010000041.1, on the reverse strand, counting down.
TCATCACCATCCCGGCCTTCGCCTACCTCGCCGACCGCTTCGGCCGCCGCCGGATCTACTGCGGGGGCGCCCTCGTCGGGGTGGCGAGCGCGGTGCCGTACTTCTGGGCCATGGAGTCCGGCTCACTGGTGCCGATCATCGTCTGCGCGGTGCTGCTCGTGAACGTCGCCCACGACATGGCCGTCTCCGTGCAACAGTCCCTGTTCACCGAGATGTTCGGCCCCGAGTACCGCTACAGCGGCGCCGGTGTCGGCTACCAGCTCGCCAGCGCCATCGGCGGCGGCTTCACCCCGCTCATCGCCGGCTCCCTGGTGATCTGGGCCGGCGGCGGCTGGGGCCTCGTCGCCGCGTACCTCGCCCTCGGCTGCGCGATCTCCTTCCTGGTCGCGCTGACGCTGGGCGGCGACGACCGGGCCGGGGCCGCGGAGGTGCGGGCCGCACGGGAGCCGGAGGCGGGGGCCGCGACGGGGGCGACGGTCTGAGGCGGCTGTCTGACGTGATGGTCTGACGTGACGGTCCAGAGGGCCGAACAGCCCTCTGTGGACCGCAGGGCGGATCATTCAGCCCGTCAAATGGATCACCGGCTGGTCGAGGCGTGGGTCCCTCAGGGGCCCGCCTCGGCGGTCCGGGCGTCCGGCGGCCGGGGTGGCCGGAAGGCTCGAAGCCCTGTGAGCCTCTGAGCCCTCGAAGCCCTGTGTGCCTCTGAGCCCTCTGAGCCCTCTGAGCCCTGTGAGTCTGTGAGTCCTGGGAGTTCTGGTGAAAGCAGCTGTCCTCGTGGCGCCCGGTCGGATCGAGATCGTCGACGACCGGCCGGAGCCGCACTGCGGGCCGGACGACGTCGTCGTCGAGATCGAGGGCGTCGGGCTGTGCGGTTCCGACATCTCCGTGTTCCGGGGCGGGCGCGTGCCGCCCGCGCTGCCGTGGGTGCCGGGCCACGAGGGATTCGGGCGCGTTGTCGCCGCGGGCGAACGGGTCCGGGACCGGGCGGTGGGCGGGCGCGTCGTCATCGAGCCCAACTACGCCTGCCTGCGGTGCGCCGACTGCCTGACCGGGCTGACCTCGGCCTGCCCGCACCGCACGATCGTCGGCCTGGACGCCCCCGGTGTCCTCGCCGAACGCGTCGCGCTGCCCGCGCGGTTCGCCCACCCGGCCCCCGCCCTGTCCCCCGCTCCGGCCGGGGGCCTGACCGGCGCCGACCTGGCCGCCGCCGAGCCCTACGCGGTGGCGAGGGCCGCCGTCCGCCGCAGCGGGGTCACCGCCGACGACCGCTGCCTGGTCGTCGGCGCCGGTGCGCAGGGACTGCTGGTGTGCCGCATCCTGTCCCGTCTCGGCATCCGCCCCGTCGTCACCGAACCCCACCCCCTCCGCCTGGCGCGCGCCGAAGGGCTGGGCGCGATGCGCGACGACGGCCGTACCGGCTTCACCCTGGTCTTCGAGACGTCCGGGCACGCGCCCGCCCTGCGCCCCGCCGTGGACCGGTGCGCGCCCGGCGCCACCGTCGTCCTCATCGGTCTGTCCGCGGAACGGCTGCCGCTCACCGTCGACGACGTGGTCCGCCGACAGCTCGTCCTGCGCGGCTCGATGATCTACGACCACCCCGGCGATTTCACCACCGCCCTCACCGAACTCCCCGAGGCCCGCCCCGGCCTCGTCATCGACTCCGGCTTCCCCCTGGAACAGGCCCAGGAGGCCTTCTCGGGCGCGACCGAACGCGCGGGGAAGACATGGATCAGCCTGACCCCGACCGCCGACGCGAGCCGATGACGGCCGGCACTGATCCCGTGGCGCGGCGCCGGAGAATCGCGGGGCGGCCCCGGCGGGTCGCGGGCTCGGGCCCCGGAGAAGGGAGAACCCCGGCCGACGCGCGGCTGGGGTTCTCGGGGCGGTGGGTCACGGCCGGGGGATCACCGTGGGCCGGGCGGGTCAGCGCCGCAGGGTGAGGACGCCCGGCCGGTACGGCAGCTTCGGGTAGTCGGTGCCGTCCGACGCCGGGTTCCTGCCCTGGTAGAGGAACCGCAGATCGCAGGGGTCGACGGTCATGGTCTGGTCGGGGTTGTCGCGGACCAGGTCACCGTGGCTGATGTCGTTGGTCCAGGTGGCACCGCTGTTGGCCTTGCCCGCGAAGGGGCTGCTCTCGCTGTCGGCCTGCGGGGTCCAGGTGCCGCTCAGGCTGGAGGCGGTGAAGGAGCGGAAGTAGCGTCCGCCCGCCCCCATGGCCTCGACGATCATCAGGTACTGGTTCCGGCCCTTGACCTTGTAGACCTCCGGCGCCTCGAACAGCCTGGCCTTCGTGTCGCTCATGATCTTGGTGTACGACGAGCCGAAGCTGCCGGGGAAGTTCCCGAGCGGGATCGTCGACCGGTAGATGCCGCCGTTGTCGTCGGCGAAGAACAGGTACATGTTCTTGCTGTCGGCGATCACGGTCGGGTCGATCGGGCCGCCCTCGGAGCCGGCGGGGAGGCTGCCGGTGAACAGCGGCTTCGGCGCGGACCAGCCGCTCGGGTCGGTGGGGTCGCTGGACGTGCGGTAGGTGAAGGTCCAGGCGGTGCCCCACCCGTTGGAGACCAGTACCCAGGTCTTCTTGGGCGCGAAGTAGAACAGCTTGGGCGCCACCGCGCCCTGGCTCATGCCCTTCTGGGCGGCCGAGCCCATGTCGGACCAGTTGGTGAAGGGGGCGAACGCCATCGAGCCCCATCCCGACGCCGAAGCGGTCGTCCCGTAGACGAGGTGCTTGCCCTGGTACGTCACGGTGGTGAAGTCCTTCAGCGCGACCCAGCCGTTGGACGGCTGCGCCAGCGGACCCGTCGAGGTCCACCGGTAGGTCGACGGAAGGGCGCAGGTGCCGCCCTTGGTCGAGGCCGGGCTGAACTTCCAGTGCTGGTGGGCGCCTCCGTTGGAGTCCCAGATCCGCACGGGGGTCCCGTTGGCGGTCCGGCCGCGGGGGGTTTCCAGTACGCGGCCGCTGGCGACGTTGGTCAGGGTGTACGAGCCGTCGCTGTTCCGGCGCGCCCGCCAGTGCTGGTTGGCACCGCCGTTGGCGTCCCAGAGCTGCGTCCTCGTCCCGTTGCCGGTCCGGTCGCCCGGCTCGTCCAGGACCCGGCCGCTGGCGATGTTGGTCAGGGTGTACGAGCCGTCCGGGTTCCGGTCGGCGCGCCACTGCTGGTGGGAGGTGCCGCGGGCGTCCCAGATCCGCAGCGGGGTCGCGTTGCCGTTCTTCCCGGCGGGCTTGTCGAGAACCCGTTTGGCGGCGACGTCGGAGAGCGTGTAGACGGCGCCGGAGGTGATGCCCCCGCTCGGTGTGCTCCCGCCGCTGCCGCCGCCCAGGGCCTTGAGCACCGCGCTGTACGCGGGCTTCTTCTTGCCGCCGCCGTCGAACAGCAGCGCGTTCTCACCGGTGCGCCAGGAGTCGCTGTCGCGGATGCCCCAGACCGTGATGCCCTTGCAGCGGTCCACGGCCAGGCATGCCTTGACGGTGTCGGTGTACGCGGTGGCGGGCGCCTGGGCGATGTCCAGTTCGGTGATCTGGACGTCCACGCCGAGCGCCGCGAACTCGGACAGGGTGGTCCGGAAGTTCGTCGGCGGGCCGCCGGCGCCGAAGTGGCTCTGGAAGCCGACGCAGTCGATGGGGACACCGCGGGACTTGAAGTCCTTGACCATCCGGTAGACGCCCTGGGTCTTGGCGTCGGACCAGTTCTCGATGTTGTAGTCGTTGTAGCAGAGCTTGGCCGCGGGGTCGGCCTTCCGCGCGGTGCGGAAGGCATCCTCGATGAAGCCGTCGCCCAGCACGTCCTGGAACACGGAGCCGCGGTGCCCGCCGCTGCCGCCGTCGGCGAAGGCCTCGTTGACGACGTCCCAGGCGTAGATCCTGCCCTTGAAGTGGCTCATCGTGGTGGTGATGTGGTTGTTCATCACCGCGCGCAGGGTGGCGGCGTCGCGGATGCCGCCGACCCAGCCGGGCAGTTGGGAATGCCACACCAGGGTGTGGCCGCGCAGGCGCTGACCGTGCGCGATGGCGTGGCTGACGATCCGGTCGGCGCGGGCGAAGTCGAACGACCCGCGGGAGGGTTCGACGGCGTCCCACTTCATCTCGTTCTCCGGGGTGACCATGTCGAATTCCCGGTCGAGGAGGGCGGAGTACGTCGCGTCGCCGAGCCTGTCCGCGGCCACCGCCGTACCGAAGTAGCGGCCGTTCGCCGCCGCACCCTCGGCGAGCACGGTCGGCTTGGAGGGCTCCGGCGTGCGGGCGGCTTGGGCGACCAGCGGGACGGCGGCACCCGCGGTGGCGAGGACCAGGGCGGCGGCGAGCACGTGGCGGGTCGCCGGGCGGCGGCGATGGGAACGGTGCTGATCTGGCAACGGATCGTCCTTCTGGCGCGGTGGGGGCCTCGGCCCCGGGACATCCGCCAGTCGACGCCGCGGACACAAAAGGTTGCCGAGCCCGGGGAGGTTTTTCGTCGAGCCGGGGCCCCGTGCCGGGCGGCGGGATACGGAACCTTGACCGCTTCGGGGATCACCCCGGGGACTTGGCCGACGGGACGACATGTAGCGTCATCCCTGCCGTGACCTGCGGCAGGGCAGCGCATCCCCATCGTTTTTCGCGCACCCGCGCCCGGGTCGGGCTCCCCCCACGCCGAGTTCGCGTACGCGTACCGGGCACACGAGCGTGCCCGCAGAACAGGAGCCGTCGTGGCAGTGAGGGTGTGGAGGCCGGGGGCCGTCGGTACGGCGGTCGTCGCGGCGGTCGTCGCGATGACGCTGGGGGCCGGGGGCACGGCGAGCGCCGCCGCGTACACCGGGGTGGCCGGGCCCTGGAGCAGTGCCGCCGCGCTGACCGGGTCGGACGGGCAGCAGTCGCTGATCGCCGTCCGGACGGCCGGTGACGGCACGGCGTTCGCGTTGTGGCGGAACCGCGCCGCCGGCGCAAGCACCTGGGACTTCGAGGTCGCGGTGAAGGCGGCAGGCGGCAGCACCTGGGGCGCCCCGCACACGCTGGCCACGGGCCGGTCCAAGGGCTCCCTCGTCGAGCTGACGGTGACGTCCACCGGGCAGGCCGTGGTGACCTGGCTGGACGGGGGCGGCGCGGACGGCGACCCGACCGCGCTGGCCGCCACCTGGAGCCCCGCCCAGGCCACGTGGTCCGCACCCGCGCCGATCGCGACGACCACCGGCGTGTACCTGGGGCTGCCCCGGCTCGCCGCCGCGGCCGACGGCACCCTCACCGCCGTGTGGGCCCACGGCGACTTCGCCGACTACGACGTCATGACCGCCACCCGCGCCCCCGGCGCCACCACCTGGTCCACCGCGAAGCCGCTGGCCCACATCACCACCGGGTCCGTCTACGACCTCGCCCTCGCCGTCGCCCCCGACGGCGAGGCCACCGCCGTCTGGGACGTCTACGACCAGGTCCCCGAGGAGGGCGAGGACGCCCACACCGTCCACACCGCCACCCGCGCCTCGGCGGGCGGCGCCTGGAGCGCCGCCGCCCCGCTGCCCGGCACCGCCGGCACGGGCGGCACCGTGCGCGTCACGATGGACGCCAAGGGCGCCACCACCGTGTTGTGGCGGGCCGACGCCGGTGGAACCACCGCCCTCAAGTCCACCACGCGGACCTCTGTGTCCGGTGGGTGGGGCGCTCCGCAGACCGCGGTCGCCGCCATCGACCCCAGCGACGAGAGCGAGCCGCTCACCGCACCCAACGGTGACCTCACCTATGTGTGGGCCGGTTGGAGTTCCACGGCCGGAACCCCCGTCGTACGGACCGTCACCCGGACCGCCAGCACCGGCACATGGTCGGCGCCGAAGACGCTGTCCACCGGCTATGTGAAGTGGGACGTCTCCGCGTCCATAGGGGCCGACGGCACCGTCCAGGTCGTCTGGCCGCAGACGCCGAGCATCGACAACGGCAACGACAACTACCTGGAGTGGGCCGTCCGCCCGGCCGGCGGCACCTGGAGCGCGGCGACCGCCCTCAACAGCGCGCCCGTCCCCGCGGTCCCCGACGCGAACGCCCTCTCCGGCGAGGTCACCGCGGGCCCCGACGGCAGGGCCACCGTCGTCTTCCGCAAGGCGGTCGACATCTCCCCCGGCGACTTCACCTCCCAGCTGTCCGCCCAGTCCCAGACCCTGCTGACCAAGCCGAAGGTCACCGCCAAGGCCGCCGTCAGCGGCACCGCCCGCACCGGCTCCAAGGTCACCTGCGGCGCCGCCTGGACCGGCTACAACACCACCGTCGCCTGGTCCTGGCTCCGGGACGGCACGGCCATCACCGGCGCCACCGGCAAGTCCCGCACCCTGACCTCCGCCGACTACAAGCACCAGGTGTCCTGCCGCGCCAAGGTCAGCAACGGCGCCGGGTCCGCCACCTCCACGTCCCCGGCCGTCACCGTCGCCGTCGGCCCCGCCCTGAAGGCCGCCACGGCACCCGCCGTCACCGGCACCGCCAAGGTCGGCTACAAGCTCACCGCCGCCCACGGCACCTGGTCACCGGCCGCCACCACCTACACGTACTCCTGGAAGCGTGACGGCGCGACCATCACGGGCGCCACGAAGTCGACGTACGTCCTGGTCAAGGCAGACAGGGGCCACAAGATCACGGTGAAGGTGACGGCCAAGCGGTACGGCTGGACCAACGGGTCCGCCACGACCGCCGGGGTCGTCGTGCGCTGAACCCGCGCGACCACCGACGGACGCCCGGCCGGGGAACTCCCCCGGCCGGGCGTCGCCATGTGGGGCCGGCCGACCGGGATCAGGGCCGCCGGGGCCTGGGCAGGGGCCGGGTCCGGGGGCGTGGCAGGGCCTTCAGGGTGGCCTCCGGGATCACGTGGTCGAGGAGATGCAGGGGCGCGGCGGTGACCCCGGCCGACTCGGCGGCGTCCCAGTGGGCCAGGGCGTGGGGGAGGTCCACCAGGCCGTGGATCGGGGGGAGTTCCGAGCCGTCGTGGTGGGCGTGGAGCAGCGACTCCAGACGGCAGGACGCGAGGGTGCCGGGCAGATGGGGCTGGAACTGTGTGCCCCGTGCCGGGCCGGTGCGCGCGAGTGGCGGGAGGTCGGGGGACAGCCGGGTCTCGGTGGCCCCCAGGGCGAGCAGTCCGCCCCCGACGAGCAACACGTCCCGTTCGCGCCGCATCCGCTCCAGGGCCCGCGCGGTGTCGAAGCAGTGCGGGAAGGAGTCGTCCACGACGATCGTGCCGGGCCGGAGCCGGTCGACGTCCAGGAGTGCCGTGGGGCCGCTCACCGCGGTGACGACGACATCGGCCTCCTCGTACAGCTCGGCCGGCAGGCCCGCGGGGGTGCCGGTGGACTCCAGGACCTGTACGGCCGTGCCGGGGCGGTCCGCCGACAGCTCGGCGGCGAGACGGCGCAGCCGTGGGGCGCTGCCCGGCAGGTCGCAGAGGATCAGCCGGGCCGGCGGGCGGGGGCTGCGGGCCAGCAGCAGCCGGAGCGACGACGTGCCGATGGAACCGCAGCCGACGACCGCGAGGGTCAGACCGGCGAGGTCCCGGCCGGTCGCCGCGAGCGCCGCGTGCACGGTCTTCACGACGGCGACGGTGGTCGTGGCATGGCCGGTGGTGAGCGCGCCGGGGGCCGCGGCGCTCGGGGGCGTTGCGCTCAGGGCCGCTGCGCTCAGGGCCGCTGCGCTCGGGGTCGCCGTGGGGGCCGCCTCTCGCAGGACGTCGTAGCCGTAGCCGGTGAGGGCCGGGATCACCCCGGCCAGGGAGACGGAACGCGCGCCCAGGGCGAGGGCGTGCTCCACGGCACGTGCGGTGCGGGCGGCCAGAGAACTCCGGTCGTCCGGGGTGGCGAGGGCCGTCAGTTCGTCGGCGAACACCGGTAGAGCGAGGAAGCCGGATGTGCCGAGGGACGTGGTCGTCGTCTCCAGCAGCCGCGGGCGGCCGTCGGGGAAGAGGAGCGCCCGGAGCTGTTCGCGGCCCGGCACGGCGTGCGGGGGCAGTCCCGCGTACGCGGCCAGGTCGCGGGGTGCGGGCAGATAGCCGATGAGCGCGGCGTCCAGGGGCGCGCTGTCCTCCAGCTCGCGGCGCAACCCGCCCGCGAACACGGCCAGTTCCTCCTCGGTGAGGGCGCCCGCCGACGCGCGGACGGTGACCCGTACCCCGTCGCCCGAGGGGCGGACGGCGAGGAGGACGTCCGTGCCCACGGGGGGCGGGGCGAGCGCCGTGTCGGTGTCGTCGGGGAGCACGGTCAGCGCGGTGCCGGCCGGGGCGCCGAGGGAGCCGAAGTCCAGGAACGTGAAGAAGAACTGGGCGGTACGGGGCAGGCCGTCGTCCGTCCGCAGGTCCAGCGGTCCGGCGGTCCGGGCCGCGACCGCCTCGGCGGCGACACGGCGCAGGTCCTCCACGAAGGGGCCGGGCACCTCCCCGTGGACCGGCGGGCGCACGGCCACGGCCTCCGCGAACGGGCCGAACACCCGGTGCGCGTCGGGCACGCTGTCGTCGCGCCCGGTGACCGCGAGGCCGAGCACCAGGTCCCGGTGGCCGGTGAGGCCGACGAGAGCGCGGTGGTAGGCGGTGAGGAACGGCGCGTACGGAGTCGTCCCGGCGGTACGGGCGAGCCGGCGCAACGCCCCGGCGCGGTCGGCGTCGAGGGTGAAACCGGTGGTGTGGAAGCCGGGGGTGCGGAGGCCGGGGGACGCCCCGGTGCCGTCGGCGGGCTGCCGGGAGGCGCGGAGCACGGGGGGCGTGTACGGGGCCTCGTGCCGGGCGAGGTGGTCCGCCGCTCCCGGCGCCCGGGACGGGGCCCGGCGGCGGGTGGCGCGCAGCTCGACGTGGTCGCGGAACGTCGACCGCAACGGCTCCAGGCCGTCGGACAGACCGGCGGCGAAACGGTCGTGGACGGTGAGGAGTTCACGGGTGAGCAGGGCGGCGCTGTAGCCGTCGCCGATGAGGTGGTGGGCGTGGACGACGAGGACGTGTTCGTCGTCGGCGACCGTGAACAGACGCAGCCGCAGCAGCGGCCACGCCCACGGCTCGAACCGCCGCCGCGCCTCCTCGGCGATCCGCAGCTCCAGCAGCCCCGGCTCGCTCAGCGCCTCCGTCTCCACCGGCAGCCGCAGCGTGTCCGGCAGTTCCTGCTGCACGGGCGGGCGCGCACCGGCCGGGAACACCGTGCGGAGCATCGGGTGCCGGGCCACGAGGACGTCCACCGCGCGCTGGAACAGCTCCGGACGCAGAGGCCCGCGTATCCGGAAACGCGCCAGCCAGGCGGAGTCCACGGAGCCGCCGGTGCCCCCGGAGCCGCCGGGCGCACCGGCGGCGAGCGCGTCGGCCAGGAGGAAGCCCCGCTGGGAGGGGGTGAGGGGGTAGGGGGTGACCGGGGTGGTGGGGGACGTGGGGGCGGCCGGGCCGGGTCCCGCGACGGGGAGCGCGGTGGCCGCCGCCGTCTCGTCGGCCGTGTCGATGGCCGCCGCCAGCGCGCCCAGTGTGCGGTGCGTGTAGACGGTGGTCGGCCGTGGCAGGAGGCGGTGGTCGTCGCGCAGACGGGAGAACAGCTCCAGCACCGTGAGGGAGTCCCCGCCGAGGACGAAGAAGTCGTCCTCCCGGAAGACCTCGGGCACGTCCAGGAGTTGGGACCAGGCGCGCGCCAGCAGCCGTTCGGTGGGGGTCACCGGCGGGGTGCGGTGCGCTGTCCGCCCGGGTGCGGGGGTGTCGTGGTCCGGGGGCGGCGCGAGACGGTTGCGGTCGATCTTGCCCGTGCCGGTCAGCGGGAGGGCGGCGAGGGCGTGGATGCGCGCCGGGAGCATGTACGGGGGCAGGGTCCGGGACAGGAAGGCGCGGACCTCGCGGGCGTCGGGCTCAGGCGCCCCGGCCCGGGGCTCGACGTACGCCACGAGCCGCCCCTCCCGCAGCAGCACGGCCGCGCGGGCCAGGCCCGGGTGGGCGAGGAGCGCGGCCTCGACCTCGCCGAGTTCGACGCGGTGACCGCGGACCTTGACCTGGTCGTCGAGGCGGCCCAGGAACTCCAGCACCCCGTCGGCCGTACGGCGGACGCGGTCGCCGCTGCGGTACCAGCGCCGTCCGTCCCGCTCGGTGAAGGCCGCCGCGGTGAGGTGCGGGTCGCCGAGGTAGCCGGGGGTGAGTCCGGTGCCGGCGATGAGGAGTTCCCCGGCCTCCTCGGGGGCGCAGGCCCGGCCGTCCGCGTCGACCACGGCCAGTTCGGTGCCGGCGATCGGGCGGCCGATGGGGAGGTGGCGGACGTCGTCGGCGGGGCGGGTGTCGATGATGTGGCAGGTCGCGTTGATGGTGGCCTCGGTGGGGCCGTACAGGTTGGCGACCCGATGGCGCACACGGGGAGCATCGGGGACGCCGGGGATGCCGGGGACGCCCAGGGTGTGGGTCGGGGTGGCCGTCGCGTCGAGGAGGTCGAACCAGCGGCGGACGTGGGCCGCGGGGAGGGCCTCGCCGCCCACGTGGACCCAGCGCAGGGCGGAGAGGTCCGGGGGCGCCGCCCCCTCCCGGCGGACACGCTCCTCGGCGGCGGTCAGCAGACGTTCCCAGAGCGTCGGGACCGAGCTCCACACCGTGATCCGGTCCGCCACGACCCGGTCGAGGAGCGCCTCGGGGTCGCGCAGCAGATCGCGGGAGACGGTGTGCACCGAGGCGCCGACGAGCAGCGGGGCCAGCAACTGCCGTACGGAGGCGTCGAAACAGACGGACGCGGTCTGCGCCAGCCGGTCGGCCGGGCCGTAGCCGAAGGTGGCGAGCGCCCAGTCGAGGTAGTTCGCCATGGACCTGTGGGTGACGGGCACGGCCTTCGGACGGCCCGTCGAGCCGGAGGTGAAGATGACGTACGCGACGGCGTCCGGGTCGTGCGCGACGGCCTCGGGGTCGTACGGGGCGGAGTCGGGGTCGTACGGGGCGGAGCCCAGGAGGTCGGTGGCGGCCCCGCCCGGGAGCGGGGAGGGGACTTCGCCTGCGGCGACAGGGCGTGAGGGTGCCTCGGTCGTGGCGACGGGGACGACGCCCCCCAGTCGGGCGGCGGCCTCGTGGTTCGCCGGGTCGCACACCAGGACACCGACGCCGGTGCGGGCCAGTTGGTCCCGGTGCCGGGCGACGGGGTGGGTGGCGTCCAGCGGTACCCAGCCGGCGCCCGCGCGCAGGATGCCGACCACCCCGGTGACGGTGGCGGTGCCGCCCGGTTCGGTGAGCAGCCCGACGAGGTCGCCGGGGCGCACCCCGTGGGCGCGGAGCCCGGCGGCGAGGGTGGCGGACGCGATGTCGAGGGCTCCGTAGGTGAGGGTGGAGTCGCCGGTGTGGACGGCGACGGCCTCGGGCGTGGCACGGAACCGCGCGCACAGGCGGTCCACGATGCCGGGCTGTCCGCCGCCCGCCGGCTGCGCGGCGGGCGCGGCGGGCGCGACGGGTCCAGATGCGGGACGCGCGGGCTGCCGGTGCGGGGCGTACGCGACGGCCGGCTCCCTCGACCCGGCGGCGACGGCGCGCAGTTCGGAGACGTACCCGTCGGCGAGGCCGCGTACCGTCTCGGGGCGGAACAGCCGGGCCGGGTGGTTCCAGGACAGGCGCAGGCTCGCGTCGGCCTCCCAGCAGAGCAGGCCGAGGCGGGTGGCGGCGGTGGCGGTGGCCGCGGCCGTCGGGGTGACGGTGACGGGCCAGTCGGGGCCGTGCACCACCGGGAAACGGGCGAAGCTGAAGCCCGCCTCGGCGACCGTGCGCGGCGCCGGTCCGGTGGCGGGACGTACCTCCCCCAGCAGTCGGGCAAGGTCGGCGCTGCCGAGCGTCGCGTGCGCCTCGGCCTCCCGCCAGATCTCCCGGACCCGGCCGGCCAGCGCGGTCACCGGCTCGTCGGGGCCGACCGTCACGAACACCGGCAGGGTGTCGGCGAGCGGCCCCACCAGACGGTCGACCCCGGCGAGCGCCACCTCGCGGCGCGCCCGCGCCACGTTCACGGCGACCTCCGGACGCCCGCTCCACCGGGCAAGGCACCGCCCGTAGGCCGCCAGCAGCAGATGGAACAGCGACACCTCGTGGCGGGCCGCGACCTCGCGCAGCGCGGAGGTCACCTCCTCGTCGATCTCGGTGCGGTGATGGACGAGCGGTGGCACCGGCGGCGCGTCGGGGTCGCCGTCGTAGGGGAGGGCCGGGGCGGGGGCGGCGGATGCGGTCGAGGGGGCGGACAGGTGCGTGGTGAGGCGGTCGCGCCAGTACCGCTGGTCCCGCTCGAACGCCGGGGAGTGCCGTTCGACGGTGAGGGCGGCCACGTAGTCGCCGAACTCGCCTGAGGCGGGCGGGAGTTCCGGCGTCCCTCCCGTTCCCCGCGCGAGGGTGGTGTACAGCGACCAGAGGTCCTCGCTCAGCACCTTGAGGCTGTAGCCGTCGGCGGCGGCGTGGTGGACGACCAGGAGCAGATGGGTGAGGTGCGCGTCCTCCTGGTCGGGGACCAGAACGGCTCGTACGGGGTCCTCGGTGGTGAGGTCGAAGGGCCGGTTGCAGAGGGCCTGTTCGAGGTCGGCCAGGGCGCGGGGACCGGCCGGGACCTGCCGGATCTCGTACCAGGCGGGCCCGGATCCGTGGGCGGTGGGCACCTCGGCGGGCGCGGTGTACTGGCGCGGGCGGGCGCCGCCGTCCCCGGTCAACCGCATCCTGAGCAGGGGGTGACGGAGGGCGAGGTGGGCGAGCGCCCGGCCGAGGAGCGCGGGGTCGAGGGGGCCGCTGACGGTCTGGCGGACATAGCCGTATGCCGTGACCCCCTCGTGAAGGGATGCGCTGGTGTGGAAGGCGAGTTGGAGCGGTGTGAGGGGCAGAAGGCCGTCCTCGGCGCCGGACTCGGCGCCGGAACCGGTGGTGGAACCGGTGGTGGGAGGCGCGGCGGGCAGGGCGGGCGGTGCCGTTGTGGGCGTCCCGGTGGCCAGGTGGGCGGCCAGTTCGCCGATGGTGCGGTACTCGAAGAGCAGGGTGGCGGGCAGCTGCCGGCCCAGCTCCCGCTCCAGACGCCGGGCGAGGTCCACGGCACTGAGGGAGTCCAGCCCGAGACCGAGGAAGGGGGCGTCCTCCGCGATGTCCTCAGGGGAGCGATGGAGGGCCTCGGCGAGGAGACGGCGGAGGAGCGCGGTGATCGCGGGGGCGGTGCCGCTTGCGGAGGTGGCGCTGCTCGTGGGCGCGGGCGTGGGTGTGGGCGCGGGCACGGGCGCGGAGGCAGGCGTGGAGCTCTGCGTGGCGTCCGGTGTCGGCGTCGGAGTCGGTTCCGTCGTGCCCGTCACCAGTATGTGGGGCGCGTCCAGGGTGAGGGCCGTGCGGAGGGCGGTGAGGGCGGCGCGTACGGGCATGGGGGCGAGGCCCCGGACGCGGAGTCGGTCCTCGGCGCGGGGGCCGCTCGCCAGGCCCGTGTCGGAGACCGGCCCGAGGGCGATCGTCCGCCAGGGCCGCCCCGCGGCGTGCTCGGCGGTGGTGAAGGCGTCGAGGAACGCGTTGGCGGCGGCGTAGTCGCCGAGGGCGCCGGACAGGCCGGGCAGGACCGAGGAGACGGAGGAGAAGGCGACGCGGACGGCGGTGTCGTGGCCGTACCGGCGCAGTGCCTCGGCGAGGAGGACCGTGCCGTGGACCTTGGCCGCGAGGGTCTCCTCGATCTCGTCGTCGGACTTGCCGCGCAGACTGCCGGGGCGGGCCGTACCGGCCGCGTGGAAGACACCGTCCAGGGGCGGTAGCCCGGCGACGAGGTCGTCGAGGGCGCGGGCGTCGCTCACGTCCGCCGCCTGGTAGCGGGCGCGGGCGCCGAGCGCGCGGAGTTCGGCGAGCAGGGCGCGGGGCGGAGTGGGGGTGCGGCCGGTGAGGACGAGGTCGGGGGCGCCGTGCTCCGCGAGGTCGCGGGCGAGCGCGGAACCGAGGCCGCCGGCACCGCCGGTGATGAGGTACGTGCCGTTCGGCGGGAGGACGTCGGCGGTCGTCCGGGTGGTGCCGGTCGAGGCGACGGGCGTACGGGCGAGGCGACGGGACGCCCGCCAGGCGACGGTGCCGACGGCGCTGCCGGGAGTGTCGGCCGCGTACAACTCCCGCTCCAGTGACTGGAGTCGGGCGGCGAGCGGGTCACCGGAGGAGAGGTCGACGCCGCGGGAGGACAGCGCCGGGTGCTCGTCGGGGAGAGCCAGGGCGAAGCCGTGGAGGAGTGCGCCGACGGGCCGGGCACGCCCGGGGGTGTCTCCGCTGCCGGTGGTGTACGCGTCCTCCGTGACGAGCAGCAGGCGGGCGGGGGCGGTGTCGAACAGGGCGAGAACACCACGGAGGGAGGCAATGGCGTCGGTGGTCGTGGTCGTTGCCGTGGCCGACTCGGTGGTGTCCTCGGCGAACCACACCAGGGTCTCCGGGGCGTTCGGCCCGCTCGGAGAGTTGTCGTCCGGCCCCAGCACCGTCACGCCCTGCTCGGTGAGGCGGTCGGCGAGGGCCCGTGCGAGGGCCGTGTCGGCGCCGGCGAGGCGTACGACGCGGGGGTCCGGCGCGGCGAGGAGTGGGGCGTCGCGCCAGAGGAGGGGCCGGGGAACGGGGCCGCCGTCGAGGTCGTGGCTGGGAGGTGTGGCGTGGGGCGCCGGGGGTGAGTCGAGGCGCTCCGGCCAGTACCGGCGACGCTGGAACGGGTACGTGGGGACGGGCACCCGGCGGTTCCCAACGGGGCCGCGTGCGGGGACCGTCGGGGACAGAGGTGTCCCGCGTGTCCACAGGCGACCGACCGTTTCCAGCAGGGAGCGCGCGTCGGAGGACCCGGCGCTCCCACCGTCCGGAGCGACACTCGGGGCGGGACTCAGGGCGGGCAGGTACGCGACGCCGGACGACGAGGACGGGAACTCGTGGAACTCGGCCCCCGCCCCGACCCTGGTTCCGGCCACCTCCCCCGGCCGGGCGGCGGCGATGGCGCGGACGGGGCCCGAGAGGGTGTCGCCGGGGCCCAGTTCGACGAAGGTGTCGTAGCCCTCGTCGAGGAGCCGAGCCACGGCCGCGCCGAAGCGCACGGGCCGGGCCGCGTGGTCGCGCCAGTACTCGGGGGTCAGTTCCGGGCCCCACTGTCCGCTGACCGTGCTCAGCATCGGCACGGTGGCCGGGAGCACGGTCAGCGCCTTCGCTGCGTTGCCGAGCGGGTCGAGCACGGGCTCCAGCAGGGGGGAGTGGAAGGCGTGCGAGACGCGCAGCCGGCGTGCGGCGACACCGCGCGCTGTCAGAGTGGCGATCGCGCGGTCGACGGCGTCGGACGTGCCGGCGATCACCAGCTGGGTGGGCGAGTTGACGGCGGCCACGCACAACTCGCCGTCGGACGCGGCGATCACGGGGGCGACGGTGTCCTCGTCGCCCCGGACGGCGGCCATGGCGCCCGGTGCGGCGAGTTCGCCGATCAGGCGTCCGCGTTCGGCGGCGAAGGCGAGCGCGTCCGGGAGGGGGAGGACGCCGGCGAGGTGCGCGGCGGTGATCTCGCCGACGCTGTGCCCGACGACCGCGTCGGGTCGCACCCCCCACGCGCCGAGCTGCGCGGAGAGGGCCGCGCCGAACGCGACGAGGAGGGGCTGCGCCACCTCCGTCCGCGCCAGCGCCTCCGGGCTGACGTGCTCGTCCAGGCACCACGTGGTCAGGGAACGGCCCAGGACGCGTCCGACGAGCGCGGACGCCTCGTCCAGCGTGTCCCGGAAGGCGGGGGCGGATTCGTACAGCGCGCGGGCCACGGCGGGGCGTTGGGCGCCCTGACCGGGGAGGACGAAGACGGTACGGGGCCGGGCGCGGGTGGGTTCCGCTTCCCCGGCGCGAGCGGCCGCCTCCAGCCGCTGGAGGAGGTCGCCGTCGGCGACGACCGCGAGACGGTACGGGGCGTCGTCGCGCGCGGTGCCGACGGTGGCGCACACGTCCGCCTCGGGAAGCTCGGGACGCGCTCGGAGGTGCGCGGCGAGCTCGGCGACGGCCGCCCGCAAGGCGCCGGGGCTCCGAGCGGAGAGGGTGAGCAGACACGGCCCGGAGACGTCGACCGCGGCTCCGACGGGGCGGCCGTGCCCGGACCGGCCGACCTCTCCGCAGGTACGGCAACCGGCCTCCCCACCCGCACGGCAACCGACCTCCCCGCAGTCACGGCGCCCCGTGGTGTCCGGTGCCTCCTCCAGGATCGCGTGGGCGTTCGTGCCTCCGAAGCCGAACGCGTTGACCCCCGCGGTGAGGGGGCCGCCGTCCGGGGTGGTCCAGGGCTCCGGCTCCGTCACGAGGCGGAAGCCGGGGGCCGTGTGGGCGAGGAACGGGGCGGGTCGGGCGGCGTGCGGCGTGGGCGGGAGCCGGCGGTGGGTGAGCGCGAGCACGACCTTGACGAGGGCGGGCATCCCGGCCGCGTTGAGAAGGTGCCCGAGGTTCGCCTTGACCGAGCCCAGCCGTCGCGGAAGCCCGTCGGGACGGGGCGGGAACGCCTGGCCGAGGGACCGCGCCTCCACCGGGTCCCCGATCGGGGTTCCCGTGCCGTGCGCCTCGACGTACGACACGGCGGCCGGGTCGACCCCGCACTCCGCGTACGCCCGCGCGATGACCTCGCGTTGCCCGCGCGGCGTGGGCGCGAGCAGGCCGAGCGAGCGGCCGTCGTTGTTCACCGCCGTCCCGCGTACGAGGGCGAGGACCGGGTCGTCGGCGGCGCGGGCCTCGTCCAGGCGGGCGAGCACGAGGGCCGCGCCGCCCTCCCCGGGCACGAACCCGTCGGCGTCCGTGTCGAACGCCCGGCACCGGCCGGTCGGCGACAGCGCGCCCGTCGCTTCGAGCAGCCGGTGCCCGGTGCCCGTCAGGCCCAGGTTGACCCCGCCGACCACGGCGAGGTCGCACTCCCCGGCGGCGAGGCTCCGCCGGGCCAGGTGCAGCGCGACCAGCGCGGACGAGCACGCGGTGTCGACGGCGAGCGCCGGGCCGGTCAGGTCCAGCACCTGGGAGACCCGGGCGGCGATCAGGTTGGGCAGGTTGCCGGTGAGGGCGGCCGGGTGGCGGGCGAGGTCGCCGGCGGCGGCCTCGGCCAGGACCTCGCGGTAGCCGCTGTCGCCGGTGGCCGCGAACACGCCGACCCTGCGGCCGGCCCGGCGGGGGCCCGCGTACCCTGCACGCTCCAGTGCCTCGTGGGCCAGTTCGAGGAAGATCCGCGCCTGCGGGTCGGTCGCCCTCGCCTCCGCGTCGTCCATCCCGAAGAAGTCGGCGTCGAAGGCCGCCGGTTCGGGCAGGAAGGAGCCGAACCGGGTGCTCGGGAGGGGCCCGTTCCCCCACCGGTCCTCGGGTACCGCCCCGACGGTGTCGCCCCCGGCCGCCAGCAACTCCCAGAACTCCTCGGGCGACCCGACCCCGGGGAACCGGCACGCCACCGAGAGCACGGCCACGGCACCGGAGGAGACCCCGCCGCCACGGCTACGGTCACGACGGCCACGGGGAACGGCAGCGGAAGCAGTGTCCGTCTCCGTCACGGGCCCGGTCTCCGCGGCCGAACCGGCGACCGCCCCCGTTCCTGTGTCCGAGCCCGTCACCGCGACCGAGCGCGACCCCGGCTCCACCACCGCCTCGACGAGATACCCCGCCAGCCCCGCCACCGTGTCATGGTCCCGCAGGGCCCTCGGCTCCACGGTGACCGCGAACGTGTCCTCCAACTCCGCCAGCACGGCCATCGCCTTCAGCGACGAGCCGCCGAGGTCGAAGAACCGCTCGTGGAGCCCGATCTCGCCCTCGGGCCGCTCCAGCACCCGCGCCCAGACCCCCCGTACGGCCTCCCGCACGTCCCGCACCGAACGAGGCGCCCCGGCCACCGAGACCGCACCCTTGGCCTCACCTCCGCCGCGGTGCTCCCCGGCCTCCCCGGTGCTCCCCGCCCCACCTCCCTCGCCCGGCTCCCCGGCCGTCCCGGCGCTCCCCGTCGCCGTGTCGCCCCAGCGCTCCTCGACCGCCGCGAACCCCCCGGCCTCGAACCGCTCCCGCAGCGCGCCCCTGCGCAGCTTGCCGCTGGTGGTGCGGGGGAACGCCGCCGGCGGCAGCGGCAGGACCCGTACGTCGTCGTGGCCGAGGGCCTCCCGCAGACGTCCGGCGGCGGCCCGCAGCACGGGGGCGGCGGTCGTGGCGGGAGGTCTCGCCCACCGCACGAACGCGACGACCCGCTCGCCCCCGCCGTCCGGGTCGGTGGACCCGACGACCGCGGCGGTCGTACCGGACGGCAGTCCCGGCGTCGCCGCGACCGCCTCCTCCAGGTCCGACGCGTGGAACGTACGGCCGTTGACGAACACGACGTCCTTGTGGCGCCCGGTGACCACCAGCCGCCCACCCCGCAGGAACCCGAGGTCCCCGGTCCGCAGCCACCCGTCGTCCCCGAACGCCTCCGCGCTCGCCCCCGGCGCCCGGTGGTACCCGCGCCCCACCTGCGGCCCCCGCACCTCCACATGCCCCACCCGCGACTCACCGAGCACACCACGGACGGAACGGACGTCACGGACGGAACGGACGTCACGGACGTCACGGACGTCACGGGAGTCTCGGGCGTCACGCGCACCCTCCGCATTCCCCGCGCCGCCGTCGCTCTCGACCTCGCCCTCGCCCTCGCTGTCCCCCACCGTCCCGGTGATCCTGACCTCGCAGCCCTCCACCGGCAGTCCGAGGTCCATCAGCTCCACCGCGTGCGTGCCCGGCGCGGTCTCCACCGCCCGGCCCCGGCTGAGCGCGGCCCGGTCGAGTACCACCGGCTCGGCGCGCTCGCCCAGCGGCGGCACGGTCACCGCGAGCGTCGCCTCGGCGAGGCCGTAGACGGGGAGCGGGGCGCGCGGGTCGAGCCCGGCGGGGGCGGTGTGGGCCTGGAAGGCGCGCCAGACACGCGGGGCGATCGGCTCGGCGCCGACGAGCAGCAGTCGTACGTGGCTCAGGTCGAGCCCGGCGAGCGTCGCGGCCGGGATCCGCCGTACGGCCAGGTCGAGGGCGAAGTTGGCGGCCGACAGCAGGGTCGCGCGGTGCCGGGCCGCGGCCTCCAGCCACAGGGCGGGGCGCTTGGCGAAGGACAGCGGTTCGACGCGTATCTGTCGCACGCGCGCCGCCATCGGCACGAGGTGCGTGCCGATGAGGCCCATGTCGTGGAAGTACGGCATCCATGTCGCGATGACGTCGTCGCCGGTGATGGCCATCGCCGTACGGATCTGGCGGAGGTTCGCGAGGACGCCGGCGTGGGTGAGTTCGACGCCCTTGGGGGAGCCGGTGCTGCCGGAGGAGAACTGGAGGAACGCGACATCGTCGGGCGCGGGCCGGTGCGGTCGCCGGAGCGGGCGGCCCTCGCGGAGCGCGTCGAGCGGCAACGCCACGACAGACGCGCCCAGTTCGCCGAGCAGGGGTGCCGTGGAGGCGTCGACGACGACCGGCGGGCGGCCGAGGAGTTCCCACACCGGTCCGACACGGCGGGGTTCGGGCGCGAGCGGCACGGGAACGGCCCCGGCCGCCAGCGCGCCCCAGAACATCGGCTGGAAGTCCTCGCCCCGGTCGGCGACCAGCGGCAGCGGGGTGCCCGCGGTGACGCCGGCCTCGATCAGGCCGCCCGCCACCCGCAGCGCGTCGTCGCGGAGTCCGGCGAAGGTGACGGTGTGCTCGCCGCCGTCGGCACGCACATGAACGACGGTCCGCTCGGGAGCCTCGCGCGCCGCGCCGAGCAGCACATCCAGCAGCGTCTCGGCCGACGCCCCGCCGTTCAAACCTTCATTCGATCTCTCCACCGTGCGGACCCTACAAGTCGGGCACCGGGGAACAGCACCGGCGCTCGGCCGCCGCGTGTTCCCGCCCCTGCCGCGGGTCGCGCCGCCCCGCGCGGCGTCAGCGCGTGCTCGTCCAGCTGTGGGCGACGTCGACGACCAGCCGGTCGTGCAGCCGGGTCACCCGGAACGGGAGCCGGGCGCGGACACCGAGACCTATCTGGGTCTCGCCCTCGAAGCTGCCCGCGAAGCGGGTGTCGCGGAAGGTGCGGTAGCCGGTGATGTCGACGCCGGGCAGCGGCTTCGCGGCCTTCCCCGGGTAGGCGACCGCGCCGGTCTCCGGGTCGTAGCTGGGCGCGGCGATCCTGACCTCCAGGACGGCGCCGCCGCCGACCGGGATGACGTCGCCCGAGCCGACCTGGTGCAACTGGTCGACGTACTGGACGTAGTAGCCGATGTGGTCGCCGCCGCCGGGGACATCGAAGACCATGCGGTCGTAGCAGTCGTGGCGGCCGGTCCTGATGTCGGCCAGCGGGACGATGCCGCTGTCCGGGACGCCCTTGAGGCCGCTGCCCCAGCCCGTCGGGCAGGCCGCCGCCCGCGCGGCGCCCGCCGGAGCGGCACTCGCGCCGCCCCCCGCCGCCACCGTCGCCGTGCCGGCGAGCACGAGTACGGCCACCGCCGCTCCGATACGTCGCATGTTGTCCCCCCTGGATCGCATGACGCTGCTACGTGGTGAGACGGCAGGTCATGGCGGATGGTTGTGCTCCGATTGCGACGACCGGCCCCGACCCGCCCCGTCGCCCGCCACACGGCCCACCCCATGACCGCCGGGGGCCCGTGCCCCACGTAACTGCCTACGGCGGGCGTGGATAGCCTCCCCGCATGTCTCTCTCCGTCGACGCATTGGCCGGGTACGTGGAGCGGGGTCTCGACGCCGATCTGGCGCGCTGGTTCCCCGACGAGCCGTGGGCCGCCGTGCCCCCGGCGTCGACCCGCCCGGTCGCACCGTTCCTCGCCCGCCTTCCCCGCGACGCGGCGACCGCGCTGGCCGCCTTCGACCGCCGGGTGCGGGCGGGGACCATGCCGCGGTTCCTCGACATCCACGACTGGTCGTATGCCTTCG
Source organism: Streptomyces neyagawaensis (assembly GCF_023516595.1). Taxonomy (GTDB): domain Bacteria; phylum Actinomycetota; class Actinomycetes; order Streptomycetales; family Streptomycetaceae; genus Streptomyces; species Streptomyces neyagawaensis. The sequence goes on along the minus strand of NZ_JAMGBG010000041.1, from coordinate 5,099 downwards.
ACTTCGCGGCCAACGACTGCCGGATCCTCGACTCGGACTACGAGACGGATCTGTCCGACGACGACGTGTGGTCCGTCGGCGCCGACGGGGGCGGCAACTACTACGTGGTGCTCACCAACGGCCGTGTCGCCGTGTGGTTCCACGAGGAGGAGGTCGTCGAGGCGGACACGCAGTTCGACAACCTCGACGTCTTCGTGTGGTCGCTCGTCCGCTACCACGCCGTCCGCGCCGGCACCCTCCGACTGTCGGACGTCGAGGCCGACTTCCGCGCCCTCGGCCAGCCCGGCGTCCTGGCACCGGGTACCGGCCTCCTCGCCTCCCTGGCCTGAACCAGGCCCCGCCCCGCCCCGGCCCCACTCCGCCCCAAGTCAGTCCGGCCCCGGCACGCGCAGCCCGGGTCAGCGGGTCGCCGGGGCGGGGGAGGGCACCTTGCGCAACAGGGGCGCGGAGGTGCCGCGACCGGTGGTGCCGCCGGAGGGCCGGCCGCCGACGTACTGGGTGTGCAGGCTGTCGTCGATCCGGCAGAGGATCCCGGTGGTGCGGCCGGGCGGCGCGGCCGGGTCGAGCTTGGCGGTGAACGACGCCAGCCGGTCGTAGAGGGTCCTGGAGCGGGCCCCGGTGGCGGACAGCTCCGCCGTCGTGGCCGTGTGCAGGGCGTCGAGGACGAGGACGAGGTTCTGCCCGGACAGCAGCACGTCCTGCATGCCTCCCTCGGCCTTGGTGACACGGCCCGGCGGCAGGTTCGGGTCCGCGGTGAACCGGCCCGCCTTGCTCACACCGGGACCGATCCGGTCGTAGGGGTCACGGGTGCTCTGGGTCCAGTTCGGCTCCCAGACCCCGAAGGCGGCGCGCGCCATGAAGGTCCAGGTGTCCTCGTGGCAGCGCAGCGTGATGTACGAGACGCCGGCGGCCCGGCGGAGCGTGCGGTTGTGCTCGTCGAGCGCGACCCGGTTCTCCGCGAGCGCGGCCAGGAGCACGGCCCGGTCCTCCTCACGCCAACGCCGCTCCTGCTCCTCGCGCTGAACTCTGAGCTCTCGTCCGAGCTGCTGGTTCCTCGTGTACTGCTCGACGAACGTCTTGACCAACGACTTGAACATGGGGCGCCTGCTGGGGGTCGGCCGGACAACCTGGGTCTTGCAGCGGCCCAACGACCCGCGCCGGATCTTGGTCACGCCACCCGCGCGGCGACGGCCACGCCGTGCGGGCCGCCTTTCTGTCGGCTCGTCAATTGTTGTGCATGACAAGCCACTTGGGCGCGGTTGGCCGGTGCGGACGATCCGTCAGTGAGTTCCCGTGGTGCACTGCCTTGATCGAGCGGTGAACGTTAAGGTCGGATTCATGAACGCACGGCTGGCCCTGCTCGGCACGGTGGATCCCGGTGTCGCGGTGAGCGAGGTCTTCCGCCTCGCGCTCCAGCACGCGGTCGGAGAACTCGGCGCTCTCGGCGGCATGATCCACCTCCGCGGGCCGATGTCGGCGCTCCGTCTGGTGTCGGCGACCGGCCTCCCGGCCGCCCTCACCCGCCCCTGGGAGATCATCGACCAGGAGGGCTCCCTGCCCCCGGCCCGCGCCCTCCACCGCGACCACGGCTCCTGGGCGCCCATCGCCTCCGTCGACCCGACCTGGCCCGGCACGGGTGTCGCCGCCCTCCCCATGACCTGCGGCGACCGGGCGATCGGCGCGCTCTCGGTCCTCACCGGCGACCGCGGCGAACCCGACGACGCCCACTGGGGGTTCCTGCGGGACGTCGTCACCTGGACCGAGGAGCGGATGGCGCAGGCCCCGCCCCCGTCGGGCCCCGGCCCCGCCGAGTCCGGGGGTGAGCGGCTGCGGCAGGCCCTGAAGGAGGTCAGCGTCGGCTCCTGGGACTGGGACATCGGCACCGGCGACCTGATCTGGGACGAGCCCGCCCTGGAGCTGTACGGCACGCGGCCCGCCGACTTCACCGGCAGGATCGACGACTGGATGCGGATCGTCCACCCCGACGACCTCGCCCCCACCCTCGCCGCGACCCACCGCGCCATCCGCGACCGCACCGTGTACGAGGCGGAGTACCGCGTACGGCGCCTCGACGGCACCTACGGCTGGACCCGGGCCCGCGGCCGCGCCACCTACGACGAGCACGGCACACCCCGGCGGATGGTCGGCGTCGGCTGGGAGAGCACCCCGTCCGGCTCCGCCCGCGACGCCCTCAGCCGGGCCGTGCGCCACATGAGCGACGCCTTCCTCGCGGTCGACACGGCATGGCGGATCACCTTCGCCAACCTGGAGACCGAACGCATGCTGGGCCTGTCCGAGGACGAGATCGTCGGACGGGTGCTGTGGGAGCTGGCCGTCGAGTGCGACGGGGTGCCCGGCCTGGAGCGGCTGTGCCGCAAGGCCGCCGCCGACCAGAGGCCCACCGGGTTCGATGTGCACAGCCCCGGCAAGGACCGCTGGTTCCACCTCCGGGTCGTTCCGGGCCCCGACGGCCACACCCTGTACTTCACCGACACCACCGAGAACCGCCGGCTGGAGGAGGAACGCCGCGCCGCCGAGCGGGCCGCCACCGAACGGGCCTCCCGCACAGCCGAGTTGACGGCCGCGCTGGCCAAGGCGACCACCACGCGGGATGTGATCGAGGCGGTGGCCCGGCGGGTGCTTCCGCCGTTCGCCGCCACCGGGTTCCTCGTCCAGGAGGTCGAGGGCGACCGCCTCCACAACCTCGGCGCGGTCGGCTACTCCGCCGAGTTCGTCGAGTTGGTCGACCACCGCCCCAAGACGCGCCACGGGCCCGCCTGGGACGCCATCGCCACCGGCGGACCCGTCTTCCTGTCCTCGGCCGAGGAGTACGCGGCGTACGAGCCGCACCAGGCCGACCTGCCCCGTCGTTCGGGCAAGCAGTCCTGGGCGTTCCTGCCGCTGACGGCCTCCGGCCACACCTTCGGGGTGTGCGTCGTCTCCTTCGACCGGCCGCGCCGTCTCACCGAGGAGGAGCGCACCCTCCTCACCGCGATCAGCGCGCTCCTCGCCCAGTCCCTGGAGCGGGCCCGCCTCTTCGACGTCGAGCACACCCGCTCCCACGAACTCCAGCGCGGCCTCCTCCCACAGGCCCTGCCCGACCTGCCCGCCTGCGAGGCCGCCGCCCGCTATCTGCCCGCCGGACGGGGCATGGACGTCGGCGGCGACTGGTACGACGTCATCCCGCTCTCCAGCGGCCAGGTCGCCCTCGTCGTCGGCGACGTCATGGGCCACGGACTGCCCGAGGCGGCCACCATGGGCCGGCTGCGCACCGCCGTCCACACCCTCGCCGACCTCGAACTGCCGCCCGACGAGATCATGACCCACCTCAATGACCTCGTCGCCGGCATGGGCGAGGAGTCGTACGTGACCTGCCTGTACGCGCTGTACGACTCCACGACCCGGATCTGTTCCCTCGCCCGCGCCGGGCACCCGCCGCCGGCGCTGGTCCTGCCCGACGGCAGTGTGCGCTTCCCGGACCTGGCCGCCGACCCGCCGCTGGGCGCGGCCGAGCCGCCCTTCGAGACGGTCGAACTGCACGTGCCCGACGGGAGCATGCTCGTGCTCTACACCGACGGCCTCGTGGAGTCCTCGAAACGCGAGATGGACGAGGGCATGGCCGAACTCGCCCGGCTGCTGCGCAACGCCCACGACGACGGCACCGCCGACGACCTGGAACTCCTCTGCGACACCCTCATCCACGGGCTGCTCCCGGCCCACCAACAGGCCGCCGACGACGCCGCGTTCCTCGTCGCCCGGCTGCACGCCCTCACCGAGGACAAGGTGGCGTGCTGGCCGCTCCTCGACGACCCGAGGGCCGCCGGGCAGGCCCGCCGCCACGTCCGGGAACAGCTCGCCGCCTGGGGCCTGGACGACCTCGCCCCCACCACCGAACTGCTCGCCAGCGAACTCGTCGGCAACGTCGTACGCCACGCCAAGGGGCCCGTGCGGCTGCGGCTCCTGCACGGCTCCGAGCTGACCTGCGAGGTCTTCGACGGCAGCCTCACGATGCCCCGCATACGCCGGGCGACCGACACCGACGAGGGCGGCCGCGGCCTGCAGCTCATCACCGCCCTCTCCCACCGCTGGGGCACCCGCTACACCCCCGACGGCAAGTGCATCTGGACCGAGCAGCCCCTGACCGGCCCCGACCCCCGCAGACAGCCGCCGGACGCCCTGGACCTGCTGTGCCCGGTCCCCGACGACTTCGACGGCGACCTGGACGCGCTCACCTTCGGCGACCCGGCCGACGACCCGGACCCGGCCCCGGACCGGTAGGGCGCCGGGCCCCGGTCACGCCGGCCACCGCGCCCCACGCCCCGCGCACGACCGAGGCGCCGGCCGTGGGGCCGACGCCTCGGGACGTGGCGTGCTGTGGTGCGGGTGCGACACCGCCGACCGGTCAGGACCGGTCAGGCCACGGAACCGATGTTCTCCACGCGCTCGTTCACACCGTTGCGGAGCTCACCCAGCGTCGTACCGGGCGGGGCCACCTTCGGCGTCGACGACGGCGGCTGCGTCTCGTCCGCGCAGGTCGTGCCGTCGGCGGGAACCGTCAGGTCCACCAGGTACTTGACGACCGCGTCCGTCGCGCAGGCACTGCGGCCGAACGCCGTGTGGCCCTCCGCCTCGAACGTCAGCAGCGAGGCGTTGTCGAGGCGATGGGACAGCGCCACCGCGTCCTGGTACGGGGTGTCGGGGTCACCGGTGGTGCCCATGACCAGGATCGGCGCCGAGCCCTGCGCCCGGTAGGAGCCGTCGTAGCTGCTGACCCGCTCGGCCGGCCACTGCGCGCACGCGGTGGCGTGCTGGTGGTCGTAGGTCGGCGGACCGAACGCCATCGCCGGGCCGAGCAGCGGCGCCGCCGCGGCGAACGACTCCACCTTGTGCTTCAGCAGCCGCTGGTCGCGCGGGTAGTCCCGGTCGGTGCACTCCACGGCCACGTTCGGGCCGAGGAAGTCGAAGCTCGCCGGGGACGGCGGACGCAGCAGGAACGAGGTGTTGTCCCGCAGCTGCGCCTTCTTGAGGGCGGCGCCCAGCGACGGCCAGATGACCTTGCCCTCGTTGATGTTGAACATCAGCCGGTACACCAGCGTGTA